>JAJDZU010000001.1 GCA_022824495.1 Chloroflexota bacterium | reverse complement strand
AGAGCACCTGTGTTGGGGGTCAAGGGTTAGGCCATGGTGGGGTCCCACAGGGTGCGGTCGCGGCAGAGGGCGTTGCAGAGGACGAGAAGCTTGCGCATGCAGGCGACGAGGGCCACCTTGGCTGGCTTGCCGGCGGCGAGGAGGCGCTGATAGAAGGCGTGGAGGTGGGGGTTGCGGCGGGCGGCCGTCAGAGCGGCCATGTAGAGCGCGGCGCGCACCTGGGCGCGCCCGCCCCAGCAACTGCGGCGTCCGCGCCAGGCGCCGCTGTCGCGGTTGAAGGGCGCGACCCCGACCAGGGCGGCGACCTGTTGGCGGGAGCAGGCCCCCAGTTCGGGCACTTCGGCCAGCAAGGTGGCGGCGGCCACGGGGCCGATGCCGGGGATGCTGCGCAGCCAGGCGGCGCGGGCGCGCAGCGTCGGCTCGGCCTGGACGAGGGCCGCCAGCTGGCGCTCGACCGTGGCGAGGGCCGCGGTCAGCGCAGCGACCACGGGGTCGAAGCCCAGGTCCAGGTGGGCGCAGTCCTGGCGCTGCTGCTGCTGCTGGGCCGCGCGGTCGTTGACCAGTTGGCGGCGCCGGCGACTGAGGATCTGGAGGTCCTCGACCACCTTCGAGGGCTGGGGCCGCACCGGCGGCCGCACCTCAGCGGCGAAGCGGGCCAGGACCTGCGCGTCCAGCCGGTCGGTCTTGGCCAGGCGCCCGAGGGCCCGCGCGAAGTCGTGGGTCTGGCGCGGATTGACCCGGACCACCGGCAGGCCGGCCGCGGCCAGGGTGGCCACTACGAGCCGCTCGTAGCCGCCGCTGGCTTCCAGCACGATGCGGGTCGGCCGCTGCGCCTGGAGCTGCTCCTGCAAGCGCCGCAACCCGCCCCGCGAGCGCGGCACCGTCCAGGTCGCGCCGCTGGGCTCGACCGCGATGTCCAACTGGGCCTTGGCCACATCGATCCCGACCGCGACGTCCGTGGGAGCTGCCATTGGGTACCCTCCGGCCACGCTGGCGACACGCCCTGCCTTGCAGATTCGGGCTCGTCGTCACGGCCCCGGCACCTGTTCGGGCTCTGCGCCAGCGTCAGGGCCGGGACGACCCTGCTCTCCCACGGTCTCCAACGACCCAGGGCAGATCGGTCTGTCCCGGCCCCTGCACTGTCACCCTGGCGAATCCAGAGCTTCGGGAACCTACAAGGGTTGAGGTGAGGGGTCTTCCGCGCAACCAAGCCTCGGTTACGCAAAGTTCTCTCATGACCGGCAGGGCCGGCGCTCAGACTGGTGGCGAATGACGTCGCTGCGCGACCGCCCCTGTCTGCCGTCAGCTTGGCTGCGGCAGTTCAGGCAGGTCTCCCCGTATCCGAT
The DNA here is from genome assembly GCA_022824495.1 of Chloroflexota bacterium. GTDB lineage: Bacteria > Chloroflexota > UBA11872 > UBA11872 > UBA11872 > UBA11872. The sequence continues at coordinate 45,726 of JAJDZU010000001.1, read as the reverse complement.
AAACTGCCGCTCAATTCGCCGTCGGGAGTGCACGGATGGCCGTGACCGCAACCTGTGCACGGGTCACCACGCGCTAATTTTGCAAAAGAGCGCGTGAACGCTACCGGATAAAACACCCGTATGGACTTCAGGAAGTATGAACTTGACGCGCACATCTATGACGAGATGTTCCACTCGGATGGAAGCGCCCGGAGTCACTATCAGGGACTTCATCAGGCACTAGCCTCGACGTCCGCGGCCGACCTTGGCGATATCCAGGAACAAGTCACCGGCTCCTTCTCCAGCGAGGGCATCTCGTTCAAGGTCTACGGCGACGAAGAGGGCGACGAACGCATCATCCCCGTTGATTGCCTGCCGCGCGTGCTCTCGGCCGGCGAGTGGCGCGAACTCGAGACCGGCCTGACCCAACGCCTCAAGGCCCTCAACCTCTTCCTGGCCGACGTCTACGGCCCCGCCCGCATCGTCCAGGACGGCGTGATTCCGGTCGACGTCGTGCGCGGCTGCCCCCAGTACCGGATCGAAATGCGCGGCTTCGAGGCGCCGCATGGCGTCTGGGTCGCGATCTGCGGAACCGACCTCGTCCGCACCAACGAGGGCTTCAAGGTCCTCGAAGACAACTTGCGTGTGCCCTCGGGCGTTGCCTACATGCTCGCCAACCGCAAAGCCGTCAAAGCCAGCTTCCGACGCCTCTACCGCGCCTCGCGGGTTCAGGAAGTCGAGCACTACGGGCAAGTCCTCCGCACAACCCTCGAGGAACTGTCGCCCGCTGGAACATCCGACCCGACCATCGCGTTGCTAACCCCCGGCGTCTTCAACTCGGCCTTCTACGAGCACATGTTCCTGGCCGGGCAGATCGGCGCGGAGCTGGTCGAGGGGCGCGATCTCCTGGTGGACGACGGCGTCGTCTACATGCGCACGACCGCTGGCTTGCGGCGGGTCGACGTCGTCTACCGGCGCATCGACGACGACTTTATCGACCCCGTCGTCTTCCGCGAGGACTCCCTGCTTGGCGTCCCGGGAATCATGCACGCCTGCCAGCAGGGCAATGTCACGCTGGCCAACGCTCCGGGTACCGGAGTGGCCGACGACAAGAGTGTCTACGCCTATGTTCCGGACATGATTCGCTACTACTTGGCGGAAGAACCGGTCATCGCTAACGTCGAGACATATCTGTGTCGTAACCCCGAAGGGCTCGAATACACCCTCGACAATCTGGCCAACCTCGTGGTCAAGCGCGTTGGCGAGTCCGGCGGCTACGGCATGCTGATCGGCCCGCACGCCACGCCGGCCGAGCGCACGGAGTATGCGGAGCAGGTTCGAGCGAACCCTGCCGACTTCATCTCACAACCCGTGCTTGCCTTGTCGCGGGCGCCCTGTCTCATCGATGGCCGTATCGAACCTCGCCACGTCGACCTGCGCCCCTTTGTGCTGCATGGCCGCGAGACTCGCATCGTGCCCGGCGCGTTCTGTCGCGTCGCTCTGCGGCGTGGCAGCCTGGTCGTCAACTCCAGCCAGGGCGGCGGCGGCAAGGACCTCTGGGTGCTGGAGAATTAAGCCGCATGCTGTCGCGCAGCGCCGAGGGTCTCTACTGGATGGGCCGCTACCTGGAGCGCGCCCAGCACCTCAGCCGCCTGCTGCGCCTGCAGACGGAGGCCTTGGTTGATCGGCCGGTCGGCGAGATTCACTTCGGCTGGCTGCGCGTCTACGGAACCCTGCACCGCCAACCGCCGGTCGGCAGCCTCGAACTCCTCGCCCAGGACGACTACACCTTGGCGGACTCATACACGCTCGCCGACGACCTCACGTTCGAACCCACCAACTCGGACTCGGTGTGGAGCGGAATCTCGAATGGACGAGAAAACGCACGGCACGTACGCCACTGTCTCAGCGCCGAGATGTGGACCTGCCTGAATCGAACCTATCTGCGCATTCAGGGCATGACGATCCAGGACATCTGGGCGGCGTCGCCCGAACGCTTCTATGCGGAGACGGTGGCTGACATCGACACCTTCGCCGGCGTGGCCGCGGCCACGATGTACCGCGACGAAGGCTGGAGGTTTCTCAACCTCGGTCGCGCGATCGAGCGGGTGCAACTCTCATCCGCGCTGCTGCATGCCCAGATCGTGGCTGCCGAACTCACCCACGATGTGTCCGAAGTTGCCTGGACTGGCCTCCTGCGCCTGTATCACGCGCTGGAGGTCTACGACCGGACCTATGGTCTCACGGTCGAGCCGCGGCAGGCCCTTGACCTGCTCGCCACCGATGCGCGGCTGCCCGACTCACTCGCCCGGACGCTGCACAGGCTGTCCGCCGAACTCACCGACACCGCCGCCAGTCCCGATACACAGGCCGCCGGCGCCGCCCACCGACTCGTCGGCCGCATGAGTGCCCTGGTCAACTACGCGTGGCTGGATCAGGACGACCTGAAAGCCCTGCTCCAACAGCTCACGGCGCACGGAAGAGACCTCCACGACCTGGTGACGGCTTCCTTCTTCAACTATCCGCTTCACGACGTTCCCGCTCGCTGACGCTATGGCGGTTGCCGTCCGCTACGAGATCGAGCACGAGTCGCGCTATTCCTACACCGCACCGGCTCGCTCCTGCGTCATGCGTCTCTGCCTCAAGCCGCGCGGCGACGGCGGTCAACGGCTTGTGCGGTTCGCGGTTTCCACCGATCCCTCATCCACCCTCAACGTTGAGACCGACGCCTTTGGCAACACCCGGCACGTGCTCAATCTCCATCGCGAGCACGCCGCCCTTGCCATCTCGGCCTCGTGCGTTATCGAGATTCGTCCGTCGCCGCTCCTGCCCGAATCGCTGGGCCCCGCTGCCTGGACGGCCATCCACGCCGAGCGTGACGCCTTCGCCGACTGGGACTTCACCCGCCCCAGCGCTCTCACGACGCCGTCGGCCGCACTCTCCGCCTTCATGCGCCGCTGCGGCATCCGTGTGCAAGACGATCCGCTGGAGAGCCTGCGTTGCCTGTCCGACGCGCTGCATGACAACTTCACCTACAGCCCCGGCAGCACCTCGGTCATCTCTCCCATCGACCACATCCTCGAAACCGGCCGCGGCGTCTGCCAGGACTACGCCCACGTCATGATCGCCATCGCCCGCTCCTGGGGAATCCCGACCCGCTACGTGTCCGGCTACCTGCACGTCACCGGCGCCGAAGGCGAGCAGGCGCCGTCAACCTTCACCCATGCCTGGGCCGAATGCCGCCTGCCCGGCCTCGGCTGGATCGGCTTCGACCCCACCAACCGCACCCTCGCCGACCAGCGCCACGTCCGCGTCGCCGTCGGCCGCGACTACCAGGACGTCTCCCCCACCCGCGGCGTCCTCCGCGGCGCCGGCCAAAGCCACCTCAACGTAACCGTCCGCATCCACCCACTCCTGCCCCCACCCGCCTGACCACCCAACGCCCCATACCACAGCACACAACGCCACGGACTCCCGAGCCTGATTGCTCGACCCTGCGCTCTGCCGCCCCCAGCGCCACGGGCAGATCGCCTGACCCCGCAAGCCGCGGCGCATAGGGCCCCGAGCCGACGGGCCTGGTTCCCCCATCCCACCCGCCGGCGCACACAACGCCACGGGCTACCGTGGCCTGGTAGCCATCCCTCGCCGGCAGTCCCAGGCCACGGTGCTTGCGGTCTGTATGCCAAAAGTGTACAATCATTCCGATGTCTCCGCAACTCCTACCGCGCATGTCCCTCAGCCACCCGCCGCTCGCTGTCGCCGATCCCTCGCCCGGCGTCACCCGGCAGCGCCGGTGCTCGCCCTCGGTTGCCCTTCACGGCCACTGCGCTCTGGCGCGCCAAGCCGTACTCGCCACTTCGGCCCATTCCGTCCTCATTCCCTCGCCGGACGACGGCCCCCGGCGCCTCAAGAGTTTTTTGGAAAAAACTCTTACGTGCGCGAACCCGCCCCATTTCCCGCCCCACGCCCCGCTCTTCACCGGTGCCCTAGAATCGCCCGTGAGCGCCACCCACCACCCCCAGGCCGCCGGCCTGCTGCCCCTCGATCTCAGCGGCCTGAACCCCCAGCAGCGCGCCGCCATCGACCACGTCCACGGCCCGCTGCTCGTCTTCGCCGGCGCCGGCTCCGGCAAGACCCGCGTCATCACCAGCCGCGTAGCCAACCTCATCGCCCAGGGCGTCGCCCCCTGGAACATCCTCGCCGTCACCTTCACCAACAAGGCCGCCAACGAGATGCGCGAACGCATCGTCGACCTGGTCGGCCGTGTGGCGGGCGGCGTCAATGTCGGCACCTTCCACGGCCAGGCCCTCCGCATCCTCCGCCGCGACATCCACAACCTGGGCCGCGAGCCCGAATTCACCATCTACGACGCCGACGACCAGCTGCGCCTCGTCAAGCAGGCCATGGGCGATGTCGGCATCGGCCTCACTACCATCAGCCCCGTCGCCATCCGCAACGCCATCTCCCGCGCCAAGGACGAACTGGCCGACCCCTTCGTCTACGCGGAACGCTCCGAGGGCTATTTCGAGGAAGCCGTCGCGCAGGTCTTCCACCGCTACCAGCGCCTGCTCGACAGCGCCAACGGCGTCGACTTCGGCGACATGATCGCCTTCTGCGTCCGCATCTTCCGCGAGTTTCCCGAGATCCGCGCCTTCTACCAGGACCGCTACCGCTTCATCCTGGTCGACGAATACCAGGACACCAACCGCGCCCAGTACGAGTTCGTCAGGCAACTCGCCGAGGGCCGCGGCAACGTCTGCGTCGTCGGCGACGACGACCAGAGCATCTACACCTGGCGCGGCGCCGACATCCGCAACATCCTCGACTTCGAAGCCCAGTTCGCCGACGCCCGCGTCATCCGCCTGGAACGCAACTACCGATCCACCGGACACATCCTCGAGTCAGCCAACGCCATCATTTCGAAGGTCGCCAACCGCGCCGAGAAGACCCTTTGGACCGAGCGCGATGACGGCCAGCCTCCCGAAATCATCGAGGCCTTCGACGAAGACGACGAAGCCCGCCAGGTCGGCAACCTCATCCGCGAACTGCGCGGCGACGACATCCCAAGCCACGAAGTCGCCATCATCTACCGCACCAACGCCCAGTCGCGGCCCCTCGAGGAATGGTTCGTCCGTCAGGGTCTGCCCTACCAGTTGGTCGGTGCCACCGAGTTCTACGGACGCCGCGAAGTCCGCGACGTGCTGGCCTACCTGCGGGCCATCGCCAATCCCCGTGACCTGGTCAGTTTCGAGCGCATCGCCAACACCCCGCGCCGCGGCATCGGCGCCAAGACGCTGCAGGTCCTGCGCGAATGGGCTGAAAGCACCAGCCGCTCGTCCGGCGAACTGACCCGTCTTCTAGCCGCCGACGCCGACTCGGACGAGGCCATCCAGTCGACCCTCGACAACCCGCTCCCAACCCGCGCCACGCGTGCCTTGATTGAACTCGGCCGGCTCCTTCGACGCCTGGACACCTTGGCCGACGAAGTGCCCGTCAGCGGCCTCGTCAACGCGGTCGTCCGCGAATCCGGCTACGACGAAGTCCTGGACAACGATCCGGACAGCCCCGAAGAGCGTTGGGAAAACGTCGTCGAGCTCCAGACCGCCGCCACCAAGTACGACGGCCTCGGCCCACGCGAAAGCCTGTCCCGCTATCTCAGCGAAGCGGCGCTGGTGGCCGACGTCGACAACTTGGCAACCGGCGGCGACGCGGTCACGCTACTCACGGCCCACTCGGCCAAGGGGCTCGAATTCGGCGTCGTCATCCTGGTCGGACTTGAGGAGGAGCTCTTTCCCCACGCTCGCAGCTACGATGAACCCGCCCAGATGGACGAGGAACGCCGCCTGGCCTATGTGGCGCTCACCCGCGCCAAGGACCGCCTGTTTCTCACCTACACACGCCACCGCTCCGGCTGGGGCGCCCCCGTGCGGTTCCCGTCCCGCTTCCTGCAGGACATCCCATCCGAGCGGCTCACGTACCGACGTCGCCTCGACGCCCGTCCGACCGTTGTTGCGTCCGGCTTCGGCGTCGAGGATGACGACGATCAGCCCCAGCCGCCCACTGAACGCACCTATCAGGACGGCCAGCGCGTCCGCCATCCGGTCTTTGGCGAGGGCCTCATCGTCGCCGGGCAGATCACCAACTTCGACGAGGAAGTCACCGTTATGTTCGAGGGCGACGTCGGCCTCAAGAAGCTCGCCGTCAGCTACGCCAAGCTCGAGGCCGCGACCTGACCGACACAGCCGCCCGCTGGGCCTTCGTCTTCGACTTCGACGGCACCATCTCACCTCACGACATGGGCCACGTCATCTTCGACGCCTTCGCCGACTCCACCTGGCGCGACATCGACAACGAATGGATCCGCGGCGACATCCCCACCAGCGAACGCGCCCGCCGCCAATTCGCGCTTGTCCACACGGATGAGCAACGGTTCCGTGAGCTCGTCGATCAGTACGTCGTCGACCCGGCCTTCCCGCCGCTAGTCGCCGACCTGGCGGAGCGCGGCATACCCGTTCAGGTCGTCAGCGACGGATTCGACGCCTACGTCAAACCCATGCTCGCCCGCGCCGGCCTGTCCGACCTGCCGTTCCAGTCCAACCGGCTCTTCTTCCAGAATGGCTCGATCTCGCTCGAGTTTCCCCACGAACGCCCCGGCCACGACCCCCGCGGCGGCTGGAAGGCCGGCCCGGTCCGAAGCTTGCAAGCCCAGGGCTGGCGCGTCGCCTACGCCGGCGACGGCATGAGCGACTGGGCCGCTGCGCAGGCTGCCGACCTCCTGTTCGCCCGCTCGCAACTGGCGGAGCGCTGCCAGCTCGACCGCATTCCCTACCATGCCTTCGACGACATGCGCGGCGTCCACGACTGGCTGCGCGCCAACCAACTTCACGTCACGGCTCTCGGGTAGGCCCCAATGACGTTTCGCGAACTGGCCGAAGTCTTCGAACGCATCGATGCGGTGTCCGGCCGCAACGCCATGATCGAGATCCTGGCCGAGCTGTACCAGCGCGTAACCCCCGAGGAAGCCGCTCAGGTCACCTACCTGATGCAGGGCCGCTTGGTCCCCAAATTCGTCGACCTCGAGTTCGGCATGGCCAGCCGCCTGCTCCTGCGCTCAATCGCCCAGGCGTTCGAGGCCGAGCCGGACGAAGTTCAAGCCGTGTTCCGAGAGGCTGGCGACTTGGGCCTTGCGGCTGAAGCCTTGACGCCATCCGAGTCAGTAACCGCCGCACCGCCGTCTCCCCGTGGTTGGGAACTGGCGACAGCCGGTAGACCCGGCCGGACGGCTCGACCACCGCACTTCGGCCAGGGCCGGATCTATTGGAACACCGCCGTTGGCAATCCGTCCTGGTGGACTTTGCGCCAGCGGGAGCTGGCCCAGGACTGGGCCAGAAACGTCTCGGTCGGCGGCGTCTTTGCGCGTCTTCAGGAGGTTGCCGAGGCCGAAGGCGCCGAATCACAGGAACGAAAGGTCGCCGGCGTCGCCAGCCTGTTGCGCGACCTGGACCCGCGTTCCAACCGCTACCTCCCACGCATTCCCGTCGGCCGCCTGCGCCTGGGCATCGGCGACCCCACCTTCATGGACGCGCTCTCGTTCGCCCGCGTCGGCGATAAGTCCGATCGCAAGGCCATCGAGCGTGCCTACAACCTGACCTGTGACCTCGGTCAAACCGCCCGCGACTATCTGCGAGGCGGCGCCGACGCCATGGCTCGTGCCCGGGTCCGCGTCGGCAATCCCGTCCGCATGGCCCAGGCCGCCCGGATGTCCAGCGGTCAGGAAATCGTCGACAAGATTGGCTCGGCCGCGGTCGAGCCGAAGCTGGACGGCTTCCGCGTCCAGATCCATCGCGACGGCGACCAGGTCCGCATATACAGCCGCAACCTCGAGGACATGTCGCGGATGTTCCCTGACGTGTCGCAGGCAGCCCGCGTCCACCTGAAGAAGCCCCAGGTCATCATCGAGGGCGAGGCCATGGGGGTGAACCCGGAAACCGGCGAGTTTCTACCCTTCCAGGTCACAACCTCGCGCCGCCGCCGCCACGGCATCGAGGCGGCGGCGAAAGAGATTCCGCTCCATGTCCACGCCTTCGACCTGCTCTACGACGGCGACAACGTGATTGAACTCCCCTTCACCGAGCGCCGCCGCCGGCTCGAAGCGATCGTAGGGAAAGAGGGCGAGGACCTTCAGGTGTCGGAGTGCATCATCACCGACGATCCGGAAGCGATAGACGTCTTCTTCAACGAGCAGGTCCACGCTGGGTTTGAAGGCGTCATGGCCAAGCGCCTTGACTCCGCTTACCAGGCCGGCCAACGGAACTTCAATTGGATCAAATACAAGGCCAGCTACTCTTCTGCCCTTACCGACACGCTGGATTGCGTCCTGATCGGCTACTGGCGCGGCCAGGGCAAGCGCACCCCCTGGGGTATCGGCGCCCTGCTCAGCGCCGTCTGGGACGCGGACGAGCAGGTCTTCAAGTCCATCGCCCGCATCGGCACCGGCTATTCCGACGAAGAATGGGTTCGCATCCGCGAGAAGCTGGACGAAATCGCCGTCGCCGATCGCCCCGCCAATGTCGACTCCGACGTCGTCCCCGACGTCTGGGCCAGCCCGGAAATCGTGGTCGAAGTCCTGGCCGACGAACTCACCCGCAGCCCGATGCACGTCGCCGGCCGCACCGAGGATGAACTGGGGCTGGCCCTCCGCTTCCCCCGCGTCATCGGCTTCGTTCGCGAGGACAAGTCCCCCGGCGACGCCACGACCGTGGCCGAGGTCCGCGACCTCTTCGCCCGCCAGGGCGGATCGAGCTAGGCGGCGAACGGCCCCCGCGCCAACGCCGCCGTCCGCGCGATCAGGTCGCTCAGCTTCAGCGTTCCTATCCCGCTGACAATCGTTTCAACCCGGTCGTGAAAGTGCTCGGTCCACTCCGCCGGCACCACCTCCGCGCCCTTGGCCGCTCCAAGGATCGATCCGGCCGTGGCGCCGTTGCAATCGGTGTCCTCTCCGCATTCCACCGCGATGCCAACCGTCGCCGCGAAGTCGCCGCGCCCATACGCCAGCCCCAGCACCACGAAGCACGCGTTGTTGATCGTATGCACGAAGTTGTAGTGCCCATACGCCTCGTCCACCCGCTCCCAGGCGTCCTGCCAGTCCGCGTACTTCTCGCTCCAGGCCAGGGTGTTCGTCAGCGCCGCGTGCAGCCGGCTGTTGGCCGGAATCTGATCCATCCCCGCCCGCACCGCCTCCAGCGGATCGTCCGTGCTGAATGCCGCGGCAATCGTGGCCGCCGCCCACATCTCGCCGTAAATTCCGTTCTTCACGTGCGACAGCGCCGCATCCCGATGCGCCAGCGCCGCCGCGGCCTCCGGCCGGCCCGGATGCACCCAGCCCAGCACATCGGCCCGAATCTGCGCGCCAATCCATTCGCGATACGGATTCCGAGTCGTCGCTGCCTCGTTGGTTGGCAGTCCCAGAACGAGGTTTCGGTAAGCAGCCCGCTCAGCCGTATAGACGCGCCAGTACGGCAGCATCTCCAGCCACGACTGACCGAAGTCGGCCGTGGTCACGCCGGAGCCATAGGTCTCCAGGATCTCCAGCGCCAGGATGCAGTAGTCAATGTCGTCGTCGCGTGGCACTCCATCGATCCGCCCCTGCGCCGAGTACACCGCCGACGGATGCCAGGCTCGGCCGGTCGGGTTCGGCTCCAGGAACGGCACGTAAAACCGCAGGTCGCCAATGTCCGCCGCGTCCAACAGCTCGCGAATCTCAGCCCGCGACCACCCCTCGACAGGCTTGCCCAGCGTGCAGCCGGCACAGCGCCCAATCCAAGCGCCGTGCAAGCGCCGTTCGTAGTCGCGGTCGTCAGCTTCGGGAACGGCTCGGCCATCGGCCCGCGCGGCTTGAATCCCGGCCAGGTCACTTGGTTCGTCGTACTGAAAGTCCTCCCGCATGGGAAGCCCTGCAAGTCGAGTCAACAAGGATTCCACGGTGGCCACATCCATCGACAGCACGTCCGACGCAAGAACTTCGGCCGTAATGTCCTCGACCTCGCAGCCTTCCTCATCGAGTTGAACCAGCTCGTCCACCAACGTCTTACGCAGGTTGACGGCAGGATCGTCCGGTCGCCGGCGTCTGAACTGCTCCTGCAACTGCCGGTCGACTCGTTCACGAAGCTCCAGGATTCCCATCAGCCTGCTCCTGCAGCCGTGCTTTCCGCCGGTTGCGGCGCCACCTGTCCGCCGCCTGTCCGGCCGGGAATCCAACGTAGCGCCGCCAACACCGTGACCTGGGCCACGGCCATCAGCATGAATGCCACATTGAGTCCGGCGGCATCGCCCACAAAACCCGTTACCGGATTCCCAATCGCTGCCGCGCCGAATGAAACGCCCAGGATTACGCCGGTTCCCACGCCCATGTGCGCCGGCACCAGCCGCTGCATCAGAAGCACCGTCGGCGTGAAGCCTGCGCCAACTAGCGCGCCCACAGTGGCGACTGTCACGTATGACGAAGCGCCCACCGGAAGCAATGCAAACGCCGTCACGGCTGGAATCAACAGCAGCGACGAGTACCCGATCATGCGCCGCACGCCCAGACGGTCGGCCAGCACGCCGCCGCTGAACGCCCCGGCGGCATGGAAGCCCAGGTACACCGCCAGCATCGATCCTGCGAAGCTGGGATCGGGCCGGTCCGGAGACACGAAGAACGGGATGTAGGTGTTAAGGCTGGCATAGGCCCATCCGCGCACCAGGGCAACGACCAGAACCGCCGCCAGCGCGGGGCCGATGGCGCCGAGCGAGCCGAGGCCACCGGAGCGAGTCGTGGATCTGGCGCTGGAAAACCCGCGCAACCCCAGGGGAATCAAGACGGCGACCACCAGTGCTGGAAGCGCCAGCAGCGGCATCCAGTCCAGTCCGCTCGCTGCGAGTACCGCTCCTGCCGCAAGCGGCGCCACCGTAAAGCCCAGGTGTCCGCCCAGGAAAAACGTCGACACGCCGACGCCCTTATGTCGGCGCGATGCCTCATTGGCAATGGCCCCACCCTGCGGGTGGTATCCGCCGACCACGATGCCCGCGGCGCCCAGCAACAGCAGCAGTACGCCATACGACGGCGCCAAAGGCACAAACGCCACCAGCACGGCCATCGTCCCAACGGTGCCCGCGGCCAGCCAGCGCCGCCCTAAGCGGTCGCCCAGGTATCCGAAAAACGGCTGCGACGTGGAGGAAGTGATAGCCCAGACGGCCGATGCCACGCCCACGATCCCGAGTGACAACTCAAGGCGTTGTGCCAGAAACGGGTACATCATGTTTGGCAGCATGGCCGTGAAGTCCACGGCAAAGTGCCCGACGGCGACCGTGGCCACCCAGCGCCGGGCCGCGCTGAAAACGGAAATCTGCCGACCTTCCCGGAAGTACGCGACCGCGGGCGCGTCCGGGCGCGATGGTACATTCGAGAGCCGCGCGCGCCGTGCCCCCGCGGCGCACTAATCCAAGAGCCGGAGCTGCTTTCGCATGTCAGCCACCGACCACAAGTGGGTCTACCTGTTCCGCGAGGGCGCCGAGTCAATGCGCAATCTGCTCGGCGGCAAGGGCGCCGGCTCCGCCGAGATGACCCGCGCCGGCATCCCGGTCCCGCCCGGTTTCACGATCACCACCGAGGCGTGTCTCGCCTACTTTGAAACCGGCCGGAAGTTCCCGGCCGGCATGCAGCAGCAAATCGACCGCGCGCTCGCCGAAGTCGAGGTGCAGACCGGCAAACGCTTTGGCGACCCCACGAATCCACTGCTGGTTTCGGTTCGCTCGGGCGCCCGCGTGTCGATGCCCGGAATGATGGACACCGTGCTGAACCTGGGGCTCAACGCCCAGACCCTCGAGGGCCTGACTGAACTCACCGGCGACGCGCGCTTCAGCCGCGACTCCTACCGTCGCTTCGTCCAGGGATTCGGCGCGATCGTGCTGAACCTCGACAGCCGTGCCTTCGAAGACATCATTCACGAACACAAGGAACGCCTCGGGAAGTCCGAGGACCCCGAACTGACCTCGGCCGAATGGGAGGCAGTGACCGCCGATTTCAAGAACCTCATCTTCGAGGAGACCGGCCAGCGCTTCCCCGAAGATCCGCACGAGCAACTGGAACGCGCCATCAGGGCCGTTTTCGATTCCTGGCACGGCCGCCGCGCCGTCGACTACCGCAACTTCCATCGCCTGCCCCACGATTGGGGCACGGCATGCAACGTGCAGACCATGGTCTTCGGCAACATGGGTGAGCGTTCCGGCACCGGCGTGGCATTCACCCGCGACCCCAACGACGGCAGTCCGGTGCTCTTTGGTGAATACCTGCTTAACGCCCAGGGCGAAGACGTGGTGGCCGGCATCCGCACGCCGGAGCAAATCAGCACGTTGCGCGAGACGCTGCCCGAGGTCTACGGCGAGTTTCAGGCCTACGCACACGCGCTCGAAGCCCACTACGCCGAGATGCAGGACCTTGAGTTCACCATTGAGGACGGTCGCCTCTACATGCTGCAGACGCGCGCGGGCAAGCGCAGTCCGGCGGCCGCCGTGCGCATCGCCGTGGATATGGTCCACGAGGGCAAGATTGACCGAGAGACTGCCGTTCGTCGCGTGGAGGCCGAGCAGGTCAGCGCCCTGCTGCACCCGCGCATCGACGCTTCGGTGCCTGTGGACCCCATCGCCCGCGGCCTCAATGCCTCCCCGGGCGCCGCGACGGGCGAAGTGGCCTTCACCGCCGACGATGCCGCGGCTCTGGCCGAGGAGGGCCACCCGGTCATCCTGGTGCGGCCCGAGACCTCGCCCGACGATTTCCACGGCATGGCCGCCTCGCAGGCCATCCTCACGTCCCGCGGCGGTGCCACCAGCCACGCCGCCATCGTGGCTCGTCAGCTCGGGCTACCGGCCGTCGTGGGCTGCGAAGTCCTGGATATCGACATCGAGGCCGGCGAATTCAGGGTCGGAAGCGAAATGGTGTCCGCCGGCGAAATCCTCACCATCGACGGAACCCTCGGCAACGTGATCCGCGGGGAAGTCCCGCTGATCCCGGGCGAGATGACTCAGGAACTCCATGAACTGCTCAGTTGGGCCGACGAAATCCGACGGCTCCAGGTCTGGGGGAATGCCGACACGCCAGAAGAGGCGGAACTCGCTCGCTCCTATGGCGCGCAGGGCATCGGCCTTTGCCGTACCGAGCACATGTTCCGAGAGGGCGATCGCCTGCCCATCGTGCAGGACATGATTCTGGCGGAGTCCGAAGCCGAGCGCCGCCGTGCACTCGAAAAACTCCTGCCTATCCAGCGAGAGGACTTCGTCGGAATTTTGCGGGCGATGCACGGACTTCCGGTCATCATTCGCCTGCTTGACCCTCCGCTGCACGAATTCCTGAGCGGTGTTGAAGACGAGCTGGCCGGCCTGGAGCAAAACGGCGCATCGGAAGCCGATCTTGCGCTGGCCCGTCGCAAGGTGGCGCGGGCCGCCGAGTTGCACGAATTCAATCCCATGCTGGGCTTGCGCGGCTGCCGCCTGGGACTCATGTATCCAGAGGTCTACGAGATGCAGGTCCAGGCCATCGTCGAGGCCGCGCTCAAACTGAAGTCCGAGGCCGTGCACGTCTTGCCGGAGATCATGATTCCGCTCATTGGCCACATTTCCGAGCTCACCACCATCGAGTCCCGGCTGCGGGCCACCGCCGAGCACGTCCAGCAGCGCGCCGGCGATCGAATCGCGTACAAGTTCGGAACCATGCTGGAAGTGCCGCGCGCCTGTTTGACCGCAACCGAAATCGCCGGCGTGGCCGAGTTCTTCAGCTTTGGAACCAACGACCTCACCCAGACCACTTTCGGCATAAGCCGCGACGACGCCGAGGGCCGCTTCCTGCTTAAGTACGTGGAAGACGGCATCCTCGTTGACAACCCGTTCGGCGTGCTGGACCGCGATGGCGTTGGCGCGCTCATGCGCACCGCGACCGAGCAGGGACGCGCCGCGCGGCCCGACATTGAAGTCGGGATTTGTGGCGAGCACGGAGGGGATCCGGCTTCCATCGACTTCTGCGAGTCGCTCGGCCTGGACTATGTCAGCGCGTCACCCTATCGCGTGCCGGTTGCCCGAATCGCCGCCGCCCATGCGCGCCTGGAGCAGGGCTTCCGCGACCGGTAGCTCTGATCAACGGTTGCGCCGAGCCGCCAAATGGCTGAATTCGTTGTCAGGCGGCACCCGGACCTGACGGCCTTTCTCGCGCGAGCGCAGGGATTCCTCGTGCAGCGCGAGGCCGAAAACGTGCTCATGCTCGGGGTGGCAGCCAGCGCGAGGGAGGCCGAGCACCTGCTGACCGTGGAGCGTGGCCCAAACTGCGTGATGGCGGCGCTGCAGTCGAGGGCGAATTTGATTTTGTCTCGCGGGCATGCGGGCGCCGTTGAAGCGCTGGTCAAGCAGCTGAGCGCGGATGATTCTTCACTTTCCGGGGTTATCGGACCGGCAAGAACTATCGACATCTTCCTGGAGAATTGGCACGCGCGAACGGGTCACGAGACGCGGCTCCAGATGCGCCTGCGCGTCCACGAACTGACCGAGATCATCCCACCCAAGCGACCCTCGGGCGCATTCAGACGGGCCGCGATGCGCGACGTGGAACCCCTGGCGCGGTGGGCCGATGCCCTGAACATTGAACTGCGATCCGAGGACCCGTCACCTGGCGAACAGAGCGTGAGAGAGCGCATCGGCCTCGGACGCATGTATGTCTGGGACAACGGGGGACCTGTGTCGATGGCCGCCTGCGATGGGCCCACCCCGCGCGGCATCAGGATCAACTTCGTCTACACGCCGCCGGAACACCGGGCCTGCGGGTATGCCGCCGCGTGCGTCGGGGATCTGAGTCAACTGCTGCTCGACGAAGGTCGCCGGTTCTGCGCGCTTTTCACGGACCTGGCGAATCCCGTCTCCAACCGGCTATATGCGCGGTTGGGCTACCGGCCCATCTGTGACTTCGGCGAGTACATCTTTGTGGCCTAGCGGCCACTGCCAAGCCGGCCTCGCGCGCTCGACGCGCGACTCTCGCGGTCCCTAACCTGTAGCGGGGTGCCCACCGCTCGGTGGCATAAGCTCGGCGCGAGATGGCGACGCCGGTAGAGGAAGTCAAGGCCCGGCTGGACGCGGTCGAGTACATCGGCCGTGACGTTCGGTTGCAGCGCGCCGGCCGCAACTGGAAGGGCCTGTGCCCCTTTCACAGCGAGAAGACGCCGTCGTTCTTTGTCTTTCCTGATCGGGGCAGTTTCAAGTGTTTCGGCTGTGGCGAAGGCGGCGACCTGCTCACCTTCGTGATGCGTCGAAACCGCATCGAGTTTCCCGACGCCCTGGACGAACTCGCGCGCGAAGCCGGCATCGAAGTCCAGCGCGGACCTGCCGATCCGGAACGGCGCAGCCGACAGACTTCCATGCTCAGCCTGCTGACCGAGGCCCAGAAGTTCCTGCACCGGCAGCTCCTGGAATCGCCCGCTGCGGAGGAAGCCCGCGTCTACGTGAAGTCTCGCGGGCTGGCCGACGCGACCGTGGAGACATTTGGGTTGGGCTATGCCAGGAGCAGCGGCTCGCCGCTGCTAACCCACCTGCGCACGCTTGGGTTCGAGGCCAACGTAATCGAGGCCGCGGGGCTTGCTCGCTCCGATGAGCGCGGCATTCGCGACTATCTCTTCGACCGCCTGATCTTCCCCATCTGGAACCGCTCCGGTGCTGTCGTGGGGTTTGGTGGCCGAACCCTGCGCGACATCGAGCCGAAATACCTGAACACTCGCGATTCCGAAGTCTTCACCAAGGGCCATCTTCTGTACGGCTATCACCTGGCCCGCGACGCCATCCGCGAGGAGCGCGCCGCAGTGATTGTCGAAGGCTACATGGATGTAATCGCGGCTCACGAAGCCGGCTTCACCAACACCGTGGCGTCCATGGGCACCTCGCTCACGCAGCAGCAAGCACGCATGCTCACTACGTCGGGCGCGTCGCGCGTCGTGATTGCCCTGGACGCCGACGCCGCCGGCGCGGCGGCTGCCCGTCGCGGGCTGGATGTCGTTCGCGAAGCCGGCGCCTACGAGTCGGGAACGACGGTCGACGTTCGTGGTCTGGTCCGACACGAGGACCGCCTCACGACGGACATCGGGATTGCCGAGCTACCCGCGGGCGACGACCCGGACTCGCTGGTTCGCACCAAGCCGCAGCGCTGGCGCGACCTCATCTCGAGTCCCACACCGCTGGCCGACTTTGCCTTTCGCTGGGCCGGTAGCCAGCACGATCTCACCGGCCTGAGCGGACGCCGCGCGGCCATGCGTGAACTGCTGCCGATCGTGGCCGAGCTCAGCGACGCCGTGGTACGCGGCCACTACTTCGGTCGACTGGCCGAGTTGAGCGGCGTGCCGGCCGATGAGCTGCGGCGAATGGCCGCGCGGGACGGCCGTCGCGGCGCGCCGAGGGCGGCCGCTCGCGACGCGCGTCCGCCCTCGCGCGAGACGTCGATGATGGACCGTCTTGAGGAAGGTTTGCTGCGGTGCGTGGTGAGGTTCGGTACCTCGGACGTGGACCTGATCAGCCGACTGGATCCGGCGCTGCTCACTGATCCGGCGGTCCGACACATCATGGCTCGCATCGTGGCCGAGGCTCGCGAGAACGCCGAGCTCGACTGGGACCGAATCGCCGCGACGCTCGATCCGATGTCACAGCAGCGGCTGGCCGCAGTCTTGGAACGAGCGACGGATACGCCCGGCGGCGGCGCATCCCTGAGCGTTGAACTGCAGTTCGCGACGCTCCGCCTGCGTGAGCGACGTCTAAATGCCGAACTTGAGGAAACCCGGCTCGCGGCTGACGGCGATGCCGACGAACCGATCACCGCGCGTCGGCAGGCACTTATCAGCGAGATGGACAGCGTCCACCGCGCCAAGTTGGAGTTGATCGGCGCACGTAGCTTTGCCGCCAGCTAGCAGCAGCCTGGGCGCCGAAGGTCAGAGTGACAACCCGACCGCGCTCTACGCCCCGTTCAGCGCCTGGTCCAGGGCGGCGGCCAGATCCGACTTTGGCCGGAACCCAACGATGCGTCCGACTTCCGCGCCGTCCTTGAATACGAGCAATGTCGGAATGCCGCGGATGCCAAATTGCCCGGGCGTCATGGGATTGGCGTCAACGTCGAC
Source organism: Chloroflexota bacterium (assembly GCA_022824495.1). Lineage (GTDB taxonomy): Bacteria > Chloroflexota > UBA11872 > UBA11872 > UBA11872 > UBA11872. Next base: position 28,576 of record JAJDZU010000001.1, on the reverse strand, counting down.
CTTGGCAAAACCGACCCGGCCGTCGTACTCCTCTGCCAATTCGTCCACGATCGGGGCGATCATCTTGCAGGGACCGCACCACTCGGCCCAGAAGTCCACCAGGACAGGGGTGGAGGCTTCGAGAACTTTGGACTGGAAATCGCTGTCGCCTACGGCTTCGGGCGCTGCCATTGGAGCTCCTTGGAGAACTACCAGACGTTCTGATTCGAGCGTAGGCAGGCCGGTGCGTGAAGTCAACGGATGTCTATCGCGATGACGTCACCACGGTTCTCGGTCATCATCCTTGCCGGCGGGCAGAGCCGACGCATGGGCCGCGACAAGCGTGCGCTGCCGTGGGCACCGGCGGCTGACGGCTCGCCGCAGACGTTGCTTGGCCAAGTGGTGGCCACCGTCTCGCGGCTGACCGACGATGTGGTACTGGTGGCAAACGACGATCCCGGCATTGGCGACGCGCGCATCGTCGGAGACCTGTACCCGCGCGCCGGGAGCCTGGGCGGCATCTACAGCGGCTTGGCTGCCGTGGCTTACGACCTCGCGTTCGTTGCGGCGGCCGACATGCCATTCCTCAACGCAACATTGATCCTCGATCTCGTCGGGCGTGCGGCGAGAGTTGACGCGGTGGTTCCCAAGACCGCCGGCCGTCCAGAGCCATTGCACGCGGTCTATCGAAAGTCGGTCCTGAAGCCGGCGCGCCAGCGAATCGAGCGTCGCGAGCTCAAGGTGGCGCCCGTGTTCCACGCCGTGTCGACCATCTGGGTCCAAGGGCACGACTTGCGCGCGCTTGACCCAGACCTGCGCTCGTTTTGGAATCTGAACACGCCCGAAGATTACGAGCGCGCGTTGGCTCTGGCCGGCAGATTGGGTTCCAGGGTCGCCTAAACTGGCGGCGTCCGATCTGCGGTCCGAACCCCAATCGACCTCACGACGTTTCGACTTCGCATCCATGACGCGGCTGCGCGCCCACTCCGCGTCAACCGCGACGAGTCCGGCTCGCTCGTCGAAATCCTGCGGACGGATTGGCCGGATGTGTACGAGGACGAAGAGCGGCCGTTCGCGCAGACTTATTTTTCCACGACACCAGCCTGGTTGGCTCGCGACGAGGACGAATGGCATGTCCATGAGCACCAGGAAGACCGCTTCGTGGTGGCCGCCGGTGACATCATCCTGGCTCTCTGGGACGGTCGGGACGGCTCACCAACTGAAGGCACGTTGGACCTGCTGCCAATGGGCCAGTCCCAACCAGACGACGCGCAATACACGGTGTTGATTCCCAGGCTCGTACACCATGGTTTCATGGTGGCCAGCGATCGGCCCGCGATCTTGCTGAACTCGCCGACCCAGCTTTACAACCCCAGCGACGAAGGCCGAGATCCCTTCGGCGATGTTTGCGCGACCTTCGACGACGGTGCGCCATTTAGTTGGGCCGCGGTCCGCGAGGTGCTGCGCGGCTAGGGGTAGATTCCTCGAAGCTGGGTGGCCTCGGCTACGCGTCCCACGGCGATCTGGTAGGCCGCTTCTCGCAGATTGACCTTCCTGGTCTGCGACAGATTCCACACCTCTTCCGCCGCTCGCCGCATGTGGTCGCCGAGCAGCTTGTTGATCTCTTCCCGGCTCCAGAAGAAGTGCTGCATGCCCTGTACCCACTCGTAGTAGGACACCGTTACGCCGCCGGCGTTGGCGAGGATGTCGGGCACGACGACCACGCCGCGGTCGTTCAGCAGGGCGTCGGCCTCTGGCGTGACCGGTCCGTTGGCGCCTTCGACAATCATGCGTGCCCGAACGTTGGCGGCGTTGCCGGCGTGAATCTGGCCTTCGATGGCGGCCGGCGCCAGGACGTCTACGTCCAGCGCCAGCAGGTCGGCATTGGAGATGTGCTCGGCTTCGCAGTAGTCGGCCAGCCAGCCGCCACCCGAAACGTGCTGGTACACCCGGGATGCATCGAGCCCGGTCGGGTCGCAGACACCGCCGCTGCTGTCGCTGATGGCGACGACGGTGAATCCCGCCTCGCTGAAGAGCTGCAAGGCGTTCAGGCCAACGTTGCCGGCGCCCTGGATGGCGACGGTTCCGGTTGCCGGACGCCCAAGCCGCTCCAGCATGGCCTGCGTAGCCACGAGCAGGCCTCGGGACGTGGCCCTTTCGCGGCCTTCCGATCCGCCGATGGCGACCGGCTTGCCCGTGACTACCGCGGGAACCGAGTAGCCCACATGCATGGAATAGGTGTCCATGATCCAGGCCATTACCTGCATGTTGGTGCCCATGTCGGGGGCCGGAATATCGCTGTCGGGACCCATCAGCGGAATGATCTCCGTGGCGTATCGGCGGGTCAGGTTCTCCAATTCGTGGCGGCTGAGGGTGCGTGGATCCACGGTCACGCCGCCCTTGGCCCCGCCGTACGGCAGGTTCATGACCGCGCACTTCCAGGTCATCCACATGGCCAGGGCGCGGACTTCGTCCAAGTCGGCGCTGGGGTGGTAGCGGATGCCGCCCTTAGCAGGGCCGCGGGTGACGTTGTGCTGGACGCGGTAGCCGGTGAAACAGGTGATTGATCCGTCGTCCATCTCGACCGGGAAGTTGACCGTGAGTTCGCGCTTGGGACAGCGTAAGACCTCGCGCAGATTGGAGTCCAACTCGATCTGGTCGGCGGCCCGATCGAACTGGGCCAGCGCAGCGGCGTAAGGTCCATCCTTGGGCGCTGCTCGGGTGGTCATGTGGCGTTCTTTGTGGGAAGTGGCATGTCGAGCATCTGGCAAGTCCGTTCCTACTTCATCCTAATTCGCCTGCCAGGTGTCCGGCGGCGCTCGCAATCTCCGTGGGCACGTCGCGGATCCGGCTGGGCGTTGCGCTTGGGCGTTTGCCAGCGCATGAGGGTGAATTCGGGGATGCGGTACCAGTCTTCGAAACGGGGGTTGTGGCGGAGGGTGTCGTCGGGTGGGACGGGTTCTAGGAAGCGGCGGAGGATGAGGTTGGCGGAGAGGTAGGCGTGCATGTAGGCGCTGAGGGGCCGGTGCCAGTTGACGACGCTGTGGCCGCGCCAGTTGAGGGTGATCGGTCGCTCGTCGACGTATTGGTCAACGGGTCTGTAGAGGCGGCGGCCGTCGGGGGCGCGTTTCCAGCCGGGGGAGGCGGTGATGAAGCCGAGGTTGGCGGCGACGAGCTGACCGCCGGGCTTAAGGACGCGGGCGGCTTCGGCGATGGCTGTGCGAAAGTCAGGGACATCGACCCAGACGATGTAGCTGACGACGATGTCGACGGCTGACGAGGCGATGGGCAAGGCGGTGGCGGGAGACCTGACGACGGCGGCTTTGCCGGCGGCACGGTGGCGGGCCGCCTGGACCATGGGCCAGAAGAGGTCGAGCGCGATGGTGCGGGCACCGCGCTCGGCGAGCATGCGGCTGAAGCGGCCTTCGCCGGCGCCGACATCAAGGACGATCTTGCCGCAAACGTCACCGCACTCCTCCAGCATTAGGTCGTCGAGAAGCATAGTTCGGCTGGGGTCGCCTTCGTCGATGAAGCGGATGTACTCGGAGGCGAAGGCTTGCCAGCCGCTGGAGTCGCTTTCTTCGGGCATAGTGCTCCGTCTCCTCAAAGGGACGGGCATTGTGCACGAGCGGTGCGACGTAATGGTCTCCCTGGCAGCGCTGAGGACTTGCTGGCGCTGTTAAGTCTCTCGCCTCGTAGCGTATTGGTGGTGGAGCGCCTAGGCTCGGAGTGTCCTGACGCTTCAGTGGATCTACATCGAAATGCCTGTATTTCCCGTAGTGGATGCCGATGGCTCGCCGTATGAGGTAGGGCGAGTGCATGGTGCGGCGGTGGCCGGAATGGTTCGGGCGGAGGTTGAGGCTCGGCTTGGTGGGCTGGATCGAGATGCGGCGTTTCGGCATGTGGCGGGCGTGGAGGCGTTTGTGAAGCGATGGGCGCCGCACTTGCTGGATGAGGTCCACGGGATTGCCGATGGAGCGGGGATCGATCAGCGGGCGGCGCTGTGGTTGCAGTGGGGGATGCAGGCGCCGGAGGCGTGTACGGCGTTCGCGGTGGGGCCGGAGTTTACGGGCGACGGGACGGTGTACGCGGGGCAGACGAAGGACACGGGACCGGGCGCGAATGAGCGGTCGATCGTGCTGAAGGTCCGGCCCACGGGACGGCCGGCGGTTCTGAGTTTCAGCTACGCGGGGCACCTGGCGCAGATTGGGATCGGTTCGGCAGGCGTTTCGGTTTGGGGCATGTCGCTCTACGTTGACGCGCCAGGGTCGGGCGCGAATCCGCTGCTGAAGCGGATGCTGCTGGAGTGCGAGAGCGTGTCGGCAATGCGGGAACTGGCGGACGCGATTTCGGGCGACAACGTTGGCGCGTTTGGTTTTAGCGACGCGGACGGGAACGTGGGGGTGCTGGAACGTCTGCCGGGTCGCCAGGTATGGCTGGACGGTGGGCGGGATTCGATTGGGCACGCGAACATGATTGTTTCGCCGGAGCCGGAAGACCGGGCGCTGGATTGCTACCAGACTCGGTGTCCGAGCGCCGGGGCTCGCCACCGACGGGTGAACGCCGCGCTGGATGAACGACGGGGCGGGTTCGACGTGGCGGCCGGTTTCGCCATCCTGTCGGACCAGACGGACCACCCGAAGTCGATCTGCCGGGAGACGACGGAGGTGGATGGGATCCTGACGAATTCGGCGATTGTGGCGGAGCCGCTGGCGGGGCGGCTGCACGTGACCTACGGGCCGCCGACAAAGGCGGCGCCGCAGACGGTGAGTTTGAAGTAGCCGACGGTTGGCCCTGGTGGCTCGGGCAGGCGCTCCCCAAGACTCTAAACGTGCTCCCGAGACGGTTGAGTCCCGGTCTGTAGCTCTCGGGTTCTATTCGTCGATGCGGCGAGCCCACGGCGTCTCGGCCAGGCCACAGAGCGCTCCGCTCAGCAAAGCGAGGCGGGCCGTGGTTTGGCCCCAGGGCTCAGCTTTCGGGCCGTGGAGTAGCTGGATGCCACGGCTTTCCAGGGTCTGAGAGGCTGCCGAAACCTCATCGACTTCGAACTCGATGGTGAGGCCCGGGGTGACTCGGTCGACCGCCGTCCTGTCGCCGAAGGTGGCTTCGGCGGCGGCCGCGCGACTCCAGAGGCCGAAGTGGATAACGCCGGGGATCTTGACTGAGGCGTAGTCGACGGAGACCGAGTCGTCGACTTCCAGGCCGAGGTCGTTGCGATAGAGGCTGACCGCGGCCTCCAGGTCGTCCACGATTTCCGCGATTCCGGCCAAGTGTCTGATCATCTCGAGGATCCTTCGAAGATGCTTGCCGCGGGTCGGCGAGGTTGAGCATAGGGTGACGCCGACGAGCCGATGGCACCCCGGGAGAGTTCGCTGAAACCTGTGGGCGGCGGTTAGCGCTCAGTTTCGGGCGGTGGGCGGTCGTTGGCCCGGCGAAACTCGTGGAGAACCGTTTTCCGCCGCTCGTCGAGGCCCGTGCGCTCGGCTTCGGTCAGAGAGCGGTGGGTGTCGAGGGTGGCGGTGTCGCTGTGGTCGGCGGGGTACGGCGGGCTGGTGATGAAGAGGACGCGGGCGGGTGAGTCATCGGCCGCTGCGAACTGGAGCGAGTGGCCGGGGAGGGTGACGATGGACTCGCCGGTGGCTGCCAGGATTTCATAGGTCTTGCCGGCATCCGGGTCGTGGGTGATGGCGCGGATGCGGCCGGAGAGGACGTAGGTGACCTGCTCAAGCGTCAAGTGGGCGTGGATGCCGTAGGTGTGGCTGGGCTGGATGTCGCCCTCGGCCAGGGCGAGGTGGGCGCAGGGGGTGAGGTCGATGGGGTAGACGACGATGCCGTCAGGAGCGGTGACGGGTGGGCCGGGTCGTGTTGGTTCCACGGTCTTGGACACGTCTAGCGGATTCTGCGGCTTCGTGGGTGGAAGAGGGCGCTTCGCGAAGCGCCCTACGGCTGGGGACGGCGCTTCGCGAAGTGCCGGTGGTGCTAGTGGGACTCCTCGGCTACCGGGACTCCTTCGAGGAGTCCGGCTTCGTGCATTTTTTCCCAGGCGGTGAGGAAGGTGGTGTTCCATTCGTCGGTGAGGGGGTTGTGAAGCATGTCGCGGAAGACTTCCCAGAAGACGATGATGCCGTCAGCACCGGCCTGGAGGGCGGCGTTGGCCACATCCACCGAGCGCACGAGGGCGGCGGTGATGTAGGGCCGCTGTTCCCAGCCGGCGAACATGTCCGCGCACTCGCGCACGTGCCAGACCGGATCCACGCCGACGCCCTTGTACGGCTCGCAGAATGGCAGGATGTGCGTGGCACCGGCCTGGGCCACGACGGCCGCCTGCGTGAGGCTGAAGGTCGTGGTGCAGAAGGTCTCGACGCCCTCGGCGGCCAGGGTGGAAAAGGCTTCCAGGCCCTGGGTGGCGCAGGGGATCTTGATGACGATCTGGTCGGACATCCGGGTGAAGACGTGGGCCACGTCCAGCAGTTCGGCGGTGGTGTGGCCGTCGATCTCGACGACGACCTGTTTGTCGGTGATGTCGAGGTAGCGGCGGACGACTTCGGTGAGTTGCCCGTATTTCTGGGTCATGTCGTCCAGGACGACGGTGTTGGTGACAATTCCGTATCCGCCGCGGGGCAGCCAGATCTTGAGGTCTTCAGGGTCGCCGGCCAGCCAGATGGCGGGGCCGCGTTCGGTCAGGCGGGCCTGGGTTACCGGGCCCAGGTCGGTCTCGACGCCGTTTGCCGTCACAGTCATAGCAGCCATTAGAGATGTCTCCCGTCAACCAGTTGCAGTCCCACGCCCAGGGTTTTGTCGGTGTCGAGGAACGAGATGCGCCAGTCGGAGGAACTGACGATTGGGGCGGTGCCGCCGATGCCGTGCTCTCCGCTGAGGGTGGCCAGCGTGTCGTCCATCGCGTCGTCGCGGAAGGCGACGTGGTGGACGCTGGGGCCGTGTTCGTGGAGGTGGGCGGCGAAGTTGCTGACCTCGTCGTTGGTGGGGCAAATGATCTCAAGGTAGCTGTCGGTGTCGCCGATTTGGAGGGCGGCGTAGGCGTTGCCTTCCTCCTCGGATTCCCAGATCTTGAAGGGGGTCATGCCCAGCTTTTCCTGGAACAGGGCCAGGGCGGCTTCGCGGTCGGGCACGACGTAGGCGATGTGGTGAACGGCGTCGAACATGACGGCCTCCAGGGGCGGCCCGCAGATTTGGGGAGAGTGTACGCCTTCGACGTCGATTCGGGATGTGACGCGGCTACTCGATAAAGGTGCGCCACGGGTAGGAGGGTTCGGGGCCGTCGGGTTCGTCGTCGAGGGCGTCGAGGTTGAGGTCGTCGATGCCAAGGCCGGGTTTGTCGCTGAGGTGCATGTAGCCGTCGTGGACTTCCATGGCCTCGCCGGCGACGCGGCGGCGGAGCTCGGCTTCGGGGTAGGCGGTTTCGAGGACCTGGAAGTTGGGGGTTACGGCGGCGATCTGCATGGCCATGGCGGCTGAGATGGGCCCGCCGGAGTTATGGGGGGCGACTTGGATGTAGTAGGTCTCGGCGGCGGCGGCGATTTTGCGGACTTCGGTAATGCCGCCGGCGTGGGTGAGGTCGGGCTGGATGAAGGCTGCGCCCTGGCCTTCGATCAGTTCGCGGTAGTCGTGGCGGCTGAAGAGCTTTTCGCCGCAGGCGATGGGGGTGGCCATGCGCGGCGCGAGGGCGCACATAGCCTTGGTGTTTTCGGCGGGGATGGGCTCTTCCAGCCAGACGGGGCGCGAGGGCGCCAGGGCCTGGGATGATTCGATGGCGAGGCGCGGAGTGAGGCGCTCGGCGCACTCGATGTGGATTTCGAAGTCGGGACCGGTGGCCTCGCGGATGCCTTCGACGAGCTCGGCGGCGAAGCGGATGGCAGCCACGTCGGTGCGTTGACCGGGTGATCCGAAGGGGGTGACCTTGACGCCGCGGTAGCCCTCGTTTTGGGCGCGGATGGCGCCTTCCACGTGGTCGGCGACGGAGTCCATCCAGCGTGAGACGCCGCCGGCGTAGACGCGGATCTTGCGGCGGACGGGTCCTCCCAAGAGCTTCCAGACTGGGACGCCGTAGCGCTTCCCTTGTAAGTCCCAGAGGGCGCCGTCGATGGCCGAAATGGCGCTGTTAATGATGGGGCCGCCGCGCCAGCCGGTGTAGAGGTCGCGCCAGATCAACTCGATGGCGGACGAGTCGCGGCCAAGCAGCCGCGGGGTGAACTGCTGGATGACGGCGGCAACGGCCGGGCCACGGTCGGAGGTGGAGCCCTCGCCCCATCCGAAGAGACCCTCGTCGGTGGAGACTCGGACGAAGAGCCACTCGCGCCAGCGCACGAACTTGATAACGACTTCGATTCCAGTGATCTTTATGCGCGGACCGCCTGGAACGGAGACTTAGCAGGTCGGACCGGTGCGGTGGACGAGGGGCAGATATCGTTGAGAACGCAGCCATCGCAATCGGGCTTGCGCGCGTCGCAGACACGGCGTCCATGCCAGATGACGGCGATGCCGGCGAAGATCCAGTCGTCCTGATCCAGGGTATCGGTGAGGTCGCGTTCGATCTTGACGGGGTCGGTGGCGCGGCTGAGGCCAAGGCGCTGGGCCAGGCGCTTGACGTGGGTGTCGACGACGACGCCGCTGGGGATGCCGAAGGCTTCGCCGAGGACGACGTTGGCGGTCTTGCGGGCGACGCCGCGGAGGCGGAGTAATTCCGGCATGGTGCGCGGCACTTCGCCGTCGAAGTCGTGAATCAGCTGGGCGGCGGTTTCACGGATGGCGCGGGCCTTGCTGCGGAAGAAGCCGGTTTGTCGGATGACTTCCTCGACTTCGAGCTGCGGAGCGGCGGCCAGGGCGTGGGGAGTGGGGTAGCGGCGGAAGAGTTCCGGGGTGACGCGGTTGACGGTGACGTCGGTGGTTTGGGCGGAGAGGATGACGGCGATGAGGAACTGGAATGGGTTGCGGTAGTCCAGTTCGGCGGCAGCTTCCGGATATAGCTCGCGCAGGCGGCGGACGATCTCAGCGGCGCGGGTCCGGCGGACGGCCTTGGACTCGCGCCAGCGGCGGATCGCGAACGATCTCTTCTTCGCGCGAGGGGATCGGCGTCGGGCTGCCATGGCGGCAGGATATCCGGCGGAGTGGGAAGGCGGCCATGTTGTCTCGCCGCTCATTCGTATCCGACAGGTACGTCAATGCAACGCACTAGACTGGCCACCCGACATCTAATGGTCCGCTACCGGACGGAATGAAGTGGATGCAGATCTACGCCGACCGGCCGGACAACCGGGAACTGTACTCCGTTAGTTTCCGGCGTGACTGGTGGATTGGCACCAGGATGTCGGAAAGGTCAGCTGGGAGGGAAAGCAGACGCCAGTGGAATCGCTGAGCGCCCTGCAGGACTGGGGCGTCCGACACCTGGCTAGCTATGAGGGTCCAAGACCATTTGTGCGCGAGCCCGTCTACCCGTAGTTGCGTCCAACGTAGCCAAGTGATCGTGCAGTTCGCTGAGCGAGGGTTGGCGACGTGAGACCCCACCGGCAGCTGACTCGGCGCCGGATGCTACGACTGGCCGGTGTGTTGGGCGTTGGAACTATCAGCGGGGCGGCTGTGTCGGGTTGCGTCGCGTCCGATCAGCGCCAGGTTCAAGATTCGACTTCAGGCACTGAGCACCCACCGCAGCCACGCAGCGTCAGCATCGTTTTCTCTTCTACTCACATCGCAGGACCGCGCGGTGCGGCCATGCAGTGGGGGCTGCTTCGCTTCGCCGAACTACGACCGGAGATCTACGTCGAGTTTGAGCCCGAGGTGAGTCTTTCCGGTCGACTGCTGGACGATACGGCGCCGCATGTGGCGCTCGCGAATCTGGGGGCACTTCTCAGCTTTCTGGGCGAGGGTTCATTTGTAGAGGTAACCGAAATCCTTGAGCAGATGAATGTGAGAAAAGAGGACTACTACTTCCTGCCCGACACTCACACGTATAACGGCAATGATCACTCGCATCCACCGTCGCAACTGATGAATGGCCCGCAGTATGGGATGCCGTTTGAGTTCGCGATCAGCGGATTCGTGGGGAACTCAACGCTGGCGGAAAGCTCCGGGGTTGACTTTCCGGACAGCGACAACTCGTGGACCTGGGATGACTGGACGGAGTGGGATGCCAAGATGACAGACTCCGAGGCCGGCACCTACGGAACCTGGGCTCGACTGGACTATCAATACCAGTACATGCCGCAAATGTAGTCCAACGGGCTCACGAAGCCGTTTGACGACCGCTTGACAGAGACAATGTTCGATCAGCCGGAGGCCCTTGAAGCCTGGAAGTATCTAATCGACAAGAAAACCATCCACCAGGCTTCTCCAGCAGAAGTTCAGATCAAGACCATCTCGGGCGACTACCCACAGCCGTTTGCTGCCGGCAAGATCGGCATCTGGCCTTCGGGTCGAGTCAATTCGACCGGCTATGCCAACCGCTACATTGAGAATCGCTTCTCCTGAACTCTGCTGCCCGCGGTAGTAACCGGACGAGGCGGTCCGCCGGCTCATGGCGCCACCGCGCAGCCAAACCTGATCACACGTAGCGCTTCGCGCGACGGACTGGTTGAACAGTCACTCGCCCTGGCCGTGTTCATGGCAGGCGAGGAGTATCAGGGCCGCGTGGGAATCGCGCGCGAGCATATGCCGGTGTATAAGGCGGCTATCGGCGCGCCGGACTCGCTAGCGCCTCCGCCGGAGGGCATGAAATGGCTGAAGACCTACGCCGACCGACCGGACAATCGCGGTCTCTTCCCATTTGGAACCTGGACTGAGTGGTGGACCAGGCACCAGCAAATCGGAATGGCTGGCTGGGTGGGCAAGCAGACTCCGGAGGAATCTCTGGAGGCTTGTCAGACGTGGGGTGTGGAACACCTGGCGAAGTATGAGGGTCCAAAGCCCTTTGTGCGCGAGACGGTGTATCCGTAGCCAGACAGAATTGCTGGCCCCGGGCGGCGGCGAGCCCCCACAATCATGCTCTTGAGGCTGTCTGGCTTATTTTCGTGGGGCGACTCACGTAGCATGGGCGTGAGCAATCCGGCTTCGGAAGCGTGATGATGAATCGATCGCGGCACCCGGCAACAGGGATCGCACGGCGACGATTGACTCGGACACTGTGCCTCGCAGTTCCCGCCATGCTCGGCAGTGGACTGCTGAGTGGCTGTTTTGGAGATTCTTCGAGGGATGAGGAAGGGTATTACAAGTTCGCCCGGACGCGAGCTCGAGGAACCTACGAGTACGACCCAGAGGAGCGCGAACGGCTGCGGCAGGAATACCAGCCGAGTGGCGGTTCATAGTCGCGTGACGAAGGCCGCACCGCCGGTTGTGTAACCAAGACTTGAGTTTGCAGGTCTGGGTCGACGCGCTCCAGGATGCGCCGGGCTTCATAGGCTGCGTTGAGTTGATTCCGTACGGATATACTTTGAGGTCATAGTTGAGGCTGCTTGCGCACTCGCGAGGTTCACATGGCCCACGACACGAATCGGCGTATTCCGATCGCACCCTTCGCCGGCAGGCGGATCCGGCGACGGCGGCTGCTGGCATTGGGCGCCGCTGTCGTGTCGGTGGCGGCGGTTGCGGCTTGCGCACCGGAAGACGAAGGCGCTGGAACGCGTGACAACCCGTTCCCCTACAGCGAAGAGCGAACCAACCGGCTGCGCACGCGCATGTAGCCCCGCCGCGCGGCTTCGGTCGCGTGATGAGTGTCGGTACCGCGCGTCCACGTTACCTGCGCGCGGCTTTCGCTTGACCTGATCTCAGGAAGCCAGTGGCGGCTGCGCGTGAGCGACCCAAAGATCAAGGCCCGGCGCTGAAGCGCCGGGCCTTGACTCTGTCGGCGTCCGATGGAAGGACGCTGGCCAGGTCTAGAGCGGCGGGAAGCCGAACTTCTGGCGACCCTCGTTGAGCAGATCGCGCTGACCGGCGAGCGAGGTGCGCACCAGGTTCTTGGCTTCCTCGATCACCTGGTCGACCGGCTTGTCGCCCAGGTAGGCGGCGTCCGGCGTCTTGCGCCACTCGTACATCTCCCACCAAGCGGGGAGCGCCATCATCAAGTGGCGGTTGACGTTGCCAACGTCAGCGTAAGCCTTGAGCCACTCCATACCCTCGGGCGGCGGCGCCTTGGCCTCGGTCGAATCAAAGACGCCTCGATGCATGGGCAGGTGGCCACGGTCAATCGCCACGCGGCCCTGATAGACCGGTCCCCCAAGGAACAGGATGAGGTCGATCGCTTCCTCGATGGTCCCGTAGCGCTGCGCGCCGTTCGTCACCAAATGCGGTTGGTCGTTCCACTCGTGGATTTCCTCGCCAAGCGACGCGAGCGGCATTGGGCCGAGCGACCACGTAAAGCGGTCCTTGATGCGTGGGACGTGGTAGCCGGTGGTGTACACCACGGAGCTTAGCCAGGACCACACCTTGCCGGCGGCGAACGGGTTGCCGAACTCACCCGCCAACCGCTTGTTGTCGGCGAGTGGGAAGGAGACATTCTCCTTGTGGATCAGACCCACCGAGAAGTTCAGACCAAAGTCGCCGCCGTTGTCAAAGACGGCCAACTCGGTCTCGTCCGCATTGCGCATGGCCGTGGCGCCCGACATGAACGCCATGGGGCTCCAGTGGAACTCGTAGCCGTTGTGGGCCCAGGTGCCCCATTGGTCAATGTCGGGATCCGTGACCTTTTTGCATGACTCCAGGAATTCGCCTTCGTAGGTCCATCCCTCGCTCGGGAATTCGACCCCGTACTCCTCGCCCATGGTTGTGTTCATCACGATTCCGCCAAGAGCGCCCTGGAACGGCATTCCAAATTGCGCGCCCTCGATCACATTGGACGGATTCGATCCCTCACCGTGGGCGTGGTCGTGATTGACCGTGTACAGGTCGGGAATAAAGTAGTAGTCCTCCGGAATGTAGTCGTCGCGCTTGGACAATCCATCGTTGATTTCGGTGAATCCTCCGTCGTTGACGAAGGCGCCGAGCATGCCGCCGTCGAGCATGGCCACCTCGGCCTGGGTCCCGGCGGCCATCTGCAACGGAAAAACGCTGGTCGCATAGTCGGCTGGCTGCGGGATGAACTTCACGAAGATATTCGGCCGCAAGGCGGCGTACTGCTTCAGACCCCACTGCATGGCCGCGCCGCGCGGGCCAGAGGTGTGGTCGCCGACGTAACTAAGCGTCACGGTCTCTGGCTGGGGTGCCTCGGTCATTGCGGGAGCAGGGGTGGCGGCCGGTTGCGCGGGTGCGGCCGCGGCAGCGGCCGCCGCTGCCGCGGGTGCCGACGCTTCAGGTTCGGGCTCCGACTCACCGCAGGCCGCCAGGATTGCCATGCCGCTAACGCCAATGGCGCCTGTGCCGGCAGCGCGGAGAATAGTGCGCCTCGACGGGCGATTGCTCATGCGTTCCCCTCCCTGGAAGCAAGTGACTTCAATTGGTGACAGTCCGCTGCCACAATCTTCCGGCGACGCTCCACTTCAGGTTGGAGCACATGACGCCGGTCGACGCTTGCCTCAAAGCACCGTGCGTGCCAGTGCAGCTTGTTCCATTTGGAACTACACGTCAAGTGGCATATCTTGACTGGAAGTGAGCGGGCGACGACTAATCTGAACCAGAAGCGCCTGGTGGATTCCAGGCAATTGCCGCAGCCTTGAGTCCACCTGAGGTTTAGCGATTCGTCGGGCACCGCAGCCGTTACTTTGGATCGACGTTGATCGGCGATCCGTAGGGCAACGAGGGGCAGATAAGGTGGAGGGTCAGAGCGAGAAACGAGGCACGGTTGGACCGACGGCTAGATCAATGTGGAAGTGTGCCGCGACGATCTGGCGCGGCAGCGAGGCCCGTCCCGGTGTCAGTCGGAGACGCGCGCTGCTCATGAGTCCCGGCGTGCTGCTTGCCGTTGCGATGTCGGCCTGTGCCGAGAAGCCACCGCCGGCAGAGGTAACTCCGTTCGCCTTTCCTGCCGTGGGCGCGGGCCAGAAGGACACAGCCCAGTTTGGCGCTCGTAGCGGTCCGACGGTTCCCTGATCGTGGACCCGACCTCGGGCACGGCTTGGTGCTCGCACACTCGGGGTTAGGCGATTCGGGTCGTGGGGCGACTTTGGCGGCCACTCGTTAAACTATTCGTCGTGAGACTGATCTGTCGCCAACGGAGTTTGATCGGCGCGTGAGATTCGTGCAATGAACCGTCGCACACTGCTTGTGGCCGGGCTCGGGAGCGCCGTGGCCGCTGCTCCGGCGGCATTTGTCGCCACGCTGCTGACGAGGCAGACGGATGAACTGCCGCCTGGCGCAAGCGTTGGGGGAGTTGACGTTGCCGGGCTCAAACCTCAGGAGGCGCTGCAGCGGCTGGAGGCAACCTGGCGGCCGTTTCTCGACAGCCCCGTCGTGTTCAGGTTGGACGGTCGAGCGTGGCGGCCATCCGGCGCTGACATAGGTCTTCGAGCCGACTTTCGGACGCCGCTGCGTGAACTCGTTGCGTCGCGCGCGGCCGGTGGCGTGCTGGAACGCCTGGCCGCAGTGCCTACCGGCACGAATCCCGTGACCCCAGTCGTCACGTACGACCGGGCCGTCGCTCGTAGCTATCTGCAGGCGCTTGCGGCCGGATATGACCAGCCTTCAGCAAATGCGTCGTTGCAGCTTCGCAACGATGGGCGGGTGAGTCTAACGCCGGGACAGGCCGGCCGAGTCGTGGATGTGGAACAGGCTCTGATTGAGCTGGAATCCGGGCTGGCCCGTCGGGCCGCGGGCCATGTGGTGGACCTGGGCTATCGGCAAGACGAACCGGCCGTGACGACTGCTGATGCTGAAGCGGCGCTGGCGACGGTGCGCCGGATGATTGGCCAACCGATATTGCTTGAGCATGGATCTGGCGGCTGGACGCTGGAGCCGGCGCAACTGACGGCGGCACTAGAAATACGGACCAACGAGATGGGCTTGAATCCCAGCATTGAGGTCACGCGATTCAACGACCTGTTCTTGGTTATGGAAGACACCCTATCTGCTGAGCCGCGACATGGGATGTTTGAGTTCGACGAGGAACAGGATCGGGTGTTGGCCTTTCAGCCCGGCCACCCGGGTCAACGACTCGATCGGCCGGCATTGGAACAGCACATCCTCGACGCCGTGCGTCGGCCGGGCGAGCGGCGCGTGCAAGTCCCGGTAATCCTGTTGAACAAGGAGTTCGACACGTTTTCGAACGACCTGGGCATCAAGGATCTCCTCGGCGTAGGTTCGTCGATTTACAAGGGCTCGCCGGACTACCGGGATCACAACATTGCGGTGGGCGCGGCCAAGCTTGACGGAATGATCGTGCGACCGGGCGACACGTTTTCCTTCAACGAGCGTATTGGCGCGTTCACGAAAGCCGAAGGCTGGGTGGAAGGCAGCGTGATCGTGGAGGACAGAACCGAACAGGGAATCGGGGGCGGCATCTGCCAGGTCTCAACCACGCTCTTTCGGGCCGTCATGGCCGCGGGGCTGCCGATCGCGGAGCGCTGGCCGCATCTCTACCGAGTTCGCTACTACGAGATGGGCAACTCCCCGATCGGCTATGACTCCACGATTTTCTCGCCCGGTATCGATCTGAAATTCACGAACGACTACGAGAATCCGATCATGCTTCGGGTGCTGATCGACCGGCGACTTGCGACCCTGGATTTTGAGATTTGGGGTGCCGCCGACGGCCGGAAAGTCACCCTAAACAAGCCGCGCCTCTGGGATTGGGAAGATCCACCGCCGGATGAGGGCATTGTGAATAGCGAGGAAGAACCGGACTTTGAAGAGCAATTGGAATACGCCAAGAAGGGCGTAAAGGCCTCGATCACCCGCACCGTCGTCCTGACCGATGGTGAGACCCGGTCCGGCACCTTCCTCTCGACCTACGAGGCGTGGCCTAACCGGTATGTCGTAGGCATTGACGAAGCGCGGGAGAGGTTTCCCGTGGCATTCAACAAATGGGTGGACGAAAACCAGGAAGAGGCGGCGCGGTGGGGCGCGACCAAGGTGCCGGGCGTCCCATCGGATCCCGACGCGCCTTCAGGGTAAGGCTCGTGACTCAGGGCGTAAGCCTTGTGCCGATACCGACGGCCTGCCTCAGCTGACCAGTCACACGCTGCATAGACTCAAACTGGGCATTTGGCCCATCGCTATTTCCTGGCGATACGATGGGCGTATACGGGGAGTGGCGCAGCCTGGCAGCGCGCGGCGTTTGGGACGCCGAGGTCGCGAGTTCAAATCTCGCCTCCCCGACCGAGACTGGAAGGCCGAAGCGTTGGGATAGGTTTCGATCGGGCACGGATTTGGTCCGAACGTCCAAGCGGCGGGAGGGCGCACGTTAGGCCACGGGTTCCAGCTTCGGCTCAAGTTCACGCCCATCGGCGTCGACAGCGCGCAATCCAAAGGTCCAGGCGCCCCACGTGGATCCCTCGATGCCGGTCTCCGGGCTGTCGAGCGTGACTTGTAGTCGATTCCAGCCGGCGCGCAGACGCACCTGATGCGTTGCGTTTTGAAAGTAGGCGTGCCGGCCCACTGACTGCCAGGGATCATCGCCAACTCGCAGCCGCAGCTCGTGTGCCCAACCGAGATACAAG
Source organism: Chloroflexota bacterium (assembly GCA_022824495.1). Classification (GTDB taxonomy): domain Bacteria; phylum Chloroflexota; class UBA11872; order UBA11872; family UBA11872; genus UBA11872. Next base: position 12,002 of record JAJDZU010000001.1, on the reverse strand, counting down.
GTGGCGGCCGTGTCGGCATCCGCATGTAGCCAAGTCTGCGCCAAACCGACGGCCGGCCAAGTGACTGAGTTGCCGGGATCGGACGGTCGAAAGGCGAGTCCGAAATCAACAAAGCCGTGAATGTCCTCGGCGGGAACCCAGCGTGCGACGTGCCGGTCTTCATGACGCCAGGGTGAATCGGCTGCGTAACCTGTGTCCTCGGTGACCGTGTTGACGTCCTCTTGGTCCGCAGCCGCATCCAGGGCTGCGGAGGCGTCGGGGTGGAATGGTCCGAGCGCTAGCCAGCGAGGCTCCGGCTGAGGTGCTCCGGTGGCTGGGTAGGGCAGTTCAGCGCCCCGTAGCAGCTGATCCCATGTGGGCGTCTTGAAGAATGGTTGGTATGGCGGTTCCTGATACCAGTAGGCGGTGCTGCAGATGTCGTTGGCCATCGAGCCAAAGCGAGCGTGGATGGAGCGACTGAAGGGAATGGCGTCGGACGCGAAGAAGCGGTAGGCGGCCAGGGTGTGGCGGGCAAAGGCGGGGCCAAGGTCTTCCTGGGCGTAATAGGGCACGCCCTGGTCCAGGTGCGTCGAGGGCTGGTGCAGCACGCCGCCGTAGGAGGCGCCGAAGGTGTCCTCGCCGCCGCCGCCGCGTAGGTAGGCAAATGTCCCCTCGGGCGCGCCGGTCTCGTTGGCGATGTAGATGTTCTCGGCCCCGGCATGCGACCAGCGGGCACGACTGTCACGTACGGCCACGCCATAGTTGAAGCCGAGGAAGTAGCCGCGGCCAACGGTGTCCAGCAGGAGATAGTTGCGGCCAAAGGCCTCGCATGGGTTTTCGCGCCGGAACTGCGCGTGGAAGCGGAGCGGCTCTTCTAGCGCGCCGTGAGGATAGGCGTGCCAGTCGACGAAGATGATGATTCGAGGCGGCTCGACGTCCGGTCCCGCCTCGGCCTCGATCCGAGCGCCGTTCGCAAACGGCATGGCGAACGTGGCCGTATAGCCGGCATGGGCTTGTGAGATCAAGTAGCGCGAATTGAGCGGGTAGGGCGGGAGTCCGTGGAGCTGACCAAAGAAGTCGCCAAGGGGCGCTTCCACGGCAGGGGTGTCCGAGCCATCCCAGAATATCCGCAGCATGGTCTGGCGCTGGTTGCCGGGCGACGGCCGCCGCACGGTGGCGACGAAAATGCGGCGGATGCACCCTGAGCCTTCAAGGTTGGCCAGTGTCATCGGCCGACCGCGTGGCAGATTCTGATGGGTCAGGACGCGGCTGGGAATGGAGCGGTCGGGGAGGCTGAGGCGAGGGAACGTCATGCCGGAGGTTACCGTCTCGGGCTAACGGTGGCGCTCGACGCTACATGGCCCGGGATGAGCCGGGCGCAATTGTCCCGCAAGTCTCCCGGCACTCTTCGCGCGCCGGCTCACGCGGAATCCAGAAGGCCCCGGAGATAGGCAGGGTCCTCCACCTCGCCCCGCGCGCGCAGGGCGATGGCTTCGGGTGTGTATTCGCCGGCGCCGACGGTAGAGATGACGTTCTGATCGGTGGTGTATTCGGTGTGGATGGTGATAGGACCGTCGAAGCCCCATGCCGTGAGCAGCGCCATAGCTTCCGGCCACTCGGCGGCGCCCTGTCCGAGCAGCACGAAGCCGTCCGCGTAGCTGGCTCGGCGGTCGGGGCGCTCGTCCCGGAAATGGCGGGCGTCCTTGCCGCCGATGGCAGAGAGGCGGTTGCGCAGCATCGCCAGGCCCATCTGCACGTCCTCGCCGTTGATGGCGAGGTGGCCCAGATCCACGTAGGCGCCCACGTGTTCCGGATCGTAATCCTGCAGCAGGTGGCGCATGCCGGCGCAGTTGGATCCGAGGCACTGGCCGCTGTGCGTGTGATACATGGTCTGCACGCCGGTTCGGCGGCTGAGGCGCTCGAAGCCGTCGAGCCGCTGGCGAGCCGACGACCAGAGTTCCTCAAACGAGTCCCCGGGATTGAACTTGAAGTAGCCGATCTTGATGCGGGGCACGCCGGCTGCGGCGGCGGCCTCGAAGAGCGTCACGGCGTCGGCGGCGTCGGGGTCGATGAGGTCTGTGGATGAGGAGATCATTGGGCAATCGACGCCGAGTTCCCACCAGGCACGCACGGCGCTCGGTAGTTGGTCGGTCACGTTGTCGGTGTGGATTGCGTGACCGTCGCGGACGGCAAGATCCAGGCCGTCGTAGCCGAGTTCCCGCGCGCGCTCGCCTAGCCGGCGAACGTCCAGGTCCTCCCAGAACTTTGTGAACCGAACGAGCTGCATATCATCTCCCGGCCGCACAGCATCAGCGGCCCAGCATCCCACGCTTCCTTCGGTGGTGCCTTCGCTAGACAATCGAAACTGCGGAGTTGCGCGCGTTCTACCATGGCATCACCAGCGCGCACCGTGCTAGAACTGGCCATGTCGGATACGCGACAGCAAATCCTGATCCTGCATCTGGCCGAACCCGACCTTGGTGCCCAAACGGTGGCGTGGGCGCTTTTTGACGGGACTTGCCCGGCCGGCGATGAGCAGATGCAGGCCGGTGACCGACCTGAACCGCCTTACGAGTCGGTAGTTGACGCCATGTACGACGGCTGGCGGGTGGTGCAGTTGCCGCAGTTGCCCACGTATCCGCAGGGAGCCGAGCACGAGACCGGGCCGCTGCCGTGGGAATATGTGCTGGAGCGTTTCGTTCGCGTGGAGACTGCCAATGGCGACTGACACTCAGATGAGTCACCGAATTGGCGCGCTCGAGATGGCGCGGTTTGTCGTGGACGGTTTTCTTGAGTATGGAGATTTGGTCCCCGACGACCTCAACGCCCAGGTGCACCGCGACGCCCTGGCATACCCAAAGAACCAGGGCTACAACCCGAATAAGCCGCGCGAGTTCTGGAACTTCTCGGATGCGGTGCGCGAGGTGTTTGGTTTGCCGGCCGTGCTTGGCGTCGTGGAGAGTCTTGTAGGGCCTGATCCCATCCACGACCATTCATTCCTGCACACGGTGGCTCCCGGCAAGCGCGAGGCGCAGCGCTGGCACGTGGACTCGAGCCTGGCACTGGACCATCCGCGGCAGTTCGACATCCTGGTCTGCTACTTCCCGCACGATGCGCCGGCGGAGATGGGGCCGACGCTGGTGCTTCCAGGGTCCCATGTGCGTCGGGTCAGCTACCACGACGTGACGCGCTATAAGAACTTCCTGGGGCAGCGCCAGCTGACTGGACCGGGAGGCCGGATCGCGTTCATTCACGAGTCCCTCTGGCACTGCGCGCAGCCCAATCAGACCGACCAATGGCGGTTCATGTTCAAGATCCGCTACCTGCCGTGCGTTGAGCAGCGCGGGCTCTTTAACGCGGAGGGCTTGGACGAGGCGGAGATCGAGGCGTTCTACAACGACTCGAACCGCAAGTATCCGTGGGCTGGCGACCCGTTCGTGGCCATGGGGCAGGCCTGGCGCTCGTGGTGGCGCTACCTGAAGGAAGCGGCGTAGCGGCGCGGCGCCTCCCTAGGCGGGTTCGGACACTACCTTCTGGGCGATAACTCCGTACCAGAGGCGGGGCAGGAAGTCGAAGCGAATCCTGTCCACGGCGGCGCTCATCGCGTCGCTTAGCTCGGCCAGACTCACATCGCGCGAAAACGTTAGGTCTTTGGCCATGCCCCGGACAAACACAGGGTAACGAGCGATGGCCTTGAGGGCGGTCCTGGTGAGGATGACCTCGCGGTCTTCCTCATGCACGACGCGGAAGCCGGCGTCCCGAATCATCTGCTTGTAATCCTCGTGCGAGCGGTAGGCCAGCGTCTCGATTTTTCGCTGGCGCTTGGCACCGGTCAGCCGCACGAAGTGGAGCTTCCATTCGCCGTGGCCGCGCATGGAATGGCCGACGGCCATCGAGGTCGCCGTGAACGAACTGTTGATGGAGAGAAATGCGCCACTGCGGGCGACGTCGGCCAGCGAGTTGAAGACGCGGCGCTGGTTGTCCTCGCCTTCGATCTCATGAATCGCGTCGTGAATGCTGACCGAATCGACGCCCCCGGGGGGGAGAAGATCCTCGACGGCGGCCCGCACGTCGCGAGCGTCGCCGTGCACGAACGTGACACTGACATGATCGTTTCCCGGCACAGCCTCGCGGGCAATCTCAAGAGCGCGTTCGTTCCGGTCGAGGGCGATTACGCGCCCACGAAGGCCGCGGGCGGTGGCTTCCTCAATGATGAGTTGAGGGATCAGGCCGGCACCGGTGGCCACGTCCAGGTGAACAAATAGATTGGGTACCCGGTCCAGCAGCCGGGCGACGAGGTCGCGATTGACCTGCTGGTACTCGGGGATGGCCGAAAAGTGGCCGAAGTGAAGATCAGTCACGCGCGCGGCGCTTCCGTCGTCTGTTGAATCTGAAGATCAAGAGGCATGGCCCACTCACCGGAACGAGGGGTTTCGCGCTCCACTGAAAGGCGCACACCCGTCTGGCGGCCAGCATGGTAGCGGAAATGGCGTCCATGGGTGGGCGAAAAACCCTCCGGAGACTGGTTCGGTACGATCAACGTGGTCAGGTTGGCGTCCACGGTTGGTTGAAGTGCCGCCGGTCGGCGCCGATCTTGTCGGCGGGGGTAGCTCAGATGGTAGAGCGCTAGCCTTCCAAGCTGGATGTCGCGGGTTCGAATCCCGTCCCCCGCTCCCGAAAAGATGAGAATGGCGTCACCGGCCGGCTCGTTGCGTGGTGTGCCGTTCAGCATCCGGCGCATTCCCTCTAAACCCTGGACTCTCCTGACCCTAAGATACACACGAGCCTACTGGGCTGAACTTCGGGATCCTCCCGCAGACACGATTGCACCAACTGGTGATCTTCTGTCGTGGTCTCTAGCTGGTCCGGGCAGCGGTCGACGCACCAGGCCACATGGAGTTTCGTGTCGGGTCCCGACGGCGTCCCCAGTCCTCGCATTCGACGCAGGTTCTTCAGATCAGCTGCCCTACGTCCTATTCGCGATCCATCCGTCGCAGTGACTCAGCACGTTCGTGTTCGCTGGCGGAGTGGCAGCGACCTGCGCTATCAACCTGACCTTTGGAGCCAGCGGACAGGCGACACTCCCAAGCAAACGTGCGTGGTGGCCGTGAGCGACACTCTGGTGAATGTCGCTGAGATATCTTGCGACACAGCCGTGGCTCACCATGAAGAACACGATGCTCGGGTCGGACGCGTCGTTCGCGCCCCGTGCGACTGCCTCGCCTTGGAACCTTGGATCCGCCGGTTCGGTCGACGGCTCACGAGTCAACTGTCACGTTGGCCTTGTGCCGACCGCACGAGTCTTAGAAACGTCCGAAGGCCTAAACGGGGTCCGCAGGCTCTTGACTTCTCGGCGCCGGCGCGGTCGAGTCGGCGATGCTGCGGCTCGAGCCGTCAGTTGAGTCGTGACATCGGTCCGCCGGGACCAGGATCGGCTAGCGGTGAACAAGGAGCGGGCGTTAGAACAGAATCGGCAAGTCTGGTGGGGTAACGGGATCGTGCGAGGCGCGTGCCGCCTGGCATTGGCACGGCCCAACCAGCGCTGTCGGCAGGCAAGGTCCGAGGACTCCTAGCGCTACCACTGCACAGAGCCAGCCGCCGGCGTCGTTGTCGCCAGCACCGCGTCGTGAATCCCTGATCCGGCGACAAACACACCAGCGGATCACGCCACGAATCTACGATCTGGTGTCCCCACAAGGCGCCACGCGGCCCTCAGCGACCCGGAAGTCCCTTCAAGCACCTGCGGCAGCGCGAGCCCGCTATGCATTTGGACTGCCTAGAGTGCATCGACGGAGACTCCCCACCGCAGCTTTGAGTCTCGGACTCGCTGAGTCGGAGTCGACCCTGGATGACCGAACGGATTGTGAATGAGCGAGACTGTGTCCGCGCCCTGTGAAAGGGACGGATCTCTGACGAACACGATACCGTTCCCGCACGAATTCGCTGCAGACCAAGATCTACACACCGGTTGACCCGTTGCCTTCCGCCGTTGAGGTTGCGCAATCGATGGTCAAGAGTTCAGCGTGTCCACAGCGTTGTGGTGATCAGGCCGGGTGTCAAAGGCACCGAGGTTTTGGATCCCGACGTTTGTAGGATGCGACTCATCCTGAACGCCGTCAGGCACGGTGGCATTACCGACAGTTGGATCGGAGGACGTCGTTTGACTGTGGCTGCTGAACGTGCCGCCAGTCATCGCGAGTGCGGGTCTACCGTCGCGGGGCGCCGAATGCCGCATCGGTGCAGATTCCGCCGCACGCCAACTGGATCGCTCAAGATTACAGGCGACCAGTCTGGTGTCGGCCGGTGTCGACCAGAGACCTGGAGTTCTCGAGACGGAACCCCAAGACTGCCCACGGGGCAGGTGGGGCGCTTCGGCTTTGCGCGGGGCTCGCAGCTTCGGGCGTGAGCTGTGACTTCAATACCGGCGCTGGTCACTACCCGCGCAAAGCCGAAGCGCCCCACTACGGGAACGTCGTGGTGAAGTGATTATGAAGAATTCGGCACTTATCGTCCATCGCTAGTCATGACATGCAGACTCTGACTGCTCCAGGCTTTCACCAGTCACGTCGGACAAGCAACGTGGGAGGCGTGACCGTCGACGCTATCGATTGCCGCCGTGCTGGTCGCAGACGCTTGAATGGACAAACCAAGCGAACTCTCTCAACGGGCGCGACACCGCCGATGGGCCCAACGGGGCGCTCTCGCCGCTGATCTCAAACCCTGCGAATCGGTCTGCGGCGTCCCACACGATGTCCGCCACCTCTGAGGACGCCACCGGCCTGCAGGTGCAATGCGCCTTGCGATGCGGCGCGGCGCGATGGCGCTGCGCCAACGGCTCCGTGCATCACGTCCAGGCATTTGTGCAGTGACACGCTGCTGACGCGGAAGTGCACGGTTTGACATGGATCGAGGGGGCGCGAATACGTGACGTGTCCCGTCAAGGTATCCGCCGACAATCCGCAGCGCCTGCCGAGGGTGAGGAATGGCACACGCCGGTCCGGGTTCTACATGGGCAGCCGTCGTAGCTCTCGGGCTGATCCTGCTAGCTGCCTGGCCCTTAGCCTCCCATGGCCGGCAGCCACTGCTCCACGCAGGCCAGCCAGGAGTTGTTCAATGGCTACGAGACGTTGCCGGGGCCGAAGGCCTACCTGGCCGGGACGTTCACGACGCTGGCCAACTGGATGGAGTCGTCGGCTTTCACAGGTTGGATGGTCAATCTAGAGTCGTGGTTCGTCGGGAACCGCACAAGACGCATGGCTTCGTGCCGCGGCGCTGCGCGTCGCCGAATGACCTTTGGTCGGGCACAATTCCTGGCCGGAAACCAACGTCGACTTCACGGTGTCCACTGTGGTGCTGGCGGCGATCCCGCTAATGGGCCTTCCGACGGAGTCGGTCCGGGCGCTGAGGAGCCACGACGCGAACAATCCGCCCATCTGCCGGTACGATTGCGCGGCGCACGCTGGGCGATATGTGCTTGAGATTGACACCTTCGAAGCGCCAGGGTTGCGCGGGTGCGGCGTTGCCGCGCCGGAAGCGGGAGTTGTCGAATGGACGGCCGACCCGCTGACTGGATCCCGAATCCGGCCGGTCCGGTAGGCGCCAGCGCCGAATATCCCACCTGCTGGATGTCCTGGCTGGCCGCGCGCGCCAAGGCCCGAGGCCCACTGAAATCGCGGTTTTCGGATTGCCCCCGGGCCGCGCCACACCGCAGGTGTGCAAACTGTTCGTGGCCGCGTGGCAGACTGGTCGCTTCAGAGTGAAGGGCAACGCGAGGCATTGAATTGACGGACGGCGACGACCTGCGGTCAGAAAACGAACGGTTGAGGTCGCGACTGTCGCGGCTCACCGAGGCGATTCTGCGCATCAGTCAAGACCTCGAACTTGACACCGTCCTGCAGGAGATTGTCGATAGCGCGCGGTCCCTCACCGATGCGCGCTATGCGGCGATCACCACCCAGGACGAGATGGGCGAAGTGCAGGACCTGCTTTTTTCCGGTCTGTCGGACGTCGAAATACAGGAGGTCGTAGCGTTCCCGCATGGCATGGACCTATTCCACTACTTGAGTCGGTTGCAAAAGCCTCTGCGCACTCGAGATTTCGTAGCCCACGCCGACCTGGCTGGATTCCCGGGCTTCGTTCCGACGATCAGCAGCTTCCTAAGCGCGCAGATCGGAGCGGGGAGCGACCAGATCGGCACGATATACATCGGCGAGAAGGAACGCGGACAGGACTTTACGTTTGAAGACGAGGAGACTCTTGAATTGTTCGCCGCGCAGGCGGCCACAGCGATCACCAACGCGCGGCGCTACGGCGACGAGCAGCGAGCCAAGGCAGATCAAGCGGCCCTGGTCGATACGTCCCCGGTCGGCGTGCTGGTCGTTGATGCGAAGACCCGCGAGATAGTGCAGTTCAACGAAGAGGCGCGCCGCATCGCCGGCGGTTTGCGCGACCATGATCGAGGTTTTGATCAGGTGCTGGCGCTGTTCACCTTTCGGCGTATGGACGGTCGGGAGATTCCGCTGGCCGACATGCCGGTGGAGCGGTCCCTCAGGAGTGGGGAGACCGTGCGCGCCGACGAGATCGTGATCCACCGCCCGGATGGTACGGCCATTTCCACCGTCGTCAATGCAACCCCTATTCACTCCGATGACGGAGACATCGTGTCGGTCGTCTCCACGATTCAGGACATCACGCCGCTGGAAGAGTTGGAACGCTTGCGCGCCGAGTTTCTCGGAATGGTCAGTCACGAGCTACGCACGCCGTTGACCTCCATCAAGGGATCTGCCGCAACCGCGCGGAGTGCGGGATATCCGCTCGATCCCGCCGAGACAGGGCAATTCTTCCGCATCATCGAGGAGCAGGCCGACCATATGCGCGACCTGATCAACAATCTCCTCGATCTGGCGCGGATCGAGGCCGGCACCCTGTCGGTGGCGCCCGAAACCACCGACATGGCGGACGTCATCGATCAGGCGCGCAACGCCTTCCTCAGCGGTGGCTATCGCAATGGCATTGAAGTGTCAGTCGCGGCCGACCTTCCCCGGATACCAGTGGATCGGCAGCGCGTTGGACAGGTGCTCTACAACCTCTTCTCGAACGCGTCCAAGTATTCGCGCGAATGGTCGACGATCCGTGTCACGGCCACGCTCGATGACCTGTATGTGTCGGTGTGCGTAATCGACGAGGGCCGTGGGATTTCAGCCGAGCATTTGCCGCGCCTGTTCAGCAAATTCTCGCGAGTCACTTCTGATAGCGGACCAGAGATCGAGGGGTACGGCCTGGGTCTGGCGATTTGCCGCGGCATTGTCGAGGCGCACGGCGGTCGCATCTGGGCCGAAAGCGACGGCGAGGGCCAAGGCACGCGCTTCACGTTCACGTTGCCCGCATTCGACGTGACCGACCGGACCGCCGACCCGCCCGCGGCTCCCGTCGTCGTCCGCAGGGCGGACGCGTCGGGCGCAGCGCAGCGCATTCTCGCCATTGACGACGACCCGCAGGTATTGCGCTACGTTCGGAGCATTCTCTCGGAAGCCGGTTACTCGATCGTCGTCACCAGCGAACCGGCTGAGTTGGACCGACTCATCCAAGTTGAGCAGCCGCATCTGGTTCTGTTGAACCTGGTGCTGCCCGGAACCAGCGGCTTCGAACTGATCAAGCGCATTCCAAACGTCTTTGAAGTCCCTGTCATATTCCTGACCGGCCGCGGTCGGGAACAAGACTTTGCCAGGGCCTTTGAAATGGGCGCTGCCGACTACGTTGTCAAGCCCTTCGCGCCCACGGAGTTGGTGGCAAGGATCCGGGCGGCGCTGCATAAGCGGTCTGTCTATCGCCAGGCCCAGGCGGTCGAGCCCTTCCGCCTGGGTGACCTGACGATCAGCTACCTGGAACGCATCGTGACGGTCGCGGGACGCCCGGTCAGCCTGACCCCAACGCAATTCAAACTTCTCGCCGAGCTTTCCAGCAATGCCGGACGAGTCCTGACTCACGCTGAACTGCTGGAGAGCGTGTGGGGCCAGGGGCATTCGGCGGACCAGCAACTCCTGCGGTCCTTCGTCAAGGGCCTGCGTAGCAAGCTCGGGGATGACGCCAGGAACCCCGTCTATATCTTCACGGAGTCGGGGACCGGGTATCGGTTGGCAAAACCGTAGCGGCTCGCGGCACGGCAGGCTGGGCGCGCCCAGGCACATAGCCCAGGCCCAGATGAGCGGACGACCGACTTCAACGAGACGTCGGGCACCGAGTTCTATCGCCCGCTCAGTGAGGCTTCTCAGGGACCGTTAGCTCCAGCATCAGTTCAGGACGTCCGGGCGCGCTGGGGCCGGTGGCAGGTGGGGCGTGATCGGGCGGACTCGCCCGCCTGCGGCGACTGTGCGCAACACGGGAATCGATTCCCAAGCCACAGGGCCGCGGAAGTTCTCCCGCGGCCCTGTAGCCAACGTATTGCGGTTCAGGACTTTCGCTCACCTTTGCCCTGGCGGCCCTGGTGAGCGTTAGGTGGCCGGTCGAAGCGGTCCTGTCTGCCTGGCTTGATCCTGGTCTTCGTCCGCCGCTCTCTTCCGGCGTCGCCAGAAGAAGAGGAAGACTGCCGCCAGACCGGCGAAGAGCGCCGCCCATAGGGACGTCTGGAACTTCCACTTCAGCAGTGTCGATAGCAGCCCGAGGAGACCGAGCAGCCCCGGCCCAAGCACGCTGAAGATGAGCGCCTTCTCGGGCGTCCACACCTCGAATCCCGCCAGAAGACTCGGGCCCAGACTCGGCTCCAACGGGTACAGGCCATAGCCGGCCCGGGCGGCGGCTGCTCCGAGAGCCTCCGCGTCGCGCAACTGCACCGGCGTCCCTGAGGGACTGTCGGAGGAACCGCTGGGCGGGTTCGTCGGCGCCGAGTTGCCGGCGTCGCCGGGACCATTGGAGCCGTCAGGGCCGTTCGGCGGAGGCGTGGGACCAGCCGGCGTGGGCGTGGGAGCGTCCGGGTGCGGCGTGGGACTACTTGGCGTCGGCGTGGGATTCACCGGCGTGGGATTCACGGGCGTGGGCGTGGGACTCACCGGCGGCGGCGTGGGAGTGCCGGGCGTGGGCGTGGGCGTGCCAGGCGTGGGCGTGGGCGTGCCGGGCGGCGGCGTGGGCCCCTCCGGCGGCGGATCGGACAGCGTCACCGTCGGAATGGCCGTACGACCCTGGCCGGCGTCCGACCAGGGACCCAGGCCCTCCACGTTGGCTGCGGCTACCTGCACCTCGTAGGCGGTGTCGGCGTTCAGACCCGAGAGCCGGGTCGTCGTGCCCCAGCCGACGAAGGCGTGGGCGGTCCACGATGCGGCGCCCACTTGCCGGTAACGTACGTCGTAGTCCGTGATGGTCGGCCGGCCCTGGTTGGCCGGGGCCGTCCAGCTCACGTCCAGGTCGGTCGTGGGCTGCGCGGCGGACCGCGCAAGCGCCGGCGCATCCGGCTTGGCCGGCGGCAACTGGTCGAGCACCTGGATGGTGACATCCGCCGTGGCGTCGACCGTCGTGTCCGGCTGACCGTCGGCGTCCTTGCCGTCCGTCACGCTGACCGTGACCGTGTACGACGTCGTGGTTTCGTAGTCGAGCACGGCGCCGCTCGCCACGCGAATCTGGCCCGTGGCGGCGTCGATGCTGAAGGCGCTCGCGCCGGACAGCGCGTAGGTCAGCGCGTCGCCGCCGGTGGAGGTCGCCGTGACCGGCGCGCCGACCGGGGTGCCAGCGGGCGAGTTTTCCGCAATCGAGCGCGTGAGCGTGTCGCCCTCATCCTCTGGAAAAACGATGAGGGAGAGCGCGACCGATTCCTCGGTGCGGCCGGTTCCGGTGTCCGACCAGGGGCTCGTGCCCTCGTCGTTGCTTGCCGCCACCTGCACCTCATACGTGGTTCCGGGTTCCAGGTCCGTGAGGGTGGTTTCGGTTTCCACACCGTCGAAGGCATGCGCGATCCACTCGGATTCGCCGTCCGGCCGGTAGCGCAGGTCGTAGTCGGTGATGGCTGGTCGGCCGTCGTTTGAGGGTGCCGTCCA
>JAJDZU010000010.1 GCA_022824495.1 Chloroflexota bacterium | reverse complement strand
CGGCGAACTGATCCGGGGGGTGCTCTGCGAGACCATGCCAACGGGAATGGAACACGGCGAGATCGTGGTGAACCTGGCGGCGGAACTGCGGACGTTCGTAAAGCCGAGGCGGCTGGGCCGCCTCACGGCCTCGGACTCGGGGGTCTGGCTGGAGCGCGACCCGGACACGGTGCGGGAACCGGACATTGCCTACTTCTCCGCCGCGAGGATTCCGCCGGACCAGCGGGTGACCGGCTACGCGGAGGTCGCGCCCGACCTGGTCGTTGAAGTCGCCTCGCCCGGCGATGGTCGGCGGGAGCTCAACGACAAGGCGCTGATGTGGCTCAGCTACGGCGTGCGGCTGGTCTGGGTGGTGCATCCCGCTACCCGCACGGTCGACGCGCATCGCTCGGGCGGGGACGTAGCGACGCTGACCGAAGGCGACGTACTGGACGGCCTGGACGTGCTGCCGGGCTTCAGCTGCACGCTGCGCGACCTCTTCGACGCATAGCGTCGGATTCTCTTTCGTCGGCTCTTTCGGAGACGTTGGTCTCGTTGAGACACATCTTTGCGAAACCCGAGGCGGTTGCTCGTACGAGCCTCGTTCGGACGCGGAGAGTGAAGAGGAGAGTGGTGAGAAAGAGGTCGAGACGAGAAGGGCGGTAAGGGGGCAGAGGCGGACGCCTGGCGACGGTACTACCCCGAGGCGGCCGCCCGACGCTGGCGCAGGATGCGGGCCGCCGCATCCAGATCGTCCGGGGTGGTGATCTTCAGATTCTCGCGGCTGCCCTCGAATACTCGAACGGGCAGCCCCTCGGCTTCCAATACCGAGACATCGTCCGTGTAGAGGTCCAGCATGGCCGTCTGCCGTTCGTGCGCGCCCAGCAGGTCCGTAAAGCGGGCGAACTGCGGGGTCTGGGCATGCCAGACGGACGACCGTATCGGCGTTCGCACCACCAGGCGATCGCGGTCAACGATCTTCAGCGTGTCCGTGGCGGGAACGCCGGCAACGGCCGCGCCGTAAACCCGCGCCATCCGCAGGCCGTCATCGATCAGCGCGGGTGTGACCAGCGGACGCGCCCCATCGTGCACGGCCACGTAGTCCGGCGGATCGCCGTTGAGCGCTCGCAGACCGTGCAGCACGGACTCGGCCCGCGACGCGCCGCCCCGCACGAAGGCTCGCACCTTGGTGAGCCCGGCCTGCTCAATTGCCTCCCGAATGCTCGCCTTGTTGTCGCCAGAAGTGGTTACCACCACGGATCGGATGCCCGGGCAATTCTCGAAGGCCCGCAGGCTGCACACGATCACCGGCTCCCCCTCCAGGTCCGCCAGCAGCTTGTCCGCGCCGCCCATCCGGGCGCTGGATCCTGCGCCAAGCACCACCGCGTCCGCGCTCACGCCAGCGCCGCGTCCAACGCCTGCCGCAGATTGGCGACGGGTACGGCCGTGGTCTGGCTGCCGTTGGTTTGCGCTCCGGCGGGGACCACGCAGCGGGTGAATCCCAACCGCGCCGCTTCGTCCACGCGTTGCGCAGCCGATGGAACGGTGCGCAGTTCGCCGGCCAGCCCGACCTCGCCCACCGCCGCCGCGCCCAGGCGCAGCGGCTGGCCGCAATGGCTGGAGGCCACCGCCAGCGCCACCGCCAGGTCGGTGGCCGGCTCGCGCAGCCGCAGCCCGCCCACCACGTTCACGTAGACATCGTGCGCCGACAGTCCCACGTCGGCCCGGCGCGCCAGCACCGCCAGCAGCATGTTCAGGCGATTCAGGTCAAGCCCGTTCGCCAGCCGCCGCGGCTGGCTGTAGGTCGTGGGCGCGACAAGAGCCTGGATTTCGACCAGCAGCGGTCGCGTGCCCTCCATCGCCACCGCCACCGCGGACCCGGGCGCCGTCGCGTCCCGTCCCGCCAGCAGCATGGCCGAGGGGTTAGTGACCTCACGCAGCCCCGACCCGTCCATCTCAAACACGGCCACCTCGAACGTTGGACCGAAGCGGTTCTTCACCGAGCGCAGCAGCCGGTGGGCATGGTGATCGTCGCCCTCCAGGTACAGCACCGCGTCCACGATGTGCTCCAGCATTCGCGGCCCGGCCACCATGCCTTCCTTGGTGACGTGACCGACGATCAGCACCGGCGTATTCGTAGCCTTGGCGTACTGCAACAGCCGCAGCGTGGACTCGCGCACTTGCGTGACGCTGCCCGGCGCCGAGGCCAACCCGTCCGCGCGCACCGTCTGGATGGAGTCCACCACCAGCATCCCGGCCTTCAGCCGCTCGGCCTCGGCCAGCGCGCCGTCCATGGCCGTCTCGGCGTACACGAACAGCCCGTCGCCGCCGATGCCCATGCGCTCCGCGCGCATCCGGATCTGCGCGGCCGACTCCTCGGCGGCGACGTACAGGCACGGGCGCTCCGGCGACGCCAGTTCGGCCGCCAGTCGCAGTACTAGCGTCGACTTGCCCACACCCGGATCGCCCGCCAGCAGCACCAGCGACCCCCGCACCAGCCCGCCGCCCAGCACGCGGTCCATTTCGCCCATGCCGGAGGGCAGGCGGTCGTCGGCCGAGGTGTCGATCTGATCCAGCGCCACCGCCTGCGGCGTCGCGCGCGAAGTTCCCGGCCCCTCCGTCACCCGCCGCTCGGCCAGCGAATTCCAGGCCCCACAGACGCTGCACTGCCCCATCCACTGCCGATGCTCCGCGCCACACTCGGCACAGGCGAAGAGGCGACGGGGTTTGGCCACGGGGATGTCAGCCCTGGATCAAGCGCCCCGAATGGTAGCGCCGGTCGAATCGGGGCCTGGGGTCGAAGGCCACGGCCGGCGCTGCAATTCGAGATTCCCGTATAACCTTGGGCTCCGCGAATGTTGTGAGCAACGGGATGGAAGTACCCTCTCTGGGCGAGACGGAGGTGGTTTGGCGGTCGGGCGGATCCCCAGCGTCGTGTCTCGGAGGCAGTCCCATGAGGATTCTCAAGCTCGTTGCACTGTTGCTTGCGCTCACCCTTGCCCTGGCTATCGCCGGGTGCGGCGAGGACTCCGGCGATTCCACGACCGGCGCAACATCCCCGGCAACGCCAGCCGCGGGCGATGCCGCCACCGCCGGCAAGATCTCTGCCAACAACGCCACCGTCGAGGAGTTGGAGGCGGCGCTGGCAGCGGCCGGGATCAGCAATCCCGGGGCGTGGGCTCACGACATTGAGCACCACCGCCCGTTCCCGGCCGACGACCCGGAGTTTGCGAAGCTTCGGCGGGGGCTCGAGGAGCACAACGCCGCGCCCGATGTCGTGGAGACGATTATCGGGCTACTCAAGCTTCCGTGATTCGATCCTTCGCCGGTGAGGGAGTAGCCGGGACGCTGCGGGGCGCCATGGCGTTGCTCGTCGTTATCAGCATCCTGAGCGTCGCCGTTGCGCTCGCTTACGAACGGCACTGGGGAGACTTCTGGCAGTTGGTGCCGTGGGCAGCCGTGATATTGAGCGGCCTGGCCCTGGCGACGCTCGTGCTTCGCACGTCTCGGGCGACGGTTCGGATCGCTCGTGTAGTCGCCGTGCTCGTCTTGCTGTGCGCTCTGCTCGGCGCCTGGCGGCACTTCGACCACAACTACGAAACGGCCGTTATTGACCAGGACTACTCAGACCGCTGGGGAGAGATGTCGGTCGTGGACCGCGTCTGGACGGTAGCCAACGGTTCCGTCGGCCACGTGCCGGTGCCCGCCGCCGGGGCCCTGGTTCCCGTCGGCGTGACACTCTGGATGACGACGCTGGGACTAAGCCACAAGTCCCGGCGAGACGCCGAAACAGCCCGCCCCGCACGTTAGAGGCTGCGAGGAGCGCGGAAGCCAGGCGAACCACATCCGCATGTCGGTCAACCCTGAGTCGATCGCGTAAACGACTCTAAGAGATCAGGGCGGCCGAGCGGTCCGCCACTAACGCGAGCATCAGGCTCGTTCTTGCGGAAAGACCCGGAGACTAGGCTTCGACCGGCTCTCGCGATGTGATGGCGACGTCGTCGCCATCCCTGTCCACGATCACCTGCGCGCCCGGCTCGAAGGCGCCGCGCAACAGCTCTTCAGCCAGCGGGTCCTCGATCAGGTTCTGGATCACGCGCCGCAGCGGACGCGCGCCGAAGTCGGGGTCGTAACCCTGTTCCGCCAGCAGAATCTTGGCTTCTGTAGTGACTTCCAGTTCCAGGTCGTGCTCGCTGAGTTGCAGCCGCACGCGCGCCAGTTCCAGGTCCACGATGTCGGCCACGTCGGCGCGGGTCAGCGCGTGGAACACCACGCTGGCGTCCACCCGGTTGAGGAATTCGGGCCGGAAGACCTTCTTCAACTCGTTGAGCACCTTGGAGCGCATGTTGCGGTAATAGGTGTCCTCGGTGGACGCATCCTCGCTGTGGAAGCCCAGCGTGGCGTTGCGCTTGATGTGCTGCGCGCCCACGTTGGAGGTCATGATCACGATGGTGTTGCGGAAGTCCACCGACCGCCCCTTGGCGTCGGTCAATCTGCCGTCGTCCATCAGTTGCAACAGGATGTTGAACACCTCGGGGTGGGCCTTCTCGATCTCGTCCAGCAGGATCACCGCATAGGAGCGGCGGCGCACGGCCTCGGTCAGCTGGCCGCCTTCCTCGTAGCCCACGTAGCCCGGCGGCGCGCCGACCAGCCGCGACACGGCGTGCCGCTCCATGTATTCCGACATGTCGATGCGAATCAGCGAGTCCTCGCTGCCGAACATGAAGTCGGCCAAGGCCCGCGCCAGCAGCGTCTTCCCGACGCCGGTGGGGCCAAGGAACATGAACGCGCCGATCGGGCGCTGGGGGTCCTTCAACCCGGCCCGCGCGCGGCGTACGGCGCGCGAGATTGACTCGATGGCTTCCTTCTGACTCACCACTCGGCGCGCCAGTTCGTCTTCCATGTGCAGCAGCCGCTCGGACTCTTCCTCGCGGATGCGCGTGACGGGAATGCCGGTCCACATGGACACAACCTGCCCGACTTCCTCTTCGGTCACGCGCGGCGACTGGCCTTCGTTGGACTTGGTCCATTCCTCGCGCAGGGCATTGGCCTTGCCGCGAAGCTGCTCTTCTTCCTGCCGCAACTGGTTGGCGGCTTCGAAGTCTTCCGCGTCGATGGCCTTGGACTTCTCCGCGGCCACCTGGTCCGCGCGGGACTCGAGTTCGCGCAGCCCCTTGGGCGGCATGCCGTAGCGGATCTTCACGCGAGCCGCCGCCTCGTCCATCACGTCGATCGCCTTGTCCGGCAGGAACCGGTCGGTGACGTAGCGGCCGGCCAGCTCGGAAGCCGCGACCAGGGCGTCGTCCGTGATCTCCACGTTGTGGTGGTCGGCGTAGCGGCCGCGCACGCCGCGCAGGATGTCCACGGTTTCCTCGATCGACGGTTCCTGCACCATCACCGGCTGGAAGCGGCGTTCCAGGGCGGCGTCGCGCTCGATGTACTTGCGGTATTCGTCCAGCGTGGTTGCGCCGATGACTTGCAACTCGCCGCGGGCCAGCGACGGCTTGAGGATGTTGGCGGCGTCCACCGCGCCTTCCGCGGCGCCGGCGCCCACCACCGTGTGCAACTCGTCGATGAACAGCACCGAGTCGGTGGAGCCTTTGATTTCGTCGATGACCTTCTTCAGGCGTTCCTCGAACTCGCCGCGGTACTTGGTGCCGGCCACCAGCGTGCCCATGTCCAGTGTCAGCACGCGGCGGTCGCGCAGCGAGTCGGGAACTTCGCCCTCGACGATGCGCTGGGCCAGGCCCTCAACGATGGCCGTCTTGCCCACGCCGGGTTCGCCGATCAGGGCCGGGTTGTTCTTGGTGCGGCGGCTCAGAATCTGGATCACCCGCTCGACTTCGTCGTGCCGGCCGATTACCGGGTCCAGCTTGTCGGCGCGGGCGGCGGCCGTGAGGTCGATGCCCATCTGGTCCACGACCGGCGTTTTGGACGAACGCTTGGAAGGGGCGGTGGTTGCCGCCTCGCGCGGGCGCTCGCCCTGGCTCTGGCTGACGACCTGTACGACCTGCGAGCGCACCTTCTCCAGGTTCACGCCCAGGCTTTCCAACACGCCGGCGGCGATGCCTTCGCCCTCGCGCACCAGGCCCAGCAGCAGGTGCTCGGTGCCGATATAGTTGTGACCGAGGCGCCGGGCTTCTTCGATTGACAGTTCGATTACGCGCTTGGCCCGCGGCGTCAGCGTGATGTCGCCAACCACCATGCGCTCGCCGCGGCCGATGATGAACTCGACGGCGCTGCGAACCTTGTTCAACTCCACACCCAGGTTCTTGAGCACCTGCGCCGCGATGCCTTCGCCCTCGCGCACCAACCCCAGCAGCAGGTGCTCGGTCCCAATGTAGTTGTGGTTAAAGCGCGTCGCCTCGTCCTGCGCGTAGACCAGAACCTTCTTGGCGCGCTCCGTGAACTTATCGAGCCTGTCGTTCACGGCAACCTCCGGTGGCGGCGACCCAGAGCTTACGAACCGCTCTTGGTCTCGTCGCTCGCCTCTATTGTGGCATCCACGTCGTGGGATTCCGTATCGATTACCGCATCCGCTTCGTCGGAATCCTCGGCGACGACGGCGTCTGCGTCGTCGGAGGCCTCAGCGACAACAGCGTCTGCTTCTTCGGAATCCTCGGCAACAACGGCGTCTGTGTCGTCGAAGTCCTCAGCGACAACAGTATCTGCGCCGTCCGAATCCTCGGCGACAACTGCGTCCGCGCTGTCGGAATCCTCGGCGACCACGGTGTCCATGTCGTCCAGTTCCTCGGCGCCGACTGCGTCGGGACTCTCCGCCACCGCGGCAAGTTCACCTTCGAATTCCTCGTCGATGTAGTCCTCGTCCGGCGGCGGGTAGATCTCAACCGGCGTCAACCGGATACGGCGCCGCTGCGCGTCGATACTCAGGATGCGGAATTGCCCGATGTCGCCTTCGTTGACCATGTGCAGTGCGGCGTTGCCCAGGTCCGACGAGTGCGCCAGGCCCTCTACGCCATCCGCCAGGCGAATGAACGCCCCGAACGGCGCGAGCTTGGTGACAGTGCCGGGGACCACTTCATGCTCCTGGAAGCGCGAGGTCAGGTCGGCCCAGGGGTCGGTGGTGGCGCGGCGCATGCTCAGCGCGATCTTCTTGTCCACCCGGTCCAGGGCCAGTACGTAGACGTCGACTTCCTCGCCCGGACGCAGGATTTCCTCGGGACTCTCCACCCGGCTCCACGAAAGCTCGGAAATGTGGGCCAGCCCGTCGGCGCCGCCCAGGTCGATGAAGGCGCCGAAGCTGCAGATGTTGCTGACGATGCCCTTGCGGACCTGGCCGACCTGCAACTCGTCCAGTAGCACTTCGCGCCGCTGCGCGCGCATTTCGCGCTCGGCGACCCGCTCCGACAGGATCAGGCGATTGCGCCGCCGGTCGAGCTCGATGATCTTGACGTAGATCTGTTTCTCGACCAGTTCCGACAGCTTCGCGTTGAGTTCTTCTTCCGTCTCATCCGCCGGCCCGCGCCGCAGGCTGGTGAGCTGCGACAGCGGCACGAAGCCGCGCGGCCCCACGTCCACCAGCACGCCGCCCTTGTTGTATTCCTGGACGGTGGACTCGATGATCGTGCCGTTCTCGAAGAGTTCCTCGGTGGCGCGCCAGACTTTCTCTTGCGCCGCCCGGCGAACCGAGAGCACCGCCGGCCCGTCGCCTTCGGGACGTACCACGTACACGAAGGCAATATCGCCAACGCTGAACTCCGGCTTCGGCTCCTCGGATCGGGAGTCCCACAACTCGCGTTGCGGAACCACGCCCTCGGACTTCAATCCAATGTCGATCAACAGTTCATCGGGATCGACCCCAACGACCAGGCCCTCGATCACGTCGCCTCGGGATATCCCTTGCATCGCGCCGCCTGGCTCGTTGAGCAGGTCTTCCATCGACTCCAGTTCTTCGATTGGCTCGGGTTCGGCAACCGAGACATCGGCTGGCGCCGCGGCGTCGTGCGTCACACTCAAGCGGAAGGGCCTTTCAAATTTTGGGGAATACGCCGCCTCCTTGTAGCGGAGGCCTTGTCGAGTATATCAACGGCTCAGGAAGCGTCGGCAGGTTCTTCGAGATGCCTACGGCATCACGAATCCGCCGTCGTAGCTGATGTTCTGGCCGGTCATGTAGTCCGACGCATCCGACAGCAGGTAGGCCACGAACCCGGCTACGTCCTCGGGCGTCTCCACGCGACCCAGCGGAATCCGGGAAATTGCCTCGGCGATGACTTCCCCAGGCTGTTTGCCCAGCAACCGGGCTCGCTCGCGGTCGATGTACTCCCACATCGGCGTGTCCACGACGCCCGGGCTCACGGCGTTGACCCGAACATTTAGCGGGCCCAGTTCCATGGCCATTACCCGCGTCAGCCCGTGCAGGGCCGTCTTGCTGGTGTTGTAGACGTTGGTCGCGAACGAGGGCAGGCGCGAGGAGGCCGAGGCGATGATGACAATGCTGCCCTGCTTGCGTTCGGCCATCCGCTCGGCCACCGGATGCACGAAGTGGAACGTGCCGTCCAGGTTGACCGACATGACCTGGCGCCAGATCTCGGGTGTCAGGTCCAGGAAGTTCTGCACCCGCATGATCCCGGCGTTGGCCACGGCCCCCGTCAGTCCGCCAAGCTCGTCGTCGACCTCGTAGACCCACGCGCGAACCGCGGCGTGATCGGTCACGTCCAGTTGGGCTGACACAGCCGTTCCGCCGCCACTCTGAATCTCTTCGGCCACGGTCGCCGCCGAGTCGCCGTCCACGTCGGATACGGCCACGGCCCACCCGTCGGCCGCCATCCGCAGGGCCGTGGCCCGGCCGATGCCTCGGCCCGCGCCGGTGATCGCAACGGCTTTCGTCATCGGCGCGCCGGCTATCCGTCCAGCGCCGGCGGCACGCCCACCGAGGCGCCGGTGGTCAATGCGCGCACGCCCGCGTCGATGATGGCCACCACCTCCCGGTTGAACCGGAAGCTCCCGCGACCGTCGACCGGCGCACCCTCGCGGACGCAGTGCGCAAAGTAGGCCACCCCGCTGCGCCGCTCGGGTGCCGGGGGCGGCGACTCGATCAGTTCACCCGCGCGCCGCTTGTCGCCGTCGTAGATGCGCAACTCAACGCCGTCCGCGCCCGGCGTCAAAACCAGCACGCCCGTCTCGCCGCTCACTTCGACGTGCAACATCGTTCCCTGCGGTCCCGGGTATCCCACCTGCACGTGCGAGGTCTGGATGAGGCCCAGGCCGCGCGGAAACTCCAGCACCGCGGCGGCGCTCTCGTCCGCCCGCGCGTTTCGCTCGGTAACGGACGCGTCCCGCGCCGCCAGCCGGCGCGGCCGCCCCATCCACAGCAGGCACGGCGCCGCGCCGTAGCCCGCGTAGTCGATCCACGACCCACCGCCCTGCGCCGCGTCAAACAGCCACTGGAACCAGTCGGGCTGTTCCGCCTTCCGGGTGGCGATGGGATTCCCGCCCCGAAAGACGTACTGCCTGGGCGTCCCGATCGCGCCATCGGCCACAAGCTTCGCGCCGGTCTCGAACGCCGTTTGCCCCAGCGTCGGCCAGTTGATCAGCGCCGGAATCCCGGCGGACTCGGCCGCCTTAACCATGCGGTCCGCGTCCGCCAATGAACTCGCCATCGGCTTCTCGATCAGTACCGGCAGCCCCCGTGCCGCGCAGGCGTCCACAATGTCGGCGTGCTGGGTGTTGGGCAGGGTGGACGTGACCACGTCCAGGTCCTCGGCGTCGAACATCGCGTCCCAGGTCTCGTAGATCGACGGGATGCCCCACTCGTCGCTCGCCAACGCTCGCGCGCTGGGGAAGCTGTCGGCCGCCGCCACCACCTCGGCGTCCTCGATCTCGCCCCATTGCCGGACCAGCGTGGGCGTGTGGCTGTGACGGATCCCGGCGATTCCGACGCGCAACTGCTTGGGCATGGGCGGCTAGCCGTTCGAATCTGTTGACGCAGCCGAAGTCTGCGACCCGCCCTGCCCGGATGCAACTTGGACCGACTCGTCAACCCGCACTTGCGGAATGAGGTCCATGTCGAAGTCCGCGATGCGCTCCCGGCCCAACCGCTCCAACTCGTCGTGGCATCGCAGCGCCGCCGCCCGCAGACTCCGCACGTCCACGCCCCGGCAGGCCGGCTCAAACGGCGCCAGCCGATCCATCCCGTAGGTCAGCAGGTTCCGCGCGCCGCGGAAGTTCTGCCGCTCCAGGTGGTAGAACCCGACTCCGATCTGCAGGATTCCCCGGTACAAGTCCCGCACCGGCCCCGGCTCCGCCAGCCACGCCTCTTCCAGCGCCTCGTGCTGCTCAAAGAACTCCCGCCTGTTAAAGAGGCGGATGCCTTCCACCACCTTGTCCGGCAGCGGACCGTTGCAGGTCGCCGCGCCTCCGGGCGGACCTTCCCCACGTGAAACTCTTGCGAAACTCCCCTCGCCCTCGAATGCGGGGCGGCTCTTGCTCCCTCTCGCCGTGGGAGAGGGTTGGGGAGAGGGTCTTCCGGGCAACCGACCCCCGGTTACGCAAAGGTCTCCACGTGGGCTGCCAGGTCGCTCCTCGCCCATCGTCTGCGCTCCCGTGGCTCTCCGTGCGGCGGTCTATCGAGAGTATGACCATCCCCGGCCCCGGCGGGGCTATAATTCAGCGGTGAATTGGAGGGGTGTCCGAGAGGCTTAAGGAGGTGGTCTTGAAAACCACTAGGCGGGCAACCGCCTCGTGGGTTCGAATCCCACCCCCTCCGCCAAGTCCCTGTCCGGTCTCACCAACGCCTGGAGGAGTCGCATAGTTGGTCTAGTGCGGCCGCCTGCTAAGCGGTTACCGGGGGTGCTCCCCTCGGTCGTGGGTTCGAATCCCACCTCCTCCGCCACCAGCAGCGGATGAATCCGTTCTCGGTCCGGGAACATTGCCTGACTTAGGGTTTTCGCTCTATTTCCTCCGCGGTGATGCCTGCCTCTGTTGTGTCGACCCAGGCGGCACGATAAGAGTCCGGTGGCAATTCAAGCTGCAAATGCGGCCATAGGGGTCAGTCTCTCCAGCAGTCACCTCCACCTCGAACGTCGAAGTTGCGACGAACGCGGCTCCGGAATACAGTGAATACACGTATTCAAATGACGCCGGGTGTCCGCTTTGCCCACCTCAGTCCGCCTGTCACCTGAGTCCGAGCAGCGCCTGGACTTTCTCGCATCCAAAACCGGACGTTCCAAGGCCTTCTACCTGCGCCAACTCATCGAATCCGGGCTGGACGACATGGAGGACTACTACCTGGCCGCCGATGTGCTCGAGCGCGTCCGCGCGGGTCGGGAACGCTTGCATTCCGAACAGGATGTGAGAGCCGACCTTGGCTTGGACGGTTGAATACACCGACACGGCCCGAAGTCAGCTCCGAAGGCTCGACCGTGGGATGGCCCGACGCGTCCTCGACTACATGGACGCCCAGGTTGCGACCCTGGCGGACCCGCGAGACCGCGGTAAGGCGCTCACCGGCCCCATGGGCGGTCTCTGGCGCTACCGCGTCGGCCGCCGCCGCGTCATCTGCGACATCCAAGACGACCTGCTGCGAGTCCTGGTCCTGAGAATCGGCAGCCGCGACAGGATCTACCGTTGAGGACCGCTAGTACATTTGCGTAGAAGCGCCAGTCGCACCGTCGCGCTCGGTGCGTCGCAGTTGCAGTTCCTTAGACGGAAATCCGCAGTTGCATCCCAAGAGCGCGGGTGATGCGCAGAACGATGGCGAACGACGGGTTGCCGTTCTCGGACAAGGCCTTGTACAGCCCCTCCCGTGTCATGCCGACTTCACGAGCGAGGCGGCTCATATTCTGTGACCGCGCAATATCGTTCAGCGCGGCCCGAATCAGGCTGCCGTCGCCCGGATCTTCCTCGACGCAAGCTTCGAGATACAGCCGGACATCCTCTTTGCTTCGCAGGTGCTCCGCCGCATCCCAGCGGGAAAACGTTTCAGCCATAGCTCATCTCCACTCCCTAGCCAGTCTCTTTGCGCTTGCGATGTCTCGCTGCTGGCTCCCCTTGTCGCCGCCGCAAAGCAGGACAACGACTGTCGGTCCACTGCGCACGAAATAGATGCGGTATCCCGGGCCGTAGTTGATTCGCATCGCGGAAACACCCCTGCCCACAGGCTTGAAATCGCCCAGGTTGCCCAGCGAGACGCTTCGCAGGCGGGCGTTGATTCGGGCCGTTGCCCGCCGGTCACGTAGGCCTCGAACCCAACGCCTGAAAGTGGCGCTCTCGACGATCTCGAACACCGGGCAACTGTGAACTGTGGTTTACATATTGTCAAGCGTGACGACTTCCTTCGCTCGACCCTCGCTCGAGGCAACTTCATGCTGGATACGCGGGAGTCAGAATCCGAGGCGGGCTACGCCTTGTAGCAAGCCACCCTTTGCCCCCCGTCCTTCACCTCCAGCGCCGGATGCGGGTTATCCCGGCAGAAGTCATCAGCAATCGGGCAGCGGCTGTAGAAGCGGCAGCGGGGCGGTGGGTCCAGCGGCGTGGCCACGCCTCCGGAGATCCGCACCGGTGCCCGCGTAGCAGTCGGATCTGGAATCGGCACGGCTGAGAGCAGCGCCTGCGTATAGGGGTGCTTGGGCTGCTGCAACACCGCCTCCGTGTCGCCCATTTCGACGATCTTGCCCAGGTACATCACCGCGATCCGCGAGCACATGTAGCGCGCCACGGCCAGGTCGTGGGTGATGTACAGGTAGCTGATGCCCAGGCGCTCGGCCAGGCTTTCCATCAGGTTCATGACACCGGTGCGGATCGAGACATCCAGCATCGAGGTCGGCTCGTCCGCCACCACGAAGATCGGCTCGATAATCAGCGCCCGCGCGATCGCCACCCGTTGCCGTTGCCCGCCCGACAGCTCGTGCGGGTAGCGGAACAGGTAGGTGGCGGGCGGCGACAGACCCACCATTTCCAGCATGCGCGACACCCGGTCCAGCCGTTCCAGCGGAGGGCAGGCGTCCTGCACCTTCAGCGGCTCGGCCACGGTGTCGAAGATCGTCCGCCGCGGGTTCAGCGACTCATACGGGTCCTGGAAAATCATCTGCGCCTTTCGCCGAAACGTCTTCAGCTCCTCACCGCGCAGCGTCGTGATGTCTGTCGCGGCCCCCTCGCCGTCGTCGAACAGCACGTGCCCGCCCGTCGGCTCCGCCAGCCGCACCAGCAGCCGTCCTGTGGTCGTCTTCCCGCAGCCCGACTCGCCCACCAGCCCAAAACTCTCCCCGCGCGCCAGCTCGAATGAGATCCCATCCACCGCGTGCACCGAGCTGTGACTTCGCCGAAACCAGTGCGAGGCCACCGGAAACCGCTTCTCCAGCCCCTCCACCTTGATCAGCGGCCTGGTTCCGACTTCTGTAACACCCGTGTCCACTACAGCCATCCCGCCTACGCCTCCAGCGGGTGCCAGCAGGCCGCCCAGTGCGTATCCGACCCCTCGACCGTCGGCGGCTCTTCGGTCTTGCACACATCCGTCGCGTACGGGCAACGCGGGTGAAACCGGCACCCTGTCGGCGGGTTCAGCAGGTTCGGGGGCTCGCCGCCCAGCATCGCCAGTTCGTGCTTCGGCCCGGTCACGCTGGGGAAGGCCGACATCAGCGTCTGCGTGTACGGGTGCATGGGGTTCTGGAAGATGTCCACCGTGTCGCCCCATTCCACGATCCGCCCCGCGTACATCACCCCCACCGTGTGGCTCACCTCGGCGATCACCGCCATGTCGTGCGAGATGTAGATCAGGCTCATGTTCAGCGCCTGCTGCACGTCCCGCAGCTCCTTCAGGATGCGGTCCTGCACGATCACGTCCAGCGCCGTCGTCGGCTCGTCCGCGATCAGCAGGTCCGGCTCGCAGGCCAGCGCCATCGCAATCCCCGCCCGTTGTTTCATCCCCCCGCTGTACTCGTGCGGATAGCGGCCGATGAAGCCCGGATCCAGGCTCACCAACTCAAACAGCTCCCGCACCCGTTCCATCGACACGTCCGGGCTCGTTTCGATGTGTGTCTCCAGCGCCTCGATGATCTGATCCCCGACCGTATAAACGGGGTTGAACGAGTTCATCGCCGCCTGGAACACCATCGCAATCCGGTTCCAGCGGTGCGTCCGCATCTGGTCTTCCGAAAGCGGCGCCAGGTCCGTCCCGTCCAGCACGATCCGGCCGCCGACGATCCGCCCGTTCTCCGGCAGCAACTTCAGCAGCGTCATCGCGATCGACGACTTCCCGCAGCCCGACTCCCCCACCAGCCCCACCGACTCCCCGCGCCCCACCGCAAACGAGACGCCGTCCACCGCCTTCACGTCACCTGACCGCGTCCCGTAGTACATCCCCAGGTCTTCGATACGAAGGACGGGCGCTGATGTCGACTGGCCGTTCATGCTTCCCTTGGCTCTCCGCTGGCCAATGTCAGGTGACCCGCACCGGATGCGGCAGCGGCTGGTTGAACAGGTAGCCCTTCTCGTTGAATGGAATCTCCTCCGGCTGCGTATTGCCTGCCGCGTCCGTGGCCCGCGTCATGATCGTGTACTCGCCGGGCCCCGGATGCCACCCAAACTCGAACCGCGCCCACGAGTACTGCACCTGCGGCGTCAGCGTCTCCACCGGCTTCCATGTCCGTCCCGAGTCCACGCTCCACTCCACCTTCTCGATCGCTGCATCCGGCGAGTGTGCAAATCCATGAAGGCGCCGCGACTCCGCCACCATCTCCGCCGGCCACGGCAGTGCCAACGCGCTCTTGATCACCTGCGTCGTAGCCACCTTCCCGGAAGCCTCCCCTTCCGGCGGATACGCGTCGCCGATCAGCACATAAGACGTCGTGTTGTTGCGTGTCCAGATCGGCGCCTTCGACGCGACAATCCGCCCCAACCACTTCACGTTCGTGCTGCCGACCCAACCGGGAATCAGCGCCCGCAGCGGAAACCCGTGATCCCGCGGCAGCAACTCGCCATTCATCCCGTAGGCCAGCAACGTGTCCGGATGCAGGGCCTTCTCTGCCGACAGCACCCGCCGAAAGCCCTCCTCCGGCGACTCCGTGTCCAATCCGATCAGCAGCACGTTCGCCGCGTCGTCGGTAACCCCGGACAGCCGCAGCACGTCGCGCAGCGGGACGCCCGTCCACTCGCCGTTTCCCACGCCGCCCGTCTTCCACTGCGTGCCGCTGGACTTCTGCCCCTTCACCAGGTCGAACATCGCCCGGTGA
Organism: Chloroflexota bacterium; assembly: GCA_022824495.1. Taxonomy (GTDB): domain Bacteria; phylum Chloroflexota; class UBA11872; order UBA11872; family UBA11872; genus UBA11872. The sequence continues at coordinate 106,643 of JAJDZU010000010.1, read as the reverse complement.
TTTCCCGCGCACTCCAGGTAGGACACCAGCGTGCGGCTCGGCATCGTGCGGACGTCGTCGTACGTCAACTGGATCGGATTCGTAACTGCGTCGCCTTCGATCGACAACCGCCAGCTCTCCACGTCCACGTCCAGGCTCACCGAGTTATTGCGCACGAAGAAGTACCGCATCGGCGTCATCAGCCCCTGCATGTTCTCCAGCCGCGCTTCCAGGCTCTTCCCATCGTCGTGGACGATGAACGGCGAGGTGTCCTTGAACCAGGCCGGCGCGGGCTCGGGGGATGTCGTTGCCAAGGGGCTCGCGGTTGCTGTCGCCTGTTCGGCCTCGCTCCGCTCGCCGCACGCCGCCAGCACCGCCGCCGCCCCGCCGGCCGTCAGCGCCCGCAGGAAGCGCCGCCGGTCCATCCCGTGCCGACGAGCAATTCGCCACAGCCGCGCGACTCCGATCGCGGGAATCGGCATCTGCCCGCTCCCTATTTGACCCGAATCGGATGCGGCACCGGCTGGTTGAACAGGTAGCCCTTTTCGTTGAATGGAACCGCGTCCGGCTGCGAATTACCCGCCTCGTCGGTGGCGCGCGTCATGATCGTGTAGGAACCGGGCCGCGGGTCCCACGCAAACTCAAACCGCGCCCACGAATACTGCACCTGCGGCGTGTGCAGCCTCGCGTCCTGCCACGTCGTCCCGGAGTCCAGGCTCCACTCGACCTTCGATATCGGACCGTCCGGCGAGTGTGCGTACCCGTGCAGGCGCTGCGGCTCCGCACGCAGGTCTGCCGGCCACGGCAGCGCCAGGGCGCTCTTGATCACCTGGCAGTGCGTGACCTGCCCCTGCGCTTCGCCTTCCGGCGGGTATTCGTCGCCGATCAGGACATAAGAGGTCGTGTTGTTGCGTGTCCAGATCGGTTTCGATGACACCTCGATTCGGCCCAGCCACTTCACGTTGGTGCTCCCCACCCAACCGGGCACCAGGGCGCGCATCGGAAAGCCGTGGTCCCTGGGCAGCACCTCGCCGTTGAGGGCGTACGCCAGCAGCGTGTCCGGGTGCATCGCCTTTTCGACCGGGATCACGCTGCGGAATCCCTCTTCAGGCGACTCGGTATCCAGCCCGACCAGCATCACGCACACCGCTTCGTCGGTGATTCCGGCCATCGTCAGCACATTGCGCAGAGGAGTCCCGACCCATTCGCCGTTGCTTACGCCGCCCGTCCGCCACTGCGTGCCCTCGGTCGATTCGCCCTTCACCAGGTCGAACATGGCCCGCTGGTTCCCGGCGCAGTCCAGGTACGCGACTACGGTTCGGCTTGGCAGCGTCAGGATGTCTGAGTAGTTGAGCGTCATCGGCTCTGTGACCGCGTCGCCCTCGATTGACAGCTGCCAGCTGTCCAACTCCACATCCAGGCTCACGGAGTTGTTGCGGACAAAGAACAGGTTGGTTGGCGTAATCACGCCCTGCATGTGCTCAAGTCGAGCTTCTAAACATCGGCCGTTGTCGTGCGCCACGAACGGGCTCGTGTCCTTGAACCAGTTTGCGGCCGCCGACCTCGCATCGTCGGTAACTTCCTCGTCTTCGCGCTGTTCCGCCGGACCTGCCAGGTCCATGCACGCCGCCAGCGCCGCGGGTAATCCCCCGTCAGAGAGCGCCGCCTCGAATCGTTCTCGATCCATTCCTCGTTGCCTGGCGAACTGCCAGAGTTTCGCAACGTCCTCGGCGTCCCTTTCGGGACCGGTACACGCGCGCAATGCGGTCATGCTCCCCTCCTTGGGATGGCTGCTCAGATACGGCGCAGCCTCGGATTGACGACTTCGTCCAACGAACGACCCAATAAGTAGAACGACGAGCACAACAGCGTGATCGAGAGGCTGGCCGGGAAGATCAGCCACCAGTACTCGCCCACTTGCAGCAGGTAGCCGGCCGACTCCGTGGTGTGGATCATCAGCCCCCAGCTCATTCGCACGTCCAGCAGGCCCAGGAAGCTCAAGACGGCCTCCGAGAAGATCGCGCTGGTTACGGTGAACATCATGTAGAGGAACGAGAGCGGGAGCAAGTTCGGCACGACGTGAACCAGGATGATGTGTAGCGTGCCGCCCCCCGACGTCCTGGCCGCCTCGATATACGGCTTGACTACGACCGACAACGCCTGCGACTTCAGCACCACGCCCGTGCCGCCGAATCCCGACAGGATCCCGATCAGCAGCGCCAGCTCCAGGTGCCCCACCTCCATCAGCGCGCTCAGCACGATCAGGATGCTGATCCCCGGCATCATGATCATGATGTCCGCCAGCCGCATCAGCAGCATGTCGACCAGCCCGCCAAAGTACGCTGCCGTTGCCCCCACCATCGTTCCAATGCAGACCGTCACCACCGCCGCCAGCAGCCCCAGCAGGAACTCCGACCGCGCGCTGAACATCAGCTGGCTCAGGATGTCCCGGCCCAGCGGGTCCGTACCCAGCGGGTGGCTCAGGCTGGGCGGCGCCGGCTGCTCGGTTTCGTCAAACGCAAAGCCGATGACCGGGTCGTAAGTCCGTTCGTCCCAGACCGTGTTCATCAGGATCGGATGCGCCAGCGCCAGCAGCATGTAGAAGCAGATGATCACTAGACCCAGGATCCCGATCCGCGTCTGAAGGAATAGCGACCAGTTCTGCTTCAGGCTGCGAGCCGCCAGCCCCAGCCGCACCCGCCACAGCGAGGGCGCATCGGAAACGGGCCCGGTGTCGACAACCATCAATACCGAACCCGCGGATCCAGGTAGGCGTACAGGATGTCCGCCGCCAGGTGCGCCAGCAGCACGAACAGCCCCACGAACACGAAGGTGCCCACCGCCAGCGGCAGGTCCTCGCTCACCGTGGCTGCCACCAGCGTCTGCCCCATGCCCGGCCACGAGAAGATCGACTCGATAATCACCCCGCCGTCAATGGCGAAGGCCAGGCTGAACACGAAGCTCGTCACCACCGGCAGCAGCGCGTTCCGCGCCACGTGCCGGTCCCGCACCGCCTTCTCCGGTAACCCTTTGGCGCGCGCTGCCAGCACGTAGTCCTCCCGGATCACCTCTAGCATGCTGTTGCGGGTCAGCAGCATCGTCCCGGCAAAGCTGATCAGCGTCAGCGTGGCGATCGGCAGGACCATGTGCTTCACGATGTCCCAGGCCAGGTAACCCACCCCCGACGACAGCCAAACGCCCACCACGATCAGCACCGACACGCCAATGCTCCCGACCTGCAGGAGTCGCGCCATCCCAAGCCGCCGCTTGCTCGTGACGAGAAACACGCCGAACACAATCACCGACAGGATCACCGCCGTCGCCAGCATCAGGTTGAAGATGGAGTTCGCGTCCGACGGCGCGTCCTGCCACACCACCGGGTCCAGGAACTTCCCGATCGGAAACCAGCCGGCCTTGAACGCGAACAGCCAGATCATCATCAGCCCGAACCAGGGCGTGAACACCGTGTACAGCGTCACCCCGCCCAGCGTGGAGGTGTACTCCACCCAGCCGCCCCGCCGCCAGGCGATGATCTTGCCCAGCCCGAATCCGAGATAGAACGACACCACCGTCGCCGTCAGGAACAGCACCAGCGTCCGCGGCAGTCGCTCCTTGATTACGTCGGCCACGGTCCTGGGATAGAGGCTGAACGACACGCCCAGGTCCCCTGTCACCGTGTTCTTGAGATGTACGAGGTACTGCTTCCACAGCGGCTCGTTGACCCCGAACAACTCCTGCATCTGCGCCCGCGTCTCCGGCGGCAGGTTGGGGTCCAGGGCGTACAGGCGGCTGATGTCGCCCGGCTGCGCATTCACCAGGAAGAAAACGATCGTCAGGAATACGAACAGCGTCAGCACGATCTGCAGGACGCGCTTGACGATGTACGCAGCCATCCCTGTTACCCGTGAACTCCTATTGCGTGCTCACCGCCGGGTCGCCGGTTCAGACCCGGCGGTGAAGCACGGCTTGGTCTTACTTGATCAGTACGACGTGTTGCAGACCCTGGGCCTGCGCCATTCCTCCCAGCACCGTGGTGAACGGGTATTCGACCTTGACAGGCCGGAATACGTCGATCTTCGGCGTCGTGAACAGCGTCACGTAGGGCAGGTCGTCAGCCAGCAGCGCCTGCATCTGGTGCGCCTTCTCACGCGCGCCCTCGATCGTCGTCTCGGACAGCAAGCCGAAGGCCAGGTCGTCGAACTCCGGGTTCGCATAGCCGCCCCAGTTCACGCCGCCGTCCTCGTTCTCCGGCGCGTGGCGGCTGTGGAAGATGTTCTCCAGGTAGTTGGGGAAGATCGTGAAGCCCCAGCCCAGGATCCACATGTCCAGGTCCTTGTCCACGGTCTCGCTGAACAGCTTCTCCACGATCAGGTTGAACCCGAGCAGCCGCGCCTTGGTGGGAATGCCCAGGTCGTTCAGCCAGCGTTCGATCCAGATGGCGAAGGTCGACCGCAGCGGGTCGTAGCCGGCGCTCGGGGCGATCAGCTCGAGCTCGGGCACTTCGCTGCCGTCGGGCATGCGCAGGCCCTCGCCGCCGTTCACCACGAACGCGCCGTCTTCGCTGACCTCCGGCTCCTTCTCGTAGGTGAAGCCCGCCCCCTTCAGCAGCTCAACGGCCGCCGCGATCCGTTCGCCCCGACCCAGGCCCTGGCCGATCTTGGCCGTCGAGTCGTTGTACCAGAACGCGTTCCCCTCCGGGACCATGGCGTACATGGGAATCGCCGTGTCCTGCAGGATGGTGCGGGTCACGAATTCCTTGTCGATCACCGTCGCCACCGCCTGCCGGAACGCCTTGTTGTCCATTGGCGGCTTGCGCGTGTTGAACCCCAGGTAGAACACCCCGTTGTCCAGGTTCTCTACCACCTCCAGGTCCGCCGTCTGCCGCACCCGATCTAGGAATCCCTTTTCCAGGCCCAGCGGGTTGAACAGGAAGTCGATGTCGCCCTTGGTCAGGGCCAGGATCGCCGAGTCCTGGTTGCCGTAGATGCTGAAGATCTCCGACTCGAAGTGCGGCCCGGTCACCAGCTCCAACACCTTGTCGCCGGTCGGCTCCCCGTAGTAGGTCTCGGTGTAGCCCGTGCGCTCGTTCGTCGCCTCGTACGCGCCGTTGGCGTACTCGTTGATCACCGTGCCCATGTCGTAGTAGTCGGGGACGGTCGTGTTCTCGAAGAATGCGCCCGGTTCCCACTGGCTGTATTCCAGCCCGTTGGCCGTCGGCTCGCCGTCAGGCACGTGCGCGAACAGCGCTTCGATCTGCTGTGGAACGTCGCCGGCGTTCCTGGCTTCCTCGACCACCGGCGCCCAGTAGTGCTCCGGCAGGATCGGCATGAACGCCAGCCCGAACTGCCAGATGCTCAATCCCGGTGTCTGGGCGTTTCCGTCGGCGTCCGTCGACTTGAAGTAGATCTTCAGCCGGTGGTCGTCCAGCGCTTCCGCTCGCTCCACGAACGCCGGATGTACCAGCGACGCCCAGTTTGAACCGAGATTCAACTCCCGGACCGTGCTGACCGTGAACACGAAGTCTTCGGCCGTCAGCGGCTCACCGTCGCTCCACTCCACGCCCTGCTTGATCGAGACTTCCGTCGTCCAGAACTCGGTGCCGTCAACCGTTTCCTTCGCCAGCGGCGTGGGCAGCCCGTCGGCCACCGCCGGCACCCAGTCGAACCGCTGCGGGGAGTACCCGTACAGCGCGGTGTTGTAGCCGCCGATCACGTACCCGGTCCACACCGACCCGGCCGGCCCGCCCAGGTAGTTCCAGATGTTCCGCGAGATCGGATCCTCGAACAGCCCCATCTTGTAGATCGCCGGCCCGGCGGGAGCCGCGGGAGTTGCGGCGGGCGCCGTCGCCTGCGGCGTCACTTCCACCACCCGCTCGACTTCGACGATCTTCTCGACCTCGACCGGAACTTCCACCACGCGCTCGACTTCTACGACCTTTTCGACTTCAACGGGAACGGTCACGATCCGCTCCGTCGGCGCCGGCGCCTCGCCCCCGCAATCCATCGCCGCCATGGCCATCGCAAAACCGACAGCCAGCATCACCGCGCGCTTACTTAGGGATTTGATCACGACCACAACTCCGCCCCTGGACTCGCAATCACTCGTAAATCTACATGCTGTCGATGCCTTCCGAATCTACGGCAATCCCGGTGAAGGCTACGCGGAGCCCTCCGCCCACGCTCGAAGCAGGTGATGCGCACTCGCAAACCAAGCCGGCACCCGTAGTTCGGCATCCTCACGGGCCAGCGCCCGTCGCACCGTCGCCCGCTCACACCACCGCAAGGCCTGCCGCTCTGCGTCGTCAGGCCACAGGTCATCGGTCAGCAGTGGTCGGCGGTTTCGCGACGGTCATGAACGTGACAAGTCCTCCGCGCAAGCAAGCAATCGAACCACGGGCGCGGCGCGGGATGATGGGGGTTCGTTGCGGGGCGCCAGCGCCAGGAGACAGACTCGCGCTTGAAGGCGCACGACCTGCCTGTGGGGAGGTTGCTCGGCGTGGAGTTTCTGCCGGTTCCCGGTACGGACGTGCTGCTTGGCGTATGGCCCGTGCGGATTAGGGATTGGGTCGCCACGGGCCGCCAGTACCACGGGCCTCAATCCTTCCGGCATGAGAGCCTGGACCACCCGGTGGGCAACATCAGCTGGTACGACGCGCAGTCGTTTTGCGCATGGCTCAGCGAACGCGAGGGCCGAACCCACCGCCTGCCGACCGACCACGAGTGGAGCTGCGCGGTCGGAATCGGGCATCTGGAGAACCCGGCGGTCGACCCCGCGCGCAAGGACTGCCGGCTAGCCGGCGTCTACCCGTGGGGCGAGTCGTGGCCGCCACCACGCGGCGCGGGCAACTATCAGGGTGAAGAGTGGCGCGGCAACGTGGCCGCGTTTCGCGCGCTTCGACACGAGTACCGGCACTATTACCCCGACCGCACGGCGGCCGAGATCGATCAAATCGACGACCCGCTGCCGTGCATCGCGGGCTTCAACGACGGCCATCTGTTCACGTCGCCTGTTGGGACATTCACGCCGAACGCGTACGGCTTCTACGACTTGGGCGGCAACGTGAACGAGTGGTGCCAGGATCGCTTCGCGTCATCCGACCGACGCATCCTGCGCGGCGGGTCGTTCGGCAAGCTGCGCCCGGATCAGTTGCTGTCGTCGCGTCGCTATCGCGGCGACCCGACACGCCGCCTGGCCAGCCACGGCTTCCGCGTCGCGGTCGACCCCTGACCAACGCGCTGCTCGCGGGCGGAATCGCGTGCCGGGCAGCGGGATAGCAGCGTGTCGGTCACGCCGAGCCTTCCGCCCACGCCCTGATCAAGTGGTGCGCGATCGCAAACGACGCCGGCACCCGCAGGTCGCCGTCCTCTCCCGCCAACGCCCGCTGCACCGTCGCCCGCTCGAACCACTGCACGGACAGCATCTCCACCTTGTCAGGCCGCAGGTGCGTCGTCAGCGCGTCGGCGTGACACCCGATCATCAGCGACGACGGAAACGGCCACGGCTGCGACGAGTGATATCGCACCTCCCCAACCCGAACGCCCGCTTCCTCCAGCACCTCCCGCCGCACCGCCTCTTCGATCGATTCCCCCTGGTCCATGAACCCCGCCAGCGCCGAGAACATCCGCATTTGCGACAGCCGCCCGTGCGACTGCCCCAGCAGGCACCGATCCCCGTCCGTCACCACCACGATCACCACCGGGTCGGTTCGCGGGAAGTGGTCCGCCCCGCAACTCACACACGTCCGCTGCTGGCCGCTCCGCACCGCCTCCGTCGGCTCTCCGCACACGCTGCAATAGCCGTGCCGCGCGTGCCAGTCCACCTGCGAACGCGCCTGCGCCGTAATCCCCGCATCCTGCGCCGACAGCAACGTTGCCGCCGTCCGCACGTCCACGTACCGTCGCTCAGCGCCCGCCGTCAGGTTGTCTTCGACGTCACGAACGTCCAGCGCGAAATGCGCCACGCCGTCCCGCAAACCCAGCAGGAACCGCGGTCCCTCCAGGCTCGCTGCCGCCTCGCCGCAGATCCACGCCAGCCGCGCCCGGTCCTCGCCCTCCAGCAGCACGTCCAACTGCCGCAGCGGCAGAAACCGGCTCTCCGGATCCCTCTCCCGCGCCGCCAGCCAGTCCGCGTCGCGCCGCTGGTACTCCGCCCGGTCCAGCGGGTTTCCTGCAAAGGTGTGTGGACGATTCACGGCAATCCGCGCATGCTCCCAGGCGTCATACGTCTCTCCCGGAGCGCATCATGCAACGTATCGCCTTCGCTCTGCCCATCAAACCCGACCGCATCGACGACTACCGCCGGACACACAGTGCCGTCTGGCAGGAATTGCAGGACGAAAACACCAGGGCCGGCATCCGCAACTTCACCATCGTCCTCTTCAAAAACCACGCCATCGGCCTCCTGGAATGCGAGGACTGGGACGCCGCCTCCGCCTACCTCGACAAGTCCGACGTACAGGCCCGCTGGCAGGCCGAGCACGCGGACATCCTCGACGTCGACACCGCCTCCGGCCTCGTCCCCCTCCAGATGCTCGAGGAACTCTTCCACCAGGACTGATTCCGAATGGCGGCGGATGGTCCCCGTGGTCGCCTCCCGGCGCATAACCCTTGAATCCCCGCGCTTCCGCCCCCACCATGTAGCCCGGCACGAGTTCGTCCCTGTCACACGAGGTTTCTTCCATGTCCGATCCACGCAAGCGCAACAGCGCCGCCATGACCGACGGCCCGGCCCGCGCGCCGGCCCGCTCCCAGCTCAAGTCCATCGGCTTTTCCGATGACGACCTGGCCCGGCCCATCGTCGGCGTGGCGCACCAGTGGATCGAAACCATGCCCTGCAACTTCAACCACCGGCGCATGGCCCAGCGCGTCAAGGAAGGCATCCGCGCCGCCGGCGGCACCCCCATGGAGGTCAACACCATCTCCGTCAGCGACGGCGTCTCCATGGGCACCGAGGGCATGCGCGCCTCGCTCATCAGCCGCGAAGTCATCACCGACTCCATTGAAGTCGCCGCCATCGGCCACTCGTTCGACGCCCTCGTCGTCATCGTCGGCTGCGACAAGACCATCCCCGCCGGCGCCATGGCCCTGGCTCGCCTCAACATTCCCGGTCTGGCCCTCTACAGCGGCAGCATCGCGCCCGGCAAATTCCGTGGCCAGGACATCACCATCCAGGAAGTCTTCGAAGGCGTCGGCGCCCACGCCGCCGGCAAGCTGACCGCTGACGAACTGATGGAGATTGAGAACGCCGCCTGCCCCGGCGCCGGCGCTTGCGGCGGCCAGTTCACCGCCAACACCATGGCCACCGCCCTGGACTTCCTGGGCATCAGCCCGCCCGGCGCCAACGTCGTGCCCGCCATGGACGGCGGCAAGGCCGACACCGCCTTCGAGGCCGGCCGCCTGGTCATGGACCTGCTCGATCGTGACGTCCGCCCCCGCGACATCATCACCCGCGAGTCCGTCGAAAACGCCATCTCCGCCGTCGCCGCCACCGGCGGCTCCACCAACGCCGTGCTCCACATCATGGCCATCGCCCACGAAGCCCGCGTGGAGTTGGAGTTGGAGGACTTCGACCGCATCGCTGCTCGCGTCCCCATCCTGGCCGACCTCAAGCCCTGGGGGAACTACGTCGCCACCGACGTCTTCCAGGCCGGCGGCCTGTCCCTCGTGGCCCGCGAACTCCACAAGCTCGGCCTGCTGCACGGCGACGAGCGCTACGTGGACGGCCGCACCATCGGCGAGGTGGCGAACGCCGCCGTGGAAACCCCCGGCCAAAAGGTCATCTACCCCGCCGACAACCCCCTCAAGCCCACCGGCGGCATCCTCATCCTGCGCGGCAACCTGGCGCCCGACGGCTGCGTCATCAAGGTCTCCGGCCAGGAGCGCGACACCTTCACCGGCCCCGCCCGTGTCTTCGATGGCGAGGAAGCCTGCTTCCAGGCCGTTATCGACCAGGACATCGAACCCGGCTCATTCATCGTCATCCGCAACGAAGGTCCTGCCGGCGGTCCCGGCATGCGCGAAATGCTGGCCGTCACCGGCGCCATCCAGGGCGCCGGCCTTGGCGATTCCGTCGCCCTCATGACCGACGGCCGCTTCTCCGGCGCCTCCCACGGCTTCATGATCGGCCACGTCGCCCCCGAAGCCTTCCGCCGCGGCCCCATCGCCGCCGTCCAGGACGGCGACCTCATCACCTTCAACGTGGACAACCGCACCCTTGACGTCCACCTCACCGACGAGCAGATCGAGGAACGCCTGGCCGACTGGCAACCCCCGGCCCCGCGCTACCCCACCGGTGCCATGGCCAAATACGCCGCCCTCGTCTCCTCCGCCAGCCAGGGAGCCGTCACCACCGCCTGAGGCAGCGCTCCGGGCCATTCGCGTCGGGGCAACCCTCGTGGTTGCCCTCTGCCCTCGTGCCGCCTCCCCAGCACCCCAGCCCCGGCCAAAACTCGATCCCCAGCAATAGCAACTCGACGCGGTGCGTGAAACTCGTGCCGCATCCCCAGCACCCCAGCACCCCAGCCCCGGCTGAAACTCGATCCCCAGCAGAGACCACTTGTGGTCACATCATGGGGTGCATCGTTAGGGCTAGAGACGTCTCGATGTCCCAGACCGCTTGCGAAACCTCCCGGCCAATCAGGTCCAGCTTGCGCACCTGTTCGATCCGCCCGGTCACGTGCTCCAGTTCCCGCCGGGAGAGCAACTCGCGGAAAATCCCGCAGGCCTCAGCCAGGCACACGATCACGATGTCGCGCGGATCCGGAATCTCGTCGCTGAACAGCGTCTCCATGATCCGCAGCTTCACCTCGCGGTCGGCCTTGCCGTCCACCGCCGGGTAGCGCCGCGCCTGGAACACCCACAGGAACTTCTCGTCCCGCACGTGCAGGATCCCGTGCTCCACCAGCCGTTCCAGTACCCGCTCCCGGATCGGGCCCGCTCGCTGCGCAATGTCCTGAATCCAGAAACGCGTGTCCCGTTCCCCGTCCGCCTGCGTAATTCGTTCCAGCGTCGGGTCCAGCAGATCGTCGCCCACCGGCGTTGGGTCGACCACCGTCAGCCAGTTCGGGTCCGTGTCGATCCGGTTCTCCAGCGCCAGGTCCATCAGCACCGCGCCCGCCAGCGCGCACTGCACCGACCACTCCGGCACCCGGACGAAATCGCCGCCCTCGTCATCCAGCAGCAGCAGCATGATCTCTTCAGGAAATCTCAGCACCGCCCACGCTCCTTTGCTTGCCGCCTCTGATCTCCCGTCAGGATACCCGCGCCCGGCCCATGCCGTGTCCGTGGACCTCGCCGACCTGCCACGTACAATCGAATTCACGGTACATGGGCGGTCTCTTGGGCGTGGAATCGAGTCTGCAATGACAGGGAACGACGCCGACCTTTCGCTGGTTGTAACCCTTCGCTACTGGCGTGAAGACGACGTGTGGGTCGGCAAGTGCGACGAACTGGGCGTGTCCACCTTCGACCCAACGCTCGACACGCTGGTCACCGAACTGCGGGAAATGGCCGAAGACCATATCGCCTTGCTCCAAGAAACGGGCAGTCTTGATGACTTCCTGGATCGCTTCGGAGTCAACCCGGAGCCTGCTGACACGCCATCCAGAACCTGCGAACTGCCTGTCAACTCAACCTCAGATCTTGTTCAATTCCACAAGCTCCGCATAGGCCAGCTCACGCACAGCGCCTAGGCTGCGGCGTTGAAAACCACGGCCAGGGACCTGGTGCGCCTTTTGCTGCGTGATGGCTGGACCGACCAAGGCCCCTCCCGCCACGGAATCAAGCTCTCGAAACTAGACAGTGACCGAAGACGAGAAACGCAGGTCCCGACAGAGTAGTACCGCTCACCCCTCCTACTCCCCCCACGTCACCGGCGGCCCGCCCTCCAAATACGTCGTGTGCTCCGCCGTAATCGCCGCCGGAATCGGAAACACCACCATGATCTCCGACACCCCGTCCCCGGCCCCCACAAACCCGTGCGGCGTATCCGCCGGAAACACGCACACATCCCCCGCCTCCGCCGCAAACCACTCGTCCTCGATCCGCACCCGCAGCCGGCCGCCCAACACCAAAATCGCCTCATCCACGTCATGCCGATGCAACGGCGTCACCGCCCCCGGCTCCACCTCAAAGTGCTGCATCGACACCGACCGCGACCCCTGCGCCTCCCCCACAACCTCCCTTACCACCTGCCCCGGCCGCCACGCCCCCACCGCCTGCTCCGCTATTCGAACTATTGGCATGACCGACTCCTTACAACCGCCGCGTTCACTCCCGCCCCCGCAGTATCATTCCGCCAACCCCACCCGAATTCACTCAGCCAGAGGAGCCCCCGAATGCCTCTCCCCCCACGCATGAAATTCGGAATCTTCCTGGCCCCCTTCCACTGGCTCGGCGAAAACCCCACCCTCGGCCTCGAACGCGACCTCGAAACCGTCCAGTGGCTCGACCATCTCGGCTACGACGAAGCCTGGATCGGCGAACACCACAGCGCCGGCTGGGAAACCATCTCGTCCCCCGAACTCTTCATCGCCACCGCCGCCGAGCGCACCCGCCACATCAAGCTCGGCACCGGCGTCATCAGCCTTCCGTACCACCACCCCCTCATGGTCGCCAACCGCATGATCCAGCTCGACCACATCACCCGCGGCCGCGTCATGCTCGGCGTCGGCCCCGGCGCCCTCGTGTCCGATGCCTACATGCTCGGCATCGAACCCCTCACCCAACGCCCCCGCATGGACGAAGCCCTCGGCGTCATCATGCGGCTGCTGACCGAGACCGAGCCCATCACCCACCACGCCGATTGGTTCACCCTCCAGCGCGCCATGACCCACCTCCGCCCCTACACCCAGCCCCACTTTCCTATTGCCGTCGCCGCCGCCCAGTCCCCCTCCGGCATGCAACTCGCCGGCAAACACGGCGCCGCTGTGCTTTCGCTCGGCATCCGCCCCGGCAGTTCCGAAACCGTCAAGCTCGACTCCTTCTGGCAAATCGCCCTCGATGTCGCCAAAGAACACGGCAAAACCATGAACCGCCACGACTGGCGCCTCGTCATGCCCGTCCACCTCGCCGAATCCCGCCACGAAGCCATCGAACAGGCCCGCCTCGGCGCCGCCCGCTTCCAGCGCGACTACTTCGAAGACACCATGGGCTTTGAGAAGACCTTTGATGGCCCGCCCGAACAACTCATCGACCACATGGTCGACAGCGGCGCCTGGTGCGTCGGCACCCCCGATGACCTCATCGCCGCCATCCATCGGCTCGACGAATCAAGCGGCGGCTTCGGCGGCCTGCTCGTCATGGCCACCGAGTGGGGCACCCGCCAGCAGGTCCGCCACAGCTACGAGCTCATCGCCCGCTACGTCATGCCCCAATTCCAGAACTCCCTCACCAACCTCACCGCTTCTCAGGAATGGGCCGCCCGCGAACGCCACAACCTCATGGCCCTCCGCACCAAATCCCTCAACAAAGCCACCCAGGACTACCAACAAAAATCTTCGTAGGGGTGGGTCTGTGACCCACCCGTCTTCCTCCCCCGCCATCCCGGCGTCCGCGGCCGGGACCCAGCAGCAACCAACAACCCGGCCGCACCCAAACCCTCCCTGGCAACCTATCCAGACCTAGCCCTCCCAACCTCCGCTCCAACCGTTCGTGCCGAGCCCCATCTTTCGTACCGGCCGGTTTCTAACCGGCCTCTTCCTCTTCGTCCGCCATCCCGGCGTCCCCGGCCGGGACCCAGCACCCTGGTCAACCCAAGCACTCCCAAGCCACCCCTGGCACCCCATCCAGACCAAGCCCTCCCACCCTCCGACTCCGAATCTCACCTCTCGCTCCTCTCACCTCTCCCCTTCTTCTCCCCCATCCCAACCCACTAAAATCGGGCCGGGCGGCACGCTGTAGCATGATTGACCGCGTCGCATTGGGCACGGAGGTGTGAGGTGGCAGTCACAGACCTACAGGCAGGACTGATGACCGCTGACGACCTGCTCCGACTCTATGGCCAGGGCGTCCGAGGCGAACTGATCCGGGGAGTTCTCTGCAAATCCATGCCAACCGGCCACGAACACGGCGCCATCGTCGCTAACCTGGTGATTCTGCTCGGGAACTTCATCAAGCCCGGCAAGCTGGGCAGCCTCACCGCCTCCGACTCGGGTGTCTGGCTGGAACACGACCCCGACACGGTGCGCGAGCCCGACATTGCCTACTTCTCGGCTCAGAAGATTCCGCTGGACGAACGAGTCACGGGATACGCGGAAGTCGTCCCCGACTTGGTCGTGGAAATCGCCTCCCCCGGCGACACCCGGCGCGAAGTCAACGACAAGGCGCTCATGTGGCTCAGCTACGGCGTACGCCTGGTATGGGTCGTCCACCCCGACACCCGCAGCGTCGATGCCCATCGCCCCCAGTCCGGCGCATCAACGCTCACCCAAAACGACACCCTTCAAGGCTTCGATGTCCTCCCCGGCTTCACCTGCAACGTCAGCGACCTCTTCGCCCCCTAGCCCCCCGCCACCACCCCCGCCGTCCGCCATCCCGGCGTCAAGCCTGCCCTGAGCCTGCCGAATGGGGCCGGGACCCAGCACCCTGGTCAACCCCAGCACTCCCAAGCCCCCTGGCACCCCACCCAGACCAAGACGTCCCACCCTCCGCCTCTTCTCTCAACGCTCACTACTCTCAACTCACTCCTTCCCCACCCCGTCACCCCGGCCCCTCGTTTGCCCTGTTCCCATTCTTCATGCATCGCTCGCTATTCTCAGCCCACGATTTCCCTTGCCCTAGCTTCCCGCCTCCCACCCAGTCATGCCCCCAAGCACCACCCCAATCAGTGCCACCAGCACACCCCTCGTCCGCCTGCTCACCGTTGGCCCGGCTCGTGTCTCGCTCAAGGACGGCCTGCTCCGCTTTGGCGACGCCCAGGCCACCCCGGTTGGCGCAATCGACAGCATCCAAACGCACCGCTCCTGGTTCTGGACACGACTCACCGTGCGCCAGGCCGACGGCGCCCGGCATTCCATCGGCGGGCTCGACCGCCAGGAGGCCGAGCGACTGACCGCGGCGGTACTCACGGACGCCGCCCACGTCGCCCGCACGCTGTCATCGCATTTCACGCAACTCGACGACCGCTTGAACCGTCTCCACGCCGGCAGCCGCTACGCGCGGGAATCGCAGACCAGCGGGCTTCGGGCCGACATCGCCAGCGCCGTTGAACGCGGCGGCGGCGCCCTGACCCGATCATTCCTGCCCGCGCAGACGACCGAGGCGCTGTCTCGCATCCAGTCGGTCGCGAGCATCCAGGAGTTCGATGCGGCCCGGGAGCAGGCCAACGCTCGCTTCGTCACCGCCACCGTTCCCGCCGTGACCCAGGCCGCCCAAGGCGTGCTTGCCTCGCCGCCGACCTCCGAGCAGGCGGAAGCCATTGCCACCGACGAAGACACGACGTTGGTCCTCGCCGGCGCCGGCACCGGCAAAACCGCCGTCATCACCGGCAAAGTCGCCCACCTCGTCCGCAACCGCGGCGTCCCGCCAGGCCAGATCCTCGTGCTCGCCTTCAACCGCAAGGCCGCCCAGGAGATCCGCCAGCGCCTGCCCGACGACCTCGCCGGCGCCCACGTCGCCACCTTCCATGCCTTCGGCCGCCGCGTCATCGCCCAGGTCGAATCCGCCCCCACGCTCTCTAAGCTGGCGGAGGACGACGCGATCCTGCCCGCGGCCATTGACCGCATCCTCGTCGACCTGGTCGACGATCCACGCCAGGGCCGGGAACTCGCCGACTTCATCACCCGCCACCGCGCCGGCTACCGCTCGCAGTTCGAGTTCAAAACCCCCGGCCAGTACTACGACCACGTCCGCCGAATCGAGTTGCGAACGCTCAGCGGCGACCTGGTCAAGAGCTTCGAGGAACTGGAGATCGCCAACTTCCTCACCCTCAACGGCGTCAACTTTCACTACGAGCGGCCCTATCCGGTCGCAACCGCCTCCCCGCGGCATCGCCAGTACCGGCTCGACTTCTACCTCCCGGACCACGACATCTACATCGAACACTTCGCCCTGGACCGCCAGGATCGCCCACCCGAAGGGTGGACCGGCTACGTCGACGGCGTCCGCTGGAAGCGCGACATCCACCGGCAGTACGGCACGAAGCTGATCCAGACCTACAGCTGGCAGCAGCGCGAAGGCATGCTCCGCCGCAGACTGCGCGAGCAGCTCCAGGCGGCCGGCGTCGCCTTCCAGCGCGTCCCGATCCGCACACTGCTCATGGAGCTGGGCCGCTGGCTGATCTCATGGCTGGCGCAACTGATGGCCACGTTCCTCAACCACGTCAAGACCAGCGGCGTCTCCGCCGACACGCTGCGTCAACGTGCGCGTGACTCGCGTGATCGCGCCCGTAGCGAAGCCTTCCTCGACATCTTCGAACAGGTCAGCGCGCGCTACGACAAGCTGCTGGGCGAGGACAAGGACTTCCACGACCTCATCAACCACGCCGCCGCCCACATCCGCAACGGTCGCTGGCAATCCCCCTACCGCTACGTGCTGGTTGACGAGTTCCAGGACATCTCCGCCGGCCGCATGGCGCTGCTCCGGGCGCTCAGGGGCCCCGGCGTCGCCTACTTTCTCGTGGGCGACGACTGGCAATCCATCTACCGCTTCGCCGGCAGCGACGTCGCCCTCGTGCGCCAGTGCGGGCGCTACCTCGGCCACGTACGCGAGCGGGCGCTCGGCCGCACCTTTCGCTTCGCCCGCGGCATCATGGAACCCTCCACCGCGTTCGTGGTCCGCAACCCCGCGCAAACCCAGCGCACCCTGCGCCCGGCCCAGGGCGTGCGCGACGGCGGCGTCACCGTCATCGCCACCGAAGATCCCGCCCACGGACTGTGGGACGCCCTGAACGACATCCAGTCCTGCGAGGGCGCAGGCGGCCCGCCGCTCACCGTACTCGTCCTCGGTCGCTACCGGCGCAGTCAGGGTGCGCTCCCTTCGCCGCGTCAGGGCCGGCTGCGCCTCGAATTCAGCACCGTCCACGCCGCCAAAGGCCGAGAGGCCGACTACGTGGTCGTCCTGGACCTCAGGGACGCCCGCCTCGGTTTCCCTGCCCAGCACGAAGAAGATCCCCTGCTCCGCCTCGTCCTGCCGCCCCCGCCCGGAGGCCACTACCGCCACGCCGAGG
The DNA here is from genome assembly GCA_022824495.1 of Chloroflexota bacterium. GTDB lineage: Bacteria > Chloroflexota > UBA11872 > UBA11872 > UBA11872 > UBA11872. Next base: position 89,501 of record JAJDZU010000010.1, on the reverse strand, counting down.
AGCGCCGCCTCTTCTACGTTGCCTTGACGCGGGCCCGCCGCGGTACCTACCTGGTGGCCGACGCGCGGCGTCCCTCCGCCTTCGTCAACGAGCTACTCCGGGAATTCACCGGCCTGCGCCGCCTCGGAGAGTTCAGGCGGGACAACACGCCCAAATGCCCGCGCTGCCGCACCGGGACCCTCGACGTATCGAGCACCGGCCAGAGCATGACCTGCCTCAGCGCCCTCTTCTGCCGCTACCGCGCGCCCCGCTGCCAGCGCTGCCGGCGCGGCTTCCTGGTCATAGCCGGCCGCTCTTCTCGCTGCACCAACCCCTCCTGCCACGCCACCCCACCCGCCTGCGACTCCTGCCGCGCCGGCGTCATGGTCATCCGCAAAGCCCGCCGTGGCTCCTTCCTCGGCTGCTCCCAATACGCCTCCGACCAACCCTGCCCCAACACCCACCCCCTCCCGAGGCGCAATTAGTGGCATCTGAGACCCACCCGTCTTCTGCGCAACCACCACTGCGGCACATGGATGCCGCTTGCGTAGGAACCTCCGTTCCCTGCTGCGCAGGGCGCAGTCTGAGACCGATCGCGTCCGTATCGCACGCCTATGCCGGTGTAGCATCCCGTCATGGGACGAACGCATCTTGACCTAGGCAAGGCAGGATCGGCGCTGCCGCACGAGACGGACTGCGCCACCGCTTCGCCTGCGTGCCACACATTCGATAGCATTCTGGGCCATTGTTCGATGCCCGGCTCCAGGGTTGAGGGATTGGGTCATGCCTCCCAGCCAGAGAAACTGATGTGGCACGAGCAGACTTGATACTAAATCTCATAAGGGCTGGGCGCCAAGGAGACCAGCTCCAGTTCCGAAAGTCCGTTGAGGCTTTGGCGGCAGACGAGCGGGCAAAGAAACACACGATCTTTGCAGATCGAATACTGAAGCACCTATATGCGAGGAACAACGGGAAGTATGTATCTATGTCTCCGTCTTCACCTACGTCAGTTGCTAGCCGACTCGTAACCGAGATCGCACCGGCACGATGTCTTGATGACCTAATATTATCCACTGCAGTTGAGGCTTCGGTTCGAGAATTAGTCGAAGAACAGTATCGCGTTGATTTGTTACGTTCGTATGGCATAGAGCCGCGCAATCGAGTTCTGCTTGCCGGGCCACCTGGCAATGGCAAGACGGCACTAGCTGAAGCAATTGCCTCGGAATTAGCGCTTCCACTTCTTGTGGCACGATACGAGGCAATAGTGGGCAGCTATCTTGGAGAGACGGCTCAACGAATTGATAAGGTTTTCGAGTATTCCCGATCGCGACACTGCGTGCTGTTCTTTGACGAATTCGATGCGATTGGAAAGGAGAGAGGTGATCTACACGAGACGGGCGAGATAAAGCGTGTTGTGAGTTCTTTGCTCTTGCAAATTGACTCGCTACCAAGCCATGTTGTCGTTGTAACTGCGAGTAATCATCCTGAGTTGCTCGACCGCGCGGTATGGCGACGGTTTCAGATTCGCCTGGAGTTGCCAAGACCGAAGCAAGGACAGGTCGAGGAGTGGTTCCGAAGATTCGAAGAGCGAACCGGATTGTCATTAGGCATTTCGCCTCGAAGTCTTGCAAGGAGACTTGCTGGAGTGAGTTTCGCAGAAATTGAGGACTTCGGGAACGATATACTGCGAAGAGCTGTACTGGCGGGACCGAATCCCGACATGGCCAAAATCGTCGCAACTAGGTTTGAAAATTGGAAAGCACGGTTTACCTTGAAAGGCTCGCATTCTGTCGGCGCAAGTTAGATGGTCGTGACAGATCATCCGCTCCTGATATTTCCAGAGCATTCCGAGACTAGACGTAGCAAACTCTCGGGTGGGGGAGGTACCCCAAACCTGCCTGAACCGAGTCGACAATCTTCAAGGCTCAAGCCTAAGTTTGACAGCGTTCAACACGCCTTCGATCGGCAACGAGTGACCTTGCAAGATAATCCGCTAGGCATTGAGCCAGAACAAGTACTGGTTCTTGAGATTGTTGGGTCAATTGCAGATTTCATTAGAGCTGTGAGTCATATTGACGGTTTGGAATTACTTGGCGAATTCGACGTCGACGAAATAGAAGCAGCTTATGGATTTGGTGATGAATCTGATTCGCCGAGTGCATTGAAGGGTCAGTTCTTCTTGGTGATGACCGATCAGCGTGCACTTCGCAAGATTCGAAGTCTGTTTGATGATTGGTGCGACGATCCGTCGATCAGATTTCCAGACGGGTTTGGTAAATTCAAGAATATGTTCCGCCAGTTGTACGATATTCGCCCGTGGGATGCAAATGATCGCTTCTACGGTACGGGTGTTATTGACGACTGGAACGAGATGCTGGCATATGGTGAACAGAGGGTGTATATGACTGTCGAGTTATGGCACACGCCGGGTGGTGATCGACAGTCTGTAAGAAGTACCAATGTATCTGATATCATCATAAGATTGGGTGGGACTATATTGCACACTTCGGTGATTCCAGAGATTGACTATCATGCCATTCTAGCAGAGATTCCCGCTGAGCGTGCACGGTTGCTTCTTGATGAGGCGATCAGCGCCGGTGCTGACCTAGTTGAATGTCAAGACGTAATGTATGTACGCTCCGCTGGTCAATGCGCTGTTCCTGTTCAGATCGAGGAAGCATTGGTGAGTGCTGAGCATTCGACCAGAGATGATATGTCTCAGCTTCCCGCCGGAGACCCAATTGTGGCTGTTTTTGATGGGTTGCCGCTAGCAGGACATCAGCTGATAGATGGGCGTGTGGTAATTGATGACCCTGATGACTATGAGCGAGGGTACTCTGTTAGCAATCGTTATCATGGGACGGCAATCACATCTCTCATATGTCACGGTGACCTCAATGAGGGAAACATGGCGTTGTCGCGACCCGTTTACGTTAGGCCCATTATGCAGCCGCACACCTCTTTCAATGGCGAGGCTGTGGAGCAGATTCCCAACAATGTTTTGGCGGTCGACTTGATATGGAGAGCAGTTCGGCGACTCTTCGAACCTGAGGGTGAATTCCCAGCGGTCGCTCCTGGAATTCGAGTCATTAATTTGTCAGTATGTGACAGGTCGAGACAATTTAACCGCGGTATGAGCCCATTGGCAAAGCTAATAGACTGGCTTTCGTCACAGTACAACGTGCTTTTTGTCGTTAGCGCCGGAAACCACATACATGATTTGCCACTCGAAATACCACGGGACAAGGTTTCGGAACAATCACCCGAGACCTTTCAGAGAGCAGTGTTGAGAGCAATTGCAAGAGATACGCGCAACCGGCCGCTACTGTCACCAGGAGAGACAGTGAATGGACTGACGCTTGGATCTGCGCATGCCGACGCTTCTCCCAGTCCTCCGCTTTCGAACCATTGGGTTGACCCCTTGCACACAGGGCTCCCGAGTGTTGTGAGCGCACATGGGCCGGGATATCGCGCATCGATCAAGCCGGATGTTCTGGCAGCCGGTGGCAAGCAGCTCTTGTACGAAAAGATCGTGGCTGACGAGACGTCTGCTGCAGTTCTGGAGGTTAGGCCGAGTACCTTGCCACCAGGGCAGTTGGCGGCCGTGCCAAGTGTGCAGACCGGTCAGTTGGACCGTGTTGGCTACTTCAGAGGGACGAGTAATGCTGCGGCCCTTGCCAGCCGTGGGGCAGGCATGATATTCGAAAGCATTGATCAGCTTCGGGAGAGAGGTGGAGCGGATATTGACTTTGCTTATGACTCAGTCCTAATGAAGGCACTGTTGGTTCACAGCGCCGACTGGTTAGATCTCTTCTCGACATATGATAAGGATATAAGGGATCTCAGTCGTGGGAAATTTAAGAATTATATCAGTCGTTTTGTTGGATACGGTCAGATGGCTTTACAACGATCACTTGTCTGTACAGATCACCGTGTGACGGCCATTGGGTACGGCGATTTGACGGACGGCGTGAAGCACAAGTTTGAGTTCCCATTGCCTCCAAGTCTATCAGGAACTAGACTAAAGCGCCGACTGAAAATTACACTAGCATGGTTTACTCCCATAAACATTAGGAATCTGAACTACCGGATCGCACATTTGTGGTTTGAGGCGAGCAATGAGTTCGCGAAGAACAAAAGGATTTGCGCAGATCTCCGAGCGACCCGAAGGGGCACGGTTCAGCACGAAGTGTTCGAGGGGACTCAGGCCTTGGAATTCCAGGATGGCGAGAGGATCGCAATTGAGATTAATTGCCGATCTGATGCAGGTGATATCGTCACACCCATACGCTATGGAATTGCTGTGACGCTTGATGTTGCTGACGAAATCGACGTTTCAATCTATCAGGAAGTGCAAGATAGACTGGCAGTGCGGGTGCCTGCGTAAGTGTCGTTAGCGGAATTTTAGTCTAGTGGTTGATCAGGTATACTGAAAGGAAAGGACGGTTGCAATCGGACGGAGTTGGTGCTTCGATGGTGTTTGACGTAGTGTTGGCGTAACGATGAGCTTGACCAGCTAGTTGCATCCCCCAAAGAGTCACTTGATAGTCCTATCTAATTTGATGCTCAAGTCGCTGCCCTGTGGCAGGTATTGCCGTGTCTACTGCTTTGAATCCTGACGTCGCGTCTGGGATTCCGACGTGTGGGATAGTTTTGGAAGTGGTCTCTGTCTGGCTCGGCGACGGAGGTGCTATAGACTGGATAGAGTTCGTGGCATTCTTAGGCGGCGCGAAACTCTCCAAACTTCAAACGCTGTCCATCGGTCGTGTTATGGGTGACGGCCATCTCCATCCCAATCATCGGAAACGGCACCTGTTTCCGGACGCGGTCAAGGATTTGCTATACGGGCATCCAATCTGGGTGTCAACCACTTTATCATGCGGATTATCGTGGCTGCCGGCAAGAGCGGAGGCTATAGAAACGAGTTCCCCGTCGCAGCGCCTTCGGAGTGACAGTATTGGTCTCGAAGCCCAAGATCCGCAATTCTCACCCTGCCCGTTCCCGAAACGCCAGCACCGCCTCCGGCACATCCACCTGGATCTCATCAGCCCGCCGAAGCGCCTGCGCCATGTCATACGCCGCCTGCAACTGATACCAGGTGCTCGCCCCGCCCCCAAAGGCCTTGTCCAGCCGGATCGCCATCTCCGGCGAAATCCCCGCCCGCCCGTTCAGCAGCGCCGACAGCTGCTTGCGGCTCACCCCCAGCACCCGCGCCCCGTCGGTCACGCTCAACCCCAGCGGCTCTAGGCAGTCATGCCGAACTGACTGCCCGGGATGGGGCGGGCTGTGCATAGACATTCCAATCTCCCTCATTCCTCGGACCGCTAGTGGTAATCCACCAGGTCCACGTCGCGAACATTTCCCGCCTCGAAGCGGAAGATGATGCGCCAGTTCCCCGATACGCTGACGGCCCAGAACCCGTCCAGGTCGCCGCGCAGTGGATGCAGTCGAAACCCCGGCAGGTTCATGCCAGCCGGCTCCGCCGCCACATCCAGCCGCGCCAGGATCCGCTCGATCTTGCCGACCCGCCGCGCCGGCACAAACCGCCGATCCCCCCGCTCATAGAGCCGCCGCAGCCCCTTGTGCCGAAACCGCACGATCATCCCCGCATTGTAACCCGATACGTATCACGTATCAACCCACCCCCAACTCCCTCAGACACCGCCCGATCTCCGCCCGCCCTCCACCTCGACGCCCCCACCATCCATACATTCACTCCCCGACAACATGGCCGCCCCAAGCCGCCATATATGCTCCTGGTGACAATATGGCTGCCCAAGCAGTGCCATATGTTCACTTGCCGACACTATGGACGCCGAGAGCGTCTATATGTATCCCTGCCGACAAAAAGGCCGATACCACTGATCCATATATGCTTCTTCGGATAATATAGGGCGGTCCCGGTTGCATATTGTCGGTTCCGAACATATGGAAGGTTCCTCGGCAGCGCGCGGCGCCATGTCCGCAGTTGACGGTCCCCAGGCAATTGCCGCCCACCGGGCCGGTCGATATGTGGTCCAGCCGCAGGGCTATCGCGCGTTCATGCCGGCGCCGCTTCCGCCCGAGCCACCCGTTCGCCTGGAGGGCGAGCTGCAAGCCTTGCTCTCCCAGGCCGATCAGGCCTTGGGCCGGCTGGACGGCTCGATCCAGACCCTGCCCGATCCCCACCTCTTCGCGTCCATGTACGCGCGCAAAGAGGCCGTCCTCTCCAGCCGGATCGAGGGGACCCAGAGTTCCCTGCAGGACGTCCTGGCCGCCGAGGCTGACCTTCGCACGCCCAGTCGCGCACGGGACACGTCTGAGGTCATCAACTACGTCACAGCTATGGACTACGGCCTGGAGCGCTTGCAGACGCTGCCGATTTCCAGCCGCCTGATCCGCGAAATCCACGAACGACTAGTGCGCGGTGTCCGCGGCTACAAGCTGCAGCCGGGCGAATTCCGTACCAGCCAGAACTGGATTGGCCCCGACGGCTGCATGCTCCACGAAGCCACCTTCGTCCCGCCGCCGCCTCGTGAGGTGCCGAACGCGCTGGGAGATGTGGAGAACTTTATCCACGGTCCCAGCGACCTGCCGCACCTGGTTCAGATCGGATTGGTGCACGCCCAGTTCGAGACCATCCATCCATTCCCCGACGGCAACGGCCGCGTCGGTCGCCTGCTTATCACGTTCCTTTTGTGCGAACGCGGCATCCTGTCGGCCCCGGTCCTCTATCTCTCGCACTTCTTCCTGCGATACCGCCCCGAGTACTACGAACGCTTGCAGGCCGTCCATGACACCGGCGACTGGGAAGGCTGGCTGGCCTTCTTCCTCCGCGGCGTTGCCCAGGTCAGCGCCGAGGCCGCGACGACCGTCCGGCGTGTCCTCACCCTGCGCGAGCAACACCGGGCCCTGGTGACCGAGCGCCTCGGTCGAGCCGTCGCCAACGGCCTTCGCGTCCTGGAACACCTCTACCGCCAGCCGTTTGTGTCGGTAAGCGGCATTCAGTCAACCACTGGAACCAACTTTCCCGCCGCCAACCGCCTGGTCGCCCGCCTGGTCGACCTCGGCATCCTCGAAGAAATCACCGGCGACCGCCGCAACCGCGTCTACCGCTACACCCCCTACCTCCAAATCCTCGAACCCAACACCCCCTAACCCACCCGCGCCTCATCCCCATCTTTCGTAGCAACTGTGTTGGGTTGGCAAGGCCTAGGGGGCCATGGTGGGGTCCCAGAGGGTCTCGTGCTTGCACAGGGCGTTGCAGAGCACCAGCAGCTTGCGCAGGCAGGCGGTGAGGGCCACCTTAGGCTGCTTGCCCGCCGCGAGGAGCCGCTGATAAAAGGCCCGGATGGTCGGATTGGCGCGGGTGGCCGAGACGGTGGCCATATAGAGGGCGGCGCGGACTGAGGCGCGCCCGCCCCAAATGCCGCGGCGGCCGCGCCAGGTGCCGCTGTCGCGATTGAAGGGGGCGACCCCGACGAGGGCGGCCAGTTGCCGGTGCCCGAGGGTGCCGAGTTCGGGGACTTCAGCCAGCAGGGTGGCGCTGACGGTGGGGCCGATGCCGGGGATGCTCTGGAGCCTGGTCGCGTGGGCCTGCAGGGGCGCGTCGGCCGCAAGGGCCGCGGCGATCTGGGCGTTGAGGGTGGCCAGCCGGCGCGAGAGCCACGTCAGATGGGCATCGATGTCGGCCTGGACGACGGGCGGCGCCAGGCGGCGGCGCTGCTGCTCGGCGACGCGGTCGGCGACGAGTTGGCGCCGGCGGGTGACCAGGTCACGCAGGTGTTGGCTGGCGGCCGAGGGGCGCGGGCGCAGCGGCGGCCGGACCTCCGCCGCGAAGCGCGCGAGCACCCGTGCGTCAATGCGGTCGCTCTTGGCCAGGATGTTGCGGCTGCGGGCGAAGTCGCGCACCTGACGCGGATTGCTCACGACCACCGGCAGGCCGGCGGCGTGCAGGGCCGCATCCGCCGCGCGCTCATAGCCCCCGGTGGCTTCCAGCACCACGCGGGCGGGGTGGTGGCGCTGCGCCCAGCGGATCAGGCGCGCGTGGCCCGCTGGGGTATTGGGCACACGCCAGGCCTCGTCGGTCGGATAGACCGCGACCTCCAGCTGATCGCGCGCGACATCCAAGCCGAGAAACAACGGATGGGCCATTTCGGTACCCTCCAGGTGTCGCTGGCTTCCCGCCCTGCCTTGTAAATTCGGGCTCGCGCTCACGGCCCAGGCAACTGTTCGGGCTCTGAGCCAGCGTGAGGGCCGGGACGCCCACGCTACGCAACGGTCTCGCGATGGACCTAGGGGCCGTCGGGCTGTCCCGGCCCTACGAATTCCCCCGGACGATCCGAGGGTCCTGCAACATACAAGGGGCCGCGTTTCAAACCGGCCTCTTCCGCGCAACCAACCCCGACCTACCCCCGTTCGTGGTGAGCCGGGCCAGAGTCTTCGGCGACCCGTGTCGAACCACACCCCCGCATGCGGCAACCACCCCGCCATCCCGGCGTCCGCGGCCGGGACCCAGCACCATGGTCAATCCCAGCGCTCCCAAGCTCCCCCTGGCACCCCACCCGGACAAAATGCTCCCAACCTCCGCTCCATCCGTTCGTGCTGAACCTGTCGAACCACCCCGCCCAAAGGCAGCGCCCAACCCTCCCAGCCAATCCCCCTCGTCGCCCGTCGCGTCGTCCCCTCTGACTCCTCTCTCACCGCTGCCTGCTCCTAGCCCAGTCCTTCGGCCCACGCTCCCCTCCCCGCCCCACTCTTCTCTCAACGCTCACTCCGCTCAACTCACTCCTTCCCCAACCCCTTGCCATCGGTACTCCGATAGAGTACCATAGCCCCCATGAACACACAACCCCATTTCCTCACCCCCGCCACCCACCCGCCGCCCCGCTCGCCCCGTCTTCCGCGCAACTACAGGCACCTACCCGCTCATGGTGAGCCGGCCCGAAGTCCCCGAAGGGCCGTGTCGAACCACACGTGGGATGCCGCAACCAAGCCATTCCTCACCCCGCCATCCCGGCGTCCACGGCCAGGACCCAGCAGCACCCAACCCCCCAGCCCTGCCGTCCTTCACCGACCAGGCCAGCCCCCCAGCCCACCGTCGTCTCCCCGCCCCACCCCATCCGCAGCCCAGGCAACATGCCCCGCCCGCCCCGCCGCAAGCGCTCACGGGATCACCCAAATTCACCCCAAATCCGACGCCCCCCGCCCTCAAGAGTTTTTTGGAAAAAACTCTTACGCGCACACAACACCCCCATTCGCCAGCCCTGCCCGACCGTTACACTCACACCTCGAACTCCGAAGGCCCGCGAAGGATGTATTGATGGCCGTCGCAACCACCGCCCCCGCGGCTGAACGCGCCCTGATTCTGGGCGGCCGACCTGTCCAGACCGGCGACCTCCTGGAAGTCCGCCGCCCCTTCGACGACACCGTCGCCGCCGTCGTCCACCGCGCCACCCCCGAGGTCGCCGAGCAAGCCGTCCAGCTCGCCGTCGACACCTTCCACAACGTCACCCGCGCCATCCCCGCCCACCGCCGCTCGGAACTGCTCCACCGCCTCGCCGACCTCGTCGAGGCCAACCGCGAACGCCTGATCGCCGAGGACATCGACGAAACCGGCAAGCTCCGCAGCGAGGCCCACGGCGAAATCGACCGCACCGTCGCCACCCTCCACTGCGCCGCCGAGGAAGCTCTCCGCATCCCCGGCGAAATCCTCACCCTCGATGCCGTCCCCACCGGCGTCGACCGAACCGGCCGCGTCCAGCGCTTCCCCATCGGCCCCATCCTGGGCATCACCCCGTTCAACTTCCCGCTGCTGCTCGCCGCCCACAAGCTGGGCCCGGCCCTCGCCGCCGGCAACAGCATCGTCATCAAGCCCGCCAGCAAGACCCCGCTGACCACCCTCAGCCTGGCCGAACTGGCCCACGAAGCCGGCTTCCCCGACGGCTCGGTCTCGGTTCTGCCCATGGCCGGCGCCCAGGCCGAATCGCTGGTGCGCGACGACCGCTTCAAGGTCGTCACCTTCACCGGCAGCGCCGAAGTCGGCTGGGGCATCAAGGCCAACGCCGGTCTCAAGCGCGTCACCCTCGAACTCGGCGGCAACGGTGCTCTTATCGTCCATAACGACGCCGACATCGACGCCGTGGCCGCCCGAATCCCCTTCGGCGGCTTCCTCTACAGCGGCCAGAACTGCATCTCCGTCCAGCGCGTCTACGTCCACCGCGACGTGCATGACGACTTCGTCAACGCCGTCCTGCCGCTGCTCGACGATCTCAGGCCCGGCGATCCCAACGACCTCGAGACCACCCTCTGCCCCATGATCGACGCCGACGCCGTCACCCGGATCATGTCCTGGCTCGATGAGGCCCAGGCAGCCGGCGCCACCGTGGTCACCGGCGGCAATGCCGACGGCCGCTTCATCGAACCCACCATCGTCGCCAACGCCGATAACGGCATGCGCATCGTGCGTGACGAGGTCTTCGGTCCCGTCATTGCCGTTATCGCCTACGACTCGATCGACGAGGCCATCGACCTGGTCAACGACTCCGACTACGGCCTGCAGGCGGGTATCTTCACCAACGACATCCGCATCATCGAACGCGCCTACCGCGACATTGAGGTCGGCGGCCTGATCGTCAACGACACCAACCGCTGGCGGGTGGACCACATGCCCTACGGCGGCGTCAAACGATCCGGCTTCGGGCGCGAGGGCCTGAAATACGCCATCGAGGAAATGACCGAGCCCAAGCTGCTGGTCGTGAACCTGGAGGACAACTAAGCCCGGCCCGAGGCCGGGACCTTGCCGCATTCCCCGAGGAGGGAAACCTGATGGAACTTCGCCGCGTTCAGCTCGCCAGTCCCGGATCCAACCTGCGCATGCTCGAGCGCGGCAGCCAGAGCAACGCCGACCACGTCTTCCTCGACCTCGAGGACAGCGTCGCTCCAAACCAGAAAGTCGAGTCGCGCCAAGTCGTGGTCCAGGCCCTCAACGACTTCGATTGGTCCGGCAAGATCGCCTGCGTCCGCGTCAACGGCATCGACACGGAGTGGTTCTACGGCGACGTAATCGAAGTCGTTGAAGGCGCCGGCCAGCACCTGGACACCATCATGCTGCCCAAGGCCAACCGGCCGCATGACGTCTACATGCTGGACATGCTGCTGACCCAGATCGAGATGCACCGGGGCCTGGAAGTCGGCCGCATCGGCATCGAGGCCCAGATCGAGATGGCCGAAGGCATGATGAACGTCAACCAGGTCGCCTTCGCCAGCCCCCGCCTCAAATCCCTGATTTTCGGCCCCGGCGACTACTCCGCCAGCGTCCAGGCCCGCAGCCTCTCAATCGGCGCCAGCGAGCGCTACCCCGGCCACGTCTGGCACTACGCCATCCACCGCATCGTCGTCGCCGCCCGCACCGCCGGCCTGCAGGTCACGGACGGCCCCTTCGCCGACTACCGCAACCTGGAGGGCTATCGCCAGTCCTGCGAAATGGCCCTGGCCCTCGGCTGCGACGGCAAGTGGGCCGTCCACCCCGGGCAGATCGATGTGGCCATTGATGTCTTCTCGCCCTCGAGCGCCGACGTCGACAAGGCCCGCCGCATTATGGTCGAGTACAAGCAGGCCCTGGCCGACGGTCTCGGCGCCATCGCCATCGACGGCGACATGGTCGACGCCGCCACCCTCAAAATGGCCGAGATCGTCTCCGCCAAGGCCGACGCGGCGGGCCTTTAGGCAAGCTCGCGGTCCTCGCGCCGCTTGCGCCCCGCCACTAGGGCGCTCCCTCGCGGCCTGCCGAGATGGCCGCGAGGAGTTCACGCGTTTCTTCGGCGCGGGACTGACGTTCGGCAGCGTGAAGCGCCTCGTGGGCGACTCGGTCCGCGTCGATTGAGGTACGCAACTCGCGAATATCAGCGCGAACATCACGCCACAGCGCCACGCTGAGTCCGGCCAGACCGATTCCTACCGTTGCAACGGCCGCGAGGATGGCAGCGAGTTCGGCGGTCACAGCACGCCGCGAAACTTCGTGCGGGTAGCTGGCGCCGAGCTTAGGAGCATGGGCAAGCAGTCTCTTTCGAAGTGCCGCCCAATCACTCCCGAAATCGTACATCACCCTGGAAAGCCAGGGCTCTGTTCAGCGCCGCTGCCCCACCGGCATCGGTGGCCGATCGTCGGCCTTGCGGATCTCGTCCAGCGAACGCACTTGCTTTCGAGCGGCGCCTTGCCAGTCGCGCGTCTTCACGTCCGACGGCGCTTCCAGCCGCTCGGCCGCCTTGGGAATCTCGGCCCCGTACTGCGGCAGCCACTCGACCTGTGCCACCAGCATCTCGTCCGTCATGCGCCAGACCTCCGGCGGGTTGCACACCGCCCCAACCAGCGGGTCGTGCAGCATCGCCTGCTTCAGCAGCGTCGCGTCGCCAGTCGCGGCGGCCCGAGCGCTCATCCGTTGCACGTCGATCGACGCGGTACACGTAGCCGCGCAAGCCAGCGGTAGATCGCCCACCTTCGGGATGTGAATACCGAGCGCGTCCACGTACCCGGGCACTTCCACAATCGCGTCGTCAGCCAGGTTGCTGATCGCGCCGTCATTGCGGACGTTGAAGAACCCGCGATACGGCCGGCCGGTCTCCAGCGCCTCGATAATTCGGCTGCCGCGCTCGTCGGAGCGGTCCTCGGTACTGATCGGCGGATCGTCGGCCGCCATCCACTCCGGAAAGTCGGTCTCAAACCAGTTGCGCTTCTCGGTGCTGACCCGCAGGTACCCACCTGTCTCGCCGTTGCCCCAGCTGGCCAGATCAATCCAGCGTTCAATCTCCTCTGGCCGCTTCCGGTACCACGGCAGGTACTCGGACAAATGCCCATTCGACTCGGTCGAGTAGTAGCCAAACCGTCGAAGCACGTCAATGCGCACTTTCTCGGTCTTCGAGAACGTCGGATGCGCCTCAAATGCCGCCAGCAACTCATCGCTTCCAATCTCGCGGCCCTGATGCTCGATGCGCGTGTACCAGGTCTGGTGGTTGATGCCCGCGCAGATGATGTCCACGTCCTCGCGCCGTTCCGCGCTCAGCACCTCGGCAATCTGGGTCCAGCCGTGCTCGATCCCGTGGCACAGCCCCACGACGTTTACGCCGTGGTCCAGCAGCGCCCAGCAGTTCATGGCCATCGGGTTGGCGTAGTTGAGCAGCAACGCGTCCGGCTTGGCCACGTCCAGGATGTCGTCGCCAAAGGCCAGCAACTGCGGGATGGTGCGCTGGGCATACATAATCCCGCCGGCGCAGATCGTGTCGCCCACGCACTGGTCCACGCCGTACTTCAGCGGAATCTCCACATCCAGCTTGAACGCGTCCAGCCCGCCGACGCGCACGCAACAGATCACGTAGTCGGCGTTGCGGAATGCCGCGCGTCGTTCCGTGGTGGCCGAGATCTGCGCAGGTAGCCGGTTGGTCCGGATGTCCTTCCGGCAGAGCTGCGTCACCAGGTCCAGGTTGGGTTGCGAGATGTCGGTCAACGCGAAGTGCGTGTCCTGCAACTCAGGCACCGACAGGATGTCGCGCATCAGCTTGCGGGTGAAGCCCACGCTTCCCGCGCCGATAACGGCGATCTTGAGGCCCACGTTGTCCACCTAACCCTTCAGCGGCTGGCCAGTTGGATCAAGTTGCCCGATTTCCTCCAGCAGCCGGACCGAGTGAATCACGTCATGGATGTTGGTCAACGGCTGCCGGTCTTCCGCGATGGCGTTCAGGAAATCGGCGTGCAACGCGTCGACCCCGTCGTCCAGCGCCCCGCCGGGGTGGCCCGGAATCGGCTGGCCCTCGATGATCTCCGGCTCCGGCCGGTCTTCGGCGTAGACCTGCCCGTGGATAGGCGGCAGCAAATAGGCGCTGACGCCATTGCCGTGCATCTCGATCCGGTAATGGCGCGCGCCCGCGTGGCCGGTCACCGAGTGCACCGCCACGGCCCCATTGGTGAAGTGGATGATGGAGTTATAGGTGTTCATCCAGCCCGTGTAGGTGTCATCGCCGCGGGTCAGCACCTGGTCCCAGGTTCCGCCGCAGAGCCAGCGCAGCCAGTCCACCATGTGGATGTCCTGCTCATACAGCCGGTTAATCTCACGGCCGCCTTGATCGTCTTCAATCAGGTTCTTGCTCATGCCGGCGCTCACCAACATGACGGGACCGTTCACCTCAACCCGCGCGCGGGCCGCCCGGATCATTGGCGTCCAGCGGCGTTGCAGACCCACGCAGACGATGCGGTTATTGGCTTCCGCCGCTGCGGCAATCTTCTCGGCGTCCGCCGATCCAACGCCAGGCGGCTTTTCGACGAAGAGGTGCGCGCCGGAGGCCAGCACTTCCACCGCGATGTCGGCGATGTCCGGGGGACGCGTGACCGCGTAGACGACCTCGGGGGCCTCACGCTCCAGCATCTCCCGGAAGTCGCTGTAGCGGCCCTCGACGTCGTATTGGTCGGCGGTTGTGACGAGCCGGTCCTCGTCCAGCTCGCACATGGCGGACAGTTCGACGCGACTGTGCGCTCTGTCGATCGCCGGATAGTGCGCGCTGGTGGCCCTGCGGCCGGCGCCAATAAACGCTGCGCGAACCATGGTCCCCTCCAAGCCTGCGGCCGGAACGCCAGTCTAGCCGTCAGCAGCCGCGCCGAACGTGTTTCCCAGAACACGCCGAGCCTGCCATCGAGCCGCTTTATATCGGCACCTTCTTGAGCAGGCCGATGATGTGCCCTTCCGGATCGGCAAAGTGGCTGATGTTCACGTCTTCTATGACGTTGGTCTCCGGCATCAGGATCTTGCCGCCGTGTCCGCCCTGCACCGTCGCAATCCTTCCTGAGAGCTACGGCATTCGGTGGCTTAAGCTGCGAGTCTGATCGCGTGCGTTCCAGCGGACCCCAAGGGGGATGCGATGAGAGTCCTGGGCGTTGACTACGTGTACTTCCCGGTTTCCGACCTCGAAAGGGCCACGGGCTTTTACCGCGACGTGCTCGGCCTCACGCCAATCTTCAGCATTGGCGGCATGTGGGGCGAACTGCAGGCGGGGGACACAACAGTCGCGCTGCACGTGGAGGACGATGCCCCTATCGCTGTGCCCGACTCCGGCATGCGCCCGTCCACGGCGTTTGCCTGTGAGGATGTGGCCGCAATGGCCGAGAGAGTTCGCGAAGCCGGCGGCAGCGTCGTCATGGAGCCGTTTGAAAGCGGCACCTGCACAATTGCGGTCGTCGGCGATCTGGACGGCAACCCCGTCATGCTGCACCGACGCGACGACGGCACCGTCGGCTAAGCGGGCGAGAACCCTCGGCGGCGTCGAGCGACTTACGCCAGCGCCGCCGCCCCCGGTGGCAGGAGGTGGCGGACTTGTGGCTGCACCTCGGCCGGCAGGTCCAAGTACACGTCCTCCGGCAGGTCATCGATCCGCGACTTGTGATACGCCGGATCGTATTCCTGTGAACTTGTGCGCGTTGGATTGAGGTTTAGCCACCAGGCGGCGTAGCGGATCACGACGGCCACCCGGTCCTGGTCCGTGAGATTCGGCGACACGGCGTGCCAGATGCGGCTGTCCACGATCCCTACGGAACCGGCTGAACCGATCAGCCGCTCTTCGTCGCCGCGCGGCGTCATTGCGTCGCCATACGGTCCGCCATCGCGCGGGTGATCGTTCAGCTTGTGGCTGCCCGGCACGATGATCGTGGCCCCGTTCTCGACCTTGAAGTCCGTCAGCATCCAGAACGTGGTGAAGTGCAACGGGACGTCCGGGTACGGCGCGGGGATCCGAGTGTTGTGCTCCTGGTTGTAGGGCCAGTCGGCATGCCACACGTCACGCTGGCGACCCGGCCCGGTCACGAATCCCGTGAAGAACGAAAGTCGAAAACCCCGGCCCAGCGTGGCGTCCAGCACGGCCGTCAGCCGCGGCTCGGCAAGGTACGGCGCCAGGTCCTGGTTGATCCGCAGGAGGTTGGAGGTCTTGCCCAGCGCCGGGATCTTGGTGTCGTTGTTGGCCAGGATGTCGGTCCGAACGCGATCGCGGATTCCGGGCACCTCGTCTCGCGGTATCACACCTTCAATTAGCGTGACGCCGCGCTCGAGCAGTTCGTCGGCATGAGGATTAGACATGGGTTTCGGATCCGAAGGTGTCGGGCGGCCGATTCTGGCACTCGTCGACTGGACCGAACAATGGCGACGACCGGCTGATACCGTAGACCGCGCTTCACCGGACGCGCGGAGCTCGACGCCAATGTCCGACGGACAAGACGTGGATTACATCGGTATCGGCGAGGCTGCGGTGGCGCTCGAAAACGGCGAACTGTCGTCGCTGGACCTAACCGAGGCCGTGCTGGACCGCATCGAGCGGCTCAACCCGACCCTCAACGCCTATACCCTGGTCATGGCCGATTCGGCACGAGCGGATGCGCGAGCGGCTGACTCTCGCACCGCCGCCGGCCAGCGGCTTGGCCCGCTGGACGGTATCCCCATCGCGATCAAGGACGTCATTGACACCGCAGGCGTAGTGACGACCTACGGATCGATCAAGTATCGCGACCATCGTCCGGACGCAGATGCGCATGTGGTGCAGCAGTTGCGAATAGCCGGCGCCGTCATCCTGGGCAAGACCAACACCCACGAACTGGCCCGCGGCATCACCACCGACAATCCCCATTTCGGCCCGACCCGCAACCCCTGGGACCTGACCCGGCATCCAGGCGGATCGTCCGGCGGTTCCGCTGCCGCTGTCGCCACGGGCATGGCGCTCGGAGCGCTCGGCACGGACACCGGTGGCTCGGTCCGCATCCCGTCGCACATGACCGGCATCAGTGGCCTAAAGCCAACGCACGGATTGGTCGGCCGCACGGGCGCCCGACCGCTGGTCCGCAACTTCGACCACATCGGGCCCATGACGCGTTCGGCCGCCGACTGCGCGCTGATGCTGGACGCCATGGCCGGACCCGACCCAAACGACCTGGACTCAGTCACACAGCCAGCCGGCAGCTTCGCTGCCGCACTCGAGGATCCGGTCGGTGGCTACCGGGCCGGAATCGTCCAGGACTTCGCGGACGACGCGGAGCCGCGAATTCGCGAGCTATTCGCTGAGGCCGTTCAGGTCATTCGCGGTCTCAGCGTCGCAATCGACACCTGGTCGCTGCCCACAGATCTTGATCCAAAGGCCGCGCAGGTGGTCTCCCGCTCCGAGGGCTACGTCAGCATCCATGCAATGTTCGATGGTGACTTCAGTTCCATCGACGGGTCCATCCATCAACGCCTGAACGTCGGTGCAGACGCGTCGGCCTTCGACTACCTGCGCGGGCTGCAAGCCCGCGCCGACATCGAGGCCGCGGTCTCGGACGCCCTGGAGTCGCGAGATTTCCTGCTGAGTCCGGCCTACCCCTACCCAGCCGAACCCATCAAGCGGTTCGATGCCCGCGCCAACGACACCCTCCACGCCTCGCTGTTCAACTCAGCCCACCACCCCGCACTCGTCGTCCCGATGGGCTTTGCCGACGGGCTACCGGTAGGCCTCCAAATCGTCGGGCGCATGTACGACGACGCCACCGTCCTCCAAGTAGGCCACGCATTCCAGCAAGTCGCCGGTCACCACACGACGCGGCCGGCGAGATAAGCGGCAAACTCCTCGCGTTCGGGCACTCAGAAACTGTTCGCCGCCTGTCGCGCTGCCAGTTGTCGCTGACCAATCGCTACAACGCCTAGCACCAACCAAGCCGGAAGTGAGCACACGAACCCGTAGGTCATGATGCCCATGGATCCGAGTACGCTGCTGGAGGTCATGAACGCGATGGCCAGGACCGCCAATGGGATGGCACAGACGAAGGCAAGCGCGCGCGAGTAGCGGTGCAGCAGAAAGGCGGCCAAGCTTAGTGGAAACGCGGCGAGCCAGAAGAAGGCGAATGGAGGCAGCAACGCTTGGCTGAGATCCAATAGTGCTAGAGGCCGGCTGAGATCTTGAAAGGAGAGTAGCTCTGTGCGAATCATGAGCACGAGCACTCCAAGGGGGAGCCAGAGCGTTAAGAGAGCCGGTCTCAGGAAACGCTGTAATTCAGACCCTGTGGTCGAGGTCGCATCAGTACCACGCTGAATCCGCAAGATTGCCAGGGCGTACCACGCTGGCAAGGCGATGGACCAAGACACCGGCGCGAAGAGGAGCGCGTACCGAACGATGTCCGGACTGTCGGCGAGCAACAGATAGATCACGATCGCCAGCCTGGCCAGGCCCGCCTCGAGCCGTATCGCGTCCAATGGGTCAGGCAGCAGCCTCATCGTCGTTACGGAGATTGAGACGCTCACCTGCATCGGCCAGTCCAGACCGCCAATCAGGGTCACGACGGTCAGAGGACCAAGCGCGACGGCACCGGCATAGGCCAATGCTCGGGATCGACTCCAGAGGAGATATACCGCGATGCTTAGTGGCAACGCGCCGAGCCACATCACCGCGCACAGCACGGCGATCGCGACGCCGGCGCTTGGGATGACCTCCTGAAACGCCGCGACGGATCCGGGGTGCCTGAGAGCGACGGCGTGCTCCAGCACCGCAAATTCGGAGTTGACAGGATTTGGCAGGCGGCCAGAGCGTATGGCCGTTATCGCAAGTACTGTGATCGGTAGCCAGAACGGAACAAGGCCGCGCTTCAGATTGCGAACCACGACTGCCTTCGCCACGAGGCCGCCAATGCGCTGTGGAATCCAGGAGCACAATCCTAAGTGAGTCTGGTAGAAGCGCCTCAGCAGTTCCTACTGCGGCCGTGAGGGACGTGAGCCTCATTCGCGCTCAGCGCTTCCGAACGTGAGGATCGTCATCGCCGCCGGCATGAACGGCACGCGGCGCGTTCCGAATTCTTGAACGATACCGTGTGCCCCCGGCCGGGAGCTTCCAGTCTGCTCTAGGCGCTCTCTGCCGGCCTCGCGTTTGTGCGGCTGCGCTGAATCAGCGCGGTAATGGCCAGAGCAATCCAGGCCGGGGCCGAGAACGCCAGTGGGTAAGCCACGATTCCGACCGGGCCGAACAGCCCGCCGATCAGCGCGCCAAACACCGTGATCGGCGCAAGCACCGCTCCGCACGCGTAGGCCAGGACGCGGGCGCGTCGATACAACAACGCTAACGCCACGGTCAGCGGTATAGCCGCGATCCAGGTGAAGAGGACCATGGATCCAACCATGGCGCCAACGGCCAATGGCCCGCCCAGGCCGGCGTCGGTTGGCAAGCCGCCGAACCGAATCACTGAAAGCACCAGGATCCCCAACGGCAGCCAGAGACATATAGCCG
Organism: Chloroflexota bacterium; assembly: GCA_022824495.1. Lineage (GTDB taxonomy): Bacteria > Chloroflexota > UBA11872 > UBA11872 > UBA11872 > UBA11872. The sequence goes on along the minus strand of JAJDZU010000010.1, from coordinate 70,269 downwards.
CTAGTCGAATGAGCCGTCGTACCTTTGACGATTGCATGAACCCACCTTTGCGCCACGCCAACCCTGAATTCTATGCCGTTCCTGGCGGGATCTGTCGGTATGAGTTCCTACATAGCCGTCAATGCGTGGCCATGCGAGCAAGGCGAGCCGCCGACGGTCCGCCGACTAGACCCCGTAGATTCGGGCCGTGTTTCCGCCCATGATCCAGGCCCGATCGTCGTCCGGGATATAGGCGCAGTGGTCCCGCAGGTAGTTCACCTGTGTGGCGTAGTACTCGGGTGAGCGCGCCTGCTCCTGGGTCAGCGCGTTGGCCTTGGTGAACTCGGATCCCCAGATCAGCTTGCGCGGCCCGAATGTGTCGTAGAGCGCGCGCAGCACCACGTCGTCCGAACCCCACCAGGCGCCCGGATACCCGGCCAGGATCTCCAGGTTTACGTCGTAATTCCTGACCAGGTCGACAATGCCCTGGTCGAACGTCACACGGCCGTCCGAGTCAATCAGTCCTTCCGGCGCCTTCGTTCCCACGTACAGACCGTGCACGACCGTAATCGTCAGGTCAGGCCACGCATCCAGCAGCTTGATCAGGGCCTGAAAGTGGTCCGGCGAATCGGTGCCGTACGAGACCGTGCACACCGGCAGCTTCATTTGATCGACGAGCTCCCACACGGGCCAGAATCTGGGCGCATGGAAATTGGCGAAGGCGTCGTCTGACGGCGGCCAGGGGTCGTAATAGAGGCCCTTGAAGCCTTCGTCCTCCACGTGCCGCTGAATGGTCGCCAACTGGGGCGGGAGGTGCGCCTCCCCACCTTCGACCTTTATGACGGCAATAAGACGATCGCCGTGCTCGCGCACCATGCGTGCCGCGTACTTCATGCCCCAGATGTTGCAGGTGTGCAGAACGGCGTAGTCGACCCCGGTGGCGTCCATACAGGCCAGCATGTCGGCTTCGGACTGACCGTTCTTCCCTTCCGGCCAGTAGCCCGGCATGTGGTCCTGCAACTGCTGTACGCCGACGTGGGCGTGAGCGTCGATTACCGGAAGACTGGCATTGGTCATGCGTCAGCGCTCCTTGCGGCTGTCAGCAGATCCACGAGGCGGTCGCGAGCCGCATGCTGCATGGCGACCCGCGTGGACAACTCGATGAGCCCCGGCGTCTCGGTCGTCATGAAGTCGCGAATCCCGCGATCATAGAAGTAGAAGGGCAATGGCCATTCGCCGTCCGCCATGTAGTCGCGAAAGCGTTCGTCCCGGGTCTCTTCATCGCCATGCGCTACCACCCCGCCTTCGACAGGATGGTCGTCCGCCTCGGGCGTGTCGATGATTGGGCCATGCTCGGCCACCGCTTCCACGATCAGACTCGGCCAGGAGCTGTCGCTGAAGAACGCGTAGGTGTAAAACCCCACTTCTTCCGGGTCTTCATGAGCGTCGACGAAGGTGTCAAAGGTGTCATTCGCCACGGCGGCGCGCAGGGTGCGGACTTCGGGCACCTCGTCGCGCGCAAACTGTCGATTCAGGTCGATCCCGTCTTTGTTTTCGCGCGTTCCGAGGTCATAGCCGGTTGGGTTCAGACACGGGAAGACGCTGAAGGCAACCGACGGGCTCCGCGTCCACAGGCTCTGCTCCAGGAACTCCAGCACGGTCACGACCGGCGCCGGCTCATCACCGTGCGTGCCGGCGAACACCGCGAGTCGGGCCACGGCGGGTTCCCGCGCTGCAATGTCGACCCGCAACAGGTCCAGGCCAAGCTCCGCAATCGGATACCGAGTCAGCTCGGGGCCTTCCAGAGCGGCCACGGCCTCAACTCGCGCCGTGATCTCGGCGTAGTCGGCTGGCTTCAGCACAGTCACCTCAATCCCACAAGGCCGCTTAGCGTAGCGCGACCATCACCCGTGGTCCGTGGCGCATCACACCTTCGCAGGGCCCTCGTGTGACACCATGCCGCCACGCTCACGCATCGGAACACCGCCATGTTGAAGGGTATCGATCCGCTCCTGGGCCCGGATCTGCTGCGGGTCCTCGCGGCCATGGGGCATGGGGACGAACTGGTCATTGTGGACGCCAACTTTCCGGCCGAAGCCAGCGCCAGGCGCCTGGTGCGACTCGACGACGTGCCCGCCACGCGCGCCGCCGAGGCCATCCTGTCGTTACTGCCTTTGGACGAGTACGTGGACGAGCCCGCTGCCGTCATGTCCGTGGTCGGCGACCCAGAGGCCAGACCCGGGATATGGACGGAGTTTCAGCGAATCGCCGAGGCCGCGCACGGCGGACCCGTCGGCTTTGAGCGCGTCGAACGCTTCGCCTTTTACGAGCGGGCCCGCCAAGCCTTCGCCATTGTGGCTACGGGCGAGCGGCGCCTCTACGGCAACCTGATCCTGACCAAGGGCGTGCTCTAGGCTGGGGCTACCAGTCCTGATGGTCTTGGTCGCGGGCCTGCCTGCTGGCGCTGAACAGCAGATACCCCACTAATGTCAAGATCAAGACCACGCCCACGGTCATGATTGGGTGCCGCAAGCTGAACGGAATGAGTACGGCCGATATGAAAAGGAATACGTAGCGCGTAACCACACTCGCAAGCAACCGTCGCGCCAGTTCGCCGAGCAGCACAATCACGCCACTTAATCCCCGAGGCGTCTGGTCCAGTCTACGGGCCGCGGAATTCGTGACCGAGTCCGTATCAGGCTTCCCGCTCGTCTGACGACGCCACGTCCGCCTCCCTCAGATGGTCGAGCACGAGCACCGGAAGACCCTGCGGCAAAGGTGCGGCACGGCAAATTCCCAGGTGGAGTGTTCGTCGACCGCGCGGCGTGCGGCCCTTAGTCGGCGCTAGGACTCAACCGAGGCGATTGCGTCTAAGTCTGCGCCGGTTGAAATGCCAATACCAACGAGCCAACTCCCGGGGATCAGCCCGGCGTTTCCCAGCCGCTCCAGGTTGCTCAGGGAAGCCCTTGCCCTGGCGCTTGCCGTGTTGCCTAGGGGTTGAATTCCAGGTACTGCCCCTGGACCCAGTTGCCGTCCTCGAGCTCGTACCAGACGGCGTCTTCAGCCTCCACGACCTGTCCGGTCAGAACTAACTCTTCACCCTGCAGGGCGACGTATTGAATGGCTCCCTCGGCAACACTCGGCGCGTCGCGCACGTTCAGGCCGATTTCGGGGACGACGACACCGATGGTCTGCGAAACTGTCTCCGGCGTTGTTTCGGATGTGGCGGCCGGCGTTTCGTCCGTCATGACCTCTTCGGCCGCCTCGCTGATCTCCAGGTACTGAGCCTGCACCCAGTTTCCGTCGGCCAGCTGGCGCCAGACGATCCCATCGATTTCGCTGATCTCGTTCGTCAGCTCCAACTCCTCGCCCTGCAGCGCGACGTACTGAACTGCGCCGTCGACAACGCTTGGAGCGTCGCGCACATTCAGGCCTACCTGCGGGATGACGGCGCCAACAGCCGAAGCTGCCGGCGCTTCCGTCATGGCCTCCGGCGCCTCCGTAGTCTCGGGCGTGGGTTCGGGTGTCGGCGCCTCCGCGGCCGGGCGCGGCGTCACGGGTCGCGGCGCCGGCTGAGCCGTGGGTGTCGGGGTCGCTGCGGGCGTAGCCGTGGGGGCGGGCTCGGGCGTTGGTGTCGGTATGGGAGCGGGACTGGGTGACCTAGCGGGGGCCGTGACCAGCGGCACCGCCGTGGGCTCGGGCGTTGGCGTAGTCTCGGGCTCCGACTCGCCACATGCCGCGAGTCCGGCCAGAGCGACGCTTCCAACCAGCAAACCGGCAGCCAGCGTCTGACGTCCGGAACGTGTCCAAGCGCCTATTGTGCAGCTCACGTAATCTGTCATCCCCGGCATATTGGGTAGCACCGTACCGAGGATGGGCAATTGCGTCCAGTGAATCTCGGTTTACAGTTGGGGTGATCTGTCGGATCTATGAACGCCCAGAAGAGTCCGATGTGACGCAGCCGAACATCAGCGACGACGCCGTTCAGGCCAAGACGGGGCGTGTCTGGGCCGAGTGGTTCACGCTCCTTGACGCAGAGGGCGCGGCCGAATTAACCCATCGCCAAATCGCCGCGGCCCTGGCCGATCGTCACGGCTTGTCTGGCTGGTGGAGCCAGATGGTCACCGTGGCTTACGAACAAGCGCGCGGCCGCCGCCAACCGCACCAGACCTCCCGCGGCTATCAGGTGGGCGTCAGCAAGACCGTGCCCGTGCCGGTGGACGTCCTGTTTTCGGCCTGGGAGGACGAAGCCTCGCGGCGACGCTGGCTCGGCGACCCGCCTATCACCCTTCGTCGCACCACCCGACACAAGTCAATGCGCATAACCTGGAATAGCGACCAGACCAACGTGGACGTCAGCTTCTGGGACAAGGGTCCGGAAAAGAGCTCGGTGCAGGTCCAACACTCCAAGCTGACCGATCGTAATGATGTGGAAACCAAGCGTATGTTCTGGCGCGCCGCCTTGGCACAACTGACCTCCGAACTCGTGAGCTAGCCGCACGGGCAAGTCGCGGCCGGACTCGGATGAGGTGCCGGTCTTCCGGCGAGGCCCGATGTCAAGCCCGGCGATAGACTCCGGAGTGCAAGCGCATGGCTACTCCAATCGAGGTCATCCCGGTGTCGGTGCGGCGGGGCGAGCTTGCGGAGCTACCTCGCGAGTCTGAGTCGTGTCAGTCGTGACGGCCCTGGTCCGCCGCCTAGTCGGCCGGCTTATATCACTCATTACCGGCTTGCCAATCGACGAGCCAAGGTCCGAACCTCCGGACTTCTCGCAGTCAAGCCGGGCCGATGGTCTCGAGCCTGTGCGACGTACAGATACACAGCGAACATCTCGACTCTCGCCCGGGGCTGCCGAGATTCAGGCAGCGCTGGCCCGTCAGCAATTGCGCGGGGATGCCGCTGAGCGCGCCCGACCGCGGCAGCTTCCGGAACGCCGACGACTCACAGGAAAGCGGGCCGCGCGGCGGGTAGGTCCGCGGTCCGGCTACCGGTGGGGTCGGTCCACTGGTGACCGTACCCCGGAACCAATGTCGCGAACTCCCGAACCGCGGGTCCGCCCGAAACGAGCCCGGCCCGTGCTGAATCGCGACCAGGTGCGCCGGCAAGACGAGCAGGAAGTGCGGCGCTTCCGCCAGGCTCGCCGAGCCAGAGAAGCGGAAACGGCCTCAGCGGCCGAGCCGCGGGATTCTCGACTCTCGGAGGAAGCCGCAGAAGCGCAGGCGGCCCTGGTCCGCGATCAGCTGCAAGGGGACGCGGCAGCCCGCGCTGAGGAACGCCCATACAGAGAACCATTGCGAAACCGTACGCGCATCGGGCCCGTGCGTGGAGTCCTCAAACCCCGAGCGGACTTGCCGCAACGTGATCCGTGGGTCGACTCTCTGGTTACGTCCGGCTTTGTTTTGACCGCCGTCATTGTCGGCGGTTTCACCCGCGTGAATGACGAGCCCTTTTTGACCATCTTTGCCGCGGCGATGACCGTTGGGCTGATTGCCGCGCTCATGCTGGACTACCTGCGGTGGTATGGCTCGCTTCCAATCCGCTTGACTCGCGTGGGGGCGGTATCTGGCCTGGCCGTGTTTATCGCGATCACGTCGATTGGTCGGCTGGGCGAACTGGATCCGATTCCGCTGCCGACGGATTGCTCGCCGGAGAAACTCCGAGCCCTATATGCGGCGAATATCACACCCGAGACGCAGGCGGACTTTCTCAACGGCGTGGATGCCAACACGGGCCGGTTGCGACGGCTTAGTGCGACGGAAGATGACCTCGAACGAGCGCAAACGTACTTCAGGAGGGCGTCCCTTCTGAAGGCGCTTGGCGAGCCTGAACGGGCGCTTGCCGATATCCAGCGGGGGCTAGAGCTAGACCCGAGTGACCTATCGGCGTACGTGGAGCGGGTGGATATTTTCTTTGCGGCCCACTGTTCCCAGTATGTCCATGCTGAGATTGAAGCGATGCGACCACTGGTGTTGTCGTCAGCCGACGATTCCGCACTCCTTCAGGCAGCTGGGCAATTTGCCGACCACGGATATGCGCAACTGGCGCTTGCCGCGGCGCTCCGAGCGGCTGAATTGACGCCCGGATCCCCGCATGAGGCGGAGGTCATCCAGGGCTTTGCGCTGGCCCAGCTTGGACGGTTGCAAGAAGCCCTGGTTCCGTTGTCCGCGAGCATCGAACGCAATCGAGTGAGCTGGGAGTCCCACTTTGTTCGCGGACTCGTGCATCGTCGCCTGGGCGACATGGCAAGGGCACGTGAGGACTTTGATCGAGCAGTGTCCCTTCGACCAAATTGGATTGCTGCCCGGGCTGGACTGGCGGTTCTTCTTGTCGATCAAGGGCAAATCCTCGCGGGTCTGGAGGCCTTGAATCAGGCCCTTGAGTTCGAGGAAACGACGCTTCATGCCCGGCTGTGGCGCGGGTTGACGCTCCTGCAAGTCGGAGATGCGCAAGCGGCCCGGGACGACTTCATCGAGATTGACCAGCACATAGACCACATTGCATTGAGCGCCGATCACTTGGTGGGCCGGGCGTCCGCCGAACTCGCGCTCGGCAATCGCGAACAAGCGGCCGAGGCGCTGGCGGCGAGCCGAACCCGTCCCAAGCGCTGGCCAGATGAACCGAAGGTCAGGGCGCTGCTGGAGAACCTTGAGCGCGAACTCGGGACGTCACCCTCCAACTAACCGTACATGTTGGCGAATGGCGTTCCCACCGGCCGGATTACAACCTGCCGGCAGGGCACTCAGGCGCTTGCTGCACGGCTCGGTCGGCGACACAAACGACGGTTGAACCAGTCACGCACATCAGGTGGGTCACCTGAAGCGTCGCCCCCGATGTAGAGTTCGCCTAGGCCAGTAGGCGTCGCAGCACGATAACTGCGATTCTCCGGTCACTCGGGTCTAGTGGACCTGAGGCCGCTGCGTCTTGCGTCTCGTTGCCCGGCGGAAGGAGCGATGGCTTGCTCTTGACCGAGGCCGATCGGCCTTGAGAGACGTGGTCCAGCGCGTATTTCGCCTGCTCGTCGGGCTTGTCACGCGACGGCCGCTCAGCAAACCGCGAATCGACCGGCAGGCGGCCGGGCAAATCGGGTCGACTAATCAACTCGAGCCTGGGCAGGCGGGGTTCGAGCCTCAGCCGCCGCACGGCGATGCCCCAGACCTTGCTGGTCCGACACCGAGTCCGCCGCGTCGGCGATCCCTCGGTCCGCGCCCGGGCTACCGCTGGGGCCAGGGCCCGTGCGATCTTGCGCACGAGTCGCGTTTCCGCGGACCAACGCCGAAAGTCCGGCCGGATCGCGCCCGGCCCGCGCTGAGTGAAGACCAGTTGCGGCGCAGAAACGAGCGCGATATCCGCCGGTTTCGCCAGCGACGCCGAGGATTCGAAGCCGAGGCAGCCGAGACTGTAGATCCGCCCGAATCCCGCCTCTCCCGGGAGGCGGAGGAAGCCCAGGCGGCCCTCGTGCACGAACAGATGCGGCGAGACGCCGAGGTGCGCGCACAGGAACGCCCCTACCGCAAGCCCCTGAGGAACAGAACCCGCATTGGCCCGCTACGAGGAGTCTTGAAACCCAGGGCTAGCTTGCCCGAGCGCGACCGGCGCGTGGACGCGTTGGTGACCGCCGGATTCGTCGCCGCCGCAGTGATAGTTGGCGGCCTGACCCGTTTGAATGACGGTCCCGTGCTGGTCATCGTCGGCGCGGCGTTTGTCGCGGTATTCGTTGCCGTGCTCGTGCTGGACTACCGGCGCTGGTACGGCTCGTTTCCGGCCCGCTTCACGCGCGGCGGCGCGGTGGCCGGCCTGGCCATCTTCATCGGCGTCACATCCATCGGGCGCGTCGGCGAACTGGCGCCGGTGCCTCTGCCGAGCGGATGCTCAACCGAGCGTGTGCGGGCGTTTGCCGCCGAGTGGTATACGACGGAGCAACAGGAGCGCAGGACGGCCGGTGTCGAATGGCTGACGGCGCACCTCAGACGGCCGGGCTTCCTTTTGGATCGAGTCGAACGAGCCGAGTCGCACCTGTCGCGGGGATCGAGGCTCGTGCTGTTAGGCGATCCGGAACAGGCATTAGCTGACTATCAACGTTCGTTGGAACTCGATCCAACCCAAGTGAGTGTCCCCGTATACAAGATAAGTCTGTATCGAATAGCGGGCTGTCCCGAGCACGCGCACGAAGAGATTGCCACGATTCGACGCAACTATGTGTCGTCGGAGGACGGCGTGGCGCTCCGCAGGGCCGCTCGTTTGCTCTTGCAATTCGGCTATGCCCAAGAAGCGCTCGATGTAGCCCGTCGTGCGGCGCAATGGGCTCCGGCTTCACCTCATGAGGCCGAGGTGATTCAGGGCAATGCACTGGCCCAGCTCGGTCGTCTGAATGAAGCGCTGGGTCCGCTCACGGCAAGCATTGAAGGCTTCTTACTGAACGAACAGGCCTCGTTCTTTCGGGCTCTGGTCTACCGCCGGTTGGGCGACCGACCGTCCGCGTGGGCCGACATCGAACACGCCATAAAACGTCGCCCAACCTGGGCAGCCGCCCACGCGGCCAAGGGACTCATGCTCGTTGAGGAGGGTCAACTTGGTCAGGGGCTGGAATCGTTCGCCGAGGCAGTGCGGTTGGGCGATCCCAAACCGCAGGCCTACTACTGGCGGGGCCAGGTACTCATGGGCCTTGGAATGGCCGAACTGGCCCGCGAGGACTTCCGGCAAACGATCAGGTATCAGGCCGTCTCCTACGTGGCCAGCAGTGCGGACCCGTGGGTGGGACTCGCGGCGGCCGAACTCGCGCTGGGTAACCGCCAGCAGGCGGCGCAGGCCCTGGCAGAAAGTCGAATGCGACCCGTGCGCTGGGTGGACGAGCCCACGGTGAGTGCGTGGCTCGCCGAACTCGAACGCGAACTGGAGGCAGCCCCCCGGAGCTGACGCTGCCCTCAGGCGGACGATTCGTTGGTAGCGTAGACGTTGAGTCTCGGCAAGGTACGCCGAGATGAATCGAGACGGAGTTGAGCAAGTAGTTCCCGACGGTTGACACAGCGGTACGACGCTGGTTGTACTGCGGAGACTCGATTCTCGGAATCCACCCATGCCCATCCAAGTCGGCGGCCACATCTTTTCCACGCCGCACCTGAAGCTGGAAGAGGCGGTTCGCGTGTGGTGCGCGCTTGGCATTTCCGTCATGGACCTGGGTAACGGCGCCGACCTGGATCCCGATGTGGTGGGCGCGAATCCCGAACGCGAAGCGGAACGCGTACGTGCCATCGGTGAGCTCCACGGCATGCGCTTCTACGACGCCTTTCCCCAAGCCACCGACAAGCACATCACCAACACCCCGGACGAGGAGGAGTACGTCCATCAGCGTCGCGTCTACGCCGGCTGGATCGACTTCGCCGCCGATGTTGGGCTGGACGGCATTACCCTCAGCCCCGGTAAGTACTGGCCCGACCTGGACGCCGAGACCGCCTTCGCGCGCGGCCGTGATCAACTCGTTCCGCTCGCAGAACATGCAGCCGAGCGCGGGGTTCAGTTGCGCATCGAGCCACACGTTGAGAGCGTGACGTGGAGCCCGGAACTCGCGCTTCGCATGCTGGACGAAGTGCCGGGCTTGTCGCTCACCGTCGACCACTCCCACTTCGTCTTCCACGGCATGACCTACGAGCAGATAGCCGTGATGCACCCGCACGGCACCCACTGGCACGCCCGCCAGGCGGCCCTGGGGAAGTTGCAGACGGGCTTCGACGAAGGTGAGATCGACTTCGCCCGCATCGTGCGTGACCTGAAATCCGCCGACTACGACGGGATAATTGCGCTGGAGGTCGTGCATGTCGGCTGGCTATCGCTGGACGGCCAGGACGTGTTAAGTGAAACCGTGCGCCTGCGCGACCAGCTGCTGGATTTGATCTAGCCTTGCGTGTCCCGGCAGTTCTGCCCTGGGCAAGCGTTGGCGACAGCCTGTATGGCCCGCACAATTGAAGACTTGACGCACTTCACGGTCGTGACCTGATGCCCAACCGCCTCGCCGCCGAGTCCAGCCCCTACCTGCTCCAGCATCAGCACAACCCGGTGGACTGGTATCCCTGGGGCGACGAGGCCTTCGCCGCGTCGCGGGCCAGCGGCAAGCCCATCTTCCTCAGCGTCGGCTACGCCGCTTGTCACTGGTGCCACGTGATGGAACGCGAGTCGTTCGAGGATCAGGAAACCGCCGATGTCCTGAACGAACACTTCATATCGGTCAAGGTTGACCGCGAAGAGCGTCCGGACGTGGACCAGATCTACATGTCCGCGGTCCAGCTGCTCACCCGCCACGGCGGCTGGCCCATGTCCGTGTTCATGACCCCTGAGGGAAAGCCGTTCCACGGCGGCACGTACTTTCCGCCGGAGCCCCGCCACGGTATGCCGTCATTCCAGCAGGTGCTCACGGCTGTGAACGACGCCTGGATCAACCGCCGCGATGAGTTGGAATCGGGTGCGGGCCGTCTGACCGAAGCGATCCAGGCGGCCGACAGCCTTGATCTACCTGCCGCGCCAGTCGCCGACGACGATCTGCGCCGCGCCTCGCAGGCCCTGGCCGGCAGCGAGGATCGCACCCACGGCGGCTGGGGTCAGGCGCCCAAGTTCCCGCAGGCCATGGCCATCGAGTTCCTCTTGCGCCGCCACCTGGCCACCGGCGAGGGTCTGCTGCTGGAGATTGCAGACCGCGCCCTCCATCGCATGGCCCGCGGCGGCATCTATGACCACGTCGGCGGCGGCTTCCACCGCTACAGCGTGGATGCCGCCTGGCACGTGCCCCACTTCGAGAAGATGCTCTACGACAACAGCCAGCTCGCCCGCGTCTACCTGCACGCCTGGCAGATCGGCGGCGACACGGCTCACCGTCGTGTCGTCGAGGAGACGCTGGACTGGGTTGTGCGCGAGATGACGCACCCCCAGGGCGGCTTTTTCAGCACCCTGGACGCCGACTCCGAAGGCGAAGAAGGCAAGTTCTACGTCTGGTCGCTGGACGAAGTGCGTGAGGTTCTGGGCGACGACGCCGACCTGGTGGCCGACACCTACGACGTCTCCGCTCGTGGCAATTGGGAAGGCGTCAATGTCCTGCGCCGGCTCAAGGACCTGGACGTACTGGCCTACCAGCACGATGTGAAACCTCTCGACATCCAGGCCGCTGCGGACCGTGCACTGCCGCGCCTGTTCGAACGCCGCGCCAATCGGATCCGCCCTGGCCTCGACGACAAGATCATCACCGCTTGGAACGGCCTCATGATCGCGGCCTTCGCCGAAGCCGCGCGCGCCCTCGACCGCGACGACTACATGGCAATCGCCAAGGCCGCCGCCGAGTTCTGCTGCACTGAACTCTGGCGAGAGGACAACCGCCTCTGGCGCACTTGGAAAGACGGCCGCGCCCGCTTCAACGCCTACCTGGAGGACTACGCTTGCCTGGCCGAGGGCCTGCTGGAGCTCTACCAGACCACCTTTGACGAGCGCTGGTTCGAAGCGGCGCGCGGTCTGGCCGACGCCATGCTGGAGCACTTCCAGGATTCAGAAGGCGGATTCTTCGACACCAGCGACGACCACGAGCAACTCGTCACCCGCCCCAAGAACGTCCAGGACAACGCCACGCCCTCCGGAGGCTCGATGGCGGTTACGGTGCTGGGCCGCATGCATGCGATGACGGGCGAGGCTCGTTACCTGGATGCCGCCGAGCAGGCGCTGGCCGCGGTAGGCCCAGGTGCAGCCAGCTACCCCACCGCCTTCGCCCAGTGGTTCAGCGCTGCCGACTTTCTCGTGGGCGAACCTGCTGGCATCGCGGTTATTGGCGATCGGTCGGGACGCGAGGATCTACTCAGTGTCGTCCGGGATACATATCGTCCCCGCACTGTCGTGGCCGCGGCAGCCGACGGAGATGGGGCCGGAGTCCCCCTGCTTCACGACCGCCATCCGCTCAAGGGCCAGGCCGCTGCCTATGTCTGTCACGGCTTCGTCTGCAAAGTGCCCACCAGCGATCCCGACACTGTCCAGCAGTTGCTGGACGAGGGCTAACGCGAGCCGCGCCGTTGTGCAATTCTTGTACCGGCGACCCCGCACCGTGACTGTTTGACGACTCGATGGACGTACTTCGCATAACCCCCCGCGGCTTCTGCCACGGCGTCGTCGATGCGATTCGGCTTGCCAACGAGGCTGGGTCGCAGCACCAGGGACCCGTCTACATGCTGGGCTACCTGGTGCATAACGCGCACGTGGTCAACGAGCTGGCCGAGAACGGCGTGCAGTTGGTCGACTTCGACGACCGCATGGCTGGTCTGGAGCAGATCCGGCACGGCACCGTCATCCTCACCGCCCACGGCGTCTCGCCTGCGGTCAAGCAGCGCGCGATCGATAAGGGCCTGACGGTCATCGACGCCACTTGCTCCGATGTTTACATCACTCACGATCTCATCATCGACCTAGTGTCCCGAGGTTACGAAATCATCTACGTCGGCAAGCCCGGGCACCCCGAACCCGACGGCGCCATCGGCGAGGCGCCCGGCCACGTGCACCTGGTCAGCACGGTGGAGGATGTCGCCAAGCTTAAACTGCGGAACGACCGCCTGGCCGTCACCACCCAGACCACCCTTAGCATCTGGGACACGCAGGACGTGATCGACGCGGTCGTCGCCAAATACCCGCATGTCGAGGTCCACAACGACATCTGCCTGGCGACCCAAGACCGCCAGGAAGCCGCCGTGAAAGCGGCGGAAGTCTGCGATCTGGTGGTTGTGGTCGGCAGCGACCGTAGTTCAAACTCGCACCGGCTCGTCGAGGTCGTGCGCAACGTCAAGCAGACCCCGGCGTACTTGGTGGACAGCGCGGACGAAGTCGACTTGTCCTGGTTCAAGCCCGGCATGCGCGTCGGCGTCACCGCCGGCGCGTCCACGCCGGCCCGCGTCACCCGGCAGGTCATCGAACTCATCGAGGCCTACGAGCCGAAGCCTGAAGCCGTCCCGATAGCCTGAGACTCTGCCCGCTCAAAGCCGGGTTGGCGCACCCTTCCGCGCGGCTACCTCGTTCAGATCGGCGATGATCGGTTCCAGTAACGCCACGCCCTCGGTCGTCGCCTCGTCGTAGGCGCGCCACTCCATCTCGCCCGCCACCAGCAATTCGCTCAGGCCGTTGGCTGGGGCCGAGCTGTGGAACTGCTCGATCTGCGCGTCCATGCGTGACTTGAACGTCTCCACCGGCATGAATGCCGCAATGTCCGTGGCCTGGAACATGTGCGAGATGGCGCCTTTGTCGCCCGCCGCCCGGCCCACGGATTGTGCGTAGCCGGACCCCGAAAGAACGCCCGTCATTGCGTCCACGATCTGGGCCAGCCCAATGCCCTTCGGTCCGCCAATCGGAGCGCCGGCCCCGTTGTCGGCGAAAGCCGTGGGATCGGTCGTGGGCAACCCGCGATTGTCCAGCGCCCAGCCCTCAGGAATCTGCTGACCAAGGCGCTCAAAGATGGCGATGCGGCTGTTGGCCGACATTGACATCGCCATGTCCAGCACCAGCGGCCGCTCGCGCCCCGCCGGAATGGCGTAAGCAATGGGGTTGTTTCCCACGACCCGCTCGCGGCCCCCAAACGCGAACATCGTCGGCCCGGCGTTGGTCGTGGCGAATCCCACCATGTCGTGCGGAACCGCCAACAGGGCGAAGTGCGCCGCCGCCCCGAAGTGCCGGCTGCGGCGCGTGATTCCCGTCGCCGCGCCCGCCTCGCGCGCCTTCTCGATTACCGCCCGCATCGTCAGCGCGCCTGCCACGTGGCCTGGCGCGGAGTCCCCGTCCACTAGCACCGTCGCGGAGGTTTCGCGAACCACGCGAACATTGGGTCGCGGATTCATTTCGCCCTCGTCCAGCAAGCCCGAGTAGCGCCGCAGCAACCAGTGTCCGTGCGAGGTCACGCCGCGCATGTCCGCTTCCACCAGGTTGGCGGTCATGATCTCCGCGTGCTCCGGCGTCATGCCGTGCCGCTCCAGCAGATCGCGCGTGAACGCCGTCAGCACGTCAACCGGCACGCGGCGCTTGTTGGCGTCGTACATGCAACCCGTCCTTTTGCCTCAACGCCGATCACGTCTGGACGCAGCCATGCTAAGCGACCGTGCCCATAGCGTCCTTGCTACCATCCCTCCCGACACGACCCTGGCTGAGACTCCGACCGCCCATGACCGTCGAACGCGACCTCGAGCCCGTCGTCCGCGGACTCTACGACCACCCCGAACACCGCCACGCCGTGGATGTGGCCTCGGAAGACGACGTCGGCGCATTGCGGGCCGACCTGGAAGCCACCCTCGTCCGCCTCTATGGCGACGACGCCATGTGGGGCCGCGGCGTGCGTGTCCGCGTGGAACGCGACGACGCCGGCACGCCCCGCCGCGTCTGGCTCTGGCGCGGCCTCGTCGGCGGCCAGCGAACCCACCGCGAAGGCTTCAGCGGCCCCCAACGCACCTTCCGCGCCTGAGTCCACGGAACTAACGTCAGACGACCGGTTCTTTGGTCCTGGCGTCAATCCCACCCCACGACTCGGGCGCGCGCGGAGCGCTGATCGTGCCCAGGCAGTTCAGGCTCCGGCGGGAATCGTTCAGTAATCCACGATTTCCGGAATCGCCGGGTCCGTCGTCAGGCTCACGGTGTCGGAATAGCGGACAACGTGTGTGCCGCCCCCCACCCACGCCCAGTTCTTGCCATAGGCATTGAACGTGCTGCGGGGCGAAGCCAGGATTAGTCGATAGGTCCCCGGCTCCAGCTTTCGCTCCCGGCCGGCGTGGTCGGCCAGGTGGATCACCGGGTCGGGCACGGAGTCAGTCACGCTGAACCTGAGCGTCATGTCCATGGGCTCGCGCTGGCGGTTGTAAATCACGCTCGTCACGAACCCCTGGCCTGGAAGGTCAATGCGCACCGGGCCGAAATACGCGTTGGCCGCCCGTTCGCCACTGATGTCGGGCCACTTGCGCCGGTCGGGATGTTGCCGTGTGACGTGCGACATGTAGCGCACCGCCGTTCGCGCGCCTTTTCCGGCCAGAGTGGACAGCGGGTAGTCGACCAGCTTGTGGAACGCGACCTCGTCGGCGCCCGCTACGAAAGCGTTGGCCACGGCCTGAATCGTGAAGTGCGCCACGTCTTCGTCATCAAAAAAGGCGCCCAGCCGGGGATCGTCCTGTAACCCAAGTTCCATCAGGATGATCTTGCGCTGTCCGGCCAGCGGATCCGTTTCGCCTACCGTTTCCGAGAGGTTGTCCAGCGCCGCACGGTACCGGCCGACGATTTCGGCGACACGTTCCGGTTCCTTGTGCAGCGTCAGCGAGACGTCGTGAAAGAAGAAACCGTTGTCCACCAGCGCCCGGCGGTCCCGCTGGCGGGCCAGGAATCCGGTCCATCCGTCCCAAAACGCCATTCGCCGGACGGAGTTGTCGCAAGTCGTGTCAACCAGGCTCAACGAGGGGAATATCAGGCGCGCGTTGGGGTCGGCGGCAATCATGGAGTCGAAGGCCACCTGCACTAGGCGATAGAGCCGCTCTCGTCGTCCTGCCTCATCAATCTCGCCGATAGCGGCCGAACCGGAGCCTCCCGTGCGGTTGACCCAACGCGCGTGCGGCACACCGCCCCAGGCGTAGCCCGGCATTCCGGGGCGGCAGATATCTGGCTCGTTCCAGGGTATCCAGCGGCTGATTGGGTTCAGCCCTGAAGCCGTGCGTCCCCCCGGCAGGGCCTTGCGGCTTTCGACGATCCCACGCACGAACTGCCCAAAGTGGTTCCTAGGGTCGCCGGCCGGCAGGTGCAGACCGTGGGGTGGATTGTATTTGGCCGGTGCGTAAAGTCCTCCGCCCGCGTAGGCCGGCGTGAACTGGAGAAGCCCCACAATCTCCCTGGTTACCCGGAAATTCCGGTCCGTGGCAATCGTCGGCAACGCCGGCGGGCTGTAGCCGCGCAGGGTGTTCCACAGGAACTGCTCGCGGCTCCACGACAAGCCAAGGCCGTTCATGTGGGCGACCCCGCCGACCGGTCCAGGCTCGCTTCCCAGCGTGCAGCCAAACCCGCCGTCAAGGCCCCTCGTCAGGCCGGCAAGGTCGCCCGAAGCCTCACCCAGGGCACCGACCGGGACGCCTACCGAAACGCTCTCGGTCCGGGTGCCCACAGCGAATTGCTCCGGTACGGTGGCCGCGGCCGGCAGACGGCTGGGCCAGCCTGCAAAATACGCCCGGTAGCGTTGGCCCAAGACACCCAGTCGAACCTGTCCGCCGACCTGTTCCAGCCCAACATTGGTGAACAGGTTGCGGACGTGGCCAACGGCACTCCGCGGCTCGGAGCGAGCCGCGCCGGTCTGAAGCCTGGGTCGGCTGGTGATGAACGTCTGAATCGGTCCATACACGCGCGGCCCACTGCCGAATCTGGGCCAGCCGTCGAACTCAAGCTTGGTGGCGTTCGAAAAGCCGTTGGAAACGGGCGGCCCGCTGACGATTAACTCCACGAGCGGCGCCAGCCGTGCGCCACCGCCGTTCTTCGGTTGCACGAACAGCGCGCACGCAAAGAGTTGATACCAGCGAGCCGAGTCTTCCCAGACCCGGCTAATTGGCGGGCCGTACCACGAGTGGCCTCCGGCGGCGTCGTAAAACGACCAGAATCTTGGTCCGTCCAGCAGGTCTCGCACGTGGAAGCCCGATACGCCATCGCCGCTCGGAAAGAACGCCCCGTCTTCCGTCTCTATCGCGTTTGGCGCCAACGTCTGCCGGGCGCCCAGTGCGCTTCGCCCTGTCACGGCTGGCGCCAGCCCGCTGGCAATCAGCGCGGTGGCACGCAGGAAGCGGCGACGGTTGAGGGTGGACACGCGGACAATCATTGCGGGTCGTAGCGTTGAGCAAGCGATCTAGCTAGCAGCATAGGCCTGTGGATCGGGTGTCGGACGGCAAGGCTGCGGCGTCTTCCAGCCCACCTTGCGCGCCTATCGCACCTACCGCACCTACAGGCCTGGTTCGCCTGATCCCCAGGTGCCATCCCTACAGTTTTCAGCCGCTCGTGCGAACGAGATCTGGGCTTCGGCGTCGAACTGGTGGTTGGGCCCTTCCGGCGTCGCGTGGCCGCCAGGCCCGTACACGATTCCGTGCGAGCCGCCGGCCTCGCGGATTGCTGCGGCGAACCGCTCCAGCTCGCCGGGCGGCGTCACCTCGTCGTCGCGACCCTGCCAGGTGCGCAAGGGCAGCCAGGTCAAGTCACCGGCCAGGTCAACCGGATTCACTCGCGGACACACCTCCCGAAGCAATTGGGCCTTAGACCTAATGCCATAGGCCGCATTGAGCGACGGTGCTCGCCCGGTAAGGTCGTAGAACGGACCCAGATTCATCACCGGGTTCATCCCGAACCAGGCTAGCGGCACACCCGGATTGCGGTGCGCCCACACCAGGGCGGTCAGCCCGCCGCGCGACGAGCCGCAGACAACCGGACGCCGGACCGGCCAGCGCCGGCGCGCCTCGGCCAGCAACCCGGAAAGGGTCGCCACGCCCGCGTCCGCGCCCCATGTATAGCGATCGTCCTTGAAGCCATACGAGGCGATCGCATACCCGGCCGATTGCCAGGCCTCGGTCCAGTTACTGAACCTGTGAAGAAGCGTTGACGACTGCAAGCCGGCGAGGAGCAGACCGACGGACCCGTCGGTCGCGGCTTCGTGCGCCGGAAAGAACAGGGCCTTGCAGTCGTTGACTACCGTTCGCTCTACATTCACTCGGATTCACACCGGACGGCGAGTGGCCACGCGCGGCAGCGGAGTGTGCGCCGGCAACACGTCAGCGGCTGCACATCAAATAGAGACGGCGCTCGGAGTCCACGATCGAGTTCGTCCGCTCTATCCGGAAGTACTGAGCAAAGACTGCTTCAAACTCACTCTGCGTGTACCACGGGAACGTGTGATTTCGCATCGCCAACAGGCGGACAACCATCGGGTCGTCCGGCGGCACGAACTCGATCAGCAGGCTCCGCCCCAGCGACCGGAAAAACGCGGCCACCTGCTCGAATCGCGTGTTGTTGCTGATGGCCAGGTGGTGGATGAGCGCCAGCGCCATTACCAGTCCCGCGGGCCCTCGCTCCGTGAGAGACCGAACCTCCCGGTTGTCCCACCCGAGCGCCGGGCTCGGGCTCGTCAAATCGGCCACGACCGGAAACAGGTTTCGCTCATCTCTCTCAGCCATTTGCCGGTAGTTCAGATCGACGGCCCCCGGGTCGCTGTCAATCGACACCACTGGGATGTCCTTGGCCGCCGCAATCCGGCTGAAGATTCCGATATTACCGCCCAGGTCCCACACGGAATCAGCGTCGACTTGCGCGAGGTGCTCCGCTACGAGTCGTTCCTTGTCGGCCTGCCCGGCGTCGCTGTAGCTGGACTGGTCCCCATAGCTCGCCCACGGCGTATCGCCCGGATTCCACGAAAGTCGGCGCACTGCCGACTCCAGGCTCTCGAGCAGGGCGTCCAGCCGGCGTCGGCTCATGCGGCCCTTCAGGCTCTTCCGGTCCCGCGTCGAATCTGTGTGGCGAGCCTGCGCACGGCTATGCAGATGCAAGTGCATCAGCAGGCCGGGTCGCAGCCGAGTCCGCCAAGGCACCAAGCCGGCGGCCAGGTCCAGCGGCAACCCATCCAGGTGACCCTGCAGCAGCGTTCCGAGCCGCACGTCCCGATACGCCATCAAGGTCAGCGGCGCCAGGAAGTGCTGGCAGAACTGGCGATAGCCGACCCACGGCAGCCCCGGCTCGTACGGCTCGAACGACAGCGTGTCGATCAGCGTAGGACGTCCGCCGTGCAACTGAATGTTGTAGGCGCTCGCGTCCTTCAGCGACAAGCCGTGCTCCAACGCCCGTCGCTGCACACTTAGCGTCGTTAGAGCCGCTGCCTTCAACTGCGAGAACGACCACTCGAATGGATACGAAACGAACTCGAGCTGCTCCGGCTTGATCACTGCGCTCGCCTCCGGCTCCGCTGCCAGCCCGAGATCTGCGCTCTCATGTGGAATCAGAAGGCCTTGCTCGACCAGCTTCGCGTATAGACCCGAATTCATCAGCGTCGCGAACGTCGCTTCATAGGAACGGTTCACCTGCCGATAAAACGCGCCGTCCCTCTGAAACACGAAGCCCGCCGGATCCCGAAACGAACCCGGCAGGCGCCCCTCAGCCTCGCCGCTCATCCAGCTCTACCCGTCGGCCTCCTCACCCGCAGGCTGCTCCTCGGACTTCTTCCGCCGCACGAACCCGAGAACGCGCCAGAACATATGCCGCAGCCACAACCGCGCCGTCAGCAACCCGCCCAGCACCGCGGCAATAATGATCTGAATCGCGAAACTTCCACTCCCCGGGTCGATATACCGCCGCCCAACAGCCAGGCCGAAGGCGACGACGGTAGTCCAAATCCCAATAGTGAAGCTCGCCCGGTTGCCGGATGCAGTGTCCGGCCGACGGACCCTTAGAGTCTGATTCTCGGTGGCGTGTTGCAAAAGACAATGCCTCGTAAACAGCGTGCCTTCGTTGTACTGTACACTTCGCGCCCAGAAAGCTCACAAGCGCGCGCGGCCAGCGTTTTGGCGTCGGTGCCTGTACAGCCTCGGCGGAACTGTCGAATCGCCGACTGAACCGCAGGAGCACGCGACGTTTGAATCGAGCGGAAGGTTGAGTGCGGTGCCGGAGTCCGGTGCCGTGTAATGGCGCGCGCCCGCCGCAATCCACGCCGGGACGAAGCTAATTCCGCCTGGAAGGCTCGCAACCCATGCTCAAGTCCACCTGGGTAGCCTCTGCGCTCGTAGCCCTCGGACTCTGGGCCAGCCTCGTCCCTCAAGTTTCATATCCGTCGGCTTCTAGCGGCGCGCCTTCTGAGAATGTGCTACTCGCTTGGCCGGGCTGGGCGATCCAACAGGATGTCGGATCGCTCCGGGGACCGGTGGGCAGCTTCAGGTATTGGGCGTCGGCTCAAGCGCACGGACCCGAAGTCAGCGTGCATGCCTCGTTGGTGGACGCCGCCACCCTGGAAGTGCTGCGTCAGAAGTCGGTGATCATCACGCCGTCCTACGTCCCAGTCGAACGGACGCTTTCATTTCCGAGCTACACCGTGCCCGAGGGGCAGCGGCTGCTCTTGCAGCTTCAGGTAGCCGACATTGAGAGCCATTTCGTCGCCTTTCAGCTAGCTGCCCCGCACGCTGAACTCGCCAACCTGAGAGTCAACGGGGTGCCGGATTCCGCCGACGGGCCGCTTGCCTTCGCACATCTTGAGTCCGGCAGCGGTCTCCGCGCGGCGGTCCACGGCGAGCAGCACGAGCGCTACCGTTTGGCCCTGGCAATCGCGCTCAGCGTCCTCGCCGTTGTCGCCCGTCCCTGGAACCTGGATCGGCTTGGTCGACTGGGAACCAGGCCCCAACGATTGACTCGTATCCGACAGGTAGGCCGCACAGACACATTAGGAACTATCCCACGAATATTCGCGACGCCTTGGTACCCTTGGCCAGCCGTCGCGATTCCAATCCTGCACTTTCTCGCAAACAACGACATTCGCTTCTCGCCGAGCGAAGTGCTACTTCCACTTGGCGTTGCGCTGACGGTTGTTTCCGGCACGATGATTGGTCTGCGGCTCATTCTGAATGACTGGAACCGACCGGCTGCCGCTACCACGGTCGTCATCGTCGTGTTCTTTCTCTACGGGCACGTTGAGCGGGCGCTTGACGGTCGGCTTGACGAACAGTTTGTGTTTGGCGCATCGGTTGCTCTCGGTGCGGCGCTTGTCACCGAATCCGTGCGAGCCGGAGGCTTCCGAAGTCGCGGAACCCAATTCTTCAATATTGTGGCCGCAATCTTGCTGCTCTTGCAGGCAGTAAACCTGGCCGGCGGCTCGTCTACATCGTTCGGGTCCCCGGCCAACAGGGGCCTCACCACCGGCTTGACTTCAGATCTGTTTCCCTCCGGCATACCAGAAGTCACCGGTGAACGACCTGATATTTACTACATCGTCCTTGATGCCTACGGGCGAAACGACGCCCTTGTGGACTTCGACAACTCCGCGTTTCTTGGTGAGCTGGAATCGCGAGGATTCTATATAGCTTCCGAAGCGACTAGCAACTACGTCTCCACGCCGCACTCATTGGCGTCAAGTCTGAATATGTCATATCTCCACGAGTTGGGGTCGCGAACGCCGAAAAGCCATTCGGATCTCATGAATCTCATCTACTATAATTCGCTCACGGCAATTCTGAAGTCTCTTGGTTACACATACGTCCATCTGGAATCTGGCCACCAATTTGGAAACAAGGCTCCCTTAGCCGATGTCTTCGTCAGCTTCGGTCCATCCGGAGTTCGGGTCGTTTCAAGTGACGATGAAGTAACTTCATCCGCCAATGCGTTTGTGTCCCGTATATTCGTTCGTGAACTCATCCGCACGACGGCTCTACGGCCGATCATTGAGAGTCAGTTCCTCTCGGACGATGAGTCAACCTACGATTGGTGGTCGCCGCATCGCGCTTTGGATATGTTCGAATTCCTATCGCAGCCGATCGGAGCTCAAGGACCGAAATTCGTCTTTGCCCACATCTCAAAGCCCAAAGTCCCGGCAACATTTGATCGCCACGGCAATTACGTATCAGGCACGCTTGTGACTGACCAATTCAGTGACGACCATGATCCGAGGGTGTCTGATGCCTATGCAGGACAACTACTGCATATTAACTCGCTTGTACTCCGGCAAGTAGATAGTATCCTGAAGAATGGGGAAGGTGATCCGATTATCCTCATAGCCGGTGACCACAATAGGCGAGGCACCGAAATGCCGTTACATCCGATTCTGGCGGCATTTCGCCTGCCCGGTCGGGAAGATCTGCGGCCGCCAGACTCCATTAGCTCTGTGAATCACTTTAGATACATTTTTCGAGCATACTTCGATATAGATATCGGGCTAATAGAAGATCGAGAGATTTTCCATAGCGGTGTTCATTGGGATTTTACGACCAGCGCCGAAGGCAAAGCGAAATAAGGCAATGCCTTTGAGGGCAATGTGGATAAATCGTTCTTCGCGCAAGCATGTAGTCGAGATTCGACAGCGAAGGCAACCCAGGATGCTGAAAGCGTTCAAGAATGCTTAGGATCACATGGCATTTCCCGGCATTGATCGCAGTCGCCCTTTGTGCAAGCTTGATCCCGCAAATCTCCTATAAGGCATATTCGGGTGGCGAGCCAGGTAACGATGTTCTTGTAGCCTGGCCCGGTTGGGCGGTTCAACAGGACGTCGGACCGGTTGGTGGCTCTGTCGGGACTTTCCAAATCTGGGTATCGGCTCAGCCAGGGGGTGATGTGCTGACCATGTGGGCATCACTGGTGGACGCGTCGACGCGTGAAGTCGTACGTCAGACGTCATTCGATGTCAGACCGGGGTACTTTCCAGCCTCGCGAAACCTTATGTTCCCTGGATATACAGTGCCAATCGGCCAGCGGCTCTTGTTGCAGCTTCAAGTCGCAGAGCACGAGCATAACTACGTCATCTTTCGTCTGGCAAGGCCAAGAGCGGACCTTGCGAGCCTGATGCTTAACGGTGTGGCTGATGCTGGCAGCGGGCCGCTCGCGTTCGTACACCTACGCACTGGGAGCGGATTCCGAGCCGCATTCGCAGGTGAATCTTCAGAGCGCGTCCGAGTTGTTCTAGCTTTCACATTCAGCATGCTGGCCTTCGTCGTGCATCCACGTGTGGCGAGGGTAGCCCGGCGATCAGTTTGGTCGGGATGGATCTGGGTGCATGCAGGGGTCAACGGAACTTGGGGATTGATTGGCTCAGGTCCTGCGTCAGATCATGATGATCGGCCGACGATAAGCCGCCGCCTATTGTCTGTGCCCTGGTACCCGTGGCTGGTTGGAACAACTCCAATCCTGAACTTCCTGGTAAGCAATCCATCGCACTTCGTGGTAAGCGAGTCGTTCATTCCGCTGGCCGTGGCGCTTTCAGTTGTAACTGCATCGACGGTGGGGCTCCGGGTGATGGTCGGAGACTGGCACCGACCTGCCGCGGCGGTGTCGTGCGTTGTAACCGTGTTTTTTGCGTATGGTCACATTGAACGAGTGCTTCATGATTTGGTCAATGAGCAGTTATACTTCGCAGTTGCCGTTGCACTTGCGGTGATGTCCATTGCACTGGTGGTTCGGCAAAGAGATCTGATAACGCGTTCGACGCAGTACTTGAATCTCGCCATTTCTGTCTTGTTTCTGTTCCCCGCCGTGAATCTGGTGGCAGGGGCGATGGCCTCGTGCCAAACTCCAACGGATGTTGAACTAAGTTCATTGAATGGCTTGGCCAGTCACGTCCTGCCCGAAGGCATCCCTGAAGCTGACGATCGAAGGGCGGACATCTATTACATTGTCCTCGATCGATACGCCAGACACGACGCGCTAGGTGATTTTGACAATGCTGACTTTTTGAATGAGCTTCGAAGTCGTGGCTTCTACGTCGCGACGCAAGCCATAAGTAACTACAAGGACTCGATTCACTCAATACCCTCGAGCCTCAACATGTCCTACCTGAATGAGCTTGGAGATCGCACTCCGAGATCTCGACAAGACTTGCTAAATTTAGGCTACTGGAATGCTCTGGCGGCGATCCTAAAGTCGCTTGGCTATACCTACGTGCATCTCGAATCTGGATACATAGTGACCGAGAATGCTCCGCTTGCGGATGTTGTCTTGACGTTCACGCCGTCAGGTGTACAGGTGCGGGCGGACGAAGCGACGTCGAGTTCGCCAGGTGCGGCTTCTTTCGATCCAATGACCTCGGAGAGGTTTGTGCGTCACCTACTTGCAACGACGGCCGCCAAGCCGATCCTGAGTGGTGTCGTTTCATCGGTTAGCGATGCGTCTCCGTATGATTGGTGGTCTCCACACCGTACGTTGCAGATGTTTGATGTGCTTTCGAAGCCAATGCCTTATTCGAAACCAAAGTTCGTGTTCGCGCATATCGTGAAGCCACATCTTCCGGCTACGTTTGATCAGTATGGCAATCAGGTGATTGGGCAGTCTTTCTACGATTCGCTCGACGACTCGCATGATCTGAGCGTCCCAGACGCTTACACTGGACAGCTTATATATATAAATCAATTGACCTTGAAAGCCATCGATGGAATCTTGCAAAGTAGTGATGGAAATGCAGTCATTGTCATTGCTTCGGATCACGGTCGCGAAGGTTCAAGAATCGAAAGCAGCTATCAGATCCTCGCCGCTTTCCATATGCCTGACAGTGGTGGTTCGGAGCTATATCCGACGATCAGCTCCGTGAATCACTTCAGGTACGTTCTCAGGCATTATTTTGATCTTGATATTCAGCTCGCAGAAGACCGAATGGTTGATCATGGGAATCGCGAATATGACTTCACGGGTGGTGAAGGTGAAGTGGCTAGTTTGCAGGCGAAGACTGCGTCGTAGGGAGTCTGAGGGCAAGGGAGATTGATCCTGAACGTCAGGTGAATGCGGTGCTGTGTTACCAATCATGGGAGAACCGGTATGTACCTGACTCTTCCCTATGTCTATTGCACAGAGCGTGTGATGGAAGCCAAAGTACTAGGGGCAAGCGGAATGTTGGCGCGGTGAGGGCAGTAGCAGAAGCGTGCGCACTGTTTGTGCTAGATAGCTGTAGCCTTATCAGTGGAGCTTCTGGCAGTCAATGGCGAGAGGGCTAGCGTGGCGAGGGCCGTGGGGAGGCCGGATCCCGGCCAGATGCAGGCAGGAGCACATAGTGCATGAGTTCAACCCAATGGCGAAAAGACGAATTCAGTTGGTGCCGAGGGCGGGATTCGAACCCGCACGAGCCGAAGCTCACAGCCTCCTGAGGACTGCGTGTCTACCAGTTTCACCACCTCGGCGAGGCTGGTAGCGGAGGCAGGATTCGAACCTGCGGCCAAGGGCTTATGAGTCCCCTGCTCTACCTCTGAGCTACTCCGCCAAGTCCGCCGTCCGTCCGGTGGGCCCACCTGGATTCGAACCAGGGACCTACCGGTTATGAGCCGGCTGCTCTGACCGCTGAGCTATGGGCCCACGGCGCCGCGCGGCGGACGCGCCGGGCGGTCCCGACCGGATTCGAACCGGCGATCTCCTCCTTGACAGGGAGGTATGCTAGGCCGCTGCACCACGGGACCGCGTTGTGTCGGGCGCGCCGGACGCCTGATAGTAGCCTACGCTACGTCGCGCGGCGTCCGGTGGGCCGGGTAGGATTCGAACCTACGTAGCCGTAAAGGCGCCAGATTTACAGTCTGGTGGTATTAACCACTCACCCACCGACCCAATTGATGGCGCGCCCCAACTCTGCACTTGTAAACGATCAGGCGGACCCTGGACGCCTCGCGCCAGAGCCCGCAGGCTGCGCCAATCCTACCAGTCGCCCCCTGCCGCCCCGCCCCGCCCGCCGCTCCCGCTGCCTGCCTGCCACCGGCGCCCGTCCCTTGACCAATTGACGCGCTAGCCGACCCTACCGACCTCCTTCGCCAGTTCCTCGTCGCGCCGCACCCGGTCGCGGTGGCGGCGGCCCTCGCCTTCGGGCTCTTCTGGGGACGCGCCGGCGCGCCCTTGCTGCTCGGCCGTCCGGGCGTCTGGTTCGGCCTGCTTCTTGGCGTTGTCGTCTACCCGTTCGCCCAGATCTGGCTTCACGATGAGCTCACCCGCGCCGTGCTCGACGTGGTTGCTGAGAACGCCGGCGCCGCGTCCATTCGCGATCAGGTCCAGTTGGCCGGTCTCATTTCCGCGGGCGTCGCCGCGTATGCCGACGAGTTCACCAAGCTGATCATGCTGCTGGTCGTCGGCTTCGTAATGGCCCGCCCGTCCAACCCTCGCGCCGTCACTGCCGCCGCCGTCGCTCCCACGGCCGGGTATGCCCTGTTCGCGGCCCAACTCACCCTCACCCGGGCCCTCCAGGCCGACCTGCCGGCCCCGGACCTGGCCTTTGCGTTCGTGCGTGAGTGGGCGTGGATCGCCTTGCAGTTCGGAACGGCCTACATGCTGGCGCGCGGCTGGTTGGCCGGCCGGCTGGCCGGCTATGTCCTTCTGGCCGGAATTCTGCACACCGCCGCTGCCTACACCGCCACCCTGGACGACCTGGGCTGGCACACGGCCGTTGTCACCCTGATCCTGGCCGTCGTCGGCCTGCTCGCCTTCAGTTGGGGCGCGTCGCTGATTCCCGCCGGCCGCCGTTGATCCACCGGTCCCGTACGCCCACCATCGCGCCCCCAAGCAGCATCGCCCCCAGCCCGCCCAGCGCCACCACGCCCAACCAGTCGCCGGTCTCTGTGTACAGCGTCCCTGGTGGACGCACGGTCACGTCGGATTCCAGCAGCACCTCCCGTTCCTGGTCAAGCGAGGTAGCGGCCACGACCCCGCCGCCCGGTGAAATCACCACCGACCCGTAGCGCCAATCGGCCTTCACGATGGCCAGCCCATGCTCCGCGGCACGCACCCGCAGGTGCCCGATGTGCGGCGCCGTATACGCCGCCCAGTCGTGCGTCGGAATAGCCACCAGCGCCGCGCCCATCCGCGCCAGCCGCGCCAGCGTGTCCGTATACGTCCCGTCCGGCCCCGCCGCCAGTCCCAGCCGCGTCCCCGCCACCTCGTACGTCTCGTACAGCCCGGCCGTCACACTGCGCTCCCCGATCGCATACACCGGGTGATCCTTGGTCGTCGGACGTGACATCCGCCCGTCCGGCGTCACCACCACCAGTTCGTTGCGCGTGCGGTTCGGATCGATCCTGATGAAATACGACCAGACGATGGGAACTCCGGCCCGCCGGGCCATGTCGCGAACCCCGTCAAGCTGCGCTGACGCGTTCGGATCGTCCGGCGCCACCCAGCCCGATGCCTCCGGCCACACCACCAGCTCCGCGCCCTGCGCAACCGCCGCCAGCGTCGCCGGCGTGTGCATATCCGTAATCGTGTCCGTCAGTTCCCGGTAGCGCACCGTCGTGATCAGCGGCCGAGTCCGCGGATGCGACGGCACGTGGTCCCCCGTTTGCACGCTGGCCACCCGAATCGTCGGGCCGTCGGGGGCGTGTTCCGCGGCGGCCAGGCCCAGCCCCGCCAGCCAGCCCAGCGCCGCAATGCCAATGCCAACGACCAGGCTCCGCGACAGCGACAGCCGGCCGGCGGCCACCAGGACCAGCAACCCAATCGCCTGACCCGTCGCCGCCGTCAGCAGCGCCACCGGCCACATCCCCGCCACCGGCAGCCACGCCCGCAGCGGCGCGGCGTCAATCTGCGTCGTGGCCAGCATTCCCCATTGATGCCCTGCCGTCGTCACCAGCCGCAGGTACTCAATGCCCGTCCAGGCCACCGCCGGAACCCAGATCCGCGCCCACGGCCCCAGCGCCCGCATCACGCGCGCCGGACCCACCGGCACGTCAAGCGCCGTCGCCGCCAATCCCGCGGCCACGCCTGCGCCCGCTGAAATCCCAAACCAGGCGGCGCCGGTCACCACCTCGGGCGGATTCACCGTCGCGGCAAGCAGCCCGAACAGGACACCCAGCATCAGGCCGTTCAGCCCTCGACGCACCCACGGCGACGCCCCTGATTGGGCGATGAGCAGCGGAACCCAGGCGAAAAACGCCAACGCCGTCCACTGCAGCGGCGGAAACGCGGCAAACAGCAACAGCGCCGTTGCCAGCGCCCCAATACACCGCGCTCCCAACGTCGTCCGCCTCGCGCTGGCTACCATGCGTTGTGCAGTCGCTTGATCACTCCAGCCTGATCGGCCATGCCGAGAGTTTGGCAACCCGCGCGTACCGCCCTCAACGGTCACGCGGCGCCGCAGTGCATGCAACACCGGAGTTGGCCTTGCCACCATCGCCCCACGCCCCCATGAGACCCGGACCCACCGCTCAAACAGGCCCGCGCTCATGACCGATCGCGGCGAGCGCCGCTTCCATCAACTTGTCATGGCCGGAGGCTTTGGCCTCACGCTCATGATGGCCTGGATAGAGGCTGCGCCCTGGCTCATCACGCTCGTCGTGCTGGTGCTCGCCGCCGGCTCCATAAGCCCTGGCGGGAGCCTTACGCGTCGGTTCCACCGCTACTTCGTTGCGCCGCTTCAGGCCGAAGGACCGGCCGAAGACCCAACCTCGTTCCTGCGCGCCGACGCCCTCCTCAGCGTCATCGCCTTTGCCGGCGCCGTCTTCGTCGTTGCCGGCGTCCCGCCCCTGGGCTGGGCGCTCGTCGGCCTCGCCACCCTCAACCTCCTCATGGACGGCCTCGCCGACGCCGCCCCCCTCCGCCGCCTGCTGGATCGAACCTCCCAGCGGTCCGAATCCCGCGAATGACCCGGGGCATTCATGACTCGGCGGCAAGCCTGAACGTGCATCCATCACGGTCCCTCGGGCGGCCATCCATCCACGGCCGCAAGCGTCCACTGGGCCGTTGCTCGCGTCACATGCTCAATAGACACATCTAGGGACGGCTGGCTGGCGTGAACCTGGACCCCACGGTCTCCCCCTGGATCGGCATCGTCACCTCCACCGGCGTCTGCTTCTGGATGGCTGCCATCGGCCTGCCGCTGTCCAGGGCAGTCTTTGGTGACCGCCCGCGCCCCGTCTGGCCCTTCTATGCCCCGGCCCTCGGCATCGTCGTGGTCCTGCTCGTCACCAACCTCTCCGCCTACCTGATCCCCGGCGCCCCCAGCGCCTGGTTCGGCCTCCTGGCGCCGTCAGTGCTCAGCGTTTTCATCGCGGGGCGCTCCGGACAGATCCGCATTCCCTCCCGCCGTGGGGCTGTGGCGTTTCTTGCGCTCCTGCTGGCTTCAATCGGTCTCTATGTACTGGCGTTCGCCAACCGGACTCAGACGCATCACGCCGATGAGTCCTGGCCGTACGCGCTGACCCTGCGACTTGCGCGAGGAGTTTTCCCGCCTGTCACGCCATATGGCGTGGATGCCGGAATCGGCTATCACTATGGCCATACGCTGCTTGCGGCAAGCATCGTCAATGTAGCCGCCGTACCGGCCTGGACGGCGATGGTGGTTGTGCTGTCCTTTCTGGTCGTTGCACTAATTCTGGCGGGCGTTGGCTTCGCTCGTGACATGGGCGGATCACTTCCCCTGAGCATTGGCGTCGGCGCAGTGCTCGGTCTGAGTCGCGGGTCGATTCCAGTTGGTTTGCCCCCATACATCGAGGGGTCAGGCCAATCGGAAGGCTTCGCCCGGTTTATTCAGGGCTTGTTCCCTTCCTCGGCCAGCGTGGCCTTCAACTGGCTGCACGTACCGCAATATGCCCTCGCCGTGGCAATCGTGATCCTCATTGCGGCCGGGCTCCACACGCATTCTGCGACTCGAATGTCCGTCGTAGTGGCATTGGCCGCTGGCACGTCGGCACTTGCGGATGCCTCCGTTTTGATCTTCTCAAGCGCCGCTTTGGGATTGATCGGCGTGCTTCGGCTGGTCTACCTCAGTGGACGTGAACGATTGGCCTTGGCTTCTGCGCTAATGAGTAGTGGGCTATTGGCGGCACTGGCCGGTGGTCCAGCGTCTGACGCCCTCTTCGGTCGGGGCGGTACTGCCGGCATGGTGCGGATCGCAATTGAACCGAATTGGGCAGCACTCGCGCCATTCGATGTAGCAGGGCCAGCACTGATTCGCGTTGGAGTCTTGCCCCTGATTGCGATCAGCGCAGTAGTCGCGTACTGGCGCCGCAGTTGGGCACTCTGGTATCTCACCTGTGCCAGTGCTCTCGGAGTAGTCGAGTTCACTCTTTTACAGTCGCCAATCCCCTCGAACGATGGTCGAATCCTGGGGCTGGCTACCTTAGTAGCGGTCGTCGCTGCTCTCTCAGGCGTCGCCCGCCTCGCGACAGACGTGCGCGGCCGATGGCGAAGTGCGGCAACGCTAGCGGTGATGCTGCTCGCCGTCCTTCCGGCCGTCATACCACGAATGACCGCCGGCCTCCAGCTTGCATCGCAGAGTTTTGGGATCGGGCAAGAATCGACGGATGATTCGGGATATCCCTTCGTAGGCCAAACTCCATTTCGGCGAGAGCTGTTTCGAAGGGATCTCGAAGGCAATTGGGACTTCTATTCATGGCTGTCTCGTTACCTGACGAACGATGCCCGCCTGCTGACTACGTACCCTGCGACCAGCGCGTCCGCGGCCGGGGTGGCGGCGCCGACCTCGGGACTCGGGCTCCAGGTCGTTTCACCGCGCGTGACGCCTGTTTATGAGGACGCTCTGCGATTCTTGCATCGCGATGATCTCGCGGATATGCAGATCACGCATTTGCACCTTACGGATGCTTGGCGGCAAGCGCTTACGCCGGAGGCTCGGCGTTTGCTGGAAGATCCCGACCACTTCACGCTCTTGGAAGATCGACGGTCGGTCTCAGGCCGACGCCATCAGGTATTCGAGGTGCATCCCGGCGCCGGCACGACGCAAGTGCAGCCTTCGAGCTTCCGGGCGCTCCGGCCGGCAATTCCGCCGGACCAACCGTTCATAATCTTGGATGGGCTGACCGCTTTTCAGCGTCAGATGCTGCTCTACGCCCTGGTCGACCATCCCGACTTGCGAGCACCTCCGACGTTTGTCGATCGCGCTACCCGTATGCCGAGAGTCAAGTCGGAGTCCGAACTACCTGATAGAGCAACGATAGCGCTGTCCGACAAGATTGACCCGCTGATGTTGGGGCTGGCAGCGGATGATGCCATGTGGGCCGGCTATGGAATACGGGTTTATGATTTGGCATCAGCTTGGTCTCCTGTGTGGCCGGTCGGGTCTGACTTCCCCTTACCGTCGGGGCAATTGCGTCAGCAATGTGACAGGTCGTCGAATGGAAACTTGAGCCTGAAATTGCTCGGGGAGCCTGGGGATGAAGTTCTGTCGGGTCTTACAAGCGTTGCGTTAACTGGAAAAGCGCAGGTCGTGGACGTAACCGTTGGCGCATGCCAGACACTGAGTTTGGCTGCGGAGTCAAGCGTTAGTCCTTTCGCGCAAAGCAGGGCCCGAGGACGTGACAGTAACCTGAAACAAACGGAGACAGATTCTGCGCTTGGGTTCGATGGTGGTTTTGATCAAGATAAGATTATCATCAATGTCTGGTATCGAAATCCAAACCAGTCTCTGATTCCGGCTGCAACGGAATTGCGTCTTTACGAAATTGGTTCCACCGGAGTTACGCCAAAACATGCCAATCCTCGATTGTCGATTCGTTGGTGGATGGGTCCGATGTCGTTATCAGCAGATACCCAGACGAGCCGGCTGGAGTTCGATCCCAATCAAATCCAACTCAACGGAGACTACGGCGGTGGAGTTGCTAACGAGATTATTGTTGGTCGAGAATATCTCCTGACCCTGAACGTGGCGGTTGTGGGCACGCGATCACGGCTTGCTGAGATTCAGCAACAGATTCCCATTCTTAGATTTGAGGCAGGTGCCGGAAGCGAGCTGTCGGACGTGTTTTCGGGAATCGTCAGAATCAGGCCACCAGTGGAGTTGTCCGGATTGGCACACGAATACAGTAGTAAAATTGGATGGGAGATTGATCGAACACCCGGATTCGAAACGAATGAAGTTTTTCGTTAATGCGCAGCGAGTGCAGGCAGGAATGTTCACGGACGTTTGTATGTGGCTAATGGAGCGGCCGGCGTGCGTGATTCGGGTGCTATCGAGTGCTGGAGGTGTTTCACAGAGTTCGCCTTCGTTGCAGAGAAATGTCGTGTGCCACCGCTTGCTGCGTGTTCTCGGCAGGGTGATTTGGCATAGATGAATCTGGATCCCACAGTCTCCCCTTGGATCGGCATCGTCGCCTCCACCGGCGTCTGCCTGTGGACGGCCGCAATTGGGCTACCGCTGTCCCGCACGGTGTTCGGTGATCGCCCGCGGCCCGTCTGGCCTTTCTACGCCCCGGCCCTCGGCATCGTCGTGGTCCTGCTCGTCACCAACCTCTCCGCCTACCTAATGCCCGGCGCTCCCAGCGCCTGGTTCGGCCTCTTGGCCCCGTCTGCGATCGCGGCATTCGTCGCTTGGCGCACCCGCCTAATCCACCCGCCCTCCCGATATACAGCATTGGCGTCGCTGGCGATCCTCATGGTTTCGGCAGGCATCTACGCACTGACCCTCGCCAATCGCACGCAGGTGCGTGCCGGCGAGGAGACGTGGCATTTCCCGCTGGTGCTTCGCATGGCGCGCGGCGTATTTCCACCCGTCACGCCCTATGGGCAGGACGCCGGTATCGGCTACCACTACGGCCCGGATCTGCTGGCCGCAAGCCTCGTCAACGCGGCCGGTGTTCCCCCATGGACGGCTATTGCCGTCGTCACGGCACTTCTCGTCGTCGCCTTGTTTCTGGCGGCTGTCGGATTCGCGCGGGATATCGGCGCACCGCTGCCGCTGGCCGCCGGGTCCGGAGTGGTGCTGGCCCTTGTCGTGAATCCCGTCCACGTCGGGTTGCCGCCGTATGTGGATATGCCCCGTGAAGCCAGCGGTTTCCTAGGACATCTGGCGGGCCTGGTGCCCGCCGGTGCGGCTGTGGCATTCGAGTGGATGCACAAGCCCCATTGGGCGCTGGCCGTGTGCATCGTCCTGCTCCTGGCCGCGGCTCTCGAAGCCGGGGCTCGTTGGCGGCCGGCGGCCGTAATCGCTTCCGCCGCCGGGGTGATGGCCCTTGCGGAGGCTGCGGTGCTGGTGTTCGCGAGCATTGCTCTGGGCGTGGTCGTATTGAGTCGTCTTGTCCGGCTCGATGGCCGCAATCGGCTTGTGCTGGCATCCGCGCTCGCCATTGCGGCGCTGCTCGCAACGCTGGCCGGCGGACCCGCGTCCGACGCGCTATTTCAGCGCGGCGGCCAGGCGGGAATGGCGAGGCTCATCTTTGAGCCCGACAGAGTGGCGGTGGCGCTATTTGAGCTCACGGGACCGGTCATGGTGCGCGTCGGAATCGTGCCCCTGATTGCCATTGGAGCCTTTACGGCGTACCTACGGAGGAGTTGGGGGATCGCCTTCCTCACGGTGGCCAGTACCTTGGGACTGGTGGAGGCGGTGGTCCTTCAATCGGCGCTTCCGGGAAACGACGCTCGCATTCTCTACCTGGCGGCGGCTATCGCGAGCTTCGCCGCACTTTCAGGGATCAGCGGCCTTGTCGGGGGGCTGCCAGGCCGGAAGCGCACATGGGCGATTCTCGTCGTCGTACTCCTCGGCGTTTTGCCCACGGCCGTCCCGCGCGCGGTCGCCGGCATTCGCCTCGCGGCCGAGGGGTTTGCGATTGAGCAACCTGTAACCAGCGGCCCCGGATACCCTTACGTGGGCCAAACGCAGTTCGCAGTCGAGCTTGATCAGAACTGGGACTTCTACGCTTGGCTCGCGCGTACCCTGCCCAACGATGCCCGCCTGCTTACTACGCGCCCCGCCGTCGTTGCCTCGGTCGCGGGTATCGCCGCGCCAACCTCGGGGCGGCGCGTCCAGGTCATATCCAGCAGCTCGATGCCCGTGTACCACGACGCCCTGCGCTTCCTGAATCGAGACGATCTTGTCGATATGGAGATCACCCATCTGCACCTGACGGATGAATGGGACGAGGTGCTCACGCCCCAGGCTCGGCGCCTGCTCGATGATCCGACGCAACTGAGCCTGCTGGCCGACCTGCGCTCGGTCTCGGGGCAACGTCATCGCGTATTTGAGGTGCTCCCGGGCGCCGGAACGCGCGAACGCGCACCGGCGAGCTTTCGATTTCTGCGCGAGATTGTCCCGCCCGAGGCGCCGGTAGTCGCCTTGGACGGGCTAACGCCCCACCAGAGCCGCACGCTGCTCTCAAACTTTGTGGACCGAGCTGACCTCCGCGCCTCGCAGACGTTCTTCGACCAGCCCGCCGTTCGTCTTCCGCGCGTGCAGCCCCTAACTGACATCCCCAGCCGAGGCGTGGTCGCCCTCCTCGACCACGTCGAACCCACCGCCCTCGGCCTGTCGCGCGACGACGCCATCTGGGCCGGCTACGGCATGCGCGTCTACGACCTCGCCGCGTCGTGGTCACCCGTCTGGCGCGTCGGATCAGACTTCGCCGAGTTGCCCGTGCCGTTCCGCCAAGCCTGTGACTCCTCGGGAGACGGGCAGTTGGAACTTCGGTTGCTTGGCGAGCCGGGCACGGTGGTAACCGCGGGACTGGCTGATGCTGAGTTGACCGGTTCTCCGCAGGTAGCCGACCTCGCCGTTCGCAACTGCCAGAGTCTGGCGATTTCTGCCCATGCCTCCGTGGCGCCCTTCGCCCAATTGCGGCCGGCAGGCCCCGCGCCCGCCGACAAGCCTCAGGCGCAAGTCGCCGGCTTGGGCTTCGACGGCGGCACCGACGGTGATCTCGCTATTGTCAATCTCTGGTATCGGAATCCCTACAGCCTGCCAATCACATCGGGAACCGAATTTCGACTCTACAGAGCTGGAGCCTCCGGGGTTGTGCCCCGCGAGACCGACCCGCGCGATTCCGTCTGGTGGTGGTCCGCCCCACTGACGCTCGCTGTCGATACCCAGATGGCGCGCATCGAGTTTGACCCTCGGCGGCTCACGATAAATGGGGACGCCGGGGTCCGATCCTCGGACCTCGTTCCCGTCCGCTCTTATCTCCTGACCCTGAACGTTTCACGATTCGCTCCCGAAACCACCAGTCTCTGGATCCAACAGGTCATTCCCCTCGTGCGAATCGAGGTCCACGAATCCGGCACGTCATCCGAGGTGCTTTCAGGCGTCGTCAGGATCGAACATCGCGAAGTAGGCGGTCCGAGCCGGTGGTTCGACTACACCGGCATCATTGGCTGGGAAGTCGACCTCACCCCCTGGCCCGAAGCACTCGATCCCTCAACTTGAGATGCGGCGACGAGCGCTGAATCTCGTGTCGGCCACGGCTCTCCTCGCATTAGCGGCGCCGTCCGCTCGCGCCCTCAGTCCGTCCGCAACACCAGTCGCAACTCCTGCCGCCGAATCTGCAATTGCCGACCCCGGCCTCATCCTCGTCATCGTCGTAATCCCCGTGGTCTTGCTGGCCCTGATCTGGATGGGCTACATCTTCTGGCTCATCTTCCACGAGGGTGAGAACGTCGGCTCAGGCGCACCCCCGCCGACCGGTAGCCGCGGCCAGCGACCGCCTAACAGGAGTCCCGACCCGCCGGATCAGCCCGGTAACGTAGGCTAGTCGGCTCTCCATAACCAGCGGGCGGTTCTGCATGGCGACAGCGGTTGACGCTGTGACGCTCACCATCGACGGTCGTCCTATCACCGTGCCCAATGGCACCTCCATCCTCCACGCCGCCGCTGAGCTCGAGATCGACATCCCCACCCTCTGCTACCACCCCAACATCACAGCCTCCGCCAACTGCCGCCTCTGCCTCGTCGAACAGGCCGCCGATCCTGACGCCGGCCCTCCCTCCGCCGACGCCTCACTCAACAGCGAAACCAAGCTCCTCTCCGCCTGTCGCGCCCTCGTCGAACCCGGCCAGACACTCTTCACCGACAGCGAAGGCGTCCGGCGCTCCCGCAAGGGCTCCCTCAAGGCCCTTCTCTCCGGCGTCGATCTCAGCGAAGCCCCCGACCTCGCGTCCCTCCTCACCGAATACAACGTCCACCCCAACGGCCAGGCCTCCCGCGCCGACCTGCCCGTCATCGACGACAATCCCTACTACATCCGCGACTACGCCAAGTGCGTCATGTGCTGGCGCTGCGTCGACGTCTGCGGCGACGAAGTCCAGCTCACCTATGCCATCGAACCCGGTGAACGCGGCTTCCACGTCCGTATCTCAACCCGCGAGTACGACGGGATCATGGACACGACCTGCGTCTACTGCGGCAACTGTGTCCAGGTGTGTCCGTCCGGCGCCCTCAAGAGCCGCACCCAGTGGGAACTCGAGAAACAGGGCATCGTCAAGGACGATCGCGTGGTCGAGACCACCTGCTCCTTCTGTGGCGTCGGCTGCGGGCTTGAAGTTCACGTCCGCGACGGCCAGATCACGCACGCCATGTCCCCCGAGGACCACCCCGTCAACCAAGGCTGGCTCTGCGTCAAGGGCCGATTCGGCTGGGACTACGCCCAGAGCGACGACCGCCTCACCCACCCCCTCATCCGAACCGGCGAACGCGGCGCCGGCCGCTGGCGCCGCGCCACCTGGGACGAAGCCCTCAACCACGTCGCCCGGCGCTTGACCGAGATCCGCGACACCCACGGCTCCGACGCCCTCGCCGTCTACGGCTCCTCCAAGTGCCTCAACGAGGACAACTACCTCCTCCAGAAATTCACCCGTGTCGTCCTGGGCACCAACAACATCGACAACTGCACCCGCCTCTGCCACGCCTCCTCCGTCGCCGCCCTCGGCCTCAGCATCGGTACCGGCGCCTTCACCAATTCACTCGACGAAATCGCCGAAAACGACGTCATCTACGTCACCGGCTCCAATACCACCGAAACCCATCCCATCACCGCCCTCAAGATGAAGGCCGCCATTCGCAATGGCGCCAAGCTCATCGTCGCCGACCCCCGCGCCATCGAACTCACCCGCTGGGCCGACGTCCACCTGCAATGCCGCACCGGCGCCGACGTGCCCATGTACAACGCCCTGCTCCACGTCATCATCCGCGACGGCCTTGTAAGCGAAGAATTCGTCGCCGACCGCGTCAAGAACTTCCAGGCCGTCGCCGCCGCCGTCCAGCACTGGACCCCCGAACGCCAGGAACCCCTCACCGGCATCCCCCCCGCCACCCTTGAGCGCGCCGCCCACATCATTGGCAAGGCCGACAAGACCGCCTTCTACTGGGGCCTCGGCATCTCCGAACACACCCACGGCACCGAGGCCTGCCTCACCCTCATCAACCTCGCCCTGGCCACCGGCAACGTCGGCCGCCGCGGCACCGGCCTTAACCCCCTGCGCGGCCAGAACAACGTCCAGGGCACTAGCGATGTCGGCGCCATCCCCATGTACTTCACCGACTACCGCTCCGTCGAAGACGAGACCTTCCGCGGCTACTTCGAGGAGCAATGGGGCGCCAAACTGCCCGTCAGGCAGGGCCTCACCACCATCGAAATCGGCCAGGCCGCTGGCGCCGGCGAGGTCCGCGGCATGTACATCATGGGCGAAAACCCGCTCATGGCCGACCCTGACCTCCACGCCTCCCGCCGCCACTTCCGCCACCTGGACTTCCTCGTCGTCCAGGACATCTTCATGACAGAAACCGCCGAAATCGCCGACGTCGTCCTGCCCGCCTCAAGTTGGGCCGAAAAGGACGGCACCTACACCAACACTGACCGCCGCGTACAGCGCGTCCGGCCCATCCTCCCCCGGCCCGGCGAAGCCCGTGAAGACTGGGAAATCATCGCCGACCTCTCACGACGCATGGGTCGCCACCTCGGCCTCGACACCCCGTCCCAGATCTTCGACGAAATCGCCCGCGTCACCCCCAGCCACGCCGGCTTGAGCCACGAGCGCCTCGACCGGGAAGGCGGCCTTCGCTGGCCCTGCCTCACCCCCGACGACCCCGGCGCCCTCTGGCTCTTCGGCGACAGATTTCCAACCGATGACGGCAAGGCCAGCATGCACGCCGTCCACTGGCGCGAAAACGTCGAAGTCCCCGACCGCAACTACCCCTTCATCTTTAACACCGGCCGGGTGCTGTATCACTGGCACACCGGTGCCATGACTCGCCGCTCACGCCTGGACGACGCCTACCCCGAACCCCTCGTCGAGGTCTCCCCCGAAGACGCTGACCGCCTCGGCATCCCCAAGAGCGGTCTCGTCCGCGTCAGCACCCGCCGCGGCGCCGTCGAAGCCCGCGCCTGGATTACCCGCCGCGTCGCCCCCGGCACCGTCTACATGAGCTGGCACTTCGCCGAAGCCGCCGCCAACCTCCTCACCATCAACGTCCTCGACCCCATCTCCAAGATCCCCGAATACAAAATCTGCGCCTGCCGTATCGACCCCCTCGAAACCCGCGCCAGCCGCCAATCCCCCTCCCTCACCAGCGCCCAGGCGTAAGCCGCCAACGACCGACCGGCCGGCCGGGTCGGCGCCGTGACCGGTAGAATGACCGCATGGCCGTAACATTCGACACCCTCAAGGCCGCCCGGCGGCTGCAAGACGAAGCCGGCTTCGACGAGAAGCAGGCCGCGATCCTTGTCTCGACATTTGCTGAGGGCTTCAGCGAGAACTTGGCCACGAAGGCCGACCTTGCGCTGCTCCGCTCGGATCTCAAGGACACACAGGCGCGCCTGCGCGCCGAGATGCGCGAACTCGAGCAGCGTGTGTATGTGCGCGTTGGCGCAATGGTCGCCGGCGCCTCGATTTTCCTCACCGCCGTCATCGGCATCGCCACCGCCATCATCCTGGCCAACCTCTAACCCACCACCAGCCCGCCGACCTACGCCGAAACCTCACACCTCCCAATCCCCCGCCCATCAAACGGATTCACCGGATACAGATCCTCCAGCGTCGGCGCCTCGTCCCAGGTCTCCATCCGCCGCCCGTCAAAGCTCAGATAGCTCTCAAGCCCAGCTGACGAGTCGGTCATCGCAAACACCGCACGTCCCTGGCTTACCGATCGAACGCCATTCGGGTATGCGTTGTCGCTCACCGGCCCAACCGGTTGCGCCACCCAGCGCGTACCGTGCCGATACACGAACCAGAAGTCATTCACCGGCGGCCCAACCACCCGCGTGCTGTGCCGCACCAGCGACACCACCGCCTCCAGCGCGCCGTCGCTATTCAGGTCGCCCACCGTCGCCCGCCGCACGTCAACCCCTCGCGCTGACAGCCGGCCAGTGATCGCCGCCTCCGAGAGCGCATCGCCGCCCAGCCCCCGCAGTCCAATCTCCAGCGCCTTCCCCAGCGCCAGCACCAGTCCCGGCTCCATCGGAAAGTCAGTCGACCCATACCTGCCCGGTGGCGGGTCGCCCGTCAGGTCCAGTTGCTGCAACGCCGCAAACGTCCGCAGCGGGTCCGGCGTCGCCACCGCCTCCTGCATCGTGCGAGCAATCAGCCCAATCTCCCCGCCCCGTTCCAACGCCGCCTGCAGCCGCGCCGGGTTGAAGGCCTCGCCGCCAAGCAACCCGATCTGCGCCAGCCGCAAGAGGGCCAGGCCCTTCCAATCCGCCTCAGATCCCATCGCACTCCCGCTGGCAATTGGCCGCTCGATGACCTCCCGATACCCCGCCGCTGCCTCCTCGTACTGACCCGCCCAAAACGCCGCCTCCGCGCGGTTCATCTGATCCTGCTGTGACACCGGCGGCTCCAGTTGCCTTCCCACGTCCTCGAAGAACTGCCCTCCCCAGGTAAACGTCCGGCGCAGCCCCGGATGCGGCAACAGCGGCGCGTCGAAATGTCCCAGCGCCGGACACAACGTCTCGATCTCGACAGGCGACGCTCCATCACGCAGGTTCCAACCCGCCGGCCCGGCCCCAAGCACCACCGGAACGTCAAAGATTCGCCGTGGCGTCTCGCCGTTCCACCGGTACACCCGCACCCTCTCGGTCTGCGTACTCCCGGCCAGTGACGTCAAGACCAGCACTACGTCCGCAATCCCGTCATCGGTCAAGTCGGCGGTTGAGCGCACCCATGACATCCCGGTCGCCTTCGGCCCTGATCCGCCAATTGGAAACTCGCGCGCCTCGAATCCACCCTCAATCTGGTCGAACCACATCGGCGGCACCCCAAAGATGTGCCACGCCGCGATCAGCTCATTCGCCCCGTCCCCGTCCACGTCCGCCGCGGCAATCCGCGCGCCCGCGGGTTCAAGGTCGAACACGAGCGGCGGCAGCTGCCCGATTGTGTAATCCAAACGCGCCAACGCCTCGGGTTCCGAACCGTAGCGCTCAATAAACGCCAGCACGGCCCCCTCCAGGGGCCCCTGCAAGTCAGCACCCGCCTGCATCGCCGCCGGCGACCCCGTCACACCTTCGATCAGGTCTGCGGCCTCTTGCAGTCGCTCCGTTATCGCCGCATCGTCCAGCGGCTCAGGTGCGGGCGTCGGCGTGGGACTCGGCGTTGGCGTCGCCGTCGCAACCGGGGCCTCGGCAGCCGGTCGTGAGCTTGGCTGGACTGGTTCTCGTACCGCTGGTGCCGCGGTACCGCGTCGCGCGGGCTCGACCGCGTCCGCCACTGCGGCCGCAGGACTCGGCGGTGCTTCCTGCGCCGCCTGCATCACCTCCGCTTCAATCGCCGAAGGTGTCGGAACCCGCGAGGTCGATTCCGCCTCGCACCCGCCCAGCACCAGGCCCAGCACAGCCGCCACGGCGCCCAGCCGCGCAAGGCACGCCAACCCTCGCGGGGCACGCGTCGGCAAGCAGCAACTCAAGGGCATAGCGCCATCGTACGCGCCGACGCCAAACAATGGCCTCGTCCCCTTGCCAGACTTGGCAGCAACACCCGTCCGCTCGTTCCCCGCCGCCAGCAACCACCGTTGTTGCACGCCCCGCGTCGAATCCGCCGCTCTTCACCCTCTTTAGGGGAGAGGCAGACGTCGGCGTCCCCGCCGGCATTCGGCGAGGGGTCTTCCGCGCACCCACGCCCGCCAACACCACCCCGTCCAACCTGCGAGAATGACCCTTCAGCTCCCAGCCGAGCCAGGAACACATCGCATGGCAAACCCCATAAAAGTCGCCATCGTCGGCGCCGGCCGAGGCCGCGCCCAACTCAACGCCATCCAGGCCCTGCCCGAAATGTTCCAACTCGTCGCCTGGGTCGACCTCGACCTCCCCCTCCTCCACCAACGCATCGACGAAGCCGGCCTCTCCAGAGACCTCGCCTCAGACTCCCTGGAAAAAACCCTCGACCAGGGCGATGTCGACGCCGTCGTCGTCGCCACCTGGGCCCGCACCCACGAACTCCTCGTCGGCCAGGCTCTCGATGCCGGCAAACACGTCCTTGTCGAAAAGCCCTACACCCTCACCCTGCCCGCCGCCAAAACCCTGCAGGACAAGGCCAACGCCGCCGGCCTCAAAGTCGTTGTCAACCAGCAATGGCGCTACATGCCCGGCCAGCGCACCATGCGGCGGCTCATCGCCCAACGCGTCCACGGCGAACCCCAGGTCGGCCACATGGTCACCTACAAACCCCGCGGCGGTGAATACCCCGACTCCGAGCACTCCCAGCTCTGGCAAATGACCGTCCACGAAATCGACTCCGTCATCTCCATGATGGGCCAGCCCATCATTGCAGTCGCCGGCCACAGCTTCCGCCCGCCCGCCACCACCTGGCGCCGCGAGTCAACCGCCACCGCCGAACTCACCTTCCAGAGCGGCGCCCGC
Source organism: Chloroflexota bacterium (assembly GCA_022824495.1). Classification (GTDB taxonomy): domain Bacteria; phylum Chloroflexota; class UBA11872; order UBA11872; family UBA11872; genus UBA11872. The sequence continues at coordinate 29,077 of JAJDZU010000010.1, read as the reverse complement.
GTCGCCATGGTCTCCACCTCCGATTCCCGTCAGGGCGCCCACGAATTCCGCATCGAATGCAGCCAAGACGCCCTCGTCTACCGCAACACCCGTGGCTTCGGCGGCGTCGAGGAAATCCTCGCCGGCTCCGGCGAACTTGAGACAGTCCCCATCGACGGAGGTTCCGAACGCCCGCCCCTCGACGTCATCGTCATGCGCAGTTGGGGCACCTGGATCAACGGCGGCCCCGAACCCGAAACCAGCGGCCCCCAAAACCTCCAAATCATCGGCGCCCTCGACGCCCTCCTCCAATCCACCCTCTCCGGCCAAACCGAAGTCGTGAATCTGTAGCTTTTTCCGACGTCTAGCCTCGTCTGAGTGGCATGCCTGGGAATCAAGTCGGTTGCCGTCGTCGGCGCCAATCCTCCGACGTAGCGTTGCGGATTCACCGTCGAGAGAGCCGCGCCCTAGTCGTCAATAGCGCCGACGCATGGAACTGACCCGCCGTCCAGACCACCGTCGCACCCAGGCGGCTCACGGATTCAACACCCGATCCGGATTCACCTCCGCCTCCCACTCCACGTCAATCGGCGCCCCAATACCACCGTGAATCCGAATCTCGTCCCGGCACATCCCAAACGGCGCACCCCGTCTCCGCCGACAAGGCACCAACCGCGCCACCGGCTTCCCGTGCTTCGTTATCACGATCTCCCGCCCCGTCTCCGCCACCTCATCCATCAACCGGTAGCACCTCGCCCTGAACTCCGTCGCCGACATCGTCCACTCGCCCGCTACCGTCTGCCCATCAGTCGACACGGCCAATCCCTCCAGCGCTGTCGCCACGACGATCCGGTTGCCGGTCAAAAAATCGAGTCCGGCATTTGGACCCAACCGAGCACAAGTGGCTCATCCCAGTTCTTCCCAGTCTCGGCGTCCCACTCCACATCAATCGGCGCGGTGATGTCTCCGTGGATCTTGATAATGTCCCGATCCCGACCGAACATCGACTCCCGCACCGGGCGAATTGGCCTTAGCTGCGCCACCGGTTTCCCTCGCTTCGTAATCACAATCTCCCGCCCCGTCTCCGCAACCTCGTCCATAAGCCCTAAGCACTTCGCCCGAAACTCGGTCGCCGACATCGTCCGCTCACCCGCGGCGCCACTTCCATCATTCGACACGTCTAACCCCTCCAGGGCCTGATGAGTGCAGGCATCCTTTCCGAGCACTCATCGTCAAGACCTAATCCACGACCGCCCAGACCCGGTCTCGCCCGTACTTCACCAATCACAGCCGGAACTCGGCATCAGACCTGCGCATTCAGCCGATCCAACGTCCCCGCCCACGCCAGAATCTTCCTATCGCTGGTCACTAACCGGTACCCCTCCTGCGCCGTTGCCACGATCACGGTATCCGCCGGGCTGCCACGGATGCCCGTCAGGGCACCCGCCCGCGTGGCAATGTCGCCGGTCACCGGAATCTCAACTAACCCGTTCCCCAGAAGCTCCCTCCGCCACTGGTCGACGTCTTCCGGGAAATCCAACCGACCTTTGTCCTTCAGCATCGCGACTTCCCAAAACGAAATCGCCGACACCGCAAGTCGCTCATTGTGGAGTGCAATGTCGATCGTCTCCCGCGCCTGCCTGCCTAACCGGGCATCGCCGCACCAGAGCCACAGCAGGGCGCTCGTATCCAGCAGCACCATCATTTGCCGTCCAGCGGCCCTTGCTCCGCTTCCCACTCGATCCCCAGCGGCTCATCCAGGTCGCCCAGAATCTTCATCCGCCCGCGGCCCATGCCAAACAGCGTCTTCGGCCGCCGCATCAGCGGCGTCAACTTCGCCACTGCCCGCCCCCGCTTCGTAATGTGAATCTCCTCCCCCGTCTCCGCCACCTCATCCATCAACTTCAGGCACTTTGCCTTGAACTCCGAAGCCTTCATCGTCCTCACTCCCGTTCTACCGCCCACGTCCAAACCCATGCCCACGCTCCCGCCCGCCCTGTGGACCCCTATCGTCCCATAGTCATGACCATGGTCACTAGCTCCTACCGCCCTTCGCCAGCTTCGGCCAGCCGCCGGCCACTAGCCCAGCAGTCGAAACTGTTACGTTGACCCGCGACGCCGATAGGGCACAGCAGGTGTGACGATCCCGTTCCCCCGGTGCGTCGTACTTCCGTTCTCCACGCGAGCCCTATTCCTCGTGCTCCTCTTCGTCCTCGCCGTCCACCTATTAGCCTCCCCCTCCACCGCCGGCGCCGCCGAACCCGGCTTCCTCTCCGCCGAAGTCACCGCCACCCAGTTCTTTGAGCCCCTGGAACACAACGTCGTCAACGTCGCGGGCGCGTTCGCCGACGGCACGCCGTACGAGGCCAACTTTCTCGACAACTTCACCCGCACTGGCGGCATCGAACGCTGGGGCTACCCCACCTCCGCCGTGTTCGAGGAATCGCCCGGCACCCTCACCCAGTACTACCAGCGCGGCGTGGTCGATTGGCAACCGCCCCCCGGCGGCGGGGCGCACAGCTTCCAGCGCCGCCTCGCCTGGGACTACCTGGGCGGCGGGCTCGGTGGCTCCACCGACTTGGGCGTCGAACTCCACCTGACCAACCCCAACCCTGGAGAAGAGTTTGGTCCCTGGGGGCACACGGTCTCGAACACCTCGGTTGAGGGCGTCCCGATCGGCTTCGCCGACTTCTTCCACCGCCTCGGCGGGGTCGCCTCCTTTGGATTCCCCAAGACGGACGCACGGAGCGACACCCATCCCGAGGCCGTCCTCCACACCCCCGGCCGGCAACCGGACGAACGCATTCGCCAGTACTTCCAATCCGCCGTCCTCGAGTACCACCCCGAGTCCCCTGGATCCCCGGTGAAGCTCAGCCTCCTCGGCGACACCCTGCGCGACCACCGTTATCCCCGCCGCACCTGGCAGCTGTACCTGGCCTTTGGCCCGGAAGCGCCGCTGGCCGTCGGCGATCAACTCAACCTTGGCCTGACCCGCCGCGGCCCCGAGGGCTCAACCGTGGAGGCCGTCGCGGAGTTCCTCGAGATGTCCCTGTTGCGCGTGCAGACCGATCACGCCTGCGGCTCGGGCTTCTTCGTCACCGACGACGGCTATGCCCTCACGACCTGGACCTTGGCGTCGGACGCCCAGAGCATCAGAGTCGAGAGTCCTCGCGGGTACTCCGCGACGGCGCACCTGGTCGCCGGTGATGTCGCCTTCGATTTGGCCCTGATCAAGATAGAAGGCGATGGGCACTTTCCCGTGATCTGGGACGACGCCGGCAGCGCGTCCGTCGGCGATGACCTCGTGACCCACGGCTACCGCAGCACCTCAATCCTCAACGGCCGGGCCACTGCCTGCCAGTCCTGGCCCAGCGCGGAGCTTCGGTCGTACACCCACGTCGCCTCGCACCAGCGGTCCGACTTCCGGCCGCCAATCGATGTAGGCAACAGCGGTGGTCCAGCCGTCCTCAGGACCGGTCATGTCGCGGGAATGATCGCCGGCGGCACGCCGGAGCGTCCCAGTGCGGAGGCCTTCGTTCCCGCTGCGGAGATTCAACCCCGAATCTTGGACTGGATCGCCGACCTCGACCGCGGCCAGGTGCCCACCCGTCCGCCGCAGCAGAGCTACGAACGAACCGTCTTGGCCCAGCTTGACGCTCTGGCGTGTCCCTCCGGAGCGACCGAGCGCGGCGTCTGGGACTGGCCACTTGCCTTTCGAGTCCAGGGCCGGGAGATCGAGCTTTCGGCGAGAGTGCTGTTGAACGACAGCACATACTCGGCAGCCCTTATCGAATTCGGCGACGCCTTTCATAACTCGGTATTCAGAAACGACCTGATCATCCTCGGGGAATACTATGACTATGAATCGTATTCAACGTTGAGATGGCAAAGAGGCCATATATATAGTCCCGACATCTTCAGAGACGAGATCCATGGTGATCTCAAGAGGGGTGCGGAGTTCGACGTTAAGTTTGTCTACAACGGCGGTTCCGTTGCACTATTTGTCAATGGCAACACCGTGCATCAGGACACTGGGTATCCCTACCAGCATGACATTTCCATAGGCATCGGTTGCATTGACCCTTATTACTATGAAGCAACTCCCGGAATTCACATAAACGACATTCTCGTAACTGGCATTCCATCCCCAACTATCTAGCCCGTAACGCGTCGGCCAATCGCTCCATCGCCGTGCCCCCGCGCGGGCAATTCGCGGCGCTGCGATTCCACCAGCGATCCCGACCATCGAACCCGCGCTCGCCCCGCGCCGGTTTCCGTTCCCCGTCCACCCACGCAGAAAATCGCGCCAGACCTCATCATTCACATATATGTCGCACGACGCGACTGACCCGCAACTCCGATAATCGCCCGTGAACCAAGCTCTCCCCACGCCCCGCCCTCTCCGCGGTCCCTACCGGACCGTCTTCGTAGACATCGGCGAAACGGTTGTCCACATCCACCCGCCCTTCCTCGAAACCGTCCTGGCCATCGCCGCCGACTTTGGCGTTTTGCATCCGCCAGACAGCTTCGAACGGCGGGCCGCCGACATCTGGCGTCGGGACGTCAAAGCCAGCCGCTCCCGCGGCCACTCCATCACCACCTCGGCCTCCTCCCGCTACTGGCGCACCCACTACGCCCGCCTGGGTGAGGCGCTGGGACTCTCCGACCCTCGCGACTTCAGCCACGCCCTCTACCAGCGCTTCAGCTCGTTCGAGGCCTACCAACCCATGCCTGGCGCCGTCGAAGCCCTGCGAGCACTCAACCGCCAGGGCTTGCGCTTGGTCGTCGCTTCCAACTGGGAAGGTTGGCTCGGCCGCCTGCTGGCCCTGCTTGACCTGGAACGCTTCTTTGCCGCCCAGGTCGTCAGCGCCGACATCGGCGCCGAGAAACCGGACCGCCTCTTCTTCGAACGCGGCCTGGCCATCGCGCAAGCCGACCGCCGGCGCGTCCTCCACGTCGGAGATGGCCTGGACGCGGATGTCAACGGCGCGCTGAACGCCGGCATCGACGCCGTTTGGGTCAACCCATCCGTCCCCGCCGATTCCCCGGTGCCCGTGATCGCCTCAATCGCCGAACTCCCCAACCTCATCCAACCCCATGTCGCCCCCGCGCCCTGGCCGCTGCCGTAACCTCGGCGAGTCATCTGGCCGCCCCGGAAAATCAATGAACCTCGAGTGGGACGTCATCGCCTCCCGGCTGGCCTGGCGGGGTCGCTTTCCCGTCGTCATCGACCGTCTGCGGGCCCGCGAAGACGGCCGCGAGATGGACTACACCTACCTCAAGCTCAGCGGTGGCGCCGTCACCGTGCTTGGGATGGACGATGACAACCAGGCAGTCTGTGTGCGCCAGTACCGGCATCCCACCGGCCAGGTCATGCTGGAGTTGCCTGCAGGCCACGTCGACCGCAACGAGACACCCGCCGCCTGCGCCCACCGCGAGTTCGAGGAAGAAACCGGCCTGCGCATTGGCGACCTGCAGGACCTGGGTTCCTTTCTTCCGGTTCCGGCCTTGAGCGGCTTCCGCATGCACATGTTCATCGGCCGCAACCTGTCGCAAGGCGAGGCCAAGCTGGACGAGACCGAGATCCTGGAAGTTGTCCGCATTCCGATCCACGAGCTTCGACAGCGAATTCTGGACGATCAGTACGACCATGCAGGCATGATCAACACGGTGCTCATAGCCTGGCAGCGCGACCTGCTTTCCGAATGATCAGGCGCGCGCTCATTGGCCCGGGCCCAACCGGCTCAGAACGCCGCGCCGCCTACGCGGATGTCCTCGGGTCCGGCCAGGTGAACTGGTTGAGATCCGACGCCCGCCTCGCCGCCGACGCGGTGGTGGACCTGGAGGATCCCGGAGCCCTCCCCACGAATCTGCACGACCGCCTGCTCGACTCGGACGCGACCATTGTTTCTGGCGCTCCGATTCCGGCCGGTCGCGGTGCGCCAACGCTTTCGGCCTGGCCGGACCTTCGCAGCGGCCCGGTAGCGGCCATGGCAGCTGACCTCGAATCGCTTGGTCGACGCACCATGACCAAGGCCATCGTGGTCACGGCGTCGCCCGGCATTGGTCCCACCGCCTGGCGGGCTGTCTTGGCCCTCACCGCGCTGGGTGGCGGCCTCAAGCGAATCGCCGCTCGCCGCCAACCGTGCGGCGCCGGCTTCGAGGCGATTTACGGCGTGGGACGCTTTCGTGACGATTCGATCGCCTACGTCGAAGCCGTCGCCGGAGGGCCCCCAGGCGCCGACCTCCGCTTCTACGAGGCCCTCGGCCGAGGCGGAATCCGCGAATACGACTCGCGGCTTGACATCAATCGGGTCACAAGTCGCGGGGTCGCCACGCCGCTGCCCGCGACGGATGTTCATCCCTACGCTCGGTTCGTCGCCGATCTTTGTTGCACTGATCAGCCCGGACCGCCGGCCGAACTGGATGCCGTGCTGACCGATGCCCACGCCGGCTACCGCGCGCTCGTTCACGCCTGCGATTCCGAAATGGCGGTGTCCGTATGAGCCCGCCCATCCGCATAGCCGCCGTGAGCTTCGAGCACGGCCACCAGTACTCCTACCTGCGAGCCATGCTTGACCTGCCCGAGATTGAGTTGGTTGCAGTCTCGGAGCCCGACCCGGAACTTCGCGCGCAAGCAGAGCACGTGTTATCCGAGGGCAGCGGTGGCGACTCCGTGCGGATCCACGCAAGCCACGCCGACGTCTTTCGGGCCGACGACGTCGACTGCGTCAGCATCTGCTCCGCCAACGTCACGCATCACGATCTCACGCTGGCGGCTGCCGAGGCTGGCATGCACGTACTCTGTGAGAAACCGCTGGCGATTACCCTGGCTGACGCGACGGCCATGGTGCACGGCTGCGCCGAGCGTGGCGTGACGCTGGCCACCGCCTACCCCGTTCGGCATTCCCCTCCCGTCTGGGAGGCCAAGCGCCGCCTCGATAGCGGCGAACTGGGCGCCATCAGAGCCATGTCGCTCACCAATGTGCTGGGCGCCCGGCCCAGCGGCTGGTTTATCGACCCGGCGCGCTCCGGAGGCGGAGCCATCCGCGACCACATCGTGCACGCCACGGATCTGATGCGCTGGTTCAGCGAATCCGAAGTCGCACAGATCTATTGCGAGGCTGAGACCTTGGCTCGCGACATCCCGGTGGAGGACACCGGCGCCTTGATCGAGGTCTTCGACTCCGGCGTCATCGGTACCTGCGACCCAAGCTGGAATCGTCCACCCAATTGGCGCCGCTGGGGCGATGTCAGCGGCCGAATCGTCTGCGACGCGGGAGTGGTTCAGTTCGACATCACCGACGACGTCATCCGCGTCACCGAGACTGATCCCGAGACTCCGTACCGGGAAGTCTCGTTCGCCTCCAGCATGAACGTCGGCCTGCTACGCGACTTTGCGGAAGCCATTGCCACGGGACGCCCCCCGTGCGCCGACGGCCGTGACGGCTGGGCCGGCGTCGCCTGTACCGAAGCCGCCTACGCGTCGGCCCTGCGACACGAATTCGTCGACGTTCCCCGCTTCCGGTAGGCGCCTCCACGCTGGCCGGCCACCGGTTCGCCTGGCGCATCCACGGTGGCGGGCCATCACTTCGCCCCTTGCCGTCGGGGATTTTCGGGTCTCTCGCTGCTGGCCTACGATGTCTGACAGGTAGCTGGCAATCAGAGAGCGGGCGGCAATGTCTGACCAGGCGGCACAGGACTCCACCTACACCATGGGCTACAGCGACGACTTTCAGCAGTTGCTTGATCGTCGCAGCGTGCATACCCACGCCATGCATCTCCTCCCGCATCTCAGCCCGGGCCAGCGCGTGCTGGACTTCGGCTGCGGCCCCGGGACGCTCTCGGTCGGTCTCGCCGAGGCCGTCGAGCCCGGCGAGCTTCACGGCGTCGATATCGAAGCCTCCCAAATCGAGCTCGCCCGCGCCGCCGCCCTGGCCGGCGGACACGCCAACGCCACGTTTCACGCCGGCGATATAACCGACCTGCCGTTCGAAGACGACTCATTCGATGTCGCCCACTGCCACGCCGTACTCATGCACGTGCCCGACACCCAGGCGGCCCTGGCCGAGGTCATGCGGGTCCTGAAGCCCGGCGGCATCATTGCCAGTCGTGAATCGTCGATCTCCTCCTCGTTCCTGCATCCCGGCGAAGAAGAGTCCGTCCACGCCTGGACCACCTTCGCCAGGCTCCTGGCCGGGAACGGCGGCCACCCCGAAATGGGACGGGAGCTCAAGGCCCATCTGATGGAGGCCGGGTTTTCGAATATCCAGGCCTCCGGCTCGTTCGACTACTTCGGCGCCACCGAAGACGTGGCCTTCTTCCACGGCTTCATTAACGACTGGTTCTTCTCGCCCAAGGTCATGGCGGCCATCGTGCAATTCGGGCTGGCGTCACAGCAGCAACTCGATGACTGGCAGGCCAGCATTGACGAGTGGAAGGCCAATCCGGGCGCCGTCGGCGCCATTGCATTTGGGGAGGCCATTGCTTACAAGCCTTAACCCTGCCCTGGATACTGTTCTTGGGCGGCCAACTACGCTCAAGACCCACTCCCTGAGTATTGGACACCTTCACGAATGAAATCCGCACCCCACCCACGCAAAGGTCTGCGTGATAGCTGCGTGGGCGGCGACCCGCAGATTCCAGAGATCTTTCGCCTCGCTCGTCATGGTGGCTTCGAGGGTGTGGAGTTGACGCTGCCGGCAGACGGGCCGTTCTCGTTGCGAGCATCCGGTGCCGAGCGACACGAGCTTCGAAGGCTGGCCGCCGACGGACCTCCGATCCTCGGTCTCAACGCGGGTTTGCCCTGGCAGTACTCGGCGTCGTCTCTTGATGCGGAGATACGCAAGGAGGGACAGGCGCTGGTGCGGTCCAGCATTGACCTGGCGTCAGAGCTGGAGGTGGACACGCTGCTCTACATCCCCGGCGTCGTCACCGACGACCAACCGTTCACCCAGGTCTGGGACGCCGCGCGCGCGGCTACCGAGGCACTGCTGCCGGCGGCCGAAGATGCCGGCGTGACGCTGGCGGTCGAGAACGTCTGGAACGCACTGATCCTAAGCCCGCGGGACATGCTGGAGTTCGTGGACGGCTTCGCCAGCCCTCGCCTGCGCGTTTACTTCGACGTCGGCAACGTGATGCAGTTCGGGCGACCGCAACACTGGATCGAGGCGCTGGGAGGCGAGCGCATCGCCCGCGTGCACGTCAAGGACTTCACGCTCAGGCCAGGCGGATGGTTGGGATTCACGCAGTTGCTGCACGGGGACGTGGATTGGCCAGTAGTTATGCAGACGCTGCGGCGCGTGGGGTATCGCGGCTGGATTACGCCCGAGGTGAGTCCCAGCAGCGCAGCCCCGGAAGCCTGGGTCGCCGAGCTCTCGGCAGCCATGGACACGATTATCGGTTACTACGACCGTTGAGCCGTCCGTGGCGGCGAATGCCGCGGCTGCCGGTGAGATACTGCGCGCCATGACTCAGCCAATCCGAGTACGCATGGCGCCGAGTCCCACGGGCGACCTGCACGTGGGGAACGCGCGCACGGCGTTGTGCAACTACCTGATGGCCCGTGGTTTGGGTGGCACCTTCATCCTTCGCGTTGAGGACACCGACGCGCAGCGCAGCGACGCGTCGCACGAAGAGGGGATCTACGAGGGGTTGCGCTGGCTGGGCCTGGATTGGGACGAGGGCCCAAACGTGGGTGGACCGTTCGGGCCCTATCGGCAGAGTGAACGGCAGGACATCTATCGGGAGGCCGTGCAGCAACTGCTGGCTAACGAGCGGGCCTACTACGACTACACGACGGCCGACGAGCGCGCCGCCGAACGCGAGCAGCAACGGGCCGAGGGACGGCCGCCGCGCTATTCGGGCCTGGGCCGTCGATTCAGCGCAGCCGAGATCGCCGAGCGCAAGTCAGCCGGCGTGATTCCGGCAGTCCGATTTCGGTCCGAGCCGAGTCCCGTACAGTTCGACGACATCGTGCTCGGGAACATCCGCGTCGGTCCTGACGAGGTCGACGACTTCGTGATTGCGCGGGGCGACGGGTCGGCGCTTTACAACATGGCCGTCGTGGTCGACGACGAGCACATGCGAATCAGCCATGTGATCCGCGGGAAAGATCACGTGTCCAATACGTTCCGACAGGTGCTCTTGTACGAAGCCCTTGGCTGGACGCCACCCGCCTTCGCGCATCTGCCGCTGGTGGTCAACCGACGCCGCCAGAAGTTCTCGAGCCGGGACGGCGCGCAATGGGTTGGGGAATACCGAACGCAGGGCTATTTGCCGGAGGCGCTGGTCAACTTCCTGGTTTTCCTGGGCTGGGCGCCGGGGGACGAGCGCGAGATCTTCAGTTTGGACGAGTTGGTGCAGGAGTTCCGGCTGGAGCGGGTGAACCGCGCCGACGCCGTGTTCGACCCACAGCGGCTGGACCACTTCAACGGCGTCTGGATTCGACGGCTGGACCTGCAGGAGTTGGCCGAGCGGGCGTGGCCATACGCGACCGCGGGCGGGCTGGACCTTAGCTCCGACCAGCGCCCATATTTCACGGCGGCGCTGGAACTGGAGTACGAGCGCCTGTCGCATCTGAACCGAACAGCCGAGTTGATGGACTTCTTCTTCGACGACGATCTCGATCCGGACATGGGGCAAGTCAGGTTCCGACGGCACTCGGCGGCCGAGACCGCCACAGCGCTGGAGCGAGTAGCGGCACTGGTTGACGCGACGGAGCCGTTCGACGATCCCACGCTGGAAGCCGCCATGCGCGCGCTGGCCGCCGACCTGAACTGGAGGGCTGGCGACCTGTTTATGCCGGTGCGTATTGCCGTCACGGGCCGACGCGCCACGCCGCCGCTGTTCGCCACGATGGAGGTATTGGGACGCCAGCGCTGCCGGGATCGGCTGCGGCGCGCGCTGGTTAGTCTGGCCAAGCTGGCCGCCGCCTGAGCCGGTGCCTGACCGCACGATTCAGTTTCTCCCGCACGAGCTTGGACCGCCCTGGGAGCGCGTGCGCGTTGAGGTCGACGGTGAACTGGTCAGCTGGATGCAGACCTTTACGGTAGGTCACCGACTGCGGGGCGTGACGCTGGACTGTGCGGGCGTCGTGGGCGTACACACGGACGACGCGCATCAGATGCAGGGGCACATGCGCTTCATGCTGGAGACGGTACTGGCGCGGGCCAAAGCGCGCGGTGTGCCGATCTCCACGCTCTACGGCGTCCCTGGCCTGTATCACCGTTGGGCCTACGCCACGGTGATGCCGGAGTTCAACTTCACCGTTTCCACCCGTCGCGCCGAAGCCCTGCCGCGCCGGCACCGGATTCGCAAGGCTGAATCCCAGGACCGTCCCGCGATCGCTCGCCTTTACAACCGCGAGACCAGCGGGATCAGCGGCATGCGCGTGCGCGAACCCGAGCGATGGCTGGGTCCACGCCAGGGTCTCTATTTCGGCCGATTGGACGCCTGGGTGCAGGTAGCGCTGGACGACCGCGGTCAGATCGTCGGCTACTGCATCGGCGATGAGATCGACCACGACGCGCAGCAACTGGACATCGTGGATGCGCAGGCAATCAGCAGCGGGGTGGCGGGCTCCTTGATCCGGGCCATGGCGGACGTGGCGGTCCGACATCGGATGGGCAGGTTGGTGTTTCACGTGTATCCGGCAAGCCGCGTCGGGAGGTATCTGCGAAACCTCGAGGTGACCGCTCGTTCGGAGCGCCCGATAGGCCGCTCGCAGATGGTCAGACTCAGCCTCCCGGACGCCGTGCTGCAGGCGCTCGGGCCGTACGCCCACAAGCGGGCCGAAGTCCTGGGAAGCCAGCGACCGTCGCGCCTCGTGATTGACACTGAACTGGGGTCGGGCGAGTTGCCGTTGGGCGGTGACTTACCCCGGCACCGGGTGCGGATGCCATCGGCTCGGCTGGCGGAGATCCTGTTTGGATATCGGTCGGCTGCTGAGTTGAGGGAGATCCACGGTGTGGAGCTTTCAGGCCACGACTGTGAAGTCCTGGATGCCATCTTTCCGCCGATCGACGCCTACTGCTACTGGCCGGATCGCTACTAGATCGAGGCCCCTCAGTTGGCCGACGCTTCGGCCACCAATTCACAGTCGTCGCAACCGGCTCGCAACGTCCGAACCCGTCGATACAGCACATACGCCATGAACAGGGCCGTGACACCACCGATAAACGGGCGTGCCGGGTCAAAGAAGTTGGCCGCGGCCCCGGTGCCGAACGCAGCCACGAGCAACCCGTTGCAAAGCGGGCAGGAAATGGCGAAGGCCGACAGCAAGCCGCCTGCGTAGATTGGGCCGCTGCCGAAGTCCTGGCGCCGACGCATGGCGTAGACGCTGACCGCTGCCAGCGATCCGACCAGCAGCGCGTTGAGCGTCCAGATCGGGTAGTCGATGGCGTAGGCGGGAGTCGCCCGCTCGAATATCGGCGTGTCGATGGCGCCGGTGATGACGCCAACGCTGACGCCAAACATGGCAGCCGTCACCAGCCCAACTACTACCGCCGCCGCGAGCGGCGAGCGGGCGGGAAGTCGTTGCGCGCGGGCTTGCAGCGTCATGCAACCAGTCTAAGCCGTTCCCGAGCTCCCGGTGCCGGCCGTACATGTATCGGCCGCAGGCACGGCGTTCAGGCGAGCCGCGTCACCGAGACGTAGTACGCGCCCGCCAGCCTGGCGCCGTCAGCGTCAAGCCACCAGGTCTTGAGTCTTGTGGGACCCGTGGAGAGGTCGGCCACGAAGGTCGCGCATCGATCCTCGGGACCGACGTCACCTTCAGCCGTGACTTCACCGACCGTCATCCAGGCGCGCGCGACCGGCAGCGATCGGCCCTCAGGCAACGACCCGTCAACACCGTGCATTTCGGGAGCGGGCGCTGAAATCGGCAGGTCTGATTCCTCCGGCCAGCGGTAAAGCGAGAACATGTAGGACCCAGGACGTTCAACCTGGAGGTGCCAGGAGCCGCTGTCCATCACGCAGCCGCGAATGTTGCCCGGGTTGTCGCAGTAGACGTAGGCCCAGTCGCAACTGCATAGCCGCGTGGGATTCTCCTCCTCCGAGCCGATCGTGATCGGGTGATAGCTGTCCAGGTTGCCGCCAAGCCGATCCCACCACGCCGTGTATGCCTCTCGCATCGCGGCTCGAACCTCGGGATGTCGGCCCGCAAGATCGGTTTCCTGTCCGGGGTCCCGCGTGAGATCGAAGAGTTCGTCGCCAACCAGACGCCACCTGTCCCAGATCACCGCGGCATCGCCGCGACGCGTCTCCCCCGACCAACCGTCGCTGGCGTGGCCGTATTGCACCCAGAACATCCGGTCGGCGATGGGCTCCTCGTTATGCAAGGTCGCTGTCAGCGAGACCCCGTCGAACTCTGAGGGCGCAGGCCCCTTCAGATCGCACAGGTCGATCAGCGTCGGAAGAATGTCCTGGCACTGGGTCGGCTGATCGACTTGCCGCGGCCCCACCAATCCTCCCGACGGCCAGCGGATGAAGCATGGGACCCGGTGGCCGCCCTCGTAGAGCGATCGCTTCTTGCCTCGCATGCTGGCGTTGTAAACGTCTTCGCCCGTCGCCGTTCCGTTGTCCCCCATGAAGATCAGGATGGTGTTGTCGCGGAGACCTGACTCCTCGAGATAGGCCTCCAGCCGTCCGATGTTCTCGTCGATGTTGGCGATCATTCCGAAGAAGCTGGCGACGTCGTGGTCGACGTGGTCGAGATACGGCTGCCGGTACCGGTCCGGCACCCAGTGCGGGCCGTGCGGCGTGTTGGTCGCCAGGTAGGCGAAGAACGGAGTCTCCCGGTCCTGGTCGATCCATTTGATGGTCTCGTCAAACCAGATGTCCGTGCAGTAGCCCTCGAACGGCTCGATTGCTGCGCCGCGTCTCACGTGAGGATCGAAGTAGTCGTTCTCGAAGTAGTCGGCCGCTGACGTGATGCCCCAGGAGGGGTGATGGATCGTCATGTGAAATCCCCGGTCCTGCGGCCGGTACGGATAGTTGTCGCCCAGGTGCCACTTGCCGAAGTGGCCGGTTCGGTAGCCGTTGTCCGCGAATATGTCGGCCATGGTCGGCAGCGCGGGATTCAGCAGCGACCGGCCCATGCAGACAAACGTGGCGCCGTTTCGTAGCGCGTCTAGTCCCGTCAAAAGCTGGCTGCGGGTCGGCGTGCACATGGGCGCGACATGAAAGTCCTCGAGCCGAATACTCTCCGCGTGCAGCCGGTCCAGGTTGGGCGTACGAAGGACGGGATTACCGTGGCAGGACAGGTCGCCGTAGCCCTGATCGTCGGTGAGCAGGACGATCACATTGGGCGTGCCGACCGGTTCGCCACGCCGTCGGTGCTGAGTTACCGATTCCGGCGATGCGCCTTCATGCACGACAGTCCGCCGAACGGCCGCTATTGGACCGCCAGATTCGCCGACACCGCGCGACCCAACCCTCCGTCGGTTACAAACGTCTCGAACTCACTAAGGTCTCCAAACACCCGGTCAGAGAGAAATCGGACGGCCCAGTTGGACGCCATCGGCGAAACCGTAAACACTAGTCGTCCGGCTTCATAGGCCTTATACATTTCCACCGCCGTGCCCATGGTTGCCACGGGCGCAAAAGCCACCAGCACGTCGCACCGCGCCGCCAGATCGAGCTCTTCCATGAAGGCACGCCGCGCGGCGCCGTCCTCGTAGACCACCGAGTCCGGGTTGAGTTCCGCCGGACAGACCACCTCCGCCTCCGGGTGAGCAGCGCTGATGATCTCCCGCAAGTGCTGTCGGTAGTCCTGGGCGTGCAACCCGCTGTCCACCCTGGATCCCTGCATGACGCCTGAGAGAAACACCGAAAACGTTAGACGACCGTCCATTCGACCGTTTGACCTGTTGTCGCCTGCAGAATCACGGTTGCTCTTCGCATCGCTCACCGAATCGATCGCCCGCATTACGCCTCCTGAATTGCCAGCCAAAAAGGGTCGTCGCGCTTCAACCGCAGCGGTCGTCCCGCCGCATCAACGTACGCGTGCGTACTCGCGGCAGTCGCGGTCACCTGCGCACCGCGCAGGATTTCGTATGTCAAGCCAACCCGGGCACGAGTCACTGTGTCCAGACTGAGATGCACGTCTACGTGCTCGCCTGCGTAGACGGGCGCCTGAAACGTGCAGCTACAGGTGGTTAGCGGCAAGAAGATCCCCCGGTCCGTGAGGTCGCCGTAGGGCTGGCCGATTGCTCCCAGCCACCCGATCCGGGCTTCCTCCAGCCAGCGGAAGTAGTTGGAATGGTGGACGATGCCCTGGGCGTCCGTATCGGAGTAGCGAACGCGCAGGGTCTCGATGTGATCGCAGGCGTCACTCACCGATGTTGGAGAGGAAGGCGCCGATGGCGTCGGACCCGGACAGGACAGAGAGTTCAATATCGAACTCGGCCGTCTCGCCGGGCTCGAGAATTTGCAGCGTCCCGTCCGCGCGGTTGGTTGCGCGGCCCAGCACGGTGCAGTTGGCCGGCTCGATGCCGGTGACGTAGTTGCCCACGCCCAGGAATTTCCACTGGTTCAGAAACGGAAGCTGGGCCTTCGGGTAGCTGAATCCCAGTCCGATGCCATCGCCGAACGAACGGTTGACGAGCGCCGCGTGCACCAGCCCGTCGCCGTCGGGTTCGACGTCATGTATCCAAACCGTGTTTTGCCAGCCCGGAGTCGGCGGACCGTACGTGTCCCAGCCGGGCTCCAGCGACGCCGAGTGGTCGTCATAGGGCCGCCGGGAGCGGCTGCGTACGTGCAACCGGGAACCGTCGTCGACCAACGGATACCCGGGGTTGAAGTGGAAGAGGATCATCGCGGGCTCGGGCTCTGAACCGAGGTTTGTGACCTCGTCGTGAATTCGAATCGAGGCCGATCCAAGCGTTGTCGATATGCGCCGCTTGAGCTCCAGGTTCTCGCCGAACAGCGCGGCCTGCCGCACCCGGCCCTGCACCCACATCTCGTACTCGTCGCCTCGCCACTCGCCGTCGGCGTGGACGTTGGAGGCGGCCAGGTTCGAGAGGCGCCCGTGCAGGCCCATGTCGGTGTAGAGGCGGTCGGGATCCACGGCCGGGTCGCCCACGTTGTCGAGGCCACCGGTGACCAGCAGACCCAGCACCGTGCTGCGAACCCACCCCCAGCCCTCCGGTTCGTAGTACGCGCCGTGCATCTCGCCGGCGGCGCTGCGAAAGCCGAGAGGAATGCCGTTGAACCAGGCTCCGTTAATGTCCAAGGCGCGACCCGGAATGACCGTGAAGCGCAGGCCAGAGCCCGTGTTCACATCGACAACCGGAAGCCCGTCACCGGCGCCGCCGTCCAGGCGGTACTCGCGCACCCCGCCGACTTGCGAGACGTCTCCGATACGCGCCATCAATTCGGCGCGGCTGAATTGGCGACCCCACAGGTTCGGCATGGCGGTGCTCGGTTGGCGGCGGGCAGGCGGCGCCCATTGTAGGCGGGAGGAAGCTATGCGCTTGCCGGCGCTCGCGTTGCCGCACGCTCCCAGCCGAGGGCGACCAGTAGCAGAAGTGCCGAGATCAATCCCGCGGCCCCCAGCCAGCCCATGCCGGCGCCGCCCACCAGCAGCGGTCCGGACGCAAAGCTGCTGAACACGCCGACTACGCCGATCAGAACTTCGACCCGCCCCTGAACGCGGGCGCGAACATTCAGCGGCACCCCGCGCGCCAGCATGGTCGATCCGGCCACGAAGCACGCGTTCCAGCCATAACCAAGCAGGAACATGGCCGGCAGTACCGTGCCCAGGCCAGCGTCCAGCCCCGCCAGCGCGCTGGCCAGCATCAGCAGCACCGCACCCAGTAGCACCATCGGCCGGGGTCCCAGCGCATCCACCAGGCGCCCGGTGAGGGGCGCCAAGGCAAACATGCCAGCCACATGAGCGGTCATGGCTACCGGAACGGCCTCGCCCAACTCCGCGAAACTGTGCAGGTGTAGTGGAACCACAACCATGATCAGGGTCATTACGCCCTGACCGGTGAGCATTGCCCAGATGCCCAGTTGGACCCGCCGGTCGCGCAACACGCCGCGCAGGTCAAGCGCCTCGCCGGCCTCTGGAGCGGCGTCCGCGGTCGTATCGGCCACCTCACGCGGATCGGGCCGCACGAACACCCAGGTCACGAGCGCAGAAAAGAGCAGCAGACCTGCCGCCGCCACCCACGGTCCGGCCAGGTACGACAGCCCGCGCGATTCCGCCAACTCCTGGGCAAACCCACCCAGCAGCGGCCCGCCCAGGGCGCCGGCGGTGGCGCCCCAAACGACGATTCCGATGGCCCGACCGCGGCGGCTTGGCTCGTACACCTCGGCCGCGACGTAACGCGACATGTCGCCGCCGGCCCGGGCGACGCCCATCAGCAACGACCCGGCCAATAGCAGCCAGAACAGTCCGCCCGCAATTGCCAGCGCGGCCGTCGCAGCGCCCACGGCCCCCACCGCGTAGCTGCCGGCAATTGCCGGTCGTCGTCCAAACGCATCCATCGCGCGGGCGATCGGCGGCGGTCCAATGGCCCGACCGACCATCGAAATAGCGGCCGGCAATCCAGCCAACTCCGTGTGTCCGCTGAGTTCTTTGCCGGCGATGGTGAGCACGATGAATCCGGCCAGATACCCAACGCCGATGCTGCCGCGCGCCACGAATAACGCGCCGAGGATGCGGCGCCGGCCGGCTTCGGTGATTGCGGGTGACGCCGCAGGCGTGCTCATGAGTTGGACGGGAGTCTACGCGCCGGTTCACCAGCCGCGCCCGCTAGGCTGTTCGCGGCGTATCGGCGGGGAACGAATTGATGAGCGAGCACGACGGACAGGTAGCGCTGGTGACGGGCGGCGCCATGGGGATTGGCGGTGGAATTGTCGAGTCGTTCGCCGCCGCCGGGGCGGCCGTGAGCGTGGCCGACGTCGACGAGGCAGCGGCTCGCAGCCTGGTTGAGCGCCTGCGAAGCGACGGTCAGCGCGCCAGCGCGGTAATCGGTGACGTCAGTTCAATTGGGGACGCCGAGCGGATGGTTGCTGAAACCGTGGCCGAGTTCGGCGGGCTGGACGTGCTGGTCAACAACGCTGGAATCCAGCCGACGGCTTCGTACATGACGGCCGAGGAGATGGATGAAGCCACCTGGGACCGCATCATCGACATCAACCTGAAGGGTCAGTTCCTGATGTCCAAGTTCGCGATCCCCCACCTGCGGGCGCGCGGCGGCGGGACGATCATTAACATCGCCAGCGTGCAGGGGTTGCAGTCCCAGCCGCAGGTGCCGGCCTACGCCGCCAGCAAGGGTGGGAGCCTTTCGCTGACCCGCAACATGGCGCTGGACTTTGCCAAGGACAACATCCGGGTGCTGGCCATCAACCCCGGAACCATCGACACGCCGCTGGCGCGTGGGGCGGCCCGAGCGTTTGGCGACGAGGACGAGATGCTGAACCTGTGGGGAAGCTCGCACCCGCTGGGGCGGGTGGGCCAGACCTCGGAGATTGGGGCCGTTGCAGTCTTCCTGGCCAGTGAAGGCGCGTCGTTCATGACCGGCGAGTTCGTCAACGTGGACGGCGGGTACATGGCGCTGGGCGCCTGGGCGGCGGGGACGGACTAGCTACTGGCCCGCAATCACTGCCTGCCGACTCGGGGCGCCAACGCGTTCCAGGCGGCAGCTAGCTCTCGGTTCGCGCTGAAGCTGTCATAGAGGGCCGCCCACATGTCGTCGACTGCCGCTTCGGCGGCCGGCTGATCGCCGTCGGCCAGGGCCTGCTCCAATGCCGTGACGCCCGCGCGCTGTGCTTCGGCGGCGGCCCGTGCGGCCTGGGACGCTTCGTCGGCGGCGGCCGCATGGGCGGCGGCCAAGTCGGCGATGGGAGTCGGCGGGGACTCCGCGTCCATGGCCGCGCGCTCGGCGCTCGTTGACCCGCCGTAGCGCGGCGGGGCCTTGACCCCGCTCTCCTCCCACATAGTGTGCGTGGGGTCGATGTGGGGGGTTACCGACAGGTACATGGTCATCGTCGAGTCGCCGACGCAGCGGACGACGTGGATCTCGTCGCGGTCGGCGAAGCAGAGTTGGCCGGGGCCCAGGATTTCAGTGTGACCCTCGATCACAAACTCGGCCTGGCCCTCAAGGATCAGGAAGATCTCGGCACCCAGGTCGTGGCTGTGAGGGACGTTTTCCTCGCCCGGCTCCATCTGGAGAAACCGCGCGCGGATGTCGGGATGGACGATGAGGTTCTGGATGTCGGTGCGTGAATCGAAGACTCGGAAGGCCATGCTCAACTCCCGCCGGTGAACGACGCGCGCACGATGTCGCGCACGAGCGTCAGGTGGTCGATCAGTTCGGTGCCGGGCGTGTCCGGTTCCTGGCCAGACTGAATGCAATCGTGGAAGTGCTCGAGTTCGCGTTTGAACGGGTTCTCGTGCCACGACAGTTCCCGGCGGGACGGCGCGCCGTCGGCGTCCGGCTCCTGAATGACCGCCGTCGTCGGCAGCCCGCGGCTGAAGCCGGTGGGGAACGAGACGATTACGCGCTCGGAGCGTCCGTAGACGGCGAAGGTCTCCTCGAAGGCCCACAGATCGGGCAGGTCGATCCAGGTGAGAACGGCGCGTAAGTCGTTCGGGTAGCGCAGCGTAGTCGTTAGGCCGGCCCCGTCGCGCCAGATCTCTGTGTTCAACACCGCCTCGGGCGGGCCGAACATGCCGTGAAGCACGCTGATGTCGTGAATCAGGCTGCCGTTGCATAGCTGGTAGGCGCGAACCAGGTGGTCGGCCGGAGAATCCAGGCCCAGCGCCTCCGCGATCAAGGCGGTGTCCGTCGCCCGCACCCGAGCCACGACGTCGTCCGGCAGGTTGGCCCGGTGAAACGAGAACTCGGCCATGTGCAGGTCGTTGGACGGATGCAGGTGGTTGATCTGGATAAGCCTGACGTCGTCCATCGCCCGCACGCGGCTCGCGGCGTAGGCGTAGCTCGGTTCGTAGCGCTTGGGATAGGCCACCATCAGGACCACGCCGGCGGCATCGCAGGCGTCGATTATGGATTGAGCCTCGGCGATCGTGATGCATGCCGGCTTCTCGACCAGCACGTGCTTGCCGGCCGCGGCGGCGGCCAGCACCTGGGGCGCGTGGGATCCGGACGAACAGATCAGCACCGCGTCGATCTCCGAGGCCACGAGGTCGTGGACATCGGTGAAGCGCGCATGCTCCGGTACGTGAAAGTCGTCGCCGACCTTGCGCAGCAGTTCCGGCGCGATGTCGCAGATGCCGCCGATTTCGAAGCGGTCACGCCCGTCGCGCAGGTGCGGCAAGTGCTGGATCTGGGCAATCGCTCCGCAACCGACGACGCTCACCCTTAGACGGGACATCAGCAATCTCCTCGCCCGCCGAGTGCGTTCAGCGTAGAACGGTCGTGGGACTGCGTCGACAGGTCTGGAGTCGCTAGCGTTGACACCAACGCAGTCGCCCGCTGACGATAGCCGCGAGGGGCGATAGAGGACGTTGCCATGCAACGGGTAGGGCTGCTGGTTCCGTCGGTGAATACGGTGGTGGAGCCCGAGTTCTGGCGGCTGACGCCGCCGACCGCGAGTGTGCATTCGGCTCGCATGCGCAACTCGGTCTGCGGCGTGGACGACGCGCGCCAGATGCTGGCGCATGCCGAGCGAGCGGCGGACGAAGTGGGAAGCGCGCTGGTGGATGTGGTGGCGTTCGCCTGCACGGCCAGCAGCTTCGTGGACGGACGCGACGGCGAGGCGGCGCTGCGTGAGTCGATTGCGGCGGCGGCACACGCTCCGGCGATCACCACCTCCGGCTCGGTGGCCGAGGCACTGGAGTCGCTGGGGAGCCGTCGGGTTGCGCTGTATACGCCCTATCCGGCCGAGTTGAACGATCACGAGGAGGAGTTCCTGGCCACGCATGGCGTTGACACGTTGTGTGCGTATGGACTGGGCATCACCGCCGCCGTGGAGATCGCCGACGTCGCCTCGGACGAACTTCGCGAATTCGTCGACGGGCAGCCGCCGCCGGACGACGCCGACACGATCTTCCTGTCGTGTACCAACCTGGCGACCTTTGAGGTCATCCGGCCGATGGAAGCGGCGTATGGGATTCCGGTGGTCAGCAGCAACAGCGCCACGTTCGCAGCCGTTGCGCGGCGGCTTGGCTGGGAGGTTCCCGCCACGCTGGGAGCGCTGGCCGGGCGCGCGGCGGCTCCGGCTTTGGCGTAGCGGACCGCAGCTTGAGGGCCGATAGTCCGAGCACCGGCGGCCTGCGCGTGGCGGCGGACGTTGGCGGGACATTTACCGATCTGGTCGCGGTGGACGAGGAAGGCGCGGCTACGCGGCATAAGACGCTGTCCACGCCGCCGAACTTCGATGCCGGAGTGCTGGCGGGACTGGCAGCTTGTTGCGGCGGCTCGCTGAAACCGCTGGCCAGCTTGCTGCACGCCAGCACGGTGGCGACCAACGCCATCCTGGAACGTCGTGGGCCGCGTACCGGACTTATTACAACCGAGGGCTTCCGCGATGTGCTGGAGATCGGGCGGCTGCGCTATCCGCGGCTGTATGACCTGAGCTGGTCGCGGCCGGAGCCGTTGGTGGAGCGCCGGTTGCGATTGGGCGTGAACGAGCGAATGGCAGCCGATGGGTCGGTGGTCAAGCCGCTGGACGAAGTGAGCGTGGCCGGGGCGTTGGACGTGCTGGAGCAGGCCGATGTCGAGGCCGTGGCGATCTGTCTGCTGAACTCGTACGTCAACGGCGAGCACGAGATTGAGGTCGAGCGACTGGTGCGGGAGCGGCTGCCGGGCGCAGCGGTTTCCCGCAGCTCGGCAGTGCTTCCGCTGATTCGCGAGTACGACCGTACGAGCACGACGGTCATCAACGCGTACCTGCGACCGGTGATGGGGGACTACCTGGGACGGCTGGCCGAGGCGTTGCACGATGCCGGTTCGACGGCGCCGATCCTGATGCTGCAGTCCAGCGGCGGCGTGATGCCGGCGGCGGAGGCGGCGCAGCTGCCGGCGTTCTGCCTGGAGTCGGGCCCGACGGCCGGGGTGCTGGCGGCCGCCCAGCTGGCGCGGGCGCGCGGGCTGGACCGCGTTTTGGCGTTCGACATGGGCGGTACGACCGCTAAGGCGGCGGTGGTGATGGACGGCGCGCCGGCGATCGCGCCGGAGCTTGAACTGGGCGGCGGCATCAGTTCTGGGACGCGCCTGACCCGCGGCTCGGGCTACCTGCTGCGGACGCCGACGATCGACCTGGCCGAGATTGGGGCCGGCGGGGGCAGCATCGCGCGGGTAGACCAGGCGGGTGGTCTGTCGGTAGGACCGGATAGCGCGGGCGCGGATCCAGGGCCGGCCTGTTACGGGCGCGGCGGGCGGGAGGCGACGCTGACGGACGTGAACGTGGTGTTGGGTCACGTCAGTCCAACCGGCCTGCTTGGCGGGGACATGGCAATCGACTCGGCGCGCGCCGAGCGGGCGGTAGCGGAACACCTGGCCGCTCCGCTGGCGACCGACGTTGCGCGGGCGGCGGATGCCGCACGGCAGGTAGCGGCGGCTGAGCTGGCGCGTGCCTTGCGGGCGGTTACGAGCGAGCGCGGCGTGGACCCGGCCGCCTTCACGCTGGTGGCCTTTGGGGGCGGCGGGCCGGGCATGGCCGCGGCGGTGGCCGACCTGCTGGGAATTCGGCGGGTGCTGGCGCCCGCGGGTCCCGGGGTGTTCAGCGCTACCGGGTTGCTGGGCGCCGACTTGAGGTGGATGGCCACGCATTCGCCGCTGATCGACCTGGGTGCTCCCGATGCAGCCGGCCGGCTGGGCGATGCGTTGGGGTCGCTGCGTGAGCGCTGCGTGGAGTTGGCGGCGGCGGGCGGATATCGGGCGGCTGAGCTTGAAATCGAGTCGGTGGCCGAGTGCCGGTATCGGGGGCAGTCGTTCGAGATTCCGGCGGGGATTCCGGGAGGGCGGGTGACGAAGCGGACGCTTGACACGATTCGAGACCGGTTCGAGGCCTTGCACGAAGCCACGTATGGGCATCGCGATCCGACCAGTCCGGTTATCGCTGCGGTGCTGCGGGTGAGCGCGGTGCGAGCGAATGATCCGATTACGTTGCGCGAGACGCAGGCGGCGAGCGAGAAGCGGACTGAGCGACGGGCCTGGTTCGATGGGCGGTGGCGGAGCGTGCCGGTGGTGCGTCGCGGGGACCTGGGGCGCAGGCCGGAATCGGGTCCGCTGATCGTGGAGGACTATGACGCCACCACCGTGGTTCCACCGGGCTGGCGCTGCGCGCGCGAGGTGGATGGGGCTCTGCTGCTGGAGACGAGCCGATGAGCTCCAGGCGACGCGCGGTAGATCCGGTGCAGCGGGAGCTGTTTCGGCATGCGGTGGCGGCGCTGGTGGACGAGATGGCGGTGGCGATGGTGCGGACGGCGCGGTCGACGCACCTGAAGAATTCGATGGACCTCTCGGCGGCGCTGTGCGACCCGGAGG
Organism: Chloroflexota bacterium; assembly: GCA_022824495.1. Lineage (GTDB taxonomy): Bacteria > Chloroflexota > UBA11872 > UBA11872 > UBA11872 > UBA11872. The sequence goes on along the minus strand of JAJDZU010000010.1, from coordinate 5,636 downwards.
GGCGGCTGATTGCACAGGGGCTGACGCTGCCGTTGCACCTGGGATCGGTGCCGGACGCGATGCGGGCGTTCCTGGCGCGGTTCGGCGGCGAGATGCGGCCGGGGGACGTGTACGCGCTCAATGACCCATACGCCGGCGGCACGCATCTGCCGGACATCTACACGGCGCAGCCGGTGTTTCGCAACGGGCGGGTGATTGGGCACGTGGTGACGATTGCGCATCACGCGGACGTTGGCGGGAAGACGGCGGGCGGCAACGGGTGCGACGCGACGGAACTGTTCCAGGAAGGCATCTGCCTGCCGCCGGTGCGGCTGATGGCGGCGGGGCAGCCGGTGGAGCACGTGTGGCGGCTGCTGGAGCGGAACGTGCGGGTGCCCAATCAGGTGCTGGGCGACCTGCGGGCGCAACTGGCGGCGGGGCACGTGGGAGAGCGCGGACTGCTGGCGCTGGCCGAGGAGCACGGGCCTCGACGGCTGTCCGACTTGGGCGCGGCGGTGCTGGACTACGCCGCCGAGCGGGCGCGGCTGGCGATCCGGGAGATTCCGGCTGGGGTCTATGGGTTCACCGACTACCTGGACGACGACGGGATCGATCCCGAGCCGATTCCGATCCAGGTCACGCTGCACGTCGAGGGGGACAGAATCACGGTCGACTTCACGGGGTCGGGCAAACAGGTGCGAGGGTCGATCAACTGCCCGATGCCGTTCACCAAGTCGGCGGCGTATGCCTGCGTGCGGTGCGTGATGCCGACGGATATTCCGAACAACGAAGGGCACTTCCGGCCGATCGAGGTGACGGCGCCGGAGGGGACGATCGTGAATCCGCGTCCTCCGGCGCCGGTGGCGGCGCGGGGGCTGACGGGATTCCGGATTGCCAACGCGGTGCTGGGGGCGCTGGCGCAGGCGGTGCCGGAGCGGGTGCCGGCGGCGGAGGCGGGGGGCGACACGGGGGTGAGCCTGGCGGGGTACGACGCTGAGGGCGAGCCGTTCGTGATGCTGGAGTTCCTGTTCGGGTCGTGGGGCGGGCGGCCGTTCGCGGACGGGCCGGACGGGGTGTCGAGCGTGGTGGTGAACTTTGCGAATAACCCGGCGGAGGTGATCGAGGCGGAGCATCCGATCGCGATCGACCGGTACGAGTTCGTGCCGGACAGCGGGGGCGACGGGGAGTTCCGCGGGGGGCTGGCGGTGGAGCGTCATTACCGGATGCTGGCGGAGCAGACGACGCTGAACCTGCGCTCGGACCGCCGGACGCGGGGGCCGTATGGGTTGCAGGGGGGAGACCCGGGGGCCACGTCGAGCAGCGTGCTGGTGCGGGACGGGGAGCGGATGGAGCTGGCGGGGAAGGGGACGACGGCGCTGCGGCGGGGGGACGTGTTCGAGCACCGGACGGCGGGGGGTGGTGGCTGGGGTGCGCCGGAGCGGCGGGAGGCGGCGGCGCGGGAGCGGGATCGAAGGGCGGGGAAGGTTACGGGCTGAGGCCGAACGGCGGCCGGAAATGTGCCCTCGTGCGCACATAAGAGTTTTTTCCAAAAAACTCTTGAGGCGGCGCGGGGCCCGAATTCGCCCGATCCGAGGCGTGCTGGGATGGCCTGGGCGGGGGCTTGGGATTCGGGCTGGCGGGGTGGGCACGAGGGGTTCTCCGGGAACGGTTGTGTAAACGTCTGCGGACAGTGTACTCTCTCCGAGAACGAAGAGCAATGAAGATCCTGGGCGCGGATGGCGCCGGTTCGCCGGGGACCGGCGGAAGCGCCGAGGGGTTGACGGGTCACGGCGTCGAGAGACGAAGGGTGTCCGCGCTGCTGCGTGAGGTGTGCGGCAGCCAAGTTTCGTCGGTGTCCCAGTGGAGGAGGGCGCTGAGGGTTTGGAGGGGGTGGAAGGCACCGGGGGCGCGGGTGGAGGTGATGCGTTGGGTGGTCGGGAGGCTGCGGTTAGCGGCGGCGGAGCTGATGGGGGCCGGGAGGCGATGCACGGAGTTGAATGAACAGAGCCGCATTTGTGAGTTGTTATACGTCAAGTATTTCATATACGATTCTCATGGTTCATGGCTCGCTGGAGTCAGGATCAACGGCGATTCTCCTGGCGGGCAGAGCCGAAGGGGATTGCCATGTGGCAGTCGATGCTCCGAATTGTGTTCGCCCTGCTAGTCACAGCGGTCGGCGCGTCCCTGTTGATTGGGAGCGTGTATGCGTAAGGTCCGGTAGCCGAAAAACCCCCTGTCACGACGATCGAGACCGTTGATATCCCGGGCGAATCGACCGTCGTCCAAAGTGCCGTTGAGCCGGGGTTCACCAACTCCGACGTGCAGGCGTCGTCCACCATCAAGTGCAAGCGGACGACCGTCACGCGCAAGCGCACCACCGGACCCTTCATCATGTACAAGCTGGTTTCCTGGACAGAGTGGTGCTACGACGGCACGTACATCGCCCGAGGTGAGCCTGAGTTCGATCACACTTGGGAGACTGGTGTTTCCCCAGGCCCCGGTACATTCATCAAAAACCGAGGCTCGGACGACAAGTGGGTGAGCGGCGGGCTAGGTGACACGAAGCACAAAGACAAGGCGTGGGGCAAATACCAAGTCTGCCGACCGAACTACGAGCCGCCGTACACGCCGAATTGCAACCCTGTTGAGACCATTACGATCAACAAGACGCAGTACGGCGATGGCGACTACACGCCCAAGTCGTAATCTGGCGCGCGGGGTGGTGCATGTCACCTCACCCCGCGCGGGAGGGACGCCGATGAGAACGAGACACCGGCTGGCGCTGATCCTGACGGGCATGGTGATCGGCGTCGTGGTAACAGTTCCGTTAACCGTCGTGGCAATCAGCCCTTACATCATCGGGTCAGCCGTCGCCTACTGCTTCCAGTTCATTCCGACGCTGCCATGATCCGCCGCGTGCTGGGGAAGCACTGGAACCTGATCTTTCTCGCCTTCACGGCGGGGCAGCGGATGCGCTGCCCGCGCTTCGCCGAGGCGAGTGTGGTGCATGGCGGCGACGGTCAGTGGCGATGTACCAGCTGCGGCGCGCGGACTGCGAGGTGGCCGGCCTAGCTCGGACGGAAGAGGGCCAGAGCTCAGGCGTGTATCAGCCAGGAGGTAGATCTTGCAGCTTGGATCGATTGAGATTCTCATCATCAGGATTCTCGCGGTGACCGGGGTGGCGATCATCCGCACAGCCCGCCTCCGAATCACGATTCGACGTACTCATCGGATGGCATGTCGTCAGGTTTTGGCGGCGGCCAATCGTGAGGGCTCATCTGACACCAAAGGACAGGTCCTGAAGTGAGATTAGCCCGGATTGGCCCAGGTAACTCAAACGATGGCCTTCCGAACTTTCATTTCGATCGCACTCCCAGGACTTCGATGTAGGCCACTTGCTCGCCGAGGCCGCCCCGCAGGCCATGCGGCGCCGAGTACGTGTATTGGCCGTTGGCCGGCACGGTGAACTCGTCAGCGTAGTTGTAGCGAGCAAGAGCAAAGCCTTCGGAATCAAAGAACCAAATGCGCAGGTCAAACACGCGAACCTCGATATCCTCGCTGGTCGGATTGCGTAACGTGAACTTGAAAGAAACGCGCGCTTGATTCCCATAGTCGTCGGATTGCGATATCAGCTTCCATTCAATGGAGTCCTCAACGACGACAATGTTCTCGTTTATTTCTTCGTCGTCCGGCAACGCGCTGTAGCGAGTGATCGAGCTTAAGCCGAGCGCCCAAGCCGCCAGCGCGATTATGACGGCTGACACGATGAAGAACCATGCCCCGATGCCCAGCAGGATGCCTTTGCGCATCAGTCCGGCCCATCAATCGGCATGTTAGCGATCTGGTTGTTCAAGACGCCGATGTTCACCACGGCGGCCGTGGGCACTTCAGCCGCGCACGTTAGGAGCACGATGTTGGGTTTTCTCAGATGTCAGTCCTTTCTTGTTCACCTGCCTAGTTCACATCCGGATTCTGCCTGTCGAGGGCGAGGCAGGCGGGGCATACGATTCGTCGTTGGCTCATGCCGTCCCCTTTGAGGTTTCGGGTCCAGCCCAAGCACCGGCAAGCGACGGTGCTTGATCATATCTCCCCGAATAACTGCGTGAGCGAAGACTTGCGGACTTAAATGCACCATCCGCACCCGTCATTGGCGACAGTCTGTCTTTGCTCTTCGTGGAGCAGACAGCCCAGCAGCCTCCGGAGGCAGCTCAGAGACACCTGCGAGACGGCGGCCTGTGGAACGTGGGAGAGCACGCGGCGCGGGTCATCCACGCTGTCTAGCGCGCAAGCATCGTCTAAGCGTTGCTCGGCGCTTTCTTTCAGGCTGGCCTGCTGGGCCGCCGCTTGAAACGTACGGCCGGCTAGCTGTCGTCGGTGTCCCAGTGGAGGAGGACGCCGAGGGTTTGGTGGGGGTGGTCGTGGAGGAGGTGGAAGGCTTGGGGGGCGCGGGTGTAGGGGAAGCGGTGGGTGGTCATGCGGTGGGGGTCGATAGCGCCGGATTCGATGAGGGCGAGGGCGCGGCGGGCGGAGCCGATGTGCCACTGGCCGCCGAAGTAGCCGCCCACGATGCGGCGGCTCTGGATGATCTCGGAGCTGAGGGGCAGGTGTTGCTGCTCGTACTTGCCGATGAGGTGGAGGGCGCCGCCCTCAGCAAGCATTTCCATGCCCTGCCGGAAGGCTCTCGGGCCGGCGGGTCCGCCGACGGCGTAGACGACCAGGTCGGCGCCGACGCCTTCGGAAAGGCGCCTGACGGCGGCGACGGGATCTTCGTCAGCGGCGTTGACGACGTGGTGGGCGCCGAGTTTGGCGGCAAGCTCGCAGCGGAGCGGGGCGGCGTCTATGGCAATGAGGCGGCCGGCGTCGATGGCGCGCATGACCTGGAGGATGAGGCTGCCGACGAGGCCCTGGCCGAGGACGACGATGACGTTGCCGGGTTGGAACGGGGCGATGTCGGTCCAGCGCACGGCGGAGGCGCTGAGCATCCAGTAGGGGGCCTGGTCCCAGGTGACGTTGGGGGAGAGGGGGAGAATCTCGGGCAGCTTGGCCTGGCGTTCGGGGATGGCGGCCCCGACGACGTATTGCGCGTGGGGCGCGACGGCGCCGACGCGGTCGCCGACGGCGAGGTGCTCCACGCCCTCGCCCAGGGCATCAACCACGCCGGCCATGGAATAGCCCATGATCTGGGGATCGACGGCTTCTTCCAGGACGTAGCGCCGGCCGATTTCGGAGCCGCGGCTGATGAGGCTGCGGACGGCCTTGACGCGGACCTGGCCGTAGCCAGGTTCGGGGATGGGGGCGTCTTCCAGCACCACGTTGCCGCGGCCTTCGGGCTTGGCCATGCGTTTCATGTTTGGGCTCCGTCTGGCGCCGTTCCGCGCCGGCGCGGCAACGCCATCATGCCAGTGCGTCCTCAGAGGAGACTGCTGAACAACCCCGGGCGTGGTTGCGCGGAAGACCCCTTGTCTATTCCCAAGCCTGTATGTTCCGAGGGTCTTGGACCGTCCAAGACGATCGTAGGGCCGGGACAGACCGTTGACCCCTGGGTCCCTTGAGACCGTCGGTGAGCGAGGTCGTCCCGGCCCTAGCGCTGACCCAGAGCCCGAACAGTTGCCGGGGCCGTGAGCACGAGCCCGAATCTGCAAGGCGGGGCGCGTGGT
>JAJDZU010000011.1 GCA_022824495.1 Chloroflexota bacterium | reverse complement strand
GCATGGTCTCGCAGAGCACCCCCCGGATCAGTTCGCCGCGCACGCCGTCGCTATAGAGCCGGAGCAGATCGTCGGCCGTCAGCAATCGCGGCGCGGCGTCAATCACGGCCATCGCGACCTCCTGCCCAATCCGGTGTCGATATTCATGCTACAGCGTTGCTACGCACCGTCGGCCATCCAACGTGGCCGGGTGGTGAACTGGGCGCAAGGCCCGCTCTGTTGTCACGCCTCGGGAAGCTGGCGCGTCGCCGAAGGGTGCGCGGTGGCGATTCTTTCGAGGAGACGCCGTTCTCTTCCCTCGCCTGGGTAAGAGGAGAATTCTGGCGTCTTCGCCGGAAGAAGGTGAGGGGGCTTCCGGTCGTCCGCGCCCCCCGGCAAACCCCTCGCTGCACGCTCCCACGCCAGGGACCAGCACCGACTCCCCACTCCTGGAGAGACAAACAGTCACAAACCCGCGCCTGCCGGCTCTACGGTCCCTCCCTAAACCTCAACCAGGCTCGTCGAAGCCTGCGGCTCAGGTATCAAATCGCCGCCTTCACGCAGCAACTCCAGGTGTTCGGCAACCGCCTCGCGAATCAGTGCCTCGGTTTCCGCGCGCGTATCGCCGGCCGCCACGCAGCCGGGCAAATCCGGAACATAGGCTGAAAACCCATTGCCAGTCCGCTCAATCACCGCCGCGTACTTCATCTTCGCGGCCCCCTGTCCGGATCCGCCTGCTTCAGGATGCTGTTCCACGTTCCCGGTGCGAGATCCTTGCTGAGCCTACCAGCGACCGTGACGGTTCCAGGCTTCTCCGCGTGCCTGAAATGCCGGTGGCTTCCACGTATCCGAACCAGCTGCCAACCATCGCGTTCAATGAGGCGAATCGCGTCCCTGACCTTCGGCACCCGCCATATACACCCATCCGCCCCGGTTGACCTGACACGGCAAGCGTACGCCAGTTGGCTCGTGCCGAGGCCCAGGCCGCGCGTCTTATGACCCCAGCGGCGCGCTGGCGATTCCTTCGAGGGGCCGCCGTTTCTTCCACCTCCTGCGAGAGAGAAGCACTCTGGCGTCTTCGCCAGAAGAAGGTGAGGAGTCTTCGCGGCTTACAACTCCAAATAACCCACGACTCGCCGCCGCGAACGTAGGTCGGATCGCCGATTTGGACGTAGGCTGAGACGCCAGACCGGCGGGGACACGAGTGATGACGACTGACACGGCGAACGAATACCGACAGGCCGCCGAGCGCGCGCTGGACTTTCTGGCCGCTCACGTCGACGACGAGGGCCGCAGCCGTATCGACCCCAACGACCCGGGGTTGCACTTCAAGCTGCCGTACATGTTCGCTTATGGCGATCGGCGCCAACTGGCGCTTCGCGCGCTCAACCACATTGAACACAGCCTTCTGGCCGCCGACGGTTCTTATCGCGACGAGCGGTTCAATGGTCCCGCGAGCGCATTCCTCTACCAGGCCGGCTGGCTGGCCTGGAGCAGTGCGGCGCTCGGCCGATTCGATCTCGCACGACGCGTGGCCCAGCGAGCCATTCGGGAGCAAGATCCAAAGCTGGGCGGCTTCTGGAACGAGACGGGATTGGGCCGCGAGCAAGGGTTACTGAACAGCTCGTCGGCTGCCGCCGGCTGCGCCGCCGCGGGGGAAATGGATGCCGCCGAACTGGCCGCCGGCTTCATGGCCCGCGTTATCGAATTGCAACCCGATCGGGAACGGCGTTTTTACTTTGGGCTGAATGCCGACGGAAAACTGATTACCGATTCGGACGCCGTGGCCGGTCAAGACAACTTTGACCTGCACGGGGCCTGCCGTCCCGCAATGTTCGCCACCTCGATTGCGGGTCTGACCTGGCTGGGACGGCAAACCGATAATCCGCGCTATTTCGACCTGGCGCGCGCGTTCGCCAACGTCATCCTCTCGCATCGGGGTCAGCCGTGGACCTCACCATTCGCCTCCAAGACCGGCTGGGCGGTCCTGCAACTCAACGTCAACCAGCCCGATCCGGCACTCACCGGCTATGCAGCGTCGGTGGGCCGGCGCTTTCTCGAACTCCAACAGCCGGATGGCAGCGTTGACCTCACGGTCTGGCCTGGCTTCGAGAACGGCGCTCCGCTCCCGCTGCGACTCTCAAACCTCTGCGACTGGTCACTCACAGCCCTCGCCCTGGCCAACGGCGCCGTCTAGCCGACCACCAACTCTCTATGTAAGGGTACTCTTAGATGCATGTATGGGTGCCCGTTGTGGGTACCCTTGGCTTGATTACAGGGTGCGCTCCGATCCGCATACAGCCCCCACGCTCATTCCTCACTCGCGTGCCGCACCAGGCATCCGCAGCACCATGCTCGCCCATCCGGCATCGGCCCTCGCGACCACGTCCCAGGCTATTGGCCTCAGTTCGCGTCTGTTCGCTGATGCCGGCCGATGTAGCCGACGACGACGACCCGCTGGTCCTTATCCCAGGCAAACGCGATTCTGATCATCGTCCGTGGGTCGCCGCTGCCTCTGCCAATGTGCTCGTCCAGCCAGTACGTCGTGCCGTTCACCTTGGTCGTGTAGTGATCGGGGTACTTGCCCTTTGCCGTATCGCTGTGTTTGGGCTTATACCACAGTCCGCACGCCTCGCGACTCGCCTCGTCAAAGCTGTCGACTCCATCGAATCCATTGCACCGGGAGTCGTAATACTCGGTTGCCAGCCATTCAAACGCCTTCCACACCGACGTTGTGTCTTCGAAGCTTGGGTTTTTCTCGGATTTCGAATTCAGCGCAAAAACCAGTCGGTCTTCAAACGATTGGCCCGCCAGTTCGACCGCCGTCTTGATATCCGGCATATCTTCTACATTGGCGCCCGGCGATTGAATTGGCCCGGATTCCGCGCGGCGCATGGCGACGTAGGCTGATTGCAGAGCCTTGTAGTTGCGCTTGCTCTCATACAGCTTTTGACGCAATCCATCCTCGTTTTCCCTCAGGCTCTGCGTATCTAGTTGTAACTTCTTGACCTGCTGCTCGTACTCCTGTCTTTCGGCTTCCACCTTCTCGTGCCTATCCATCAGTGCGGCATAGTCCGCCTGCAATGCAGACTGCGCAGTGTCCCGATCGCCGGCCGCGGCATTTGGACGCGCGGAATCGGCGCCGTCTGACGGAGTCTCCGATGCGATGCTGGGGCGTGCCGCCTCGTCGCTGCCCCTTCCCGGGCTGTCGGAATTGACATGCCCCGGCGTCTCGCCCTCGGGCGGCGCCGCGCCGTCATCCGGACCCTGGTCGCCGGACATCTGCCGGTCGATCACCTCAATCAGGGACAGAATCTGCGGCTCGAGCTCCGACCGTTTCGAGCGTCGCGCGTCCTCTTCGCTACGGGTGGGCGCCTGAGGCCGAATCTTGAAGTATTGAAACAACACCTCGCCCAGTTGATCAACGATTTGCAGGGTCCCTGAAATATCTGTCAAGCTGGACGCGTCTACCGACGACCATGCGTCGATATTTGCCTCCAGGTACTTCAACTCGCCCAGGAAGTTATCTCTGAAATATGCAATAGAGTCCGCCAAGGCGGTCGCCATTGCTTGTTCGGCCTCTCGCATCTTATCGTGCCTTATTTCCTTGAATTGATCGATGAAACTCTCCGCCTCGTCCCATACCGGAGCCCCGGGGGCTAGCTGCTTCAGACGCTCGATCCAATGCGCAAAGAGGCTACCTTCCGGTAGAACGGCTTCATCGTCCAGATCGTCAGGCGGTGGCAGCGGCATATTCCCGGATACGCAGCACAGCATCAATGCCACGTCGTCCTCGCAGTGCCTGCTATTGTCCTTGGCAAAGACCTCTGTTTCATGGTTCCACTCATCGAAGTTCCATAGTCCCGGAAACTCACGGCCTGCAACGTATTCCTGTATTGGCAAGTCGGCTTTCTTACGAAACTCAACGACATCCGCATGTAGTGAACCGTGCAACTCGACCCACATCCTCAATATGGCGGCCGAAAGATCATTTGATGTCGACATGCGATCTTTAATTTGATCCAGCAGAAGACCTGTCGGTGCACTATACGCGCTCTTGCTTCGAAAACCCTGGACGCTGAGGTTGCTTTTGTTTATGGCCAATCTTAAATGCTTTTGAGCTTCCGAAGACGCTTTTGTTCTACCATTAAGTACATACTCCACTACCCCGGTTCGATACTCGGTTCCCAGCCAGAGGTCAATGGCGTAGTTGATGCACTTTGTCGCCTTAACGTTGTCTGTTTCCGGCCACTCTTCGCTCATCGCCCGCCCCCGGATAGTCGATTCCGACGAAGCACTCTCCGCGCCGCCGCTCGCCACGCCTGACCGGCGCCGCCCATTCTGTCCGAAAGCCGTGCGATCCGTCACCTGCCGAGCCGCCGAACGCAGTCCCTGCACGGCTCGATTCCGCCCCCCTGTCGCCTACACGCCGGTCCACACGCTGGAAAGCCCGGGACCCGGCCCATCCCGTCCGTACTCGATATATTTACAACAAGACCATCCCCTCACTATCCCGAGACTCCATGTCGCCTGTTCTGCTCCGTCTGCTCGCTGTCATCCTGCCCCGTCCGCTAACCCCGCCCCGCGCCGCCCACCCATCGCCGCACCGGGTGCCGTCGTCCTCCGCGCCCACCACGCCCTGCGGCATGCGCATCCCCATTCCCTCGCTTGCTGTCGCATCTGGAAGTTTGGGGGCGGGGGTGGTCAGTCCTGGGGGCGCGGCGGCTCGTCCGCCGACGAACCCCGCAGCGCCGCGTATCATGGAGCCGTCGTCGCCGCTCGCCCCTCGTAGCCGCGGCCACTAACCGCCCCGCCCCAAACTGGAGCTACGCGTGTCCGACGCTCGATCCGCCGCAACCACGCCACGCCGCACCACGCGCAAGCGCCGCGACATTCGCGAACGGATGGAACGGGCCGTGCTGGATCACTGGGAACTGTTGGACGACGAGGACATTGCGATCTTCACGATCCGGCGGCCGGACGGCAGCGAATTCTCGAAGTTCGAGGCTGGCCAGTACACGATGCTGGCCTTCTGGGACCAGCCCGCCGACGACCCGCGGCCGCGGCAACTCTCCATCGGCTCGGCCCCGCTGGACCTGAGTTACCTGGAGTTCTACGTGATTCTTGTGCGGGACGCGCGGGAGGATGGCTCAAACGTTCCCGGGGTATTTACGGGCACGCTCTGGCGGCACAAGCCGGGCGACGAGATTCTCTACATGCCACGGCCGGCCGGCCGCTTCACACTCTCACGTACCAGCCAACCGGACGCCGTATGCGTCGCCACCGGGACCGGGCTGGCGCCGTTCGTATCGATGGCGCGCACGCTCTGGCACGACTACAAGAAGACTGGTCAGGTGGGCCGGCGGCTGACCATCGTCCACGGCGTCTCCTACGCCGATCAACTGGGTTACAAGGAGGAGTTGGAGCGCATGGCGGCCGATCCCGGTTTCGGGCTGGTCTACATCCCGACCGTCAGCCGCCCGGACAGCGACCCCAACTTCGGCGAGGGCATGGGCCGCGGACGCGCCAACGACACGGTGCGCCTGATCTGCGGCAAGGAAATGAGCGGACGCGTGGAACCCTGGCTGGACGACGAGCCGCTGGCCGCCCTGACGGAGCGCCTGACGCCGGAAGGCTCGGCGGTCTACCTGTGCGGCAACCCGGACATGATTTCCGACGCCAAGGGCGTCCTGGTCGAGCAGGGATTCGAGACCGAAGGCCGCGAGTCCCAGGTCATCACCGAGGACTACTGGTAGTCGACCAGGACAGGTCGGGACCCGGCCCGGCCGAACGAAGGCTCCCGGAGTTCCGGATCGGCAACGGCTATGACCTCCACCGGCTTGGCGCCGACCGGCCGCTGCGAGTCGGCGGGGTGGACATCGCGTCGGAAGGAGGCGCGATCGGCCACTCGGACGCCGACGTGGCTATGCACGCGCTGGTGGACGCCCTGCTGGGGGCGACCGGTGGCGGCGATATCGGCCGGCGCTATCCCAACACCGATCCCGCCAACCGCGACGCCAACAGTTCCCGCTTCGTGGTCGAGACCATGGCCGACTTGCGAAAAGCTGGATGGCAACTGGTGAACGCCGACCTCACCATCGTGCTGGAGCGGCCCAAAGTCTCGCCGTTCGCCGACGCGATGCGGCAACAGCTGGCGGCGGCGCTGGGAACCGATGCCAACCGAATCAGCCTGAAGGCCAAAACCAACGAGGGCGTTGACGCCGTCGGCGCCGGCGAGGCCGTGGCCTGCTTCGCCACGGTGTTGGTCGCGCGCGAGTCCGGTCAGGCGTCTTCGTAAAATGCCGGCATTCCGCGCCACCCTGGGTCAAACCACTTGACGCTCGCGATTACCAACACCCTCACCGGGAAAAAAGAGCCGTTCAAGCCGCTGGGCGATCCCGTGACGATGTATGTCTGCGGGATGACGCCCAAGGACCGGCCGCACCTGGGCCACGCGTTCATGTTTGTGCACATGGACGTGATCCGGCGTTACCTGGAGTACCGCGGCTTTGCGGTGCGCCACATCCAGAACTTTACCGACATCGACGACAAGATCATCGACCGGGCGCGCGCGGCCGGCCGCGATCCGCTGGACTGGTCGCGCGAGTACACCGAGGCCTATTTCGACGTGATGGATCGCCTGCGGGTGCGGCGAGCGCACGAGTACCCGCTGGTGACCGCCAACATTCCCGGGATCATGGAAGACGTGCAGGAACTGATCGACGCCGGGCACGCGTATCCGACCTCCACCGGCGTGTACTTCGACGCAGCCACGTTTGAGGACTATGGAGCGCTAAGCGGCCGAACCGAGGAAGACGGCGCGGCCGGCGCCCGCATTGCGGTTGACGACGAGAAGCGCGACCCGCGCGATTGGGCGGTCTGGAAGCTGGACAACGAGAGTTCGGTGGCCTGGGACAGCCCGTGGGGCCGCGGACGACCCGGCTGGCACATCGAGTGCTCCACCATGATCCGGCGCACGCTGGGCGAACAGATCGACATTCACGGCGGCGGCGCGGACCTTATGTTCCCGCACCACGAGAACGAGCTTGCGCAGTCTGAAGCCGCCACGGGATGCCAGCCATTCGTCTCGTACTGGGTTCACACTGGCTTGGTGCTGACCGACGGCGAGAAGATGGCGCACTCGCTGGGCAACTTCACCACCACGGCGGACGTACTGACCGACGTGCCGCCCGACGTGCTGCGGCTCTACCTGCTGGGAGTGCACTACCGCTCGACGTTGCAGTTTTCGATGGAGGCGATAGAGCAGACGCGCACGGGATATGACCGATTAGTGGCAGTGACGCGCGCTCGCGGTGGCAACGCCGAAGGAGACGGAAGCGTCCTGGAATCCGAAGGGTCGGCGGCGCGGCAGGCGTTCGAATCCGCCATGGACGACGACTTCAACGCGCCCCGCGCCATCGGCGCACTGTTCGAGTTCGGGCGCGCCATCAATCGCCTGGCGCCGAGTTGCTCAGCGGCGGACGTTGAGAAAGCGCAGGGCACCTTGACCAGTCTGCTGGGCGTGCTGGGTATCGAATTACGTGAACCGGACACGGCGTCCGACGATGCGACGCCGTTCATCGACCTGCTGGTGCAATTGCGCCAGCAACTGCGAGAGGCCAGGCAATGGGAGCTCGCCGACAGAATCCGCGACGATCTGGACGCCCTCGACGTGGTACTCGAGGACAAGCCCGACGGCACGGTCTGGCGTCGCGGGTAGGTCGCCCGCAACTTCCGGCCGAGGCCAGCGTCTGGGGGCGACACACCGTTGCCGAGGCGTTGCGCGGCGGTGCACGTGTCGAACGAGTCTTTATTGCCCGTCCGCAAGCCGAAGCGATGGCGGACATTCGTTCGCTGGCCGCTTCGGCGGCGGTGGCCGTCACGTTTACGGACGCGTCAGAGCTTGACCAGTTGAGTATCGGTGGACAGCACCAGGGCGTTGTGGCCTCAGTACGGCCTCCGCCGCCGGCGTCGGTCGAGGATCTCCTTGAGAGCGAGAGCGCGGGCGGACCGCCGCTGATCCTGGCCGCGGACCAGGTGCAAGACGTGGGCAACCTGGGCGCTCTACTGCGAACGCTGGAGGCGGTGGACGGAGCGGGGGCCATTGTTCCGGCCCGACGCTCGGCCGCTCTGACTGGCGGTTTGGCGCGGGCATCCGCCGGCGCCAGCCTGCGGACGCCGCTGGTCCAGGTTGCCAACATCGCACGGGCGCTGGACCAGATGCGCGAGGCCGGCGCCTGGATCTATGCGCTGGATCAGGACGGGGATACGGACTTCAACGACGCGGACTTCGGCCGCCCGACGTGTCTTGTGGTTGGCAACGAAGCCCGCGGCGTCCGCCCAGGGGTCCGCAAGGCGTGCGACGCAGGACTGCGAATTCCGATGTACGGTGGCGTGGGCTCGCTGAATGTCTCGGTGGCCGGTGCGATCGTGATGTACCACGCCGTGCGCTCGCGCAAAGCGACAGATTCCGATGTCGCCTGACACGATCAGCCTGGCCGGAATCACCCTCTACGGCTATCACGGCGCACGCCCGGAAGAGCGAACGTTGGGTCAGCGGTTCGTCGTGGATGTGGATCTGGAGGCTGATCTGCGCAGCGCGAGCGCCACGGACGCGCTCCATTTGACCGTCAACTACAGCGAGGTGTACGAGCTGGTGGCGGAGATTGTGGAAGGCGAGCCAGTGAATCTGCTGGAAACGCTTGGCGAGCGGATTGCCCAGGCCACACTCAGGCGATTTCCTCGGGTTCGGAGGTCGCGCGTTCGCATTACGAAGCCCGGGGTAGCTATCGCGGGGTCGGTTTTGCACGGCGCAGCGATTACGATCGAGCGCACGCGATCGGACGTTCCCGGCGCGAATTGACCGCGAGGGCCTTCGGACGAGTTATGTAAGAATTCTCACCTTTCCATCTTGACTGAAACTACCGTACGCACCACTATGTACGAAGCGGGCGGCTAGACGCATCATTCCATAGCGCGTCCGCGTCATCGGCGCACAGCAAGTTTTCTGTTCAATGACCGGCATGGACGCGCCCACATAGTTTCCTGGTCGAAAGGTTGAGGTATGGGGAATCTGGCAGTCTTTATTGACGGCGGTTATCTCGAAGCTCTGCAGAAGCATGAGTTCGATGTTCGGCTGGACGTCAAGAAGCTTGTTGACGAGATTTTGCGTCACGTTGAGGGCGAAAGCGCCGACGCGGTGGAGTTGCTACGCGCGTACTACTACCACTGCCGGCCGTATCGCAGCGACCCGCCGACACCTGAAGAGATGGACCGGTACTCAAACTCGCGTCGATTTGAGGACGCGCTTCGCTACCTGCCTCGATTCGAAGTGCGGCTGGGACACCTCCGAATGTCGGGCATGGATGAATCAGGAGTTCCGATCTTCGAGCAGAAGCAGGTAGACCTGTTGCTAGGACTGGACATGGCACTGCTGGCGGGCAAGGGCCAAGTTCATCACATTGCCCTGGTTGCCGGCGACGGCGACTTCGTTCCCGCCGTTCGTGTGCTAAAGAATGAAGGCATTATCGTCTGGCTCGTTCACGGCCCGCCGCAGGGCAATCACGGGTATCCCACGTACTCGTTCGAGCTATTCAAAACAGCCGACGAGCGAATGGAGTTGGACGAGGAACTTATCGACCGTCTGCTGAGATAGCCGCAGCTCTCAGGCAAATGCAATTCCGGCGCAACTCGCAGGTTTAGACGCCATGCCAATCGTTCAGGAATACGCAGAGTTAATGAACGAATTGAGGGCAGCGGCTAGGCCGTTGATCGCATGTCATCCACTACGCGCTGAAGCTCTTGGAGGATGGCGCCGAAAGTCTGTTTGATTGGCCCACGCGCATCGATAACCGCAAAGTTGTGCTGCTCCGCAAGTTCATGAAAGTGTGCGCCGATGCGAGCCTGGTAGCTCAGGAAACTATCGAAGACGTCCTGACCCCGCATGACGTCCAGCCCCGACTCCCAGAAGTCGAATCCGCCGTTGATCAGAATCCTCGGTAATAGATGATCAATGTCCACATCCAGGTAGACGACCGCATCGGGCACCGGTGCGAAGCCGTAGATGTCGGCGGTCCAGGCGGGATCAATGCCGCGCGTGGCCGCACGGGCGATCATGGAAAAAATGTAGCGGTCGGCCAGGACCACCATGCCGGCTCGGAGTGACGGAATGATGAGCCGTTCCACGCGGTCAAAGAAGTCAGTGGCGTAGAACAGATTGAGCGTAATCGGGTCCAGATCGTGGCCGGATTTGGCGCGCCGAATCCCAGGGCCGGCCAGTTCGGAGCGCGTAAGCCCGGTGTCGACGACTCCGAATCCGTGGTCCTCGAGCCACTCCTTCATCAGGCGAATCTGGGTGGAGCGCCCCGATCCGTCCTGACCCTCAACCACGAGCAGGCGGCCGGGCAACGGGCTGAGATCGATCCCAGGCGGCGGCTCGCCGTAGAAACGTAATGGGCGGTTGACCGGAAGACTCATAACGCCCGCCACATGTCGGCCAGGTACCGTCCGCTGAGACCGGTAGCCGCCAGCGCTTCCTGCAGTCCTGAGTCTTCGGCTCGCATCGCGCCATCCAGATGCGGCTCTACAAGCGCGCGCATCTGATCCTGCTGATTCACCAGGGTGTCGGTGGCGTCAATGCGCTCCAGGCCGAACTCGTCAACCAGCCTCCCGTATTGGTCGCGAATGATGCCCTGGAACAATCGGAACGATTTGGCGGGATCTCCGCTCAGGCCCAGATCTAATCCGGCTTCGTAGAAGCTGAGCTCGTCGCGGCCGAGCTCAATCCGACGGATCGCCTCATCAAGCGGAACATCAAAGTAGAAGGCCAGCGTGGGGTCGGGCGCAAACGAATAGAGCCGTCGCAACCAGTTGCCGCTGACGCCGCGCGCGGCATCGCGGGCAAAGGCGGTGTAGACGTAGCGATCGGCAAGCACGATGGCGCCCGCTTGCAGCGCCGGAATGATCTGCTCGTGCACGCGGCTGGAGAAATCGGCGGCATGAATGAGGCTGAAGGTGAGGGGCGTCAGGATACGGCGGCGCTTCCCGCGCCTCGTGGTGCGACGGACGATCCGCGACGAGTTCCACTCGGTGAAGATCACCAGATAGCCCTGGCTCACGAGCCACTTGTGGAGCAGGTCGAGCTGGGTGCTCTTCCCCGATCCGTCGATGCCCTCGACGATGAAGAGGCGTCCTGGCAGGTCTTGCGGAGCGGTTGAGCCGTTGGCTGTGGCCATTGCTACACCTGGTCGCCAGTCACGGGCCGCGGTTCACTGACGTGAACGACGATGGGCATGGATCGGCCCTCAATAGGGACACGCCGCCGCTCACACTCATTGGCAACGATTACCAGAGTACCCGACGGGGTCGTCGCCGATGTTGGAACTTCTGGCAGGGTCGATGTGACATTCGATGCGGACTTCTGAATTCGAAGCTATCCGCGGAATCCAGCACGCGAGCGTACGATTGCCCAGGTATCCGTTCGTATACTCGGCAAGGACGCCATCGGTCCCGCCAACTATGCGCATTGCCATCGCGAGTGACGAACGAACGGACCTGACCGACCGCATCATCGCGAACCTCCAGGAACGCGGGCATGCACTGTCGCCATTTGGCCCGTTGGCCGGTCTGGATCAGCAGTGGCCGGAAGCCGGACGCAGCGTTGGTCAAGCGGTAGCCGATGGGACGGTGGATGAAGGCATCGTGCTGTGCTGGACGGGCACGGGCGTCAGCATCGCGGCGAACAAGGTTGCGGGCATTCGGGCGGCGCTATGCGCGGACGCCGAAACTGCGCGAGGCGCCCGGCTCTGGAACCGGGCAAATGTGCTGGCGCTGAGCCTGCGGCTGACCACCCCGGCGTTGGCCGACGAGATACTGACGGCCTGGTTCGATACTCCGCTGGGCGAGGACCCGGACGACCGGGCCTGCGTGGACCGGCTCGAATCCGCTCCCGCCTGACACGGCCCCTGCTCGCGACGAAACGAGTCTTACGCATGAGTTCAACGCCCTTGCACGACGGGCCGTCATCGCCGACCGTCCCGCACACCACCGACGCGTCGCGCGTCTCGCCGAACGGCGCACTGCGCGTGGATCATGCGCGGATCGCGGCCGCAGTCCGGGAAATCCTGATCGCCGTCGGCGAAAATCCCGATCGCGACGGGCTGGTCAAGACGCCGGACCGTGTGGCACGCATGTACGAGGAGCTGTTCGCCGGGCTGGTGGGCGATCCCGACGATTACCTGGCGACAACGTTCGAGCACGCCCACGACGAGATGATTGTGGTGCGGGACATCCCCTTCTACTCGATGTGCGAGCACCACCTGCTGCCGTTTTTTGGGCGCGCGGCCGTGGGCTACATCCCGAATGAGCGGATCGTAGGGTTGAGTAAGCTGGCTCGCGTGGTGGAGCACCTGGCGCGCCGTCCCCAGGTCCAGGAGCGCCTGACCTGCCAGGTCGCCGACCGTATCGAACAGGTGCTGGATCCAGTGGGCGTGGCCGTGACGATCGAGGCCGAGCACACCTGCATGACCATGCGCGGCGTCAAGAAACCGGGTAGCCAGATGGTCACCTCGGTTACGCGCGGCGCGTTCCGCAACAACCCCGCCACCCGCGCCGAGTTCTTCGACGCGGTACAGCGCCAGTAAGCCCGTCATCGTGACGCGGGAGCCGGACACAACGCCGCGCTCCCGGCGCACACGACCGCCCCCCGGAAGCCTGCGGCCCGCAGGGGTTTATCGGACGAAGCGCGAGTTGGTGTACGGGGCCCTGCGCGATGCCATCCAGTCCGGTCGCCTGCGGGCCGGGGACCGGCTGATCATTCACAACATTGGTTCCGAACTCGGCGTGAGCGACGTGCCGGTGCGCGAGGCGCTGTTCCAGCTCGAGGCCGAAGGACTCATCGACAATGAACCGCACGTGGGCGCCACGGTTGCCGGCCTGGATGCGGCGGAAGTCCGCGACGTGTATGTCGCCAGCTCCATCGTCGAGGCCGCGACCGCCGCGCTGGCCGTACCGCATATGACCGATGTCGACCTCCGGCACCTCGAGGCAACGCTGGCGGACATGGACGCCGCCCTTGAAGCGAATGACGTCAGAGCGCTTGCCCGACTGGACCAGGAGTTCCACCGGACGCTCTACGCAAAGTGCCCGTCGGCTCAACTAATGTTGCTGGTGGAGCAGCTCTGGGCCACCAAGGAGAGGGTCCGTACCGCCTATCCGGCTCGAGCTCGAGGCCGTGCGTCGCTTCGGGAACACCGGGCGATTGCGGTGGCGATTCAGAAAGGCGATCAAGCCGCGGTGGAAACGATGATCCGTGACCATCTGCAAGAAGCCGGCGCGGCGAGGAGCGCCGCCCTGGCGTCACCCAGCATTGACTCCGCGGCGGAAATCATATAGGATGTATCAGCTTTAGGTAGTGTTGCCTGGAGCATCGGCGACTGGAGGTAGTTCCATGCGCGGCGTTGCGCTTGCATACCGTCGGCGCCGACAAACTGGAGCGCGCCGGCTGAACATTCGCGTGCTCATAGGGCGCTGGCAAGTCGACAGGTCGCGCCCCGCGGCCTAAGGGGCTGACGGGGCAGCAGGCCGCGAGGATTCGCGACACCCTGTACCGGCCTGAGCGTTGGCTTGACGAATGCCAGGCGTCAGCCGACGGAGGGTTGGGTGGCCGAATCGCGACGGCCGAGCGATCTCTCATTTGAATCGCTGCAAGACCCGCGCCGGGTTTGGCGCGGGTCTTGCTTGTTCAGCCGCTGGCGTAGACCTCGGGGTTAACGGTCCGTACAGGCTGGCCACCGGCCAGAAACTCGATGAGGTTGTCGACGGCCCGATCGCCCATGCGCGTCATCGCCTCAAAGGTCCCACTGCCGAAGTGGGGGCCGAGCACGGTGTTCGCCAGAGCAAAAAACGGGTGATCGGGCGGCGGCGGTTCGACGTCGTATACATCCGTGCCGTAGCCCGCGATCTCTCCTGACTTCAACGCGTCGACCAAGGCATCCTCGTCCACCAACTGTCCCCGAGCGGTGTTGACCAGGTAGGCGCCGTACTTCATGGCCTGGAGTTCCGCAGCCCCGATCATGCGCTCCGTCTGGGGAGTTACCGCCGCGTGCAGCGCCACAAAGTCCGACGCGGCCAAGAGTTCATCCAGGTCGACGAACTGTGCTTCGATGCCGGCGGCGGAAAGCCGCGCGGGATCGGGTCGCGCCGTTGCGATAAGCACACGCATCTGAAAGCCGTGGCGGCAGATTGCGGCTACGCGGCGGCCTATTTCGCCAAAACCGATGATCCCGACGGTCTTGCCGGTCAGCTCGATCCCGTCGAGTTCGGTGCGCATTTTGAAGCCGGTGGATCGGACGGCCTGATCGGCCAGGACCATGCGGCGGGCCAGGGACCACATGAGGCCCACGCTCAACTCGGCAATGGTTTGAGCGTTCTCGCCTGGCGCATTGAGCACGGCGATTCCGAATTCGGTCGCCGCGGCGATATCCACGCTGTCCACGCCGGTTCCGACCCGAGAGATGGCACGCAGATCTCCGCGAACCGCTGCCAGGGCCTGGCGGGGCCACAACTCGGTACCGGCCACGACGCCGCGGCAGCCGCTGGCGGCCTCGATCAACTCGTTGCCTTCGGCAAAGAAGGCCTGCCGCACCTCACAGTGCGCGCGGAGCTTCTGCTCAACGGCATCGGGAATCGGAAAGGTCTGCAGCACTTTATCCATGGGTACCACCTGGCGAGATCGAGTTACGGGCTCGACGTCAAGGCTTTCTGCAGCACATCGGTGTGCTCGATGGCAATGCCACAGCCGAGCGCCACGCACATCAGCGGTTGATCGGCCACATGCACGGCAATGCCGATCTCCTGCGACAGTAGCTGATCGAGGCTACGCAGCAGTGAGGTGCCGCCGCTCATGACAATGCCCTTGTCGATGATATCCGCCGACAACTCGGGTGGCGTACTCTCCAGAACCATCCGCACGCCGCGAACAATCTGTCCCAAGGGCTCAATAATGGCTTCCGTCACCTCATCCGAGGTTACGGTTACGGTGCGCGGCAGGCCTTGCACATGGTCACGTCCTCGAACCTCCATGGTTTCGGCAGGACTCAGCACAATGGCGCTGCCAATGTTCTTCTTGATCTGCTCGGCCGTTTGGTCGCCAATCATCAGGTTGTACTTTCGCCTGATGAAAGCGGCGATCGCATCGTCGATTCGGTTGCCGCCCACACGTGACGAGGTTGAGCAGTCGGCAACCACGTCGTTGAGCGAAATCACGGAAATCTCGGTGGTGCCGCCTCCGACGTTAACGATCATGCTGCCGGAAGGCTCGGAGACGGGTACCTGAGCGCCAATGGCCGCCGCCAGCGACTCGGGAATAAGGTGGACCCGGCGGGCGCCCGCCGCGAGACCGGCGTCCAGCACCGCACGCCGTTCGACCGTCGTCACGCCGGAGGGGACAGCGACCATGATTTCAGGTCGGACCAGGCGAAACCGGCCGCAGGCCCGGTCAATGAAGTAGCGCAGCATTGCCTCGGTGACCAGATAGTCGGCGATCACCCCGTCCTGCATGGGACGAATAATCCGCAGGCTGCCCGGGGTGCGGCCGACCATGGCGTGCGCCGCGTGCCCGATGGCCTGAATTCTGCGATCCATGCTGACGGCAACCACGGACGGCTCATTGATCGCGATGCCCTGGCCGACGCGATTGACGACGACGTTGACGGTTCCGAGGTCGATGCCCAGCCGCGGCGCCCGAAAGCCGAAGGGCACTTAGACCGCCGTGGCCGCGTGGCGAACGGGTGCGTTCTGCGGCTCGGTGGTTATGGCGGCCCCGAGCCCGCGCAGGTCGCCCGCCAGATCTTCATAGCCGCGCCGCACGAACTCGAACCCATCGAGCACCGTCTCGCCGTCGGCCACCAGACCGGCCAGGGTTAGGGCCGTCATTCCGCGGATGCTGTGCTCCAGATCGATGTGGCGGCCCCGCAATTGGCGAGGTCCGCGAACCACGGCGCGCGTGCCCTGCACGCTGACATCGGCGCCCATGGCGGCCAGGCTATCCATGTAGCCCATGCTGCCGTCGAAGACGCGCTCGACTATAGTGCTCACGCCGTAGGCCTGGGTCATGAGCACACCCATTGGCGCCTGGACGTCGGTGGGGAATCCGGGAAACGGCATCACCTGCACGTCGGTTGCGCCAAGCGTATCCGGAGCCACGACGCGTACGGAGCGATTGGTTTCGACCACGTCCACGCCCATTTCCCGAAGTTGCACCGTGACCGGTTCCAGGTGGTCCGGGCGCACATTGAGGAGTTCAACGTCGCCACCCGTCAGGGCAGCCGCGACCGCCATGGTTCCGCCCACCATCCGGTCGGGAATGGCTCGCGCCACGGTGCCGTAGAGATGACTGCGTCCCTGCACGCCGATCAGGCTGGTGCCCTCACCGTGAATCTCGGCGCCCATGCCGCGCAGGAACTGAACCAGCGCCACAACTTCGGGCTCACGCGAGGCATGCACGATCGTGGTGTAGCCGTTGGCAAGGGTCGCGGCCATCAGCAGATTCTGCGTGCCGGTGTGGCTGGGATAGTCCAGATAGAGGCGCCGGCCGTAAAGGGCGTCCGCCTCGGCATGAAACACGCCTTCGGCCAGCGCTACTGTCGCGCCCATGCCCTGAAAGCCGGTGATGTCCACGCTCACGGGCCGGGCCCCCAGCTGGCAACCGCCGGGAGCCGCGCAGTCAAAGCGACCGAAGCGGGCGAGCAGCGGACCTGTGACCTGAAACGAGGCCCGCATGCGCTGCACCAGATCGGAATTAGGCGAACTGGAGCGCACAGCGGCGGCGGTGATCGTTACGGTGCGTTCGTTGGTATTGACTTTGACCTCAGCGCCGAGTTGTCGCAACAGATCCGACATGACAAGGACATCTGAAATGATCGGGACGTTCTGAATGACGCAGGTTTCATCGGTCAACAGGCAGGCGGCCATCATTGGCAACACGACGTTCTTGGCGCCGGGCGTTCGATAGCTGCCACGCAGCGGATGGCCGCCTACGATGGTCGCGCGTACTCGTTGCTCGTCGTGGGCGCCCCGTCCGGCGTCGGGATCCACGGTGGACTTAGCCTCGGCGGGCCCGCTCGACGGTTCGGAGGCGTGCCAGCGCACGCAGCAGCGCCAGCCGGGCCTGGGTGGTCATCATGTCGTCGTGGGTGCGGCGGGCCTCTTCCAGATCGCGCACGGCGGCCTCGCGAGCGGCCTCGGCTCGCTCCCGACTAATTTCGGCTGCGTCTTCCGAGGCGTCCGCCAGCACGGTGACCGTGTTGTTCATGACTTCCAGGAAACCGCCGGTAATCGAAAAGTGCTGCGACTCGGCGCCACGCCGAAGCTCCAACGTGCCGGGCTCCAGTTGGGTAATCAGCGGCGCATGGCGCGGCAGGATTCCAAGCTGGCCATCCACCGATGGCGCCAGCACCAAGGTCACGCCCTCTTCACGCAGGACTTCGCGCTCGGGAGAAACGACCGTGAGGGTCAACTCAGCCACCACGACCTCCGAATCGAGTCTATCAAAGGGTGTCTGGAAGCCTTGCCGGACAGCTTAGGCAGCCACTTCCAGCGCCTTGGCCTTGGCCGCAGCCTGTTCGATATTGCCGACCATCAGGAACGCCTGCTCAGGCAGCTCGTCGTGTTCCCCGTTCAGGATCGACTCAAACCCTGCGACGGTCTCCTCCAGCGGCACGATTTCGCCGGGCGTACCGGTGAAGACTTCCGCCACGTTCATCGGCTGCGAAAGGAATCGCTCGATCTTGCGCGCGCGAGAAACCGTCAACCGGTCTTCTTCCGAGAGCTCTTCGATTCCCAGGATCGCGATGATGTCCTGCAGGTCCTTGTAGCGCTGCAACACCTGCTGGACGCCGCGAGCCACGTTGTAGTGCCGTTCGCCAACGACGCGCGGGTCGAGAATCTTGGACGTGCTGGTCAGCGGGTCGACGGCCGGGTAAATGCCGCGGTCGGAGACGGACCGTTCCAGACGCACGGTGGCGTCCAGGTGCGCGAAGGTCGTGACCGGCGCCGGGTCCGTGTAGTCGTCCGCGGGCACGTAGATCGCTTCGAGCGACGTGATGGAGCCGCGGGTCGTTGAGGTGATGCGCTCCTGCAACTCACCCATCTCCGTGCCGAGCGATGGCTGGTACCCGACCGCTGACGGCATCCGGCCCAGCAGCGCCGAGACTTCAGATCCGGCCTGGGTGAACCGAAAAATGTTGTCGATAAACACCAGCAGATCGCGCTCTTCCTCGTCGCGGAAGTACTCGGCCATCGCCATGCCGGCCAGGGCCACGCGCAGGCGGGCGCCGGGGGACTCGTTCATCTGGCCGAACACCATGGTGGTGTTGCCCAGCACGCCGGCTTCGGTCATCTCGCCGATGAGCTGCGTGCCTTCGCGGGTTCGTTCGCCGACGCCGCAGAATATGGAGTACCCGCCGTACTGCACGGCAATGTTGTTGATCATCTCCATGATGATCACGGTCTTGCCCACTCCGGCCCCGCCAAACACGCCCGTCTTGCCGCCCCGTGTGAATGGCGCGATGAGGTCAATGACCTTCAGGCCGGTGGCGAAGACTTCGGCCGAGGTGCTCTGGT
The DNA here is from genome assembly GCA_022824495.1 of Chloroflexota bacterium. Classification (GTDB taxonomy): domain Bacteria; phylum Chloroflexota; class UBA11872; order UBA11872; family UBA11872; genus UBA11872. The sequence continues at coordinate 190,107 of JAJDZU010000011.1, read as the reverse complement.
CCGTGAATGCCGGGGGACGCCGGTGGATCGGATAGGTCGCGTTGACTTCGACTGGACCCTTGCCGTCGACCGGCTCCCCAGTGACGTCGAAGACCCGGCCGAGGGTTTCAGATCCCACGGGGACGCGGATCGGCCCACCGGTATCGCGGACTTCGGTTCCGCGCCGCAGTCCCTCGGTGGGGCGCATGGATACGCAGCGAACCGTACTGTCACCGATGTGCTGCTCGACTTCCAACACCACGAGGTCGCCGGCATCGGTGTCCAGTTCCAGCGCGTTGTACAGGGGAGGCAGGTCGTCTGGCGGAAACTCCACGTCGACGACCGCGCCTACGATCTGGACGATTCGGCCTTCAGCCATCTGATAACTCCCCTACGCCCTAGGCGTCCGCCAGCGCATTGGCGCCGGAGGCAATGTCGATGATCTCGCTGGTGATCCGGGCCTGCCGCAGCTTGTTGTAGGCCAGGCGCAGTCCCTCGATCAGTTCGGTTGCGTTTTCGGTAGCCGCGCGCATGGCCACCATGCGCGCGCTCTGCTCGCTGGCGGCCAGCTCCAGCATGGCCCGGTACACCGTCATTTCGACGAAGCGCGGGATCAGCGCTTCCAGTACCGAGGCCGGGTCGGGCTCAAAGATGATGTCCGCTTCTCGCGCTTCCTGCTGCACCTCGGGCAGCACGACGGGGAAGAGACGGACGACGCGCGGCTGCTGGGTAAGGATGTTGACGAACTCCGGATATATCATGCGGACTTCGTCAAAGTCGCCTCGCTCATACCCGTCGACGAGCAGCTGGGTGACGGGTGCGATGTCGTTGACGGTTGGCTGGTCACTGATGTCGGTAAACACGGCCGACAGGGTGTACAGGCCGCGCAGCGCCAGATGGCCTTTCTTCCCAACGACCACGACGCTGATTTCAATGGCGTCGCTGGTGGCCTCGATCTCGTTGACCGTGGTTCGGACGATGTTGGTGTTGAGGGGACCGGCCAGCCCGCGATTGGTGGTGAGCACCAGGAACGCGGTTCGCTCGATGGGCCGCGGCTGAAGAATCGGCGGCAGCCGATCGTTGCCGGTCGCCAGCACCAGACGCTCGATCATTCCCGAGATGTGCGTGGCGTACGGCCGCGCGGCCTGCACCGCTTCCTGGGCGCGCCGCATGCGCGACGCCGCCACCAGTTGCATGGCCCGGGTGATCTGGCGGGTGTTGTCGACGCTGCGGATGCGGCGTCGAAGCTCGAGCGGGCTGGCCATGCGTTAGTTGGCCGCGACCGCGCTGGCGGCGAACACGTTGGTTTTGAAGTCTTCGATGGCCGCGCGCAGCGCCGCTTCGGCGTCGTCGTCCAGGTCGGCGCTGGAACGAATGCCGCCGATGAGGTCCGGGTGGCTGTCGCGCAGGTAGTCCAGCATCTCCTGCTCAAATCGGGCGACATCCGGCATCGGAATGTCGTCAAGCAAGCCCACCGTGCCGGCAAAGATCACGCACACCTGATCGATGACTTCCATCGGGGTGTACTGGCCCTGCTTGAGCAGTTCGGTGACCCGCTGCCCGCGCTCCAACTGGTTGCGCGTGGCCTGGTCGAGGTCGGAGGCGAACTGGGCGAAGGCCGCCACGTCGCGGTACTGCGACAGGTCGAGCCGCAGACCGCCCGAAACGGACTTCATGGCGCGAATCTGGGCGTCGCCGCCGACGCGTGATACCGAAATGCCCGGGTTGATCGCGGGACGGATGCCGGCGTTAAAGAGGTCGGCTTCCAGGTAGATCTGGCCGTCGGTGATGGAGATGACGTTGGTGGGGATGTAGGTGGTGACGTCGCCTTCCTGCGTCTCGATGATCGGGAGCGCCGTCAGGCTGCCGCCGCCGTGCTCATTGGATAGGCGGGCGGCGCGTTCGAGCAGGCGCGAGTGCAGGTAGAACACGTCGCCGGGGTAGGCCTCGCGTCCGGGCGGCCGCCGCAACACCAGCGAAACCTGCCGATAGGCCCACGCGTGCTTGGTCAGGTCGTCGTAGATGACCACGGCGTCCTGACCGTTGTCGCGGAAATACTCGCCGATGGTGCAGGCGGCGAACGGCGCCATGTACTGCAAGGCGGCGGGCTCGCTGGCCGAAGCCAGGACCACGATGGTGTGCTCCATCGCGCCGGCTTCCTGCAGGGTGGCCACGACCTGGGCAACGGCGCTTTCCTTCTGGCCGATGGCGCAGTAGATGCAGATCAGGTCGCCGCCGCGCTGGTTGATGATGGTGTCAAGCGCGATGGCGGTCTTGCCGATCTGGCGGTCGCCGATGATCAGTTCGCGCTGACCGCGGCCGATGGGCGTCATCGAGTCGATGGCCTTCAGGCCGGTCTGGACGGGCGTGTCCACGTTCTGACGCTGGGCGACGCCCGGCGCGACTTTTTCAATGACGTCGGAACGCGCGGCGTTGATCGGACCCTTGCCGTCGACCGGCTCCCCAATGGCGTTGACCACGCGCCCGAGCAGTTCCGGACCAACCGGAACCTGGGCAACGCGGCCAGTGGTCCGAGCTTCGTCGCCTTCCTCGATGCGCAGGTAGTCACCCAGGATTACGGCACCGATCGTGTCTTCTTCCAGGTTCAGGGCCATGCCGGTGACGTCGTGCGGGAAGGCCAGCAGCTCGCCAGCCATGGCCTGCGAAAGGCCGGATAGCCGCGCCACACCGTCGCTGACTTCGAGGACGTGGCCGACGTTGGCTTGCTCGGCCTGGGCCTGAAAGCCTTCGATCTGCTGCCGAAGCGCGTCTGCGATCTCTTGTGGGCTGATTGCCATTCGGGGCTCCCGCTAGCGCAAGGTGGACGCCAGGGCTTGCAGCCTGGCGTGGACGCTCAGGTCAAGTACGTCGTCGCCGCGTCGGACGACAAATCCGCCCAGCAGGGCGGGATCGATATCGGTGGTGAGACGAAGGGTTCGGCCCGGCGCCGCCAGGCTGTCGCGCAAGTCGCGCAACTCGGTCTCTCCCAGGGCCGCGGCGGTTGTGACATGCACGCGATCGACGCTCTGCGCCTCATCAGCGGCATCGCGAAACCGGCGCGCAATCTCCTGCGTAAGGTCGACCTCGCGCTGCTCGGCGAGCAGGCGCAGCAGGCCAAGCCCGCGGGCGGAGATTGACTCACCTGCCGCGCGCTGCACGGCCTCGAGTCGCTCGTCCAACCCGATGGAGGTGCTCTGGAGAAAACGTCGCGCCTGATCGTCGTCCGCAACCGCGCCAAGGACTTCCAGGTCCGCCTCCCAGGCGTTCCAGGCTTGTCCGGCGCGGGCGTCGGCGACCACGGCCTCCAGGTAGCGCGCGGCGCGACGGCGGCGGCTGCCGCGCATGGCTAGCTTGAGCCTCCGGAGACTTCCGCAATCGCTTCCTGGACCAGCCGACGGTGTTCAGGATCGTCAATGGAGCGGTCCAAAACACGCGCGGTGGCGCCGACGACCAGATCGGCCGTTTGGGCACGAAGCTCGGCGGCGACGCGGGCGCGGTTACGGTCAACCTCGGCGGCCGCCTCGGTGCGCATGCGTTCCGCCTCGGCGCGGGCTTGCTCCAGTTCACGCGCACGCAGGGTTTCCGCGGCGCGGCTGGCCTCGTCGCGGATGCGCTGGGCCTCGGCGCGCGCGTTGGACAACTCCGCTTGAAACTCGGCGCGTTCCGTCTCTACCTGCTTCCGCAGGTTCTCGGCCTCGTCCAGGCTCTCGGCAATCCGCTGGCGCCGGCGTTCCAGCATGGCGACCAGCGGCTTGAAGAGCAGACGATGCAGCACCCACAGAAAGATCAGGAAGTTGGCAACCTGAAACAGGATGTTCGGGAAGCTGATGCCAAGCGGCGCAGGCTCACTCATAGCCACATCTCCGTAGCCGTCTTACGCGTCGGGCTTATCCGAATGCCAGCAGGATCCCGATGATGAACGCGTAAATGCCGATGGCCTCAGCGAGGCCCAGGCCGACGATCATCGTATTGCGGATGTCGCCCGAGGCTTCGGGGTTGCGCCCGATAGCGTTCATGGCGGCCTGAACTCCGAAGCCGATGCCGAGGCCCGGCCCGATGGCGCCTAGACCGATGGCCAGGCCCGCGCCCAACGGCGTGAGGTCCGTAACTGTCTCCACGAGGTCACTCTCCTCCTGCGCGCACTAGTGCGCTTCGGCCGTATCCGGCCCAACCGACTGGCCCGTGAACACCATGCTGAGCATGAAGAAGATCACGGCTTGAACGAGACCAAAAAGAATCTCCAACACCAGGAACACCGCCCCGATCAATGGCAGATGCCCGAGAGCGAAGGCGCCCAGGATGGGTCCATTGAGCAGCACCTCGCCCGCGAACAGGTTGCCAAAGAGTCGGAAGGACAGCGAAATGATGACGAAGAGTTCAATGATGATAAAGACCGGCGCCAGGAAGGCGACCTGGGTCATTTCCTTGATGTGGCCCAGCGGGCCGTGCGACGCGATGCCGGACGCGTGAATGACAACGAAGGCCGTCAGCGCCAGCGCAATGGTCATGTTGATGTCGGCGGTGGCCGGACGGAACAGCGGCGCGGCGATGGTTTCCAGGTGCCCGTCGTGATAGACCTCGGAGGGCGTCCAGATTGTCCCGATGCCGGGCAGCAGGCTGGACCAGTTGGAGATCGTGATGAAGACGAAGAACGTCGCGCCGTAGGCGAAAACACGTCCGGCGTAGCGCCGGCCGACGGTGGACTCCACGAGCTCCATCAGGAACTCGGTGACCGACTCCGCAACATTCTGGAGACCCTGCGGTACCAGGGCGGCTTCGGGATCGCGCCGAATGTGGCGAGTTGCAAACCAAGCCAGCGCCAGGATGCCGCCCATCGTGAGCCACATGGTGAACATGGAGTTGGTCACCGTGAACGGCCCCAGGGGGGTCTCCCATGGACCGGCCAGCGGCTCCGCCGCCGCGCTGACGTGGGGGGCGAGATCCTGGCCCGGCGCCGCCATGCCTAGCGATTCCCCCCGCGCTGCCAGCTGAAGATCAGGTACATCACGTAGACGCTGGACGCCAAGCCAAGGAGTATTCCTCCAAGTAACACGAAGGGCGCGGTGCCCAACCGGTCATCGATCCAGCGCCCTCCCAGGATGCCGGCAACCATGAACGTGCCCACGATGAATCCGAACTCAAGGGCAAGCGCCGCAGACCGAAGCGCACCCACAGGGACACGCAGCCTTCACGACTTTGTGAAAACGTTCACGTACTTGCCGCAGGGAGTCTAGCAAAGGGCCCCGGCCGGTCCAGCGCGAGAGTCCACAAAGTTGCCCGGTGTCTTGCGTCAAGACCGCCCACCGCTCTACGCTGTCCGGGCGACGGACCGCCGGGTCCGCGCCCATCTTCTAATCGCCCTATGCTGCGACGCCCAAGCCGAGCCCGAGTCACCGTCCGCACCCTGGTCGTCGTTCTCACGCTGGCCACGGCTTCGCTGGTGCTGGGAACCTGGTTGTATTCCGTCGTTCCCTAGCCGACGCCGTTTGCTCGCGCGCAAGCATGCGCACACGCGGCGAGGAATCGATGGCCGCTAGATGATGTCGGTAGGCCGAATCGCCTCGCCGCGAATCGTCGCCGGATCGTCTACCAGCCGCCAGATTTCGCCACCCAACGCCATCGCAAAGACCGTGTGGTCGTCGGCATAGTTGGGCGAGGCCGCCACGCGCAGGACCGCGCGGTTTCGCAGGTTGGGGTTGAACTCTGACCAGCCGGCGCCGCCGTTTGCCGACTTGAAGACGCCTCGGCTGGTCGCCGCGTACACCGTGGTGTCGTCGGCGAACGTCGGCGTGGCATCGATCCAGAGCACGGCCGTCTCGGCATCACCCGGGTACGTTCCCGACCAGACATCTTCAAATCGCGCTGCGGGACGGAACACCTGGCTGGCCGTGGCGAACAGCCATGAGCGCTCTTTGTCGGTATAGGTCGAGGGAATCGCCAAGGACACCCACGGTGTATTGGTCTCGTGTTCCACGAATCGATCGAACGATTCACCGCCGTCGTAGCTGACGTGCACCGCCGCGGCGCCCTGCCCAACGGTCCCCGCAAAGACCGCGCGGTCCACCTGGAAATTGGGTCCGGTGGCCAGCGCCACGACCGTCTCGCCGTCGAAGTCGTGCGACAGCCGCTCCCAGCTCTCGCCCGCATCGGTACTGCGATACGTCAAGCCCAGCGCGCCGCCGGCAAACGCAGTGCGATCGCTCCCGAAGTCGGAAGAAAACGCCACCGCTCGCACGTCGTCAAGATCAAAGCCGTCAACCGCTTCGTCCCACGTCTGTCCGTGGTCGGCGCTGCGGAAGAGCCCGGCCTGCGTGGCCACCAGAATGATGCCATCGTCGGAATATTCGGGTGAGGCGGCGATACCGGCGATATCCAACTCAGCCATGTCTTCGCCGCGCGCTTCCCAGGTCTCGCCGCCGTCGGTCGAAACGTGGACACCGCTGCCGGAACCGCCCGCGAACATCGTCCGGTCCGTCCCGAAGTCAGGGGATATGGCGAGCGTGACCCAGTTCTGACTGGTGATGCCTGTGTTGCGCGGTTCCCAGGTGACGCCCAGATCTCTGGAACAGAGCAGCCCCGTGAGGAACGTGCCGGCCCAGAGTTGCGTGGCGTCGTCGGTTGGTAGGAGCGCGAGAGTCAGAATCGACCCATAGCTATCCTCCAGTGCCCGTGTTTCCCAGGTTTCGCCGCCGTCAGTGCTTACGACCACGCCCTGCGCGCCGGTGCCGGCAACGATCGTCTGGTCCTCCGCGAACGACGGAGAGATGCACACGGCATTGACCGCCTCGTCGCCGACCTCTGCAACCTGTGCCCAGCTCCGGCCGCCGTCGCTTGAAACCCACAGGCCGCGCTCTTCCGTGCCGGCAACAATTGTCCGGTTGACGGAGAAGTCCGGCGCCAGCGCCAGCGTCTGAACCGTGGCCGTACCAAAGTCGTCGCCGCCCATCTGTTCCCAGGTACGTCCGCCGTCGCTCGATCGGCACACGCCGCCGTTGACCACGCCGGCGAAGACCATCTGGTCGTTGCGAAAACCGGAGGAGACCGCCAGGGTCTGGATAGAAAGCCCCGAGAGCCCCACATTGGACGGATTCCAACTGCGGCCGCCGTTGGTCGTGCGATAGACGCCATCGCCGTCCGTTCCCAGCAAGGCGATGCGGTCGGTGGCGTACGACGGCGATAGAGCGAGTGCAACAACATTGGGGATGGCGCCCCAGAAGGACAGGCGATTCCAGGATTCACCGCCGTCGAACGACTTGAAGACTCCTCCCTGCACGGCGCCGGCAAAGGCATTGCTGTCGCGGCTGTAGTCCGGCGACACCGCAACAGCCTGGATATATGGACTGGTGAGCTGGGCATTGGAAATCCGCCAGCTCTGACCGTCGTCGTCGGACAGAAAAACACCGGACATGGTGCCAATGAGAATGCGACGGCCCTCGGAATGCGAGGCCATCGCGATTGATGTCACCGTGCCGCCCTCTTGGCCGCCGACACGCTGCCAGCGATTGACGGCCGGGTCGGCGGTTTCGACTTCAACCATGCGTTAGAGCCTCCGGACTCGCAGATCGACGAAAGGGAAAGCGCCGCCGGCGCCCCGGCGTCTCAACTCTCTCTCTCGAATGGGCGCCCACAGCATAGAGCCCACGATGGGGCAGTGCGCGACCATCGGGGCTCTCCGCAGTGTACGCAGTGACGCAAGCCCGCAACAACTGAAAGGCGCTTCTCCGGCTCAGCCTGGAATTCGCAACTCCTGGCCCTCGAAGATGTTGTCCGGGTTGACGATCTGGTTCGCGGCCATCAGATCGTCAATGGTCACGCCAAAGCGTACGGCAATGGCGCTGAGGGTGTCGCCCGCCTGGACCGTGTACGGACCAGGAGCATCCTCCTGCTCCAGCACCTGCGTGCCCTCGGGCAGCCGCAGCCGCAGGCCCACCTCCACATTGTTGGGATCCGGGATGTCGTTGAGTTCCACGATCACGCTGACGGGTACGTCGTAGAGCTGAGAGATTCGTGTCAGCGTCTCGCCGGGCCGCACGACATGCGTCGCCGGCGTCGGGGCCGGCGTGGGGGTTGGCGTGGGAATCGGCGACGGGGTCGCGCTGGGCGTGGGCGACAGCTTCACAATCTCAACCCCGCTATGAGCGGCCTCCGGGGTAGCCGTTGGCGTGAAACCATGCCCAAGCACGATCGGCGTCGGGAATCGTGCGCTACCCGCTTCCGACGCTGCGGCCCGGTACCCGTCCTCCTGCCACGCCAGGATCCGCCAGGCGATCAGGACGGCGGCCAGCAGCAGGGCCAGACGCACGTAACGGACCCAATGCCGGTCCAGCGGCCGCAGCGCGTCCGGCCCCGTGACCTTAACCCAGCGCAGTTCCGGCTCAACGGCCGGGCCCGCCTCGCCGTCGCTCACCATCCGAACGCCATGTACAAATCGTTCACGTTGGTGCCGGTCGGCCCCAGGCGCACCAGGTCGCCGCAGCACTGCAGATAGCTGTAGGAGTCGTTGTCATCCAGGGCGTCGGCGCAATCGCCGCCGGCCGCGCGCGCCCGCTCGATCGTCGTCCAGTCGATCAACCCGCCGCAGGCGTCGGTGGGCCCGTCGGTCCCGTCCGTGGCCAGCGCAAAGACGGCCGTATTCGGCTCGCCCGCCAGCTCCTGGGCGGCAGCCACGGCGAGTTCCTGGCTGCGGCCGCCACGCCCCTGGCCGCGCACGGTCACCGTGGTCTCGCCTCCAAATATGGCGCACCCGGGCCGCGGCACAGGTCGTCCGCTCCGGGCGATGTCAACGGCGGCGCCGGCCACCAGCTTGGCGATTTCCCGCGCTTCGCCTTGTACGCGGGATGTCAGGAACTGCGCATGAAGACCTGCCGCCTCCGCCGCCGCGACGGCGGCCAGGCCCGCACGAGCGTTGTCTGCGATGACGAGATTCGTCACTCGCTCGAACAGCGAATCGTCAGGTTTCGGCGTTTCGGGTAGCCCACCACGAGTACCCAGTTCGAGGCGATCACGGATGGAGGCAGGTGCCGTGGCGCGCAGGTCGAACGCATCCAACGCCGCCAGTGCATCGGCGTACGTCGTCGGATCAGGCGACGTAGGGCCCGACGCAATCACGTCCATCGGGTTGCCCACCACATCGCTGACGAGAAGACCGACAACTCGCGCCGGGGCCGCAGCCGCCGTCAGTAGGCCGCCGTGGAACACGGACAGGTGCTTCCGAATCGCGTTCATCTGGTTGATCGTGGCGCCCGAGCGCAGCAACTGGTCCGTCACGTTCTGAAGCTCGGAAAGTGGGACTTCGTCCGGCGGGCACGGCGTGAGCGCCGATCCGCCCCCGGAGATCACACAGAGCAGCAGGTCGCCTTCGTCCGCGTCGTCGGCCATTTCCAGCAGGCGCCGAGTCGCCGCCTGCCCACGCGCGTCGGGCACGGGATGGCCAGCCTCAACGATCTCGACCTGCCCGGCCCCCGTGGCGTAGCCGTCCTTGGTAATGACCAGACCGCCGGAAACGCGATCGCCGAGGATGTCCACCAGGGCCGCGGCCATGCGCGGGCTGGCCTTTCCGGCGCCGAGCACGACGACTCGCCGGGCTTCGGCATTCGGCACCTGAATGTGCCCAAACCGAAGGCCGTCGCTGTGCAGCGATACGGTTTCATGAACCGCCGTTGCGGGATCCACGGCGGCAATAGCCGCCCGCCCGATCGCCATGATCGTGGCGCGCATCGCCTCATTCCGCACAGGCGAAATCTCCGTCCCGGTCAACGTTGCATCCAGTGTAGGCAGCGCGTCAGTCCGAACGCGCGCAATAGGCCAGGCCAACGAGGTCGGGCCCGACGTGCGCGCCCATGACCGGCGTAAAGCCCGTGACGTACAGATCGTCCGGCGCCAGCTCCCGCCGAATCTGCTCAGCCAGCTGGTGCGCCTCATCCTCCGCCGCCGCGTGATGCACCGCGACCCCGAGATAGCTCGAACCCCTGGCCGCGCGCTGGACGTGCCTCACCAATGCGCGTCGCGCCCGCGCCCGCGAGCCGAATGCTGCCCGAAAACGGATGCGTCCATGCCGCATCCCAAAGATCGGGGTCGAAGGCAACGCGTCGGCCACCCGCGCCACCACCCAGGGCACCCGCCCCCCGCGCGCCAGGTATTCCAGCGATCCCAGCAACGCGACGATCCCGCTCTCACCCGCCGCCTGCCGCACCGTCTGTTCCACCGCGGCCAGATTAGCCCCGGCAGTGGCTGCGCGGGCGCCCAGCAGCACCGGAAACCCGTGCGCCATGGTCGCGGCGCCGGTTGGAATCACCCGCACGTACGGAGGACCGGTGAAGTCGCGCGCCGCCATCTCCGCCACCTCGGTCATCGCCGAGATTCGACGCGGAATCGTGGCGCACAGAACGTCCAGCCCGGCATCGCGCGCCCTCGCAAACTCGGCGGCGTACGCCCTGGGCGACGTGGCACTGGTCGTCGGCAAGTTGGGGTCGGTTGCCAGGCGTTTCCAGAACGCCTCGTTCGTTATGTCAACCCCGTCCCGAAGCTCCTCGCCATTCCACACCAGCACCGTGGGCACGATAGAAATATCGTGCCTCTCGATTTCGTGCGGTGGAAGACAGGCGCTGGAGTCGGTAATCAGCCGGACGCGCCGCGCATCGTCACGGCCGGTCGCGGTCAAGCAGGAACCTCCGCCAGAGCAGCGTGGCCGTGGATACGTCGTCCGGCGCGTTCGCCTTGCGGTATCCGACCAGGCGGGCGGTGATCAGCAGCCCCAGTAGCGTCCAGCCCGCCAGGCTCAGGGTCAGGGCCGCGCCTGTCAGGCTGAGCACGATGGCCGTGGCAAAGAAGCCGATCAGCGCCCCCGGGGCCGAGTCCTTGATGATGGCCTTGCCCAGCACCATGCCGGCGAATGCCAGCGCCATGTGCCACGACCCCAGTGCGGCGAGCGCGGCCCCGGCCGGCCCGATACCCCGGCCGCCGCGAAAGCGCAGCGTGAACGGCCACACATGTCCAGCCACCGCCACCACACCCGCCACCGCCGACACTTCGTACGTAGCCAGACGCTGTGCGATGAAGATCGCCAGCACCGGCTTCAGTGCGTCTGCCAGCCCGGCGATCGCCCCGCGCACCTTGCCGATCCGCTCAATGGCCGCGGACCCGCTCACGCCCCCCGATCCCTCCGCCAGCAGATCATGTCCGGCCAACCGGGCCGCCAGGTATGCGAACGGCACCGACCCGATGGAATAGGCAAGCAACAGGACCAGCAGGGTACTCATTGGCCGTTTCGCCGCGCCGCCGCCTCACGGGTCCGGCTGCGGCGCGCGCCTATGGTGTCGCGCGAGACCGAGTAGACGCTGGGAATCGTCTCGAGGCGCCGCATCAGCCGCGCCATCTGGGCCACGCTGCCCATGCCGACCGTTATTCGCATCGTGGCCTGGCGCTGCCGGTTGGTATGCACGTTCGCCGACGTGATGTTCAAGCCCTCGTCGCGAATCACCCCGGTCACGTCATGGGCCAGGCCTTCGCGATCGTCGGCCTGAACCAGGATCTGCACGGGCAGGAGTTGGCTCGTCTCGTCGATCCACCAGACCCGAACGCGCGCACCTGGCATCCGATTCGCCGCTCGGCATCGAGATCGGTGCACTTCAATGCTCTTGTCGTCGGCGATGCCGTTGATCTTCATCCCCGGCCTCGGCGTGCAGCACGCGCCCAGCCGAATCGGCAAATCCAGGTCGGCGCCAACCACCTGCCCGCCCCACTCCACCTCCACCAACCGCTCGGGCTCGCGGACGTTCTGGACGTTGGCGCACTTCAATCTATGCACGCTGATCCCGTGGCCACGGGTAATGAACCCCACGATGTCGTCGCCGGGCAGCGGATTGCAGCAGGACGCCACGCGCGTGAGCAGATTGCCGACACCCAGGACACGAACCAGCGGCTGCACATCGCGCAAGTCCTGTTCGTCCACCGGCAGCGGCTCGTCGTCCGCCTCTTCGACCTCTTCGGTCAGCTTCAGCCGGTTGATGACTTGCGGAACCGTGGTCGCGCCATAGCCCACGCCGGCCAGCAGGCTGTCCACGTCGCGATAGCCCAGGTCGGCGGCTACTGGCTCCAGTCCATCGCCCGGCAACTGCGAAATCCGGCCCTGGCCCAGGCGCCGCAGTTCCCGTTCCAGCAGTTCCTTGCCTGACTCGATGTTCTCGGCGCGCTGACGCCGCTTGAACCACTGCCGGATCTTGTCCCGCGCGTGCGCCGTGTGGACCAGCGATACCCAGTTTCGGCTGGGACCCTGGCTGTTGCTGCTGGTCAGGATTTCCAGCACGTCGCCGTTCTGCAACTGGTACTCCAACGGCACCAGCCGGCCGTTCACCTTGGCGCCGATGCAGGTGTGCCCGATGTCGGTGTGGATGCGGTAGGCGAAGTCCAGCGGCGTGCTGCCGGCCGGGAAGTCCTTGATCTCGCCGCGCGGCGTGAATACAAACACCGTGTCGCTGAAGAAGTCGGTCTTGACAGCGTCCACGAACGACCCGGCCGTCTCCTCGTCGGCCTGCCAGGTCAGGATTTGCCGAACCCAGGCCAGCTTCTCCGAGAAGTCGTCCTCGCCGTTGGAATCATCGGCCTTGTAGCGCCAGTGCGCGGCCACGCCGTACTCGGCCGCTGCGTGCATTTCCTGGGTTCGAATCTGGATTTCGATTGGTCGCGCGTCCGGCCCCAGCACGGCCGTGTGCAGGGAGCGGTAGCCGTTCTCCTTGGGCGCCGAGATGTAGTCGTCGAACTCGGCCGGAATATGCCGCCACGCGCCGTGCACCACGCCCAGCGCGGAGTAGCAGTCATGCACGTCGTCCACGATCACCCGCACGGCCAGGATGTCGTAGACCTCCTCCAGCGGGACGTTCTTGCGCTGCGTCTTTTGCTCAATGCTGTAGACATGCTTGATCCGGCTTTGGATCAGCGCGTCCGTGCCGCCGGCATCCAGCGCCTCGCGCAGCGCGCCGGTCACCGCCTGCACCACGTCCTCGCGGGCCGCCCGTTCGGCCAGCAGCCAACTGGCGATCTCGCGGTAGCGCTCGGGCTGGAGCAGCTTGAAGGCGTGATCCTCCAGTCGCCAGCGCCACTCCTCGATACCGAGCCTTCCGGCCAGCGGCGCAAAGATCTCCAGCGTGTCGCTGGCATAGCGCTCGCGCTTGTCGGGTCGATAGACGTGCGCCGTCTGCAAATTGTGCAGGCGGTCGGCCAGCTTGATTAGCACCACGCGAATGTCCCGCGCCATGGCCAAAAAGACCTTGCGCAGGTTCTGGGCCTGGCGGTCGTCCATGCTCACGACCGTGATGTCGTCCAGCTTGGTCACGCCATCGACTAGCTCGGCCACGCTGGATCCGAACCTGGCTCGAATCGTCCCGATGTCCACGTTCGTGTCTTCCACGCAGTCGTGCAGCAGCGCGGCCGCGACAGTGTCGGGGTCCAGGTGCAGGTTCGTGAGCATTAACGCCACGTTCATCGGATGCTGTACGAACGGCTCGCCGGTCAGGCGCTGCTGCCCGCCATGGGCGCGTTCGGCCAGCGCGGTGGCCTTGCGAATCAGCCGCTCGGCGGCGGGCACGTCGTCGGGCGGCGTGTAGGACCGAACCGCGTCGAGCAGATCCTCCAGCGTGGTCTCCGCCCGGCCCGCGCCGACCATGGGCGCCAGCGTGGCCGTGACCGATGAGGGCACCGCTCCTCCCCTATCCGCCGCTAGACCGGCCGCAGCCGGATGTCGTCGACGAGCATCTGCAATCGGGTTTCCCCGCGGAAGTTCCGTAGTCCCAACCTGAACGCAACGTCCACGCAGCGCCCGGGGCCCAATGCGCCCTGCTGCTCCCCCTGGCGAAACCAGATGGCTTCCACATTGCGCGCCAGTTCCTCGAATCGCAACACGAGGTGATCCTCGCCTACCAGCCGGGTGTTTTGGATACGTACATTCTCTACGACCAGGCGCGGCTCTTCATGTTCCTGCCCCCAGGGGCCCAGCAGCTCAAGCGCTTGGCAGGTCTCCCAGGAGATCGTGCGCGGGTACACGCGGCCGTCCGCGCGCAGACTCGGCCCCGTGAATTCGGGCAAGTCGAGGCTGGCGAGGGCTTGCGCCAGCCCGCGCCGCAGCGCGTCGACGTTCTGCGGCAGCACCGAAAAACCCGCAGCCCCGGCGTGCCCGCCCCAGTTCTCCAGCCAGTCGCGCTGGCGCCCCAGAAGGTCGCGCAGGTTGAATCCGTCCGGCGCGCGCGCCGAGCCCTGCACCAGCCCGTCGATCTCGGCGCCAATGAACGCCGGCGCGCCGTATTCCTCGCACAGCCGCGACGCGGCCAGCCCGACCACCCCCGGCGCGAATCCCGGATCGGCCGCGAAGACCACCGGGCTGCCATCCACCATGTCGCGCGCCGCGTCCACCACGTCCTGGGTCAGACGGCGCCGCTCGGCGTTGAGCTCGTTCAGTTCATCCGCGATCTCCGCGGCCCGCACCGGGTGCCTGGCCTGCAACAGCTCCAGCGCAAGCTGCGCGCTGGCCAGCCGCCCCGCGGCGTTGAGCCGCGGCGCCAGCGCAAACGCGATGTCGTCCGACCTGATCGACTCCGGCTGGCGGCGCGACGCCTCGGCCAGCGCCCTGACACCCGGTCGCGGTGAGGCCCGCATCCACTCCAGGCCCTCCATCACGTAGGCCCGGTTTTCGTCTCGAATGGGCGCCACGTCCGCCACGGTGCCCAGGGCCACAAGGTCAAGGAAACGCTCGGGGTCGGGCAGTTCCTCGGGAAACTCGTCGGCCAGCGCCTGCACCAGCTTGTAGGCCACGCCCACCCCAGACAGTCCGCCAAACGGATAGCCCGAACCTGGAGCATTGGGGTTGAGCAGCGCCGCGGCCTTTGCCGGACGGGTGTCGGTGGGATGGTGATCGGTCACGATCACGTCCAGGCCGGCCGCGGCCGCGCGGTCGATTTCCTCGTGCGCCGCCGCCCCGCAGTCGGCGGTGATGATCAGCTTCGCGCGTTCCTTCGCCACGGCGTCGATCGCGCCGGCATTCAGCCCGTAACCCTCGGTCAATCGCTCCGGGATGTAGGGAAACGCGTCCAGCCCCAGCGCCTCGGCCGTCTCCAGCAGCATCGCGGTCGCGCTGACCCCGTCCACGTCGTAATCGCCGTAAATGCACAGGCGCTCCCGCTTCTGCATCGCCTGCGCGATCCGCGCCACCGCCTGGTCCATCTCGTCCAGCAGGTACGGGTCGTGCGGCGGCAGCGGACCCTGCAGGAATTCCTGGAGCTTGTCGGCCGTGTCGTGCCCGCGGTTATGCAGAACCTGGACCGCCAGCGGCGGCAGCTCATCCACTTCGGCAAACAGCGCGGCGGGGGCGCGCGGCGCGATGTCCCACACCGCCCCCGTGAGACTGCGCCTGGAGTCGCCGCCGGTGTCAGCCACGACGCCAGCCTAACCAGTCGCCCGCCCGCGGCGCGATAGGCTGCGGTGGATTCGCCCGCGCTGGGAGCGGCTGCATGAACCTCGCGATTATCGGCGCCGATAGCACCCACACCGAGAACTTCGCCGGCATCATCAACCGCGGCCTGGCCGGCCCCGGCCTGCGCGTCACCAGGCTCTGGGGCGCCGACCCCGAGCAGGCCCGCGCCAAGGCGCTGGAAACCGGCATTGACCAGGTCGTCGACGCACCCGAGGACGCCATGCGGGACGTGGATGCCGTGCTGGTGCTCAACCGCTGGGGTCCCGACCACTTCGCGCCCGCCATGCAGGCCGTCGATCGAGGGCTGCCCCTGTTCGTGGACAAGCCGCTCTGCGACGACCCGCAAGAGGCCGTCACGCTGGTCCGCGCCGCCGCCGCAGCCGGCGTGCCGCTGCTCTCCGCGTCAGCCGTGCGCTACGACCGCGCCGTACGCCAGTTGCTCGACCGCTTGCCCGACCTCGGCCGCACGCGCTCGATCATGTTCACTCTGCCCCAGAACTGGCAGCTCTACGGCGTCCACGCCGTGGACGTGATGCACGCGGTATTCGGCGTCGGCGCGATAGATGTGACATCCCTCCGCAGCGAGCTGAGCGACGTCGTGACGATCCGCTGGCCCGACGGCCAGGTGGGCATCGCCAACCAGGCGCGCGAGGCCTGGATGGGCATGCTTTGCGTCGCCCTCGGCGAAACGGGCTGGACGCACGCCGACATGCACTTGAGCGACACCATCGACGGCTTTCCCCGCATGTACCTGGAGGTCATCAGGCAGTTCCTGGCAATGATCGAGTCCGGTGAGCCGCCGATCAGCAACGCGGAAATGGTGGACGTGATTCGCGTGGTGGCGGCGGCCGACCGTTCGGCGACCTCGGGCGCCCGCTGTGTGCCGCTGAGCGAGATGCCCGCGCTCTAGCCCACCCAGCCGAACACATAGAGACCGGCCCCCGCGCCGATCGCCGCGCCGACGGCGATGCCGATGACGATGGCCACCAGGAGCCACATGCCGCTGCCGCCGGGGGCGGATGGCGCGGGCGCTCGTGGCGACTCCTCGCGCCGCAGCGACTCCGGACTGGTCGGGATCGGCTCGATGACCGGCTTCTGACTACTCACGAGAATCGGACTCTCGAACGTTGACCAAATCGCGTGGTCGCGAACGACCCGCGACAGGGGACTGTCCCGCCCTGAAGTTTGTTCGCCCAGCGGCCTGCATCAGGCATGGGCGAGGCTACCACCGGCCTCGTTTCGCCCAGCCCGCCGCGGCGCTACCTGGAGAGCGCCCCAACACTGTCCACCGCTTTCGCAAACGCCAGGGCCGCACGCTCCACCACGTCCGCCAGCCGGCCGAGCGCCGCGCGGCGGCTGCGCGTATCCACGATCACGGCCCGGCCCCGCGGCAGCTCCACAACCTGCCCCGGCGGCTCGCGATCCAGGTCTGGCGGCAACTCGAACACCACCGACTTGCGCCCCGTCACGGCCCGTCCCAGCGCCCCGGCCGAAGCCGTCCCGCTGGAATCCCACAGCCGCTCCGCCAGTTCGCCGCACGCCGCGCGCATGCTTCGCGCCAGGCGCGCCAGGTCGGGGGCCTCCCACAGGTGGTCGGCCTCCGTCGACCCCAGCCAGCGCTCGGCGCACCCGAATCCAAACTCCGCCTGCTCGAATGTCAGCAGCAGCCGTTCCAGCGTCGCCACGTCGCGCAGCGCCGCCCCGCCTCGAACAACCTCGGTAGCCAGGCGCACGGCCTCGATCCCAAACCGAACGCCGTAGATTTCAATGTCGTCTCCGAGAGGCACGAACAGGATTCCCGCCAGGTCCGGCACCGGGATCCGAGCCGGTTTCACCTGTCGGCCACGCCGCACGGCGCCATGGAGGCACTTGATCGGTGGATAAGCCGGTAACGCGCCGCTCCAGCCGCGGCTCAGGTCAACGTCGCCAGGTTCCAGTTGGTCCGGGCCCACGGCCCGGGCCACGCCACTGGAATCCACCGACTCGATCACTCCAAACCGCCCGCCGCTGAAGACAGGCGCGATGACCAGCCGCCCGGCGTCCGTGTGCTTCCGCAGTGCGACAACGGCGCTTTCAGGTTCGTCCTCGCCCCCGATCTCCAGCCCGACCCGAGTCAGGTCGGCGGCACGAAACAGCGTGGACATCATTCGCGCGTACCGCATCGTCTCCACATCGGCCGTCTCGCTCCACGGCACCCAGAACGCCTCGCCCGAGCGCGTCACCAGCGAGTCCAGTGACCGCTCGATCCCCATCGCCGCCATCGCCGCCTGCAGCGCGTGAAAAGCCATGGACCCCGCCGTTCGGTCCGACGGCCATCCCTTCAGCCGTGTCCCCAAGGCAGCCGTCAGCGCCCGCCAATCATTTCGACCACCACGTCGAGCACCGCTGACGCCACCCCTGCCTTGCTGGTCAAAGGAATCTCCAGGTCGGGATGGTCGGGCCGCAGGATCGTCGCGGCGTTGGTCTCGGCGGCAAATCCGGTGTCCGACCCGGCCACGTCATTGACGACTAGCGCATCCAACTCTTTCGCCAGCAGCTTGCTTCGGGCGTTCTCCAGGTGGTCGTTGGTCTCCGCCGCGAATCCGACGCGCAGGAAGTCGCCTGCCAGCGATTTCAGCAGGTCCGGGTTTTCGATCAGGTCGATACCAGCCGGCTCCCCGCCGCGCTTCAGCTTCACGTCGGAGGTCGCCGCCGGCCGGTAGTCCCCCACCGCCGCGTTCATGATCAGCGCGTCGCACCCATCCACGGCCGTCCGCAGCGCCTCCAACATCTCCTCGGCGGATTCGACACGCGTCGTCTCGGCGCCCGCTGGCGGATCCACCGTCGCCGATCCCAACACCAGCCGCGTTTTCGCCCCGCGCTCGATGGCCGCGCGCGCCAATTCCACCCCCTGGCGACCGCTGGCCGGGTTGCCGATAAACCGCACCGGATCCATGTACTCCCGTGTGCCCCCGGCCGAGACCACCAGCACTCGATCTTTCAGCGGCCCGTTCCGCCCCAGCGTCGCTCGCACAACGTCCAGCAGCACGGACATTTCCGGAAGCCGCCCCTTGCCTTTCGCGCCCGAGGCCATCCGGCCGCTCTCCGGCTCCATCACGCGCACGCCGCGCTTCCGCAGCGTCGCCAGGTTGTCCTGCGTGGCCGGGTTCGCATACATGCCCGGTTCCATTGCCGGCGCGACCACGATCGGTGCCTGCGTCGACAACGCGATGGCCGACCCCAAATCGTCCGCCTGCCCATGCGCCAGCCGCGCAATCGCGTTGGCCGTGGCCGGGGCAACCAGCAACACGTCCGCGTCGTTCGCCAGCCGCACGTGCGCGATTTCGTTGTCGGCCGTCATCGCGCTGTCCGCCGAATACACCGCCCGCTGCGTCAAGGCCTGAAACGTCAGCGGACCCACAAAGTCCTCGGCCGCACGCGACAAGACGGCATCCACCTCCGCGCCCGCCTGCGTCAGTTTGCTGGCCAGGTCCGACGCCTTGTACGCCGCGATGCCGCCGGTGACGTACAGCACCACCCGCGCGCCCTCCAGCACACTCACGCCGCCGCCTCCGCCTGCTGGATCAGCCACAGCCCGCGCAGCGTCAGGTCCAGGTCCACGATCTCGAACAGCCCCACGTCCTCCGCCACCACCGGCGCCTGCCCGCCCGTGGCGATGGCGCGGTAGTCCGCGCCCAGTTCGGACTGCAACTGCTCGATCAGCCCCCGCACCATCCGCACGTATCCCCAGTACACCCCGGACTGCATGGACCCGGTGGTCTCCGTTCCCACCAGCCGCGCCGGCCGCGACAGGTCGATCGAGGGCAATTGCGCGCCGGCCGCGGTCAGCGCCCGCGCCGTGTTCTGCATCCCCAGCGTAATGATCACCCCCGCCAGGCTGCCCGCGGCGTTGACGATGTCGAACGTGGTCACGCTGCCCAGGTCCACCACGATCGCCGGCGCCTGGTAGAACTCGCGCGCCGCCAGCGCGTTCGCCACCCGGTCGATGCCGACCTGCGCCGGCCGGTCCACCGCCAGGTCGATCACCCGCACGTCCTGCGACCGCGCAATCAACGGCTCGCACCCTGCCGCGGACCGCACCGCCGCGGCAATCCGCTCGGTCAACGCCGGCACCACCGACCCGATGACGGCCGCCTCGATCCCGGTCACTCCCTGGTGCGCCAGCATGGCGCGCAGCATCGCCTCGTGCTCGGCGGCGCTGCGGTTGAGATCGCTATGCACCGCCCAGCGCGCGCCTAAATCCTCGCCCTCGAAGACGCCGAATTTCGTGTCGGTATTTCCGACGTCGACGACCAGAACCATGGATAGTGCTCGCCCAGCCGTCGCCGCTTATCATATCGCCGACCCAGCCCCGGAAACGCCCCCCTTGGCCGACCTGCCGTCCCCGCTCCGCCTCACCCACATGACCTGGCCCGAGGTCGAGCGCGCCCGCGACGGCGTGGAACTGGTCCTGCTCCCCATCGGC
Source organism: Chloroflexota bacterium (assembly GCA_022824495.1). Lineage (GTDB taxonomy): Bacteria > Chloroflexota > UBA11872 > UBA11872 > UBA11872 > UBA11872. The sequence continues at coordinate 170,203 of JAJDZU010000011.1, read as the reverse complement.
TCCATTGAGCAGCACGGACCCAACACCTCGCTCGACACCGACCTCGTGATCTGCGAAGACCTCTCCCTGCGCCTGGCCGAGCGCTTCCACCCCCGCCTGCTCGTGGCCCCCACCATGCCCTACGGCATGTCGACCTATCACATGGGCTTCCCCGGCTCCATCACCCTCCGTCCCCAGACCTTCCTGCACGTCCTGGAAGACCAGCTGGCCTCGCTGCTGCACCACGGCTTCACGCGCTTCCTGCTCACCAACTGGCACAGCGGCAACACCTCGATCATGAACCTGTCCATGCAGACCCTGCCCACCCGCCTGCCCCTGGACTTCCTGGCCGCCATTTCGCTCTACGACCTGGAGGACGACGACCTGGAGGACGAAATCGTCAAGTCCCCCACCTCCGGCCACGCCTGCGAACTGGAAACCGCCGAACTGATGGCCCTGCGCCCCGACCGCGTCAAGTACGACGACCTGGCTCCCGGCGACCTCAGTCCGCGCGGCAGCCGGCTGCGTCAGCGTTTCTGGCGGCGTTCCATCCGCCGCAACCACGACTTCTCCGACTTCTCCGCCAACGGCGCCGTCGGCGACGCCACCCTGGCCACCGCCGAGGACGGCTGGCGCATGATCAAAGTGATCGAGGAACGCGCCGACAAGCTCATCACCACCCTGCTCGACTCACCCGACGACCTGCTCGCCCGCGGCCGCATTCCCGGCTGGCGCCACGCCCTGCACACCCGATGAGCGAACCGGCCACCTACGCCCTGCACAAGATGTCCTGGCCCGAGGTGGCGAAGGCTGCCGAGACGGTCGAACTCGTGCTCATCCCCATCGGCTCCACCGAACAGCACGGCCCCAACCTGGGCCTGGGCCAGGACCATGTCATCGCCAACGCCTACTGCGAACGCGCCGCCGAACGCCTGGCCCCGCGCCTGCTGGCCCTACCCGCCATCCCCTGGGGTATCTCCGACCACCACATGAACTTCCCCGGCACCATGACCCTGCGTCCGGAGACCTTCCTGGACCTGCTGGAAGACATCATCGTCTCCATGCGCCACCACGGCTTCCGCCGCTTCCTGATCGTCAACGGCCACGGCGGCAACCAGGCGCTCATGTCCGTCGCCGTCCAGGACATCGGCTTCCGCCTGGACATCGACTTCCTCGGCTGCGTCGGCCACTACACCCTGGGCGACGATTCCAAGCTCAAGGCCGTCGCCGGCGAGATCCCCGGCGGCCACGCCTGCGAGATGGAAAGCTCCCACAGCTACTACCTGGCCCCCGACCTCATCCGCGAGGAAACCCTGGCCCTCGGCACCCTCGACAGAGCCTTCAAGGCCATGATTGAGCCGCTCACCGAGCTCGAACTCGAGTGGCCCAACGCCATCAACGCCCATACCCCCTCCGGCGCCCTCGGCGACGCCCGCAAGGGCACCCGCGAAGTCGGCGAAAGCCTCATCGAATCCTCCATCGACGAACTCGCCGAAATCCTCGACCACCTCCGCGACTCCCCCCGCTGGAATGGCCCTCCCCACGGCCAGGTACACGTTACCCGAAAGTCCTGAGACCGGCGCCTGGGCCTGGCCGGTCGCGCTGATTTAGCCGACTCCCGAAAGCCTCGGCGAGAAGTGCCCAACAGCCGATTAACGGGCTGTTGGATGGTCTGACAGAATGGTTGCAATTCGCCCTACCCATCGTTGATCGACCCCCGACATGCTTCTGAACGTGCTTGTGTTCCTATTGGGCTTGCTGCTCCTGATCGGGGGCGGGGAGGCTTTGGTGCGCGGCGCGGGAGCCCTGGCGCGCAGCGCCGGCGTGCCGACCGTGGTGGTCGGGCTCACCGTGGTGGCGTTCGGCACCAGCGCGCCTGAGCTCATTGTCGCGGTGACCGGAGCGCTGAGGGGGGCCGAGGGCGTCTCGTTCGGCAACGTAGTTGGCGCCAACATCGTCAACATCGCGTTCATCATCGGCGCAACCGCATTGATCATGCCGCTCACGGTCAACTCGATCGTCGTGACCCGCGAGATTCCCATGGCCGGGCTCGCAATGCTCGCGACCGTGGTGCTTTCCTTCGATGCGTTGTTTGGGAGCGGCCCCGACCGCCTCACGCGCGGCGACGGCTTCCTGCTCCTGCTGCTCTTCGGCGTTTTCCTGTACTACACCGTGCGCGCGATGCGTCGCCGCAAGGACGACCAGGTCGTCCAGGCCGCCGCCGAATTCGGCTGGCAGATGCGGGTGCGATCGCTGGCCATTCCTATTGGTACGGCCATCGTCGGGTTTGCCGGCCTTGCCGTGGGCGGCAACTTGCTGGTGGACAGTGCCGTCACGATGGCGACCGCCCTGGGAATGACGCCGGCTGCCGTCGGCCTGACCATCGTCGCTATTGGCACCACGATGCCGGAACTGACAACGGCCCTCCTCGCCGTTCGAAAGGGCGAGACGGATCTCGCCGTCGGCAACGTCGTCGGATCCAACATATTCAATGTGCTCGTCGTCCTGGGCACCGCGGCTGCAATTTCACCGATCGACGTTTCCCCGCGCAGCCAGATTGCCCTCCTGATCGCGACCGGCCTCACGCTTCTCCTGCTCGCCTTGTGTACCAGGAACAAGGACAGGGTGCAGCGGCGCGATGGCGTCCTGCTGCTCGTCGTGTTCGTGAGCTACATGGCGTGGATGTTCCTGGCGCCGTGAAGCCGAAACCGTTCGAGAAGCCGGATGCAGATCTGGTGTTCGCATAAATCGCCGGCGCTTCAGATTGTCGCCGTCAAGCAGCATCACCGCCCGGCAGACGCGCCGGATCCGGCGTCGGCGCGAGACAGGCGGGTGATAGGGTGAAGCAAGGCACCTTTGCCGGTTCTATGAGTTGACAACTCGCGTAGCAGGCGCGCTGGCAGCGGTATTCACTCCGCGGGACGCGCTGACAGACGAACAGCGGCGGGCGGGCCTGCACGCCATGAAATTCCAGGCCATCGCCGCGTCGGGCGCGGACGGCCTGGTATCCGGCGGGCTCTTGGCCGCCTTTGCCCTGTTGCTGGGCGCCTCGAACGTCCACATCGGCATCATCACGGCCCTGCCCCCGATTCTGCAGCCGGTTCAACTGGTCGCCGTGGTTCTCATCGAACGACTGCGCATGCGCAAGCCATTCGCGGTCATGAGTTACTTCATCGCGTACGCGGCTTGGATTCCGGTTGCTCTGATCCCCTTCGTCCTTGAAGTACCAAATGCCGGCGCCGTGACCCTGTTGCTCGTATTCGTGGCGCTTCGCGGCGTCGCGCAGGCGTTTCTCAATCCCAGTTGGATCGGCTGGATCCGTGACATCGTCCCGCAGGACGTCATGGGCAGTTTCTTCTCGCAGCGCATGCGCATCGCCACGATCGCCGCCGCCGTGGCCGGGCTGGTTGGCGCCTTCTACATCGATTGGTGGGCCGGCCGCGTGCCCGAGCCGGAGCAGATCTACGGCTACTCCTACGCCATGTTGTTCGGAAGCATTCTGCTCGGGTTCGGGGCCGTTGGATTCATGGCCCGCATGCCCGAGCCGCGCATGGTGGCGCCGGAAGGACAGCGGCCGACCATCTTGCAGATGCTCGCGGCGCCGCTACGGGACGCCAACTATCGGCAGCTCATGAGCTTTCTCATGGTTTGGAGCCTCGCCTCGCAACTGGCCGTCCCTTTTTTCTCCGTGTACATGCTCACCAAGCTCGAGATGCCACTGTCGGCCGTCGTCGGACTCGCTGTGCTCAGCCAAGCCACCAGTGTGCTCTTCGTCAACGTTTGGGGCGGCTACGTCGATCGATTTGGCAGCAAGGTCGTTCTTTCTATCAGTTCGTCGCTCTATCTCCTCGTAATCCTCGGGTGGACTTTCACAACTACGCCCGAGCAGCACACGCTCACCGTGCCATTGCTCGTCGTGCTTCACTTCCTGATCGGCATCGCCAGCGCGGGCATCAACCTCGCCTCCACCACGATTCGAATGAAGATGGCGCCCCAGGCGCAATCCACCTCATATCTCACGGGCGCATCGCTTGCCGCCAGCCTCGGCGCGGGTATCGGCCCGATCCTCGGCGGCATCTTCGTCGACTTCTTCAGCGTCCGCCGCTTCGAAATCTCCATCGAGTGGGTCGATCCCGCCCGAACCGTTGAGTTCCCTGCGGTCTTCCTGACCGGCTACGACTTCCTGTTCGCCCTGGCCTTCCTCTTCGGCTTGGTCACCCTCAGCGTGCTGGGACGTGTCCGGGAAGACGGCGAGTCGAACCGCGAGGCCGTCATGAGCGAACTGTCCGCACAGACCCGCGAAAACCTGCGCGTCTTGAACTCCGTCCCCGGGATGAACCTGGTCGGCAGCCTGCCACTCGGGCGACGGCGCTACGTGCCGGCCGTCGCGGGGCTGGACGTAGCCGCGGGCGTCACGGCCTACCAGTTGGCCGCGTCGATCCAATCCGTCGCCACAACCGCCGCACGAAGTGGGGCGACAGCAAGGCAAGTGCAGTCGCGGGTGAACCAGACTGTTGCTCGCGCCGCTCAAGAAAGCGACAACCTTCGGCAGCAAGGCGCCGCGCTGGCGTTTGGAGCCGTGCAAGGCGCCGTCCAGGTAGCCGCGGAGTCCGGACTCAACGCCCGGCGCCTGGTCCAGGAGTCGATGGCTGGCCTCCTGGACGCGACGGCCGAGGCCGTCGACGATCCCCGCACGATTCTGCGCGGTGCGATTCAAGGGGCCATCCGCAGCGGTAGCGACGCCGGCCTGTCGATGGATGCCGTCACCACCGACGCCATCGAAGCGACGCGCGCCGCCGCCCCCCAACTGGGCCTCTCAGAGCAGGATGCCGTCACCTATGCCGCCGAGGTTGCCGTGGAGGCGTCGAGCGAGCTGTCGGAGGACGCAAGAACCCGCGTCAGGAACTCGGCGCTGGATGCCATGCTCGAGACCGCCCACGACGAGTAGCCGCACGAACGGCCGCATGCGACGCCTGGGCTCGCCGCCGCCACGGTCAGCGCTAGGCAGCTGAAGAAGCTACGCACACCGCGCATCGTCTCGGGTATGGTAGCGTCATAAATCAATGTCATCCTGGCCCCACAGCTTGGCGGGCACACTCTTGAGCATGCATCGGATTCAACTAACAATCCCTGTGTTTTGCCGAATCTTTTGACGCTCTAATATGCCATTCACGTCCTACTATCTTGATTTCAAGAACGAACTCCGGAGCGAACTTGATATCGATGATATTACCTCGTGCATTAAGTCAAGCACTGGCGTCCTCTGGATTGACATTGACAATCCCGACGAAACCGTTCAGTCGCTACTGCTCGAGGTCTTCGACTTTCATCCCCTGGTCGTCGACATCAGCTTGGACGCACAGAACACGGCGGCGCGTGTCGAGGACTTTGGAAGCTACGTTTTCGTCAATGCTCGCAGCATCGACTATACGCTCGATAGTCAAGTACTCCAGATGGCCAGTTTGAGCATGTTTATCGGCCGCAACTACGTCGTTACCATCCACGGCACGGCAATGCCCAGCGTCGAGGCGATTCAAAGCCTGGTCGAGATTGACGGCCGCCCCTTGATGAAGGGCGCCGCCTTCTTCGTTCACGCCCACTTCGACGCCCTCATCCAGGCGATTCTCCCCACGCTCGAGCGCATGAGCGAGCGCGCCGATGAAATAGAGGAACAGATCCTGGTCAGTCCCGACGAGTCGGCCCTGGCCACTCTGCTGGCCCTTAAGCGCTCCAGCCTGGCGCTGAATCGAGCCCTGATCCCGCAGCGCGACGTGCTCAGCCGCCTTGGCCGGCGAGAGTTTGAGCTCATCGGCGATGGCGCCGACCTCTACTTTCGCGATCTATTCGAAGACCTCGTTCGCGTCCAGTCCACCAACGATGGGATCCGCGAGCGCGCCGACACCGCCCTCGCCACCTATCTCTCCGCCATCTCCAATCGACAAAACGAAATCATGAAGGTGCTGTCGATCATCGCCACCATTTTCATGCCACTGGGACTGATCGCCGGCATCTTTGGCATGAACTTCCAGAACATGCCCGGCACCGAGTACCAGTGGGGCTACCACATCGTCTGGGCCCTCACGCTCGTCGGCATGTCAATCACGCTCTGGATGCTCTGGCTCAAGCGCTGGCTGGTCGGTGGACACAGCCTTCTGCGACGACAGAGGCTCGGACGCTTCGTCCCCACGGCTGTTGACCCCGTTCGCCTCACCGCCTACGTCGGTCGCGCCGCCGCGCGAAACCTCCAGCGGATGACCGATCTCCCAACCATCCGCGTGAAGCAGGCGCCCCTGAAGCGCCGCTTCGAGCCTGTCCCCTTCAAACTCGCGGGCGCACTGGTCGGAAAACTACGCCCGCGACGCCGGACGCCGCACCAAAGCGCGCATCCCCGGAGCGGCCGCAAACCAGGCGTCCAGACGTGACCTGCCCACTTGGCCTATCGCAGCAAATCTGAAGGCGCCCGGATTGGAAGCTGACGTCATTCCTACGAGCTAAGGCTCAACGTTCGATGCGGGCAAACCGCAAGGCCCACCGCGTCCCGCCGTCGCTGGACAGGATCTGCAGCGCAATCGCCGTTTTGACTGGACCGATCGACACCGCGCCTTCGTCCATGGCGATTTGCGCGGTGCCGCTGGCGACTGACTCGGACCCACCGGGCGCCCGCTGGCCGGCTGCCGGCGTAGTGGCCCCGGAGTCATCGCCAACCGAACTCCACACAACCTGAACGATGCCGAAATTCAGCGTGACGCTAAACGTCACGTAAAAGCTTTCGTCCCCCGGCAGCGACACGATCGAACTCTCCGAACCCTGCCCGCGCCGCGTTCGGCCCCCATCGCTGGCGACCTCCGCCGCATAGTCCGCCAGCGCATACGCCTGTGTCTGTATCGGCTGTCCGTCCGTCCCGGTGCCCGGCAGCGGTGGCAACGCCGGACCTGGCGTCGCCTCCGCGGTAGCTATCGGCGCCGCCGTCGGCGTCGGCTCAGGCGTGGGCGTCGAAGCTGGCGTGGCTGTCGGAAGCGGCGCGGTCGTCGGCGGGTTCCCCTGCTCGCACGCGGCAAGGGCAAGCGCGCCTGCCACAGCCGCCAGCACAACGCGCCGCGAAATCACCCCGGCACTTCGGCCATCGCCGACGATCGGCCCCTACCCCACCGGCGGATAGTGCAACCGCCCCTGCCGCTCCGTCTCCACCCGCAGTAAGTACCCGCCGATGCTGGTCACGTACAGGGTGGACAGGTCGTCCCCGCCAAACGTGCAGTTGGTCGGATTCGCCACCGGCACGTCGTGCCGCTCGATCACCTCGCCGTCCGGCGCGAACACGTAGATCGACGACCCGGGCCCGCCCTGATCCCAGCCCGCCGTCGCCACGATATACCCGTTGGTGTCCAGGACCATTCCGTCAATGCCGCGGTGCGCGCCAAAGTCGTGCAGCACCGTCATCTCGCCCAGCGAGCCGTCGTCATTGACCGGGTACGACCGCAACTGCCGGTGCTCGTCCTCACGCCGCCCGCTCTGCGCCACGAACAGCACCGAGTGATCCAACGAAAACAGCAACCCGTTCGGACGCGTCGTATCGAATGTCACCCGGCTGATCGCCCACGACCCGTCATCCTGCGGATCCAGCCGGTACACCGAATCGTGGTCCAAATCCTTGTTCCCGCGATCTTCCGTCCACGGGCCCGCCGCCCCTTCGTAATACGGGTCGGTGAACCAGATCCGCCCCACGTTATCGATCGCCAGGTCGTTCGGAATGTTCAGCCGCTGGCCGTCAAACCCGTCCGTCAGCGAAGTCGCCGTCCCATCATCGTTGTACCGAACCACCCGCCGCGCGCCGCCCTCGCAGCCGTACAGTACGCCGCTGGGGTCGAACATGAGCCCGTTGCAATAGTTGGTGCCCTCGCGGTACACCGTCGACTCGCCCGAGTTGGGGTCGTAGCGCATGATCCGGCTCTGCTGGATGCTCGTGAACAGCAGCGCCTCCCCGTCCCAGGCTGGGCCCTCGGTGACATTCCCGTACGGACCGTCCAACTGCTCAAACTCCCAGGCCATCGCACGCTCCCTTGTGATCTACCAGCCGCGTCAGACTGATCGAACCATAGCCGCCGGACCTACTGTCCCGTAACCAGCGTCCCGCTATCCGCCGCGTCCCGCGCCAGCAGAGTCCATCGGTGCGACGCAATCACGTCGTCAGCCGTAATCGCGAGGTCCGTCTCACCCCGCGCGGCCGCGACGAAGTCCCGCGCCAGCGCGTTCGGCGCGTCAGCCGTGGGGGTATCCAGCGAGGGGCCCTCGAAGTCCGTCAACGTCCGCTGCCTGCCGCCCTTGTCGATGGTGCAGGAATCCTCGGCCGTGGTCCGGATTTCGATCGACCCGTCCGTTCCCTCGATCAACATCCGGCAGTCCCCGTGATACGGCGCGCAGTCCGGCGTCAGCCACGAGGCCCGCAGGAATGCCGATCCGCCGTCCTCGAGCCGCAGCCACACCTCGGCGTGATCGGCGAACGTCGGATACTCCGCAAACCGCGTCGCCCCGTGCTGCGCCGCCACACCCGTCGGCTCGCAGCCGTGCAGCCAGCGCACCGCGTCCACGTCGTGAATGCACAGATCCAGCAACGCCCCGCCGTTCAGCTCCCGGTCGAAGAACCAGTCCGGCCGCCCCGCCGGCCCGCACTTGTGCGGCCGCTGCGCCATCGACGACACCACCTGCCCGATCTCGCCGGCCTCGATGGCCCGCTTGGCCGCCAGGTACGGGCCGCTGAACCGCAGCGTCAGCGCACAACTCAGCGCCGCCTCGCCCTGCGCCGCCGCCTCCAGCCGGTCCAGGTCGTCCAGCGTCGTCACGGCCGGCTTGTCCAGCAGCACGCTCACGCCCGCCTCCAGGCAGGCCACCGCCACATCGCCCTTCTCGTTGTTGATCGGCGCCAGCGCCGCCGCGTCTATCGAGCCGTCCAGCAACTCCCGGTAGTCCTCGATACCCGGCACCCCAAAGGCCGCCGCCGTCTCCTCCCGCACTGGTGCTTCCGCCTCCGCCACCGCCACCAGCTCCATGCCGTCCTCGGCGATGAGCTGCCGCGTGATCCCCAGTACGTGCCCGTGCTGCGCGCCGATGATTGCCAGCCGCACTGCTCAGCGTCTCCCTTGCGTTGCCAGGCTCATGAGTTTCCTCCATTGGCGAACATCGCCGTCAGCGTCTGCCTGCGGTAGTCAAAGATGCGTTCCACGTCCCGGCGCACCACCAGCCAGTTGGCCAGCGCGCCGCCCCACACAGCGTATTCCACCCGGTCCCCCGCCAGCGTCCCGCCGTCCTGCTCCGCAAACGAGTGCTCGTGGACCCACTGCCGGTACGGCCCCTTCACCTGCACGTCCGCGAACCGCAACGGCGGTTCCCACGCCGTGATCTCGCTCCGCCACCGCAGCGGAAACCCCCGAAACCGCAGCCGGTAATCAATCAACGTCCCCGGCCGCATCTCGATCGGTGTCGGCGCCACCACGCTGAACTTCAGCCACGGCGGCGTGATGACTTCCAGGTTCGAGGCGTCCGAGAAAAACTCGAACACCTCATCCAGCGGCCGCGGCAGCCACACGCTCGACTCATGCACAAACGTCCGCACGCCGCTCCCCTCCAGGCCGCCTGCACAGGCCGGATATGCCTACACGACCAACCTAACGCCGCGCCAGGTACCCCGCCGCCGTCTCTCGGATCGTCGACACGATGGTCGCCACCGCGGCCTCGCTGATGTTCGGCGTCATCTGCAAGGCCACGCCGCGGCCCATGATGTCCTCGCCGCGCGGGCACACCACCTGCGTGTAGTCCATCGGCGTCTCGCGTTCGAAATCGAACGGGAATCGGCTCTTCCCATAGCCGTGAGGCCCTGCCAGGAACGGGTTGCGATACAGCGGTCCCTCGCGGCCCGACCCGACGTACGGCCCGCCCAGCGGCACCCCGGCCCGGCCGACCTCCTCGGCGAAGTCCCAGGCCGAACACCCCAGCGTGTCCGTATCCAGCGTGAAGCCCAGCACCCAGTACGTATGCCGGTCGCCGGGCCGCACCCGCTGCGGCGTGATCTCGTCCATGTCAGACAGCCCGTCGATGATCGCCTCGGCCGTCGCGATCTTTCGCTCGATATACCCGTCCACCTTCTCCAACTGCGTGCGCAGCACCGCCGCCATCAGGTCGCCCATCTTGTAGTTGGGCGCCAGGAAGTAGTTGGCGTAGGGCATTCCGTGCAGCGGGCCGTTGTCGCGAGGGAGCGCACCGTCGCGGAACAGGATGGCGCGTTCCCACAGCGCCTCGTCGTTCGTCAGCACCACGCCGCCGGTCCCCGCCGACAGATGCTTGCCGCCAAAGCTGAACCCGCCGATGTCGCCGACCGTTCCCACGATCCGCCCTTGCGACTCGGCGAAGTGCGCCTGGCAGGAGTCCTCGATCAGCGCCAGTCCATGCCGGTCGGCAATCGCCTGCAGCGCGTCCATGTCGCACGGGTTGCCGAACAGGTGCACGGCCATGATGGCCCGTGTGCGCGGCGTGATCTTGGCTTCCACGTCCGCCGGATCCAGCGTGTAGGTATCGTCCACGTCGGCGAACACCGGCACGCAGTTGTGCAGGATCGCCCCGATGATCGACCCGCCCGCCGTCCACGGCGACACGATGATCTCGCTGCCCGGCTCCGGGTTCAGGGCCCCGATGCACACGTGCATGGCCGCCGTGCCCGAACTGGCAGTGACCGCGTGCCTGGCCCCGTGCCGCGCCGCGAACGCCTCTTCGAACTCCACCACCTTCGGCCCCAGCCCCACGTGTCCCGACCGCAGCACCTCCGCCACCGCCGCTATGTCGTCATCCCCGAAGTCGTGGGTCGCCCCCAGGTCCAGCATCTCCGCCGCGTCACCCGTCTGCGCCGCCGCCCGCTCGTTCATATCGCTCCCCCTTTTGCCGGATCATCCAGCCGCAGCAGACGGATCGCGTTCAACCCCAGGATCTTCTCCTTGGCCCGCCGTGGAATGTCCGCCGTCACGACCTTTGCAATCTGGTGCCGCGCGTCCATCAGCGCCATGTCCGAGCCGTACAGCACCTTGTCCTCGCCCGCCCGTTCCACGTTGAACTCGGTGGCCCCGAGCGTCGTGCGCGAACTGCACGTCTCCATGTAGACGTTCGGCAGTGTTCGAGCGGTCTCCGCGGCGTCCGCGTCCAGCGTCCCCGCCGTATGCGCCATCACCCAGCGCACGTTGGGAAACCGCTCGCTCAGCGCCGTGAACCGCCCCTCGATCGTCGTCCCCGGCGGATCGAACGGATAGGTCGCGTGACACATCACCGCCATCTCCTGCTCGTCAATCCACTCGTAAATCGGGAAGTACGCCGGGTCATCGTTCGGAAGCCCGAAGTAGTCCGGATAGATCTTCACGTAGGCCATTCCCAGCCCGTGCACCGCCCGTTCCAGTTCCCGCACCGCCTCCTCGGGATAGTGCGGCGTCGCAAACGCCACGCCAATGAACCGGTCCGGCGCCCGCGACACGTACTCCATCACCAGGTCGTTTCCACGCCTTGCGTCACCGAACCAGATGCAGTTAATACAGGACCTGTCCACGCCCGCCGCATCCATCACTTTCAGGTACAGGTCGCAGTCGGCGTCCACCCCGTAACGTCCCCAGCTTCCGGCGTGGCAGTGAAAGTCGATGACCGGGCTATCCATCGCGTTACATCCTCAGCAATCGTTCAAGGTTGCCGCCGCAGACCGCCCGCAGGTCGGCCGCGTTCAGCCCCAACCGGTGCAGGTGATACAGCTGTGGCGCGATGGCCTGCTCCGGAAAGCGCGACCCGTACAGCACCCGCTCCGGCCCCACGATCTCCAGCAGCCGCGCAATCCCGTCCACGATCACGTACCTCGAAACCTCGATCGACAGGTTCGGCAGGCTCCGCAACAGCGGCGGCGCCCAGGAGGCCTGCACATAGTGCACCTCGCACAGCACCACGGTCAGGTCGGGAAACTGGCGCACCGTCTCGTGAACCGCGTGCGGGTCCAGGTCGCCGCCGTCGTGCCAGTTCGCCTCGTAGCTGGCCGGCAGCCACAGCGGGATCCCGCGCGCCGAGAGCCACTCCAGCCACTCCTCCACCACCCACGACCTGAACGGGTAGTGGTGCAGCGTCGGCACCATCCGCACCGCCCGCACGCCCGCCGCCTCGATCTGCGCCGCGGTCGCCTCCAGGTCGTCGAAGGTCGGATTGCAAACGAACTGCGGCACCAGCCGCGACTCGTCCCCGATCGCCTCCAGCAGCCCCGCGTTGCCCTCCGCCGAGTCGAACGCCGCCGCGTGCGGCGCGTACACCAGCGCCCGCTCAACGCCCGCCCGATCCATCTCCGCCAGCAACCCGGCCGCGTCGTCCACCGACACCCGCCGGTCATGCCGCCGCCCCAGCGCCGCGTTCGCATCAAACGCCGGCGCCTCCGGCCGAAAGTCCAGGTCAACCGCCCGTGTCATTGGACCGAGGCCTGATCTTGGTACCGACTACGTTCGGCTGTGCATTCGCCCTGGTCGCCGCGAAATCCATGGGCGCGCCCTTCTTGCTCCCTCTCCCCGTGGGAGAGGGTCGGGGTGAGGGTCTTCCGGTCGAGCCGCCCCGCACCACCTCCATCGCCGCCTTGACGCGCTCGCCGGATCCCTGACCCGCCTCTTCCTCCCCGTCTTCTCTCACTCCTCACTTCTCTCCACTCACTCCTTCTTCAGCCGCCCACACGTCCAGCGGGTTCTCTCGCACGGTCATCGGCAGATCAACCCTGGCCCGTCGCCGGTGCGACTCCCAGGCCGCGTGCATCATCTCCATCGCCGCCCGGCCTTCACGACCGCTGGACTCGGGCTCGCGGTCCTCCTGGATCGCCTCCCACAAGTCACGGAACATGATCCCCTGCAGCCGGTCGCGCGACTCCGCCTTGGTTAGCGGGTAACCGGTCGGCGCGTCTTCCGAGGGCATCGGCACCGGTTCCCACTGGTGGTTGTACACCGGCGACATGTGCGAGCCGTAGTGCCGGAACAGCCGCGTGTCCACGCTTTGCCGCAGCGCATAGCGTCCCCTCGTGCCGAAGATATCCAGCCCGTACGAGCGGTCGTCGTTGTCCGCCTCCATCCAGAAATTGATGCTGATGTTGATGCCGCCCGCCGCACCGTAGGTGGCGAACATTCGCTCACCCATCACCGTGCCGCTGTCCACGTGCCTTCCGTGAATCTCGGTGCTGGGCCTGATGTCCGCAGCCGTGGCCTCGCGCCCGCCCACCGTCACGTGCCCGTGCGCCCATTGCACGTCCGGCGCGAACACCCGCGACCAGTCCGCGATATGCGTGCCCATCTCCGTCATCTCGGTGGCCGACGGACGCGCCCCCTTGTTATAGGCCTGGATCGCGAACACCTCGCCAATATCGCCCGACGCGATCAGGTGCCGCACCAGACCGTTGTAGCCGCTGGCCCGCTTGATGTGATTGATCGCCAGCTTCACCCCGTTGCGGTCGCAGGCCTCGACCATCGCGTCGCACTCGGCCAGCGACAGCGCCATCGGCTTCTCGCAGAACACGTTGCAGCCGGCCTCCGCCGCCGCGATCGTGGCCGGCGCGTGAAACGACCCGTGCGTCGTCACAAACACCACGTCCGGCCGCGTCTTCTCATACAACTCGTCCCAGGCTTCGTAGACGTCGTCCGTCCCCCAGGCCTGCCGGTATCGTTCGCGAGCCTCCGGGCTGATATCGCAGCCCCCCACCACGCGCGCGCCTAACTCCTGCACCGCCGCCCGCGTGTGGTTGTGCCCCATGCCCCCGCATCCCACCACTGCGATTCTAGGTTCCGCCATCGTCGCCACCACCCCGCGTTAGCGCCCCGCACCAGGAGTCTACGCCTGATGGAGCCTGCAAGACGACAGGGCTCGGACCGCTGTGAAGTTCGGTCAATTTGCCCACCCTCCATAACTGGACTATTAGTTGCCCAAGAAACAGATGAGGTGGGTGCGTTGCCGGCGGTTGTTGCCCTTTGGCGCGGGTGCTACGCTCGCCAACAGGCGTCAAGTGGGCGTTAGAGACGCTGGGCTGATACTGAAGGGCGGATGAAGAATGGCAACCCGGTACGCAGGGATTTCCTTGATCGTCGGTGTGATTCTCACGATCGTCTCCTCGTTGCTCCACCCCGGAATCGCCCTCATCAATCCCGTGGACCAAACCGATTTTTGGGCCGCCGTTGGTGCAATGGGCGATGCACCCACCCTCTCGCATCTGATGACCATCCTGAATATTCTCGGGATGTTGCTCACGAGCTTCGGTGTCTTGGCTCTCTTCCCGCTTGCCACCAGTCAAGGAGGGCTGAGCGGTACCTTCCTTAGGTTCGGAGTTTTCGTCTCGATCGTTGAATGGTGCAGCATTGTCGTCGGCTTGGGGATGCGGCACTACGTCGTCTACCTCGCGCAGCAAGCCGCCGCTGCGCCGGCCGGTTCCGAGCTACAGGCGTCCTTGCAGCAAAGCGCCCTTATGGTTCATACAAGTATGTCCGCGGTTCTCGTGGTATTCCTTACGCTCTTCCCGTTTGCCTCGTTCTTCCTCGGTGCCGGTCTGATTAGCCGCTTTCAGGACCTCAATGCAAATAAGATCGCCTCCTACGGACTTGCCCTGTTTGGACTTGGCGGACTTTTAATTTTCATCATAATCATGTTTGCAGGCGTGGAAGATCCTAATGGACTCCTCCTGGTCAACAACGTCTTCTTGTTCCTCGGTTCCATCTGCCTCCTGACCCTGGGTGTCGGGATGTACAGGGGCCAGAGTGGCCTCGCCGAGGAAGGTACCTCCACCTAGGGCGTCATCGACGGTGCCGCCGGGTCGTCGCGCGCCCGGCGCGCACCCGCTGCTTGGAGTCCTCCCGCCACTTCGGTTTGAGGTCGCCCCTCAGGTTCCTTACCGCGTACTCAGCGGGGCCTACAGACCCGCCTCAGTCTCGACCCGGATCCTTGACGGCCCGCTGACCATCATGTACAAAAGGCTCATACCCCCCCTGTCGTTTAGGTGGCAGGGTCGAGGCCGCCCCACCGGGCGGTCTCTGTTTTTTCCGGGCATCCTTGGTTCGTTCCGGTTCTTGACAGCCAGCCGGCCATCGCGTATAAATGCTCCATACCCCCCCTGTTGCTTCGGTGGCAGGGTCGAGGCCGCCCCACCGGGCGGTCTCTGTCTTTTCCGGGCGGTCTCTGGCTGATTGAGGGGCCCCCGTGCTGACCAACCTCTACGTTGACGGCTTCAATCTCTACAACCGCGCTGTCAAGCACACGACGTTCAAGTGGCTGGACCTGCGCAAACTCGCGCAGACGCTCTTTCCAGACGATCAAATCCAGCGAATCTGCTACTTCACCGCCCTCGTGCGATCACGCCCGAACGATCCGACGCAGACTGAGCGACAAGCATCGTATCTGCGCGCCTTGGGCACGCTGCCCGGTCTCGAAATCCACTACGGCGAGTTCCGGGAACGCATCAAGTACCGCCCGCTGGCCAGCCCGAAACCGGGCGACCCCGCCTACGTCCGCATCCGCGACACCGAAGAGAAGGGCTCCGACGTCAACCTCGCAACCCGCCTCCTCGTCGACGGCTTCACCGGCGATTACCAGCAGGCCGTCGTCGTTTCCAACGACTCCGACCTCGCCGCCCCGATCCGCTACGTCAGCCGCGACCTTGGACTTCGCGTCGTGGTCGTCAATCCCGACTCCCAAACCAGCACCCACAACGACCTGGTTGAATCGGCGACCTACGTGCGTCGGCTCTGGAAGAGCCACCTCCGCAAGAGCCAGCTGCCTCGCACCCTCACCGACGTCCATGGCGTGATCACCAAGCCGGTCGCCTGGTAGCCGCGCCACCAGCCGCCGATTCTCCCGCTAGCATGAGCGGCAGAGGTCGCTCGGATCTGCGCTCACCCCATTCGAAACCCCCGCGGTCTTCTCCCTCTCCCCGTGGAAGAGGATTGGGGTGAGGGTCTTCCTTGCTCGCAGCCCGGGTGAACCTCAGTGACTCTAGCCACGCGCGGCGCTGACGCCGCGCGTCTCGCGCCGGGGTGGCGGAACGGTAGACGCACGGGACTTAAAATCCCGGGACTTCGGTCGTATGGGTTCGAATCCCATCCCCGGTACCGGCGGCCGGCAGTTGGGCCGTCCCGCGTATCGCCTTGTCGGACTATGTTGAGACAGACGGGGCCGGGCAAGCCGCCCACGTGGCGGACAAGGCCGAAGCAGGACGTACGCCAATGCAACGCTCGACTGACCGCAATCACTTGCTCATCGCGCTCGCCGTGATCGGCGACGCGCTGGTCTTCGTCCTGTTCATTGCTCTCACGCCCATTGAGCACGGCAGCGTCGAGATCGAGGCGTTCTGGCGCACCGGCCTGCCCTTCGCCGGCGTATGGCTGCTCGCCTCGCCGTGGCTCGGCGCCTTTCGCGCCTCCACTCTCACCCGCCTGCGCCTCGCCGTCTGGCGCGTCCCCTTCATCTGGCTCGGCTGCGGCATCGTGGCCGTCATGCTGCGCGTCTGGCTCACCGACCGCACCTTCTCCTGGACCTTTACCGTCGTCTCCATCGGCCTCGTTGCCGCCATGCTCCTCGCCTGGCGCCTCCTACTCCTCCTGGCCGCTCGACGAATCAGACGGGACTAACATTGGCCGCGCCACGCGTGGGGCCGAACGCGACCTGGACATCCGCATGCCGAACATTGATCCGTTGAACCTCCTGCTCATAACGTCCGACCAGCACCGGCGCAGCGCGGCCGGCTGCTACGGCCATCCGCTGGCGCATACGCCGAACCTGGACGCCCTGGCTGGGCGCGGCGTCCGGTTCGACACCGCCTACTGCAACTTCCCCATCTGCGTACCCTCGCGCGCCAGCCTGGCCACCGGCCGCTACGCCCACGAGCTCGGCGTTTGGGACAACGCCGCGCCCTACACCGGCCAGCGCCCCAGCTGGGGCCACCGCCTGACCGAGCACGGCCACGCGGTCACCACCATCGGCAAGTTGCACTTCCGCCGGCCCGACGACGACACTGGCTTCCCCGACCAGCGCATCCCCATGCACGTCAAGGAGGGCGTTGGCGACCTCTACGGCTCGCTTCGACCGGATGTCCCCCGCCAGCGCAACTACCTCAACACCGCCGCCAATCCGCGCGTCGGCGAGTCCGAGTACATGCGCTACGACGCCGCCACCACCCGCCAGGCCATCGACTGGCTCGCCAACGAGGCTCCTCGGCACGACACCCGCTGGTGCCTCTGGGTCTCCTACACGCTGCCCCACTCACCCTTCGTCGCCTCGGCGGAGGACGTCGCCCGCTATCCGCTCGAGGACCTGGAACTCCCCGTCAACTTTCGGTCGCCCAATTGGCCGCACCACCCGCATATCAACTACATCCGCGAACAGCGCATCCAGTCGCCCGAAGAGGAACTCGACGAGGCGTTGGTCCGCCGCACCATCGCCACCTACCTGGCCATGTGCACCTACCTGGATCGCCAGATCGGAGCAGTTCTCGCGGCGCTGAACGAGTGCGGTCTGGATGACTCGACCCGAGTCATCTACACCAGCGACCACGGCGAGATGCTGGGCGACCACGGCATGTGGGGGAAGAACCTCATGTACGAAGGCGCCTCGGCCGTGCCGTTCTTGATGTCGGGACCCGACATTGCCCCAGGCCGGGTCGTTCCTCAGCCCGTCTCTTTGGTCGATCTGTTCCCTACCATCGTCGAAGGCTTGGGCGCGGCGCTGGCCGAGGCGGACGCCGATCTACCAGGCGCGTCGCTGTGGCCCGCCGCTCAGGGCAACCCGCTGCCCGAACGCACGATCTTCGGTGAGTACCACGCCTCCGGCTGCCGCGAAGCCATGTACATGCTGCGCGATACGACCCATAAGTATGTGCACCACGTCGGCGACCCGCCCCAACTCTTCGACCTGGCAACCGACCCCACCGAAACCCGCGACCTCGCTGCCGACCCGCAATCAGCACCGCGACTTGAACATTTCGAGCAGCACCTGCGCGCCATCGTGGATCCCGAGGCCGTGGACCAGGCCGCCAAGGCCGATCAGGCTCGACGAATTGACGATGCCGGCGGCCTGGATGTCATAACCAGGCGCGGCCCCATCGCCGGCGGCACCCCGGCCCCTAATCAGTTTCGAGACTGCTGAGCGATGCACTTGTCGCCGGTATCGCTACCGCGCGCCGGGGACCAGGCGTCGATCGGCCGGCGGGCGATGTAGCGCACCAGAGCAACCACGGCGGACAGGTTGGCCAGCACGGCGTAGCGCACCAGGTCCCAAACGGGTCCCAGTCGGCTCCCAGCTTGGGCCGCAACCAGCGCCAAGGCGAGACTCAGCGCCCCACCCCAAGCCCGGCGCGGTTGCCGAGACATTGGCGCGGTCAGCGCGACGGCTCCGGCTGCCATAACCGGAGGAGCGACGATGCGCAGCAGCTTGTGGCCGACCAGCTTCCACCATAGGTCCCCGCGCGAGGGGTGGAACAGATCGGGCAAGCTCTCCAATGCGAAGAGCGCGCCGGAAACTGTTCGGATTCGAGCCGCGAACGTGTCTGTCGCACTCGGCAACGCAGCTTCTGTCGTTCGGGCGCTTGGAGCGAACACGATGCGTCCGCCGGCCTGCACTCCCCGCAGCGAAATAAGCAGATCGTCCGCGCCTCCGGGCCGGGCCGAGGCGTCCACGGCGGCTGCGCGGGCCGCGTACAGAGCCCCGTCGGCGCCGGCGATGGAGCCGCTGGCGCTTTCGAGGGTTCGAATCCACCGTTCATACCGCCAGTAGATCGCTTCCGGCCAATTGCTGACTTGCTTGGCGCCGGACACAACTGCCACGGTGGGATCGGCAAACGGGGCGACCAAGTGGCGAAGCGCGTCACGTTTGAGCACGGCGTTCGCGTCGGTGAACGCGATAATTTCGCCCCGCGCGTGCGGAATCGCAGCTCGGATGGCTGCAAGTTTGCCGCGTTGGCGCGGAATCTCGATGACCTGGAGCCGGGAATCACCCGCGGTGAGCGCCGACGCGGCTGTTTCGTCGTCGCAGCCATCGCACACGACGATGCACTCGAGGCGGCCGGACGGGTAGTCCAGTTCAAGGGTATTGCGGACTTTCGCCTCGATCAGGGACGCCTCGTTGTGAGCGGCGATAACAAACGTGACGTATGGGCGGTGCTCGCGGTCGGCGATGAAGCTGCGCGGCCACAGCCTGGCTGCGGCCCAAACCAGCGCGGGATACCCGGCGTAGGTGACCAGCGGAAAGACGATCAACCCACCCAGCCCAAGCAGATGTCGGGGCCTCACGCCGCCACCCGGACTTGCCGAGCCAGGCGCCCACTGGCCAGCGCAAGTCCGAGCACCAGCCAGAACGGAAGGCCGCCGCGGGCCCCGGGGGCGATCGCATCCGTCAAGCCGTACACCAAGAAAGCCAGCAGCGAACCTGCCAAACCGACGGCAAGCAATTGGAGTGAACTGTCCCTGGAATCTCGTGCCGCGACGATCAGGCCACGTACGGCGAGCGTGATCAAAAGACCCAGAAGGAAACTCCCGGGAAGGCCAAGTTCCAACAGCGCCTGCAGCACGAAGTTGTGAGCGTGAGGAATGTGTGGGGCGACCGAGGCGCCGACTTCGGGAAAGACGTTTTTGAGGATTAGCGGAAACTGCCCGGGCCCGACGCCGGTGTAGAGATGTTCGCCAATCAGCAGAACGCTGGCCGTCCAAATCCGGAGACGACCGGTCAGCGTGTCGGTGGTGGAGTCGAGCGGCGACAGCCAGGTGCTCGCAACGGCGGCCAGCAAGAGCGCGAGGCTCAGGCCGAGCACCGCGTGCAGCAAGGTTCGACGCTTTGGCTGCTGCCGAAGCCACGCTGAACGGCTGACTCGCCACCAACCCACAAGAGTCAGGCCCAGCAGCGCACCCACATAGGCGCTGCGTGACTGGGTGAGCAGGAGAACGAATATGGCCAACGCTAAAGCTACGACCGCGAGCCTCCGGACGTTCCTGCTGTATCCGGTTTCGTCCAAGGACAGCGCCAGTCCTAGTGGCGCGAGAATCGCCAGAATGCCGCCAATCTGATTTGGCCCGATCCCGCCAACACGACCGCCGTGATCCACCACGCGAGGTCCCGCGGGGAGCACGGCGTAGATGCTGTCCAGCGGCAGGAGCTTGCGCTGCGGCCACTCCGCCAGAAACAGCGCGGCGAGTACGACTAGCGCGGTCATACCAACGGCGAGGCCCAGCCATTGGAGACGAAGCCTGGTTGCCGAGATGGGATCCGCGCCAAGGACATAGACCAAGGACAGCCCCAGAAGCGCTCCAAACAGCTTGGAGGCCGCGGTGCCCCAGTCCCTAACGGCAAGAGCAGTTACCCATATCCAAAGCGCGCAGGCGATGACCAGTCCATCGCTACCCCGCAGTCCAACGGGCAAGCGCAATAGGCGCCGCGCGACCAGGGTCATCGGCAAGAGCAGGAGGGCGAAGCCCCCGCGGAGTCCGGCAAACCAGATCGCCGGCGCAGCGCAAAGGAGGATCAGCGGTCCCGCCGTGTCAACGTACGTCGCCAGCCGAGCCTTCTGAGAACTTCCAAGGCCCACACGGTCCTCCGACTCCGTTGTCGTCAGCGCTCCGTGAGACGGTGCGCGAGGCGGGCAGCCACGTCGTTCCGACGGTGGGCGGCGACGTACCAATCGATGGTCATGCGCAGTCCGTCTTCAAATCGGACGCGGGGCATCCAGTTCAGCAGGCGTTCGGCCAGCGAGGAGTCCGCGACTCGATTCATAGGCCCGACGGGCATGTCCTCGCGCAGGCGAATCTCAGGCTGATGTCCCGTCAGGTCCAACACTTGACGTACGGCGTCGATGACGCGGATGCGCTCGCGGGTGCCCAGGTTGACGGCACGGGCATTGTCGATGCGGGCGGCGGCTCGCAGGGTTCCGTCGACGATGTCACTGACAAAGGTCCAATTCCGGACCTGGAAGCCCGATCCCCAGACCTCGAATGGGTTCTGCCTGATGAACGCACGGGCAATCATGGCCATCACTGCGTGGTTTTCGTGGCCGCGCGGGCCATAGACGGTGAAGTAGCGGCAGCTCACCGACTTGAGGCCGTAGTCCTGATGGAAAGCCCGGAGCGTGAGTTCGCCCATGAGCTTGGCCCAGCCATACATGTTGTCGGCGTCGTAGGGCGGACCGACCTGGTCCTCGGTGAGAAACAGCCATTCCGTTGGATCGGTCTGCCGATGGTTCGGGTAGACGCAGCCGGACGAGGCATAGACGACCTTCTCGACGCCAGCGAGGCGGCAGGACCTAAACACGGCGCCATCCAGCAGGAGATTCGTTGCGCAGTCAGCCTGATGCTGATCAACGTAGCCGCGCCCGCCGTGATTGGCGGCCAGATGAAAGACGGTGTGAATGCCGGCAACGGACTCCGCGGCGACGGTGGGGTCCAGGAGATCGGCCCGTGCGAACTCAATTGAGCCTGAATGAATATGCCGGCGGATGTTCGCGAGCTTGCCGCTGCTGAGGTCATCAACCACTCGAATCCGGGCACCGACCGAGACAAGGGCGTCAACCAGATGCGAGCCAATGAAGGAGGCGCCGCCGGTGACCAGTACAGGGCGACCACCAAATGCACGGGCTACCTCCTCGGAACTGACGTCTTGGTCGTTCACGGACCGCACGTCTGTCGTTCAGGCACGCTGGCGAGCGACTCGAGGATCGACGCTTGCGCGGCTACGACTCGGGAACGGTTGAATTCCCTCTCGGCGAACGCGTGCCCCGCGGCGCCAAGCCGGCGACGACGATCCGGATCGGCCAGCAATTCGGCTATAGCGTCTCGAAGCAATGCGGGCGCTTCGGGTTCGACGACGAGACCGCATTCGGCTCTGCGAATCAAGCGTGCGGCCTCGCTGTCTGTGTGTACCGACGCGACGATCGGAAGACCCGCGGCCATGTACGTCATCAGCTTGGAAGGGATAACCGACTCGATCACGCGGCGACGCTGGGTCAGCAGCGCCACGTCTGACGCGGCCAGCAGGTCGGCCAGGTCCGGTCGCGAGAGGAAGGGCAGAACGCACATGCGGTCTGCCGGCGCCGAGCGCTCGATGGCTGGTCGCTCGGGTCCATCGCCCACGAGAAGCCAGCAGGAGCCCGTCTGATCTTCATTGGCCGCTTGAGTAGCGACCTGCAAACCCTGCTTTCGGCCAATGCTGCCGATGTGGGTGATGAGTGGCCGTTCCGGATCCAGACCGTGACGCCGCCGGGTTTCGGCGCGTGTCGTGGTGGGCCGGAAGCTGTCCATATCCTCGGAGTCGCGCACGACATGGAGTTTTCGACCGTTCATGCCGTGCCGGATCAGCTCTTCCGCAAAACCCTCCGTGAGCACGAGAACAGCGTTGGCGCGCCGGTAGACCGCGTACTCGATGGTTCGCAGGAGGCGGACCAGGACTGGGTGACGGATGACACCCACGGCGGCACCGGCGTTCACGGCAAGGTCGGCGACTTTGGCGACCCAGGGGCGACGTCGAATCCGGGCAACGAGTGCCGTGGACGCGGCGACAGCGGGCTGTGCTCCGACGTAGAGATAGGCGTCAGCGCGCGGTAGCAGCAGGGCCGTGAGGCCGGCGATCAGGGCAAACGACCCGTCGTAGATCACGCGACGGATCAGAGAGCCGGGTTTCGCCGGTATGCACGAAGGCACGCGGACGACGCGCACGCCGTCAAGCACCTCGAGATTGAAGCCGGATCGGCGGTGGTCGGGAAACACGCGCCAGGTCGGGTAGTGGGGTTTGGCGGTCACCATGTACACGTCGTCGCCGCGGGCGGCCAGGTGACTGCAAAGCGCGGCGGTCTGAGGCGCGATACCGGCAACCTCGGGTGGATAGTTGATGCCGATTACGACAACGTGCATAGCTGTCCGGCCTAGCGCCGTGCCACGACTTTCAGCGAGTTGCCCCAGCGGCCGATAGCAACATTGACAAGGCGGTACGCGAGGACGAAGACGGGGAAGGCTGGATTGGGTTCAAGGCGCTGGTAAACGGGGAACGTCCAACGCTGGTAGTACACGAGGTCGCGAGCCGACCGCACATGGCGCCAGCCCCCTGACTGGACACGCGCGCGAGCCTCGGCGGCGTCGAGTCGCCGGACCACGTTGCCGGCGGGCTCGATTTCAGCGGCAAGGCCAAGAGCCACAGCCAGCCGGGTCATGGCCGCGCGCGCCGGTTCCATCACTATCAACTCGTGGCGAGCGACACGCGCCATCTCATCCAGAGCTCGGTACGGGGCATTGAGGTGATGCAAACCATCATGAACGAGCGCCATGCCGAAGCACTGGTCGCTGAATGGAAGTCGGGCAGCGTCCCCTCGAACGAGTGTGACTTCAAAGCCGTGCCGACGGGCGCGGAGGCGTGCTCTCGTCAGCGCTTCAGGCGATAGGTCAAGGATCGTCGGGCGGATTCCACGGTTGGCAAGCCACTCGGCGTCCATGCCCGATCCGCCACAGAGGCAGAGAGCGTCGGTTGACGTGACCCGCCCGAGTAGACCCAGCGCGCGACGCAGTTTTTCTTCAAGGAGAAACCGCACGGGCCGCGGGTAGTGGCGGGGCCGCTCAATCTCTTCTTCGGCGTCCAGCGACGCAAAGAAAGCGATTTGCCGTGCGCGCGTTTGCAATGCGGCCTCCAGGGCGTCCAATTGGCCGCAGCGTCTTCTGGTGCCCCGCCCTGGCAGCCGCGCGCGGCTGGCAGGGCTACATCCTACGAAGTCAGACGGCTTGTGTGGAGTCGAGCAAGGGCGATCACCCGCGCAGTCGCGGATCTATGCGTGTAGGCCGACCAGACCTCGTCGGATGGCGATGCGCTCACACCTGGCGTAGGCCCAGCCTCCACCGGCAACGCTGGCGATGGCGATGGCGCCGACAACCATCAATTCAATCTCGATGGGGAAGAGCGACGGTGTTCCGATGGTCGTGGAGCGAAGCAGGTCGACGATGTAGGTGTAAGGGTTGACATAGGTAATCCATCGCACGCTCCAGGGCAGGATGGCGATTGGGTAGGTAGCGCCGGCCATGACCATGGCGAGCGCGCTCAGGACTTCGGGCAACCGAGCGCGACGGGCCACCAGGCCGATGCCGGCGAGGGCCAAGCCGATCCCCCAGAATGCGACCAAGGCAAAAAGCAGCGCCACGATCGCAGCCAGCGTGATGGCAAACGTTTCGCCGCCAAACAGCAGGCTGGCAACTAGCAGGATTAGGAGGCCGCGAAGAGCCGAAAAGCCCACATTGACAATCGTGGCGCCGGTCAGCGCCGTCCAGCGCGGCGCCTCGGAAACCCAAAGATGCGCGAGAGTCCCAACCTGGTTGGATTTCTCCAGGAATTGGACACCGCACCAGAGTGCGTCGGCGGCGACATTAAGAGCGGCGAAGCCAGCAACAGCGTAGGCCAAGAAACTCTGGCCGCCCCCACTGGCCTCGAATCCAGCATCTCCAAAGGCCATGCCGCTAAGTGCGAGCGGAACGAAGAAAAGAAACGCCCAGCCAGCCTGGTAAACCCAGAGAGCCTTGAAACGAGCGGTCTCAAGCCACTGCACACGCGCATTGGCGAGGATTGCCCGCGCTGCCCACGCCAACTCAGTACTTCGAGAAACACCTACATCCACTCAACCTCGCCCTTCGATCGGGCCGCCGCATCCATCATCTTCAGCAGCACGATTCCAGCCGCTCCGTAGACCAAGGCCATCACGAGCAGCACGCCGCAAGAACGCATAGCCTCTGCGACATCACCAAAGACGAGAGCCTCACGCAGACCATGGAGCAGCCAGGTGGGCGACAGGAGCCTGGAAACCCACTGTGCCCAATCCGGAAGCACATCTACGGGGTATGCGATCCCCGCAAGAATTCCCGTTGCCATCAGGAACAAGGACACGAGGTAGTGAGCCTCGCGGTAGCGAAGAGTGACGGCTGCCAGTGGGAGTGCGAGCCCGACCATCGCAAGCGCGCCGCACACCAGGACAGCCAGGGCCGGTCCGACATTTGGTTCTAGAGAGAACCTGAAGAGTGCCCAGGCAGCACTGAACGCCGCAACGGCCATGACGGCCGGTGCCAGCGCGTGACCCAGTGCGCCGCCGCAGGTCAAGACCACCCGCGATACGGCCGAAGTCCAAATGGTTGGCAGTGTGCCGAGGTTCCGGTTTAGGCGCAGATCGAACGAGAGCGCCGAAAGCAACCAGCCCGCATAGAGAAAAGCGATTGCCCCGATCACTGAGTAGGCGATGTACGCGTCTGTTCCAGCGAGGTCGGTAAAGCGTCGGAGTCCCTCGTCATTTGGTCCTGCCAAGGCAATCGTGGCCAGAACGATGGGCAGCACCCACTGCATCGTTCCGAGTAGGCCCGATGTCAGAAAGTACGGCTGGCGACGGTCGACCTTCCAGCCCTTGCGTGCGAGCGCAACCAGGGCCCAAAACTCGCTGCGGAGTTGCGGGACGCTAACGTTCAATGAAGGGGCGCTCGATGCGAGAGCCGGTGATGGCGATGTAGGCGTCCTCGAGGTCGGGTTCCCGAAGGCTGGCTTGCTCGACCACAATGCCCTGGCTGACAAGCGCGCTGGTGAGGGCTTCGCTGCCACGCCAGCCATCCGGCGCGCGCACAGCGACTGCGAACTCGCCGTCCCGGCTCACATCACCCCACCAGAGGCCGTCGGATCCGATCGTGGCCTTGGCTGTAGACAGGTCACCGCGCAGGAGGAGGTCAAGTCGCGGCACTTCGCCGGCCTGCCGGATGAGGTCCGCCGGCTGGCCTTCGGCAACCAGCGTACCGCTCTGGATGATCCCGACGCGGTCGCAAATCTGTTCGGCTTCGTAGAGGTTGTGGGTGGTAAGCAGGATCGCGGTTCCCGATTCTGCGATCTGACGGATGAGGTGGCGCGCCTCGCGCGCCGCGACGGGATCAAGCGCGGCGGTGGGCTCGTCGAGCAATAGCACCGGCGGTTCGTGCAGCGTAGTGCGCGCCAGGTTAAGGCGCTGTTTCATGCCGGTGCTGTAGGTCTCAACCAGGTCATCCATTCGATCCTGCAAACCAAAGCGCTCGGCGACCGTCTCAATGCGGTCGCTAATACGCTGCCTCGTCATGTATGCCAACGTGCCGAAGAGCTCGAGGTTTTCGCGGCCGGACAGCCGCCAGTACATACCGCGTTCGCCAGCGAAGAGGACGCCAATGTTGCGGCGGACCTGTCGGGGCGAGCGGGTCACGTCGAAGCCGGCCACGGATGCGTTCCCGGAGGTTGGTTCCAGCAACGTGGCGAGCATCTTGACGGTAGTGGTCTTGCCCGCGCCGTTCGGTCCCAGCAGGCCGAAGCAATGGCCGGCGGCAATGTCCAGGTTCAGGTCGTTGACGGCCACAATGCGCTTAGGTTTGGCCGGCTCAGTCCCGAAGCGCGGTAGCAGTCCGCGCAGGCCCCTACGCACGGGTGGCTCGAACACACGTGTCAGCGAGCAAACCGACACGGCGGGGGAATCCGCGCTCACTGGCCGTGCATCGATTTCACACTGTTCAAGTGACTGGGCGGGGCTAACCGCCGCCGCCACCGCCAGCGCGCACGCCAGGCTCAGTCATTGGGGCCGGGTCCAGGGCGTCTGCGAGTTCTTGTGCGGACAGGTCGGTCAAGCGGGCCGCCACGACCGGTATGGTCTCCCCGGTAGCTACCGCCTGCTTGGCGATTTCTGCGGCAGCGGCATAGCCGATCTTGGGAGCCAGCGCGGTGGCCAGCATGGTGTTGCGCTCCAGCCAGTAGCGCAGCATCTCATCGTCGGTTTCCAGGCCGTCCACGCCCTTGCGAGCGAAGGCCAGCGATCCGGTGGCCAGGATTTCGATCGACTGGCACAGGTTGTGGGCGATGAGGGGCATCATCACGTTGAGTTCCAGTTGCCCGGCGGTGACTGCCGAGGCGATGGCCAGGTCGTTGCCCTGGACCTGGAAGCAGATCATGTTCAGGCACTCGGCCATGACCGGGTTGATCTTGCCGGGCATGATTGAGGATCCCGGCTGCACGGGCGGCATGCGCAACTCGGAGATGCCGGTACGCGGGCCTGAACCGAGCAGGCGGAAGTCATTGGCGATTCGGTTAAAATCGAGCGCCAGGGTGCGAAGGGCGCCGGAAAGTTGGGCAAATCGGCCCATGCTCTGCATCGAGTAGAAGTAGTCGGCGGCTTGCCGGACTTTGAATCCGGTCAGGTCGGCGATGACATCGATAACCTGCGACTGGTAAGCAGGCTCGGCGTTCAGCCCGCTGCCGACGGCGGTGCCGCCGAGGCTGAGTTCAAGGCTGGCGTCGGCAGCTTCGCGAATGGCCTCGGTGTGGCGGCGTATGGCCTCCGCGTAGGCGCCGAACTCCTGACCCAGGCGAACCGGCGTGGCGTCCTGCAGGTGGGTACGGCCCGACTTGACGATGCCATCCCAGGCCGTGGCCTTGGCCTGCAGGCTCTCGGCCAAGCTGTCGAGCGAGTCGTAGAGGTCCGGCAGCAGCTTTAGCGCGGCCAGGGCAATCGCCGTGGGGATCACGTCGTTGGTGGACTGCGCCATGTTGACGTGGTCGTTGGGGTGAATGGGGTCGTAGCTGCCGCGCGGCCGACCGAGCAGCTCATTGGCGCGATTAGCCAGTAGCTCGTTGGCATTCATGTTGTGCGACGTGCCGGCGCCGGCCTGGAAGACATCGACTACGAATTGGTCGGCATGCTGGCCGTCCAGCGCCTCGTCGGCGGCGCGCACGATGGCGTCAGCCAGGTCGCCGTCCAGGCGGCCAGTCTGCTTGTGCGCCACGGCGGCGGCCTTTTTGATGAGGACGGTGGCCCAGACAAAGGCGTGGTGCGGCGGAAGTCCGCTGATCGGAAAGTTCTCGACCGCGCGCTGCGTCTGCACGCCGTAGAGCGCCGATTCAGGGACTTGCAGCTCGCCCAGTGGGTCGTTCTCGGTTCGCGTTTGCATTGATTCCTGCTCCTTTGCGTCCGTGTGAAGAGATCAGTCAGTGAGCGCATCCAGGCCGCGGATCGGGCTCAAGTCAACTCCCTTGCCCTGAATCAGCACCTGGAAGCGGCCGAGGTCGGTAGGCGAGACGAGCTGAAATACGGCTTCGCGTTCGGATCGGTAAGCTGCCAGGGTGGCGTCAGGTCGCTCCTGGAATCGTACGAGGTAATCGCCAGCGCCCAGCGCGGCCAGGAAATCTGCCTGTTGGCCCATTCGGTAGCAGCCGAGTCCCTGGGACCGGCCCGCGTCGATCAACTGCGTGAAGTTTACGTGGGCCGTCAGGTCGGCATGTCCTGGGTTGGCGAGGACATCGCCCGAGGCTCGGTGCCGGCGGTAGGCCAACAGGGTCCCACCAGCCAGGCGCTCCGAATGCACCGCGGCGCAGATGCCGCCATAGTCGATGCTGGTCATCACGACGCTTGGTGCAAGGCCGGCGGCGTGCCGGAAGATCGTCTCGACACTCTGCCGGACCTCGATGCGGCCACCGACCGGCGTGGCTGACGCGTACTGCATGGCATAGGACTTAATCTCATCGGGCGCGGGCCGGTCCACAAACGCCCATTCGTCGCCTTCGCGAGCCACGCGCTCCTCAACCCAGCCGTCGGCTGTCCTGCGGGCCAGGCGTACAGGCAGGGCGTCGAAGAACTCGTTCGAAATGATGGCCGTGGCGTTGCCGGCCGGAACTTCCGCGATCGAGGCAAAACAAGCGTCAAGCGCATCCGTCGTGCTGGAAGCAAGGGCTCGTTCGACGCCCACGTATTGGAGCGATCTGCCCCACGAAAAACTGCAAGCCGCACTGCGAATCTGGCGGGCAAGGCCACCGTCGGCCGCGCCAAGTTCAACGATGCGAAATGGAGCGGGTCGTCCTAGGCATTGCCAGACATCGTCCAGGTGAGCGGCGAGTAACTGGCCGAACAGCGTCGGATGGACGCTGACGCTGGTGAAGTAGTCCTTGTAGGGCGCGTCGGCGCGTGCGTAGAAGCCACCCGACGGGTCGTAGAGCGCATGTTCCATGAACACACTGAATGGCAGAGGGCCCTGGCGGTTGGCTTGTTCCTGGAGCCGTTGGGACACGGTGTTCGCGGACGTCACGGGATCCTGCGCAGTAGCTCTGGATCTTCTACGTGCAGCCGCCGGCAAGAGTAGGTGCTTGGCGATCGCGTTCTGTCACAAGACAGCGTATTGCGGTAACCGGCAGCCTTGCTTGAACCTAGGGCGAGTCCGGGCGGAGCCGCCCGGCTGGCCGCGCGACTACTGCAGCGCTGACATCGCGTAAACGAACGCGACAAAGACAAAGGCGACCAGGCCCCAGACCATGATTGGAATGCCAAGGAAGCTACCGCCGGAGCCAGGCGAAGTCTGCCTGGCCGGTCGCTGACGCGCGCGCTCGCGTTCGGTTCGGTCGCGCAGGCGGCGCAGGTTCTCGCTGATCTGCGGTGCGAAGCGGCTCGGTTCGTCGCTTTCGGCCGCGGATTCTGCCGGGGCGTCGGATGATTCTGCCGACGCGTCCTGAGTTTCCGGACGGGGAAGCTTGGCCCCGCAGTTAATGCAAAGCCAAGCGCCTTCGGTGTTTTGGTGATCGCACTCTTGGCATCGCATGGCGCTCCGGTCAGACCCATGAGTCACAAGTAATGGTTCATGCTAGCACCAGCCCGAAGGCCGTCGGCGGAGCGTCAGGCTCAGGCTTACGCTTCCAGGCGGCCGCGCTTCTCACCGGTTCGCGGCGTCCACCTTCGTATACTCAACTTCGGTGCCGGTTGATTCAGTTTGCACCGACCCCTTTTCGTCGGGAGAAGTCGAGTCGTGCCGACCTACGAATACGAGTGCTCGGACTGCGGCAATCGGATCGAGGTATTCCAGAGTTTTAGCGACGATCCGTTGTCGACCTGCGAAGCATGCAGTGGAAGGCTCAAGAAGGTATTTCACCCGGCCGGAATCATTTTCAAGGGCAGTGGCTGGTATGCCACCGACAGTCGATCCGCGTCTGAGCGAAAGAAATTCAAGAACGACGGAAAGCCGCCCGAGACGTCGGATTCAAAGCCTGTGAAGTCCGACGGGGCCAAGAGCAATGGGAGCTCGTCGGACGGCGCCGCCAAGGCGGGTGCTTCAGCGGGTGGATCCGAAAAAGCCTCGCGCCCCAGCGGTAAATCCAGCTAGCCGGTCCGCCGGTCGCAATCCCGAGACGCGGACATGCGAGCGGTCGTCCAGCGTGTGACGCGGGCCTCGGTTCGTATCGATGGTCGCGAACACGCGGCAATCGGACCTGGACTCGTGGTGCTGGCGGGCGTCGCGAAGGGCGACGAAGAGGCGGACGTGAACTACGTGGCCGACAAGCTGGCGAATCTGCGGATTCTGGCCGACGATGCGGGCCGGATGAATCTGTCGGTGCTGGACACCGTCGGCGAGATCTTGCTGGTGTCGCAGTTCACGTTGATCGCGGATACGCGCAAAGGCCGGCGACCGAGCTTCATCGGCGCAGAGGCGCCGGAGCAGGCCGCAAGGCTCATCGATGACCTGGAATCGGCATTGACTTCCCGAGGCGTGCCGGTGCGCACGGGGCAGTTCCAGGCCCAGATGGAGGTCGAGCTGGTAAACGACGGACCGGTGACGATCGTCATCGACAGTCACGACCGACGTATCCCGAGACGCAAGGCGTAGGTGCGCAGATGTCCGCCTCGTCCGACCAGTCTGGCGCCCCTCCCGTGCGGATCGTGCACGGCGCCGGCGAAGTGCGCCGCACGCTCCTGGCGCGTTCGCCGGATCTGGTGGCGATCGACGAGTCCGCGGTGCGGGCGGCTTCGCGCGTCTTTGGCGAGATGTTGACACCGGTCGGGTTTGTCGAACGTGTGATTCGTGAAGTTCGAGACGAAGGCGACGCGGCCGTGCGTCGCATTGCGCGAGCGCTAGGCGACCACGTTGGGCCGACGTTCGAGATCGGGCCGGCGGAACTGGCCGACGCCAGCCGCCGGGTCGAACCGGAGTTACGAGCGGATATTGAGCTCGCGGCGGAGCGAATACGCGCATATCACGAGCGTGAGATGCCCACTGGCTTCGATTTGTCCGAACTGGGCATTGGCCAGAAGTGGGTTCCGGTGGATCGAGCCGGTCTGCATGTCCCGGGGCAGGCGGCACCACTGATTTCCAGCCTGTTGATGTCTGCGGTGCCCGCCCGAGCCGCGGGTGTTGGAGAGATCGTAGTAACAACACCGATCAAGTCTGAGGGCATTGCGCCGGCAATGGCTGCGGCGGCTGCTGTGGCCGGCGTAGACCGCGTGTTTGGATTGGGCGGCGCCCAGGCCGTTGCGGCGCTGGCGCTGGGAACGCCGAGCGTGCCCCGCTGCGATGTGATCGTGGCGCCTGGCAATGCCTGGGTGATGCTGGCGACGCGCGCGCTCTATGGCGTGGTTGGCGTGGACTTACTGCCCGGCCCGACCGAGACGCTGGTGATTGCCGACGCCGCGGCGGACGCGGCCGAGGTGGCGGCCGACTTGATTGCCCAGGCGGAGCATGGGGGGCCGGCCAGCCCGATCGCCCTGACGACCGATCCAGGTTTCGCGGCCGAGGTGGCGCGGGAGGTTACGGCGCAGTTGGAGACCCTGCCGCGCGCGGAGGTGGCGTGGGACAGCTTTGAGCAGCGCGGCGGGGTGGGCGTGGTGGACGACCTGCCACAGGCCATTGAACTATCAAACGAGTACGCACCGGAGCACCTGTGCCTGCTCGTGGACGATCCCGACGCGTTGCTGCCGCTGGTGCGGCATGCGGGTGGCGTGTTCCTGGGCAGCGCGTCGCCGGAGGTGCTGGGTGACTACGTGGCGGGACCCAGCCACATCATGCCCACCGGCGCAACGGCCCGCTTTGCTTCGCCGGTTGGCGTACGCTCGTTCCTGAAGACAGTCTCGGTCGTGCGACTGTCGGCGGACCGAGCGGCGGAACTGGCCCCGGCGGCGGCGCGGCTGGCCCGGGCCGAGGGATTGGAAGGCCACGCACGGGCCGCCGAACGCCGGGTTTCGTCCTGACTACAATGCCTCAGTCCCTTTGGAGGCGAGGATTCCATGGCTAACCGGCGCGCGAGCGTTGCGCGGACCACGTCCGAAACACAGGTGGACGCGACGGTCGCGATTGACGGTGGCGGCGACTTTTCCGGTGGGACCGGCATTGGGTTCCTGGATCACATGCTGGCCCAGCTTGCCCGGCACGGCCTCTTCAACATCGAGGTCAATGCCACGGGCGACCTCCACATTGACGCGCACCACACCGCCGAAGACGTGGCGATCGTGCTGGGCCGCGCATTCAACGACGCCCTAGGCGACCGGCAAGGGATTCAACGCATGGGCGACGCCACCGTGCCAATGGACGAGGCGCTGGCGCACGTGGCGGTGGACCTGGCCGGGCGCGACTTCTCGGCCTTCCACGGCGACTTCAAGCAGGACAGGATTGGCGGCCTGGAGACCAGCCTGCTGCCGCACATCATCGGGTCTCTGGCCCGGCACATGGGAGCGGCGATTCACGTCCGCGTGCTGGCCGGCGACGACGATCACCACAAGGCCGAGGCCATCTTCAAGGCCCTCGCGCGGGCCCTGGACCAAGCGACGTCGCTGGATCCGCGCCGGGCCGGCGCCGTGCCCAGCACAAAGGGCACGCTAACCGACTGACGTGGGCGATCGGACCTCTGGTCGCCGCGCTCGTCTCGACCACCTACTAGTGCGCCGCGGCTTGGCGCGCAGCCGCAGTGCAGCCCGCCAAATGGTCAAGGACGGCCTGGTGGTCGTTGCCGGACGGGTTGAGACGCGTCCGGGGCGGCGCGCTGAAGGTGACGCACAGATCGAGTTGCGCGGTCGCACCACCGAGTACGTGAGCCGCGGCGGACGAAAGCTGGCGGCGGCTCTTGAACACTTTGGGCTTGGCGTGGACGGAGCCGCTGCCCTGGACATTGGGGCGTCGACCGGTGGGTTTACCGACTGTCTTCTGCGAGCAGGCGCGCGGCACGTCACGGCGGTGGATGTCGGGCGCGCTCAACTTGCGCCGGACCTGCGAGCCGACCCGCGGGTGCGTGTGCGCGAGCGCACTGACGCTCGCCAGTTGCCCCTGCTGACCCCGCCGCCAGAGCTCGTCGTGGTCGACGTCTCCTTCGTTCGGCTGCTGGACGTGTTGCCCGCCGTGCTGACCGCGGCACCGCACGCACGGTGGGCCCTGGTGCTGCTCAAGCCGCAGTTCGAGCTACGAGGAATGCAGGTTCCGCGTGACGGCGTGATAAAGGACGCGCGGGTGCGAAACGCAGTGCTGCTCGACTTCCTGGACTGGGCAGTCCGTCATGACATCTGTGTGGTCGGGTCCACGGCCAGCGCGCTGACAGGAGGTGATGGCAACCAAGAGACCTTTATGTTGCTGCGGCCGCCGTGGCCGGCTCCGCATAGCGACTATGATGAAGGCGACGGCGATGTAGCGAGTGGCTGATGCGGGTTGCCCTGCTGTTTCAGCCGCGCATTGCCGCATCCGTATCCCACGCGCAGCGTACCCAGCAGCATCTTGAGTCCCGAGGTATCGACGCGTGGTGCGTATCGTCGTGGGAGATCACCGATCGCCCGGATGACTTGGCGGGCGCGAATCTAGTGGTCACCTTTGGGGGCGACGGAACACTGCTGCGCGCGGCTCGCGCAGCCGCCCCGTTCGCGGCTGTCTGCGTGGGCGTCAACTATGGACGCCTCGGGTTCCTGACAGAATTCACGCCGGATGAGTTCGACGCGCGTCTGAACGACGTGCTGGACGGTGCCTATTGGATCGAAGAACGAGTCCTGATCGACTGGACGCACCACAGCGCGGACAACGTCGTCGGATCCGGCCTGGCCGCGGGCGATGTCGTGGTTGGCCGCGGGCGCATGGCGCGGGTCGTCGAGGTCGAGGTCCGCATCAACGGCGTGGTGCTCACGACCTATACGTCGGACGGCGTGATCGTGGCCACTCCCACGGGCACGACCGGGTACGTCCAGGCAGCCGGGGGGCCGGTGCTGCACCCGGAAGTGCGCGACCTGGTGATGACGCCGCTGGTCCCATTCCTCACGCCGGCCAATTCGATCGTGGTGGGGCATGACGAGCGAGTCGAACTGACCACGCACACCACGCACGAGGCGACGCTTTCCGTCGACGGCCAGACCGATCAATTGCTGACCTCAGGTGACCGAGTGGTGTGCCGAGCATCCGAACACCTGGCTCGATTCGCGCGATTTCGCGAGAGCGACTACTTCTACGCCACGCTGGCCGAGAAGATGCGCTGGCGCGTTCCGCGGGAGATGCCGCGCCCGGTCCACGGGTCCGGCTAGGCGCGCGTGCTCAGGCACGTCAGCGTTCGCGACTTCGCATTGATCGACGCGGTTGATCTCGCGTTGGAACCCGGGCTGAACGTCCTGACCGGAGAGACAGGCGCCGGAAAGTCAATCCTGATCGACGCGCTGGCGCTGGTCTTGGGACGTCGCGCCGATCCGGCTGATGTCCGATCGGGTTCGCCAAGCGCCTACGTAGAAGCCGTGTTCGACACGACCCCGTCCCAGTCTGAAGCGGTGCTTGCCGCCTACGGTGTAGAAGCTGATGAGTCCCTGATCCTGTCGCGTGAAGTTCGAGGCGCTGGCCGATCGACCGCGCGAATAAATGGGCGGGCCGTCCCCGTGCGCGCGCTGGCGGAACTGGGTCCTACGCTGGTTGACGTGCACGGGCCAGGTGAGCACCAGTCGCTCTTTCGGGGCTCGCAGCAACTCGAGTACCTGGATCGTTTTGCCGGGCTGATGCCGCAGCGTCAGGCCGTGGCCACCCTCACGCGCGAATTGCGGGCCACATGCCGGGAAGCCGACGATCTTCAACGCGGCGCCAGGGAAGCGGCGCGTGAACTCGACCTGTTGACCTTTCAGGTCGAGGAGATTTCCGCGGCCGGACTAACGGCCGGGGAAAACGAACGGCTGCGGACGGATCGTCAGGTCCTGGCCAATGCCGAGCGGCTACGAGACCTGGCCGGGAAGGCGGCAGCCCGGCTGCAGGGAGAAACGCTGGACCCGGTGCCCGATGTCTTCGGCTCCACGCGGGAAGCAGCCGAGGAGATGGCGTCGCTCGATCCGGCGGTCGCGCCGCTGGCTCAGCAGGCCGCGCAGCTGCAGGAACTGGCTGACGACTTGGCGCTCGCGTTGCAGGCCTACGCGGAGGACGTGCAGGCCGATCCGGCACGCCTCAAGCAGATTGATGAGCGCCTCGACCAGATTGAGGCGCTGATCCGTAAGTACGGCGATACGCCGGAGGACGTGATCGCCTATGGCGAATCGGCCCGCGCTCGGCTCCTGGAGCTCGACCATGGAGACACGCGAAGCCAGGAGTTGCGAGAGCACGCCGAGCGGCTCAGGCGCCGGCTGATTCCCCTGGTCGCAGATCTGTCTGACCGTCGTCAGCATGCCGCAACGGTGCTCGCGGACGCCGTGGCCGTCCAACTGGCGGATCTGAATATGCCGGCGGCCAGGTTTGACGTGCGAGTGGCGCAAGAGGCCGATCCGCGCGGCCTGGCCGTTGAGAATGGATCAGAAGCGGTTGCGTTCGATGAATCGGGGATCGATAAGGCTGCGTTTCTGCTCAGTGTCAATCCGGGCCAGCCGTTGCGGCCGCTGGCCGAGGTCGCATCAGAGGGGGAGCGGTCGCGGATCCTGTTGGGACTGAAGGTGGTGCTGGCGAAAGTCGACCAGACGCCTACGCTGGTATTTGATGAGATTGACGTCGGCGTAGGGCCAAGGGCTGGAGACATCGTCGGGCAGAAGCTGTCGGCATTGGCCGCATGGCGCCAGGTGCTTTGCATTACCCACCTGGCGCCCGTTGCTGCGTTCGGCGATTCACACTTTGTCGTGGCCAAGTCGGACGCGGACGGAGACACGAGGACCAATGTCTTGAGCGTTGAGGGGGACCGGGCTGTGGAGGAAATCGCCGCCATGAGTGGAGCATCGACGACCGCCGGTCGACGAGTAGCCCGAGACCTCATGAGCGCCGCACAATCCTGGAAACGCGATGCCTGAGCAGTGGACTCGGCCCGGCAGCGGCCGGTGTAATCCTCAGGAGCCTCGTGGCGCCCCTTAGACCCTGCGCACACTCCCATGCGAGTTGATCGTTCGCTCCTGGTAGCCCGCAGCGTTTCGCGGCCGGCGTTTCGCACGACGGCGTACGGTTCCGATGCATTTGAGCAGCGTCTGATCCCGCTGGCTCGGCGCTGGCAACGCCACCGGACGCTCCAGTCCGCACCGCGCGTTCTGGCCGTCGCCTTTGGCTTGGCGCTCCTTGTGGTTCTCGTCGCTGCCGGGTTCGGCTTGCCTCGATTGCTAATCGCCCTGTCGCTGTGCGTGGCGATGATCCCAGTCGTCGCGTTGGTGGCACGGGCGCTGGTGGCGCCACCACCGCTCACAGCGGCCCTGGCCTACGACCGCCGGCTCGCGATGTTCGAGCGGTTGTCCACGGCTGTCGCCGGTTCGCGAGCCGACGATCAGGTGCGCGATCTACAACGCCGGGACGCGCTCCGGGCTCTGGCCGGCGTCAATGCGGCTCTTGCGTTTCCCTACAGGCTCCCCCGCGGCGACCTGGCGCTCGTGGCAGTTGCCGTCGCGGCCCTGGCCATCGGCACGCTTGCCGCGACCGCCGACGTGCTGCCGCGCCTCGGCGGACAAGCGCCGGTCTCGGCGCTGGCGGAAAGCCTGGAGGCTGCCGCCGAGGGCGAAGCCCCGGCCCTGGCTGATCCGGCGGTGCTGGCACAGATTGACCGGATTCGCGCCGCCATGGACGAACTTGAGCGCCAGCGCGACCCGGAAGCCGCACCCGCGGCACTGGCCGCCGAGGCCGCCGGTGAGGCACTACGGCGAACGGTCGAGGGGCGTCGCCTTGGCCGTGCCCTCGACAGTGGCGACTTCCAGGCCGCGGCGGGCGAAGCGCGTGCGTTGGGCGAGCAGATTTCCGGCATGAACAGCACGCGAATGGACGAGTTGGCGGAAGGGTTGCGCGAAGCGTCGCAACGCGCTGAAGGCCTTGATGAAGGTCTGGCGAGTCAAATGCGCGCCGCCGCCGATGCGCTGGAGCGCGGGCAGCTGGCCGATGCCCGTAGCGCGCTGGCGCAGTTGGCGCAAGAGATTGAAGCTGTCGGGACCACTGTCGAGGCGGACAGCGGACTCCAGACTCAGCTCGACCAGCTTGCGCAACAGCTCGCCGACGCCGAGACGTTGGCCGGCGCTAACACGCCGGGCAACGAAGGCACCTCGCTCGGCGACGCCGCGAGTGCTGCCGCAGGCGACGACCAGGCCGAGGCAGGAGCCGAGGCCACAGCCGGATCGCAAGGCGGCGGCGACTCGGCAGCGAGCGGGCGCGCGCTGGAGGGCACGCTGGAAACCCTTGCGCCCGAGCAGCGACTCAATGTTGAAGGTCAACTCGAGATCGTGGAGATCAAGCCGACTGAGGAGGGCGCCGAGACGGTGGAGCGTCCGGTCCTGGAACTTGGACCGGGCGGACCGTCTGGATACGAGGCCTCGGCAGGCGACCGAGGGTTTGCTGTCGGGCGGCCTGACGTCGCGCGCAATGTCCCACTCGATATGCTGCCAATGTTGGATCGATACTTCAGCGAGCCATGAGCACTGCCGTAAACGGGTCGGAGGCGACGGAGCAACTCGCCCACGGTTTTCGCGACCAGGCCGCCGCCATCGTCGACGAGGTGGGGAAGCTCATTGTCGGCCAGCGCGAGATCGTGCGAGACACCGTTGTGTGTCTCATCGCCGGCGGCAACGTGTTGATCGAGGGCGTCCCGGGCCTCGGCAAGACCGAACTCGTGCGTGCGCTCGGGCGAGCGATCGATCTGCGCTTCAGCCGCATCCAGTTCACGCCCGACCTCATGCCGGCCGACATCACCGGTACGAATGTCGTCGTTGACGGAACCGATGGGCAGCGCACGTTTCGATTCGAGCCAGGCCCCGTGTTTGCCAATTTGGTGCTGGCCGACGAAATCAACCGGGCCACGCCGAAGACCCAGGCGGCGTTGCTGGAAGCGATGCAGGAACGGCAGGTCAGCGTGGCGCGCGAGGTACACGTTCTAGACCCGCCATTCTTCGTGATGGCCACGCAGAACCCGATCGAGATGGAAGGCACCTACCCGCTGCCCGAGGCTCAGGTCGACCGCTTCATGTTCAAGTTGGTCGTGGACTACCCCACAGCGGGAGAACTCAGCGAAATACTCGATCGCACCACGGGGGCGGCTCATCCGAGCGTTATCCAGGTGGCGACGGGTGACGATCTGTTGGCAATGGGCGAGTTTGCCCGTCGCGTGGCCATCGCTCCGCACGTCGCGGGTTACGTCGTGGATCTCGTCAAATCCACGCACCCCCAGGATCCGACCGCCCACCAGTTGACCCGCCAGTACGTGCGCTATGGCTGCTCGCCGCGCGCCGCCCAGGCCATGGTGCTCGCCGCCAAGGTCTACGCCATGCTGGACGGGCGCTACAACGTGGGCTTTGACGATATTCGCGCCGCCGCCCGCCCGGCGATGCGCCACAGGCTGCTGCTGAACTTTGAGGCTGAGGCCGACGCAGTAGCGGCCGAGCACATCCTGGACGCCATCCTCATGTCGACCCGCCGGGCAGGTGACTGAGCGCACGAACGGTGCGGCTCTGCCGGCGTTTGCGCCGGACGCAGCGCTCCGCGCCAAGCTGGCCAACCTCTCGCTCGTATCGCAGCGACCGCACGGTCATCTGCACACTGGCGGGAGGCGCAGCCGGGCGACCGGCTCATCGATTGAATTCGCCGACCACCGGTCATACAGCCCGGGCGACGACTACCGGCAGATTGACTGGAACATCTACGCCCGCACCGACGAACTGTTCGTTAAGGTCCGGGAGTCGGAGGAGACCCTGGTCGTTCATCTGCTGTTGGACGTCAGCGGCTCAATGGCATCGGGCGCGCCCACGAAATTCGAGGTCGCGCGGGCCGTGCTGGCCGCGCTCGGCTGGACGGCACTTGCCAGCCGCGATGTGGTTGCAGGGGCCTCGCTGGGGGTGGACCTGGGCGAGACATTCGCGCCGCGGCAGGGCGAAGCCTACGTCGCTCGTCTATTCGAATTCCTGGAACGCCAACAGCCATCCGGCGAAACCGCGCTTGCGCGCGCGGTTGCCGCCTACAACGCCCGCGCCCTCCAGCACGGAGTTGCGGTGCTCGCTTCCGACCTGCTTGCCCCTGATGCTCCGCGGGCCATTGGGGCACTGGCCCAGCGTGGGCATGAAGTAACGGTGATCCACGTTCTTGACGAGGACTTCGTCAACCCGGCGTTTGCCGACGAGGTCGAGCTGGTGGACGCCGAGGGCGGTGACGCGGTAGAGGTGCTTGGCGACGCAGACCTCCTAAACGCCTACCGCCAGGCCGTCGGCGACTGGACCAGCGAACTACAACGGTTCTGCCACCGACGGCACGTGCGATATGTGCCGATCCGGTCGAACTGGACCGTGGAAGACATCATGCTGCGGCGCCTGCGCGAGCACGGAACGCTGGCGTGAACTGGGCGGCGCCGCTCGCCTTCGCGTGGGCGGGACTGACCCTGGTGGTCCTGGTGTTCTTTCTTCTTCGTCCGCGTCGCCAGCGCATCGTCGTGGCCTCACTATTCGTCTGGCGGCGCACGATTCAGGCGCGTGCCGACGACACCTGGCTGGCCTGGCTGCGACGCCACGCCCTCCTGCTACTCCAGCTGCTGACTATCGTCGTATTTACCCTGGCCCTGGCGCGGCCAGAGCGACTGGCGACGGTTGAACTCGGCCCTCCGGTTGCGGTGGTGATGGACGTCTCGGCGTCGATGGCCATAGCCGAGGGAGATGGGACATCGCGAATCGAGCGCGCCCGCGAAGAGGCCGCCGCATTTCTGAACTCGCTCGATGACGACCGACGCACGTCGCTGATTACCGCCGGCGCGGTTCCGCGAACGCTTGTCGCGCAGACCAGCGATCGCGCCGAAGTGATCCGATTCCTCAGCGGGATTGAGCCGGAAGCCTCGCACGGGCGGCTCGACACTGCGCTGGATATGGCGCGCTCGCTGGCCAGCCCGGCCGCGGGCGGCATCGTGGCGCTCTTTACGGATCAGCCGCCAGTCGAGGCTTCGAATCCCGTGTATGCCGGGGTACGCACGGTCGTCGTCGGGGAGCCGGCGCCGAATGTTGCCCTAGATTCTTTTCAGGTTCGGCGACGCCTCGATAAGCCAGACACGGTGCAGGGCATGGTCGCCGCCCGAAACGACGGCACGACGGGAGCAGCAGCCGAGATCCTGGTAACCGCAGGCCGTGGCTCGCCGACGAGCCGGGCTATCAGCCTGACCGCCGGTGAGCGCCAGATTCTGGTCTTCGACGACTTGCCCGTCGCGGCGGGCTATCAGGCCGAAGTTCGCGCGCCCGACGACGGCCTGTCAGCCGACAACCTGGCATTTGCCTCGCTGGCCGAGCCGTCGCGGCTTTCGGTTGTCGTTGTGGGCAACGACCCCTGGCCAATCGTACGAGCGTTGCAAGCCGTGCCCGCCGTGACGGCGCAGGCCATAGCCGTCGATTCGTTCGACCAGGACAACAGTACTGCGGACTTCTACGTGTTTCAGGGATTCGCACCCGAGTTGCTGCCGTCCACCTCGGCGGTCTTCGTCCAGCCACCGGCCGTTCCGTCTCTCGGTCTCGATGCGCCAACCAGCGCCGATACGCATCCGCTGGCCATGGCGAACAGCCCGCTCCTGAAGTCGATCGACGTCGGCGATCTGGTGTCTGGTTCGGACGTGACCTACGCGCCGCCTGCCTGGGCACAGGTGGACCTGAGCGTGGGCGAGCGCGCCCTGCTTGCCCACGGGGTCGTTGATGGCCGCCGCACCGCCGTGATCGGTTTCGACATGGCCGGCGCCGGAGTTAGCCAGGCACCCTGGTTCCCTCTGTTCTGGTCCAACGTCGTCCGTTGGGCCGATCCGTTCGCCCCTCTCCCCGACGGAGCGCACCTGGAACCAGGGCGACCGGTGCGTCTCATCCAACACCCGCGGTCCGATCGAGTCGCAGTGACGAACCCAGCCAATGAAACGATCGAATTCACCATGCCGAAGCCGGCCGTCCTCGATGTGACGGTCCCCGGCGCCTATACGATTCGTCAGTTCGTCGGCCAGGAACTGGTGGCGCAGACTTCGATCGACTATGTACCTGGGATTGCAGGACGGATAGGGCTAGCCGGCGTCCCCGCCGGACCGGGCGCTACGGTCGATTCGGCCCAGCGGATTCAACACCAGGTTGAACTGTGGCCGTGGGTGGCCGGTCTGGTCCTGGCACTCGTGCTGGTCGAGTGGTGGGTCTTTCACCGGGTTCGTGGAGTCCGCTGACCGATGGGTCTGGAACGGCCGTGGTTGCTCATTTTGCTGGCGGCGTTGCCCGCGGCCATTTGGCTGACATCGCTCAGCGTCACCCGTCTCTCGCGGATCCGCCTTGGGATCTCGACCCTTCTGCGCCTGATCGGCTTGACCGCGTTGGTTCTTGCCCTGGCCGGCTTCGCAGTCGGCCGCGACACCCGGCCCGCCACCGTCTTCGTCGTCGATACGTCCGACAGCGTGCTCTTGGCGGAGCGGGCAAATGCCCACGCGATCATTGATTCCTTCGTTCAGGCGTTCGGGGCCGACGCATCGGTGGGGGCTGTCCAATTTGGCGCAAGCACGGCGGTGCTGGCCGCGCCCCAGCGCCTGGACGAGGCCCCGGCCCTGCGCTCAGACCTGCCGGGGCACGACAGCAACTATGAGGCAGGGATTCTGACCGCGCTCGGCCTGCTCGATCCGGACGCAGGTGGGCAGCTCGTGCTGATTTCTGATGGCGCCGGCGCCGGACTGGGGCTCGAGTCCGCCGTTCAGACGGCCGCCGCCCGTGGCGTG
This sequence comes from Chloroflexota bacterium, assembly GCA_022824495.1. GTDB lineage: Bacteria > Chloroflexota > UBA11872 > UBA11872 > UBA11872 > UBA11872. The sequence goes on along the minus strand of JAJDZU010000011.1, from coordinate 128,302 downwards.
CCGATTTCGGTCGTGCCCGCCGCGGCGACTCGCGGCGCCGACCTCGTGCTTCAAGCAGTTGAAGTCCCGAACATCGTGCACAGCGGCGTGGCAGTCCAGGCACGCGTTCGAATCGCCTCGCAGCGGCGGACCACGGCGCGACTACGCCTCTGGGACGGTGAGCGCCAGATCAGCGACGGTCCAGTCGTCGTTGCGACAGGTACACGCACCTATGGTGTTGAGTTGGATAGCTTGGCGCCTGGCTTTCACCGGCTGCGGGCTGAGCTTCTTGAAGACGCTGATCCTCGGCTGGCCAACAACGTTGCCGAGGCGTTCATTCGCGTCGCTGAGCCAGGTCGCGTACTCACGATCGGCGACACTTCACAAGTCCGGGCAGCGCTGCGGGCCGCCGGCTTCGAGGTTCGGGAGGTAGCGCCCAGCGCGATCGGCAGTGTTGATCTCGGGCAATTCGAGGCCGTCGTGGTCTCCAATGTTCCCGCCGAAGCCATTGAGCCAAACGCGCTCGAAGCCTTGCGCGCGCACGTGGCGGGGGGGCGCGGGCTGGTGGTTCTGGGCGGACCGGACAGCTTCGCCGCTGGCGGATACCAGGGCACCGCCATGGACGAAGCACTGCCGGTGTGGTCGGACCCCACCGAGGAGACGCCCGAACCCCGCCTAGCGCTCGTTCTAGTCATCGACCGGTCCTCCAGCATGGCCGAGGGCGCGAGCGAAGGGGCCGCCAAGATCGACATGGCGATTGAGGCGGCGGTGGACGCGGTGGACCTGCTGGAAGAGGGAGACATTCTCGGCGTGATGACGTTCGACATCGACTCGCAATGGGTCGTGCCGCCGCGCGAGTTGGCATCCGCGGCGGAGGTGACGGCAGCCGTCAACCGCATTCGGGGGATTCAAATCGGGACGTCCACCGATCTTGCGCGCGCCATGTTCTTCGCACGGTCACGTTTGGACCAGGTCAGCGCCTCGGTCAAACACGTGGTGCTGCTGACCGACGGGCGCGCCCACTACGGCGACTTCGACGGCCTGACGCGTTCGCTACGTCGGCGGGACATCACGGTCTCGTCGATCGCGATTGGCACGCAGTCCGACCAGGAACTCCTCGAGCGCATCGCCCGCATCGGCAACGGTCGCTATTACTATGTGCCGGACCCGCGATCGATTCCTCGGGTCTTGACCCAGGAAACGCTGACAGCCGGTGAGTTCGCGGTTGTCGAACGAGAGTTTCAGCCTCGGATGGACGCACCCAGCCCAATCTTGACAGGCGGGCTGGCGGGGCAGGAGTTGCCCGACTTGCGGGGCTACGTGCGAACTCGCGCCAAGCCCACGGCCGAAATCGTGTTGAGTTCCGACAACAACGATCCGATTCTGGCGCAGTGGCAGTACGGTCGCGGTCGCGCTGTGGCCTGGACATCCGACGCGGGTTCGGACTGGGCTGAGGAATGGCTGGGTTGGGACGGCTTTGCCACCTTACTGCGGCAGGCGATTCAGTGGGTCAGTCCGTTATCGGGTGGTCTCGGCGACAGTCCTCAGATCGAGGCCTCGTACGCCGACGGCGTTGCCGTGATTGAGGTCGATGCCGTTGACACAGCCGGGCAGTTTCTGAATGGACTTGAGACCAGGGTCTCGCTCGCTGGCCCGGATGGGACCGCGCAGACGATGATCGTCGAGCAGGTGGGTCCCGGCCGTTATCAGGGCAACGTTAACGGGCTCGCACCCGGGGTCTACGAGATCCGCGTGACCCAGGTGGACGACACCGGGACGGAACGCGCGGCCAACTCAGGTCTCGTCGTTCCGGTCGGAGCCGAAGTTGGCCACATCACGCCTGACCACCGCGTGTTGCGGCGTGCCGCGGCGATTACCGGCGGCGTGAGCATTGAATCCAGCCGCGACCTGGCAGCGCTGGCGTTACGTGGCAACGGCGCCACGCAAATTGGCTGGGCCCAGTTGCTCACCATTGCGCTGCTGGCCTTTGTGGCGGATGTCGGAGTTCGGCGACTCGTTGGACGGCCGGGAGAAATCCGGGACCGTTTTCGCCAGCGTGTAAGATCGCTGCGTGCGGCGCCCGGCGAGATGTGGCGCCGGTATTGGCCGACTTCGCGCACCGCCTGAATCTGGCGACGGCTTGACTCCATGAACCCCACTGGGCGCCTCGCGCGCATATTTCAGCAGGCTGGCTTCGACCTCTATCTTGTCGGCGGGCCGGTTCGCGATCGCATCATTGGGCGACCGTCAAGCGACCTGGATTTCACAACTGGGGCGCATCCGGATCGAGTGAAGGTGCTGGCTCGCCGAGCGGGCGCCACAAGCATCTATACGGTGGGCGAGCGATTCGGGACTATCGGGGCCGTCTTTGAAGGCAATCCGGTGGAAATCACCACCTTTCGCTCGGAGTCATACCGTCCCGGATCGCGCAAACCTAGCGTCCAGTTTGGCGATTCGCTCGAGGCTGATCTCAGCCGGCGTGACTTCACCATCAACGCTATGGCGCAGGATGTGCTGAACGGACGCATTATCGATCCGCATGGTGGGCTGGTCGATCTGGTTGCCCGCCGCATTCGGGCAGTGGGCATTGCCGACCACCGATTCACGGAAGACCCGTTGCGTGTTCTGCGCTGTGTTCGCTTTGCGGCGCAATTGGGATTCGACATCGAGGCTGGGACGCTGGCCGCGGCGCGGCGCACGGCGGGCGAGCTTCGCCATGTCAGCGCCGAGCGGATTGGGACTGAGCTCAACTTGACGCTGCTCTCAGGGGAGCCCGGCCGCGCTCTGGTTGCGCTATTGGAGATCGGAGTGCTTGGCCAGGTGATGCCCGAGCTGATCCCCCTGCAGCAGACCGAGCAGGAAGAGCACAGACAGCACAAGGATGTCTTTGCCCACACCATGCGGGTGTTGGCCAACACGCCGGAAGTGCCCGAGACCCGTTGGGCGGCGCTGCTGCACGACGTCGGCAAGCCGCGGACAAAGTCCATCCGCAACCGGCGCATCCGGTTCTTCGGGCACGAGGAAGTCGGCGCGCGGATGGCGCGTCGGATCATGCGTCGGCTGAAGTTCGACGGACGGCTGACGGATCGAGTGACGCACATCGTCCGGCTGCACATGCGCGCGAACGCCTATGAATCTGGATGGACCGACGGGGCGGTGCGCCGGTTCATTCGTGAGGCCGGTGAGGATCTGGACGCCTTGATCGACCTGTCGCGGGCCGATATCACAAGCTATCGCCCACGGCGCATCGAGGCCGGACTGGCCCGCGTGGCTGAGCTGCAAGCACGCTGCGAGCACCTGCAGGCGGAGCGTGACGTCGCGGCGCTTGACTCGCCGCTGGATGGAAACGACCTGATGCAACTGTTCGACCGCCCGCCGGGCGTGTGGATCAAGCCGATCAAGCAGTATCTGCTGGACTTAGTGCTGGACGGCGAACTCGAGCCGGACGACGTGGAGGGCGCCCGGGTCCTCGCGGAGTCGTTTGTTCGGCGTCACACAGAGGCGGCTGACGCCATGGAGGCGGAAACACACCATGTCCAACGCTGACGCTGGCGAGTCATGGGAACGTCTGCGAAGCTGGCTGCGGCGGCGAATCGATCAGATGGCCGCCGACGACTACTCGCGACTGCCGTCCTCGTTTGCCAGCGATGACGGCCACGTGGCTAGCGAGGCCTATACGACCGTGTTGATCGCGATGGAAGTAATCGAGGGCCGGCGATCAACGCCGGGGTCTGGACCGGGCAAAGCTCCCAGTGATTCGCGCTCGCCGATTCCAGGTCCGCCATAGTGTCCGAACCCGGCGACTATTTCTCACTTCGCACGCTGGGCACGACCGGGCTGCGAGTCACACCACTATGCGTCGGCACGGCGGCGCTCGGCAATATGCCGGAGACCTTCGCGTATTCGGTAGCTGAAGACGACGCGTTGGCGGCTGTTCGGGAAACGCTTGGCAGTTCCATTAACTTCATCGACACCGCAGCGTCGTACGGGGACGGCGAGAGCGAACGGCGCATCGGAATTGTGCTGCGAGAACTCGGCGGAATCCCCGACGGCTACGTGGTCGGAACCAAGGCTGACCGCGACCTGACGACCGGCGAATTCAGCGGGGCGCAGATGCGCCGCTCGGTTGAGCGGAGCCTCAATCTTCTAGGCCTCGACCGTCTGCAGCTGCTGCATCTTCACGATCCGGAGCACTCGACGTTTGACGCTATTACCGCTCCCGGCGGCCCCTTGGAAGTGCTGCTGGACTTGAAGGCGGAGGGTCTGATCGAGCACCTGGGCGTAGCCGGCGGACCGATCGACCAGGAAATCCGCTATATAGAGACAGGCTGCTTTGAGGTGGTGGTCACACACAACCGCTACACGCTGCTAAACCGCTCCGCCGAACCACTGCTCGAGATTGCAGCCATGCGCAACGTGGCCGTGCTCAACGCAGCCCCCTATGGGAGCGGCATCCTGTCCCGCGGACCGGAATCGTATCCGCGGTATGCCTACCAGGCTGCGCCGACCGAAATGGTGGAGCGTGCGCGACGCCTCCAGGCTGTCTGTGACCGCTACGGGATCCCGCTAGCGGCGGCCGCGCTCCAGTTCTCACTCAAGGACCAGCGCGTCGTCTCAACAATCGTGGGCGCCAGCCGGCCTGACCGGATCGAAAAAACGCTGGTTCTGGCCGCGTTCGACATTCCTGACGAACTTTGGGAAGAACTGGAATCGGTCCCCTCGTCGTCCATCGATCCGGAAACGCACCGTTGGAACTGACTGGCCATGAATCCGTAGCAGTGATAAGTCTTCCCGGATCGCGTGCGGGCTCGCGGAGTTGCGGGAGGCGACGCCGATGAGACCGGGCGGCTCGGGACGAGCGTTTATCGGCCTGATTGTGGTAGCGGTCGGGGTGTTGCTTCTCCTTGGCAACCTGGGGGTCGGCGACTTCAGCCCGTGGGAATACGCTCCATCGCTCCTCATCGTCCTCGGTCTCTGGGCCTTGGTTCGTAGTGGATTTCGCGGGTCGATAGGTCCCTGGATACTGATCGGCCTGGGAATCGCCATTCAGCTTTCGGTTCTGGACGAGGTTCCGGATGTCGTTCGCGGGGCCATTTGGCCGGTACTCATCATCGTCGCGGGCGTGCTACTGATCCTCACACGGGCGTCACTCGGCGGTGGCGGATCCACTACCAGCCGGTCCGGCAGCAGGTTGAATCACGTGGCCGTGTTCAACAGCGTGAATGACGAAGTGGATGGACCGTTCACCGGCTTGCAGGCGACGACGCTGTTCGGCGGGGCGGAATACGACCTGCGTAGGGCCCGCGTCGAGCGGCCGCCGGCGGTCATTGACCTCACCTGCATGTTCGGCGGCGTGGAACTGCGCCTTCCGGAGGACTGGACCGTCCACAACGACATTGTGGCCCTGCTCGGGGGCGTTGACGACAAACGCGAGGATCCGGGGGCCCAGGACGAGGCGACGGTCAGCATTCGAGGCACCGTGCTGTTCGGCGGGCTGACGATCAAGGACTGACGCGCCGACGCACGGCTCGTATGCTTCAACCGGCCGACCGCTGGTGACGATCCCATGCCTGCGCCAGAACATGATTCTGATGTCCTGATTGTTGGTTCCGGCGCCTCAGGCGCCGCGGCGGCTTGGTCGCTTTCGCGGCGGGGACTGCGCGTCACCTGCCTGGAGCAGGGCCGCTGGGTCGATCAATCCGAGTACGCGCACTCGCGTCCCGATTACGAACTCGCCCGCCAGACCTCGTTCGCCAAGGATCCAAACGTCCGCGGCTGGGCTGAGGACTATCCCATCAACAACAGCGGGACGCCGATTCATCCGCTGATGGTCAACGCCGTCGGCGGCAGTACGGTGCATTGGAGCGGACACTTTCCGCGTATGCGGCCATCTGACTTCCGGGTGAAGACGCTGGACGGTGTGGCCGATGACTGGCCATTTACGTACTGGGACTTGGAGCCCTTCTACGACCTCAACGACTCGATGGTGGGCGTATCGGGTTTGGCGGGCGACCCCGGCAACCCGCCGCGCAGTCCCCGGCAGACGCCGCCGCTGGCCTTCGACGCCGGCTGCGAGGCGTATCTCCGGGGCCTGGAGAAGCTGGGCTGGCACTGGTGGCCGTGCGACAACGCGTTAATCTCGGAGCCCTTCGGCGAGAACCGATCGCCCTGTAACTGCTGCGGGCCGTGTGACATTGGGTGCCCAATCGGCGCCATGTCCAGCGCCCACGTGACGTACTGGCCGAAAGCTCTGGCCCAAGGCGTGCAACTCATCACCCACGCACGCGTTGAACAGATAACCGTGGACCGCGCCGGGCGAGCTACGGGAGCCCTTTACTACGACGAGCAGGGCGTGCGCCAGAGCCACTCCGCTGGCGTCGTGGTGATGGCTGCCAACGGCGTAGGCACACCTCGGCTACTGCTCAACTCAACGTCGGCGATCTTTCCGAGTGGCTTGGCGAACAACTCGGGCATCGTCGGCGCTTATTTGATGTTTCATCCCGTTGCACTTGTCAGCGGTGTGTTCGAGGAAGTCGTGAACGGGCAGCGTGGGCCGATTGGCGGGTTGATGAACTGCCAGGAGTTCTATGAAACCGACCTGTCCCGAGGCTATGTCCGCGGCTTTGAACTCCAACTCTCTCGTAACGTCGGACCGCTTTCCGTCGCGAACGGCGGAATCCTCGGGCATCCCGTGCCGTGGGGTAGTGGTCATCACGAAGCCCTGCGGTCGCGATATGCACATACGATGACGACGAGCGTGATGCTGGAAGATCTCCCGGAGCGCGAGAATCGCGTGACGCTCGATTCCGAGCTCACGGATGCGCACGGCATCCCAGCCCCACGGGTCGAGTATCGGCTGGGCGAAAACACTCAGCGCATGCTTGAATTCGGCATCGCGCGAGCTCGCGACCTCTTTGAGGCCGCCGAGGCCGTGGAAATCCTGGTTGACCCGTTAGTTCGGGAGTCCGGTTGGCATCTGATGGGCACATGCCGGATGGGCGACGACCCGGAGTCATCGGTCATCAATGGATGGGGCCAGGCGCACGAGTGCCCGAATCTGTTCGTAATCGACGGCAGCACGTTCACCACCTCCGCCGCCGTAAACCCGACCAGCACCATTCAAGCGATCGCCCTGCGCTGCGCCGACTGGCTGGGCCGAAACTACCAGGAGGTGGCGGCATGACGCCGCGGTTCCTTACGCCGAAAGAACTGGCGCTGCTGTCGTTGGTCCAGAATGAACTGGTGCCCTCCTACGGCGACCTTCCGCCCGCCGGGACCCTGGGTGCGGCCCTGACCGTTGACGCCTACCTCGCCGAGCAACCGCGGCTGCGACGCCCCGTTCTGACCACTCTGCGGGCAATCGAGGTCAGATCCGGCAAAACACCCTTCGCTGAACTCGACGCCGGCAGGCGTGTGGAAGTACTTCGAAAGGTAGAAGATTCCGATCCCGAGTCGTTTTCCGAGCTCGTGAAGCAAACGTACAACGCGTACTACACAAGGCCTGACATACAGGCATCTCTCGGCATTGACGGTCCACCGCAGCCTCTGGGCTTTGAGCTGCCAGCATTTGATGAGTCGCGACTTTCGCGAGTCCGGGCCATGGGCAAGCTCTGGCGGGACGATTAACGCACTCTGTCGGTAACTCTCGCCTAAAGCGAAAGGCCGCGCCCTAGGCGCGGCCTTTGCACCTAGCGACTGGGACTAGCCCTCTTTCTGGACTCCCAAGTCACCGTTGCGCATCTCAAACTTCACTTTGAACCCTTGTTGAACCGCAGCTGCCTGGATGCGTCCACGCAGCGTCGGTTGTCGCTTCTTCTCGTCATCGGAAAGACTGACGACCACCCACTCGCCGGCCTTACTTCGACCGGCAGCGCGAACGATTTCCCTGATTTCCGGACTCACGCGCCGCATGCGCTGCGGTCGGCTCGCCCATTCGCTGCCTGATACAACTTCCTTAAACTTCATCAATCGTCCTCCTAATGACGAAGTGAAGGCTCGAACTCAACCGAAGTTTGCAACATCGGTAACTGACGTGCAACTGAAGTTTGCTGGCGCGCTGATCCAAGCGCATCAAACAATTCTCGGCACTATGCAAGACCGAATCGCCGATTATCGATGGATTGATCAGAACACCGTGGACACCAAGGCGCCCTCAATGATCTGGATCAGTCCCGTAGGTAGCCTGGAAGTGTGCATGCCGCAGGTCTCTTCTTCACTTTCACTGCAAACGTCGTGCGCCCCCCGCAGCCGCTGCGGCCGCTCAAAGCTAATTGGTGACCGTTGCGTTTGCTAGCGCTGGCGGCCAACCTCCATCTGACGGGTTCGGGCCCGGCTCCAACTGTCAATGCCAGCTCAATCTTGGGAATCGGCCGAGTTGCATGTGAGACACTGGACTTGGACCCGAGAGGTTCAGGACGACATCCGACTAGGGATGTTGGGGCGGCCGAACCCGTACCCCATGCGAGCCGCGGTGAGAATCCACCGCGTCCGCGGGCCGCCCACAAGTGCCGTACGAACATTTCAAGCGCGCGCTGGACATCGGTCTCGCGCTGTTTCTGCTGGTCATCGGCCTTCCGATCTGGCTGCTGATCGCCGTCCTGATCAAGCTCGACTCCCGAGGCCCGGTTCTTTACAGCGCCTGGGTGCATGGCCTGGGTTGCCGAAGGTTCCGGTATTACAAGTTCCGAACTATGCGAGCCGGGGCCTCCACGGTCGCTCACGAATCTTTTGCTGCACGGTACATCCGAGGGATCCACAGCTCCGGCAAGTTGCGAGATGACCCGCGCCTGACCCGTGTCGGTCGCCTGCTGCGCCTCTGGAGCCTCGACGAGATTCCGCAGCTGGTGAACGTGCTCAGGGGAGAAATGAGCCTGGTGGGACCGCGTCCCGCCCTAACGTACGAGTTTAGGCACTACAACGCCCGGGACAGACGTCGACTCAGCGTACGTCCCGGACTCACCGGCCTGCAGCAAGTGACCTCGCGGGGTCATGCATCGTTTCGCCGGCTGGTGGCGACGGACCTGCTCTACATCCGGCGGCGATCTCTCACGCTCGACCTGTTCATTCTCCTGCGCACCATCCCTGTCGTTCTGTCGCGCCGTGGCGCCGCCTGAGTCTGTGCGGAAGACGGGCGCAGACACCACCCGTGCATCTCGCTACCGGCGGCTGGTTCAGGTGGCACTGGCTTCTGCGCTTGTGATCCTTGCTGTGGGCGCGTGCGACCTCACCCGCCTCACCTTGGAAGCCAGGTCTGCGTTCGAGTCGATTGCCGTTGTTCGCTGGCAGGTTGCCGACGGCACCACCGATGTCGCCGACCTGCGGGCCAACAGCAGTACGCTGGAGTCCGCGACTGCGCGGCTGGCTGAGGTTGAGCGCGGACTGCATCGCCACCGGGCCGCGCTCTGGCTCGTGTCACTCATCCCGCCGGTCGGGCGCTGGATAGAGGAAGCCCAGGGCCTGCTTGCCATCTACCTAGAGCTCGGCTCTGCGGCCGCAACTTCACTGGATCTGGCGGCAAGACTTGTGGACCGCCTGACGCGCGAAGGCAACGCGCCGGAAGCGCCGCTGCGTGCGGTTGTCGACGCCCTCAACGCTGAGCGCAAGACCATTCGAGAGCAACTCGCCAGCGTCGAGCGCGCCAGCCGGCGACTGAACGCCACGCCCACGGCAGCGGGCGCTCTCTTGGACGAGCGTCGGACGGCGGCGCTGCGGCACGCGATCGAGACCCAGCGCACCGTGCTACAGGCCGCGCTTATTGCTCCAACCGCGCTCGGCTCGCCGACGCCGAAGCGGTACCTGCTGCTGGCCCAGAAGAGCGACGAACTGCGGCCAACCGGCGGGTTCATTGGCAACGTCGCGTTCGTGACGGTCGCAAACGGGGAGCTGCGCGACCTGACCTACTTGCGCAGCTACCTGGTCGAGGACCCGACCCGCCCACGTGTCCCCGCACCTCCGCAGTTCCGCCGCTACCAGGGCATGCGCGACTGGAACCTGCGCGACGCCAACTGGCATCCCGACTACCGGTCGTCCGCCGACGAGATTCAGCGGTTCCTGGCGCTGAACAATGTGGAGCCGGTGGACGGGGTGCTCGCGTTCGACCAGCAGGCGCTGGGCATCCTGCTGGCCGCCATCGGTCCGGTAGAGGTTCCGGGCCACGAGGTGCGCGTAACCACAGCCAACGCCTACACGGTGTTGGAGCACTTCGCCCACTCCACCGGCGACCGCCGCGCCTGGTTCAGCGAGCGGCCGTTCTATGCCGCATTGACCTCGGCCCTGCTGGATTCGATTGCCGAGCGGCTGCGCTCGGATCCAGGGACGTTGATGGGCGCGGTACAGGCGATGGTTGCGGAGAAGCACCTGCTGGCCGCGTTCGAAGAGCCCGGCTTGCAACGCCTGGTGGAGCAGGTAGGGGCGGGCGGACGCCTGCCGGCGGCAACTGACGATCTGGTCTACATCGTGGACGCCCAGGTGGACCACGGTGCGCCCTTCCGGGCGATCGAACAGACCATCCAATATCACGTGGATCCGACGACCGGACAGGCAACGCTGTTGATCGATTACGTCAACAGGAACTCGCCTGCGAACGCCGGCAAGCGCCTGGCGGACTACCTTCGCGTATATGTCCCGCCGGGCGCCCGCCTTACGTCGATCTCGGGTCTGACCGATCCACAACACGCACGCCAGGTCGACGGGCTTACGGAGTTCGCAGGCTTCCTTGACCTCCCTGCTGGTCAACGCCAGCGCGTGAGTTTCCGCTATCGGCTACCCCCTCACCTCCCGGCCCGTTGGAGTGCCAGCGGCTACCTGCTGAGTGTTCCCAAACAGCCCGGAACCGACGGGCATCGGCTGTTAATCCAGACACCGCAACAACGGATCTTCAAGGGACGCCTCGCCACCGATCTCACGTTTAGGAGTCCGAGCGCGTGAGCCTGCTGAGATCCAGTGCGTTGCGCCTGGCTGCTCTGGGCGCTGTTGCTCTGCTCACAGCATGCACAGCGGCCGGTCCCGAGCCTCAAGCATGGCTGCCACCCGCAGATCAGTCGCCCCGCACGCCTACAACTCCGTCCACCGAAGCCTCGGTGTCCGCGTCAGACTCCGCCGACGCCTCGCGCACCTTGGCACCGCCACAGAGCCGGCCCATCGTGGTGTCGTCGCCAGAGGCCGCATCCGAATCCGCAGACGACCCCGGATCCCCAACACCATTTCGACTCCCGGACGCCGGAGACCTGGGCCCAAACTACTTCGAACTGTTCAGCACGAGATCAGCGTCCGATCCTGGCATTCCTCGTAGCGGCCAGATTGCCGCAACCGTGGTCGCGTTCGGATTCAGCGAGCGCGCCAAGCTGCGCGACGAACGCATTGAGCGCGACGGCCCGCTGGCTGCCGTCGCCCGGATTTCCAATCACGCCAACGGCACATCAGCGGACTTATTCGCATCGGCCGCACGTACCGTCGGTCGAATGGAACCGGCAGCGACCGGCTTAGCGGCCAACCCACTCGGACTGATGGCCGAATTGGATCCCTCCACAACCTCCAGCCAGGAGCTTGCGCCGGACCTCACCGCAAGCCGCTCCCTGCGAACGGGCTGGTTCGCAGCCCTCGATGGAAGCCGCGTCAAGTTCGTCCTGGAGGAGTGGACAGCTGCGCGTGCGCGGACCGTGCTCACGGTGCTGCTCGTGTGGGGCAATCAGGTCAGCGAAGGCTGGGGCCGCGCCCTGCTTCAGCGGCTCGTTCATACCCCGGTCGGACAAGCACTGACCCATGCGCCGTAGCGCAAATGACGCCGATCCGCTGCAGGCCTCCCGTCCTGCTCAGTCCCCTCGCTCGCTCGTCGGGTGGATCATCGTCGCCGTGTCGCTCGGCATCGCCGCGATCGTATTCACCTCCCGCCCCGAGCCCGCGGTCGGCCAGACGGGACCCGCGCTCACCCCATCAGCCCCACCGCCACAGCCGCCCCCCCAAGAGATTGAAGTCACTGTTGGCCCGTATGCGCGCGGCGCCGAGACATACGACCGCTCGCGATCCGACATACGACTGCTTGACGTCTCGACCCGAGAATCCACCCCGAGCCGTCGCCGACTGCCAGTGGCTACGCCCGAAGCTGCCCGTCAGTTCATTGAAGCAACGAATGGTGGGCACCCGATCATCGGAGTCCACGTCAGCGTGGGCGCAACCGGTCGCGGCACGCTCCCGGGCTCGCTCACCCGCGCGCAACTGGCGAGGCTCTGTTTTCCGTCGTCCATGAAGCCTCCCGGTATCGACGTGGAGTCTCTGGTCGTGAGTCCCGGTCGCCTTGTAGCCGCCCATATGGACTTGCGAGCGGTCTGCGTTGAGTTTGTGTTTACGGAGCCGGGCGCTTTCGTCGTCGGTACGCGTCCCACGCCCGTAATCCCTGAATTGGCGGATTTCTACGCATCAACCGGCGGTGCAGACACCTGGGGACCGTGCCTGACGAATGGGTTTTTCGTGGCGGTCGGTCCAGGCGGAACGATCATCGAGACGGACCCGGGTCTCGGTGTGTACGTCCAGATCTGTGCGAACGGCGTTCTGGGATACCACCCCCACCTGGCCGGTTCCGGATACGAGATTCAACCGGTGCTCGCCACATCCTGGGTTCGCGGCGAGAACGGGCAGTACGTGGGGCCCGATCCCCCGGCGCGGACAATCGGCGCGGGCCGATACTTCCCACAAACCGGGCACAACCTGAGCGGGGCGCTGCTGACCACGTTTCAGGCCCTTGGGGGCGCCAAGGTTCTGGGCTATCCGATAACGGAGGCGCTGGCCGGCCCTCCCGGCTTCACGGACCAGTACTTCCAACACCTAAAGCTCCGGATAAACGATGCCACGGGAGCAGTCTCCATTCGTCCGATAGGCCGCGAGTTCATCGCCATGCTGGCGGCCAATCGCAAAACCGGTCTCGAATTCCCATAGGCGTAACACGTCCGGCCGCCATGCGGGGCCGCAGCAATTGGGGGCGGCGTCTGTCTGCATGGGCGTCCAGCTTTGCCATAGCCGCGCTGCTGGCAGCGACAACGGCCGGCTCGATCTGCGCGGACGAGCACACCCCTCTGTTCTTCGAGGAAACGGGCTTCGGTGTATGGAACCCGCAGGTCCGAGCCTATTTCGAGTCTCGCGGCGGCCTGAAGACGTTCGGGTATCCCATCAGCAACGTCTTCACGCTCTACGGGTTCGAGGTGCAACTCTTCCAGCGGCAGGGCATTCAGATCGGGCCAAACGGATCTCCGCGCGGCTTGAACATCCTGCAAGCGCCCTACCTGGACTATCGGCGCTTCGGCGGGCTGACTATTCCGGCAGTCGACCATGGTCTCGCGTCGTCGGCCCCGCAGGTCGGTGCGGCGGGATACGCGAGTGCCGTGCGGGCGTTCATTCGCGAGCACGTTCCCAATCGCTGGCAGCACGAGCACGTGAGCTTCCTGCGCGAGTACCTGGCAGCCGCGCCGCCCGGGATTCCGGCGCACTTACGGGAACTTGCGGCGCTGGAAATCTGGGGACTGCCCCTGAGCAGGCCCGAGACCGATCCGGCAAATGCGAGCTTCGTGTATCAGCGCTTCCAGCGGGGTGTGATGCACTTTGATGCGGCATCCGGCGCGACTGGCGGCCTGCTGTTGGGCGACCACCTCAAGTCGCTGATTACCGGCGAGCGCCTGAGCCCCAGCCTGGCCGCCGCGGCCTCCGCCAACCCGTTATTGCGCCAGTACGCGCCGGGGCTGCCGCTGGACATGCGACGACCTGTCGCGATCTCCGGCACCGACCTGACGCAAGCATTCCGGCCCTGGAATGACTCGCCGACCTGGCCGCCCGCGGGCGACGGGCGCTACGGCGTCATTGCGCTGCATCGGCATGTCGCCGACAGCGTTCCCAACGTGCTGACGCGCACCGGCGCCCGCAGCTATCTGGACTACTCCGCCAGCCTGGACGACTCTCCGCCGGGGACTGAGAAGGTGGCTGTCGTTCGACCGGCCAATGAACCCTCACTCGCCGAGCTTGGATCACAAGCGGCGCGGCATCCGGGCGCGGCCTGGGCGATCGGCAACGAGCCCAACACCGGGCTCCAGGACAACCTGACGCCAAAGGCCTACGCGGCGTTCTTCGACCGCGTCGTCACGGCCATCCGAGCCGGTGACCCGTCAGCCCGAATCGTGGCGCCGAACACGTTGAACTTTGACTTTCGCTGCCGGGGATGCGCTGGCAACGACCTGACGGGTCGCGAGTGGATCGATGGTTTCCGAGCGGCCTACCGCAACCTGCGAGGTACGGAACCCCCAATCGATATCTGGGGGATCCACGCTTACGAGATCGACTGGATCGATCCGCCGATGACGGACGCGTCGGTGATGCAAGCGCAGCTGGAGGGCCTGCGGACCTACCTGGATGCGATTCCGGCGCACCGAAACCGTCCAATCTGGTTGACGGAGTTCGCCATCATCTGGGGATTTGACGACTGGCGCGTCAACGAGACGGCGGACGGCGAAACCCTGGTCGCTCCCGCCGGCCGGTTCCGCGCCGACCTGGTCGAGCAGTTTCTGGCCGAGGCCCTGGACTGGCTGGAAACGCGCGGCCAGCAGCTGGGCGTCGAACGCTGGTTCGTCTTCGCCGACCACGGGATCCCAGATCCGATCTTCACGACATTCGCCGGCATTTCGCTTCTTGAGTCGCCTGACGTCCGCTCGGACCTGTCGCGTTTGGGCCGGATCTTTCGTCGACGCGCGATGACGTAGCTGCGGGATGTGGCGAATTCCCTATCGCTTCGCCGGTGCCGCCGTAGGGCTGAGCTCCTCGGCGGGCGTGCTGGCGGCCTATTTCCTGACGCTCGCTCCAGGGGTTGTGTGGTCCGGCGCTGGCATCGACAGCGGGGACCTGACCGCCGCGGTGGCCGTGGGCGGCGTCCCCCACCCCACCGGCTATCCGACCCTGATGTTGCTTGGATTGGCGGTGCGGGCAATCCCACTCGGCGACCTGGCGCTGCGTCTGAACGTCCTGACCGCGCTCGCGGCGGCCGGATCGCTGATCCCGCTCGGGCTGTTAGCCGTCCGGCTGCGGCCGCGATCGGGAACGCCGATTTCGCTTCCCGAGGCGGCCACCGCGGCAGCGGTGCTGACCCTCTACGGCCTGGCGCCGCTGGTCTGGTCGAACGCCATCGTCACCGAGGTCTACGCGCTGGCGAGCCTGTTGCTGTGGAGCGCGATACATGCGGCGGTTCGCGCACGAACCAGCACTTTCGGCGGCAGCGCCGCGACGCGGTGGGCGTTCGCGTCCGGGATGTTGCTTGGCCTAGGCACAGGCGCGCACATTACCGTGGCTCTCGGTGCTCCGGCGCTGATGGCGATCCTGCTTCAGGGACGTTGGGACTCCCCTATGGGCCGCCAGCCGGCGGCCGTGGCGGCGGCGGGTCTTGTCGCGGGCTGCTCGGTATATGCCTACTTGCCGGTCGCGGCATCGCTGGGCCCGCCGATCAACTGGGGCGACCCTTCGAACCTCGAGCGATTCTGGTCGGTCGTCAGCGGCGAGATTTACCGCTCGCGCCTGGGCGGCAGCGACGCGGGGGCCACGGCAGGCAAGGCGTCCTGGCTGCTGGGCGAACCCGCGCGCCAGCTGACGTGGGTCCTGTTGCCGCTGCTAGCGATTGGCGGCGCGTCGCTGACCCGAAGGCACGCATGGGCCGCGCTGGCGACGGGTTGGATCGCAGTAAGCGCCCTGGTTGTCAGCACCCTCTACAACTCGCGCGACGATGAAGTCTTCATCCTGCCCGCCCTGGCGGTGTCCGCCTTGTGGTCGGTGGTCGGTGTCGGCGAAGTCGGACGCTGGGCGTCGACGTCGAGCGGCAGCGCACGCCGACTGTTCACGGCGACCCTCCCGGCGCTGCTGATCGCCACGGCGGTCATCCGCGGTACGGAAGTCGCCCCTGAAGTCTCCATGCGCGACGCCACGCACGCCGCGGCCTTCGCATTTGCAGCGCTCGCGCAGGCCGACCCCGGCACCGTGATCCTCACCCAGGACGACCGTGCGACGTTTCCGCTGTGGTACCAGGGTCATGCGCCCGACAGTCGGTCGGACGCGACGATCGTCGACATGAGACTGTGGCAATTCCCCTGGTACCGGGAATCGCTTGGTCGGCGTTCGGGCCTGCCAACGTCAGCATCGCCAGAGCAGCTGCTGGTTGCCGGTACCTGGCCGTCGAGTCGGCCGCTCTGGGCCGTGGACATTGAGGTGAGCGGCGACAGGTCGGCCGACGTACTGGCCACCGTACGTACGCTCAACGAGCCGTGAACCGCTGGCTTACGGCCGGCATGGCCGCCTCGCTCGTCGTGCTCCTGGTGGCTGCGGCGCTCTGGTCATCGGCCCCTCCGCCCGCGATGGCGCAGACAGCGCCGGACGTGCGGCTGCGCGAGACGGCGGCTCCGCCAGCGCAGTCGCCGGGCGCGCAACCGAGTTCCACGTACCTGACGCTGCGGCTTGCCGGCGCAACCCTTGAGGTCGACCGGCGCGGACTGCCGGACGGCGCGGACCTGACGCTGCTGGCCCAACCCACGTATGTAGCGCTGCCCAGCGCGGGGCCGAACTTGGTGCGCACTTCGCCGGCCGTCACGGTCACGGCTCGAGACGCCGGTGGCCGGGACTTTGGCCTCTCGGCAACGGCTCGATTGACATTCAATCAGCCGCACGCCGGGGATGCCGGCGTCTTCCGGCTTGGCGGCAACGCCTGGCATCCGGTCGAGTCGGTGGCGCTTGGACAGGCGCTGGTCGTGCAGCCGTTCAGTCCAGGTACGTATGCGCTCTTTGCCGGGCTGCCGCCGGATTGGCTGGTGCGGCACGACGCGTTGACGGCGCTGGCGCTCAACGCGGCGCGGCTGGTGGTGGACGACCTGGCGCCGAACTCGTGAGGGTTCAGGTCGGCGGGCTAAGGTAGCGGGGTATCCGGCGGGTGGCGCGCCGCGGGTGGGCGCGCGGAGGAGTGACGGGATGCCGACAACGATCGCGGTGATTGGCGCGCTGGATACGAAGGGCGACGAGTTCGCCTTCGTGCGGGGCGAGATCGAGCGTCGGGGTCACCGGGCGCTGGTGATCGACAGCGGGGTGATCGGCGAACCCGGATTCGAACCGGACATCGCCGCCGCGGACGTCGCGAAAGCTGGTGGAACCAGCCTGGCGGAGCTGCGGGCGCAGGGCGACCGGGGCACGGCGATTGGAGTGATGGCGCGGGGCGGGGCGGAGATCGTGCGCCGGCTGCACGCGGAGGGGCGCATTGACGGGGTGCTGAGCATGGGCGGCAGCGCCGGAACGGCCGTCGGAACCGCGGCGATGCGGGCGCTGCCGGTGGGGGCGCCGAAGGTGATGGTGAGCACCGTTGCTTCCGGCGACACGAGCGGCTACGTGGACACCAAGGACGTGGTGATGGTGCCCTCGATCGTGGACGTGGCGGGGGTGAACCGGATCAGCGCGCGGATTTACGCGAACGCGGTGGGCGCGGTAGTGGGCATGGTTGAAACCGCCGCACCCGAGATCGAGGACAAGCCGCTGATCGCGGCCTCGATGTTCGGCAACACGACACCGGCGGTGGAGCGCTGCCGCGAGCGGCTGGACGCACTGGGTTACGAGGTGCTGGTGTTTCACGCCACGGGCACGGGCGGGCGCACGATGGAAGACGTGATTGCGGGCGGGTTTGCGAGCGGCGTGCTGGACGTTACGACGACGGAATGGGCGGACGAACTGGTGGGCGGCGTGATGGCGGCGGGTCCCACGCGCATGGACGCGGCGGCGGCGCAGGGGGTCCCGCAGGTGATCGCGCCGGGCTGCCTGGACATGGTGAATTTCCAGGCGCCGGCGACGATTCCGGACAAGTTCGAGGGCCGCCGGTTCCACTACTGGAATCCGAACGTGAGCCTGATGCGCACGGACCCGGAGGAGAACGCGCAGCTGGGGCGCATCCTGGCGGAGAAGGCGAATGGGTCGTCGGCGCCCGCGGCGATTTTCCTGCCGCTGAAGGGGCTGTCGTTGCTGGGGGCGCCGGGCGAGGAGTTCCACTGGCCGGAGGCGGACCAGGCGCTGTTCGACGCGATCAAGGAGCACGTGCGGGAGGACATTCCGGTTTACGAACTGGATCTGAACGTGAATGACGAGGCCTTTGCCGACGCGATGACGGACAAGCTGCTGGAGTACCTGGGTTGACGATGCACGACATCGCCTCGCGGCTTAGCAGAAAACCTTGCGTAATCGGGGGCGGTTGCCCGGAAGACCCTCACCCCAACCCTCTCCCAGAGGGAGAGGGAGAAAAAGCGGCCAAACCTTCGAGGACGAGAGGCCTCATGCACGGGTCTCCAGGCAGCCCCTCAATCGAACGAAAGGATTGCGCGCATGCCGTATATCCCACGGGCTGAGGCGCTGCGGCGCCTGCGGGGCACGCTGGACGCGGGTGAGCCGATCATCGGCTGCGGGGCCGGTACCGGCATTACCGCCAAGTTCGCCGAGCAGGGCGGCGCGGACCTGATCATCATCTACAACTCGGGGCGGTTCCGGATGGCCGGCCGCGGGTCGCTGTCGGGGATGATGCCCTTTGGCGACGCCAACGCGATCGTGGTGGACATGGCGTCGGAAGTGCTGCCGGTGGTCCAGGACACGCCGGTGCTGGCGGGGGTCTGCGGGACCGACCCGTTCCGGCTGATGCCCACGTTCCTGAAACAGCTGAAGGCCATGGGATTCGACGGCGTGCAGAATTTTCCGACGGTCGGGCTGATCGACGGCATCTTTCGCCAGGGCCTGGAAGAGACCAACATGGGCTTTGGCCTGGAGGTGGACCTGATCCGCCAGGCCAACGAGCTGGACATGCTGACCTGTCCCTACGTGTTCGATCCCGACCAGGCGGTGGCGATGAGCCGGGCCGGGGCGGACGTGCTGGTGCCGCACATGGGGCTGACCACCAAGGGCTCGATCGGCGCCACGACGGCGCTGACGCTGGACGACGCGGTGGCGAGCGTGCAAGCCATTCACGACGCGGCCGTGGCCGAGAAGCCGGACTCGGTGGTGTTGTGCCACGGAGGGCCGATTGCCGATCCGGACGACGTGCGTCACGTGCTTGAGAACACGGAAGGGGTTGCCGGGTTCTTTGGCGCGTCCAGCATCGAGCGCCTGCCGACGGAGGTCGGCATCCGCGAGCAGGTTGAGGCGCTGAAGGCGGCAATTACCTGAGTGCCCCTGACAGTCCGTCGCAGGTTTAGCTGAGAGGTTGCGTATGGCCCTCCTGCCCAAGGACGACAGCACGATCACGGCCGCGGTTATCACCGGCGAGCATCGATTCGACGTGCCCGGGTTCCAGGCGGCGTTTCGGAGCATGGCGGATGTCGATGTCTATCCGCAGGACCTGGACAACTTCGTGGCCGATCTGGGCGGCGCGCGCGACGCGTACGACGTGCTGGTCTTCTACAACTTCCACCGCCCGGCGCCTGATGAGCGGACGGCCGCGGCGCTGGAGTCGCTGGGCGAAACCTCGCAGGGCATCGTGGTCCTGCACCACGCGCTGCTGGCCTTCCCGGAGTGGCCGCGCTGGTCCGAGGTCTGCGGCATCGACGACCGGACGTTCGGCTACCACATGAACCAGCGGGTCCCGGTCCACGTGGCCGATCCGGACCACTCCATCACCGCCGGCCTGGCCGACTGGGAACTGCCGGACGAGACGTACACGATGTCCAGCGCCGACGAAGGCAGCCGCATCCTGCTGACCACCGACCACGCCCTGAGCATGCGAACGCTGGCCTGGACACGGCGGTTCGGGAAGTCGCGCGTGTTCTGCTTCCAGTCGGGCCACGACAACGCCGCCTACGCCGATCCCGGATTCCGCACCGTGCTGCACCGCGGCATCCGCTGGGCCGCCGGGGCGCTCTAGCCAAGGCTGAGGAGGAACCGCCATGCGTGCGCTGGTTACCGTGCTGGAGGCCGACGGGCGGCGAGGCAAGCGGCTGGTCCATGACTGGCCCGAGTACACCGACGCACCGCAGGCCAACGAGATCAAGACGCGCACCCTCTACAGCGGCGTCACCAACGGCACCGAACGCAACAACATGCTGGGCGGCAACTACTCGCGACCAGACCACGAGCTGCCGTCCAACGAGGGCTATCAAAGCGTGGGCGAGGTGATTGCGCTCGGTCCTGAGGTCGCGGATTTGAGCCTTGGCGACCTGGTCTTCATCGGCGCCCATAGCGGTACGCAGCGCAGTCCGGCGGGACACGTGGAATTCGTCACCATCGCCGAGGACGACCTGGTTCTGAAGCTCTCGTCCGACATTGACCCGATTCACGCCGCGCTGTTTGGCATGGGCGGCGTGGCGATGCGCAGTTGCCGCAATGCCGAGATTCAGATGGGCGAGCGTGTGCTGATCGTGGGCGGGGCCGGCTGCATCGGGCAGATGGCGGCGCAGATCGCTTCAGTCATGGGCGCGGGCGTGACTATCGGCGACGTCGCCGGACGGCGGTTGGAGTTGGCCCGAGCCATTGGCGCGGCCGAGACAGTTGTTGACGTATCCGGCGACGGGTGGGACCGAGAGATCGGCGAAGGCGCGTTCGACGCTGTGATCGACTTCGCGGGCGTGCCCGGCATGGAGGACAAGTTGATCACGTGCGTCCGCTTGCAAGGGCGCGTGATCCTGGTCGCGGGTCGCTGGGAAGTGAATTACACCTTCAGAGCCGGCCAGGGCCAGGAGATCACCATCAAGCAGAACAGCCACTTCGACCGCGACGATCTGCGGAACCTCTGCCGCCTGGTCGGCCGGGGACTTGTGCGTGTCGAACCGCTGATCCAGGACGTGGTTCCGGCCGCCGAAGCGCCTCCCATCTACGCCACGCTACGCGACGACTCGTCCAAACTCATGGGCACGGTGTTTCAGTGGTGAGACCCGGCTGACGGCAAAACGCGACGTCCAGCCTGGTCACGGCGTCGACAGGTATCCGGCCACCGTTTGCCTAATCCGAGCGCAGTCGTTCTAATGTTCATGGTTCGAAGCATCGGGAGACGGTGCAGTGGAAAAACGACCGCGGCGGCCTCTCACCCGGCGACGATTCGGCGGAGCCCTGCTGGCCGGGCTTGCGGTTGCGGCCGTCGGGCTCGCACCGGCCTGCGGAGGCGGTGCCGATGACGGCGCGGGATCGCGCGACGATCCGTTTCCGTACGCGGATCCCAATGCCCGCTGCGGCAACGTGAGTTGCTAACACCACGCGCCTGCGCCACCGGCCGTTGGCCCATTTGCGGATACGGCCCGCATCCGCTCTAATGGCCACGACCCAGACAATCCGGAGACGGCGAAGTGAACAAGAGATTTCGGCGGACGCTCACCCGTCGCCGGTTTGGCGGAGCCCTGCTCGGCGCGTTCGCGGTCATGGCCGTCGGTCTTGGCCCAGCCTGCGGCGACGGCTCGGGTAGTACCGCGGGCACCCGCGACGACCCCTTCCCTTACAAGGACCCCAAGGCCCACTGCGGCAACGACGGTTGCTGACTCCTAGGAGGTCAGCGCCGCGGCGTCCACGGCGGCCTCGCCCAATTCCGTCGAGGAATTCGAAACCGCCGCCCGTTGGCGTTGCTAGCATTCCGTAAGTTGCAGCCGTTGCCTGCCCGGAGCAGGCGAACGCACGAACGGCCGGGCCGCTACGTCCGCCGGCGGAGACGACGATGAACGCATCAAACGGGCTTGAATCACATGTGGACGACCTGCGGACACGCGGCTGGTGCGTGATTCCCGACATCATCGCGGAGCCGGACCTCAGCGACGTTCGCGAGAAGGTGTCGGCGTCCATCATCGAACACTCGCGCTCCCCCGCTCCGCGCTACGGCGTCTCCAACCTGCTGCGCTTCGACCAAGCCCTGCTGCCCCACCTCGGGGACGAGAACGTGAACGCCGTCACGCAGGGCCTGCTCGGTCCCCATTGGCGCATCTCGTACGTAACCGGGTACGTCACCGGTCCCGGAACCGACCGCGACATCTGGCACGCGGACTTCCCCTACAACCAGCGAAACCTGGCGCACATCCCCGCGCCCTACCCGGACGTGCCCATGCACCTCACCACGTTTTGGATGCTGACCGACTTCACGCCCGAGAACGGTGCGACGTATGTGGTCCCCGGCAGCCACCGCCAGCAGGATCACCCGCGTCCCGGCAGCCCGCTGGGCGACTGGATGGCCCCGCGCGACGACGAAGCGCGTCTGCTGGGCAAGGCCGGCTCGGTCGCCATCGTGGACAGCCGCCTCTGGCACGCGGTCTCACCCAACACGACCGAGCAGGACCGCGTGACCGTGGTCGTCCGCTTTGCGCCGTGGTGGTTGAACCTCAACCCGACACGTCGGGGTCACGTGGAGCGCCAAGTCATCGTCGGCGACGGGATCGACTCGTTCGTGGAGGACCTGCCGCGCGAGGTTTACGACGAGGCGCCGGACAACCTGCGACCGCGCCTGGCCCACCTGCTGCCGGCCGGTTCGGTCATCGGCTAGGCGGTCGCGAGGCCGCCCGCATCCACGCTGCGGGTGGCTTTTTTCTGGCGCTGTGGCCGATATGCCGTACTGTATGCCGGTTGAGCAGCAAATCTCGGCGGTGCTATGGCTGACTTGCGGGGCGTGATCTTTGTCGGCAAGGGAACCACGGCGGACGGGGCAGCCGCGCCAGATGATGGCGGCGCGCCCCTGGACGCCACCATCGAGCAACTGCGCGGCATTGGTGCGGACGACATCACCGTCATAACGGCGGATCCAGACGCCGTGTCGCAGGCTGCGAACGTGCAGGTCCAGGACCGGAACGCCGGTGGCGGTGAGGTGCATGGATTGCTGCAAGCCATCCCGCGCACTGAAGAAGTCGAAATCCTCGTGGCCGAACACCCGCTGCAGCCGGCAGCCGACTTTCAGCCGTCGCAGGGCTCCAACAACTGCGTATTCGTCGTGGCCGAAGGCGCGAAC
This sequence comes from Chloroflexota bacterium, assembly GCA_022824495.1. GTDB lineage: Bacteria > Chloroflexota > UBA11872 > UBA11872 > UBA11872 > UBA11872. Next base: position 105,375 of record JAJDZU010000011.1, on the reverse strand, counting down.
GAAGGCCGCGTCGTCGACGTGATTGAACTGGAGTACGAGGAGCGACGTCGCGTCACCCAGTTCGCCGTGCGCGCGGTCAACGGCGAAGGCGGCTACCGCCACACCGGCCTGACCTTCCTGCCCCTGGGCGCGCTGGAACTGGCCGCGCTCGTGGGCCTTCAGCAAACGCTCGCGGCGGACGGTGTGACGGAGGCCTTGCCGCTGACCCTGGGCCGCTTGCGCACGCGCGCGGCCGACGACGTGCTCCAGGACGTCTCGAGCATGAATCTGGACGACTTGTTCGACCGGTTCCTGTTCGAAGGCCGGCTATCCGCGATTAAGGCCTGACGCCGGCCCTTGATTCTCCCCGGCGCGCCGTGACGCTCCGTGCTTCCGGCGCTTCCGGCAGACTCTGTATTGCCGGGTGGAAGATGTGGGACTTCCTCTGGGACCGGCCACACGCCGCGACGCTGGCGCAACGATTGCGATTACTCAGGCCTTTGGTTCGACGTTGCGGTCACCTGATAGCACTGCTGGCAGGATGATGTTTCAGAATTGCCCACCGGGTCACCCCAGGAGATCGCCCAAATGACCGCTGAGTTCCAGGGACGCGTCGCATTGGTAACCGGAGCCGCACGCGGCATGGGCCGCGCCACCGCCGAACGCCTGCTGGCCGGCGGCGCGCAGGTTGCCGTCAACGATGTCAACGCCGAGCAGATCGAAGCCGTTGCCTCCAAACTCGGATCCAACGCCGCAGCCTTCCCCGCCAACGTCGCGGACCGCGCATCCGTCGAGGCCATGATTGCCGCGGTCACCGAGCATTTCGGTCGCCTGGACATCCTCGTCAACAACGCCGGCATCGTCTCGCCCACGGCCTTCGAGTCCATCCAGGAGTCCGAATGGCGGCGTGTCCTGGATGTCAACGTCAACGGCGTGTTCTTCTGCACCCAGGCCGTCATCCCGGCCATGAAAGCCAACGGCTACGGCCGCATCGTCAACTTCTCGTCCACCGCGGGCAAGAACGTCAGCACCGTGGGCGGCGCGTCCTACACCACCTCAAAGGCCGCCGTGCTGGGCCTCACCCGCGCGGCTGCCAAGGAGTTGGCCCCCTACGGCATCACCGTCAACGCCGTCTGCCCCGGCATGATCGACACCGACATGCTGCGCGTCGCCTGGTCCGAGGAGCGCATCCAGGAGTACATCCCGTCCATCCCCCTGAACCGGATGGGTGAACCGTCCGAGGTCGCCGACCTCGTCTGCTTCCTCGCCTCCGACCGCGCCGCCTACATCACCGGCGCCGCCCTCGACATCACCGGCGGCGAACTGATGGTCTGACCGCTAGCCGTCCGCATCGCACGTCGGCCAGTCCGGCAACGTGGCGCCCTGCTGCGCTCGAGCGGCCAGACTGCTAGGCAGGCACTGGATCAGGTAGTGGTTCAAGCCGAGGTGCAATTCCCGCAGATTCGTCAGCTGTCCGAGTTCCGCTGGAACTTGCCCGGCTAGTCGATTGACGAAGAGGTTCAGGTGGGTCAGGTTGGCAAGCCGACCCAGTTCCGGCGGTATCGCTTCCGAGAACGCGTTGTTTGACAGATCGAGTTCTCGCAACTCGCTCAGTTGCCCGAGTTCGCTCGGTATGGTGCCCCACAGACGGTTGTTGAAGAGCACCAGTCGCCGCAGAGCGCTCAGGCCTCCAAGCTCGGGCGGGATGCGCCTGCCGCCGTGGGGCCCTCGAATCTCCAACGCCAGGACGCGACGCGGCGTACCGCCGAGTTCGATCGCTTCCCACTGCTCCATCGGTGCCTCGGCGCTCCAATTCAGCCAGGACCGCCCGACCAGAAGTTCCCGCGCTTCAAGCAGGATCCGGCAGTCGTTCACCAGCCCGGGATTTTCCTCCGGATTGGGTACGGCGATTCCGCTGGCACAGGTCGGCGGCGAGGGCGCTGGATTGACCCGGATCTCCACCCGTACGGGGTCGCCGATTCCATCGCTCGCCGCGACCGTCAGCACATAGGCATCGACCGCTGAAGCGTCCAGTTCGCTTGCAACGCTGATGCGGGCGCTGGTGGAGTCGATGGCGAACGCGCCGTCCTCGTTGCCGCCCGCGATCACGTAGCTGACCGTGTCCTCTAGCCGGCCGGGGATGTAGACCTGCCCTACGCTGGCGCCCTGCAAGGCGTCGTCTCGAATGTTGAAGGCATACGAACCGGCCTCGCAGGTCGCCCACTCGCGCGGGCTGATGTACGGCGGCTCACGTCGGTTCAGGTGGAACGGCAGGCACTCCTCGAGTTGATTGCCCCACAGCCCCAGCGACCACAGGTCGTACATGGACCCCAGGCCCACCGGCACGCGTCCGGTGAGTTGGTTGCCCCCGAACTGCAGATCCGTGAGCTTGGTCAGCCAGCCCAGTTCCCAGGGGATCAGGCCCGTCAGGCGGTTTTCGCTGAGATTCAAACCTGTCAGGTTTCGCAGCCCGCCGAGTTCGGTCGGAATGTCACCCGTGAGCTCGTTCTGGGAGAGGTCCAGCGTCTCCAGCCCGGCCAGATCGCCGATTTCAGGCGGAATGCTGCCCGCGACACCACTCTCGGCGAGGTCCAGGACCACCAGGCTGGCAAGTTGACCCAGTTCGCTCGGAATCCTCCCGTCGAACTCGTTCTCTCGAAGAAGGAGCCGCTGCAGGCCGGAGAGGTTGCCCAGTTCCGCTGGGATCTCGCCGGTCAGATCGTTCCCGGCAAGGTCCAGGAGTTCAAGCCTCGTCAACTGGCCCAGTTCCGGCGGAATCCCGCCGTACAGCCGGTTACCGGACAGGTTCAGGCTTCGCAGCGCGATCAGATCGCCGAGCTCCGGTGGAATCCCCCCGGAGAGTTGATTGTGGGCGAGATCCAACGTCTCCAACTCGGCGAGTTGCCCGAGTTCCGGCGGGATGTTTCCCGAAATCTGGTTGCCGGCGAGCTCGAGCGTCCGCAGCTTGGGTAGATTCGCGAGTTCAGGCGGGACCACGCCTGCCGTTACGGCATCGCCGTATCTTCCGCTTCCCACCCTCAGTCCCGTCACCCGCCGCGGCGAGGCCTCGATGGTCAGCCCCACCCACTCGTCGATCGGCGTCCCGGCATTCCAGTTCGTGGCCACGCCGCCGAACAGCCAATCACGCAGATTCATCAGCGTCTGGCAGTCGCTCACGAGGCCGGGACTCGCACTGGGCTCGGGGACCACGAATCCGGCGTTGCAGGAGGCGCGTCGCGTCGAAACATCGGCCTCTCGAACGCTCTCGGCCACCAGCCCGACGCCCAGGCTCACGAGAACTTGTACATCTGAGCCGTCGGGCTTCATCGAGTAGAGAAGCTGGGGAACGTGCCGCGAATACCTGTCGACTTCAGCGCCAATGCCGATCGCGATTCGCGATCCGTCGGGCGACCAGGCGGGTCCGTGTGGCTCCCCAAGGTCCTCCGGCGATGTACCCACGGGATTCCCATCAGCGTCGACCACGCAAACCGACGTCCATCCGCACGTATAGAGAATCTTCGATCCGTCCGGCGACCAGGCCACCGTCTCGATCCAGGCAACCGACGGATCCTCCGCGTACGACTCTTCATTCCAGCCCTGGCTCTGCCAGCCCTCAATCGTCGTCAGCCGCCGCTGGTCCGAGCCGTCCGCCGCGAGGGTGTACAGCGCCACCTCGTCGCCGTCGGGCAACGCCAGCGCCAGCCGTTCGCCGTCGGGTGACCAGGAGGGAAGACTGGCCGCGGCGGAGATCTGCCTGAGATTGGAGCCGTCGGCGCCCACCGTGTACACCGCCTGCTCCGCCGACCCCACGCCACGCACAAAGGCCAGGAGCTGCCCGTCCGGCGACCAGCGGGGCGGAAGGCCGACTTGCCCATGGTCCGCCGGCGCCAGGAGTTGGATGTCGGAGCCGTCCGCGGCCATGCTGAAGAGCCCCGGGTCGGCCTCGTTGCCTGCCTGTCGGCCAGCGGACGTCTCGGCGTAGTTGTGATCGGACAGAAACGCAATGCGGGTGCCGTCGGGCGACCACACGGGCACGCTGCCAACGGCCAGGTAGTCCACCTCGTCGGTGGTCGCATCCCAGACGGCGACTTCAAAGAACACGGTGCCGATCGGAGCGTCCACCGCCCGGGACTCCTCGTCCGGCGGTTCCCTTGGCGGGCTGTCCCAGAACGTAAAGGAGTCCCAGCAGACGGAGTACGCCACGCGAGTCCCGTCAGGGGAGACGTCGGCGTGGGACAGGTATATCTTGATATACGACCGCGACTCGATGTGAGCCTCGTACGGCACGTCAAACGTCCCTTGCACGCGCGTCCCGTCCGCGGTCGCCTGGTAGAGCTGGTCGTGATGGATGAAGAGCACATCCAAACCGCCCGGCTTCCACTGCACCGAATTCCCGGCATTCATCGAATGAATGCCGCGGGGACCCCAACCCTCGCACGGCGGAAGGCGGCTGTGGGCATGCGCCGGCCTGGTCGTCAGGCTCACGCCGAGCGCAAACAGCACTGCGGCCAGCGCGACGAATCGCAACGGCAGCGGCGCCAGGTATCGGGACCTACGTCTTGCGGTCCCAGGTCGCAACTGACCGGGCATTAGCTTCGATTCGCCCCTCAACCAACGAAGGCCTGGGATCTGCGGAATCGCCGTGGCCAAACAAGATGACAACAGTCGCTTGCCACTCCGATGTGCGGCAAAGCGGTTGACTCTCCGGCAGACCAGCAGCACGTTCCCCAACTTCATCGCGGCGGCCACACCTGGCCCTCGTCATCGGAGCCCCAGCAAGCAACGGTTCCGTCCGCGCGCAGTCCACAGGTGTGTGTGTTGCCCATGCTGATAGTGGTGACCCGCACGTCGTCGGGCGATGTAAATTCGCCGGCTCGAAAGGCTCCCCAGCACAGCACGGTCCCATCGCTGCGCAGCCCACAGGTACGGTATGCGTCGCTGCTGATGGCTACAAAGGTCTCGCCAACCGGCGGGGTCGCGTACGAGGCCGACTTATCGCCCCAGCAGCGGACCGTGCCGTCGGCACGCAACCCGCAGGTGTGATCGCTGCCGCTGGCAACCGCGGTAAAGCGCTCGTCGGCGGGCGGCGAGGACTGGCCTTCGTCGTCGCGTCCACAGCACGCGGCGGTCCCATCGTCGCGGAGCCCGCAGGTGTGACCGCCACCACTGCTGAGCATCGTGAAACGCTCGCTGGTCGGCGGCGAGGTTCGACCGTCGTCGCCGAAGCCCCAGCAGACCGCCGTCCCATCGGCGCGCAAGCCGCAGGTGTGGCTCGAGCCGCTGCTCAGTGCGGCGAACGTCTGGCCGGCGGGTGGCGACTCCTTGACGGCGACGCCAACACCCCAGCACACGGCCATTCCGTCGTCGCGGAGCCCGCACGTGTGGCTCCACCCGCTGGTGAGCGCAACAAACCGCTCACCCTCCGGCGGCCACACCGGCCGAAGACCGGACCGGCCGCCCCAGCAGATCGCCTGCCCGTCCACGCTGAGCGCACACGTATGGAAGCTGCCGCAGGTGACGGCCACGAACTCTGGGAGCGGGCTGGGCAGCGGCGGCGCAAGCGGTGTGTACGGGGGTGTCACAGCAGGCGGGCGGGGGTACCCCTCACCCCAGCACGTCACGGTTCCGTCCAGGCGCAGGGCGCAGCTGAAATCCTGGCCACTGCCAATGCCCGCGAATGTCTCGCCCGCCGGCGCCGAAGACTCGCCACTCCAGTCCTGTCCCCAACAAACGGAGGAGCCGTCGGCGCGGACACCGCAGGTGTGTTCGTCGCCGCTGTCGATTGCGACGAACGACTCGTTTTCCGGTGGCGACGACCGGCCGTCGCGGTTCTCACCCCAGCAGACGGCCGTCCCATCCTCGCGCAAGGCACACGTGTGGAGCGATCCACTACTGAGGGTCGTGAACCGCTCGCCGCTGGGCGGTGAGGCCTGACCGACGGGATTCCCACGCCCGTCCTCGTTGCTACCCCAGCACACCGTGGTGCCGTCCTCGCGCAGGGCGCAGGTGTGGAAGCCACCCACGCTGACGGACGTGAAGCGCTCACCAGCCGGCGGCGACGCCCCACCGACGTGCCGACCGGACCCATCATCGTTGCCGCCCCAGCACACCGGGGTGCCGTCTGGACGCAGCGCGCAGGTGTGCCCCGAGCCGGCACTAATGGCCGCGAACACCTCGCCTTCCGGCGGCACGGCTCGGCCGTTCCAGTCCTGTCCCCAGCACACGGGTGTCCCGTTCTCGCGGAGGCCACAGACGTACTCGGACCCGCCGCTGATAGACGTCAACCGCTCGTCTGGAGTCTCCGGAATGTCGCGGGGCGAGGACCACCTGGAGTCGGGCGCGACCCAGCACACCGGCGTCCCATCCTGGCGAAGCGCGCAGGCGAAGCGGCTGCCAGCGGTTACGGCCATGAAGCGCTCGCCAAGCAAGGACGTTCGCTGCCGTTCCTGGAGCGATGCCTGGCCCCGGCTGTTCTGACCCCAACACAGGATGACGCCGTCCTCGCGCAGCCCACAGGTGTGCCGAGCCCCGCTGCTGAGCGCCACGAATGGCTGGTTGACGGGAATGTAGATTCGAAAGTCGCCAAGGCAGGCGACCGAACCGTCGTCCCGAAGGCCGCAAAGACGCTCGCGGGCGCTGCTTATGGAAACGAACCGCTCGTGCTCGTATTCCCCGGACCACTGATTGAAGTCCGTGCTGCACCAGAACGTTCCATCGGCTCGCAGCCCACAGGTATGGTTCGGCCCAACACTGAGGGCGATAAAGCGCTCGTCCTCAGGCGGCCAGGGCTTGTCCCGGCTGCTGGACCGGTCTTTCGAGCCCCAGCAGAAGGTGGATCCGTCGTCGCGCAGGCCACAGGTATGCTCGCCGCCGCTGCCGATTGCCACAAACGTCTCGGCTTCTGGCGGCGAGGCCTGGCCCTGGTCGTCGCGTCCCCAGCAAGCCACGGATCCATCGGACCTCAGGGCGCAGCTGTGGTTAGAGCCGCTGCTGAGGTATTCGAATCGTTCACCCTCCGGCGGCGTTGACCGCCCATCGCGATTCGATCCCCAGCACACCGCACCACCGTCCTCGTGCAGCGCGCAGGTGTGGTACTCGCCGCTGCTCACGGCCACGAAACGCTCGTCCGCCGGCGGCGACGCCTGACCGTGGGTGTCGTCGCCCCAGCAAACCGGCCTGCCGTCTTCGCGCAGCGCACAGGTATGCAACTCTCCACTGCTCATCGCAACAAACGGGCCGCCGGCGATAGGCGGATAGCGCGGCGCTCCGGTTTCGAAGCGCCCGCCCCAGCAAACCGGCCTGCCGTCCGTGCGAAGGCCGCACGTAAAGTCACCGCCACTGCTCACCGCGCTGAGTTTCTCGCCGTGCGGCGCTACGGCTCGCCCGCCAGGGGTTTCATAACCGCCGGCGTTTGAGCCCCAGCAGACCGGCGTCCCGTCCGCCAGCAATCCACACGTGTGCTGTGGGCCGCTGCTGAGTGCGGTAAACGCCACGCCGTGCGGCGGTGACGTCACGCTTCCGGCCATGCCCCAGCAGACCGGCGTCCCGTCGGCGCGCAGCGCGCAGGTGTGCTCCTCGCCGCCGCTCACGGCAACGAATCGCTCGTCCTGCGTTGGCGTCGACTTGCCGTGCTCATCGTCCCCCCAGCAGATCGCCACGCCGTCGGTTCGCACGCCGCAGGTGTGGCGCTCGCCGGCGCTGACTGCCATGAACCGCACGCCCTCGGGCGGTGACGCCTCACCGTTGTCGTCACGCCCCCAGCAGATCGCGGTGCCGTCGCTACGTAGCCCACAGGTGTGATAGCTATCGCTGGTGAGCGCCGTAAACCGCTCGTCCTCCGGCGGCGACGCCTGACCCTGCTCGTTGTATCCCCAGCAGACCGCCACGCCGTCCCGCCGCAACCCGCACGTGTGGGAGCCGCCGCTGGTCAGCGTGGAGAACGTCTCGCCCTGCGGCGCCGCGGTCTGGCCGGCGCCGCTCGAGCCCCAGCAGACAGCCGACCCGTCCTCGCGCAGCGCGCAGACGTGCCCGTAGCCGCTGCTGATAGCGACGAAGCTCTGAACACTGACCGTCTCGAACTGTGAACGCACGGCCGACTCGGTCCGCGTGAGGAATCCGCTGCCCCAACAGACGGGGCGTCCGTCTGTACGCAGCGCGCAGGTATGCACGGCGCCGATGCTGATCGCCTCGAAGTGCTCGCCCGGCGGAGCGACCGCATTCCGTTCGCCCCAGCAGACCGGCGTGCCGTCGGCACGTAGCCCGCATGCGTGATCCGAGCCGCTGCTGATCGCGACGAAGCGGTCGACATATGGCGGCGTCGACGCCTCGTTGTCGGGGTCACCCCAGCAGAACGGGCTGCCGTCCTCGTGGAGGGCACAGGTGTAACCCCAGCCACTGCTGATGGCGGAGAACCGCGCCCCTTCCGGTGGCGAGGCCTGACCGTCGTCGTCCTGACCCCAGCACTTCACCGTGCCGTCCTGGCGCAGCGCGCAGACATGCGTCGGCCCGCTGCTGATCGCCACGAGTCGATCATCCGCCGGCGGTGAGGCCTGTCCGTCATGGTCCTTACCCCAGCACGCGGCCGAGCCGTCGTCACGCAGCGCGCAGGTGTGAGCCCATCCACTGCTGATTGCCACGAACCGCTCGTCGGCCGGCGGCTCGGTCCGGCCGTCCGCCGCGTCGCCCCAACAGACCGCCTCGCCATCGTCGCGCAGGGCGCAGGCATGTCGTTCCCCGCTGCTGACCGCTGTGAAGGTCCCGTCCACCGGTGGCGAGGCTTGCCCGTAGTCGTTCAAACCCCAGCAATGCAGCGCGCCATCCGCATCGATCGCGCAGGTATGTCGGTTACCGCTGCTGACCGCAGTCAGCGCACGATCGCTGACCGCCCTGAATCCCTGGCGCCCAACTTTCTCAAGGTCGAAGCCGAGCTTCGCAGGGCCGAAACGCCAGCACCCGTACGTGCCATCTGCGCGCAGGCCGCAGGTGAACTCGACTCCGCTACTCAAGTCCACGAACTGATCACCGGGCAGCGGAGAAGCCTGACCGTCGTCCACCCCAGGGCGAGCGGCGCCCCAACACACAGGCGTACCGTCATCTCGCAGCGCGCAGGTGTGGTGGAGGTTTGTGCTGATGCCCACAAGGCGCTCGTGATCAGGCGGCGAGGCCTGCCCGTCCCTGTCGCGGCCCCAGCACACCGCGGTCCCGTCCTCGCGCACCCCGCAGGTGTGCTGCCAGCTACTGCTGATGGCCTTGAACTTCTGTCCCTCCGGCGGCGTGGCCCGGCCATCCCAGTCGGTGCCCCAGCAGACGGCTGAACCGTCGGCCCGCAGCGCACAGGCGTGGGACCAGCCGGCACTGATGGCGGTGAACTGTTCGGTTGCCACGGCGGCCGTCTCTTCAGCGCTCTCGCCGCCCCAGCAGACCGGCGTGCCGTCCTCGCGCAGCGCGCAGGTGCGGCCGGTGCCACTGCTGATCTCCACGAATCGCTCCCCAGGCGGCGGCGAAGATTCGCCGTCCTCATCGTCACCCCAGCAGACCGCCACGCCATCCAGGCGAATCCCGCAGGTGTGGAACCAGCCGGGACTGATGGCCGCGAACTTCATCCCGGGCGGCGGCGAAGCCTGACCGAATGAGTCAGCGCCAACGCACCAGGCAAAGCCTTCGCTGGTGATGCCGCAAAGATGACTAGCGCCGCTGCTGAGCGCGGTCAGCGGCGCCCCCGGGTCGTAGGGATCGGGCGGGATGGGCTCGGAACCCAGGTACCGCGCGCCCTCGGGCGGGGATGCCTGACCATACGAATCGTCGCCCCAGCAAGCCACCGTACCGTCGTCGGCGCGAAGCCCGCAGGTATGCCCGATCCCGCTACTGAGCGACGCGAAGCGCTGCCCTGGCGGCGGACTTTCCGCCAGGTCCCCCCAGCAGATCGGGGTCCCGTCCTTGTTGAGCCCACAGGCATGGCCGCCGCCACCGCTGACGGCCACAAGCCAGAGGTCCGGCGGCGGGTAGCGCGCAAGGTTGGGGATCTCCGAATAGCTCCCCCAGCAGATCGACGAACCCTCCAGCGGCACGCCGCACGTATAACCGTGGGCCCCATCGATCGACGCGAACGCTGCTTCCGGAGGGGCTTCCCAGCCGCCGAACGGGCCAGGCCGCGGCTCCGGTCCCCAGCACACGGCCACGCCGTCTTCTCGAAGACCGCAGGAGTGATTGGCACCGCTGCTTATGGCCGTGAACCGCTCGTCGTCTGGTGGCGAGGCCTGCCCCGACTCGTCGTTCCCCCAGCAGGCCACCGAGCCATCCTCACGCAGCCCGCAGGTATGCCCACCCCCGCTGCTAATGGCGGTGAAGGCCTCTCCATCGGGAGATGAGATCTGTCCGAAGCCCACCTGTCCCAGGCCTTCGGATTGGTCGTCCAGGCCGGCGCCCCAGCACACGACGCTTTCATCGTCCCGCAGGCCGCACGTGTGGAAGCCGCCGCTGCTTATGGCCACGAAGCGTTCGCCAGGCGGTGGCGAGGCCTGGCCGAAGTCAACCGGACCGAGTTCGGCCTCCTCGCCCGGCGGCCTGGCGCCCCAACACAGAACTTCGCCGTTCGCTCGCAGGGCGCACGTGTGAAAGTTGCCGCTGCTCACCGTGACGAAACGATCGTCTGGCTTTGGAGGTTCGGCCGCCGCCGTCGGAAGCAGCGCCGGGCCCGGGCTGGGATCCTGCGCCCGCGCCACGGGCTGCAGAGCTGCAATCAGCACCAGCGCCATCGCCACCAGGGGTGGACTGACCGCCCGCAAGAGGCGGCGAAACCGAACCCGCGTTGAGGCGCGCGTGCGAATTATGGTGCCCGGGACGTATCGATCCGTTGCAAGAGACTACGCACCAGGCGGTTCATTCGTTCCCTCGGACTGTCAGTTTCTCGCCCGCGCTGATTCCCAGAGTCGTAATCGGCGCCGCGCTCGACCTCACCTGCGGCGAACTTATGGTCTAGCGGCGGACGGCCCTCCGGTCGGCCTTCCGCAAGTACAGAAGCCCAAGCGTCTGGGATCCCGCTTCCTAGCTCGCCGCTCTAGCGTGCAACATTGAAGCTTCAACCTTGATCTCGTCCTGGCGCTCGCGTGCCTGCGCCAGGTCGTAGGCGGCCTGGAGGCGAAGCCAAAACTCGGCGTTCGACCAGCCGGCCTTCTCAAATCGAATCGCCATCTCCGGCGAAATCGCGGCGTGCCCGTTCAATACGCGCGACAGCGTATGTCTCGCGACACCCAGGCCCTTAGCCGCGTCGGTCACGCTAAGGCCCAACGGCTCAAGGCAAGTCATCTGAATGCTGCGTCCCGGATGCGGGGGATCGTACATCGGCATTTATTTCTCCTTTGACCTTGTGGTAGTCGACGAAGTCCACGTCGAAGACGTCGTCACCGTCGAATCGAATGACAATCCTCCAATTTCCAGTGATCCTAATGCTCCAGAATCCTCGAAGACGTCCCTTCAGTTGATGCAATCGAAGTCCCGGAACCGCCAGGTCGTCTGGTGACCACGCAGAGTCAAGGATCGTCAAAGCAACCCTGATCCGCTCCCGCTGATCCGCTCGCAGCCTGCTGGCATCGCCTTGGTCGTGGAGTCGCTTGAGCCCACGGTGCCGGATTGTCCGAATCACTCTGGAGTGTACCGCGTATCGGTACGGGTATCAAGATTTCCTTGGCTGGGGAGTGGGCGCCTAGCCAGCTGGCGATTTCAACTCGCCGGGCCTTCCCGCCCTCCAGGCCATCTTCATGTACACGTCCCCCTGCTCGAGTTCGTTCAGCATCTGCTGTAGGCGGCGGGCCTTGGTTTCGGGTCGTTTGGCCCGGTCGATCCAGCCCAGGTAGTCGTTCCGCTGGTAGGGAGGGCGAGCCTGATAGGCCTCCATCAGGCCGGCGTCCTCCAGTGCGCGTTCGACCTTGGACGGCATGGGGTTGAGGGGGCGGGTGAGACGCGATCGGCGATCAGACATGGGGCAGTTGTAGAACGTGGACTGTCGCCGACGAGGCTAACCCAGACCCCCACCCTCGCCAGGCGATCCGCGGGCCTTTGCCCAATCTGCCCAGACCGTCGCATCCTTCGTACTGTTCGAGCCTGCAATCCAAGGAAATCCCTATGCCAACTCCCGCCGCGCTCTCCTGGTGGCACGACGCCCGCTTCGGCATGTTTATCCATTGGGGGCTGTACTCGCTTCTGGCCCGCCACGAGTGGACGATGTACCAGGAGAGCATTCCGCCCGAGGAATACCGGGGGCTCGCGGATCGGTTTGATCCCCAGCACTACAACCCGGAGGAATGGGTGGCCCTGGCCCAGGACGCCGGCATGCGCTACATGATCCTGACCTCGCGGCACCACGAGGGCTTCAGCCTCTGGGACTCCCAGGTCTCCGACTTCACGGCTCCCAAGACCGCCGCGAAGCGCGACCTGCTGGCCGAGTTCGTCAACGCCTGCGAGAAGCGCGGCATGCGCTATGGCTTCTACTACTCGCTGCTGGACTGGCGCTACCCGGCCTACTTCCGCGGCAAGGCCCGCGATCCGGAGGGCTGGGCGAGATTGCTGGACTACGTACACGCGCAGGTGCTGGAACTGTGCACCGACTATGGAGATCTCTCGGTGCTCTGGTACGACGGCGGCTGGCCCTACACGCCGGAGGACTGGAACTCGACCCCGCTCAACGCCGAAGTCCGCTTGTTGCGCCCCGACATCCTCATCAACAACCGCTCCATGCAGCCGGAGGACTTCGACACGCCCGAACAGCACGTCACGCCCTCGCCAGATCGGCTCTGGGAAAGCTGCATGACCATGAACACAACCTGGGGCTACTCAACTATCGACCGCGAGTGGAAGTCCCCCCGGCAGCTCATCCACTACCTGGTCACCGCGGCCAACGGCGGCGGCAACTACCTGCTGAACGTGGGACCGGATCCCGACGGCCGGATTCCGTTCGAGTCCGTGGAGCGGCTGCGCGCGATGGGTCGCTGGCTGGACGTGTACGGCGAGTCCATTTACGGCAGCGAGCCGACCGCCGACCGGCTGCGCATCAGCAGCGCGGGACGCACGCACACCAAGATCGGCAACACGCTCTACCTGCACTGCTGGCGCTGGCCGGGCGAAGAGATCGTGGTCGGCGGCGTCGGCGGACGCATCCTCAGCGCACGACTGCTGGGCTCAGACATTCCGGTCTCGGTGGAGCAGCGCGGTCACCGTGCCTGGCTGCGCGGCCTGCCCGCCTACGCACCCGATCCGATCGACACGGTCATCGCGCTGGAGTTCGACGGCGAGCCCCAGGAACACGATCGCTTTGGCGACGAGCCGGGGGTCTGACGAGCCGCAGCGCCGACTGTTCAGGCCGACGCGTGTTGGCCCTCGCCGGTGAGCGGCACGAAGCGCACCGGGCCGAGGTTGGTGGACGTCTCGCCCTCCTCGGTCCGCTCCACCACCCACAGGGTCTGATCCCAGGCGTTCGAACCCACGGGAACAACCAGCCGCCCGCCGATCCGTAGCTGGCGGATCAGCGGCCGCGGAATCTTGCTGGCGGCCGCCGTGACGATGATGGCGTCGTAGGGGGCGTGCTCGTCCCACCCAAAGAACCCGTCGGCGGTATGCAACTCGACGTCGCCATAGCCGGCGCTGCGCAGATTCGTCGCCGCCCAGGTACTGAGCTGCGGAATGATCTCAACGCTGAACACCTTGGCGCCAAACTCCGCCAACACCGCCGCCTGATAGCCCGAACCCGTCCCTATCTCCAACACCCGGTCGCCTGGACCGATTGCCAGCGCCTCGGACATCAGCGCCACCACCAGCGGCTGCGAAATGGTCTGGCCCCGGCCAATCGACAGGGGCGCGTTGTCGTAGGCCTCGCTCGCGTCGTCGAGCCTGACAAAGTGACGCCGCTCGACCCGCTCGATGGCCTCCAGCACCGGTTCCGACTTCACGATGCCGGTCTGCCGGATCTCGGCCATCAGCTTCTCGCGCCCACGCCGCCGCTTCCAGAACACCTGCACTCCGTAGCGGTCGGGAACCTGCGTTTCGCAGCTTGTCACACCCACGTCGCCGGATCGCTGGCCCGGGAGGCGTAACGTGTGACGATCTACGCAGCAGCCCGTCCCGATGGACGACGTCAGGTGAAGTACAGGCTCGTCGCAGGCTTGGTCTTGGTGTCGGCGGCGAGCCTGTTGTTCGAAATCGCACTCACGCGTGTGTACGCAATCGCGCAGGGGCACCACTTCGCCTTCGTCGCCATTGCCATGGCCCTCCTGGGAATCGGCGCCGCCGGCACGTTGACGGCAACCTCCAGACGCGTGTCAGCAGCATCCCCGACCACCGCAATCGGTTGGGCCGGCACACTGTTCGCCCTCACGGCCGTCGGCGCCTATGTCACGGCCGACCGTATCCCCCTGGACACCTATCGGATCGGCGCTGACGCCAGCCAGCTTGCATGGCTCGCGCTCTTCTTCATCGTGGCCGCGGTGCCGTTTACGTGCGCCGGGGTCGCCGTGGTTGCCGCGTTGCGTCACAGCCCGACGAGCGCCGGCGCCACCTACGGTGCGAGCCTGGCAGGCTCGGCTGCCGGGGCGGCCCTGGCGCTTCCGCTGCTCGCCCAGGTTGGATCGGCCGCCACGATCCTGCTGGCCGCCGCCCTGGCCCTCGTCGCGCCGGTGATCGTCGCTCCCCGGCTCCCCGCCATCGGGGCCAGCCTCCTGGCAGTCGCCCTGTTCGGCACGGCAATCGTCATTGCCCCGGCCGGCCCGAGCGTGTCCGTCCATTCGCAACTCGCCCAGGCTCTCCAACGTCCCGATGCCCGCCGCCTCGATACCGAGCTCTCCGCCAACTCACGCGTGGACATACTCGAAAACGCCGGCTTCCGAACCGCCACGGGCCTGAGCCTGAACTACGCCGGATCCGTCCCGCGGCCCCGCCTCGGCTTGACTGTCGACGGCGGAAACGCGGCGGCGCTGGACGTCCCGCTGTCCGAAGCCCTGGACCACGTCCCGCTCGCCCACGCTGTCGGCCTGCGACCAGCCGCCTCGGCGATGCTGCTCGATCCCTTCGGCGCGTTTGACGCCGGCGTCCTGCTCCGATCCGCCATCGACCGGATCGACCTCGTCCAGCCCGACGCCGCGCTGCGCAAAGCCTGGCGGTTCGCAGGCCACAACACGGTCCTGAACGACAGCAACATTCGTGTTCTGAGTCATGGTGTCCGCTCGGCGCTGCGGACCGCCGCCGGTTACGACCTGGTGATTTGGCCACTCCGCGAGTCCTTCCAGGGCGTCGCCGCCGGTACGTTCGGCCTCCGCGAGACCTACGCTCTGACCCGCGAGGCCCTCGCCAATGGGTTTCGCGCTCTGGCGCCCGACGGCCGCCTGATCGTCACCCGCTGGCTGCAAGCCACCCCCTCCGAGTCCGTCCGCATGTGGGCCTCCCTGCTTGATGCCCTCCGGCTGTCAGGAGTCGACGACCCGTCCGCTCACGTCCTGGCCTGGCGCTCGCTGGAAGTCGTCACCATGGTCGCCTCGCCAACGCCCTTTACAGCCGCGGAGCGTCAGGCGCTTTCAGACGGCCTGGAGCGCGACGGTTTCGACTGGGTGTTTCACGTGAAACTCCTCCAATCGGACTCCAACCGCTTCAACCGCCTGCCCGACACATCGCTCTACCAGGCCTTCCAGGCGGTGGTTCGAGGCGACCCGGTCCCCGAAGTCTGGGCACCCGTGACCGACGACCGCCCCTACTTCTTCCACTACTTCGACTGGACCCAGTGGCGCGAAGTCCTGTCCACCACTGGCCGCACCTGGCAACCCTTCGGCGGCGCGGGCTTCCTGGTCCTGGTCCCGCTGGCGGCGGCGGCCACTGGAGCAGCCGTGCTCACGATGGTCGCACCACTCGTAGGTCGCCGACGTGGTGGCGCGGCCCGCGTCGGGCTACGCCGCCTTGTCTATGTCGCGGCCGTCGGCGTCGCCTTCACGACTACTCAGATCGCCCTGCTGCAGCGACTCATCCTGGTGCTGGACGCCCCCACGGTCGCCTTTGCCACCGGCATCGCCGCCATGCTCGCCTGGGCCGGCCTCGGCAGTCTGTCGTCTCGCTGGTGGCGGCCTACGCCTGACTCGGCCGCCGGGCTGGCCGCTATGAGCGTTTTCATTCTTGGTGGACTGCTGCTGGCGGCGCCCGAAACCCTTGGTGCGCCGCTGGCCGTTCGCGTGGGCGTTGGGGTCCTGGCGGCCTCGCCCTCGCTGGCGCTGGGCGCCGTCATGCCGTCAGCCATTCGCGCCCTGGCTGGTGACCGCGCGGCCATCTCCTGGGCCTGGGCCGTCAACGGCACGGCATCGGTTGCCGCCGCCTTCGCGGCCGCCATCCTGATCGTGTCCATCGGCTTTGCCTGGACACTGCTGGGCGCGGCCCTCGCCTACGCCGTGGCCGTGCCGCTCTGGCGCTCTAGGGATCCTCGGCAGACATCTCCCCGGTAAGCGGAACGAATCGCACCAGCCCCAGGTTCTCGGCCACCACCCCATCCGCCGTCTGCTCGATCTTCCACAGCGTCTGGTAGAAACCCGGCGGCCCCACCGGCACGATCATCCGCCCACCCACCTTGAGCTGCCGGATCAAGGGCTGTGGTACGTGGTCGGGCGCGGCCGTCACGATAATGCCGTCAAAGGGCGCCTCGTCCTCCCAGCCGAAATACCCGTCGTCCGTACGCTGCTTAACGTCCTCATATCCAGCGCCCCGCAGGTTCTTCTCCGCCCACTCGGCCAACGCCGGAATGATCTCCACGCTGTAGACCTTGGCCCCCATCTCCGCCAACACCGCCGCCTGGTACCCCGATCCAGTGCCGATTTCCAGCACCCGGTCACCGGGTGAAATGCCCAGCGCCTCCGTCATCATCGCCACGATCAGCGGCTGCGAGATCGTCTGCCCCTCGCCGATCGGCAGCGGCCGGTTCTCATACGCCTCGTCCACATTCTCCGGCAGCACAAACCGGTGCCGCTCAACCCGTTCCACCGCCGCCAGCACCGGCTCCGAAATCTCGCGATCCGACGCCCGGATTTCAGCCATGAGCTGCGAACGCCGCTCGGCAAAAGCACTATCGCGACCGCCATCGACACCGCCCGTTCTGCTGATCGAAGCCCCGCACGCCAGAGCCAACAGCGCCGCGCCCAATACTCCGAACATCAGAAAAACGGCGCCTGCTCGATTCATCCAACACTCCCTACGCTGACTCACGCCGCCCTGATCGCTGCCCCGTGCCCGGTCGAGATACCGTAACTTGAACTCGACTCGACCAGCCTCAAAGTGTCTCAGTGACAGAATACGCGCCATCTCTGACATGAACCCGCACACCTACTTGAGTCGTGGGACGCCCCTAGCGACCTGCAAGCGTGCCGAGGCCCTAGGGGATGACTCCGTGCACGGCCATTGTGGTACGCAACTCAGATGCCGATCTCACACCGCCCTACAGTTGCCTTGGGCTAGAAGTTAATCGCGAGTTGCCAACCAACAAGGAAGATTCTATTCAGCCTTCAACGCACGACCAGTTTACCCTTCAGTCAACCCTGTTTGTTGCAATGGCAATGGCCGCCAATGTACTGGCTTTTCTCTATCAACTTGCGATGGCACGACTGCTCGAGCCGCGCCAATTCGCGGCAGTCCTTGCCATTGTTTCCGCAATGGCAATTGTTGTCTTTCCTGCCAACGCATTTCAGGCGGCTGTCGCCAATGGTTCGGTTCGCATGAGTGCCGAAGGTAAGTCGGATCAGTTGGGTGCTTTCGCTGCACATGCCGCGATTGGTGGAGGGATACCCTTGGCCGCCATTGCCGCCGTCACCTTTATATTTCGGGAAGCCGTGGGTCAGTTCTTTGGTTTTGACGGAACCGCCGTCGCGCTCTGGATATGCGCAAGCCTGATCATGTCAGTGTGGCTCGCGGCCCATCGCGGTGTACTTCAGGGCTCAGGCGACTTTACGGCCCTGGGAATCGTCGTCTTGGCTGAAGTTTCCATTCGACTGCTCGTTTCGATCGCTTTAGTAGTTGGCGGATTTGGTGTGGATGGTGCCACGGCCGGATTTCCCCTGGGCATTGGCGGTGCCCTGGCACTCGGCGTCTGGATGCTGCGTCAGCGGTTTGGCGGCAGCTTGGGAATACGCGACAACCTATGGTCGGCGCTGGCGCATGAGTCGCGCGCCGTACCAGCAATGCTAGCCGTCTATGGCGTGCAAGCCATAGACATCGTAGTTGCTAACACCCGTCTTCACGACGCAGACCTTCAGGCCTTCTCGGCGGCCACGCTTGCCGGCCGGATCGTGTTCTACGCCGGCTTCGTGATCACGCTGCTGATTCTTCCACGCTACCGAAGCATGTTCATCAGGCGTCGACTTGAGAAACGAATGGTTGCCGGCAGCTTTGGAACCATCACCGCTATCTGCGCGGGTGGCGCCGTGGCTGGCCTATCCTCGCCCGAACTTCTACATACAGTGCTCGTCGGGTCGAGCTATTCCATGGACACTCAACTTATGCAGACATACATTCTGGGTTCGACCTTGCTTACGTACGCCCTGTTCCTGATCTCGATAGTAGTCGCGGCCGGATGGACTCGGATTGCGCTGGTAGTCGGCCCGATCGCACTCGGCCAGACGGCGATCTACGCCTTTGGCGTCTCGACTGGATTGGGGTTTGCGCAAGTGCTCGCGACCTCCGCCGGCGCCATGGCGCTAGTACTCATGATCGCGGTCGCGATCCTATTGCAAACGACGGCGTGGCGGGCGCACGACTCCGCTCCGTGACAGCAGCCCTGAGTCCGATCCGCCAGCAAGAAGACTCACCGCTAGCCCGGCAGCAGCCAATGCCGCCGTCAGCGTCTGATAGGACGTCCCTGCTGAATCGCTGTGACTATCGAATGGCAAATACGCCTCAAAGAGACTGGCTCGAAACTCCATGAAATCCCAATCATCAGATTCAGGGCATACTAAACATGGAAGCTCAAACGGCGTTTTCCAAAGCTCCGGCACATTCACATAAGTCTGAGAGGTGAGCAGACTACCGGTGTTGTTTCCATGGAAATACTCCTCAGGCGTACCAAGCAAATAGAGACTCCCAGCTCCCAGATACACAGCCGCAGCTACCGAAATGGAACTTGCAATCAGCCTTGCATTCATGCCTAATCTAAGGAATCTTGACGCGGACACTAATCCCAAGGCGACCATGACAGCAACAATTGGCATTGGATAGGCTATGTGGCGTACAAACTCGCTTAGTTCTCCAGGTCGAAACGTCTGTTCTCCCAGGCCCATAGTCACGACTACATTTACCACAGCCCCAGTCGGAATCAAGACTAACCCTGGATAATGGTTCGTCAGCGTAGCGGCACCGAGGCCAAACAGCATGAGAATCGCACTGATCAGAACCGCGAAACGAATGTCATCCATGAGGACGACGCGCGCGGCGGATCCCCAGGTTGTAGAACCAATCACACCGGCATTTTCGCTGAGATTGACCAGCGAAAACGACTGACTTGCCGTCGGCCACGGCCTGCCTAGCCCGTTGTAAACGTAGATGACAAACGGAGCAACGAGGGCAACCGCGCTGACCACAGCAAGACCCGTCACCGCCCGTCGTGTGGCGATCACTGCTCCGAGGAGGAAACAAGCTGCATAGAGCGGTCCCTCGGGACGCGTTGTCGCCACAAGTCCCGCGAGTAATCCAAGCAGCAGAGCCCATCCGCGCCTCTCGGGAGACTTGACGACGCGGCCAACGACCAGGATAGAGATAGCCAGCAGCAGAATGAAAATCGGATCGGGCTCAACCGCGCCCAGGCTGTATACCTGGATCAAAGGAAAAACCACACTCAAAACCGCGACGACATAGGCGACCGTTCGGCTCACCTCGAACGCCCTGGCCGCTCCGAAGATAGCGAGGGGAAGGAACAGGTTCGCAACGAACAGCGGGGCAAGCGCGGCGGGATAGGTGTGCCCAAACAAGCCAAAAGAGATGAGAAGCATCATGGGAAAGACTGGCAGGTCAGTTCGATCGCTGAAAAACAGGTAGGTGCCTTCCCAGGCCAAAGAGTCCGCCACGAGCCAGAAGTGGACAAGATCGTCCATCGTGACAGCGGAATATGAAGCGGCCTGCAGAGCGCCGATGAGGAGGAGCGAGAGAGGGGTGACCGCGCGTACATTCATCCGTGCCGCGAGCCGGATGGCCTCAAGCGCCGAGGCGCCAGGCTCGCGGCGTTCCGCCAGGGCGAGTGCGACCGAAACTCCCACGAGCATCAGTGCGAGCAGTCCACCCAGTACTTGCGCTCCCGCGGATGTGGCCAGTTCGTGGCGCGGTGCCGCAGGAAAGCTCGCGATTACAGCCATGATCCAAGCCCCCAGGAGCGGAAGCGCGGACAGCGGAACTCTTCTGGGCTCGCGCGGTTCATTCCCTCGCGACGGCACTCCCAGGAAGCCGCCTACAGCGATGCCGGTGGCCCAGCCCAGCCCAAGTGCCCAAGCTCCTGCACTCCCGCCAAAAAGGACGAGTCCCAACAGTGACGCGCACGCTGCTCCCGTAAGTCCGCCCAGAGCACCGGTCGTCAAAAAGCGCTGCGCCATCGGCGGGTGCTGGAGATAAACCACAAGTGCCGCATGCCCAACGGCGAGCAGCATCCCCAGATCCGACGTCACGCCAAGAAAGTGTGTGACTCCGTCGGAGGCATACATGGCCACGATGACGACACCAGCCGGCACTGTCGCCGCCAGGAGTCGGCTGCCGTGCAATTGCTCTCGGCGCCCGAGGTAGCCGAGCAGTACCGCCCCAACAGCCGCAGCCACGAACCAGCTGACCGATGGAGGGCCGCTCGCGACACGACCGCCTGCAAGAACCGCACCGGCCAGAACGGCCAGTACCGCCGAAAAGCTAGATATCGCTCGACGCACTCAGGAATCCGAGGAGCACAGTGTTCGCGCCCACGATGATCAACGTCTGTGCCAGTGCAGCAAGTTGCGGCGCCAAGGAAGAGCTAACGCTTGCGGCAACCCACTGATTGAACAAGTACAGATCGATGCCCACGCCGACGAGTGCAATGAGTGAACCACCAATCAGTGACATCTCCAGCCAGCGCGGATTCTGTGTCCAGAGGTGCCGCCTTGAGGGGCTGGCGAGCCCGCGGCGCACAAGGCGCGCGTGCCCAATGAGCCACATACCCAGCGCGTTGGCTCCGAGCACGACGAATATCGGGCCGGCGAACACCGGCTGCCAGCGCAGGGCACCAACTTCGACCGCGCCCCCGAGTCCGAATCCAACGATGAATGTCAGCAGCCCGAGCAACATGAGGAACAGGCCGGGAACCAGAAACACAAGTGTTGGCGCCAGCAGCAAGATCAGCCGCAGGTGACGCCATCCATCGCGC
The DNA here is from genome assembly GCA_022824495.1 of Chloroflexota bacterium. GTDB lineage: Bacteria > Chloroflexota > UBA11872 > UBA11872 > UBA11872 > UBA11872. The sequence continues at coordinate 84,011 of JAJDZU010000011.1, read as the reverse complement.
AGGCTGCGTAGTTTGGACTCACCGCGACGCACTCCATACGTGGAGGGCGCCTCAGCGATTCCCAGCCCGAGACGCGAAGCCTTGATCAACATCTCCGAAGCCAATTCCATTCCGTCGGAGTGCAAGTCCAGCTGATCGAGCTTGCGTCGTCGGATCGCCCGATATCCGCTTTGACTGTCCCCAACGCGCACGCCATAGGCCAGCCGAAGAAGCAGGTTGATCGACGGCGTCCCAATTCGGCGATGCAGCCAGGGCATCGCACCATCGCTGATGTCGGCGAAGCGATTAGCCAATGCGAGGTCGGCGCCGGCCGACAGGGGCGCCACGACCGCGGCCAGGTTTTCCAGGTCATACGTGTCGTCGGCATCGGCCATAATCAAGATGTCGTACTTTGCCGCGGCGAATCCTCTGCGCAGCGCGGCCCCGTAGCCTCGAACCGGCGCATACACGACGCGCGCGCCCGCCTCTTCGGCGATCGTGTCCGAACCGTCGGTCGATCCGTTGTCGGCCACCACCACTTCGCCCGCTAGCCCACCCTGCTCAATCCCCCGAAGCGCCTTGGCAACGCTCGCGCCAATCGTGGCAGCTTCATTGAGGCACGGCAGCACAACGCTGACGCGTTCGGCGGTGGGTCTCGCTGCGTCGGGCTTGGTGGCGTTCATGCACGGTCTCTCATAGTGAACGGACCCATCGCCCGTCATGCCGCCGAGTGCCCGCACCTAAAGTGACATGGCCCGGAGCGGTGTAGGATACGAAATCGCTCAATCGACGCGGGAGCCGGCCGAGCGCAAAGCGATATGAAGATTGCGCTCGTTTACGACGCCGTGTACCCCTACGTCAAAGGCGGCGCGGAGCGACGCTACTTCGAGATCGGTCGTCGGCTCGCTCCGCGGCACGACGTTCACATCGTGAGTTTCGCCTGGTGGGCAAACCAGCCGCGCGACGAACGACTGCCGGGAGTAACTTACACCTCCGTCGGTCGACCGATGCCGCTCTACCGCGACGACGGCAAACGATCCGCGTCCGAGGCTCTTCAATTCGGTTTGGCAGTCGCCAGACCGATCCTTGCTGGCCGGTTTGACGTGATTGACTGTGCCTCCTTCCCATATTTTTCGGTCTTGACGGCCTCAGTGGCCGCTCGGCTCACTCGGACGCCAATGCTCGTCACCTGGCTCGAACACTGGGGCCGCTACTGGCTGGACTATTGGGGCTGGCGAGGACTCGCGGGCCGCACGGTGGAGAGTGCAGCAGTCGCCGCCACCCAACGCGCCATCGCCATTTCAGAATTCACTCGCAGCCGACTGCTAGGAGCAAAGTTCTCCCCACCTGCCGAGCAGGTTTCAATCGTCTACAACGGCGTTGATTTCGCGGCCATTGATGCGGCGGCTCCGCACGATGTACGAGCGGACATCGTGTACGTAGGACGTCTCCTGGCACACAAGCGAGTGGACTTGCTTCTACGCGCCTCTCAGATCATGCGCCGCCGTTCGCCGGGCCTCCGAATCGTCATCGTAGGCGACGGACCCGAAATGCCATCACTGGTTGCGCTGGCTGAAAAGCTCGGCCTCGCCAACGCCGTCAGCTTTCTGGGCTTCATATCCGAAGCGCGGGTTCACAGCATCTTCAAGACCTCCCGCGTTCTTGTACTACCGTCGGAGCGCGAGGGCTTGGGGGCCACGGTTCTCGAAGCCAACGCGGCGGGTACGCCGTCGGTGGTCGTGCGATCCGCCGAGAGCGCTGCTGTCCAGCTCGTGCAGGAAGGGATAACCGGGCTTACGTGTGCGCCCGATGCCGTCAACCTGGCGGAAGCCATTGAGCGATGCCTGGATCTGCCTGAGGCCCCGACACGTGCTGCCTGTCGAGCGTTCGCCCGAAGGCACGAATGGGATGACGTGGCCCAACGCGTGCTCCGGGAGTACGAACGCGCCAGAGCAGCCTCCTAGAGGCCAATGACTCAGGCTTGAACAGCGCAAGTCATCAGGTAAGTCTCTGCTGCGCCGCCAACGCCTGGCACCACACCGCGCCTTCGTCACCCGGATCAGGGAAGCCACGCCGCGACTGACTCCGGTCCGCAGACCAATCCAATGCCAGAATGCAACCACTGAGAGGCAGCGGACGGAACGAGCGGAAATATGGCAGACCTGCAGGGACGCGTCGCCGTTGTCACCGGCGGCGGCACCGGCATTGGCAAGGGCATCGCGCGGCGGCTGGCGGCGGAAGGCTGCCGGCTGATGGTGTCGGCCTCCAACAGCTTCGGCGGAGCCGAGGAGTTACGCGATGAGCTGCGCGCCGACGGCGCCGACATCAAAATCACGCAGGCCGACTTTCGCGATCCCGACACCGCCCGCGGCGTCGTGACCGGCGCGATCGATCGCTACGGCCAGCTCGACATCCTTGTCAACAACGCCGGTTGGACCCTGAGCGAGGACTTTCTCGAAGGCGACACTCAGAACTGGCTGGACATCTTCAACATCAACCTGATCGCCATGATCGCCGCCAGCCAGGAAGCCGGCCGTCACATGGTCCAGCGCGGCTCCGGCCGCATCATCAACATCAGTTCCGTCCACGGTTACGTGCATCTGGTGCAGAACGTCGTCTACGCCGGGACCAAGGGCGGCATCAACGGCTTCACCCGCGCCCTGGCGCTCGCCCTGGCCCCCCACGGCGTCACCTGCAACGTCATCGCCCCCGGCGCCATCCAGGTCGACCGCTACGCCGACCAGAACCTCAACCCCTCAACGATTGGAACCACCATCCCGGCCGGCCGCGTCGGCCAGCCCTCCGAAATCGCCGCCGCCGTCGTCTACCTCGCGTCCGATGAGGCCTCCTACGTCAACGGCGAGACCCTCTACGTCGACGGCGCCCTCACCACCCGCATGGCCATCGGCCTCTAGACCCAAAGGACTCCGCGCATGGTCTCCAGCAAAGCAGCCACGGTTGAGGAGTACATGGCCGAACTCCCCGAGAATCGGCGAGACGATATCCAGCAGGTTCGCGAGGTCATCCTGGCCAACTTGCCGGAGGGGTTCGAGGAGTGCATGCAGTACGGGATGATCGGCTACGCCATCCCGCTCGAAGACTTCCCCAACACCTACAACGGCCAGGCGCTGGGCGTGGCCGCCCTGGCCGCTCAGAAACGCCACATCTCGGTCTACCTGCACGGTCTCTACGCCGACCCCGAGTTGACCGACTGGTTCGTGGACGCCTACAGGCAGACCGGCAAACGCCTCAACATGGGCAAGTCCTGCGTCCGATTTCCCAGGGCCGAGGCGGCGGCGCTGGACCTGATCGGCGAGGTCATTGCTCGAATCACGCCCGAACAACTGATCGCCCAACACGAAGCCGCGCACGGATAGCCGAGAAGCGCCAAACGGAGGGGATGACGCCTGATGCCAAGCATTGACTGGCCGATCGAGGAACTGCGCGCCTACGTCCCGCCACCCACGGCGCCAGCGGACCTAGAGGATTTCTGGGCGCAAACCCTGGCCGCACAGGACCACCCATTCGACAACACCATCGAGCCGGTTGACTACCCGGTCGAAGGCCTCAGCGTCCACGAAGTGACCATCGCCGGCTACGGCCAGGGGCGAGTGGCCGGATCGCTGCTAATCCCCGACGGCGACGCCGAACTCCCCGGCCTTGTGATCTTTCACGGCTACACGGGCAACCGTGGATCCGTATTCGACGCCGCGGCCTGGGCACTTCAAGGATTCGTCGTGTTTGCCGTGGACGTGCGCGGCCAGACCGGCTTTAGCACCGATCCCGATGCCGATCCCCGCGGCCACGCCCTCGGCTGGATGACCCAGGGCATCCAGTCGCCCGGCACCTATTACTACCGCCGGGTCTACGTCGACTGCGTGCGAGCCGTGCGTTATGTCCAGTCGCTTCCCCGTGTGCGCGCCGACCGCGTCGGTTGCACCGGCATCAGCCAGGGCGGCGGGCTGACCCTGGCCACGGCGGCGCTGGAACCGAGCGTCGCGCTGGCCATGCCCGAGGTTCCGTACCTGTGCGACTTCCCGCGCGCGGTGCAGATCGCCGGCCCACCGGGCCTCGTGAAGACCATCTACGGCGAGATTCCCGCCTACTGCCGAGCCTTTCCGGACCGCTACGACGAGACCTTTCGGACCCTTAGCTACTTCGACGTCGTGAACCTGGCTCCCCGCATCAACTGCCCGGCACTGGTCAGCGTTGGGCTGTGGGACGACATCTGTCCGCCGTCCACAGTCTTCGGCGCGTACAACCGCCTGACATGCGAAACACGCGAGATCGACGTCTACCCGTTCCTCGACCACTCCAGCACCTCAACCCACCGCGACAAGCAAGTCCGCTGGGCCTGGCGCTGGTTGCAGGACCGGGAGTAGCGGGACTCCGAGGGACGCCTACAAGCCCGTGTTTCGCGTGATCTTGAAGGCGTAGGCGTGCTCGCACGGCCGCCGCTCGGGCCTATCAATCTCCAGCCCATCGGCCGTCATTCGCCAGGCCAACTCGCCCTCCGCGCCCAATAGCTCAACCGACCGGATTTCGCCCGGGTAAAGCGTCTTCAGCGACTCGATCGTGAAAGTTGGTTTCGGCCAGTTCAGGCAGATCACATAGAGCACGTTGCCTTTCACCGTGAACCGGATGTCGCTGCCCTGGTAGGCCAGCTTCTCCTTGGTGTCGCTGAAGGCGCCGGAAACAGACATTTCGGTGGGTCCCTCACCGTAGGTCCACCAGGGAGTGGTTCCGTAGATCGCCTCGCCGTTCACCCGCAGCCAGTCGCCGATGCCCTCCAGGGCCGTAACCGCCTCGTCGGGAATCGTTCCGTCCGGCTTCGGGCCCACGTTTAGCAGCATCAGCCCGTTCTTGCTGACGTTGTCCACCAGGTACTGCACCAGTTCGGTGGCCGATTTGTAGGTGGTCTCGCGCAGGTAGCCCCAGCCCAAGCCGTCGTCCACCGTGGTGTCGGTAATCCACTCGTGGTAGGCCTGATCGGGCATCTTGCCCAGCTCGATGTCCAGCACGCCCACGCCCGGCGGCAGGTTGTCCCACTTGTAGGTCACCACCACCCCGCGGCCCCATTCGGCTTCCTTGTTGTAGTAGTAGGCCAGGAAGTCCTGCTTGTACTGCTCGTGCACGGCCTTCAGGCCAAAGTCGAACCAGATGTAGTCCGGCTCGTACTTGTCCACCACCTCAACCAGCTTGGCCTTCCAGGTATCCAGGAAAGCCCGGCTCGGCTTGTCCTGCTCGTCCCATTCGACGTCCCGCGGCGGGAAGTCCAGGTTGTGCGGCTCGCCGTACAGGCCGGCGTATCGCGGATCTGACGTGTCGAAGTCCGTCCGCCAGTGCGGAAAGAACCACCAGTTCTCGGCGTGGTGCATGGCCACCATGTAGCGCATGCCCTGGCGCCGAACGGCCTGTGCCAGTTCGCCCACCACGTCACGCTTGGGGCCCATCCGCGCGGCGTTCCATTCCGTGTGCGCGCTATCCCACAGCGCGAACCCGTCGTGATGTTCCGCCACCGGACCTGCGAATTGCGCCCCGGCTCGCTTGAACAGGTCGGCCCACGCGTCCGCATCAAACTTCGCGCCGGTGAAGTCGGGAATGAAGTCCTTATACCCGAACTCACCGGGATGCCCGTAGGTCTTCACGTGATGCGCGTAATGCGGCTCGTTCTCCCGGTACATGCGGTACGGATACCAGGTGGCGTTCGGTCCCCACGCGGGCACGCTGTAAATGCCCCAATGGGTATAGATGCCGAACTTGGCGTCGCTGAACCAGCGGGGCGTCTGGTGTTGACGCAGGGAGCGCCAGTTCGGTTCGAAGCGCATGGTCATGACGAAGGGTGACCCCGAGACGATTGGGACGCGCCAGCTTACGGGCCGCCCACCGAATCTGCCTGGGTCAGTGCCCCGGATGTGGCACGAACGGTACTCGCTTCAGCCACAGCCGCAGCGCCTGCCAGTAGATGGCCGCTGTGACGCGTGCCGTCAGCAACGGAAACCTCGTCTGCGCCAGCGCCAGGTTTGTCGCGTTCAATTCCCGCCGGCGCAGCGTCAGGTTGGCCTCGAACAGCGACGACCCGCCGCGCGCCACCTCGATCTTCACGCCCAGGCACTCGCCCGGAATCGTGGCCGTCAGCTGATAGTGCTGGTCCATGTGCATGAACGGCGACACGTGCAGCGCCTTGGCAAAATCGGCCCTGAGCCGTGCGCTACCGGCCATGGGCTCAGGCTCGACCACGTAAACGTGCCGCTCGCCCCAGGGCGTGTTGGTCACCTCCGCCACCAGCGCCTGCACCCGGGACTCGTCAGGTGTAAAGCAGTAATACACGCTGATGGGGTTCATCACGTACCCGAAGTAGCGCAGGTGGGTCAGCAAACGAATCGGACCTTCGGGCCGACGGCTCGTGACCTCCGCCACGCGAGAGCGCACGGCCTCGTCCAGCGGCATGTCGGGGTCGCCAAAGTGATCCGCGCGCCGAAACCAGGCCAGCGCCGGACGCCGCGCCGACCAGAACATCCGCCCGTCGAATAGCCCCGGCAATTCGGCCAGGTCCAGGTAGACCATGAACAGATTGAATCGAAATCCGTGGGTCGCCGGATGGCGTCGGTGGTGCGTGACGTAGCCGGTGTAGAGAGCGCTCGCGCCACTCATGCGCTGGCCAGCAGCGCCCGCGCCGCGCGCAGCCCGCTGATCACCCCGTCCTCGTGGAAGCCGTAGCGCCAGTACGCCCCCGCGTACCAGGTGCGGCGCGCGCCGTTGATCTCGCCCCAGCGGTCCTGCGCGTCGATAGCTGCCTGGTTGAAAACCGGATGGTGATACCGGAGACGCCTGAGGACAGTCTCGTCGTCAATGCAGTCAGTCTGATTCAACGTCACGCAGTACGTCTGCGGCGCGTCCAGGCGCTGCAGCCGGTTCATGATGTAGGTGGCCGGCACGCCGTCCGTCCGGTCCGGCGGAATGCGGTAGTTCCACGAGGCCCAGGCCCGACGTCGATGCGGAAGAACATTGGTGTCGGTGTGGAGCGCCACGTCGTTGGCCTGGTATTCGATTGCGCCCAACACGTCCCGTTCCTGGGGACTGGGATCCCGCAGCGCGCCCAGCGCCTGGTCGCTGTGCGTCGCGAATACCACGTGATCGAATCGCGCCTCGCCCGCCCCGGCCACCGCCACCGTCACTTGGTCGCCTGACCGCCGCACGCCCACCACCGGGGCGCGCACGTGGATGCGGTCGCGAAACGGCTGGATCAGCGCCTCCACGTAGCGCCGGGCGCCACCGACAATTGAAAGCCAGCGCGGCTTGCCCCAGATCCCCAGCAGCCCGTGGTTATAGAAGAAGCGCACGAATGTTCGAACGGGAATGCGACTGAACGTAGCTGGATCGGCCGACCAGACCGCGGATCCCATCGGCACCAGGTAGAGGTCCCGAAACACGCGTGAAAAACCCGCGTCGTTCAGGTATTCGCCCAATGTGCGCCGTTCACCGGGGCCTAGCAGGCCCGTGGCCAGGCGATTGAAACGCAGGTAGTCCAAAAGCAAGCGCAGAAACGCCGGACGCACGAGATTGCGTCGCTGCGCGAACACGGAATTCAGCGACCCGCCGCTGTACTCGACCCCGCTCCTGTCGCAGCGCACGGAGAAGCTCATTTCCGATGGCTGAGTCGGGATTCGCAGCTCGCCAAGGATGCGTCGTAACTCCGGATACGTCCGGTCGTTGAAGACCACGAAGCCGGTGTCCACGGCATACGTGCGTGAGCCGCATGTCACGTCCACGGTGTGCGCGTGGCCACCGGGCGCATCCCCGGCCTCAAAAACCGAGACTCGGTGATGCGGCGCCAACTCACGCGCCGCAACCAGCCCTGAGACGCCGGCACCAATGACGGCGATGTGCATGGCTGCCCCTTTACCCAGGCCTGGCGGGTTCGAGCAGGTGATGTGCGACCACCCACTCGCGTCCACCGCGATAGGCAAACAGTTCCTCGCAGGCGATGAAAAACAGGCGCCAGCGAGCAATCCAGAGGTCGGCCGAGCCGTCACCGTAGACCGAGCGAAACAGTTCACGCACGGCGCCACGGCGCCGATCCAGGTTTCGTAGCCACGACCGCAAGGTCCGCGCATAGTGGCGGCCGTTGACCACCTGGCGGTCGACCGTGCGAACCGCCGGCGTACCGTCGTCGAACAGACGCAGGTTCGGCATGGTGCCGCCGCTGAAGAACCAGCGCGCCATCCAGCCATCCTCCGGCTCAAAGGTGTAGGCGTGCCGTCGGTGGCTGAAGACATGCACGAAAATCCGCCCGCCCGGCGCCAGCGCGTTGACCAACGTCGCCAGCAGCAGCTCATGGTTGCGCACGTGTTCGAGCATCTCGATGCTGACGATGCGGTCGAACCGGCCCGAAAGCTCCAGCCGTGCCGCGTTCCCGGCAACGACCTGCAAGTTTGAAAGCCCAAGCTCGGCGGCCCTCGTCGCAATGAATTCACGTTGCGTGCGCGAGTTGCTCAGCGCGGTGAAGCTGGCCGACGGATAGCGTTCGGCCGCCCAGATCGAAAACGCGCCCCAGCCGCTGCCCAGGTCCAGCACTCGCTGACCGTCGGCCAACTGGGCACGCCGCGCCGTCAGTTCCAGCATCGCGTCTTCAGCTTGAGCCAGCGAGGAGTCGCCGTTGGGCCAGAACGCGCTGCTGTACTTGAGCCGTGGACCCAGGATCAGGCGAAAGAACTCCGTGGGCACCTCATAGTGCTGCCGGTTGGCGGCCTCGGTTTCGACGGCGATTGGCCCGCCTCGACTTCGCTGCAGCCGCTCTCGCGCGGTACCTCGCTCCATCATTCGCAGCCGCCGTCGCAGCGCCAGCCGCACGCCCAGTCGCAGCAGGCCGTCCGGCGCCAGCCCGCGGGCCGCCAGACGCTCAAACCAGGCTTGGTCGTCAGCCACGACGGCGCATTCCCGGGATGCGCGGCAGGAATGCCGGGGTCGATTCCACGTATTCGCGGTAGCCCGGCTTGGTCTCGACCATGCTGCGCTCAAGCATCGCCACGCCCGAAACGCGCCACAGCAGGAAAGTCATGACGATCGGGCTGACCAGCGCCCACCACGCGCCCACTGCCAACCCAAGGCAACCGAAACCCCACCAGATCACCGCGTCGCCAAAGTAGTTGGGATGGCGCGTGAGGCCCCAGAACCCGCTGTTGAGCACCTGGCCGCGGTTGGCCGGGTTGGCCTTGAAGCGCGCCAACTGCAGATCGCCCCCGGCTTCAAAGGCGAAGCCGACGACCCACAGGACCACAGCAACGACATCCCACGCGCCGAATACCTGGGGTTCCGGCGCGGACAGCGCGGCCATCAGCGGCAGCGCCACCACCCACATCACGCTGCCCTGCAGCAGGAAGACGGTGATGTAGCTGCGCCACCAGAAGGCCGGGCCGGCGTTGCTGCGGAACTCCTGGTAGCGGAAGTCCTCCGGTTTGCCTCTGCTGCGCCAGCCAATGTGTGCCGCAAGACGCACGCCCCAGATCGCAACCAGGACCAGGGTCAGCCCGCTACGGGCTGGATCGCCGGATCCCACCCCTACGCCCATCCCGGCCAGGATGACGAACCCAAGCCCCCAGAACACATCCACGATCCCGGCATTGCGCAGCGCCAGGCTCAGAAGCCACACCAGGGTCATGCTCGCGGCAATGACGCCCGCTGCCCCGCCAAGCAGCCACGGGTCGGTCATCAGTCGCTGCCGGGCGTCGGCCAGCGGATTGGCCTCTGTTGATAGTGGAGCACGGCGTCAGGTCCGGGCGGTTGTCGCTCCGGATCGCCGGGCCAGCAGGATCGCGGCCGCTACGACCTCGAACGCCAGGCTGATCCAGTTCGACTGCTCGCCCGCGGACCCGTCCGCGAACATGAACGGTGCGCGCACCGCGGCAATGGCCAGGTAGACCAGGCCGAGAACACGCTCGGCCGGTGTCTTCAGAAACAGCGGCGCAAGCCCAAGCGCTATAAACACACCGCCCATGGCCGAGCGAATCTCCGTGACTCCGCGTGCCGAGTCCGGGGCCAGCCCCGTAAACCCGCTAACGCTCTCAGGCCTCACCAGCAGCACAAGTCCGGATGCCACCGTCGCCGCCAGGACGGCGTAGCGCAGGAGGCTCAAGAGCATGTTCACGCCTCTCCGCATTTCAGCCGCTCCCGGACTCGATTCACAATCCTAGTTTGGTCTGCGCAAGCTGTGTGCTTCCGTAGGATTCCATCCGATCTGCCCTCGTCGTTTGACACCGGGTATTAGCGAATGATAAATAACTACTCCGATGAAGGATTCGAGTAGGGATATTCAGTCCCAGAATCATCGGTTTCGTGCGGCTCGGTTGCGCAGGGAGGAAGCAATGGACCGACAGAGACACGTAAGCAGGCGCTCGCTGCTGAAGCTTGCGGGCGCCGGTGCACTCGGAACGGGAGCCGCCCTAGCGTTGGCGGCCTGCGGGGAAACGCAGATAGTCGAAGTCCCGGTGGACCGGGTTGTTACGCAGATCGTCGAGAAAGTCGTAACTCAGCAAGTCCCGGTTACGAAAGTAGTCGAGAAGATTGTTACCCAGCAAGTGGCGGTCGAAGTCCGCAAGGAAGTGCCGGTCGAAGTCCAAAAGATCGTGACCGTTGAGGTCGCGCCGCAGCGACCACCGGTCACGTTGGTTGCCTGGTACAACCAGATCGAATACACCAAACCGGCCTGGGACAAGATTTCGTCTGACTACACGTCCCTCAATCCCCACGTCACGCTGAAGGCCAACGGCGTGCCGCACCCGGACGCCGTCACCAAGTACCTGACCGCCCTGGCCGGCGGCGAGAGCATGGACATCGTCTACGTGCATCCGCAGACGAACTCGGTGCTCGCGGCCCGCGGCGCGGTTCAGCCGCTGGACGACTTCTGGAACAACGACAGCGAGTTTCCGCTTGGCGACTTCTACGAAGGCCTGCTGCTCCAGCACCAGTACCTTGACGGCAAGTTCTACGCCATCCCCATGCAGCACGCACCGATTCTGCTGATCTACAACCGGGACGCGCTTGAGGAACTTGGCATCGGCGACCTGTGGGAAATGGACAAGGAAGGCAAGTGGACGATTGATGTTCACACCGACATCCTGGAACGCGGCGTCGCCGGCGAGGGCGAGAACCAGACCTGGGGCGGCCGCGAGATCCCGGCGGCCCTCAAGATCTACTACCTCTGGGTCTGGGGCTTCGACGGCGCCGTCTGGAACCAGGACGCCACTGCCACGCACTTGAACGAGCAGGGCTCGGTGGAGGCCTTCGAGTACATCACCCGCCTGATCACGGATGACCTGGTGCCCTCGCGCGACTTTTCGCGGGCGTTCCCGGGCGGGGCCGAGGGCATGTTCCTCAGCGGCAACCTGCGGACCTACTGGGGCGCCAAATGGACCACCACCAAGGTTCCGGATGACATCAACGCGGGTATCGTGCCGCCGTACATGATGCCCAACGGCACCAACACCAACCGCGACGCCACCAACGCCTACGGCGTCCACGGGGCCAGCAACAACCCCGAGGAGGCCTGGGACTTACTGAAGTACATGACGACCGAAGGCGTGGTCGAGATGTACAAGGTCGGGTTCACGGCGCCGACGCGGAAGTCGCACGAGGATCTGGCCGTGTGGCTCAATTCGCTGGCGCCATGGGAAGACCCGGCGGTCCATCGCGCGGCCGTCGAGCGCTACGACCGGGTGTTCTTCCACCCCGTCCGCTACGACGAGATCAACAACGACTTCGTGCTGCCGGCAGTGGACGGCGTGATTCTCGGGGAGGAGACGGTCCAGGAAGCCATGGACCGGATCACGCCCGGAATCAACGAACTGCTCAACGAGCCGCTCTAACGCCGCTCGTGCAACCGGCAGGACTGAGCTTGGCTGTGAAGCCCGGCGCCCGCAAATTCGGGCGCCGGGGCTTCACTCACACGTGGACCTGTCCGCGTGGCTAGCCACACGGCTCAACTGCGCCCCACCCCGCCAGCCAAAACGGGCCTGCGGTCGGTCCGCTGGCGCCGCCACCTCATCGGTTACTTGTTCATCAGTCCGTGGATCGCGGGTTTTGCCCTCTTTACGGCCTTCCCGATGATCTACTCGCTCTTCCTCAGCTTCACCAAGTACGACCTGTTGGGTCCACCTGAATTCGTGGGCTTCAGCAACTTCGAACGCATGGTGTCGGATCACCTGTTTCTGACTGCGCTGGGGAACACGGCCTTCTACACTCTGCTGGCCGTACCAATCCAGCTTCTGCTGGCGCTGATTATGGCGCTCCTGCTCAACCAGAAGCTGCGCGGGATCAACGTATTCAGGACAGCTCTGTATCTGCCGACGGTCACGCCCACCGTGGCCTTTGTCGTGCTCTTCGTCTACATGTACAACCCGGAGTTCGGCATATTTAACGCCATTCTCGGGTGGTTCGGCATCCCCAAGCTGGGCTGGCTGACCGATCCCAACCTGGCCAAGCCAGCGTTCATCATCATGAGCCTCTGGCACGTCGGCGGCCAGATGGTGATCTTCCTCGCCGGCCTTCAGGCCGTCCCCGAAGCGTTGGTCGAAGCCGCGTCCATTGACGGGGCCGGCAAGCTCCGTCGCTTCTGGCATGTCACCGTGCCCATGATCAGCCCCGTGATTTTCTTTAACCTCGTGCTCGGAATCATCGGCTCATTCCAGGTCTTCGCCAGCGCGTATATCGCGACCAATGGGGGGCCGAAGCACGCCACGCTCTTCTACGTCCTTTGGATGTACCGGCACGCATTCGAGAACTTTCGCATGGGCTACGCCGCCACCCTCGGCTGGGTACTCCTGGGCGTGATCCTGCTCTTCACGTTGATCCAGTTCGCCGTCAGCCGCCGCTGGGTCTACTACGAAGGCGAAGGAGCCTAAACCCGTGCAGCGGCTCGCTCGAATCTCCTTCCAGACCAGCGGGGGCAGCACCACGCAGCGCACCCTCTTCGCCTACGTGCGGATGGCCCTGGGACAGACCTTCGGTTACTCGGCGCTCCTGCTGGTGGCCGTAATCTCCCTGCTGCCCCTGGCGTGGATGATCTCAACGTCTTTGAAAGCGTTTGGACGGGAGTTCCTGTTTCCTCCGCAGTGGATTCCGAATCCCGTGGTCTTTGGCAACTACATCACCGCCTTTGAAACCTCCAACCTGGCGCGCTATTTCGGTAATACCTTGATGATTGCAGTTCTGGCTACGCTGGGCACGGTGCTGAGTTCGTCGCTGGTCGCCTTCGGCTTTGCAAGGCTTGAGTTCTTTGGTAAGCGAGTCTTGTTTGTCATCTTGCTTTCCACGTTGATGCTGCCTGGCATTGTGACCCTCGTGCCAACATTCGTTCTCTTCAAGACTCTTGGCTGGATCGATACGCCGCTACCGCTGATTGTTCCCTGGTGGTTCGGAGGCGGCGCGTTTGGTGGCGCATTCTTCGTGTTCCTGATCCGGCAGTTCATGCTCCAATTGCCGCGCGAATTGGACGAAGCAGCTCTGGTCGATGGGGCGTCCTACTTCCGCATTTACTGGCGCATCATGCTCCCGCTGTCCAAGCCGGCCCTTGCCGCCTCGGCCATTTTCTCCTTCATCCATCACTGGAACGACTTTCTCAATCCCCTGATCTTCCTGAATAGCGAGGAGTGGCGCACGCTGGCGCTCTACCTGCGATTCTTTCTTTACACGGAAGCCGGCGGCGGGGCTGGCCTCACCCGCTGGAACCTCATGATGGCGGCGTCGGTGGTGATGCTGCTTCCCGTTCTCGTCATATTTTTCTCGGCTCAGCGCTACTTCATTCGCGGCGTCGCGCTGACCGGCATCGCCGGGCGATAAGACCAATGGAATCTCGCATGACAGCCAGCAGGCCGGATCAAGCGTCCGTCGTCGGGCGACGGCCTGCCTGAAGACAGGAGCGAATCATGGCTACCGAGACCGCCGACAAGCGCATCACCGGCTATCCGAACGACCCGCCGCGCGAGCGCAAGGCGCTCAATCTCACGACCTACGAGTACGAGTTCCCCTTCAACTACCCCAACGTCATCGTGGACCGCGTCTGGGTGGGCGGCGAACGCCACGGCATCGAGCTCTTTCCGATCAAGACGACGGACGGCTCCACGGCCACCACCCAGACCCCGTCCGACTGGATCGTGATCGAGGAAGACCACCCGATGGTTCAGGTCGCCGTCATCGGCAGCGCCTGCACCCCGCCCGGATCCATCCTGGTCGAGTGCGACACGATCGACAACTTCAGGCACGAGGGCGAGAACGAGCGCGCGGTATCCGCGCGCTTTCGCGTCGACAACCTGTGGGGGATGCACCTGCGCGCCGACCTGCTGCAGCAGGGCGGCTCGTACCACGCGCTGCCGGTGGCCGGCATGAGCTGCGCAGCGTTCGACATCCCGCCGTCACACCGGGTTCGCGTCGCCGGCATGGGCGCAATCCCCGCCTGGTCCGAGGATGGCTACCCCGACGACGTCCACTATTCGATCCGCTACATCCGCACCACTGTCGCCGAGGACTACTAGCCGCGAATCCTGACCGCGCGGTAAGCTCACCCGTGAAATTCGGCGTCGAACTGATCGACACCGGGTGACTACAGATTGAGCGAGGAACGGTATGGCCGAAGCGGATCAGCCTGCTGTCCAACGCCACCGGCGCCGCGCCCGCATCTTCGGCTGGACCTGGCGCGAGACCCAGGGATTCCTATTCGTCTTGCCGTGGCTGTTCGGCTTCGCGATCTTCATTGCCGGGCCGTTCTTCTTTTCATTCTTCGTCAGCCTCACCCAGTGGCGGTTCATCGGCGACCTGAAGTGGCTGGGCCTGGAGAACTACGTCCGGCTTCTCTCGGCCGACGACCAGCGCTTCGTGCAAGCCGTCTACAACACCACCTACTACGTGGTGTTTCACGTCCCCGGCGTGCTAATCATCTCGTTCATCATCGCCGGGCTGCTCAACCGCAAGGTACGGGGCATTGCCATCTACCGGACGTGTTTCTATCTGCCTTCAATCACCACGGGCGTTGCGACCGCGGTGCTCTGGTATTGGGTCCTGCAGCCGAATGGCCTACTGAACAACTTCATCAACATATTCCTGGCGCCGTTTGGAGCCAGGGGTCCCAACTGGCTGGGATCCACAACCTGGGCGATGCCGGGACTCATCATCATGAGCTTCTGGACCGTGGGAACCACGATGATCATCTTCCTGGCCGGATTCCAGGGCATTCCCCAGCATCTCTACGAGGCCGCCGAAATCGACGGTGCCGGCTGGTGGGGCAAGGTTCGCAACGTCACCATCCCGCTGATGACGCCGCAGATCTTTCTGACCTCGGTGATCGGTGTCATCGGATCGTTCCAGGTATTCACCGCCGCGCTGATCATCACCGAGGGCGGCCCGGCCGACGCCACGCTGTTCGTGCTCCTGCACCTCTATCAGATTGGGTTCACTGCCTTCAACATGGGCTACGCCTCGGCAATTGCCTGGGTCTTGTTTCTGATCATCCTGTTCTTCACGATCGTGCAGTTCATCAGCGCGAAACGCTGGGTGTACTACGAGGGCGTTCGCGCCTAACGCAAGCCGTCGGCTGGGGGCCTACTGGCTGGCGCCGGATGCCGCGAAAGGTGGCGGGGCAGCTTGGACACGGCCCGCGCGGGGAACGCGACTGACCGTCATACGGCCATCCAACGCCTGACCGAGGCTAAGCGGCGTGGCGCGGAATGGCTGCTGGCGCGCGTCGGTTCCGACGGAGCGATCGGATCCTCCGACGAGGGGTTTCGGTTCTACCGATTGCCCTGGACTCTCATGGTGTCCGGCCACACGCAGGCCGCGGTCGCCGTCTGCGGCTGGATTCGCGAGCACATGCTCACGCCGGACGGTGACTTCGACCGGGGCCACCGCAAGCTCTACGACGCCTACGCCTATCGCAACGCCACCCTGGTCTACGGCGCCCACATGGCCCGGCAATTTGACCTGAGCGCGCGTGGCCTGGAGTTCATCCTCACCATGCAGGATCCATCGTCCGGCGGCTTCGCCAACGATCGAGATCCTGACGGAACCCTGGGCGACGTCATGGACCTGCCCTACACCTGCGGCTGTGGCCTGGCCTGTATCGCGCTCGGCCGGCTGGACGCGGCCCGACAGGTCTTTCGGTTCCTGGAACGAGTCTGGAACGCGCAGACCGAATTGCCCGAGCGCCTGTACTACTCGTTTTCGCGCCGCGGTCAAAGCGTGATTACCGAATTCGACCAACACGACGTGTTCTGGCACGTCGTCGAGTCACAGGAACCGCGAGCGCAGCGCTGGACGGTGGGTGGGCTATCGGCCGCCTTCCTCTGCCGCCTGTACATGGTCGATCCCAATCCCGCCTACCTGTCGCTGGCGCGCGACTTCCAACAGTTCTCCATCCAGAGCACCGCACGCCAGTTCGAGTTTCCGCAGGTCTGCAAGAGCGGCTGGGGCGCCGCGCTGCTCTACCAGGTCACCGGCGAGGAGCCATACGCCGCCTGGGCCGTCAAGCTGGCCCACTGGTTCGCCGACACCCAGACCGACGACGGCTCCTGGGTCTTCGACAGTGACCCCACGGAGGGGCGCACGCTTGAGTTAACAGCCGAGTTCGTGGCGCACGTCGACACGATCATCGGCGGCCTGGCAAGCCGTCCGTGACCACCACGACCAGCGCGGTGCTGGTGGCCCCGGAGACGTTCGAGCTACGCGAGTTTCCGCTTCCCACCATCGGAGACGACGACGGACTGCTTCGACTTGAACTGGCCGGCGTCTGCGGCAGCGACGTGCTCCACTGGGGCGGCCACTCCGCCGTGAGCCGCAACCTGCCCGCCATCCTGGGCCACGAGATTGTCGGGCGAATTGAGCAGGTCGGAAGGAGCGCCGCAAGACGCTGGGGGGTGGCCGCCGGCGACCGCGTGATCGTGGAAGCCAGCTTCGGCTGCGGCCTTTGCGAACTTTGTCTCCGTGGCAGGTACCAGATGTGCGCGGCCGGCCAGGGCTACGGTGGCCGCATTTCGGCTTCTGTTTCCCCCCACCTCTGGGGCGCCTACGGGCAGCACCTCTACCTGCCGCCGCGGGCGCGCGTACACCGAGTCGGCGACGCCATTTCCCCCGAAGTCGGAGTCGTGATCGGCGCCGTGCTGGCCAACGGCGTTCGCTGGATTCAGTCCATCGGCGGTACTGGCATTGGCGACACGGTGGTTGTGTTTGGTCCCGGACCGCAAGGCCTTGCCGCCGTGATCGCCGCCCACGCGGCGGGCGCCTCACGGATTTTCGCCGTCGGCTTGGCTGGCGAACATGCACGCTTGGCCTTCGCCCGCGACTGCGGCGCGACCGACACGCTAACGTTCGATCAGCACACCGTGGAGGCCATCACCGACCTGACCGACGGACGACTCGCCGATGTCGTGATCGACGTGACGGGCAGTGCGAATTCACCCGCCGTCGCGGCCGAGGTTGTGCGTCCGCTGGGGACCCTCGTCATGGCCGGCTCCACGGCCGCCGCCAGCGTCGAACTCCCGTGGAACGAACTGGTGCGCAAGGAAGTCCGCGCTCAGGGCGTCAACAGCCACGAGCAGGCCGCTGTCCGAGCCGCCATCGCCCTGGCCGCCTCCGGCCGCTACCCGCTCGAGCGCATGGTCACCCATCGCTCTCCGCTCGAATCCACCGGCGACGCCGTACGCCTCATCCGCCATGCCGCCGCCAGCGACGGCGTCATCAAGGCGATCCTTGATCCGACTGAGTAAGCAAGTGGAATGATGTGTGCCTGATCGTCGATCAGCAACTTGCAAGCACGATTCCTAGAGAATAAGCTCGGCGTAAGGTGCCCTAACGTGGTGTACTTCTCTCCAGAAGCATACAAGTGCTTGGAGCACATTAGGAATGAACATGCGACCGAGAACGCTTGACCACTTCTTCGGAGAAGGACCTACACATCGCTTTCGGCAAGCTCCCAGGGATTTGGGTATTAACGCTGGTAACGAAGGCGAGAATATTGACGTCTATCTTGGAGAGTTCAGATTTGACCTCCCAGCGTTTGCAGAGTCATTGACAGCCTCGCTCGAGATACTTATAACTAGCGAAGGTGTAGCCCATGGCAGACAAAAGCGAGACGAGTTCAGAGAGGCGCTAAGACAGCCGTTCTTGGACTCGATTTACTGTGACGTTCATGCAGCCCTCTTTCAACTTTCACTCCGACACTCATGCGTATGGGTCAAAGGGCAAAGGAACTATGCGATAAGGGTTGCACATATGAACCACTCACGAACTTCCGGAGTTAGTCTCATTAGAAGTCTGGGATCGAATCCGACAGTGCATGGACTGGACCGTCTAGAGATCACAGGAATTCGAGTGGCGAGCTGAATTCCAGTTGTCCAGACAGAAGAATGGTCAGCTAGATGGACACTTCACATCCTTGAGGTTTATCCCACCTAAGAAGTCATCGCTGTATCGACCTTCAACAGAGACCTGCTGTCCCTTTGAAAACGAAGCGAGCCAATCTTGGCAGGCATCGGTACGTGCGACGCTAACCCGTACACTTCGAAATAGCTCGTGCCCTTCCAAGTTGAAGGATTGATCGCTGATGTTGGAGACAATACCGGTCACTTCCAGTACCTTTCCATCATACTGCCTCAACGCCCTCACTTTGTTTTCATCGAACGCAGATGTAAGGTCAGGAGCAGAAACTTGGACGGGTGCAGGTGTAGGAGTCGCCTGTGCTGCAGTCTCCGACTGAAGCTGCGTAGCGGTGCTAGTCGATGTTGCGGTACCACTGCTCCCAGATGAGGCTATGATAAGAGCTATGAAAAGTATGGTGATAGCAGCCATTGCACCCACGGCATACCAGACTTTCTTGTCCACACCGCCAGACTCTGTTACGGAAACCGAGCCGCCGTCATTCACCTCTACCAGTACATACTTTTTCCGTGTCCAAAAATAGTAGATAATAGCTGCTGGAAAAAAGATCAGTATGAGCGCAATCATCAAGCACCCGCTTCGCTCGCCACCCTTTTCCAATTGCGACATGCGCTCGCCCTGCGCCACAATCCGATATCCTTTAATTGCGTATTGCGCAGCATTCTTTTCAAGAATGCCATTGTAGTCGACTTCCGGCACTTGAGCTTCCCTACCTTACGTGAAGAGGATCATATGCCTCGCAGGTGGCAAGCGGCATAGTGAACCTGCCAGACGGCGTATAGGCTTCAATGTCGGTGGTGATGCCTCGACGCTGGGAGTGACCAGCACAGCCGACACCGCTGTGGGTGGAGCAACCCCATGCGCCCGCGAAACTGACTTCACTACAGGATCCCTGGATCAAGCCGGTACTAGATTCACGCTGACCGTCGGGAGAATATCCCGTATTGGGATATCACGCAAGCGCTCTGATGCTGCGAGGCATCAATGGGCGCACCAACGGCACACGAAAGACGGCGGCTGCGGACACTTGTTGGGCAAGTGCTGCGCGACCTGCGGGTTGAAGCAGGGCACACGCAGGTTGATGTGGCCGCACGGCTCGGGCGGGCTCAGTCCTACGTGAGCAAATATGAGTCTGGGGAACTGCGGGTTGACCTGGTTGCCCTTCGCGAGATCTGCGGGGCGATCGGTATTCGGATGGTCGATCTCGTCGAACGCGTTGACCGCGTCATCGAGGAGGCTACGACTTCGGCCACGCCCACTGCCCCATGACACTGGCGGATCGGGGATCAGGCATCGCAGACCGTCGATCCGAGAACCTGGGACTGTCAGCCAGGTTCTGGAATCTCTCTAGCGGCGCGCCAGCACAGCAACGCAGTCGATCGGGCAGGCTGACAACCAGCCCACGCCGATAACGCGCTGACTCGGAGGAGCCCCAATGCCACTGGAAATCGCCTCGACGGATGGTCGGACATTCCGCTATCGGGAGTACGTCCTGGGGGACCTTGGCCCTCGCGACGTGCGGGTGCGGGTGGAGTTCGCGGCGCCGAAGCACGGGACCGAGCTGCACTCCCTGACCGGGAACCCACATCACCGGAAACAATGGGACGAGGAGTTGCGTCTGTACCTCCCGCGGGTCGAACCGCTCCCGCTGACCGAGCGTGCCGTGGGCAACATGCTGGTCGGCTCCGTGACCGAGGTGGGATCGGATGTCACCCGTTTCTCGCCGGGCGACCGCGTCTTTGGTTACGGACCGATCTGCGAGGAACATCAGCTACCCGAAGAGTCCTGGCGGGCGCTGGACCGTCTATCCGAGACCGACGCCGTGTGCTCCGATCCGGCGCACGTGGCCCTGGTGGCCGTGCGCGACGGAAATGTTCGAATAGGCGACGCCGTAGCCGTGTTCGGCATGGGCGCTATCGGCCTGATGACCGTCCAGATCGCCGCCTGCAGCGGAGCCACAATGGTCATCGCAGTCGACCCGATCGAAATCCGGCGGGTCCGGGCATCGGCGCTTGGCGCTGATCTAGCTATAGATCCCAGTGCCGAGGACGTAGGGCTTCGAATCAAGCGAGCAACGGCCAACCACGGCGTGGATGTGGCCATCGAAACCTCCGGCAACGCTTCAGCCCTGCACGAAGCTATCCGCGCCATTCGCCAGTGTGGAACCGTCGTCCACGTGCCCTACGGCCCAAGGGACGCCTCGACGCTGCACCTGGACGAGGAATTCCACGTCAACCGCCCCACCATCATCGGCAGCCAGGCCGTCTGGCGGAACCCTGACCGTTCCTACCCGCTCTGGGACGAAGAACGCGCGCGCGTAACGGCCATTGAACTGTTCAGGCGAGGACTGGTCACCGCAGAAGGCATCGTCACGCCCATCGTCGAATTCTCTGACGCGGCTAAGGCGTTGACCGACGGCCTGTCCGCCCCCGATCGCGCGATCAAGATCGGCGTCCGCTTCCCGTAGCCCCACCGGTCGCGGCACTGCGTCACGAGCCCGCTCAGGTGTCCCCCGCCAGCACCCAGTCCAGATTGAAGCGCGCCATGCTGATCTTGTCGTGGTAGCGCTGCGTGCCGCCTTCCCAGATGCAGAGAATCGTCTTATCCGGCAACACCGCCAGGTCCGAATAGCCGGCCAGATCGCTGGTAACGGTTCGCGATACCGGCCATGTCCTGCCGTCGTCGCGGCTGAGCCGAACCGTCAGGTTGCTTCGGCTCGGGCCTCTCGGATTGCTGAACAGGAGCACGTTCTCACCGTCGTCCGAGGACGAATAGCGAATCAGACCGGCGTGACAACAGGGCGTGACCTGTTCCTCGTGCTGCCCGTGCTCGTCAAAGCTCTCGCCACTGTCCGAACTGCGCGCAAACCAGCGCAATCCGTTGTAGTAGGGCCGATTCTTCCGGTAATTCACGTAGATTCCGCCGTCTTCCGTCTCCTCCAGGATGAGTTCGTCCGAACCCGCGGGTAGAACGGCGCCCGCGTGCCAGGTCTCGCCGTGGTCGTCGCTGTACACCAGGCCGCCGCGAACGCCGGGGGCCTGCCCTTCCTCGCCGGCCTTGAAGAGAAACGCCGCGATCACGTGCCGCCCGGCCCGCGGGCCTCGCGCCAGCTGCACCCCGCGCGACGAGTTGTTCACCCAGGCGACCCACCCCTCCGCGTTCGGCGCCGGGCGGACGAAGTACGGCTCGGACCAGCTCTGGCCCTCGTCCGAACTTCGGACCATCCAGAACCCGCCGCCCATTTCGGCGTAGCGAGCGAAGTAGCCCAGGCCGTTGCCCTCCGCCTGCGGCAGCTTCCAGAAGGTCACGAACACATCATTCGTCTGGCGGTCAGCAAGGATCGGTCCAAGGAACGTATTGATTCCCGCTTCCGCAAACAGCACCTCCTGCCGCGTCCAGTTCCTGCCGCCGTCCTCGCTACGCGTCACCATGACATTCGTCGCGTGGCCGCCGTCGGCCAGGGAGCCCACACGCTGTTGGCAGACCGCAATGACCGTGCCGCGAGGCGTGACGAGGATTCCGGGTATGCGGACCCCGTATCCGTCAATCACGTGATGCGCCCACCCGGCATCGACGATCACGGGTCGTTCGGTCAGGAGGCGCCGCTGATCGACAGTCAGGCCCGACAGGTGGAGCATGACCTCCTCCTGTCCACGCTGCCCCAGATAGATCTGCGCCGTCAGGCTCTCGCCCGCCTGCCAATGGGCGGCCGCGGCCTGGTTGAGCGTCTCGCCAACTCCCGGCAGAAACACGTCCACCGTCTCGTACAACTCAGCGGGCACAGTTCGGCTCCTTCATCAGACCAGGAAATTCGTAGCCTGGCAGGGCTGGCGTTTGCTGATGCACCTGGCGAGCGGGGCGCAGGGGCATGCAATTGACAAACGCCCTAGGGGCACGAGCAGCACCCGGGGCACGTCGTCCGGTGTTTGCACAGCGCTTCGCCACCGCGCCCGACGCTAAGGCGCCGCGCCACCGCTGGTCGGCGTCGCTTTAGACAGCTGCTTACTCGCGTAGCTCTCCTGCAGCTTCTGTCGATCGGCATCGCTCATTCCAGGGCCGTACTCACCGTGCCGCATCATCTGCCGCTCACTCTTCATGTACTCAAACTCATCGCTTGCTTCGCAGCCCACGACCACCAAGGCCGTCAACAGCGCAAGCACCGCGCGCATAACGTATCTGGTCAGGTTATTCGACTTATTCGACCAGCGAATCACGTCGTCCCTCGCAGATCGTCTTTGACCGTTGGGTTGACATCAGGGGTATCGGACACGCACAGGTGACTGTGAAGCTCGCGCACCCGCGTCGTTCAGAAACAACGCGTGCCCTAAGGCATCCGGCTTCGCGGCATACAAGTCGATGTGGCTCTCTAGCTGGCTAGGCAAACAACCACTCCTGGTTAAAGCGAGCGACCGTGAGCTTTTCGCTGTCGCGAATCTCGCCAACGGTATAGATGCAGAGCACCGTCCCATCCTCGGTCACGGCCAGGTCTGAGTACCGACACGGTCGCCGATCGATGAGTTTCGAAACCGGCCAGGTACGTCCGCCGTCACGGCTGGCGTAGATCTTCATGTCCGCACCGCCGGGGATCAGGTGATTCACGCCAGTGGGGTGCGAAAAAAGCAGCACCTCCGGATGGTTGTTGGCAGCCGCGCCATGCCGGGCCAGTCCAACGTGTACGGGCCGGCCGCTCAGGTCCCCATGCTCGCCCAACTCATAGAAGGTCTGGCCACCGTCCCGGCTGCGGCCGAACGTGCGGCCGTCCCTTCGGCAGGTGTTTCTGCGATAGCTGACGTAGATTTCGCCGCCCCCGGTCTCCACCAGCGACACCTCGTCCGATCCCTCGGGAAGCACGGCGCCAACCGTCCAGGTCTCGCCATGGTCGTCGCTGTACAGCAACCCGCCGCGCACACCCGGCACCTCCCCGGGTTCGCCCTCTTTGTAGAGAAAACCCGGAATCACCAGCCGCCCGCAATGCGGCCCCGCGCTTAGCTGAATCCCGTGCACGCTGTTGTTCGGCCAGCCGGTCCATCCATCGGGATTCGGCCTCGGGTCGACATTCCGCGCCTCTGACCATGTCACTCCATCATCGTCACTCTGGACGATCCAAAACCCGCCGCCCTGCTCGGCATACGTGCTGAAGTAGCCAAGGTCATCCACAACGCCCGCCGGCATGTTCCAACCCACAACCAGGAGCGTGCTCGAAATACGGTCCTCGACAATGGCGCCGAGGAAGGTGTATTGACCCTTCTCCGCATAGATCACCCGCTGTCGCGACCACGTCTTGCCGGCGTCCTCGCTGCGCGACATGAGGACATCATTCTCGTGGCCGCCGTCACCCATTCCCCCGTGGCGCCGTTGGCATACGGCGACCACGCTCCCGGCGTCCGTGACGATCATTCCTGGCAGATGGATCCCAAATCCATCGAAGTCGTGGTATTGAAGGTTCGTGAAGTCCATCGTGATCTTGGCGCGCGCCAGCTTTCTTCGTTCTTCGCGGTCCGTCCCAATCACCGCCACGAGCACCGAATTGGGATCTCGGGTGCTGGTATAGAAGTTGGCCGTTACGCCGAACGTGTGCAGAGCGTCAGACCGGCGTTCGGTCTGCTCGGACAGACCTTCCTTGGCGGAAACCTCCACCGGCGCTGCTTTGCGCTCCCAGTGATACGCCGGCGCTTGAGTCAATGTGTCGCCCTGACCGGGAAAGAACACATCCACGTTCTCAAGGAATGGCTTACTCATCCGGCATCGCGCTTTCTCGGAGGGGTGTTCATGCAGTGGCTCCAGCCGTCCGTCCGCTCTTCCGGCAAACGCCACGGCCGCCGACGCGGTCCCCGCGCATCCTGGAGATTGGCCGGACCGCGACGACAGCCTGCCGTGCGCTAGCGACTGACGCGACCTGCGTCCAGATCCGCCTTGTACTTGGCCATCTGCTCGCTCACGTCCTTCTCGGCGATCTCGACCGTCTCGTCGACCGAAATGTCGCCGGCAAATAACTTCTGAACGGGCCGTACCCACATCCCTTCGACTTCGCCGCGCCCTGAGGGAGATCCGGGTACGTAGATGCCGCCTGGGCGCATCAGGCACTTCTCGTACATCAAGTACAGCTCCTCCATGCGCTCCGGCGGCGGCGCGACTGCGGCAGGATCGTTTTGGACACCACGGCGACAGGGGTAAAAGCCCCGGTCAATGCCGTTGCGCCCCTGGACCTCGGGACCTGACATAAAAATCGCGAAATCGACCACCTGCTCTTCGACGCCCGTGAGCGTGGCCGTGGAAGCCACGAGATGTGGCTGATCGACATACTCGTTGTCGCCCGTTGACATTGGGTGCGGCCCGCGCGGTTTGGGGGCCTGCGCCCATCGGAACCGATCTCCGATTCGAGTCAGGTTGAAGCCCGTGCTGCGTCCCCTTCCGTGGTCGAAGCCCTGCAACCCGGCATTGAACGGGTTGCCGTACTCGCCGCCGATCTCCTGCCGCTGCTCCGATCTGAACTGCACATCGAAGGTGTAGATGTAGTCGTAGGCTCGCTGCAGTGAGTCCCTTCCCGCACCCTGGAAGTTGCCCAGGACTAGGTGACCTTCCGGACCCAGGACATATTTCTGGAGCCCGTTATAGCCCCAGCACTGGTGCTGCATGCCCAGGATGCCTGAATTGAGCCCCCAGACGCCCGCCTCCTGGTCGCGGACCTTCATGGCGCCCTCGAGCAGGTCGTCGTAGCTCCAGCCATCAACAGGCGCCGGGACGCCCGCGGCATCCAGGAGATCGACGTTGTAAATGAATGCCGCAATGCCGGCGCCCTGGTAGGGCATCCCATATTGCGGTCCCCGCATCGTGTCGTTGTAGGGCAGCGGACCCGGCGACTCCTTATTGTCCGTATACACCTCACCTGAGAAATGGTATTCGTCGGGCGTGAAGTCCGGGTTCTTGGCCAGGAGATCGTTGATCTGAAGCCACGTCCCGGCATCAACCCACTGTTGAAACGTCGAGTCGCTCAACAGACTGATCTCGGAAAGAGTGCCCGCCACCGCCTGGATATTGATCTTCTCGCTGAATTGGTCCGGCTGCGCGATGAACTTGACGATCGTGTGCGGTTTTATTTGGTTGTAGCGATCAATCGCCCACTGCGTCGATTTTCCTCTTGGACCGGACGTATGGTCCGTCTCGAAGTTGAACTTCACCGTCCGGGCCTCTGGCGGCGCTTCGACGATCTTCTCGACGACCTGGGTTACGATCCGGTCGACGGCTACTTCCTTGATCTGCGTCTGCGTCACAATCTTCTCGACCTGGACTTCCTTGATTTGCGTCTGCGTCACGATCCTCTCAACCGGGACTTCCTTGATCACCTCCTGGGTAACGATCTTCTCCACCTCAACGACCTGGGTTTCGCCACAGGCCGCCACTACGGTGGCGCCAACGGCACCCACAGATCCGGCAAGCAGACGGCGACGCGTCATCGTTCTTGACATCGTGCCCATGCCCTTCGTCTTACGATTATTCTGTCACGAATCAGTCTAGCTCGACGGCTCGTCGCTGACAATCGCTTGGGCACCAACAGCGTCTGTGGCGGCATGTATTGGGCCACAACTCGATGATGCCGATCGAGAGCACGAGGATTGGCCACTGATGCGTTCGCCGGGGCATCGCGCACTCCGCTAGCGTTGCGCGTTCACGCACGATCCGGCTCGTGCCGCCAACCTCCCGAATAAATCCGCCAGACCTGCTAGCGTGAACGCGGAGGTGGACGGGGCCGGGTGGTCCTCGCGGTCTTCAAAACCGTTGTGGGGCGCTGGTGAGCGTTCCAGGTGGGTTCGACTCCCATGCACCTCCGCCCCGGGGATACCCTCAGCGTGGGAGGGTCAGGAAGCGCTGCTACCGGCGCAAGACACGCTCCAGCCAATGTTCCTTGACGTACAAAGGACGCTGGACAAGAGCGGGATCACCGGCCAAAGCGTCTTGGGACGCTCAGCCTGGATTAGCCGGGGCCGCCGGGATCGGCTAGCTCGGCGGAGCGTGCCACGTTGGCCGCGACCTTGCGCACAGTTCGAAGAAAGCCGTCGAGTTCTTGCTCCGTGACCCCGGCCAAGAGCGTGGTGTCGACCACCTTCATCCGCTCCATGATTTCCGGGAGTATGGCTCGGCCGTTGTCCGTGAGTGTCAAACGTACGATGCGACGGTCACGCTCGAGCCGCTGCCGTTGCAGCAGGCCGAGCCGTACCAGCCGTTCTACGTTGCGGCTGATGGAGGCGGAGTCAATTGGAATGACCCGCGCCAGCAACGTGGCCGTGGTGCCCTTCGTGGCGCCACATTGCTCGAGGATGGCCCACTGCACTGGTACCAGCTTGAAGGGTGCCAGCACGTCTCCCGCCAGCTTTGCGTGAGCAGCGACGACCGTGCTGGCCACAAGACCTAACGGTCTGATCGGTTCCTTCTGCCCTTCCGCCACAACGCGCCTCGGGCCCCTTCGCCCTTCGCTGTCAACTCAACGAGACGATGGTAGTTGCCTTAGCACTCATTGTCAAGAGCATAAATTGTTCACTCACCAGGTTTGGGCGCGTCTTGATGGCTGAAGGGCGCCGGACGCGCTTAGGCCCGATGGGCGATCGGGCCCAGACCAACGCACGACAGGGGTGGGGTAGGTCAGAGTCGAAACGAGCATCCAGGTCGCTTGCGCCTCCGCATGTTTCAGGTGACGCACTCATCCCACGCCGTTCGCTTGGGGAGAGGCAACAATCTAGGCTGCCGGCATCCGGGCGGATTGCGTCCGGGGAGATGGCAAGCGAGGCGCCCCATGCCGGTCGCCGGCGACTACGAGTGCTTCAGCGACGACTGGCGCCGCACCAACCCGGATCTGGTCCTGTTCCTGCCCAAGCAGCCGCCGCGGTTTGTCGAGGCCGTGGATCACGTGTTGGTGGACGTGACACCGGGAGGCGCTCTGCTGGCCGTCTGGACCTACGGCGCCAGGTCGGACGCCTCGGACCAGACCGTGCTTTACGCGCGCAGCGAGGACGGAGGTCGTACCTGGTCCGAGCCCGGCGCGTTCGATAAGCCGGGACCCAACTTCGGCCAGGTCGCGTGTTTCGGATTTCCCGTGATCAGCCGCACGGGCCGCATTTACGTCTTCTATAACAAGGCGACGGCCGTCGGGACCGACTACACGACCAGCTTCATGCGCTGCAGCTACTCCGATGACGACGGCCGCACCTGGACGCCCGGCAATGTGGACATTCCCTACCGGCGAACCATCCTGAGCCACCCCGATCCGAGTGTGGGCACCAACGCCCTGGTATGGCAGAAGCCGATCCGGGACGCCCGCGACCGCGTACTGGTGGGCTACACCGAGTGGTCCTCCTCCGCGGCGGGGCGACCGCTGGTCATTCGCAAGCCGGACGACGCGGCCAAGATTTTCAACAGCGAATGCCGCTGCCAGTTCATGCGCTTCGACAACATCGACGAGGGACCCGAGCCGAGAGATCTCCGGATCACCTGGCTGCCGGACAGCGACGAGCTGATTTCAGTGCCCATCGCAACCGATCCGGACGCGCCGCCGGACCTGTCGTTCTGCCAGGAACCGGCAGTCGCACTGCTGCCGGACGACCGCCTGTTCACGGTCATGCGCACGCGCAACGGACAAATCTGGTACACGGTGTCCGACGACCACGGACACTCCTGGCGTCCCACGGAGATTCTCCGTTACACAGACGGGGGTGCGCCGATGGAAAACCCCGTGTCCCCCACGCCGCTCTACCGCCTTCGGGATGGCCGCTACCTGCAATTCCTCCAGAATCACGATGGTTGGAGATATGGGGCTGGAGGTCCAACCGACAATTCCCGCGCCCGCCGGCCGCAATTCATCTCGGTGGGCGAGTACCGCCCCGGAGCGCACCAACCGATCTGGTTCAGCGACCCTCTGTTGCTCTTCGATACGGACGGCGTCGGCGTACCGCCCTTCTACCGCCCGTGGCTCTCCATGTACGCCAGCCTCACCGAGCACAACGGCGAGCGCACCCTCTGGTATTCGGACCGCAAGATGTTCGGCCTGGGCCGTTTCATCACCGACGAGATGCTCGACGGGATGGCCGTCCCGGAGCTAGGTACGGGCACGAGCCAGACCTGAATCCGGCCCGAAGCTGCTTCGGCTGGCTAGAAGTGCGACTTCTCCGGATCGCCGTCGGTGTCGACCATGAGGTAGCGAACGACCTCGGACGGGGCGGCCCTGTGTTCGGCGGCCAGTTCGCCAAACGCCTTCATGTGCGGCGCGGCCGCGTGGGCGGCCAGGTGTTCCTCCGACTCCCACCGCTCGATCACAACCAGGGCATCGGGATCGTCAATGCCCCGGTGATACGTGTAGTGCAGGCAGCCGTCCTCCTCGTGCACGTTGCGCACGTTGTCCTGCATTTTGCGGATCAGCGCGTCGGTATGACCGGGCTTGGGATGGATGGTGGCGATCACGGTGACTTCAGGCATTGCGGCACTCCGGGACGGCAGGCAGGCGTATAAGGCGTCGGCAGTCTAGGGTGCCAAGACCTGCTCGGCCCGCCAAACACCCACGCAAACCCAACCGGTCGGCCGCCCTAGGGAAGCGTCACAGGCGCCGCGTTTCGGAGCTACCGGTCGTACAGCCTGGCCTTTGGCGCCATTGACAGCTCCCGCGTTTCGGCGGTGGAGACATCCACCACGGCGGGCTGTCCCTCCTTCACCGCGCGCAAGCCGCGCAGAAGCGCCGGTCGCAGGTCGCCGATGGCGGACACCGACTCCGCGTGGCATCCCAGCGCCGCGGCCACGCCAGCGTAGTCGCCGTGCAGCGTGGACGAGCCGAATTTCTCGATCGACTCCGGGATGTTCTTGTCGTAGCCGCTGAAAATAGCGTCGTGCTTGATGACGCTGAGGATGGGCAGGTTCTCCCGCGCCGCCGTCTCCCAATCCATGCCGGTCATGCCCACCGCCCCATCGCCCATGACGTTGACGACCGTCTTGTCGGGATTGGCGATCTTGGCGCCCATCGCCAGGCCGATCGAGAACCCAAGCTGGGACGACTGCCCCCAGCCGAGATAGCTGCGGGGAACCGTCGACTGGTAGAACACGCTTTGGATGTCGCGCGACGCGCCGGACTCGTGCGTCAGCATGCTCGTGTCCGGGTCCAGCACGCTCCAGAGTTCACGCAGCATGCGGTAGGCGTTGATCGGCTCCGAGTCGTCGTTGAAGTGCGCGGCATAGTCCGCGAACCAGTTGCGCTTCATCGTGGCGATGTCCGTCGCCGTCTGCTGGCGCTGGGCTTCGCGACCATCGCCAACGCGCGTGCGCAGCTCATCGGCCAACTGGCGCAGGAACAGCTTGGCGTCGGCCAGGATGGGAACCGCCGTCTCGTAGCTCTTGTTCAGGTCCACCGAGTCGTTGGTGGCGTGAATGATGGTCTTGCCTTCGGGCAGATCGGGCGTGAACGACATGCGGCTGAGACTCGAGCCGACCACCAGCACGGTGTCCGCCGTCTCCAGGTAGTGGGCGGCCATCGCCGTACGCACATAAGCGCCAACGCCGGCCGATAGTTCGTGCGTCTCTGGAATAGCGCTCTTGCCCTGCAAAGTGCTCATGACCGGCGCGCCCAGCAACTCGGCGACTTCCTGCAATTCGTCTGAAGCCTCGGCGTAGAGCACGCCTTGTCCCGCCCAGATGAGGATGGATCCGGCTCGTAGCAGCAGGTCAGCGGCTTCCGACACGGCGCCGCTATCGGCCGCCGAGCGGGCGGGGCGGATCGGCGTATAGTCCAGCTGCTCGGTGAATTCCTCCGCGCAGACCTCCACCGGCATTTCCAACATCACCGGTCCGGGACGGCCCGACCGCAGGGCCGTGAACGCCATGCGCGCCCGCTGCGGCACCTCGGCCGCCGAGCCCACAACCGCCCCATGGCGAATGGTGGCCTGGTAATTCCGCACGCCTTCGAAGGCCGGCGGAACGCCGGTCTTGGGCATGCCGGGGTGGCCGGGCACGAACAGCACCGGCGTCGAGTCCGTGTAGGAGTGCGCAATCGCGGCAAACGCGTTTTCCACGCCGGCCGACTGTTGCACGGTCCAGGTGCCGATCTCGCGCCCGTTCGTCGAGCGGGAAACGCCATCGGCCATGTTGCCGGCCACTCGTTCCTGCCGGGTCAGCAGGATGCGGAGGTCGGCGCGGGCCATAGCTTCCATGACCGGCGTGTAGGGAAAGCAGAACACCTGCTTCACGCCTTCGGCTTTGAGGATCTGGACCAGGGCATCGGCGCCAGTCACGTCGTTCGTCCTTCCGCGCACGCGCGTCCGAGCGGTGGTGCGCCTACGGTGACACGCCGTACCCCGCACGGCAACCGGAGCCGCCGAATGAGACGCCCTGGCTGCCGTATGCTCAAATTCGTGAACCTGAGAATCCAATGGTGGCGCACGCTGGCGGCCAGTGCCCTGGCGTTCGGAGTCGTGCTGGCCGGGACGTACTTCCTCATCGAGAACGTGCGGGCCGGCGGCGCCATACTCGTGACTGCGATTGTGGCCCTCGCCGCCTACCTGGCCTTGCACGCGCCGAACCCCAGCGGGCAGCGCGGACAGACCATCGGGGTGCTGCTGTTTAGCAGCGCCCTGGCGATAGCCGTTGGAGTAGGTGGATTCGCCGCGGCCATCCTGCTCGTGGCCCTCAGCCGAACCTAGTCATAAGGTGCCGTATAAACCCGGCCAAAGTCGCAAAATGCCCGTCGGTTTGGGCTAGACTTCCGGGAACTTCGACCCCGACATATCGCCATGCACCTCACAGCCGAACAACTGGCCGACTTCGACCGCGACGGCTACGTCATCGCCCGCGGCATCTTGTCCCCCAAAGAGGACCTGCAGCCGGTCATGGACGAGTACGCCGAGATTCTCGACCGGGAAGCCGAGCGCATGTTTCGCGACGGCGAAATCTCCAGCACCTACGCCGAGTTGCCCTTTGACCGCCGCACGATCGCCATCACCCGAGAGGCCGGGCTGCTGGACCCGCAGCCGTTCGACATCACGATTCCGATCAACACCGCCCTGCTGAATCCGGACACCAAGTACCACTTTGGACCGGCCGTCTTTTCCCTGCTCCGCAACGAGCGCTTGCTGGACGCTGTTGAGTCCCTGATCGGTCCCGAGATCACCTCCAATCCGGTCCAGCACGTGCGCATCAAGCCGCCGGAACGCTACGTCACCAAGAACGAGGGAACCGGCCTGGTCACGACCACCGGCTGGCACCAGGACAACGGCGTGGTCCACGAGGAAGCCGACGACACCAACATGCTCACGGTCTGGTTGCCGCTGACCGAAGCCACCGAGCGCAACGGCTGCCTGATGGTCGTGCCCGGAAGTTACAGGGACGGCCTGCAAGTGCACTGCACGATGCCCAACGAGCGAGGGCTCAAGGCCACCACGATTCCGACGCAGTTGATTCCCAAGGAACGAGCCAAGCCGTTGCCGATGTCCCCGGGCGACGTGCTGTTGATGCACAAGGGCTGCATGCACGCATCGCTGACCAACCACAGCGATGACGTCCGCTGGAGCTTCGACCTGCGCTACAACCCCACCGGCCAGTCCACCGGTCGCACCTACTTCCCCAGTTGGGTGGCGCGCAGCCGCGCGAACCCCGAGTCGGAACTGCGCGACGCGGCGGCCTGGAAGCAGTCGTGGGAGGACACGTTGCATCGGCTCATGGACAGCCCGGTGCCGCTTCGCGCCCACCGCTGGGACAACAGCCACGAACTCTGCGCCTGACGCGCCGCGCCACTGATTAGAGCCGCTCGTCGGACCCGCAGTTCGCTGTCGTACCCTGAAGGCTGCGGAGAGCGAATAGGGAGCTTGTTGTGTCGGAAGTGGTTGTCACCGTAATCAGCGTCGGTGTGGCGCTGGGTCTGCTGCAACTCGCTATCGGCGGGTTCATGCTCGCTCTTTGGCGCGAATCCCGCGCGGACATGCGCGAGTTCGAGCGGGCCATGCGGGCGCTCGGGTACGACGTTGCGGAAGTCAAAGCCGAGCGAACACCGCCACGTGACCCGCCAGCCGCCTAACAGCGCGATCGCACCGAAGCCTCCCCAGCCCCACTCGCTCTCGACAAGCGCAGCGTTTGAGTTATGGACGCCGTTAGTCGCGTCCTAGCGTTTCCCGCCAGACTGCTGCGACGCACGATGCCAGTGCGTCCATATCGGCGACGTTATCAATGCGCCACACCGGTCGTCCTGGCCGTCGGGCCCTGAACAAGCGTTCCTTGTCGTCGGCGCTGGATTGTATGGCCAGGCGGCGGCGTGCTTCGGCCGGCCTGATGCGACCCGTAGCTACCGCTCGCTCGACCTGGAGTTCAGGCGTCGATTCCACGATCCAGAGCGCGTCCAACCGTTGCACGCTCGGACCCTCCACCACCTTGATCGCCTCAATGATTGTGGCGGGCGCCGTGGTCGGTTCCGCCAGCAGTTCCGCCGTTCGCTCACCGACTCGCGGAAAGATGAGCTCTTCCAGGCGCGCGAGGGCGTCCGAATCGTTGAACACGATCCGCGCCAGCGCCGCCCGGTCCGGTCGGCCGCCCGCCATGACCTCGGGGCCAAACGCGTTTCGGATGCTCCCCGCCAGCTCCGGATCGTTCGAGAGCAAGTCGCGCACCGTTTGGTCGGAATCGATGACCCGCGCGCCCAGGTCGCCCGCAAGCCGCCCGACGGTCGACTTGCCGGCGCCCAGGTTTCCGGTCAATCCGATCACGGTGTGACGGTCCGGCATCATCACGCCTCGCTCCGGCCCACGGTCCATTCCTTCAACGCGGAGCATACGGTCGCAATTGGACGCCGTGACTCGCGGGCGTATGCTTGACCCACGCACACACGTGCCTTCGGGGCAGGGTGATCCCGGCGCCAGCGCCGGGCAATTCCCGACCGGCGGTGAGGCCCAGAGCCAAGCCCGCGAGCCGGCCTTCGCCGGCTGATCCGGTGCGAATCCGGAGCCGACGGTACAGTCCGGAAGGGAGAAGGCGCCGTGGGCGTGCTACGCGTGCACGCCCGCGCCCCGGCGGTTTGACGCGTCGGGGGACCGCGACCTGACGACCGCCCTGAGCGAACGCCATTGCGCCAACGCCGCGGTGACGCACGAGTCCGCCATGGCCCGCGCCCTTGATGTGGCGCGCCGGGCGAGGGGCCGCACGCATCCCAATCCCCCGGTTGGCGCCGTGGTCGTCGGCAACGATGGAATTATCCTCGGCGAAGGTGCCACCCAGCCGGCCGGCGGCGACCACGCCGAGGTCATGGCCTTGCGCGCGACGGGCCTTCGGGCGCGCGGCGCCACGCTGGCCGTCACGCTCGAACCCTGCAATCACCACGGGCACACCCCGCCGTGCACACAGGCCATTCTGCGAGCCGGCATTCGCCGCGTGGTGGCGGCGATTCCCGACACCAACCCTGGAGTCCGGGGCGGCGGCTTCGACTACCTGCGCAAACACGGAGTGCAAGTCCTAACCGGCGTCAGCGCACGGGCGGCCAGCGACCTCGCGCAGGGGCACTTCAAGCTCACTGAAACCGGCCGCCCCCACGTCACCGCCAAGTGGGCCATGACCAGTGACGGCAAGGTGGCAAAACCCACCGGCGGCGGCCGGATCACCGGCAACGCAGCCTGGCGCCGTGTCCACGAAATGCGCGATGCCGCCGACGCCATCATCACCGGCGTCGATTCAATTCTTGTCGACGACTCCCGCCTCACCGTGCGCCCGCCGCCCGCCGACGGCCGCCAGCCGCTGCGCGTGGTCTTTGACTCGAAGGCGCGTACCAGACCGGCATCCCGGGTTGTTGATCGGGACGCTCGCGTGCTGATTCTCACGACGGCAGCCGCGCCGCCCGACCGTGTTCACAGCCTCAAGAAGGCCGGCGCCGAAGTGCGCACCTGCACACCCACCGCCGCCGGACGCGTTGACACCGAAGCGGCGTTGGGTCTCCTTGGCGACCTTCGTCTCTCGACCGTGCTGCTCGAGGCCGGCCCAACGCTTACCGGTGCCTTCCTGGCCGCCGACGCCATCGACAGCCTCGCCGTCTTCGTCGCGCCCTGGCGCATGGGCAACGGGCTGGCGGCCGCCGCCGACATTGACAATCTCCGGCGTCGCATGCTGGACCGTCCGCGCTTCAGCGAGATCGGTATGGACTCCCTGTTTGAAGCCGATCTGCACCGCTACGGACCGGCGGTGGCCTGAAATGTTCACCGGCATCGTCGAAGACCTCGGACGCGTGGTTCGCGTACAGGACTCCGAAGGCCTGCGCCGCTTCACGCTTCGGTCGGACGTCTGCGCCGACGGCGTGCATGTCGGCGACTCAATCTCCGTCAACGGCGCCTGCCTGACAGCGGTGGACGTTTCGGCCGCCGAAATCTCGGTTGAGGCAATCCCCGAGACCCTGCGCCTTACCAACCTCGGTCAGCTGGCCGTCGACAGTCCCGTCAACCTGGAACGCCCGCTGGCCTACGGCGACCGCATGGGCGGGCACTACGTACAAGGGCACGTGGACGCTACCGCCGAATTGATCGAACGCCAATCCGACGGCGACTCCGAAGTCGTCCGCTTTGCCGTCCCGCCAAACCTCACGCGCTACATCGTCTCCAAGGGCTTCATCGCCCTCGACGGCGTGAGCCTGACCGTGGTCGAACCGCGCGATGCGACATTCGCGGTTGCCCTGATCCCCCACACCCTGCGTTCAGTCACCCTGGGCGCGGCGCCCGTCGGCTACCTGGCAAACCTGGAAATCGACATTCTGGCCAAGTACGGACGCGTGCCGGAGCCGGAGGACGAAAGCGGCCCCTCCATCGCCCAGCTGCGGGCCGCCGGCTACAAGCTGGACGAAACGCGATGACCCGTGACGCGGTGTCGACCGCCATTGAGTGCATCGGTCGTGGCGGCATCGTGGCCGTGGTGGACGACGGACTGGCGCGGCCGGACCTCGATCTTGTAGCAGCCGCGCAGAACGTCGACGCCGGTACCCTTCGACGTCTGCGAGACCTCGGTGACGGCCAGGTCTACGCACCTGCCGCCGCGCGTCGGCTCGACGATCTTGGGCTATCCGAACAGCCGCCGGACTCCGCCGACCCCCTGGCACGGCGTCCGGCACTCGCGGCATCCGTTGGACTCGCCGGCGCTTCCCCCCAATCAGGCGACGAAGCAACGGCCGCGGTGATCCGGGCCCTGGCCTCCGATCGCAACGGCGGGGCCGACTTCCACTCACCCGGTCCCGTGACGCCCATCCGGGCGCGCGAGGGTGGTGTACTGCGGCGACTGGGGCATACGGAGGCGGCCGTCGACCTTGCCGTGCTGGCGGGAGTCGCGCCGGTGGCGGTGCTCAGCCACGTCGACGAGCCGGATGCCTCGGCATTCGAGCAACCGATCTTGGCTGCCAGCCACGGCGATCCGCCGATTCCGGTGGTACGCATCAGCCAGATCGTCCACCATCGGCGGGTCAATGAACGCGTTGTCTACCAAGTTGCTGCTGCCAAGCTGCCGACCGCGCACGGGCCCTACAAGGCCCAGGCCTTCCATGACACGACAACCGGCGAAGACCACGTGGCCCTGACCCTGGGCGAACTGGCCGGCGACTCGCCGCCGCTGGTTCGGGTGCATTCCGAGTGCCTCACCGGCGACGTGTTCGGCTCGATGCGCTGCGACTGCGGCGACCAGTTGAACGCGGCACTGGCGCGGATCGCCGACGAAGGCCGCGGCGTGGTGCTGTACATGCGGCAGGAAGGCCGCGGAATCGGTCTCGCGAACAAGCTCCGGACCTACGAACTACAAGATCGGGGACTCGATACCGTGGATGCCAACCGACACCTGGGATTCGCCGCTGACCTGCGCGACTACGGCGTAGGCGCACAGATTCTGCGCGAGCTTGGGATCAGCGGCCTGCGCCTGCTGACCAACAACCCCAAAAAGACCGCGGGCTTCCGGGCCTACGGACTTAAGGTCGTCGAACAGTTGCCATTGGCAGTGGAGCCGGGCGCGCACAACCGGCGCTACCTGGAAACCAAGCGCGCACGAATGGGGCACGAGCTATGAGCGAGCAAACGAACGAATCGCGAGTGATCGATCCGCCGCTGGACGGCGAGGGACTGCGCGTGAGCATCGCCGCCGCGCGCTTCAACGAGTTCTTCGTGAGCCACCTGCTGGAGGCCTGCCAGCGCGAACTGCGTCGTCACGGCGTGGCCGACAGCGACCAGACTATCGCCTGGGTTCCCGGTTCGTTCGAGTTGCCGGTCGCGGCGCGGGACCTGATCGAGGCTGAAAACCCTGACGTTGTGATCTGCCTGGGCTGCATCATCCGTGGGGAAACGACACACTACGACCACGTCGCGCAGGAGTCGGCGCGCGGGATCGCGCAGGTGGCGCTGAACTCCAAGACACCGGTGATCTACGGGATCGTGACCGCCGAGACGGTCGAGCAGGCCATCAACCGCTGCGGCGGCAAGTTTGGCAACCGCGGCGGCGACGCCGCCCTCGCCGCCATCGCCATGGCCCGCAGCCTGGAACAGATCCGGGGCGTCTAGGCCGGAAAGTCCTCGAAGGCCTGCGCGGCCGCCTGGATGTCGCTCGTGTCGTTGAAGGCGTGGAAGGAGAGGCGCACCGCCGTGTGATGGTCCGCCGCTCGGCAAAGGATGCGGTGAGCTTTCAGGCAGTGGTCGGCCAGCGCCATGCCGTCGGCGCCTTCAAGGCCGACGGTGAAGATGCCTGAACGCGCGTCGCCCTGCTCGGGTGTGCGGATGCTGGCGGCGGGCAGGTCGCTGAATACCGCCCGGGCCTCGGCCGCCAGTTCGGCGCTGCGCTGTTGAATGGTCTCCAGGCCCAGGTCACCAAGGATCTTGATCGACGCGCGCCAGGCTGCGTAGAGGGCGTAGGGCCGGGCCCCGAACTCGTAGCGCTGCGCGTTCTCGTGCAGATGGGCCTCGCCCGGCGGGAAGCTCGACTGCGACACCGCCCCGGCCCCGCTGCCCCAGGGGTGCAGCCGATCCTGGGCGTCGCGGCGAACGTACATGGCCCCCACGCCGTAGGGACCCATGCTCCACTTGAAGGCAGGGAAGGTAAACACGTCGCAGCCCAGCCGCCGCATGTCGGTGGGCCGAGCGCCGAACGACTGGGCGGCGTCCACCACGGTGACGACGCCGCGCTCGCGGGCCAGTGTCGAGACGCGGTCGACCGGCAACACGATTCCGCGCTCGGTGGTGACGTGGCTCAGGCAGAACGCGCGGGTGTTGGGCGTCATCGCTTCTTCCACGTCGCGCACAAAGGCATCGTCGTCCCCGTCGGCTTCGACGGCCACGAGTTCCAGGCCAAGCCGATCCCGCAGGGTCAGCCAGGCCAGGTAACCGCTGGGATGCTCGGCGGCGGTGAGGATGACGCGGTCCCCGCGCTGCAAGTCGAGGGCCGCGGCGACAAATGAGACGGCTTCGGAAACGGCGCGAATGAGCGCGATCTCGTCGGGTTCGGCGTTGAGCAGCGCGGCGATTTCGCTGCGAAGCGCTGCGAGTTCCTCGTAGTAGATCGCACGCAGATCCGGGTTCGTCGTGGTCATCACCGCTTCGCGGTCGTACCACGACTGCTGAAGGTCGAGCGTGGCCTGCGGGGTCGGGGTGACGCCGCCGGAGTTCAGGGAAACGTAGTGCCGGATGGACGGGATCGACTCCCGCAACTCGATGAAGGCGCTCTGGTCAGCCATGGGTCGGGGGTACGTCCACCCAGCGGCGGGTCCGTGCGGCTTCCAGGGCGCAGTCGATGACTTCTTGGGTGCGCAGCCCGTCCATGAGGGTCGGCGGCACGTCGCGGTCCTCCCGGATCGAGTCCACGAACCCGCGCATCATGCGCTCGCCGAAGAAGGCCAGGATGCCGGCGTGATCGGCGTCGTCCAGCGGCAGGCCGGGATCGACCAGTTCGGGCTCCTGCCCAACCCGGTTGATCGTCGCCTGCAAGACGCAGTCGGTCAGCACGCCGGCCTCGGTGCCGTTGATCAGGAAGCTGCTGCGGCCCAGCGGCAGGTGGGAATCCACGGCGCCGACCCGGCTGGTGGAAATGGTGCCGTGGGCGCCGCTGGCGAAGCGGACGCTGAGGACCGCGTCGTCGTCCAAGGTGAGCGGGACTTCGGCCCCGGTTTCGGGATCCAGGGCGTGCGGCCGGACGGTGTTCAGGTCGGCGGCCACCGCGGTGATGGGCCCCGCCAGGAACTGGGCCAGGTCAATCATGTGGCTGCCCAGGTCGCCCAGAACGCCGCTGCGGCCGCGGCTCGGGTCGTAGCGCCACTCCATGACGGGAACATCGCCCAGCAAGCGCCGGTTGAAGCGCTGGCAGTGCACGCTGACCAACTGACCCAACTCGCCGGCCTGCACCATGGCGGCAATCCGCTCGATCAGCGGGTTCCAGCGCAGGGTGAAGCCGACTCCCGTGCGAACGCCGGCCGACATGGCGGCCATGTACATCTCGCGGGCCTGCATGGCGTCCAGCGAGATCGGCTTCTCGACGAAGACATGCTTGCCGGCCTCGATGCAGGCCATGGTCTGCGCGTAATGCTGGTCGTCGGGTGAGGTAATCACGACGGCGTCAACGGACGGGTCGGCCAGCAACGCCTGCTCGTCGGCGTAGACCGACGGAACGCCGTGGGCGGCGGCCACAGCCGAAGCGCGTTCCCGGTTGGGGCCCGCGATGGCGGTGACGCGCGCGCCGCCGACCTGGCTGAGGCCGGACAGGTGGGCGGCGGCCATGAAGCCGTAGCCGAGCATGCCGACGCCGACAGTCTCAGGCACTGGTGGACTCCCCGAAGGCGGCGTCGGCCACCGCCAGCATATGACGGCGGGCGCGACCGAGTTCGACGTCGATCGCCTCGGCGCCCGAAACGTCCACACGTTCGTTGGTCAGGGTGCCGTCGAAGCCAGCGGCGGCGAGCCTGGCGATGACGGCCTGGTGGTCGATATCGCCGTCGCCGGGAGTACGGAAGACGGGCGCGCCGCGTGGGCCGACGTGGTCCTTCATGATGAGCTGGCGGCACAGGCCGGCCACGGGCTCGATGTCCTCAACGGGATCCAGGCCCTCGTAGTAGTGGACGTTACCGGTGTCGTAGCAGACGCCGACCGCCGGTGAATCGAACCGGTCGTGCAGCTCGCGCAGGGCGGCCCCGTGCTTGCCGACGCCCGTGTGGGGCTTGGGCAGCAGCAGGACGCCCGCATCCTCGGCGGCGCGCACGCCGGGTTCGAAGGCGGCGTAGAAGCCGTCGACCTCGGTCTGCCAGGCGGCACCGGACTTGGGATTGTCCGGGAAACCATCGGCCGGGTATTCGTAGGGGCCCCAGCAGACCAGCGCGGGCACGCCGGCTTCGGCGGCGAGTTCGATGGCCTTGAGGAAGCGCTCGGGCTCGCCGGGCTCGGAGGTGACACCACCATGGGACTTGTGGTCGACCTGGAGGCCGGCGTCGAGAGCGGGCTGGACGGCGGCGCGGGCCGCGGCCGCGTCGGCGCCGTCGGGCCAGAGCGGACCTTCGTCGTGGCGGTCGTAGAGGCCGACGTGGGTGAAGCCGGCGCGTTGGATACCGGCGTAGGCGCGTTGACGCGAGAGCCCGTCGCGGGCATAGGGGATCGTCAGGGCGGCAAGGCGGTAGGACATGGATCAAAAACGCTCCAGGATGCGGACTTTGTCAATCGTGCCGACGTGGGGTGGGATGTCAACCGTGGCTCGCCCGACGTGAAGCCCCTGGCGGCGCGCCGATTGTTGGTTTTCCGGGCCGTCGCCTATCTCACACCCGATCTGCCGTCCACACGTGAAACACGAACGGCAGCCCAGACACGTCGGGCGTGATCGGCCGCTCCGGCCCGAATAACAGCTTCACCGCATCGGTGCGGCTCAGCCGCAGCTCGTGGTCGCCGGTCTGTACGACTATCTGATCGCCTTCGGCTCGCGCCGCTAGATCCGTGCGCCCGTATGCCCGCACCAGGGCCTGCGGATCCTCAATCCGGATCATGCGCACGTAGCCGGCCGACTGCAGAATCCCCAGCGCGTCCAGCGCCTCGGTCACGTCGTCTGGCCGCCACGGCGCGTCCAGGCTGGCATGCACCGTCGGCTTCACGTTGGCGTGCCGCTCCTCGATCGAGCGGGTGGAGGTCCACACCGCCGGATCGTCCCAGGACTCCAGGAGTCGCGACAGCATCGGCAGCACCAGTTCCGCCGGCCCGCCGTACTCGGTCACCGACGTCCCCCGCACCCGCAGGTACGCCTGGACCTTTCCGTCCAGTAGCGCAACCCACACCGCCGCTCCGGGCTTTGGCCCCCACATCGAGCGCAACAGGTCGGGCGACCGCACCCCACCCAGCGCCCGTGCCGCATGAATCGCCGCCAACGCCTCGAAGTCACCGTCCTCCGCCTCCCGCATCACCAGCCCGGCATCAGTCGGCAACAAGTGTCGGTTCCCCCGGCTGAACTGGTAGCTGCGCTCCACCCCCGCGTATTCCCAACCCAACTTCCGGTACCAGCTCGGCACCCCCGAACCCAGCAAGCTCAGATGGCAGCCCAGTTCGGCCATGCGCTCGATGCAGGCCTGCATCACCCGCGTCCCATAGCCGCGCCGCCGGAAGGCCGCGTCAGTCGCAACCCCGGTTATCCCGCCAACCCGCAGCCGCGCCTCGCCAAAGCGGACCTCGTGCGGATAGATGGCCGCCGACGACACGATCCGCCCATCCACGCGTATCACCCGGATGTTCACCAGGTTCTCCAGGCAGTAGATGCGCGGCCATTCCTCGCCGTAGGTGGGAGCGGCCGCCACCTCTTCGCGCATGACGCCGTTGACCTGGGCAAGCAGTTCATCGAACTCGTCCGCCCGCGGAGTGCGCGGCCCGTCCTCGGTCACGTCACCCCCGCGGGCCGCCGGAGCCCGACGTCCCGGATCAGAGGGCGTAGATGTCCTCGAACTTCGCCGTCAGCCGCCGCAACAGCGGCTGCGCGTCCAGCGGCCCGCCGCAGGTCCGCTCGATC
This sequence comes from Chloroflexota bacterium, assembly GCA_022824495.1. Classification (GTDB taxonomy): domain Bacteria; phylum Chloroflexota; class UBA11872; order UBA11872; family UBA11872; genus UBA11872. The sequence continues at coordinate 42,626 of JAJDZU010000011.1, read as the reverse complement.
AACTGATCCGGCGTGAGCCGGCGTCCCACGCGGTACACGTTCGTCGTCATCCACTCCAGCAGCGACGATGCATCCCCGCTCGCAATCTGCTCCGGAATATCCGGAAGCTCGCGCAGCGCCGACTCGTACAGCTGCGCCCCAATGATATTCCCCAGCGTGTAGCACTGGAACGCCCCGCCAATGCTCCCGGCGTACCAGTGCACGTCTTGCAACACCCCGTCGCGGTCGTCCGGCGCGCGCACGCCCAGGTCCGACTGGTAGCGCGCGTGCCAGGCCTCCGGCAGATCCGCCACCGCCAGTTCGCCCTCCAGCAGTTGCAGCTCCAGGTCGAACCGAATCATCACGTGCAGGTTGTAAGTCACCTCGTCCGCGTCGGTCCGGATCAGCGACGGCTCCACCCGGTTCACGGCCGCGTAGAAGTCTCGCAGGTCCACGCTGTCCAGCTGCTCGGGGAACTCCTCCTGCAGCGTCGGATACCAGTGGGACCAGAACCCCAGGCTGCGCCCCACGATGTTCTCCCAGAGCCTCGACTGGCTCTCGTGCACCCCGGCCGAAGTCCCGCTCCCCAGCGGCAGCCCGTCGTCCTCCACCCTCGTGCCCTGCTCGTACAGCGCGTGCCCGGCTTCGTGGATGGTGCTGAAGAGCTGTTCGGCCAGGAAGTTCTCGTTCGTACGCGTGGTGATTCGCGTGTCGCCGTGACCGAACCGCGTCATGAACGGATGCGCCGTCGGATCCAGCCGCCCACGCTCGAAGTCGAACCCGATCGACCGGATCACCTTGTCCGCGAACCGCGACTGCTGCGCCTGCGGAAAGTGCTTGCGCACCGGCCCGTCGTCCACCTGGTCGGCAGCCGCAATCCGCGCCACCAGCGGCGTCAGCCCTTCCCGCAATTCGTCGAACACGGGCCGGATCCGAGCCACCGTCATGCCCTCGTCGGCGTCGTCGATCAGCGGATCGGCAATGTGCTCGTAGCCGGGAAAAAACCCGGCGTACTCGCGGCTCAGGTCCAGCGTCGTCTCCAGCATGGGACGCAGCGTCGCGAAGTCGTTCTTCGGCCGCGCCTCCACCCAGGCGGCGTAGGTGGCCGAGGCATGCTTCGCCGCACGCTCGCTGTACTCGGCCGGCACGCGCGTCACCCGCTCGTAGTCATGACGCGCCACTCGAATCAGCGCGGCATCGTCATGCTCCGGCGGCAACGACTCCGCATACGGCCCCAGCCGGTCCAGCAACCGTCCGATCTCCGGATCCGTCGCGCTCTCATGCGCCAGCCGGCTCAGCACCGCCAGCTGCCGCCCACGCCCCGCCGCGCCGCCCGTCGGCATGTAGGTGGACTGGTCCCAATACAGCACCGCCGCCGAAGACGAGATATCCCGCGCCTCGCGCAATCGAGACTTCAGGTCGCCCAAGTCGGATTGAACGCTCATTGACTTAGCATCTCCTGTTGGCGGCCGCTCAGGCCCTGAAGTTTCGGACGATGTCCGGCCACGGCCCATCAAGCACGATGTCACCGGGCTTCAGACCCGTGACGCTGATCGACACGGCGCCCTCCGCCAGGGCGTGCATCTCGTCGCCCGGCGTCGGCGGTTCGTCAAAGTAGTCCCCAAACGTCACCCGCACGTTGACGCCATCGTCGTCGGCCTTGCAGTCGCCGAGCGTGCTGTCGCGAAACAGCGTCAGGACGCTGGGTCGAGTCAACTGCACCGGCGTATCCTTCCCGAATTCCACCGGCACGTTCACGTTCACAAGCACGTTGGGCAACGGATCGAACTCCGCGCGGATGGCCTCTATCAGCCGCCGCGTCGCGGCGGCGATATCCGCATACTGGCCGGCGGCGGCGAAGTACTCGGCTGATACCGCCACCCCCAGCAATCCGCGCTCCACCGCCACGCGCGCCGCGCCCGCGGTCCCCGAAATCTTGTACGGCTCCTCGCCGGGATTCCAGCCCGGATTGATTCCGGAGACCAGCGCATCCGTCTGCCCTTCGAAAGCATGGGCTGCCCCGATGGTCGCCAGCGAGGCCGGCGGCGCGTCCAGCGTGTAGGCCGGAACGTCCAGGTCAACGTCCGGCGGCGGCCCGGCGCGGTCCAGCCGGATCTCCCGCTGCAGCGTGATGGACATCCCCGCGCCGCTGTAGTTGCGGGTCGGCGCATACAACGCCACCTGCCCCAGCTGCGAAAGCTCCCGCGCCAGGGCCCAAATCCCCGGCTCCTCGATGCCGTCGTCGTTGGCTACGACAAAATTCATTTGTACATCCACGGCCAATGGCCTGAAAAAAGGTCGGAAGTATAGAGGTTCAAATCAGACGGTGATTGGACGCTATCCGAAGCGCCCATAGCAGAGGTGCGGAGCACCTCACTCGCGGACCCAGGTGCCGTCCAGCGCGTGCCCGCCGTCCACCGCCAGCACCACGCCGCTGATCGCGGACGCCGCCTCGGACGACAGGAAGAGGATCGCCTGTGCGACTTCGTCCGGTGTCACGAATCGTCCCGACGGCATCGCCGCCAGCCGGTCGTCCACATCGTCGAACTCGCGGTAGATCCGCGGAACGTCCACAAAACCGGGCGCCACGGCGTTCACCCGGATGCCGCAATGCGCCAGTTCCAACGCCATCGTGCGGGTCAACCCCACCAGGCCGACTTTCGTGGACCCGTAGCCCACGCGCCCCCTGGCGTGTCGAATCACCTGGTTGGTCACCACGTTGACAATGGCTCCGCCGGATTCCCCGCGCGCCAGCACGAAGCGTCGCGACAGTTCGAACGGCGCCTCCAGGTTCACCTGCGCCATCCAGCGCCAGCGCTCGCTGTCCATTTCCGGAAACGGAAAGTTCCCTTGCGCCGCCGCGTTGTTCACCAGGATGTCCGGCGCGCCGAGGTTCGCTACCACTTCGTCGAACAGCCGGCCCACGTCGTCCGGCTCGGCCAGGTCCGCGGTGACTCCGCAGACCGCACCGAACCCCAACTCGTCCAGCGCCTCCACCCCCTCCGCCACGTCCCCTTCGGTCCGCGCGCAGATGGCCAAGTTGGCCCCGGTCCGCGCGTAGGCCTCCGCCACCGCCAACCCGATGCCCTGCGTGCCCCCGGTGATAAGCACTGACGAACCGCTGAAGTCGTAGCTGACTGGCGACATCGGGGAGGTCCTGTTGGTCACGTCGAGATCCACGCAATCCTAGCGGCGCGGCGCGCGAATTGACCCGCCGCAGGCCTTCGAGTTTGCGAACGAGGGCCCGCGGTTAATCTTGCGTTGATCACTCAGCCACTACCGGCGCTCGCGCTGCCCAAACCCAGGTCGTGCGGGGCGCGGGATTCCACCGCGGGGAGCACGCCCGCCAGGAAGTCGTCGACCGTCATCGCCCCCAGGTCCTCCTCCGTCCGCAACCGCACCGAGACTTTTTCGGCCTTGATGTCGCGGTCCCCCGCGATCAGCATGTACGGCGTCTTCTGCAACTGCGCGTCGCGGATCTTCCGGTTCATCCTCTCGGCGCGAGAGTCCACCTGCACCCGTAATCCGGCCTCTCGCAGCCGTTCGGCCACGGCTTCGCAATAGTCGGCGTGACGGTCGGCGATCGGAATCACCGCCACCTGCACCGGCGCCAGCCAGACCGGGAACGCCCCCGCGAAGTGCTCGATCAGCACCGCCACGAATCGCTCCATCGCCCCGAAGATGGCCCGGTGCACCATCACCGGCCGCTGGCGCGAACCGTCCTGATCCTCGTAGGTGATATCGAAGCGTTCCGGCAGGTTGAAGTCCACCTGCACCGTCGTCAGCTGCCAGCGGCGCCCTATGGCGTCCGCCACCTGGATGTCGATCTTGGGCCCGTAGAAGGCGGCTTCGCCCTCCACGCGCGTATAGGCCATCTCGTGCCGCTCCAGGGCCTCCACCAGCCCTTGCTCGGCCAGTTCCCACAGGTCGTCGTCGCCCGCGTACTTCTCGGAGCCGGAGGCGTCGCGCACGCTGAGTTCCACGATGTACTCGCTGAAACCGAACGTCTCGTAGATGAACTTGGCCAGGTCCAGCGCCCCCGCCACCTCGTCCGTGAACTGGTCGCGGCGGCAAAAGATGTGGGCGTCGTCCTGCGTCAGCCCGCGAACCCGCAGCGCCCCGTGCAACGTGCCTGATCGCTCGAACCGGTAGACGGTCCCAAGTTCCCCGTATCGCAGCGGCAGGTCGCGGTAGCTGCGCGTCTGCGAATCGAAGATCTTGACGTGGAACGGGCAGTTCATCGGTTTGTTGATGAACGTCTGGTGCTCCAGCTCCATCTCCGGGAACAGCCCCTCGGAAAACCACTGCGTGTGCCCGCTGGTCTCCCACAGCTCGCGCCGTCCGATGTGCGGCGAATAGACCATGTCGTAGCCGCGCCGCCGGTGTTCCTCCCGCCAGAACGTCTCCAGCAGTTCCCGCAACAGCGAGCCCTTGGCGTGCCACAGCACCAGCCCGGCGCCGATCTCCGGGTTGATTGAGAACAGGTCCAGGTCCCGCGCCAGCGTGCGGTGGTCGCGGCGCTTCGCTTCTTCCAGTCGCTTCAGGTGCGCGGCAAGCTCCGCCTTCGTCTCGAAGGCCGTGCCGTAGACCCGCTGCAACTGCGCCCGCTTCTCGTCGCCCCGCCAGTAGGCCCCGGCAATCGACAGCAGCTTGAACGCCCCGATTTGGCCCGTGCTGTCCACGTGCGGACCGCGGCAGAGATCCACGAACGGCCCCGACGTGTAGTAGCTGATCGTCTCGTCGTCCGGCAGGTCGTTGATCAACTCGACCTTGAACGGCTGGTCGGTTTCCTTGAAGTAGGCCAGTGCCGCGTCGCGGTCGTGCTCGGAGTACTCGAACGGATAGTTCGCCTTCTTGTGCTTCAGCATCAGCTTCTGCAGCGCCTTCAGGTCGTCCGGCGTCAGCGCGCGCGGCAGCTCGAAGTCGTAGTAGAACCCGTCGTCGGTCGGCGGTCCGATCCCCATCTGGGCATCCGGGAACAGGTCCAGCATCGCCGTGGCCAGCACGTGCGCGGCCGAGTGCCGCACGCGATAGAGGCGGTCGTACGTCTGGTCGTCATTCATGGCAGGCGCTCCACGCGGAAAGAGGAAGGAAAGTCGTTATCTGAGGAAACCCGCGAACTCTGCGCGGGTTCGGCCCCCGCCGGCGCGCGGCAGGGGCTAGATAGTGGCGGTGCGTGTGGCGCGAGGCGTCTCGCAGCTGGCATATCGCATGGTCACTCGGGAAAAACCTATCACAGCCCCGGACCCATCCACTCGAACTCCAGTTCGCCCACCACCACCGTGTCGCCCGCCACGGTCCCGGCCCGCTCCAGCCGTTCCGTCACCCCGCGGCGGTCGAGTTGACGCTGGAAGTAGTCCGCCGCGTCCGGCGTATCGAAATTCAGCTTGCGCGCCAGGCCCTCCAGCCGCGCGTCACGCACCACGTAGGTGCCGTCGGACCTGCGGAACAGCTGCGCCGGCTCGTCCACCGGCGTCGGACGCAGCACGGCCGTCTCCTCGGGCTCCGGCCGTGGCGCCGGCGGCGCCTCCGCCAGCATCCCCACCGTTCGACCCACCAGCTCCCGCAGCCCGACTCCGCTCGCCGCCGACACCGCCACCGCCTCGAAACCCTCCGCCAAAACCAGCGCCTCGAAATCCGGCCACAGCTCCCGCGCTTCCAGCAGGTCCATCTTGTTGAACGCCACGATCCGCGGACGCTTCAGCAATTCCTCGCTGAAGGCGCCCAACTCCGCGTCGATTGCCTGGAAGGCCTCGAACGGATCCCCTTCCAGCCCCGATCCGTCCACCACGTGCACCAGCACCCGCGCCCGCCGTACGTGACGCAGAAACGCGATCCCCAGCCCCGCGCCCCCGCTGGCCCCTTCGATGAGTCCCGGCAAGTCGGCAAACACCACCCCCGAGTCGCCCGCCTGCACCACCCCCAGCACCGGCTCCAGCGTCGTGAACGGATAGGGCGCCACCTTGGGCCGCGCGGCACTCAGTCTTGCCAGCAACGACGACTTCCCCGCGTTCGGCGCCCCCACCAGCCCGATGTCCGCCAGCAACTCCAGCTCCAGCCGCACCTGCCGTTCCTGTCCGCCGCCACCGCGCGTGGCCAATTCCGGCGTCTGAAACCTCGCCGACTTGAAATGCACGTTCCCAAGCCCGCCGCGGCCGCCCTCGGCAACCACCACGGTCTGGCCTTCCTCCACCAGGTCCGCCAGCACCGCCCCGGTCCGGTCGTCATATGCCACCGTCCCGCACGGCACGTCCACCGTCACGCTGTCGCCGTTGGCCCCGTGCCGCTTCTTGCCCTCGCCCTTCCCGCCGTTGGCGGCGATAAACCGTCGTTTGTACCGGAACGCCGTCAGCGCGTGCAGGTTCGCCCGCGCCCGCAACACCACGTCGCCCCCGCGCCCCCCGTCCCCGCCGTCCGGCCCTCCCCGTGGCACATACTTCTCCCGCCGAAAGTGCGACACCCCGTCCCCACCGGACCCGGCCCGGACGTAAATTTGCGCCTCGTCAAAGAAACCACGGTCGGCGCCACGTTCTGGCGGCATTCCATTACCTCAATCGGTTGCACCCGCATTGTGACGCAGCGCTGAGTCTCGGTGGCTCCTCGCTACACTCGAAGCTCGTTCGGAGCCCGCGAGAGCACTTGGAGGCACTCAGTTGCGCGTGATCACCCTCGCCGCCCGTCCCGGCGACGCTGAGTTCGCCGTCGGCGGCACCCTGGCGCGCCATCGCAAGCGTGGCGACGACGTGACCATTGTCACCGTCGCCAACGGGAACTCCGCCCTGGACGGCGTTCCGCCCCGCGAACTGGCCACCCGCCGCCGAGCCGAGGCCGAAACCGCCGCCGAGCGCCTAGGCGTTGACCTCGTCTGGATGGACCACTCCGACTTCGCCGTCCAGGCCGACGCCGTCACCCGCGTCAGGGTCGTCGAGATCTTCCGCGCCCGTCAGCCCGACCTCGTCCTTGCCCCCGCTCCGCTTGGCGGCGTCGTCGATGCCGCGGGCGCCTGGGACCTGGCCCGCGCCGCCATAGAAATGGCCGCCGCGCCCAACGTCCTTTGCGAAGGCGACCCCCTGCCCGAGCCCCCCGCCCTCCTCGCCTACGAACGCGCCTGGACCGCCGGCTTCACCCCCTCCGAGTTCGTCGACATCTCCGACACCCTCGACGCCAAGCACCACGCCCTCGACGCCCACGTCTCCCTGGCCGCGGCAACTCGCGCCAGCCACAGCGTCGAACTCGGCGAGGCCGCCGAAACCGTGGCCGCCTACCGCGGCCTCCAGGCCGGCGTCGCCTTCGCCGAAGCCTTCCGCGGCGATCCGCGCCTGGGCCCCCTGCCAACCCGCCGGCTGCTGCCATAGCCGCCGGCCCCGCACCGGCGCCCGGCGCGCCGGCCAACCTGCGGGCGCTCTTCGGACCACGCGGTCCCCTCGCCGAGCATCTCTCCGGCTACGAGCCGCGCGCCTGCCAGATCCAGATGGCCGAGTTCGTCGACGGCGTCGTCGATGAGGGCGGGCGCGGCGTCGTGGAAGCCGACACCGGCACCGGTAAGACCCTCGCCTACCTCGTTCCGGTGCTGCGGGCCAAACACCGCGCCATCGTCAGCACCTCCACCAAGGCCCTCCAGGACCAGCTCTGGACACACGACCTCCCGCTGGCCGCCCGCGTGGCCGGCGTCGCTCCCAAGACCGCCCTCCTCAAGGGCCGCGCCAACTACCTGTGCCTGCTCTCACTCGACGAACAGGCCCAATCTCCCGACCTCCTGCTCGGCGAACGGCTGACCAAGGTCCGCGCCTGGGCCTCCACCACCGCCACCGGCGACATGGCCGAACTCGGCGCCGACGCAACGCCCGACGTTATGTCCAACCTCACCCGCGGCGTCGACACCTGCGAAGGCAACCTGTGCCCCTTCCACGGCGAGTGCTGGGCCGAAAAAGCCCGCGCCCGCGCCGGACAGGCCGACGTTGTGGTCACCAACCACCACCTCGTCTTCGCCGACGCCAAGCTCCGCGGCGCTGGAGGCGAGGCCGCCGGCATGCCCCTCCCGCCTGACGGCGTCCTCATCCTCGACGAAGCCCACACGCTCGACGAGGCCGCCACCTCTTCATTCTCGGCCCACCTGGACGACGGCCGCGCCGCCCGCATCATGAACGCTCCCCGCGTCCGCGACTCCCTCGGCCCGGAGCACACCCGCGCCATGTCCGCCGTCGTTGCCGCCAGCGCCCGCGCCTTCGCCGCCCTCAACCGAACCGTGGGCCTCAACCGCACCACCATCACCGACGAAATCGGCCCCGGCCTCACCCTCGCCGAAACCGCCCATTCCCTGCTAGAAGCCTGCGAAGAGATTTCGGACCCGGACACCCGCGCCTGGGTCGCCCGTCGCGTCCACGAACTGGCCGCCGACGCCGATCGCGTCTTCCGCCTGGACGACCCTTCCTGGGTCCACTTCGCCGAGCGCGGCCGCGACGGCTCGCTCACGGCCCACGCCGCCCCGCTCGAAGTCGACGGTCTGATCCACGGCGCCACCCGCCATCGCCCCGCCGTAATCGCCTCCTCCGCCACCCTCACCGTCGACCGCTCGTTCGCCTACCTCATCTCCCGCCTGGGCTTCGGCGGCGCCGCCGAGCTCATCACCGACCCCGCCTTCGACTACCGCCGCCAGGCCCTCATCTACGCCCCCGCCGACCTCCAGCCGCCTCCAACCGCCGGTCACGACGACGAGTCCTATCTCGCCGGCCTCGCCCAACGCCTTATCGATCTGGTAGACGCCTCCGGCGGCGGCGCGTTCCTCCTCTTCACCAGCCGCCGCGCCATGAACGACGCCTGGCGCCGAACCCGCAACGCCTTTCCCTATCCCCGCTTCCGCCAGGGCGACGCCGCTCCCGCCGACCTCCTGCAACGCTTCCGGGAAGCCAACAACGGCGTCCTCTTCGGTCTGCGCTCCTTCTGGGAAGGCGTCGACGTCCGCGGCGATGCCCTCCGCCTCGTCGTCATCGCCCGCCTGCCGTTTGCCGTGCCCGACGACCCCGTCGTCGCCGCCCGCACCGACCACCTGCGCAGTCAGGGCGCCAACTGGTTCGCCGAACTCGCCCTACCTCGCGCCGCTCTCCTACTCAAGCAGGGCTTCGGCCGTCTCATCCGCTCCACCAGCGACCGCGGCGTCGTAGCCGTCCTTGACAGCCGCCTCCGCCGTCGCCGCTACGGCCAAACCGTACTCCGCTCCCTCCCCCCGGCCCCTCTCACCCACCGCCTCGACCACGTCCAGCACTTCTTCCAGGCCAGAAACCCGCACACCAGGCTGCACACCGCCCGGTAAAGTGTTGGTATCCGCCCAACGCACGACAGGTTGACGGGATGAGCCCGGAACTGATCGGAATCTTGAGCGTAGGCGCGGCGGGGCTGATCGGCTTGGGCGGAGTCGTCAGCGTCAACGTCGCGCTCTACCGTGGTCTACGGTCCGACATGACGGCTATGCGCAGTGAACTAAAGGCGGAGATCGCCGCCTCGCGCAGTGAATTGAAAGCGGAGATCGACGCCGCCCGCGAGGATACGAAGGCCCTTGAAACCCGCGTGGCGGGGCTAGAGCAGAGTCAGGCGCGGCTCATCGGTGCCGTCGAGGGTCTCTACACCGTCTTCGGTAACGCGCAAACCGGCCACGAACCCGCCGCCTAACCCACCCGGCAGCCGGGACACCACGTCCAGCGGCGCGACATTCGTTTCGGGCGGTTCTACTTAGCTGGCTGTGTCCTCTAGTGACACCCGCAGGAGCTCCCGCAGCCCCCGCCCCCGCCGTTCATGTACGCGTCATTCGCCGTCTGCGCCCGGCCGGCCGAACCTGACGACGACCGCCCCACCATCGCCGGCGCGTAATACACCTGCCGCACCCGGCTGCTCGCGCACGATGTACAGATCACCGGGCTCTCATCCGTCATCGAGCGCCTAACGTCAAAAACGTCTCCGCACGTCTCGCATTCATACGTATACGCCGGCATCTGAACACCCCTCGCGGTTCAGGCAGTCTCGCCCGAATTCTATCCGGTGCCTGCGTCCTACCATGACCCGGCCTCAACCCCGCCGAGCACCTCAATGCCCCTCGACCTCACCGCCTACATCCGCGACGTCCCCGATTTCCCCAAGCCAGGCATCGTCTTCAAGGACATCACCCCGCTGCTCAAGGATCCCGGCGCCTTGGAGACCGCCGTGCAGGCCCTTGCCGAGCCGTATCGCCACGCCAATCTCGCGTCCGTCGCCGCCATCGAGTCCCGCGGTTTCATCTTCGCCGCCGCCGTTGCCGTTGAACTCGGCTGCGGCTTTGTTCCCCTGCGAAAACCCAACAAGCTGCCGGCCGAAACCACCTCGGCCACCTACGAGCTTGAATACGGCACCGACACCATCGAGGTCCACGTCGACGCCATCCACCCCGGCGACCGCGTCGCCGTCATCGACGACGTCATCGCCACCGGTGGAACCGCCGTCGCGGCGGTCGAGTTAGTCGAAAGCTTGGGCGGCGACCTGGTCGGCATCTCATTCCTCATCGACCTCGCGTTCCTTGGCGGCAGCGCCAGGCTCAGCGACCACCCCGTCCACACAGTCATCACCTACAACGGGGACTGAAGGGCGCCAACGGGCCAACACAGGGCAGCCAGTTACAAGCCAAAAGCGCCCGTCAGCAAAACGGGCAACCGCCCGCTAGAGCACCGGCAGCGGATCCGGCCGCGCCGCGTTCAGCTTCGTGATCTCCGACGCAATCCCCCGCGCCGCCTCGAAGTAGGGCCCCGCCACCGGGCTATTCATCCCCTGCGACGCCACCGGCCGCCCGTTGTCCGAAGCAATCCGCACCTCCGGGTCCAGCGGAATCTCACCCAGGAACGGCACGCCCAATTCCTCCGCTGCCCGCCGCGCCCCGCCGTGGTCGAATATCTCGAACCGCGCGCCCGTGTCCGGACTGATGAAGTACGACATGTTCTCGATCACTCCCAGCACCGGTACCCGCAGCTTCTCGAACATTGCAATCCCGCGCCGCACGTCCTGCAGTGCCACTTCCTGCGGCGTGCTCACGATCACCGCGCCGGACAGCGGCAGCAGTTGCGAGAGCGACAACGGCGCGTCCCCAGTCCCCGGCGGCAGATCCACGATTAGATAGTCCAACTCACCCCAGGCCACGTCGTGCAGCAGTTGCCGCAGCGCCTGCGCCACCATCGGTCCCCGCCAGATCACCGCCTGGCCGGGATCCGTCAGGAAGCCCATCGACATCACCGGCACGCCAAACGCCGACAGCGGCTGGATCTTGTCGTTCTCCAGCACCGGCCGTCCGTCGATCCCCAGCATCCCCGGCACGTTCGGGCCGTAAATGTCCCCGTCCAGCAACCCCACCTTCGCCCCAAGCTCACGCAGCGCAACCGTCAGGTTCACGGCCACCGTGGACTTCCCGACGCCGCCCTTGCCGCTCGCCACCGCCAGCGTGTTCTTGACACCGGCTAGGACATCGCCCTCCTGACCGAAACCCGTATTGGTCGAGACTTCGGCCGTCCAGGTGATCTCCACCGTGCGCGGCCACCCCAACCCGGCAATCGCTTCCCGCACCTCGCGCTCGAGCGCTTCTCGATGCGGCGATGCGGGCGAGGTCAACACCACCGTCAGCGACACATCGTCGCCGTTGACGCGCACGTCACGAACCAGTCGCGCCGCCACCAGCCCGCGCTGCAAATCCGGCTCCATCACGCGCGCCAGCGCCTGGGTGATCTCGGCGACCCGATCCGCGGGCGCCTGGGGTAGCGAAGTCATGGCAAAGCTAGGTGTCGAGTGGTAATCCGGCGCCGCACAATCCGCGCGCCGTCCTGGCCCCCAAGGCTAGCACCGGCCAGTCAGAATCCATGCTGCGGCGCACTTGTCTTACTGAAACCACCGGCAAGGGAGCCTAGAGCGGACCCAGTTCAACGTAGTCCGTCGGGTCCGGCACTCCCGCGTCGATAAACCCGCGCCGCCGCTCGCCGCACTTTCCGCACACCCCGCAGTGCCGACCGTCCACCGGACTGGCGCAGGACAGCGCCTCCTCCACCGGCATGCCGGCCCCGGCCCGGATCACGTCGTCCTTGTGCATCTCGCCCAGCGGCGTCAGCACCGTAAAGCTCGTATCCATCGCCAGACCCGCCGTCCGCTCCAGGCTGCGCAGAAAGTCCGTCGTCGCGTCCGGAAACGGGTTGCTCGCCAGCAGTCCAATCGCCAGGTTCGGCGTCTCGTGCACCCCGCCGTACAGCGCCGCCGCCCCCAGCAGCAGCAAATTTCGCCCCGGCAGGTACCACACCTCATCCGGCTGCTGAGCGTCGGGCACCTCCGATCCGCCCACGCTCCAATGCGACCCGTAGACCGACCGGATATCGAACGCCAGTTCCACGATCGGCCGCACCGCCGGCGCATTCAGCGCGCCGAAAAATCGCCCCAGCGCCGCCAGTTCCGCGTCCTCCCAGCGCAGCCCGGCCCGCACAAACAGCGGCGTCACCTCCGCGTACTCACGCGCCAGCAGCCCGGCCATGATGCAACTGTCCAGCCCGCTCACCAGCGCCGCCACTCGCGACCCCACCGCCGCTCGCTCAGCCATCCATCCCCCGTGACAATCGCTACATCCCGGCAGCCCGTCGCAGCGTACGATGTAACCGTGAGGGTGGTCGGCCGGTAGCCGCCAATCGAAGCGAAGGCAGGAGTTCATGGACCTCCAAGGCGCAACCGTCGTCGTCACCGGCGGCGCGCGCCGCGTGGGACGCCACGTCGCCACCCGGCTGGCCGAGCGCGGGGCCAACATCGTCGTCAACTACCGCACCTCCGCCGACGAAGCTCGCGAGGCAGTCCAGGACTTCACCGCCCTCGGCGTCGGCTCGCTGGCCGTCCAGGCCGACGTGTCGACCAGGGAGGGCGTCGAGCGCATCCGCGACGCCGCTATCGAACGCTTCGGCGGCGTCGACGTCCTCCTCAACAACGCCTCCATTTACTTCGAGACCCCGCTGGACGACCTCACCGAGGCCGATTTCGACCGCAACATCGCCGTCAACCTCAAGGGCCCCTACCTTGGCTGCTGGCTCTTTGGCCTGCACATGCGCCAGCGCGGCCGCGGCAAGATCATCAACATCGCCGACTGGGCCGTCGACCGGCCCTACGTCAACTACGCCCCCTACTTCGTGGCCAAGGGCGGCATCGTCACCCTCACCCGCGTCTTTGCGAAAGAACTCGCCCCCACCGTCATGGTCAACGCCATTGCCCCCGGCCCAATCCTCATGCCCGCCGACTTCAGCCAGGAAACCATCGACGCCGTTGCCGCCGCCACCCCGCTCGGCCGCATTGGCGATCCCGAAGACATCGCCCAGACCGTTCTCTATCTCACCGAAGCCACCGACTTCGTCACCGGCGCCGTCATCCCCGTCGACGGCGGCCGCACCGTCTCCTGACAGGAGCCACCCCAGTCATGTACGAAATCGTCAAACACATCGACTTTTGCTTCGGCCACCGTCTCATTGACTACCAGGGCAAGTGCAACCAGCCCCACGGCCACAACGGACGCGTCGAAATCCGCCTCGCCTCAGACACCCTCGACGACATGGGCATGGTCGCCGACTTCCGCGACGTGCGGCACAGCATTCAGGCCTGGATCGACGAACACCTCGACCACCGCATGATCCTGCGCCGCGACGACCCGCTCGTGGAGGCCATCGAAGCCCTTGGCCAGCACGCCTACCTCATCGACAACAATCCCACCACCGAAAACCTGGCCCGCCTCGTTTTCGAGCAAACCCAGGCCCTCGGCTTCCCCGTCATCGCCGTCACTCTCTGGGAAACCCCCGACTCCTACGCCACGTATGCCCCGGAACCTGTGAGCCACGGTGTCAACGGCCGTAACGCGACCGAGCAGGCGGTCACTCGCACCTAAGTCCACGCCGCACTAACCAGCGACAGCAGCTGACCGTATACCCACCTTGAATGCGAGCCGACGGCATGCCGGGCCTACGGGCGGATCGTGGCGAACCCGAGCGCCTGGGAGACACCAGACCGCAGATCACAGACAGTAAGAAACACAGGGCGGTGGCTACGGATGCCGACTGGCAAGCAACGATTGCTTCCGTCATTGGGCTAGCAGCGATCATGGGTTTCCTGATTGGCTTGACCGGAGCAGTTGGCGTATTCGTTCGCTGGATCGGGTCCCGGACGGATAGCGGCTCCAAGTCCCACAGCTGAGCCACGCCGGCGCATCGTCGGATAGCCTGAACCGAACACCGGATAGGCCTTGATTCATGCGCCCGAATGCTCGAAATTGCGCCGTTGCACTGCTGCTGGCCTCGGCGGCGCTGGTGGGCTGCGAACCTGCGGAGGAGTCGGGCCCCGTTCCGGCCGCAGCCGGTCCGGCCGCCACTCCGACTGTGAACACGGCACCGGAAATCACGCAAGCGCCGATTGCTGCCGTCAGGGCGGCGACCAGTCCGACGGCTCCGCCGCCGCTGGCCGCCGACTTTGGCGACGCGCCTGACGGTGCGCCCGCGGGTTATCGAGGCACGCGCGTGATCGGCCGCTTCCCTACCAGGCTCGATACGCGAAGTAGTCCCAATCCGGGGGCCCATGTTCTACGACCGGGTTTTGACCGGCTTGGCGATGCCGTGTCGGCCGAGGCCGGGGCGGACGACCGGGCTGACCCTGATGGCGTGCCCAACTTGGTCAACAACGATGGCGGCGATGACGGCGTGGTGTCGTTGACGTTGGCCCTGGACCAGGCGCCGGCCCAGGCCACGCTGAGCGTGATGGTGTCGCTGATGGCTGGCGCGTCGCCGGGACCCCGCTACTTGAACGTCTTGATTGACATGAACCTAGACGGCCGCTGGAGCATCGGCGAACACGAGACGCCAGAGTGGGCGGTACAAAACCTCGTGGTATCCCTGTCCCCGGGAACATCCCGATCGGTTCGCACGCTTCCGTTCGCGCTCGGAAGCGCGACTCGGCTGCCGGACGGCGCCTGGATGCGGGTGGCCCTGACGCGGGAACGCATTGTGGGCGACGCCTGGGATGGCGGCGGGCGTTGGCAGGCGGGTGAGATTGAGGATTACCAACTGGCGCTGCCGCGCGCCGCCGGCGGGGTCAGCGCCGTCGCGGCTCCCCTCGTCGCCACGCTTTGTCCTGACAGCGTTGACGTTCCCAGCGGTGCCCTGATGCGGCGCACTGCCTGCCGGCTGGTGAACCTGGGCGGCGACGGAGCGGCCGAATTGCGGCTCACCCGGACGAAGGGTTCCGCCGCGCTGGTTCCCGACCGTATCGGCAGGCTCGACCTGCGCGCGGGAACCGAACAGACCGTTCCCCTGGTGCTGATTCGAGGTACGGATGAGGGGACGTGGCGCTATCAGACCGGCCAGCAGCTTGATGCCCAAGTGGCCGACGGGACCGTCGTGCTGGGCGCCCGGGCCGTCGACCGCACTCTGGCCATCGTCCCCGCCGACGACCAGCCCCTCTTTCATGTCGATCGCAGCGCGGACTATTTCTCGATTCATGACCTCTCGCCAGTCAACGGCTTCGCATTCGCCGATATTCGGCGCATCACCAGCGGAACCACGGACTTGACGGGTGCCGACGTGGACCTCCTGCGAAGCGCCTGGTTCACCGTGGAGCCCGTGGCCCCGTCAATGGCCGAGGGGACCTATGTGGCCTTCCTGATTGAACTGGCCGACAGACTGCCGCGCGCCGACAGCAATCTCGGCTTCCAGATCGCCCTTGCCTTACAGGCCACCGACAGCATCAGCGACGACTGGAGGCCGCAGGTCGGCGACTTCGACCTCTTCCAGAACACCGACACGTGGTTCGAGTTGATCTACCGACCCGACGCCGCACCACCCTGGCGACTGCAGAAGCGCACAGCTATCAATCCCGCCGCCGTCGCACCTACCGGCGCTGCCGCGTTCGTTGACGGGTCGCGCGTCGTCTTTCTGATTCCCGCGCTGGAAGTTCAACGCGACCCGGCCTCGCTGCGGTTCCGGGTCACGACGTTCGTGCACGAGCGCGGCGATCCGCTGGGCGCGGCAGGTCCCTCCATGGCCGATGCCGCGCCGGGGTTGGGTCAATCGCTGACGTTCTTCGGCAATCTGCCAGTGGCCGTCGGCTGACGTGCGTGGCTGACTACGACACGCCGTCCGGGCACGGGTACGGCGGGTCACCGCCCATTGGACGACGCGCATTCGGACGAGTCGTCGCCGGAACGCTGGCTGCCGCGCCGTTCGTTGGTCCGGGGCTGACCGACGAGGACGTGCCGCAGGACTTCGCCATCGAGAATGGGCACCACTATCGCCAGGCGTCGCCGGCGCCGGACGCGGGATTCGCCGTGTTCAACGGGCGCCGGCCCTGGTGGGACGTCTATCGCAGAGCCGGCGGCCCTCACGTTCTCGGCTATCCGGTCAGCCTCCCCTTCGGGAGAGAGGGTCTGGCTATCCAGGCCTTCACCCACGGGGCGATCCAATCACCGCTCCGCGACGTGAACCTTGCCCCGGCCAACGTGCTGGAACTACTTGACGCGGCTGGCTACACGCGCTGGCTGCACGACCGGCGCCAGGTGCCGATGCCCATAAACGCCGGCGCCAATGCTGATGCGCGGCTGGCCTGGCTGACCGACGACCACATTCGGGCCGCCTACTTTGGAAACCCCGCGCCGGCCCGCTTCCTTGAGTGGGACCGGAACCGGGCGCTGCGGCGATTCGGCCTGCCCATGTCACAGCCAAAGCAATTCGGCCAGACCATCGTGCAGCGCTTCCAGCGCGGGGTGCTGGAACGTCCCCTCGATAGTCAAGCCGTGCGGGTGCGGCCCGTGGGACAGCTCTTGGTCGACCTGGAACTCGTGACCCATGACCGCGCCAGGCCGGTTTCCAGCATGGACGCGTTGCTCGGATCCGCGGGGCGGACGATCCACGAGCGCTTGACGGCGGCCGTTCGCGCTCGCATTCGGCGGGAACCTGGCCACTGGGCCGTCTTTGCCGCCAACTCGGGCTCCAGCCGTCCGTTGGTGGCCGTCAACGCCGACAAACAGATGCGCACGCTCAGCGTCTGGAAGGCGCTGCTGCTACGCGAAGCCTTTCGCCAGCGGGCGGCGCGACTGCTGTCGTTCGGCGAACTGCTGACGATGAACGAAACCGTGGCGGAACGCGCCGACCCACCGGTGAGCCTCGAGCCGGGTCAGCAGATTGAGGTAGGCACGGCACTGACGCAGGCGATCACGGTCAGCGACAACGCCTCCGCCATCCTGCTGGCGGACCGTGTGGGCTACCAGAACATCGACTTTGACCTGCGGCGCGAAGGACTGCAAGTCACCACGGTCAACATAAACGAGCCAGTCACAACCGCGCGCGAAATGGCGGATGTGCTGGAACGCATGGTCGGTCTGCGACCCGGCGTCTGGCAGCCGACGCTGACCGAAATCCGATCCATGCGCGATCTGCTGCTAGGGGAGCGCCGGACCAATCGGATCCCGCGTTGGCTGAGGCAACACCCCGTGGCTCACAAAACCGGCGACTATCCCGACGCCAGTAACGATGCCGGCGTCGTCTACACCGCCATGGGACCGGTCACGCTGGTGCTGCTGGTGGATCGGACGCCCGACCGCGAACGTTCAGCGGCGGCGATCGCCGACGTGGCTCGCATGATTGTCGACGCGGTCGACCCGCCGGTCTTCGACGGTGCGACGCCGGTGGGCTGAGACGGCCGACGGTTGCGCCGAACCCGAGACGCGCGTACGGTCGAGTCAGAAGGTCCCCAGTTGCAAACCCAATGTTCAACCGATTCCTGCGCGGCAACTCCAAGCCGGTGGCCGACGTTCCAGACGTAACGCCGCGCCCGCCCGAACTGCGCGAGCCGCGCCTGCCGCCCGACCAACGCCTCACCGACAAGTGGCCGGTCCTCCACTACATGGAGCCGCGCCCTTACGACATGGCCAAGTGGGACTTCCGCATCACGGGATTGGTCGAAGAAGACGTGCGCTGGACCTGGGACGAATTCATCTCGCTTCCACAGGTTGAAATCACCTCCGACATCCACTGCGTCACGCACTGGAGTAAGTACGACAACCTCTGGCGTGGCATCCACGTCCGCGAGATCCTGTCGCGGGTCAAGCCGCTGCCCGAAGCCCAGTTCGTCATGGTCCACGCCGACCCGAACTACACGGCCAACCTGGCGCTTTCCGAACTGGACCAGGACGACGTGCTGTTCGCGTTCGATCACGACGGCGCCCCGCTCACCCATGAGCACGGCGGCCCGCTGCGCCTGGTGCTGCCCAGCCTCTACTTCTGGAAGAGCGCCAAGTGGGTGCGCGGCCTGGAGTTCATGGACCACGAAGAGCCTGGATTCTGGGAAAGGGCCGGCTACCACGTTCGCGGCGACCCCTGGCTGGAAGAACGCTTCGGCGGCAGGGTCCGCGAGACCATGCAGCAGGCCCGCTCCCGCGCCCTCCGCGAAGGCCGCCGGGTCCAGCGCTAGCCGACGGGATCCATCCAGGCCAACCACGCCATACGCGGGCCGCGTCACCATCCGTACGCGGGCGTGGCATTAAGCTGGAAGGGCTGGGCTCTCAGGCCAACTCATGACCGCTAATTCGACCTACGCCGATCTCGTCTTCGACCAGGACCTTGACGACGTCGATCCGCTGGTGGCGGACCTCATCGCGCGGGAACACCGCCGGCAGCGCGACAAGCTGATCCTGATTCCCTCGGAGAGCCTCACGCCGGCCCCGGTGCGGACTGCGCTGGGTTCACCGCTGACCAGCATCTACGCCGAGGGCTACCCGTCGGGCCCGATGCGTCGCGACCTACCGGAGCGACTGGCGGATACGGGGGCCCAGCTGGCGCGGTTCCGTCGCTACGGGGACCGCCGCTACTACCGCGGCAACGACTACACAAACCTCGTTGAAGCGCTGGCGCAACGACGCTGCGCGGCGCTGTTTGCCAACGCGCGCGTTCCCGCCGACGGCTTGTACGTGAACGTGCAGGCGCTTTCCGGCGCGGCCGCCAACAACGCCGTATACGAAGCGCTGCTGGAGCCCGACGACACCATCCTCGGCCTGGCCCTGGCCCACGGCGGGCACTTGAGCCACGGGGCATCGGTCAATCGCAGCGGACGCCGATTCCAGTCTTCCAGCTACAGCATTGCCGACGTGGACGGGCGGCTGGATTACGACCAGATCGCTGAAATCGCCCGGCGCGATCGCCCGCGCATCATTGTGGCCGGCTATACCTCGTACCCATGGGCGCCGGACTGGGAGCGGTTCCGCGCCATTGCCGACGAGGTCGGCGCCTACCTGCTGGCAGACATTTCGCATCCGGCCGGGATGGTGGTGGCGGGCGAGTATCCGTCGCCGGTGGGCCTGGCCGACGTGGTCACGTTCACGACCCACAAGACGCTATTCGGACCCCGCGGCGCGGTCATCCTCTCGCACCGGCGGCGCCTGATGCGCCGCATCGACCGGGCGGTGTTCCCGGGCGAACAGGGTGGCCCGCACCTGAACAAGATCGGGGCGATGGCCGTCGCCTTCAAGATCGCCGACTCTCCGGAGTTTCGCGCCACGCAGCGGCAAATCCGGGCGAATGCCACGGCCCTGGCCGACGCCCTGACGGCTCGCGGCGTCGGCCTCGCCTACGGCGGCACCGACACGCACCTGCTGGTGCTCGACCTGAAACGCACCGGAGCCGGCGGCGACCTGCGCGGCGAACCGGCGGTGCGCATGCTGGACAGCATCGGCATCGTGGCAAATCGCAATTCGCTGCCCGGTGACGTGGGATTCGCGGCCCCCACCGGTGTGCGCCTGGGCACGCCCTGGCTGACCCAGCGCGGCTACACCGCCGACGACATGGACGTGCTGGCCGACATTCTGGCCCGTTCATTCAAGGCGATGGTCGGCGTGACCTATCCCGGCCGCCGGTCGCCGCGATTCCGCGGACGTCTCGACTTCCTCACGCAGTTACAACTTCGCCAAGACGTTGCCGAGTTCGCGGCGCGCGGACGCGCGGAAGACGTGCCTGCGCCAGCCGCTACCCCACCCTCGGGAATACTGGAACTGCGCGGGCGCCGCGTTCTGGCCTTCGCCGACGAAATCTCGGACCAGCGGGTGCGCGATATGGAGCCTGGCCAGGCCATTCACGCCGGCATTTCCGATCCCGCCGGCGATGTCCAACCGGTGTTGTTCGTGCGCCCTGACGAGGACCGGTCGCCCCGCGACCGCCGGCTCTTCGCAGTGCTCGATCCCGCGATCAGCGAATGCGCGACCGAGTGGCTGCAGGAAGTCGCGGACGGATACGCGCTGATCGACCCGGACGAGCCGAGTCGCAAGATCGTGGGACCAGTCGCTGTCGCCGACGCGGCGCACGTCAGTCTCGGTATGACCGGCATGACCGTCAGCGCGGCGGACGCCGACCGCCTCGGCGCGAAAGCGGGCGTAACCACCCTCGACGTGGCCGAGGTGCCGGCCTTGCTGGCCCGCGACGGCCGTGCGGCCGTGCTGCTGTATCCCTCGGCCGACGCGGCCGTCGTCGAAGCGGAATTGAAGGCACGCAACGTCGTGCGGACACGACTGCCGCTAGCGCCCGCGCCTGACCTGAGCCGCCCGTTCTTCCTGGGACGGCAAGCAAGGTTGCCCACGGAGCCGTCCGAGGCCCGGCCTCGGTTCGATTGGTCGCAGGAGGCCAGTGATCCGCTGGCCCAGGTCCAATTGCGGGGCCCCGTGTGGGGTGCGTTGCTGGGCGGCCTGTGGCAAGAAGGCGACCCGCTGCGCCAGACCCCGCTGCACGACGTCCACAGCAACGACCTGGGCGCCCGCATGGTGCCCTTCGCCGGCTGGTCCATGCCGGTCTACTACGGCGGCATCGCCGAGGAGCATGCGGCGGTTCGAACGGCGGCCGGCCTGTTCGACGTTGGACACATGGGGGTCTTCGCCGTCGAGGGCGAGCACGCCGGCGAGTTCCTGGACCTGGTGACAACGGCCAACGCCTCGCGGCTGCCAAACGGCCGCGCGGCCTACACCTACCTGCTGGATCCCACCGGCCATCCGCTGGACGACCTGATTATCTACCGGATGGAACGAGAGCGATTCCTGGTCGTGGTCAACGCGGCCAACACCGAAAAGAACTGGGTCTGGCTGAACGGTGTGAACGAGCGTCAGTACGAAATCGAGCCGGACGATCCGTGGGCCCAGGCTCCGATTCAGGTCACGCTTCGCGACCTGAAGGCCGAGGCCGAAGGCGACGAGCGGCGACTGGACCTGGCGCTGCAGGGTCCTCGATCACGCGACGTGCTGGGCCGCTTGACGCCCGACGACGAGTCGCGACGCCGTTTGCGACGCATGCGAGGGTTCGATGTCGGGTCGTTCACACTGGCCGGAATCGATCTGGAAGTCGCGCACACCGGATACACGGGAGAGCGCGTGGGCTTTGAATTGCTGGTGCATCCGGACGCCGCCAACGACCTGTGGCACGCGATCCTGGACGCGGGCTTCGACGACGGCGTTCGTCCGGCCGGCCTGGGTTCTCGCGACTCGACCCGCACCGAGGCCGGGCTGCCGCTCTACGGCCACGAACTCGGCGGCGACCTCGACCTGACGCCGGGCGACGCGGGCTTCGGCGGCTTCGTGAAGCTCTACAAGCCGTTCTTCATCGGGCGCTCCGGCTTCATCGCGCGCGAGCAGCGCCGCACCAGCCAGATTGTGCGTTTCACGATCACCGACGAGCGCGTGCCGATCGCCCGCGAAGGCGATCCCGTGGTGGACGCTCGAGGCGGCTGGGTCGGCATCGTCACCAGCGCGGCTCTTGACACCAACCAGCGCCAGGTCGGCATGGCCCACGTGATGCAGCGCGTGAGCGCCGGAGGCACGCCGCTGCGCGTATTCGCCGGCGTCTCCGCCCGCCGCGGCGGCCGCGCCACCGTCCCCCGCGACCTCAAACGCGGCGGCCGCTACCCGCTCCCGGCCAACGCTGTCGTGGTTTCGCGCTTCAGGTAGGCGCCGGAACCTGGACTCTAGTCCACCGTCTCGGGCGCCGGGACGCCGGTTAGCTCGGCGACCTCGTGAACTCGGTCCCACGACGCGCGGCTGAGATCGACCTGGCCTCGGGCGCGGTTGCGGCGGAGGGCCAGGCCGGACTGCTCGCCGGGGTAGCGGATGGGGCGATTCGGATCCAGTGATGCGCTGCTTGTGACCCGATCGAGGGCGTGATTGACATCGCGTAAGAACTCTTCGCGCCGACGAAAGGCGTCGACACGGCAAGCCGAAAAGAACCCGCCGTAGCGTCCAGGCGGGTGTTCAAGCGCCATGGGCATGGCGTTGAGTGTGGCGCCCAGCAGTTCGTGAACCAGGCCCAGGCCGTAACCGCGATGCTCGGCGATGGGTAGGAAAACTCCTTCGGCCATGGCCTGAGCCGGGTCACTGAGCGGACGCCCCTTGCTGTCAACCGCCCAGCCGTCCGGCAGGGGCTGGCCGTCCGCCACCAATTCACGCATCCGTCCGGTGGAGGCGGAGACGCCAAAGTCCACGACGATCGGCGGGCGCGGGTCGGCGGGAATCGCGTAGGACAGGGGATTGTTACCTAGCACCCGCGAGGCGCCGCCTACCGGGGCGAACGAGGGATCGGTGTAACAGCAGCAGTAGCCAATTAAGCCGGCCGACGCCGCGCGCATGCTGTAGAAGGCCGGGATGACCCAGTGCGGCATGTCGCGCAGCGAAGCCATCGCGGATCCCTGGGTTTGCGCCTTGACGATGCAAGCGTCCATGGCCTGGACGGCTCCCACCGGTCCCAGCGCCCCGTGCGCATCCAGGGCGGTAAAGGCCGGCAGGTCGGCCAGCACTTCGACCTCCGCGTCGGCCCGGGCCCGTCCGGCGTCCAGGTCGCGTATCCGCAGGGCCAGCAACACGATTCCGTGGTGGCCGTGCCCGCGCAGATCCTGCTCGAGCATGACGTCAATGACTAGCGCGGCATCGGACTCGCTGACACCGCGGGTGGCCAGTGCCGCGAGACCGAACCGCCGCAGGGCGTCCAGCGCTACGGTGGTCACCGCGCGGGGCTCAGGCGGCGGACCAGACCGGGCGTCCGGCCTTGAAGCAGTACTCGTGATGCGGCGGCGCCACCAGGCCGGTGGCTTCCAGGAATGCGCGCGACGTGCCGGGCCCCATGAACTTGAACGTCTTCTTCAGCGCGTTGATCTTGGCATTCGTGCTCGTCGGCAAGCCGAGCAGAAAGCTCTCGAAGGACCCGTCGCGGTCCTGGATCTCCTGCACGCTCCGTGCGTTCTCGATGGCCGCGACGATCTTCCGCTCGCTGCGAATCACGCGGGGATCGTCGAGCAGGCGGGCAATGTCGGCGGACCCGTACGCCGCCACCGCATCGATCTCGTAACCGTGGTAGGCGTCGTGAAGGACCTCATGCTTGTTCCAGATCAGCGTCCAACTGAGGCCGGCGTGGAAGATTTCGAGCAGCATGCGCTCGAAGAACTCGGCGTCGTCGGCCGGGCGCTCACCCCAGATGTCGTCGTGGTACTGGCGGAGCCCATCGTGGCGCTGTGCCCATTCGCAGCGACCGGTTTCGCCAAGGGCCTCGCGGATTCGTGCATCGGCGAGATCCTCCGGCGTCATTGGCTTACGCAGCGGTACGCGGCGCGCGGAGAGACCGGGAGGCGCTGTTGGACTGGCCATCTGGCGATCCTCGATTCGGCGTGTTACCGCCGAGCGTAGCGACGCGGGCGATGTGTGCCAACGCGATGTTTCACGTGAAACATTCGTTCGCGCGGCGACGTCGCCTGGAATGCGCCGCGCCGGGCCCCAATCAGTCGCCGTTGGGACCGAAGGTCGTGGCTTCCAGGTGCACGGCGACCTCGGTGAAGCCGAGGTCGTGCCAGAAGTCGATGCTGGCGGCCACCGTGGCGTTGGCGGGAACCGTAACGGCCATGCGCGTCACGCCGGCTTCGCGCAAGGTCCGGCGCATCTGCCGGATCATGAAGGCGCCCAGCCCATGACGGCGCGAATCGGGGGCCACCCAGACCTCGGCCACATGCGCCACGCCGCCGTCCAGGTGGAAGTTTGTGAGCGCCAGCGTGCGTCCGTCGCGCTCGTACATCCACAGCCAGGTCGGCCGTTCGTTCAGCCGTCGTCGGACGCGCTCGGTATACAACTCGTGCCATTCCAGGTGGCTCAGTTCGCTGGGGAAACTCTCGTTCCAGTACGCCACCATGGCGGCGAGGAAGCGCTCCCAGAGCTCACCGGAGCTTTGGGCGTCCACGCGCCGGATTTCACTGGCCGACCAGTTCACGGGTACCCACTCCTCATCATGAGCCAATCAGGATTCGGTGATAGCGCTTCTTACCGGAGCGCAGCAACAACTCGCCGTCCTGGAACGCGTCCGCGTGAAAGACCGTCTCGGGGCTGTCCACGCGCCGGTCGTTGGCGTAGGCGCCGCCTTGCGAAATCAGCCGCCGCGCCGCCGAACGCGATGCCGCCAGGCCGGTGGTCAGCAGGAGTTCCACAATGCCCAGACCCGCGGCCAGCTGTTCCTCGGTCACTTGTGTCTGGGGCGCGGCCGCGGTGGACCCACTGTCACGCCTGAATAGCGCCCGCGCACTGTCGCGGGCCGCGGCGGCGGCCTCTCGACCGTGGACTCTGGCCGTGACCTCGTAGGCCAGCCGCTCCTTGGCGGTTCGAATCTTCGCGCCGGGTAGCGCGGCCAGCGCGCGAACCTCGTCCATGGGCAGCGGCGTCAGCAGCGCCAGCGTGCGCTCCACCGAGGCATCCTCGATGTTGATCCAGTACTGAAAGAAGTCGTAGGGCGAGGTTAGCTGAGGGTCCAGCCACAGTGCGCCGTCGGCCGTTTTGCCCATCTTCTGCCCCGAACTGGTCGTGAGCAGCGGCGTCACCAGCCCGAAGGCTTCCTCGCCCTCGATCCGCCGGATCAGGTCCACCCCCGCCAGGATGTTGGCCCACTGGTCGCTGCCTCCAATCTGGAGGGTGCAGCCATGTTCCCGAAATAGGTGCAGGAAGTCGTAGGCCTGCAGCAGGCGGTAGTTGATCTCGACGAAATTCAGGCCCTGCCCGCTTTCCAGGCGCGCGCGGTACGTCTCCGTCGCCAGGATCTCGTTGACGCTGAAATAGCGTCCGATGTCGCGTAGAAACTCGAGGTAGCGCAGTTCGGTCAGCCACTCGGCGTTATCGACAATTGCGACATCGGCCTGCTCGTTCTCGAAGATTCGGTCCACCTGTTGGCGGACGGCCCGAGTGTTGGCGGCCACGAGTTCGGCGCTGAGCAAATTACGGGTCTCGGCCCGGTCGGTCGGGTCGCCGATCAGTCCCGTGCCGCCGCCCGCCAGCAGCACCGGGTGGTGGCCGGCCTGCGCCAGGTGCGCCGCGAGCGCGAGTGGGATCAGGTGGCCGGTGTGCAAGCTCGGGGCCGTCGGATCGAATCCCACGTAGAACACGCAGGGCCGATCTAGGGCGGCGCGCAACCCATCGGCGCTCGAGACCGAATGGATGAACCCGCGGTCGGCGAGTGTCTGGTAGAGCGAAGTTTCCACGGGACCGTTCGAGGAGGGAGTGGCATCGATTGTGATGCCAGACAGACGTTGCGGGCTATCGGACCGGGTGCGGCCGGACCCGTGCGCCGGGACCGAGCCCCCAATAGCTTACGACGAGCGAACCGCCGTGCCGCGGAGTCGTTGGGACGTCGAACGCTTCCCGGCGTGCCGCGGAGCCTTGCCGTGGCGCCAACGATCAACTCTTGGCGATCTGGATCGCCCTTTTCACGCAGACTTCGCGGTAGAGGCGCCTGGCCAGACGTTCAATGGCCTCCGTGCCCTCCCCGGCAACCGCGGCGCGCCTGGTTTCGATGCGGACGAGCAAGGTCTCGTGGAGCGACTGATCGGTGGCGGCAATCAGTGCGGTCCAGGTCTCGGCCTCCCGTTGCAGCGCGCGTGCCTCCGCTTCCAGACAATCCTGGGCGTCGTCGCCAAGCTGGCCGAGCTTGTAGTCCTCGAAGTGTCGAAGTTCGTGCGCCAGCACCGCCGCGAGAGGGATCGGGTCTTCAGCACGTAAGCCGTCGTTGACCCGAATGCCCAGCGCGGGATTAAACGAGGCCAGCACCCCTTCGGTCATCGATTCGAATTCAATGGCGAGTTGATCACGTTCCGCCAGCTCTAGCGCGGCTGCGTTGGCGTCCACGCTCTCCAGCAGCGCCAGCGCCGTGCGCAGGAGGTGGTTGGTCGTGTTGTACGTGCGCAACGCGACCCTGGCCGGAACGAGGCCGGCCGCCTCGGGCGGATCCAGACGGACATCCAGCACCGCGCTCTGGTCCGAGGCGTGCGGCGTCGCCAGCAGATCGTCTGGCAACGCGAGATCGCGGTAGATATCGCCCGCGTTCACCAGCACGACCGAGCCAACCGGTTGCCCTCCCTCCACCTCCTCCACCCAGTGCTGCAGCGCCGTCCGTTGGAAGCGTTGAACCACGAACGGTCCCAATCGCACCGGACGCGACATCGGCAAGCCGTGAAACTCAATGCTGGCGTCCAGGTTTCCGAGCTCCAGCGGATTGTTGGCAAAGGTCTCGGCTATAGCTCGGTCCGTCAGCCAGGCCAGCCGTGCCTGTCTCGCAAACTCGGGCGGACGGGACGGTGGTGCTTCGGCCGCGGGAATGTGACGCGCCTCGAGTTCAGCGGCAAATCCACTGCGGTTGAGGAGCTCGAAGAGGTTGGCAATCCCCACCCGATCGTCCGAGGGCGACCACTGAAGCAGGGCACGCTGTGTCAGCTGATAGGCGAAGCCACCGTCGTCAATCCAGGGCCGCGACACCGCGGGTCCGAGCGTCCGGGCGCCGCCGAAACGAAGAAATGCATCGTAGAAGGCCGGGCCGTCGACGTAATTTCGGAGTGCGAATCCAAGGCCGTCCGTATCCCCGGGCTGGAAGAAGGCGCCGCCCGTCACCGGCGTGGCGTTCGGCGGCGGTGCGGCGGCGGCCTGTCCGGCGCCCGCCAACAGCAGCCCGACCGCCAGGGCCAATGCAATAACGCGCTGGCTGGCTCGGGCGCACGGCGACAGTGACGGCACGGCTAAATCCTGGGGGCCTTCGAGTGCAAGAACGAAGATTCCGGGCGGCGGCGTTACGCTACCGTGCAGAGATGCATAGCGAACACACGCCGCTCAAACTTACCCGGTACGCCCACGGCGCCGGCTGAGCCTGCAAGCTCAGCCCTGACGAGCTGGCGCACGTGCTGCGCCTGATGCCGCCGATGGTGTCGCCCGACCTGCTGGTCGGGGGGCAGGGCATGGACGACGCCGCCGTGTTCCGGCTTCGCGACGACCTGGCCGTTGCCCTTACGACAGACGTCTTTACGCCGATCGTGGATGACGCCTATAGCTTTGGCGCCATCGCCGCCGCGAACGCCCTGAGCGACCTCTACGCCATGGGCGCCACGCCAATCCTGGCGCTCAACATTGCCGGCTGGCCGCGCGGAACGCTGCCGCTGGATCTGCTGGCCGAGGTGCAGCAGGGCGCCGCTGACAAGGTGCGGGAAGCCGGGGCGGTGATTGGCGGCGGGCATTCGATCGACGATCCCGAGCCCAAGTTCGGCCTGGCGGTGCTCGGAACCGTGGATCCGGACGCCGTCAGCACGAACGCGGGAGCGCGTCCGGACGATCTGCTGGTGCTGACGAAGCCGCTGGGCACCGGGATCATCACAACCGCAGGCAAGTTCGACGCCGCCAGCCAGGCCGCGCTGGATGCAGCGGTCGAGTCCATGACCACACTCAATGCGGCAGCGGCCAGGGCCGCCAGCGATCATGGCGCGCACGCCGTAACCGACGTGACGGGCTACGGCCTGCTGGGTCACCTGCGCGAGATGCTGAACGCCAGCGGCGTCTCGGCTGAGGTTTACGCTGACAGAATCCCAACGCTGCCCGAGGTCTGGTCGCTGATTGCCGCCGATGAGGTTCCCGGCGGGACCGAGCGCAACCTGGCCTCGCTGGAAGGCGATGTTCGCTGGCACGCGGCGGTGGATCGGCCCGCGCGTCTTCTGCTGGCCGATGCGCAAACGAGCGGCGGGCTGCTGATTGCGATTCCGCCGGAGGACGAAGCCGCGCTGCGGCATGCCCTTGAGCACGCCGGTGCACCGGCGGCCACCGTGGGCCGGATTACCGCACGAGACTCATACTTGATGTACGTTCGCCCGATGGACACCCTCGACGACAACGATGACTAAGCGCTCGCCGCGCATCCTGCTCTATACCGGCAAGGGGGGCGTGGGTAAGACCAGCGTGGCCGCGGCGGCGGCGCTGCGCTGCGCCGACGCCGGCCTGCGAACCGTCGTGCTCAGCACCGACACCGCGCATAGCCTGGGCGACTCGCTGGACACCCCGTTGGGACCGGTTCCCAAGCCCGTGGTTGACAACCTGTGGGCGCAGGAATGCGACGTGTACTACAACCTTGAAACGTATTGGGGCACGGTGCAGAACTGGGTGGAAGCCGTGCTGACCTGGCGCGGCATGGACAACGTGCTGGCCGATGAGATTGCCGTCTTTCCGGGCATGGAGGAACTGGCCAACCTGCTCTGGGTGAACCGGCACGCTTCCTCGGGCGAGTACGACGTGGTGGTGGTGGACTGCGCACCCACGGGCGAGACCCTGCGGTTGCTGGCGTTCCCGGAAGTCGGCCGCTGGTGGCTGGACAAACTGCTGCCCATCAACCGCCACCTGGCCCGCATGGTGCGGCCGATGGCCCGCCGCGTCACCGACCTGCCGCTGCCCGAGGACGACGTGTTCGAGGCCATGACCGACTTGGTGGACGAATTGCAGCAGCTGCACGACACCCTGACCGCCTCAAACACGACAACCGTGCGCCTGGTGGTTAACCCCGAGCGCATGGTGATCCGGGAGGCCCAGCGCAGCTACACCTACCTGACCCTGTACGACCACATCACCGACGCGGTGATTGTGAACCGCGTAGTGCCCGAGGAGGCCGAGGGGCGCTTCGCCGAGCAGCGCCGTGCCATGCAGGCGCCCTACC
This sequence comes from Chloroflexota bacterium, assembly GCA_022824495.1. Taxonomy (GTDB): domain Bacteria; phylum Chloroflexota; class UBA11872; order UBA11872; family UBA11872; genus UBA11872. The sequence continues at coordinate 13,626 of JAJDZU010000011.1, read as the reverse complement.
TGGGTGACATCCACGCCATGTTCGACCCAATCCCGATTCTGCAGGTCCATCAGTTCGCCGAGGAAGTGGTTGGGCTCGAGCGCCTTCGCGTCATGGGCGGCCAGATGCACGCCACCTCCGAACCGGCCGAGCGGCTGATTGACTACAAGCCGTACGAGATTGCGGAAGTGAAGGGCGGCTTTGAATTCCGCATCCCGGCGCCGTTCCTGGAGAAGTCAAACGCTTCCCTTATTCGTCGCGGGGACGAATTGGTCATCCGCATGGGCGCCGCCCGCCGCAACATCGTGCTGCCGCGCGTGCTGGCCCGGATGACCCACAGCGGCGCCCGCCTGGAGGACGGTCAACTCCGCATCCGCTTTTCGCCGCGCCAGCCAACCGCGTCGGCCGCCCGGAGCCCCAGCGACTAGCGCGCCGCCGCCGCCCCTATCCCCGTGATCGCCAGGGCAATCACCAACGAGACCGTTGATCGACGGACGGTGGCCGGGGCCACGCGGGTGTTCTCGACGCGCACGGCCAACGCCCAACCTATGGCCTCGTATGTGCTCAAGCCCAATTTGGCCGGGGCACTCTCGGAGCTGCTGGATGAGAAGTCCAAGGGCATGACCATTCGAGAGGTGTCCATCGCGCCCGACGGTTCGTACATGGGCCGCACTATCGGCGACGTTGGCCTGCGTCGACACGGTGTCGAGGTGACGGGCATTGGGCGTGACGGTGGACAGCAATTCCTGCCGGCCCGAGACGAGGCGCTTCGTCCGCTCGACGTCCTGGTCATGATCGGCCCGCCGCCCAACGTTCGGCGGTTTGCGGAGCAGGCTGGCAAATGACGGCGGCTGCCACACCGCCCGCTTCCGCTTCGCCAAAGCCGGCAGGAGAATTCCGCTCACTACGACGCGTCGCGCGCGTGACCTGCGGACTGATTGTCTTGTGCACCGCCGTCGGTGTGGTCGACATGCTTGTGCGGGGCACTGCCTACGTTGCCACGGGGGTGTTGCTGGCGGCGCCCGACTGGCTCCCGCTGCAACACGTCTATCCCCGCGTAAATGACTGGGGGCGCGGCCCGCTGGCTGAAATCGAGAGAGTTTTGATTCCGACCCGAAGTGTGTGGTACGGAATCATGCTCGTGGCCGGGTTGGCCTTCCTGCACTGGCTTGGTCAAGCCGCGGCGAACCTGCGTGCGCTTGGAACTCCGAGTGTGCGTGCGCGGCCAAGCTGGGCCGTGGCTTCATTCGTGGTGCTGCTTCCAGCGCTGTTCGCGGTCCACGAAGCCTTGGACGGCTGGGCGCGTCCGCTGGCTGCAACCGCGGTGGTCGTCGCCTGCATGGTCGGGCCCTACCACGTCGTCCGTCGTCTTTGGCTGGCGGGGAGCGGCCTTGGCGGCCCCGACGGCACACGCGGGCCTGTTTGGGAGGGCGTCAGGATCTGGTGGGCCGCCTTCACAGTCTTCTGGATTTCGTCGCGGCTCGCCGTATCCCATCCCCTCGAAGGGACGATGTTGGCGCTGGCCAACGGGGTGTTTGAACTGGTTGCCGGAGTCTCGCTGGCAACGGCCGCGGTTCTCATCGTTCGCATCATGTCCCGCGTCAACGCCATGCAGGAACTTCTGGCGCGCACCCTTCCCACGCCGCCTGCCCCTGACACCAGCGAGAAGATCGGGGAACCAACGGTTGCGACCGTGAACTCATCGGAAGCCTCCCCCGATCCGCCAGCGCCCGTCGTCCCGCCCGCGCGGCAGACTCCCGTCCGGTGGCAGTGTCGACACTGCGAATTCCAGAACCCGACCGCCCTGCGGTTCTGCCAGAACTGCGCGGGCGAACGGGGGTAGCTGTACGTACTTCTCGCCTGCAGTCGACGGTGAGTTTTGGGAGCTGACCGGCGGCCTGATCGCAAGCATGGAACCGAAGGCTTCGGATTTCGCGTTGCCCACGCGGCGGGCGCCTCGCCGACGAGCCAAAGGGCGACTGGTGACCCGGGCGACGTCGGGGCTGCGCGATCACTGATGCGCGCCTATCGCTCAAACCGACGTCGCGCTCTTGTTGCTAGGGCGCTGGTCATTCTCGGCACGGTCCTGCTCGCGCCTCCTTTCCTGACTCTCGCGATCTCCAACTTCGCAGCTGGCGCGATCGTGACAAGTCAGGGAACCGACGCATACCGCGCGATGTCGCCGTCGGTGAACAGTTGGAGGATCTACGTGGGGTTGGTCGCCGCCGCCGGGATTGTCGCCACAGCGCTCGCAGGCATTGCATTGACGTTCTGGCTTGCTCGCTCCGTGGCAAATCTGCGCGTGCTACCAGTTTCCGACCTTCGTTTGCCATCGGGTCTCTTGCTCGCTCCGCCAGTCCTGCTCACTCCGGCGCTTGTTTGGGCCTTCACCTGGCTGCGCCTGACTTACCCGGAGGCCACGGCGCTCAAAGTCGCGCTGGCCGTGGCGGTGACGATGAGCTTGACTCTGCCGTTTGTTGTCATTCGCCGCCTCTGGGTAGCCAGCAGCACGCAGGGAACCGAGGGATCGGAGCCGCCAGTATGGGGCGGCGTTCTTGTTTGGTGGTCGGCCTACGTCTCCGGGTGGGTTGCCTGGGTTCTGTACACGGTGCTGCCAGCGCCTACCTGGAACAACCATGTGGGGGTGTTGAGCTTCTATGTTGTTCGCGGCCTTCTCGAACTAGCTCTGGCCACAGCCCTTGTGGTAGCGGCAATTTTCATCATTCGCATCATGTTCCGCATCAACGCGATGCAGGACGGGCTAGCGCGTAACCTTCCGGAGCCAACGCCGAAGATAGAGCGCCGAGGCGCGTCACATGAGACTCGCGCCGCCGCGCAGTGGCAGTGCGCGTCGTGCGACTTCTTGAACCCGACCGCCCTGCGGTTCTGCCAGAACTGCGCGAGCGAACGGCAATAGGCCGCAACCGCCTCACGTGGGGTGCCCGTTGGCGCCTCAGGCCATGGTCGGCAGGGTGAGTGACGCTCAGCCACGTTGACCGGCGGGATTGAAAGCCGCACGCCGGCTCGCACCGTCCGGGACCATTCTCGTGCATTGGCGCTGAATTGAATCACGAAACGAGTTGGCCCAACGCAGGTGTCGGGAATGCAGCGGCCGCGGCGCGTCGAGTAGTCCCCGAATCGGATGCGCGAGTGCCATCATGAGGGCATCATGTCGACTTCGAGCCACGCTGCCGAAACAGCGCTCCGCGGCTATTGGCGGAACCGACAGCCGGCGCTGTTTGCCAGTTGCACAATCGGCATCTCAGTGACTCTCTTGGCGACGGCGCTGCTGATTTCAAGCGTGTTCTTCATCGCGCAGGGCGCCGCGCTGGCAGATCAGGGCGCTGAGGCCTACGAGGAGCTCCGGCTGTCCGTGTACATCTGGTTTGAAGTCCTGGCCGTGGTCGGCGGATTCGGGGTGCTCGGCCTGGTCCTGGCGTGTATCGCATTCCTGATCTGGCTGTTCCAGGCGATTGGAAACCTGCGCGTGCTCCCGGCGCCCGACATGCGACCACGATCGGAATTGCTGCTCCTTTCCCTGTTCGTTCTGTTCCCTGCGTTGGCAGTGACCTACGTTGTCGTCCGCGAAACCGATTCGAACGCTTGGCAATTACACGTCGCGCTCCATGCGGCGGCGGCCGCCAGCCTCGTGGGACCTTTTGTCGTCGTCAGTCGCCTGTGGGTTTCCAGCGGCGCACGCTCCACCAACGGGACCCTGCCGCTTGATTGGAGATCCGTGCTGGTCTGGTGGATTGCCCTTGAGATTGCCTGGATGACGCTTGGTTTCGCTCCGGCTGTAATGTCGGGGGGTTGGGATTACTATCGCTTCCTTGACGGTGTCACCCAGCTGTATGCCGCCGGTGTGCTGCAGGTGATTTCAACGGCAGCCTTGGTTGTTGCGGCGGCACGCATCATCCGGATCATGTATCGCGTCAACGAGATGCAGGACGTACTGTTTCGCCAGGTGGTGCGGACAACTTCGCCATCCGACGGACTCGAATCTGGTGCGCATGGCGCGGCGCCGCGCAGTGTCAGTGCCGGTCCTGCGACGTCATGAACCAGACTGTGCTGCGGTATTGCCAGAACTGTGCGGGCGAACGACCCTATGGGTGCGCGATTCAAGATGGCGGCGGCTCGGTTGTCCGACCGTAGGCCATTGAGGGAGATTGTCCCGCGCGCTGGACGCCGCGTGCGATGATCGGTCCATGAGCGCGATCTGCATTGTCGGAACCGGCTATGTGGGGCTCTCGGTGGGCGCGTGCTTCGCCGACCTGGGGCACGACGTGGCGTGCCTGGATATCGACGAGGCCAAGATCGCCGGGCTGCACGCGGGGCGCGTGCCGATCTATGAGCCGGGACTCGAATCGCTGGTTTCGCGCAACGTCACCGCCGGACGCCTGACGTTTACCACGGACTATTCCGCCGCGGTTCCCGATCGGGAGTTTGTGTTCATCGCGGTGGATACGCCCACGGGCGCCGCCGGCGAGGCCAGCCTGCTGGCCGTGGACAGCGCCGCGGTGGCGCTGGCGCCCGTCCTTTCGGAGGGCGCGCTGATTGTGACGAAGAGCACCGTGCCCATTGGGACCAGCGACCTGATTTCGCGGATCATTCACGAACACCGGGCGGACGGCGCACGGTTCCCGGTGGTATCCAATCCGGAATTTCAGCGCGAGGGCACCGCGGTTCAAGACTTCCTACACCCTGACCGGGTGGTGATTGGATCCTCTGACGCCGACGCCGCCGAGCGTGTGGCTGAGTTGTACCGATCCTTCGACTGTCCGGTGATCGTGACGGACCTGCGGACGGCCGAGATGATCAAGTACGCCTCCAATGCATTCCTGGCCACGCGAATTTCGTTTATCAACGAGATTGCGGCGATCTGCGAGGCGCTGGACGCGGACGTGGAGGTGGTGGCGCACGGCATGGGGCTGGACGGCCGCGTGGGTCCCGCCTACCTGAATGCCGGGCTGGGTTGGGGCGGCAGTTGCTTTCCAAAGGACGTCCGCGCGCTGGAACACATGGGCTCGGTGCATGGGGCGCATCCGCAGTTGCTGCGTGCCGTGATTGAGATCAATCGCGACGCCCGGCGGTCGGCCGTTCGCAAGCTGCGCGAAGCGCTTGGCGGCCTGCGTGGCCGCGAGGTCGCGCTGCTGGGCCTCTCGTTCAAGCCGAATACCGATGACGTACGCGACGCGCCGGCCATCGAGATCGCCCACCTGCTGGCCGGCGAGGGCGCCAGCGTCCGCGCCTACGACCCCGTGGCCACCCCAAAGGCGCGGGCCGTGCTCGGGCGCTCGGTGACATTCAACACCTCGGCGCTCGAGGCGGCGACCGGGGCGGACGCGATTGTGCTGGCTACCGAGTGGAATGAGTTTCGAGAACTGGACTGGGCAGCCGTGCGCGAGGCCATGCGCGGGGACGTGCTGGTGGACGGCCGCAATCTTTATGATCCCGCCCGAATGCACGCGTTTGGATTCCGATATTTCGGCATGGGCCGACATGCGCAGGCCGCCGAAAGCCGGGCGGCGCAGCTGCTGGCCGAGTAGGCGCGGCGGGCACAGCCATGCAGGACTCCGAGAGCACCTTCGCCCGCGGCGGCGAGTTGCTGGCCGGGCTGCTGGTGGTCGCTTTCATCGTGTTCCTGCTATGGGTGGTGCTGCTTCGACCGCGTGAGGACGAATCGTCGGTCGTGGCGACGACACCAACGCCCGCCACGGCAATCACGCCGACGCCCGATACCCCCAACGCGGCCTTTGACACCGTAATTGCGACGCCTACGCCGGAACCCACCCCCACGGCTACACCGATTCCTCGGCCCACGCCAACGCCAACCGCGACGGTCTACGTCGTCCAGCCCGGCGATACGCTCTCGGGCATTGCCGCACGCTTTAACGTGACCGTGGATGAGCTGGTGGACGCCAACCGCATCGTGAACCCCGACGCCCTGCAGGTTGGCCAGGAGATCACCATTCCCTAACGGAATCGCGCCCGGGCTCGGGGCACCATTAGCCGCCCAGTTCATAATGTCGCGACAATTCTGAATACCAGCGGGCAGCTATCAGGTACGCTTTACCGAATGCCGGACGTTTGTTGCGAAATTGCCGAGCTTCGACAAGCTCGTCATGCCAGGATAGCCGCAGCGATTGCGGGCAACTGAATCGGTCGCCTATGGCGCGTCGCAAGCTACAGAAGCGCGCATTCAACGACATTGATCGCGGAATGCTCGGCGGTCTGATTTTCACCGCGCGGCGACTGCACGGCTTCACGCAGTCTCAGGTCGCCGCCGAAATCGGCCGGGACCGGCCATGGCTGAGTGATGTCGAGACGGGCAAGATCACATTCGTGCCGGAAGATGACATTCGGGCGTTGGCCCGGACCCTTGACCTGAATACCCGGCAACTCATCACGGCCCGTGACGGCGCACCGTCACGCCCGGGCAATCCCGCCGTCGCTGGTCGCTGGCGACGATCGTGTCAGTCTTGCGGTCACTCCAATCCGGACGATGCGAACTATTGTTCGAACTGCGGCGCACAGTTCCCTATGAGTGTGGTGTGCGCTGCCTGTGGCCGGACCAACGACTCGCCGGCAAACTTCTGCACGCACTGCGGTCGCGCCCTCGCCGCCGACTCGTCGCGGATGGCACGGACTCGGTCCTGACGGCCCGTGACTTTCGAGTCACGGGCGTCCCACGGCCTCTCGTTCCGCCTTGACCATCCGGAGAAGCGTCGTGCGCCACAACGCCTGGACACAAGCGTGACGTGGATATACTGAAAGTTCACCTTTCCTGGAGCCAAGGACCCGGAATGACGAGCGAAGACAAGGGCGGCGCCGGCGGTCACGTTCATGCCGGTCCAATTCGCATCACGATCGAAATCGATCGTCCGCGCGTTGGCGTGGGCAAGGCCGGCGGCCACATGCGCGGCGCGGTTCGGGAAGCTCTTATCAGCCTGCGAGAGGTCCTGGACGCCGGCATCCAGGCCGTCGACGAGCGAGACGACGGAGCGACCAGCAGCACGTCGGAGCGTATTGACATCACCTAAGTAGGCGGCCCGGCGCGCTTCGCGGAGAAGCGACCGGGGTCTTCGTGAACCTGGAACCGGCCGCCATCCAGATCGACAGCCTGGCGAGCCGCTTCGCCGCCGGAACGGCCCCGCACGTGGCGCTGCTCTCGCAGTCGGTCTTCCTGCGCTTCCACGAAGACGGTGCGTTCACGGAAATCACCGACGACCTGTAGATATTTCCGAAGGCGTCGCCAGCGACCAGGTCGGGGCGGCTCGCTGGCCCACCAAGGGCGGGCCAAGAATCACTTGACACGACTAGGCCGGATATCGCACCGTACGCGAGCGAATGTCGCTGGCCCCTGCGTGCTTTTGGGCTGTGTAACGTGCACAGGACAATCCGGAGGTGGCGCGAGGTCAGCTAGGCCCCCAGGGGACCACGTCTGGCGGGGGCGGAGGAGAAGGGTATGCATATTCCAGCCCTGACCCGTCGGCGCTTTGTCGCCGGAATGGGGATTGGCGCAACGTCGGCGGTCATGCTGGCCGCCTGCGGCGAGAGTGAGAGCGCCGCGCCAGCAGCCGCAGAGGCTCCGGCCCCGGCGGCTACGGCGGCTCCGGCCGCGGCGGCACCAGCCACGGCCGCTCCGGCGGCAGCCGCGCCTGCTGCTGCGACAGCGGCCCCCGAAGCGATGATGGAGCGGGAGAACGTCGAGATCCGGTTCGTCACGGACCACACCGCCGGCCCGCGTGGCGCGGCCATGCAGTGGGGCCTGGCACGCTTCGCCGAGAAGCGACCGGACGTCTTTGTGAAGCTGGAACCGGCCGCCAATCTGATCGACAGCTTGGCGATCCAGTTCGCCGCCGGAACGGCGCCGCACGTGGCGCTGCTCTCGCAGTCGGACTTCCTGCGCTTCCACGAAGAGGACGCCTTCACCGAGATCTCGGGCGAGTTGGCCAAGCGTGACGACTTCGATCCGCTGGACTACTACTTCCTGCCGGACGCGTACACGTTCAACAACATCGACCACTCGTTCCCGCAGCCGACCGAAATGACGGGCCCCCAATTCGGGATGCCCTTCCAGTTCGCGATCAGCGGGTTCGTGGCGAACATCTCGCTGGCCGAGGCTGCCGGCGTCACCCTGCCGGACAGCGAGGGTGCGTGGACCTGGGACGACTGGACGGAGTGGGACGCCATGATGACGAACCCCGAGAATGGGGAATTCGGCACCTGGGCGCGCGACGACTACGAGTTCCAGTACATGCCGCAAATGTACTCAAACGGCATGGCCAAGCCGTTCAACGACACGTTGTCCAAGACGATGTACGACCTGCCCGAGGCCGGCGAGGCCTGGGAATACCTGATCAACAAGATCTTCGTGCATCAGACGTCGCCGCCGGCTGACCAGGTCAATGAGCTCGGCGGTGAATACGGCAACCCGTTTGCCGCCGGCAAGATCGGCATCTGGCCGTCGGGCCGGGTGTACTCGACCGGATTCGCGGTTCCGCGAATCAAGGACCGGTTCACCTGGACGCTGCTGCCGGAAGTTATCGCCGGTCGCGGCGGGCCGCCGGGTCACAGCACCAACGACCAGCCGGACCTGGTGACCAACAGTGCCACGCGCGACGGCTCGATCGAGCAGTCCACGGCGCTGGCGGTGTTCCTCGCAGGTGAGGAGTACCAGGGCCGGGTTGGTATCGACCGCGGTCACATGCCGGTTCACCGGGACGCCATCGGCGCCCCGACTTCGGTGGCTCCGCCGCCGGAGGGGATGAAGTGGCTGAAGGTCTACGCGGACCGACCGGACAACCGCAGCCTCTACCCGTTCAACACGTGGCGGGAGTGGTGGCTGCAGCACCGAGCCCTCGGCCAGAAGGGTTGGGTTGGCGACCAGTCGCCGGCCGAGTCCCTGCAGGCCGCCCAGGACTGGGGTGTTCGGCACCTGTCCTCGTACGACGGCCCCGCGCCGTTCGTCAGCTCTCCGGTTTACCCATAGCGGCGTAAACCCTGCGGCGCATTAGCGTCGCCGAAGTGGCCCAGCCCGGCCGGAGGAATCTCCGGCCGGGCTGGTCGCTTAACCCGGCCTGGACCGCGGCCCGCGGTGCTTGGGGCCCGGGGCCGGCAAGCGCGCTCTCGCGTAGGCCAATCGGACTGGTGCGTCTGTAAGCAATGTGACGGTTGTCTCATTCCGCAGGCCATACCGTGGCGCCGAAGTTACAGCCGCTGCGCCTCGGGCGAACGCAACGGATCTCTACGCGCATGACGCGCGGAGTTCAAAGGTGTTCATCCGGTGACGGGCCGTGGCATTCGCGTGGCGGGCTCATCGTTCCAATTGGGCAATTTGGAACATCACGTCACGGTCCGTGACTCCTGGGCGGAAGGGTGTGAGCCAATAGGCAGGCTTGCGCCGGTCTTCGAGCAACCTCCTGCGTTCGAAGGCAGGTTGAGGTTCGCGAAGCACGCTGCGGACGCGAACTCGCACACGCTCAGCAGTTTCTGTGCGCGCGGGTTTACGGCCGTTTACGTCCTTCCTGTCGTTTACTCACCCACTGCACGGGCCGTTGGCTCTTCGGCGGCCGGCAGTTGCCCTGACATGGAGCAGCATCTCCGGGCTGCATAGGGTCGCTTCACGCACCTCATCCGGGTGCAAGGCCCCCGCCCGGCTTTGCACCCGGAACTCTTTTAAGCTGAGGCGGGTGGCCTGTGGTGCGTGGGTGCTGACGAGGTGATGGGTCGGGGGTGGTGTTGGTTGTTACGAGGTAGGAAGTGGGAGTGTTGAGCGCGGTCAGGAGTCATCAGGACTTAGCGGTCTGAAAACGAACGCTCGAGCTGGCGAAAGTGGTTTACCAGGCACGCGCCCGAATTCCAACAGACGAGCGGACTGGGATGACAGGTCAAGTTCGCCGGGCGGCGGTGTCGGTTGCGGCCATTAGCGCGGAAGGCGCAGGCCGACGCGGGTCAAGAGATTTCCTTCACATTCTCGGGAAAGCCAGCAGTTCTCCGGCAGAAATGGAAACCACCTTAATCCTGGCGCAATGCTTAGGAATGGTCTCACCTGACCAAGCAACCCCTCTGCTTACGCACGCGGCTGAAGTCTCTCGGACGCTTAGCGGACTCAACCGCTCGATCAACGCTCGAATCCAGCCACTGTCCACCGGCCGCTACTCGCCGATTCCCCACGCACGCCTGGCGGTGTGAGCAAAAATCCATTTTCGGTCGGCTTCGCTGAGGAACGGCAGGTTCCACGCCGAATCGAACGCCTCCTTGTACGTCGCGCTGGTCAGGCACACGGGCCAGTCGGTGCCCCACATGAGTCGCTGGGGACCAAAGGCCCGGTAGACGCGCTCGATGAGGGGATGGGCCTCGCGGTATGGATAGGCGGCGCGGCTGCCGTTGGGATAGCCCGAAAGCTTGACGAACACGTTCGGCCGCTCGGACAGCGCCAACAGGTTGGTCAGTGAGTCCGGGTCGCGGTAATCCGGCGAGCCGAGGTGGTCGATGACGACCGTCACGTCGGGATGCCGCGCAGCCATCGCGTTTGCCTGCGGGAGCTGCCGCCAGTTGATCAGGAGACCGATAGTGGCGTCCGTGGCGGCCGCCGTCTCCCACAGCGCATCCTGGGAAGGATCGTCCAGCCAGCGGACCTCCGGATCGGTGTTCGGTGCCAGACGGATCCCGCGGAGCTGCGGGTGCCCCATCAGCTCGCGCAAGGCGTCGGGCGCGTCCGGCACTAGCGGATCAACCCGGCCAGCCACCACCAGCCGGTCCGGATATGCCTCCGCCGCCTGGATCAGGTACGAGTTATCCCACAGGTAGTAGCGCGGCTGGATCAACACCGTCCAGGCCACGCCGCCAATCTCGTCCTGGGCCCCAAACAGGTCCGCCGGAGCCGCCTCGATGTCCGGCGTGAAATCGGACTCCGGATGACGTCCGAACCTCGGGTCCCGGATCGTCCAAATGTGTACGTGCGACTCAACCAAATCCATAACCCACCCCACTCCAGCGAACTCCCGGCATCATGCCAGCCCTGCCGGTGCGTATCGCCAGGCAGTCACAGAGAAACGGCGCGGATCCTGCTGCCTCTCTCGACTCGATACACGTAGGGCGGATCCGTGTCCTGAACGCACTTGATCATCCGGGGAAGCGCCCACAGGAACACCCGGGCTGTCTGCCAGGCCAGCGCATTCGCTCCCCAGAGATAGAAGACGGCGGCCTTGTGCTGGCGAATCGCCTCCTGCGTGGCCGCCACGCGAAGAAAGCGGTAGTCCTGCGTGACCACGATCCAGCCGTCCTGCGCCACAGGCCGCATCCACTGATCATCCAGCAGCGTCGCCCGGTCCAGGCCAAAGACCTCCTGGTGATAGCGAATCTCGACGGGGAAGCGCTTGAACGCCCGCAAGGTCCGAGGGACTTGTATGCCCACGCAGCGATCGAAGAAAAAGGTCACGCAGCCCTGAGTTTCAGATCCTCGAACTCCAGACCGGCGATTACTTCGTGCTCCTCAAGGCCAAAGTCGTCGCCGATCTCAGAAACTGACTCGCCAGCCAGCACTCGCCCACGGATAGCCCACGTCGGAATCCCGTGCACGCTCGGGGCCCCAAATGAGATGCGCGGATCAATTTGCACCGGCGAATTCCGGCCCGCCACATGCCAGCGGAGCGCCAGACCGTGCTCGTAGTCGAATGTATGGAACTTCTCGCCAAGCAGACCGGCCCAGGCCAGTTGCCCGTGCTTATCGCCGATGACGACCTCCGTGAAGTCCGCAAGCTCCTGTCGGGCGCCCCATTCCCGCAGAACCCGGGTGCCTTCCGTGAAGAACTGCTGGGTGGCGAACGGATATTCCGTCTGGAGCAGCACTTGGAAGTATGCGCGCGCCTCCCTCAGATTCCGCAGTCGGACGCCATAGCTCCGAAACGCGGCGACGAATGCCACTTCCACAGCCTCGAAGTAGTTCAGCCGTTCCCCGGCCTTACGGCCAGGCAGTGCCGGCCCGTGCGTCGCACCACCCCGAAACCAGGAGCCAACGGTCTGCGGCTTGGCCTGCGCGTAGCGCCCCGCCTCAGCCACGGTATAGGTGGGAAGCGTGAGCCGCCTGCGCCAGAGGTCTGACCCCTCCAGCAACCCAGGTGGTCGATCCAGAGACGCCGCCACGCGCGGCTGGTCCGAGACTGACACCACGCTCCACGATCCTTCGCTACAACCCCTGCCGCCAACCCCAGACTACTCCCTCGGCATCCCGGCGTTCCCGCCTGAATCCACGCAGGGGCAATAGCACTAGACGCTCCCCGCTTGACCTCAAAGTTGTTGACATCAACCTGACGACCGACGAGATCGTGGACCTGGTGCCTGATGGCTAGGAACGCAGCGGCATAGGCTGGCGCCGGAGCACAATGACTTCGCCCCCTAAGGCCCCCGCACCGTTGCAGGCGCTATACGAGACTGATCTCTTTGGTCATTCCTTGACTTCTTTGTAATTCGTCATGCACTGAAAACACTTGCGGGCGTAGCGTCCGAACTCGGCGTTAGCCAGCCGTCCCTATCGAAACTCAAGCGTGGCGAGGTTGTGACGTCGTCGGTTCTCGAGGATCTCGTCGAGGAGTTGGATCTAGCCGACTGCAGAATGCAGGTGCGGATCAGTGAGTCTGGTCGGCTGACGGCCACGTTGACTGAGGTGCATCTAGTAGCGCGAGCAAATTGAACGTTCGCACTTACTACATTCACTAAGGCCCCGGCCCCAATAACCCGCTACAGCAAGAGGTACGGCTGTTCGATCAACTCCCGGATTCGGGCCAGGAAGCGGGCGGCGGGGGCGCCGTCGATGATGCGGTGGTCGAAGGTGAGGCTGAGGGTCATGGAGAGTTCGGCGCTCACCTCGCCGTCGCGGGCGACGGCCTTCTCACGCAGGGAGCCAACGCCGAGGATGGCCGACTCGGGCGGGTTGAGCACCGGCGTGAAGGCGTCGATGCCGTAGACGCCGAGGTTGGAAATGGTGAACGTGCCGCCGGTGATGTCGTCCAGGTCCAGGCGATTGCCTTGGGCACGGTCAACCAGGCCGCGCAGGTCGGAGGCTATCTCCACCAGCGACTTGCGGTCGGCCTGCTTGACGTTCGCGACCACCAGGTCGCCGCCGGCCTCGATGGCCAGGCCCACGTTGACCACGTCGTGCAGGCGAATGGCGTCGCCTTCCAGGCTGGAGTTGGCGCGCGGGTGTTCGCGCAGCGCGTGGGCGCAGATGCGGATCAGCAGGTCGTTGTAGCTGATGCGGAAGCCAAGGGTCGACTCATGACGGCTGGCCAACTCGGTGCGCAGTTCGTGGAAGCGCCGGGCGTCGGCCTCGGCGACCAGGGTGACCTGGGCGCTGCCCTGCAAGCTTTGCTGCATGCGCTCGGCGATGACGCGGCGCACGCCTTCCAACGGAATGACCTGGCCGGCGGCCACGTCGGGCGCGGCGGCGGCCGGAGCCAGCGGCGGGGCCGCGGCGACCGGCATGGGCGCGACCGCCGGGGCGGCGGCTGCGGCCGATACGTCCTTCTCGATGATTCGACCGCCTGGGCCCGAGCCGACGACGCGTGCAAGGTCAACGCCCAGTTCGCGGGCCACGCGTTTGGCCAGCGGGGAGGCCTTGATGCGGCCGGCGACGGCTGGCGCTGT
>JAJDZU010000020.1 GCA_022824495.1 Chloroflexota bacterium | reverse complement strand
GGTAGCGCTTCGACGGGCTCAGCGTGAACGGGGTGTTGGGCGCCGGGTCCTGGCAGGGGGAGGTAGCGCTTCGACGGGCTCAGCGTGAACGGGGTGTTGGGCGCCGGGTCCTGGCAGGGAGAGGTAGCGCTTCGACAGGCTCAGCGCGAACGGAATTCAGTGGGGACTGGCGAAAAGCAGCGGCTGGCAGCGTGGGCGTGGACCTGAGATCAGCGGTGAAACGCATTGGGGCCGCGACCAGTTCTACGGATCGGTCTGCCACTCTAGTTCTAACGGGCCGATGATGACGGTGCTACCCGCCCGCACACCGGCTTTCTCTAGCGCCGTTGTCACGCCCATGCGGTCCAACCGTTGCTGGAAGTACGCTATGCCGTCGAGTTGCGCCAGGTCGGCCATGGCGGCAAGGCGTTCAACGGCCTGACCGGTCACGAGGAACCGATCGCCGCGGCGGGCTACCGCAAAGTCATCGGCAACCGGAACGGCCACCTCAGCCACGGGTACCGCGATGGCGTCTGCATCGGCATCCGGCAAATCGGCATGGGCCTGGAAGACCTTGCCCAGCAGTGTGTCGATGCCCTGGCCGCTGACCGCGGAAATGCCGACCACGGCAAAGCCCTCGGCCTCGATGCTCGACTTCGCGGCGGCGAACCGCTCGCGTCCCTCTGTGACATCGAGCTTGTTCAGCGCGACGATTTGGGGTCGGTCCAGCAGCGAGGGTTCGAATTCCTTGAGCTCAGCGTTCACCGCATGGAACGCTTCGACCGGATCCTCGGTCTCCAGGGAGGCGCAGTCCACCACGTGTATCAGCAACCGAGTTCGCCGGATGTGGCGGAGAAACGTGTGGCCGAGGCCCGCGCCGGCGTGCGCGCCGGCAATCAGTCCCGGAATGTCCGCCACCACGAGGGTAGAGTTTCCGCGCTGCACGACGCCCAATTCCGGTTGCAGCGTGGTGAAAGGATAGGCGGCCACTTTGGGCCTGGCGGCGCTGACGCGCGCCAACAATGATGACTTGCCGGCGTTGGGTAGCCCTACCAGGCCGACATCGGCGATCAGGAGCAATTCGAGGTCCAGCCAGCGCTCTTCGGGCGGCTCGCCTTTCTGCGCAAACTGGGGGGCTTGGCGCGTGGAAGTGGTGAAATGGACGTTGCCAAGGCCGCCCCGCCCGCCGCGCGCCGCCAGCATGCGGTCGCCTGGATTGCGGAGGTCGGCGAGCACCTGACCGGTAGCGCCGTCCCTGACCACCGTACCGGGCGGGACCATGGCCTGGACGTCCTTGCCGGCCGCGCCCTGCCTGCGATTCGTGCCGCCGGGCCTGCCCGGTCCGGCGACGTAGCGGTGGGTGCGATTCAGAAAGAGCAGGCTGTTGAGGCTGGACTCCACCTCCAAGTAGACACTGCCGCCGCGACCGCCGTCGCCACCGTCCGGCCCGCCTCTCGGCCTGAACTTCTCCCGGTGAAAGTGGGCCATCCCATCCCCGCCCTTGCCTCCTTTTACGAATATGCGGGCCTCGTCGTAGAACATGGTTGCAGGCTCTCTCGGCTGGGCGCGGACTGCGTACATTTCACGTGCGCGGCATTGGGGTCAAGCGTAGAGCGGCGTTGCACTTCTGGTGCATGTGTTCCGCGTGCGGCCCGCTCCGGCCTCGCGTTGCGGGAGAAGTGGGGCGGCCGGTCCGGCGCGCATGCGCTTGTGGCGCGCAACAGCGGGCCCGCGGCAGCTCTACAAACTATGCGGGTGAACGCGGCGCGTCGGCGGGGAGTTCCGGCAACGGCAGTCGGGTGACTCCTGTGGGACTAACCAGCCACAGGTACGTTTCGCCCCGATTTACGTATAGATCGATGGCGTCGGCAAATAGGCTGCTGGGCGCTGAGAATTGCCGTTGGTATTCTCCCAGCGTCGTGACCTGCACGACGCGGTCATTCTGGCCGTCCAGAATGTAGAGGGAGCCCATGTCTTGGCTGATATAGATTGCGGTGGGACTACCCAACGGCGACGGGATTGTGCTCAGGCTGAACTCGGCTATGCGGCCGAATTCGTACCGTTGGACGGAACCGTCAAGGAACATGACGAAGACCGAGCCATCAATGGCGAGGTCAACCGCGTCCGACAAGTCTACCCCGCTATTGACGCCGAAATACCCCTCGGGCTCGCCATAGGCGTCACCGCCTACCGGCCGGAACCGCAGCACGTCGTTAGCGGCGGAATCCAGCACGTAGAAATTCTGGTCGTAGGTAGCGCTGGCGCGGGGTTGTTGGATGAGAGCCGTGGGGAGTTGCACCGCCACCGGCAGTTCGCCATTCGCCACCCGGTAGAGCCTGTAGTCTTGGTCCAGAATCTGGATAACGTCCGCGCGGCCGGTGATGAACTGGGCGGCGCTGCCCAGACCCTCGGAACCGGGACTGTAGACGACCTCATTCTCCCCGGTCGTTTCTACGCGATAGACGGCGCCCGAACTGTCGAGCACGTACATCGTGTTATCGAGGCCGATGATTGCTTCGGGAACTAGTCCGGCGGAGAAGCGGACCAACTCCTGAACCTCGTTGATTGCGACTGTGCCCGGTTCCGGCTCACCGGCAACAGACGGCGTAACGATCACGGCTGCCTGGGCCGTCGCGGTGGGCGTGGCCGCTCCCTCCGTGCTCTGCGCGGGTTGAGTGACTTGCGTTGTTGGAGTTACTGTAGCCACGTCCTCGGTCAAGCTCGTGGGGCTAGCCTCCCGGCCTATGATCCCGTTGGCAACTATGACGAGGATCGCCAAGACGACGATGACTACGACACCGGCGCCGATTCTGTTCACCCGCTGGCGGCGCGCCTCTGCTGCCGCGTCCCGGGTCACGATCGTGGATTGCGACGCAACCCCAGCAGGTGTGGCGCCCTGGTTCTGTGTGCGGCTGCGGGGCCGGAATATGGAGGCAACAGCGGACCCCGTCATCACCACCAGAGCCAGCAAGACGCCGATGATCGCAGTTGCCAGATTGCCCTGGGAGCGAACGGTCGGCGCCGCAGCGTCCGATTGGCTCCCGGTCCCGGTCAGCGCGGGCGGCGGGGGCGCATCACCCAAAGACTCCCGGGCCTCGCTAAAGCGGAGCACCAGCGCGGAGACATCCTGCTCGCCTCCTTTTCTTGCCGAATTTACCAGGTTCTCCGCCGCAGACTGGGGCTTGCCGTCGACGAGAATGTCCTCGATTTCTCTATCGCTCAAGACGATGCCCACGTTCTCTGAACAGAGAGCGACCACGTCGCCTTCGGCCAGAGTGGCGCGGAACATCTCCACCGGCGGCGCCCACTGCGCGTGCCTGCCCTCCGGCTGCAAGCCCTCGTCACGATTGCCGGACCGTTCGTTGGATTCCGGCAGGGCAGTCAATTGCCCGTCATGGAGCAGATAGAATTGGGTTGGGAGAACCTGCGCAATAGACGCCCGGCCATCGCGCACGACAACCGCCGTCAGACCGACGAGAGACAGGGACACATCCAAGTGGGAATCGTAAAGAAAGCGGTAGGCGTGGCGAACGCTGCGCAGCAGGGCGGTCTCGGGTCGCACAGTCGTATTGTCGAAGTAGTAGTCGGCGACTTCACCGGCGATAGTGCTCGCCGACTCGCCGTTAACCCCCTCGATACTCAGGTAGAGGGAGCCCATATCCACGTCGGACGAGGTGTCTTGAAAGGAGTGTGCCCACGGGCTGCCGGCGCGGCGCTGGTTGCCAACGAGTGCAGCCTGGCCGATTTGTACGGTCAGCACCGGCACGGCATGCCCTTTCCGCTTAGAATCGCACGTCTACGAATCTACTTCTGGCGCAACATGATAGCAGAAGTCGTTCGGCCATTCAAACTATTGACAAGAATTCGCGTGAACAAACTCACGCGAGAATGGGCGTTTGCGCGGCGCGCTGCCGCTTCCCGCCCGCCCTCTTGCCGATACACGATTTGCTAGGTAACATGGAACGTGAAATGATGGGAGATCACGCGAGGCATAGCAACCTAGAGGCAGGCAAAATGGAATTAGGTACATGGCGTGTCAAGACCGGTATGGCACAGATGCTCAAGGGCGGCGTAATCATGGACGTGGTGACGCCGGAGCAGGCCAGAATCGCGGAGGACGCCGGCGCGGTAGCGGTCATGGCGCTCGAGCGCGTGCCCGCCGACATTCGCGCTCAGGGCGGTGTGGCCCGCATGTCGGACCCTGAACTCGTCACTGCTATCAAGAATTCCGTCAGTATCCCGGTGATGGCGAAGTGCCGTATCGGCCACTTTGTTGAGGCGCAAGTGTTGGAAGCTCTGGGTATTGACTACATCGACGAATCGGAAGTCCTCACACCCGCCGATGAAGAACACCACATCGCTAAGGATGTGTTTACGATCCCCTTCGTGTGCGGCGCCCGTGATCTGGGTGAGGCCCTGCGCCGTCTGGGCGAAGGCGCTGCCATGATTCGCACCAAGGGCGAAGCCGGCACCGGTAACGTCGTCGAGGCCGTGCGCCACATCCGGACCGTAAACGGCGCCATTCGCCGCCTGCAGAATATGCGGCCGGAAGAGCTGATGGCGGAGGCCAAAGAGCTGGGCGCGCCGTATTCACTGGTAGTGGAAGTCGCCGAACGCGGCGCCTTGCCGGTTGTCAATTTCTCGGCCGGCGGCATCGCCACGCCGGCGGACGCGGCTCTCATGATGCAGCTTGGCTGCGACGGCAACTTCGTGGGCTCCGGCATCTTCAAGTCGGAGGACCCGGCCGTGCGCGCCGCCGCTATCGTCAAGGCCACGACGCACTACCAGGATGCGCAAATCGTGGCCGACGTCTCGCGCGGCCTCGGCGAGCCCATGTCCGGCTTGGACGTGCGTTCCATGCCCGATGAGGAACTGCTTGCGGTGCGCGGGTGGTAGCTACTGGCATGAATGTTGGGGTGCTGGCGCTGCAGGGCGACGTGCGGGAGCATGCGCGCGCCCTGGGCGATTTGGGCGTGCAGGCGTCGGAAGTGCGGTTGCCCAAGGACCTGGAAGACCTGCAAGGCCTCATCATTCCTGGCGGCGAAAGCACGACCATCGGGAAACTGATGGTGATTTTCGACATGTTGGAGCCGATCCGTCAGCGTATTATGGCTGAGGAGATGGCGGTGTGGGGCACGTGCGCCGGTATGATCCTGCTTTCCAAGAACGTCGTCGGCCACACACAGCCATTGCTCCGGGTGATGAACTCCACAATCCAGCGCAACGCCTTTGGGAGCCAGGTGGCGAGTTTCGAGGCGGACGTGCCCATCGCCGGCATCGAGGGCGGGCCGTTTCCCGCCGTCTTCATTCGCGCCCCCCTGGTAGAGGCGGTGGGCCCCGAGGTTGAGGTACTGGCCAGGTTGCCTGGCGACGGGAGTATTGTCGCCATCCAAGAGGACTTGATGCTAGCCACGGCGTTCCATCCGGAGATCGTGGACGATCGACGCCTGCACCGGCACTTTCTCACCGTGTGCGCCCGTGTGGATTCCTAGTACACCGGCAGAGGACGCTGCGGCGGTACGGACCGGGCAGGGCCCCAAGCACCGGCTCTACGTGCGGTGAGTAACCAGGTCAAATGGCGCTAATTGGCGAAATCAAACGACGAGACGCGTTCCGGCTCTTGCAGGTGTGGCGATTGCAGCGCGACGCGCCGTCTCTGGTAAGCCCCGACCGTTCTTGGTCGCCGACTATGGGCCTGTTGCTTGCCGAGGCCTTCCCTTTTGGCTGCGCCGTGGCAATGTGGGAAGCGCGGCAAGCGGTTGCATTGGCACAGATGGCGTGCCAGTCCGGACGAGACCAATGGGAGATCATGCATCTGGCTGTGGCGGATACTCGCCGGGCACCGCCTGAAGACCCCCAGGTATTCCGTGTCCGGGCTAGGGAATTGCTCGATGAAGTCTGCCGCCTGGCCGGGACGAAACGCATGACCGGAGTGGTGGCGCGGGTCTCGGCTGAGCCATGGCTGACCGCGTCATTTCGCGCGGCCGGTTTTACCGTGACCACCCAGGAAGATCTATTTGTCCGGCCAGTGCCCGCCGCGGCAAGTGCGCCGCGGATTGACGGTCTGCGGCCCCAACAGCGCGATGACGCCTGGCCGCTGCAGCGGCTCTATCTGCGCTCCGTTCCTCCGGATGTGCGCTTTGCGGAGGGGCGCTCGGCGCGGGACTGGCAGTTGCGCAGGCGACTGTCGCGTTTGCCCTCGCGCACGACACGCTGGGTTGTGGCGGAACAGGGAGACATAAGAGGATGGTTGACGGAGACGCCGGCGCAGGGCGAGGGACTGCGCGTGCAGGTAGGGGTCGCGCCCGGCCAGCGGCAACTGGCGCAGGATCTGGTGGCGACTGCCATAGCGCAGGGGGCGGAACGCGGGTTCGACCGCGTTTGGTCGCGGGCTCCTGCGTACGCCACGGACGTCCAGCAGGCGCTAGTTGCTAGCGGCTTCACCAAGGTCGGCACGGAACTTGTGCTCAAGCGGTCGCTCGCGGTGCGCGTGCGAAACCTCGCGCCGAGTGCGGTGACGGCCCAGAGCGAGGCCGGCAACGGCTTGCCAGCTACCCAGAGCAGGTTGTCTTCTCGGCGGATTGGCGAGCGAGTAGTGGCGCGCGCCGCCCGAGGCTAGATCGCAAACAGGGCAATTAGTGCTGGACGTGTCTTGATTCTCGGCATATTCATATGGTATAGTTCGGCAAAAGCCGGCATCACTGCAAACACGTAGGAGGGTTGGACGATAGTCAAAGAAGCGCGCAATAACCGCCAGATTCGGGCGCGAGAAGTTCGCGTGATCGATGAAAACGGTGAGCAAATTGGCATTTTGGCCTTGGATCGGGCGCTCGCGTTGGCCGAAGAACGGCAGATAGACCTCGTTGAGGTCTCACCAAATGCGGCGCCGCCAGTCTGTCGCCTCATGGACTACGGCAAGTACAAGTACCGCCAGACCAAAGAGGAGCGAAACTCCCGTAAGAACCGCGCTGCTTCCACGTTGAAAGAAGTGCGCTTTAGCCCTGTGATGGATAAGCACGATATCGAGTACCGCGTGGACCGCATCAACAAGTTCCTGCACGAGGGACACAAGGTAAAGGCATTCGTGCGCTTCCTGCGGCGGCAGATGGCACATCCGGAGCGCGGCCACGATGTCTTGCGCGATGTGCTGGATGCGCTTGGCGACAACGCCGTAGTGGAGCGCCGGCCGATTATGGAAGGTAACCAACTTTCTACCTACCTCAGCCCAAAGCCCACCGTCCGGCGCGCCAAAAAGGACGATGGCGCAGCGCCAAATAACTGAGCCAATAGCAAGGATGCAGAAACCTACGTGTCGAATGTAGGTCCGGAAAGCGCGTATATCAAGTGGGTGGCGGAAGCCGCTCCCGTGGGCAGGGATGGATCGTTGTGGGTGGCGTGGCTTGTCCGCGATATCGTGGATGACCTCGGCACCCGCACACAGTTCTTGGCCTACCTAGGCGGGCGGCCCCGCGTCACCACTGACCTGCAATTCGAAATCTCGGAACTCTATCCGCACGTCGAGGTGGATTGGGACTCCATCAAGCAGAGCCTGGAATCCCGCCGGCCGCAGACGGACGTCAATGGCTTGAGCGACGACGAAATCGCCATGCGCTTTCGCGAACTCGCCCACGAACAAGGCATGTCTGTGCAAGACATTGCCAGCCGCGTCCACATCGAGCCGCGCAACATTCTGCAGGAGACTGAGACCCTGGTCCGCACCGCGGGCAACCGGGAGCGGTTCGAGCGAACGTCCGGTTCCGTATTTGCCTACCTGGCGGAAAACCACCCAGAGTACGCCTATGGCGTTATGAAGGTGCGGCTGCTGTTGCAGGGAGACCATGAAACGCTGGAGCGTCTCCTCGCCGATGAACCTTCCGGCTTTAGCGTGGACTCCGCCCGCCGCCGCCGCCGGCACTGGTCGACTGCGCTCATCACTCACATGGACGCCATGAGGGACAGCGCCGATTAAGACTTACGGCATTCTAATTCGGCTGGCGGTGGACTGGGGTGAATCCCCGGTTTTTTGTTGTCTCTCCCCGGGCCACGCGCGTCACATGTGCGGTTGATGCCCGTGGGCGGATGGGTAGAGATTCCCACCCGACGCACACTGGGCGCCGTTTCGCGCCGTTAACGCCGGGCCGCGAGGGCCAAAATAGGCTCAACGGGTTCCGGAGAGCGCGGACTGATCCCATGGGAGCGCCTTGTTTGGCGGTGGTAAACTCCCTGAGCCGGTCTTCCGCAAGCGTGCGAGCGAGGTGTTCTATCAGGTGTCGCCGCCAACCCATAGTGCGCGGGCCGTTCGTAGCTAACTAGTGGAATTTCGAGGTGAACCATGGCGTCGAATGCACAGCCCAACATAGTGTTCTTGCTGGCAGACCAGCAAAAGGCAACGAGCCTCGGCCTCTACGGCAACCCGGACGTACGCACGCCTGCGCTGGAGGCGCTGGCGGAGCGCGGCGTGGTGTTCGAGAATTATTTCACGCCGCATCCATTCTGCCTACCGTCGCGGTGCATCGCGATGACGGGCCGCTACGCGCATGCCATCGGCGTCCACGGCAACGGCTATACGCTCCCTCACTACGAAGTTACGCTGGCAGAACGACTAGGCGAGACGGGTTATCAGACCGGGGCCATAGGGCACTTTCACGGCGGCAAGAGCGGCGGCGGCCGCGGCTTCCAGTTTCAACACGACATTGGTAAAGGCGTGCTTTCTGAGCGCAATCGTGTCCGCCGGGAACTCGTTGAAAACGCTCCGCGTCGGGTGCAGCACATGGTCGCTGAAGTGCCGGTGCCGCCCGATAGCGACCTGAACGGCGCTATGACGACAATCGGCATGAATTTCGTGGAAGCGTGCACGTCGGAGCGCCCGTTCTTCTTGCACATCGCCTACATCGATCCCCACCCGCCGTTCTTCGTAGCGGAGCCCTATTTCTCGCAGTACGATCCTGCCGAGATCACGATGCCGCCCGTGGAGGCCGAGGGCGCCGGCAAACCGGCGGCGCATGAACAGACCGCCCGGGACGGCGGTACCTGGGATGCCGACGAGGACGAACTTCGCAAAGCGCTAGCCGTCTACTACGGCATGGTAAATCACCTGGACGACCAAGTGGCGCGCCTGGTGGACTTCCTCGAGCTCCGCGGCCTGCTCGACAATACGGTCATTATCTATTCCTCCGATCACGGCGACTACGCAGGCGAACACCGTATGTTCGGCAAGAGTTGCACGCTGTACGACTGCCTGGTGCGCATCCCGGCCATAATTGCCGGGCCGGACCACCTTGTGCCGCAGGGCGTCCGCTTGGCCGAGATCACGGACTCGACAAATCTGGCACCTACCGTGCTGGACTGGGCGGGGCTGCCTGCGCCGGAGACGATGCATGGACGTTCTTTCGCGCCGGCTTGGGCGGGCAAGGAACAACTGCGGAACGCGGCGTTCGCCGAGGTGGGCGCGTTTCCCGCGGCCATGGTGAACGATGCTAAGCGAGGCAACAATCTTCCGTTCGGCCCGCCCGCCAGCGGGCGCCAAACGGAGATTTCTACCATGGTGCGGACACCGGAATGGAAGCTGGTGTACACTCCCGGTCGAGAACTCAATGAACTGTACAATCTGCGTGACGACCCCTGGGAACTGCAGAATTGCTATCCCGCTCCAGACAAGGCCGGAGTAGTGAGTGAGCTCACCCAGCAGCTCATGGATTGGCACTTGGGCTTCCACTAGTTGTCCCCGCTCAACCAATCACCTGTCGTACGCTATACTGTGGAAGTGGCCCCAAACTCAACCCGGAATGTGGAAAATTTATGCCTGTAACTTCTGAGGCGTTTCGCGCCGTTATGCGCAAAATCGCCCAACCGGTCGCGGTCGTTACGGTTGCCGATGCCGACGGTCTGCACGGCATGACGGCAAGCTCATTTACGTCTATTTCACTGGCTCCACCTCTGGTGATGATCAGTGTGGGAGAGGAAAACGCGACTTGCAGCCGTATTGAACGCGCAGGTGCGTTCGCCGTTAATGTGCTTGGCGCGGAGCAACAGGCGCTTGGCGTCGACTTCGCCCGTCCCGGCGGCAAGAAAAGCGATCTGATCGGGGAACTGCCCCATAGTTTCGCAGTGACCGGGTCGCCATGCTTGGATGGGAGTCTGTGTTGGTTGGACTGTTCCGTATTTGCGAAGCATACCGCGGGCAGCGGCGTGATTTTCGTCGGCTTGGTAGAGGCGGCGGCCATGGGTACCGCGGAATTGCCACTGCTCTATCGCAACCGCACGTATGAGGGACACGATCCGTCAGAGCGATAGGGTTGGCTTGAGTTGCCAGTCATTGCACCGGTGGCGGTCGCTGGGTCGAAGTGGTTGGCGAGAAGTCGTGAAATGCCGCAGGCGGGACTTGTGGTGAGCGATGGAGTGACGATTGGAGAGCGTGAATGGCTGAAATCACCTTGCGTCCGGAGCAGTACCGGCCCGGGCCGCCTTCCGATGTCGATCTAAGCCAGTACGGTGTCGGCCTGGTCGGCTGCGGCAGTATTGCCAATAGCGCCCATCTGCCGGCATATGCCAAAGCAGGTTACACGATCGTCGCGTGCTGCGACGTGGATGAAGATGCCGCGCGGAGTACCGCGGAACGGTGGGACATTCCATTCTGGACCACCGACATCCGGGCTCTGCTGGATCGGGATGAGGTGCGGGTCATTGATATGGCCCTGCATCCCGCGGCGCGCAAGGAGACCCTCGAGGCTATCGCCCAGGCGCCGCGCCCGGTGCTCACGCAGAAACCGCTGCACATGGAATACGAGCTGGCCGCCGAACTCATCGCCATCGCGGAAGAGGCAGGCATCACGCTGGCGGTAAACCAGCAAGCGCGCTGGGCGCCGGACCACCGGGCGTTGCGGGTGCTCATGGACCAGGGCGTAGTGGGGCAGGTGTACAGCATCCAGAACCTCCGGCGTTCATTCCAGGACCAGCCCGGCCAATGGTGGACGAGCCTTGCTAACTTCAATATTGGCGACCACGGTGTGCACTACCTCGATCTGTGCCGCTATTTTGCGTCGTCGCCGCAGGCGGGCTCTCGCGAGTGGACACGGCTGCATTGCACGACGGCCATGCTCCCGGACCAGAACGGGCCCGACCCCCTCATCTATTCGGCAAACGTGGAGTTCGGTGAGGCGGGCGGCCGCGTTGGCCTAATGGCAAGTCTGCAATTCAACAACATCATTCGCGCCTCGGGCGCCCACAGCTACAACTGGTGGATTGACGGTACGGAAGGCAGCGTTTGGGCCTCCACCAAGGAGGTCTGGGTGGCGCGCGCGGATGATCCCCGCACAGTGCACACGTTCCCCTTGGAGGGTACGTGGTTTCCGGACGCGTTTCAGGGCCCTCTGGGCGACTTGATTGCGGCGACCGCTCATGGGCGGCCGCCGGCGGTTACACCCCGAGACAATCTGAACACCATCGCCATGACAACGGCGGCAATTCGTTCCAGCAAGTCCGGGCGGGTGGTCGAACGATCCGAGGTCACGGCGTAAGCCTCCGGCTTGCATTTCGTCCGACTGGCGGCATCGGGAATTCGCAGATTGTTGCTATCGGGGCTGGGCCCCGCGCCGGAGCACGGCTTCAGAGCTATTGCCAGGCGCATGGGGCATGCCCAGGACGAAGCTACTCCGGCAGGGCAACGGTTTGGATTGGCCGCAACTGAGGGTGGGCAACACAGGGGAAAGGTGGATCCCTCCCGATTAACTCGACATAACTCTCTGGAATACGTGCATATTCTTGACAAGGAGTGGTGACTATGGCGGCGTTGGCCAAGCGGGCGATTGTGATCGGGATCGACGGGGCGAGTATGGAGATTGTCAGGTACATGGCTGACCAGGGCGCCACGCCCAATCTCAAACGCCTGATGGATACCGGCGCGTGGCGGCCGATGATTGGCGTGTACCCCACGCTGACGCCCCCCGGCTGGACCACTATTTCCACCGGCGCTTGGCCCGGCACCCACGAGGTCATGGACTTCAATATCCGGGTGCGCGGCAGACCCCTTACCGAGACGGAGTGGGGAGTAAATACCGCACTCTCCAAGTCAGAGTACTTCTGGAACACCTTGGAACGCGCCGGCAAGACGCCCATTCTCGTGAAATGGGAGATGTCGTGGCCGCCGACTCTGACCTCGGGTGTGCAGGTAGAGGGCACCGGCCCTGGCGTGGCCAATCACCATCAGATTGCCGGCTACCACCTCTGGGTGCATGGCAACTGGCAACCGCGTCCCATCGGCGGCGGGGTCGACGCCGAGGCGGTGGACCCGAGCACGTTGCAGGAAGGCGACGCCGTCGACCGCATCGTCCTGCGGGAAGCGGACCTCAGCCAATGGAACAACGTGCCCACGTCGGCCAGGCCGCACCTGGAAGCGGCCTTGACGGTGCAGCCGCTGGCGCGGGGCCGCTCAGACCTCACAGCCTGGGGCACCGAGGGCGCGCAGCCCCGGACAATCTACGGTTTGGTCTACGCCCAATCGGAATCCGGCTATGACCGGGTGCGGGTTTGCGCGTCGCGAGACGGCGAACAGGCGATTGCCGACCTGGCCGTGTCCGAGTGGAGCGACTGGTCTCAGCAGGGCTTCACAATCGGCGACCATAGTCTGACCGGCTACGTCCGCTTCAAACTGATTACCCTCACGCCGGACGCCGACACATTTGAGGTCTTCATGCCGCAGGTGTGGGCGACGGAGGGCTACACGTTCCCGGCTGAAGTCGCGGGGGAAATCGACGAGCACGTCGGGCCGTTTCTGCAAAACCCCGCCCGCGACGCATTGGGCCTGATCGATGACGAGACCTTCTTCGAACTCTTGGACGTGCACCATGATTGCTTGGCAGACGTAGCCCACCACCTGTGCGCGACGCGGGATTGGGACGTGCTCTTTACCGAGGTGCACTCATTCGACTACGGTAACCACTTCTTCATGGCCCAGACCGACCCGCGCTGCGGGGCGCCGGCGGACGTGGTGGCCCGCTCACGCGAGGGCATGACGCGCATCCTCGCTTCCGTCGATCGCTGGGTCGGCAGACTGCTGGAGTTGCAGGATGACGAAACCGTTGTGGTCGTCACCGCCGACCATGGCGGCACGCCGGACCTGGCCCCGCCCATCGCCGCGGCTGACGTGCTGGAGCAGGTGGGCCTGCTGGTGACCGAGCCGGACTCCGGCGAAATCGATCTGAGCCGGAGCGCCGCAATTCCCGTGGGAACGATCCACGTATTCGTCAACCTGAAAGGACGTGACCCTGGGGGCATTGTGGAGCCGGAGGACTTCGAACACGTGGAGCAGCAGATAATCCACGCGCTGACGACCTACGTAGACCCTGCCACCGGCAAACAGCCCTTCGCTCTGGCCGTGACCCGCGAGAATGCCGAAATGCTCAACCTCTGGGGAGATTTGGTCGGCGACGTGGTGTGGGCGGTGCATCCCGAATTCGATGCCTGCCACGGGCGGCATCTGCCCGCGGTGAGTCTGGGTATTGGCGGTCAACACACAGTGTTTATCATCAACGGCGCGAACGTGCGCAGCGGCGTGGCGTTGCAGGGCCAGGCCCGCAGCGTGGACATTGCGCCCACCCTTGCCCATATGCTGGGTGTGCCGCAGCCGCGCGACGCTGAAGGCCGCGTCATCATGGAAGCAATTGAGGGCTAGGCGAGCAATCTTAACGCCGCTAGTCCGCTGCGGACGCCGGCTTCTTCATCAGGAGTTACTTCCGGCAGCGGCCCGCGCACCGGCCCGGCGGGCAGCCCCAGCATGCGCAGCGCTGCTTTGCACGGCCCCACGTAGCCGGGGTCGTATTCCAGGTAGCGGTTGAGCACTTGTAGCTTGAGCTGAAGCTGGCGCGCTTCTTCGAAGTTTCCGGCCTGTACCAGGTCGTAGATTGCCACCATCTCCCGCGGGATGACGCAGGCCGCCGTGGAAAATATGCCTTTGGCGCCTGCAGCCAGAGCGGCGTAGAACTGGCTGTCTATGCCGGTAAGGACCGCGATCTTGTCGCCGTTCATGCGGATGTTCTCCATCAGCATGCCAAAGTCCGCATTGCTCTGCTTGAGACCGATCACGTTCGGCTCTCCGGCCAGACGGTCGATGAGGCTGGGCGTAATTTCATTGCCGGTGTAGAGCGGATTGTTGTAGAGCACCATGGGCAGGTCTACTTCAGCGGCAATCGTCTGGTAGTGCACGAACAACGCGTCTTCCGATACTTGGAAGTAGTACGGCGCAGTGACGACCGTGCCGTCCGCGCCGACCGCTTGCGCATCTTGGCCCAAGAGCACGGCTTCCCGTGTGCCGGCCGCGGCCGTGCCCGCGATGATGGGTATGGCCCCGGCGGCTTCTTCCACGATAGCGGCTGTGACAGCCTGCTTCTCCTCCCGCAGCATGTGCGGGAATTCGCCATTGCCGCCGGTGGTCATAATGCCGTGCACGCCGGCGTCGATGAGAAACCGGGTGAGCTGCTTAGCCCCTGCCAGGTCAACGTCGTGATTGGCTTGAAACGGCGTGACGATGGCGACGATTACGCCGTGCAGATTCTGGGCTGTGAGTTTCATTGATCCGAGCCTCCTGACTCGCCTTTGGCAACCGAATATTCAACCGGCCGAGCGCTTTGACCCAAGGAGAACTCGCCGAGTTCCTATCCACGGGACACACTTGCGTTAGCGCAAGTTCTTCTTAGCGCCATTCTGTCATTTGAGCAAGAGCATTGCGCTTAAGCACACTATAGCGTACGTGCCGCAAGGTTCTCCCAATCCGCCGCCACGCGCCAATTGCCTAGGCAGTCGCTAGCCCATCTGCCGCCCAGCGGACTATTCGTCAACCGGCGGCAGGCTGAGCAAGTCTACCAGTCTCGCTTGGTATATAGCCGAGATTGTGCTGTAGTTGAGCCAGCCGTCGGCGCTGTAGGTTACGTCCAGCGCGCAGTTGGTCGAAAGGACGGTGGTGCTTTCAGATTCACTATAGTCAGGGCCGTTCAAGTGTACGGCGCGCAGGTAGAAGTCATGGTAGGCGCAGAAGAGCAGCAAATCGGGTCGATCGGGATGAAAGACGGCGCCGGTGGGGCCGATCGGTTCTTCGGGCCAGGTGCCGTAAATGGCGAGGGGATCGATGACACCTTCAGAGTTAGTGGCGCCCAAGTGGTCGGGCCAGCCGTAGTTCTGGCCTGCTTCGATCTTGTTCACCTCGTCGAACCCTCCTGGGCCGTTCTCTGTGGCGTAAAGGAAGCCGGTACCGGGTTGGAAGGCCATGCCGAATACGTTGCGCAGGTCGTAGGCATAGACAGGCGATCCTGGGAATGGATTGTCAGCGGGGATCGAGCCGTCGGGGTTGTAGCGGAGGATTGAGCCCTCCAGCGAATTGGGGTCTTTAGCGAGATCGGGCACGTCGGTATCGCCGAGTGAAACGTAGAGTTTCCCGTCGGGACCGAAGAGAATACGCCCGCCATTGTGAAATTGGACTGTTGTCGCGGGAATATCATCGAGTATCACGGTGTAGTCTTCACCGGAATTGTCGTTGTCGCGGAAGCGCACGATACGCTGCATGAGCGGGTAGCCGGTGGCAGGATTATCGACTACGTACATGGCATAGACAAACGGCTCATTGGGGAATTCCGGGTGGAGCGCGAGGCCCAGGAAGCCGGACTCTCGGTGACGGGAAACGTCTGTGAGTGTGGCGAAAGGCTCTGGCAGCAGAACCCCGTCCTGCACGACGCGAATGCGGCCATTGAGGAGTTCGGCAAAGAAGAGCCTGCCGTCGGGAGCCGCCGCGAGCGCGACCGGCCACGCGGCCTCGGTAACCAGACCTTCCGCCATGTAGATGCTCTTTACCAGCTCCGGTTGCCGGAAGCGGGGTGAGACGTAGTCACCGGAGCCTTGCTCACGCACATAGACGTGCACGTCAACTTGGCCGGCAGGCGGAGTGAGTAGCTCGGCATAGAAGCCGCTGCTGGCGTAGCGCGGATCATCGAGATCTTGTGCAATGTCAGGCCGGTACGTGCCGTAGACCGCTTCGCCTAGGAATGTGCCTGATTCCCGAGAGCCGGCCCAGACTTCGACGGTCTCAATTCCGGTTCCGACACTGCCCGGCACGACGGCCCAGCCGCGCACGGCGAGAGGCAGGCGGAACGGCCCCTCCTGCGCCGGTTCATCGATGTTCCCCCGGAACCCTGCCAATAGGGAATCGCCCGCCGTGGCGGGAACGACGGTGAGTGGCAAGTCTGCTGTCGCGGAAGTCACGCCATTCTGCAGAATTGCCCGGAGAGTCAGAGAGTGCGTACCCGGCGCCACAGCAGGGACGGTTAGGAAGAAATCGCTGTACTCACCCCGGTTGAGAAAGTCCTCCCGCGAAACGATGCCAACTCTCTGCCCATCGCGCCAAGCTTCGACTCTCGTAACATAGAGGTCGAAGCCGAGCGTGGGGAGACTGACCGGCCACACGGAACCCTGGATAACAAACGGCGTGCCTACGACACCACCGGGCTCAGGCGCTTCTACCGTGAACTTGGTGCACATTGGGTGCCACGCAGCCGCGGTAACGCCGGCGGGAATGACCGTAACCGTGCTCCTCGCTTGGCTCTCTTCCAGGTGGCGCAGGTCCTGGATCAAAAACACGCCAACGGCTTCGGGCGTAAGCGAGACTTCCGCCCGACCGCCGGGTGGAATATGCACGTGATCCTGCAGCAGGTCCCAAATGACGAATTGATGCCACTCGCGGCCCGCTTCGATGACTAGCGTGTATGCGCGATTTTCCCTGAGGATAATATCGTTGGGCTCGATGCGGTACGGCCGTTCCAGCATTCGGATGCGAATGGTCTCCGGCGAACTCACGGCCGGACTGTCCAGTCGGGGTCCGACTGACTCGTAGTAGCAGGGCAAGAGGTCTTCCGGACCCGCCGCAGCTTGCGACGTCGCCGCTGTTGGCGCCAGGGCAGCAGGCGCCTCTTCGCTCTCACCATTGCCGCCGCAGGAAGCCAGCAACGCGACGCCGAGCGCGAACAGGAGTCTGAGCAACCAGGTCTTACGTTGTGTTCCCTGCATGTGAAGGCTCGCGCTTTGTTCCGCCCGCCGGTTCGAAATCGATGTCTGGAATTCTGTTTTGCGCGTTCACGCTCACCGGCTTTCATGTGGCGTGACTTCCGGCGCGCGTCAGTAGTCTTGCGGCAAGGCTGGGGAATCGGGCCCGGTCGAGTCCTCAGAGGGTGCGTTAGACATAGGTCGGCGCGCAAAGGCTGCGATTTAGCAATCGATCAGCCCGGTTTCGGTGGAAGGGTGTGCCGGCCCCGGCCTGAATGGGCAACGGGCCGCCGGAAGACTGCCCGCCTGTAGTCTCAACGTGGCAATCGCACGTCCCTAGGAGTCTCCGTCATATCCCAACATAGGACTATACAGATCGCTGCGCCGGTCGAGCCAGGTGTGATTGAGGTCGTTGCGTTGCTTGGCGCGGCGGGCCGCGGAGAGGTTCATGTCAGCCACCAGCACCTCCTCGCCGTCCGCGCTGGCCGGGCCGGCCAGGGGAGCGCCGGCCGGATCGAGGATCAGGCTGCAACCGAGAAACTGTACGCCCCGCTCCGCGCCGACACGGTCGGCACAGGCCATATACACCTGATTCATTGCCGCGTTGGCCAACGCGACGTAATTGGCTTGGCAGTACCCCTGCGCATCATACAGCCGGTCGGGGGTCATCATGCTGACCCAATTGGTGGGCACGCAGATGATGTCGGCGCCGCGCAGCGCCAAGATGCGGCTGGCTTCGGGAAAGCGCAAGTCGTAGCAGATGAGAATGCCAACCCGGCCAAACGGCAACTCGAAGACCGGAAAGCCAAGATCGCCCGGCCTGTAGTAGAGCTTCTCTTCGTAGAAGAGGTGCGTCTTGCGGTACGTGCCCAAGATGCCCGTAGGGCCAATCACCAGCGCGGAATTGTAGAGCGCAGTCTCGCTGACTTTCTCGCCAAAGCCAGCGATGACGTAGGCGTCAAACTCGTGCGCTAGTTGCTGCCAGCGCGCCACGGCGGGGCTTTCATCGGGCCGTTCCGCCAGTCTGCGCGCTTCGGCGCTGGAGTACACCACGTAGCCGCTGTTTGCCATCTCCGGGAGCACAATCAAATCCGCGCCCCGTGACGCCGCTTCCTGTATTGCCGCGGCGCCCTTCTCAACGTTTGCCGGCAGGTCTCCCAACACAGGCGCATATTGGCACACGGCGGTGCGGATTTCATTGCCCCGCTCGGCCACAGGCAAGACGTCGTCGGTTACTTCGAGACTTGGAACTACGTTCGTTTCCACCAGTTACCGCACCGTATGCATGGGCATGATCACGTGCACGTAGTCGGTATCGTCGGTTGGTCGAACCACGCCTGGGCTGGTCGACCCCGCCAACTCGATGCTGATTTCAGGGGAATTGATCGCATTGATGCAATCGAGCATATAGCGGGCATTGAAGGCAATAAGGGTCTCTTCGCCGTTCACCTGCGCTTCCAGGTCAGAGCGGTTGTCACCCAACTCCGTGGCGTTGGCGGAAATGGTCAGGCTGCCCGCCTCGTCATCCGGTGTCGCTTCCAGCTTGATGACGTTAGCGCCGTCGCGGGCAAAGAACGAAGCCACCTGGGTTGACTTGAGCAAGTCAGCCGTCGAGACCCGCACGTTCGTCTGGCTATCGGCCGGAATCATCTGGGTGTAATTGGGGAACGTGCCCTCGATCAAGCGCGAGACCACGTGGATGTCGCCGGTGCTGAAGATCACCTGATTGCGATTCTGCGTGAGGCGCACCTCCACCGGGTGATCGCTATCGGTCAAGACGCGTGAGAGCTCTAGCAGGCTCCTGGCAGGTACGATGAACTCCGTGCGCTCACTCACGCCGGTTTCCGCGGCCAGGGTACGCACCGCCATGCGAAAGCCATCTGACGCAACAAACACAACCTTGTCCGGCTCCATGATCACGGCCACGCCCTGGAGGTATTGCCGTGGATCGTCACTGGCCGCGGCCATGGCGACCTGCTCGATGCTCTCCCGGAACAAGGCGGAATCCAGCACTAGGGTTGGATCGCCTTCGCCCAGGGGAATGGGCGGAAACTCCTCCGCCGCGATGCCTTTCACGTTTGCCTCAAAGCGGCCGCACCCAATGTGGAGGGTCAGTTTCTCATTGTCCAGGTGGAGGTCAACTCGTTCATTCGGCAGCGAGCCGACAAACTCGCTCAACAACCGCGCCAATACCGTGACCTCACCCTCAGTCTCTACCTTGCACCCGATCCAATGGACGATACCTATCTCCTGGTTCATTGCCGAGAGCTTCAGGCGCCCCTGATCGGTAGCAATCAGGACATTGCTCAGGACGGGCAAGGGGCTGCGCGTTGCCACCGCTCGCCCAACAATGGCGAGCCCTTTGGCAAGGTTTTCCTGCAGACAGGAAACTTTCACGAGACTAGCTCCGGATTCATAATTGCGCGGCCAATTGACAAGACTAGATTACCGCCAAGCTAGTTGGCGGCCTCTGAGGCCCATAGTATACTGGGCCCAGTCACGTGTCAACGGGAGGCGGAAGTTCCCAAGAGCCTGATAGCGTGCATCTTGGAGGGATCCGCCAGAGCCATTCGTGCTGGGCGCCGTCGACGGGCTCAGAACAGGCTTGTCGAAGCGCTCAGGGCAGTCAAATTGGTTGCGGACAACGTGGCTCACTCGAGCCTCTTATGGAGTTCCAGGTGGGTCGCTTGGCAGTTTCTCTTGCATAGGACGTCGAGAGCAGGGCGCAATGTCTCGTTCATTCTCACGACACACTACCCAACGGCTGATGAACGATCCATCGTTCGCGTTTGGGCGCGTCTACGAACCGCTTGACGTGGTGGAAGCCAATGTCGTGCTGCTGCAGGCGCGCCTGGCAACGAAACCAAAGTCTCAACTAACGCTGGACTATATCGGCGCGCAGTTCGCGTCGCTCCTCAGCCGCCTGGAAGACTCCGGTGAGGCAGTCATCACGGCCTATGCCCAGCCCACCATTCCTAAGGATGTCTGGCTGACGTGCCAGTTGTTGCGGATCGAGAAGTTCCGTGAAGACCTGCCTTAGCTGCTCGCGGCAGCGGTGCCATTCGACATAATGTGGGCGCAATCCGGCACAGCGTTCGGGACTGCCTTGCCCTGCCGCTACGCCAAGGACAGAGCGGAACCAAGGAATCGTTCTGAATTGCGGAGGATAGCGTGCCGAGGAAAGCGCTTACGATCGCCGGGTCCGATTCGGGGGCCGGCGCCGGCCTGCAAGCCGACCTGAAGACTTTTGCCGCGCTTGGGGTTTACGGCAGCACGGTGGTGACCGCCGTAACGGCGCAGAATACGCGCGGGGTGGCAGACTGGTTGGCGCTGCCGCCGACGTTGGTGGCCGCACAGATCGAGGCCGTGCTCACAGACATTGGCGCCGATGCCGTCAAGACCGGCATGTTGGCTAACGCCGAGACTGTCAACGCTGTAGCGGAGTCCCTCAGACCCGCTGCCCAAACTCCTCTGGTAGTGGACCCGGTGATGGCGGCCAAGGGCGGCGATCCCCTCGTCGACGATACCGCGGTCGCGGCGTACCGAGAGATCTTGTTGCCAGTGGCAACCGTCGTCACGCCGAATTTGCCGGAGGTGGAACGCTTGCTCGGCCGCCCCGTGCGGAGCCGGAGCGAGATGCGCCAAGCGGCGCGGGACGTCGTCGCGCTTGGCTGTCGGGCGGCGTTGGTAAAAGGCGGACACGCCGCGGGTGCGGCGTTTGACGTGCTCTTCGACGGCACAGACTTCTTCACCTATGAAGTAGAGCGCATCGCCACGCGCAACGACCATGGCACCGGCTGCACACTGGCTTCGGCCATCGCCGCGTACTTGGCGCGAGGATTGCCAATCTCCGAGGCCGTTGGCGAGGCCAAGCGATACGTCACGGGCGCGTTGCGCCACGCCTACGCCGTTGGAGCAGGACACAGTCCGGTCAACCACTTCTGGAGCGGGGTTGTGCCCAGCAACGAGTCCCCAGACTCCGCCCGCGACGCCAGCTAGCTCTCCACGGTTAGCAGGTGTTGCCTTAGGCTGCACAGGTAAGAGTGTCAACGTAAACGACTGCACCCTGAAATGTCATTCTGAGGAGCGCAGTCAAAGTGTCATTCTGAGGAGTGCAGCGACGAAGAATCTAGAGCCGGGCGCATGCTAGATTCCTCGCTGCGCTCGGAATGACATGAGATATAGCCCAGCAAGGAGGTCAAGTCTGATCCCACTAACTCCCTAGCTCTCCGCGCTTGCTCCCGGATCAAACGCGAAGCCTTCATCTGCAGCCTTGCGCGCCATGGCAATGACGACGTGCAGAGTGGAAACCACGTCGTCCAGGTCTACGACTTCGATTGGGGAGTGGGAATAGCGCCGGGGGATAGTAACGGCAATGGCAGGCACGCCGCTGCGGGAATAGTGAATGGCGGTCGCATTGGTGCTGCCGCCCTCCAGAATTGCTTCCTGGTACGGGACGCCGCTCGCTTGGGCCGTACGGCAGGCAAACGCCAGCACGGATGCCGGCGTGATCATTCCGCCGTAGGAACTCGTGCTTGCGGCTTGAAGCACGGGGCCGCCCCCCAGCGCAATGGGCAACTCCGTATGAAAGCGCACGTCAGGCGTGTCGCCGCAGGGCACGGTATCGATGGCAATCGCGAGGTGAGGCGCAAAGTTGTATGCCGCCGGTCCCGCGCCGTGCAGGCCCGTCTCTTCCTGCACCGTGAATTGCGCCACCAGGCGCACCGGCAGTGATTCCCGCGTGAGTTCCTCGATGGCATGCAACAGCACCGCACAACCGGCGCGGTTGTCTATGGCCTTGCCGCACAGGCGATTTGGGTTGGCCATTTCCTCAACGTCGCTGACATAAGTAACCGGATCGCCCACGGCAATCCCTGCCTGCCGCACCGCGTCCGCCGACGAAAACCCCAGGTCAACGTAGAGGTCCCGTACCGGCACAACCGCGCGCTGCTCCTCCGGCGACTGCAGGTGACCCGCCTTCACGCCAATTACGCCCCGCAGGCCGTTGACGGCAACCTTGCGCCCCACAAGCAAGCCGTCAAGGATGCCGCCCACTTTGTATAGACGCAAGTAGCCTTCCGGCTCGATGCTGCGCACGAGACAGCCGATTTCGTCGACGTGGGCATCCAGCAGCACCAACGGCGCGGTAGCCGGACCGCCGCAATCGGCGAACACGTTGCCCATGCGGTCGGTGCGCGTGGCATGGCCCATGGCCCGCAGTCGTTCTTCGATGGCGGCCACTACTGCCTGCTCCCGGCCCGACGGGCCATGCAAGCCGGCCAGGCGCATGATCTCAGTCCGCAGTCGCTGCTTCACTGACTCTGCCATTGGCCTCGCTCTCCTTCGCGACTATTGAGTTCTGCTTACTGCGGCAGGCGGGCGTGGGCGATAGGACTCCGGCCGCCGCGCAAGCGCTCAACCGACCACTGCCCGGCGGTCTCCGTAGTGTGCCGGTGCTACGCCATGGTAGCCCGCGCCTCGGTACAGACCGTCGGCACTTGACGCAGAACGCCCATCGTTGCCGATAGCTATCGCCCGATAGTCGGCACTCAGCCCGCGTGCGGGGCGTCCCCTTCCCCGATTTCCCAGGCGGCGACCCCGGCACTCATCCCGCGTGTGGTGTGCCCCATTCTTCAGAGTCTCCGCTCAGCAAACCGGCGCGGCGGGGCACACTGCCTGTACCCCCAAGACCTGGGCATCCAGAGACACTTACCAAATGACCGAGTGTGAGAATCGTAGCACACGCAAGCCTGGCGCGGAGTCCGGCGGGCACTCATGGGGTCCGAATTCGGCCTGTCTCGGTGTTCGCAAGCGCAGCCAAATCAGCCCGGCGCGAGCCAAGCGGTGATTGAATGGACAAGCACTGGCGATTTGCCCATGGTAGGCATGCCTGCTATCCTGATACCGTTGCATGATTGGCGGAGCACAATGCCCGGAAAACTCGAGGATATTGGCGAGTTTGGCACAATCGGCCGCATCGCGAGAAGTGTGTTTACGTCACCGGCAATGGCGCTGGACTTTCAGGACGACGCCGCGTTGTGGCAGTGGGGAGGGGGCTGGCTTATTGCCACCACCGACGCGCTCGTAGAGGACGTAGACTTCAGACTGTGCACCTTTAGTTGGGAAGATATTGGATGGAAAGCGCTGGCCGTAAACCTCAGCGATATTGCCGCCATGGGAGGAAGTCCGCGCGGCGCGCTCGTTGCCTTGTGCCTGCCCGCAGAAAGTGAGGTCGCCCAGGTCGATGCGTTCTACCGGGGCATGTCGCTCCTGGCGGAACAGGCGCGGACGCCAATTCTGGGCGGTGATCTCTCGTCAAGCGCGCACGTAATGGTCAACGTTACCGTCTTTGGGGAAGTAGAGAGTGGTGAGCGTGTCCTTCGCCGATCGGTGGCGCAGGTTGGCGACCAGATTGGTGTAACCGGTGTCTTGGGTAACGCGGCGGCCGGGCTAGCGTTGCTGGAAGGAAACGCGATTGTTGGCGGTAGCACACGGGAGCGGTTCATTGCCGCTCAGCGGCGGCCCGCGCCACGGTTGCGGGAAGGCCGGGCGCTGGTGGCAGCCGGTGTGCGATGCGGCATGGACATCAGTGACGGCTTGGTGGTGGACCTGCAAAAACTCTGCGCGGCCAGTGGCGTGTCCGCAGAAATCGCGTGCGCAGACGTGCCGACAGACCCGGATCTCGCGGCGGTGTTGGGAGACGATTGTTCGCGCCAAGCGCTCAATGGCGGCGAAGACTATGAGCTTCTGTTCACCGCGCCGCCCGCAACAATGCGACGAGCCCAAGACCGCTTGACGCGGTTGGGACTAGCAACGTGCACGGTTGTTGGTAGAATTGTTGCAGGCAGCGGCGGCGAGGTCGTCCTGCGCGGCGATCACGGTGAGGCGCTGTTGCCGACTGGGAAAGGGTTTGACCACTTCGATGCCGCGGCAGTCCCGCGAAAGGGCCGCGAATGAGGAACACTTGTGTCGACCAGCAAGAGTGTTGAACAGCGACTAGACTGTATCAGCCATAGCGAAGCTCAGACCCAGAGACTTGGTTTGCGGCTGGGCACGATGGTACAGGCCGGCAGCGTCATTCTGCTCGAAGGCACTATGGGATCGGGAAAGACCGTCTTTGCGCAGGGCGTAGCTCTTGGCTTGGAAGTCCGAGAGCACGCCACCAGTCCCTCCTATACGCTCATCAAGGAGTACTATTCCGGCAGGCTCCCCTTCCATCATATCGACCTCTATCGGGTCAATTCCGGTGACTCTTTGTGGAGTCTGGGACTTGAGGAATATCTCGAGGGCGACGGGGTTTGCGTCATTGAGTGGGCCCGCAAGGCGCGGGATTTCCTGCCCAAAGACTGGCTGCTCGTGAACATCGAAATCATGACCGATACGAAGCGCACTCTGCACTTCGAATCGGAGGGCGACCACTTTCTCGAGGTACTTCACGAATACCGCCGGTTAGCGTTTGGCTTCTAATGCAAAAGTCGCAGGCGTAACAGCAATGCTCTTGGCGATTGACACGGCCACGCGCCAGCTAGGCGTGGCCTTCTACGGGAACGACCGTATCTTGGGGGAGATGAACTGGGCCGCGGGATTCCATGCCACGGAACAGCTCATGGCGAGCATCGAGAGACTGTGGACCATGGTCGCCGGCAGCGGCCAAGCGCCTGACACTGCCCCGGATGTTCCTGCTGATGCGCCGACCGGCCGCATTGAGGGGCTGGCGACGTTTCCCCGTGACCGGCTCCCCATCAATGCCGTGGCCGTTGTGTCCGGGCCCGGTTCGTTTTCCGGTTTGCGGGTAGGCATGGCCACGGCCAAAGGGCTATGCCTCACCCTTGGCGTACCGCTCGTCGCCGTGCCCACGCTAGACGCCGTGGCCTTTCCACACTTGCAGTCGGCCAACGCCCACGTCTGCGCGCTGCTAGACGCCGGCCGGGGCGAATACTACGTGGGGTGGTACCGCTCGGTGGCCAGGAGTTGGCGGCGGCTTGAGGATTTCGCAATCATGGGTCTCCCCGAGATTGCGAGCAGGATCGTCAAGCGTACTATCATATGCGGGGATCTCGCCCCTGCCCACCGGGAAGAGCTGCAGGGCGCGGTTGAGCGGAAATTGCTGGTCTTTCCGTCCGGGCTCTTTGGCGTGCGCCGCGCGGGAGCGGTGGCTGTACTTGGCGCGGACCATCTGGCAAAGGGCTACCTGATTGACCCGCTCACCGCCGAGCCGGACTATTTGCGGCGACCGGCGGCGAGTGTGCCGCGGCACCGCATAGTGCCTATGATTGGCGAGCCGGCCCCCTAGCTCCCGTATGGGCCGGGGATGGAGACCGCGGCCGGCGGGGAGGCAAACCATGGGAGCACGGGGGGAGAAATGGCGCTGAGTTCAAGTCAGTTGGCGCGCGCTGGAAACAACTGAGCCAATACGAGAATTGGTACGGTACCATGGTGGATGTATCGCCGTAGCTGCGCGACTGAAGGTGGACGAGCGGACAAAAGGGAAAGTCGAGCGCCCGCACACCACAATGGAACAACCCAAGGCACTCTATAGCGGGCGGCCAGAGCCCCAAACGATGAATCTGCGGATCGAGCCAATGGAATTGGATGACGTGGCCGAGGTTCGCAGCATCGAGGAGGCTTCCTTTACTTTACCCTGGCCCCGCAACGCCTACCGCCGCGAGATCGTGGAAAACAGACTGGCGCGGTATCTCGTTATCCGCGACGTGGATGCGGTCGTGGCGGCAGAGGAGGGTGATGAAGTTGCGCCTCCGCCCAGGCGGACACGGCCCTTTCCCCTCTCGCTCTTGCCGTCGGTGGAGCCCAGACCCGAAGACTACTGGCGCTACGGCAAGCCGACGCTGGTCGCCTACGGCGGCCTCTGGTTGATGGTGGACGAGGCACACATAACGACGATCGCCTCGCGGCCGGACGTGCGGGGCCAGAACGTCGGCGAACTCATGCTCACCGCGCTCATCGACGTAGCCATGGGACTGGCGGCGCGTTGGGTAACGTTGGAGGTGCGGGTTTCCAACAACCTGGCCCGCTCGCTCTACAAGAAATACTCGTTCCGCTCTACGGGCATTCGGCCTCGCTACTACAGCGATAACCAAGAGGACGCCCTGGTAATGT
Organism: Chloroflexota bacterium; assembly: GCA_022824495.1. Classification (GTDB taxonomy): domain Bacteria; phylum Chloroflexota; class UBA11872; order UBA11872; family UBA11872; genus UBA11872. The sequence continues at coordinate 133,461 of JAJDZU010000020.1, read as the reverse complement.
GGAGTGAAGACGTGAACTTCGACTCGTTCCGGCGCTTGTTCCGGCGGCGCGTGTCGGACCTGAGGCAGAAGCACTCGTGGACGACGACGTACCCGGAAACTGGAGGTTTCCTTGACAACGCTTCTTGCGATTGAGACCTCCTGCGATGAGACCGCCGCGGCAGTGGTGGAAGACGGCCGCTATGCGCTCTCCAACATTGTTGCCTCACAGATCGAAGTCCACCAGAAGTACGGCGGCGTGGTGCCGGAACTGGCTTCGCGTGAACATCTGAAAGCTATGGTGCCGGTGGTTACCGAGGCGCTGGTGGCTGCCGACGTTGCCTGGGAAGACTTGGACGGCGTCGCGGTTACGTATGGCCCAGGCTTGGCGGGCGCTCTGCTGGTGGGCGTCAATTTCGCCAAGTCGCTTGCGTTCGCTCTGGGCGTGCCGCTTATCGGCGTAAACCACCTGGAAGGTCACGTCTATGGGGCGTGGCTGACCCGCTCGCGCCGGGCGCTTCAGAGCGAGGGGAACGAGGACCTGCAATTCCCGTTGCTTGCCTTGGTGGTTTCCGGCGGGCATACGGAATTGGTGCTCATGCGCGGGCACGGAGATTACGCCTTGATCGGCGCAACGCGAGACGACGCCGCGGGTGAAGCATTCGATAAAGTTGGGCGAATTCTGGGCCTGCCGTATCCGGGCGGACCGTCGGTGCAACTGGCGGCGGAGCAACTTGGCCGCTACGGCTTGCGGGGGCGGCGCAACATGGTGGACTTGCCTCGCGCCTGGATGCAGGGCACGTACGAATTCAGTTTCAGCGGGCTCAAGACTGCCGTTTTGCGCTACATGGAAAGCCGCATGAAAGACCAGGACCTGTCTGAGCCGGTGGTCTCGGCCCCTGGCGGCATGGTGCACGCGGATGTGCCGCTCTACGTGGCCCAGGTTGCCGCCAGCTTTCAGCAGTCGGTAGCGGACGTCTTGGTGGCCAAGACCGTGGAGGCGGCCAAGGAATTTAAAGTCAAGGAAATCCTCGTGGTGGGCGGTGTGGCGGCCAACAGCCTCTTGCGGGAGGAAATTCTGGCCCATGCGCCGGTGCCGGTGCGAATTCCCGATTTCGCTTTTTGTACGGACAACGCCGCGATGATTGGCGCCTGCGCCTACTATCGACTTGAAAGAGGGCTGGTCTCGGACATGGCCCTGGACGTAGATCCCGGCGCGCGGCTGGCGCCCGTGTCGACTACCCTTGAATCGGAAGGCTACAGCGGCACCCGCCGCACGGTGTAGCCGGATTTCGGCGCCCAGACTTCTGCCAGTCCACCGTTCGCCAATCGGGCGACTACACGCCCGCCGCTGCCGGCTCCGCGATGTACGGGATTGTCAGCGGCCCCATGGGCAGGACGCAAATCCGCGCTTCCGCGCCATAGCGTTCCCGCAGAGCATTCACGGTGGCTTCCACCGATCTGCACGGAATAATATGGGCGTCCCGCATGGCTTGGTCGGATAGCGTCTCCGCAAAGAGATGCACTTCGGCTTTCAGCAGGATCTGCGCGAGAATCTGGGCCTCCCACTGATCGAATTGAGAGAATCCGGGGCTATTGATCAGTTCGAGTAGTGCGGTGGGTGTGGCGCGTTCCCGCAGCAGATTCTCGAAGTGACCGTGGCCGATGCCTTCGGAGCATTCCGCCGCAATCACGATCGCGCCGCCGTCTTTCACCACCTGATAGGCCGCCGACATGCCCTTCACGGCTTGGTAGAGGTTCAGGTCCAGAGGATACCCGCTGTTTGTCGTCACCACGATGTCATACGGCTCCGCTACCGGCCGCATGACGGAACGGCGCGCAAAGTCGCAACCGGCGGCATGGGCTTCCAGCATCTCACCGGCGAAAACTCCTGTAATCTCCTTAGCCTTGTTAATGGTGACGTTCAGGCTCAGGTCGGGCGGACAATAAGCGGCGGCCTCACGCTGCTCACTGTGAATGGGATTGCCGTCCAGATGTCCCCACGTGGCGTTCGGGTGCCCGATCATGGCCGCGTTGTGGTTGTGCATGACCGAATCCGCCCCGGCAATGCCGGGCAGGATGAGCTTTGCGCCGCCGCTGAACCCCGCAAAGAAGTGCGGCTCGATGAACCCCGTAAGTATCTTGACTGAGGCGTCGAGATAGTGCGTATTGATCCACACCGGCCCGCCGGAAGCGGTCTCACCAAGGAAGCGCAACTGGGATTTGTCGGTGGAATCATGGTTGACGATGCGATAATTCGCGACAATGTCCCGCCCCAGCATCTCGCTCAATTCGGCCTGGGTATTCGGCCGGTGCATGCCGGTTGCGTTGATGAGGACGATGTTCTCACGCGGCACGTGGGCGAGTTCAGCCAGTATCGCCGGAATCATCAAGTGATTTGGCGCCGGCCGCGTAATGTCGCAGAAGACGATGGCAACGGTGTCCGTTGCATCAGCCAACCGGTGCAGCGGCGCCGTGCCCAGGGGATTGCGCAGCGCTTCGCGCAGGGCCGCTGCGGAGTCCGGCGCCCCGGGCCGGTCAACCGGTTCAACCACGTCTACGCCATCGTCCGGCAGTGTTACTCGCAACCCAGTGCGGCCATAGGCCAGGTCCACCTGCATTGCTCAGTCCTCTTTTCCTATCTCATGTTGCTGCGCGGCTCATTAAGTCGCAATTCTAGACCGTTGGCCGCACAGCGACAAGGTTCTTTCGCTGGCAACGCCGGCCTGATCTTCACTAGCAGCCCGCCGTGCATCGGGGGCCCGCATTGCCAAACCCGGTATCGCCCGCCTGCTTCCGCACGCGATTAGTAGGCATTGACTTTGGTTACACAGGTATGAGTGTCAACGTAAACGGCTGCTCCTCGAAACGTCATTCCGAGGAACGCAACCGAAATGTAATTCTGAGGGGTGCAGCCAAGACATCATACTGAGGGGGTGCAGCCAAAACGTCATTCTGAGGAGTTCAGCCGAACTGTCATCCTGAGGAGTGCAGCCGAAGTGTCATTCTGAGGAGCACAGCCGAAATGTCACTCTGAGGGGTGCAGCCAAATTGTCATTCTGAGGAGTGCAGCCAATCTGTCATTCTGAGGAGTTCAGCGACGAGGAATCTAGTGCCGGGAGCACACTAGATTCCTCGCTGCGCTCAGAGTGACATGAGATATAGTCCAGCAAGGTGTTCAAGCGCAAATCTACTCCTTCCCCTTCCCCGTACCGTTGACAGCCGCCTGGGGCCTTGGTACCATCGTATTGTTCTGAGACGATTTCCCATGTGCCGCGGCGCGAGTGCCGCGCAGCGAGGAGTTTGCAGGTGATGTATCGCATCGGCGGTGTTCGTGCCGGACAACGATACATTGCCTCTATCACCCCCACCCTTTTGCTGCTGGCCATGGGAGGAGAGAAAGACCAGTAATTGCCACTGTATCCGGCAGTGTACGACCTCTCGTGTTTGCCTGAAGCGAGAGGTTTTTTCTTTTCTGCTCGCAATCTACTCTGATACAAACACGCAATTGACTGGGAGACATACCCATGACGGTAACGATCAAGACGGACGAACAGCAGCGCGCTCGCCACTTGGCGGCAATGCGCCATTCGGCTGCGCACGTGCTGGCTGCGGCCATGCTCGACCTCATGCCGGATGCCAAGCTGGCTATCGGGCCGGCTATCGACACGGGGTTCTACTACGACTTCGATTTGCCCCGCACGCTCACGCCGGAAGACCTCGACGCGCTGAACCGGCGCATGCGGCGGATCATCAAGCAGAAACAGGTGTTCCAGCACTCCACGATGCCGGTGGACGAGGCAAAGAGCTTCTTTCTGGAGCGCAACCAACCGTACAAGGTGGAACTCATCGAAGACCTGGAACGGGAAGCCAGCGTTGCTGAGGTGAGCCTCTACCAGAACGGCGACTTCATCGATCTGTGCGAAGGTCCCCACGTGGCGAATACCGGCGCCGTGGGAGCGTTCAAGCTGCTGCGAACGGCGGGCGCGTACTGGCGCGGCGACGAGAACCGCCAGCAACTGCAGCGGGTCTACGGCACGGCCTGGGAGACGAAAGACGATCTCAACGCCTATCTGAAGTTCCTCGAGGAAGCGGAACGCCGGGACCACCGGCGGCTGGGCCGCGAGCTCGACTTGTTCAGCTTCTCCGAAGATATCGGCCCCGGCCTCGTTGTGTGGCATGCTAAAGGCGGCCACGTGCGCAGCACCATGGAGGACTACTGGCGGGAGAGCCATCGGGCCGGCGGCTACGAGTTCATCTACACGCCCCACATCGGCAAGGCCAGTCTCTGGCAGACGAGCGGGCATCTGAACTGGTTTTCCGACAACATGTACGCGCCGGTTGAGATCGACGAGCAACAGTACTACCTGAAGCCAATGAACTGCCCGTTTCACATTCAGGTGTACAAGAGCCGCACGCGCAGCTATCGCGAACTGCCGTTGCGGTATACGGAGGCCGGCACGGTGTACCGCTACGAGCGGTCGGGCGTGCTCCACGGCCTGCTGCGCGCGCGAGGCTTTACGCAAGACGACGCGCACCTCTTCTGCCGACCCGACCAGATGGACAGTGAACTGACACGCGTCTTGCAGTTCTGTCTCGGCATCCTGGATACTTACGGCTTCAAGGACCTGGAGCTGGAGTTGAGCACATGGGAGCGGGGAGAGACGACGAAGTACGCGGGCGAGGCCCAAGACTGGGAATTGGCCGAAGCCGGCCTGGTCAAGGCCTTGGATGAGCTCGATCTCTCCTACAAGCGCATGGCAGGCGAGGCCGCCTTCTACGGGCCGAAAGTAGACATAAAGATTGTTGACGTGCTTGGACGGCCGTGGCAGCTTTCGACAATCCAGTTCGACTTCTGGTTGCCGCAAGCGTTTGGCCTGGAGTACATTGGGGAAGACGGCAGCGCCCGTCGGCCCTTCATGATCCACCGTGCGCTCTATGGGTCAATTGAGCGCTTCTTCGGAATCCTGCTGGAGCACTATGGCGGTGCGTTCCCCGTTTGGCTGGCGCCTGTGCAAGTAGTCATTATCCCCATTGCTGATCGACATAACGAGTATGCGCAGCAGGTTGCCGCCACACTGTCGGAGGCGGGCGTCTTGGTGGACGTAGACACCCGCTCTGAACGGATGAACGCCAAGATTCGCGACGCCCAGCTTCAAAAAGTACCCTACATGGCGGTGGTGGGTGACCGTGAAATCGATGACGGCGCGGTAAACGTCCGCTTGCGGACCGGAGAGAACTGCGGTGCGCTACAGGTCGCGGAGTTTTCCGCTCGCGTGCAGGACCGCGCGCAATCCCGTTCCGAAGCCCTGTGACCCCCTTGTGCGAGCGCCGGCAATTTGCTGCCGGCGCTTGCACAATTCATGGTACCTTTTAAGGGTAGCGTTCCCCCCGCTGTCCTACCGGTCTCTGCCGGCTGACTCGATTGTTCTCCTGCCAGGAGGCCCTTACTGGTATGCAGCCCATTACGCGGCTAGACTTCTATCGTTTCCACGGCCGGCTCCGGCCATTGAGCTACCTCTACGGCCAGCCCATGAGTCGCTATTTGGAGTACCCTTGGACAGCCAATGCGCTGCAGCCCTTGGACGGCAGACCACTGCTGGACGTGGGCGCGAGCCGTTCGCCGCTGACTATTCTTCTGGCGCATCTGGGCGCGGAAGTGGTTGCCCTGGACCAAGACCCCCTGGTCATGGACCTGCCCACCATGGCAACCCGCGCCAACCTGACTGCGGCGGCGCGCAGCATCACACCGCGGCTGCTCGATGCGCGCGCCATGCCGTACGCAGACGGCTTCTTCTCCCGCGTATGCTCGGTCTCTGTACTGGAACACATTCCCGAAGACGGTGACACAATCGTCGCCAAGGAAATGGCGCGTGTGCTTGCCCCCGGGGGCCTCATGGCCCTCACGTTGCCGTTTGGTCAGAACTATCGCCCACCCGGCCCCGATCCTGCGCAGGAACGGTTCCAGCGCATCTATGACGGTCCTGCCCTGGCAGAGCGTGTCATCGAGCCGACGGGACTGAATGTAGTGAAGAGAGAGTACTTCGGCGTGCGCATGGAGCGGCTGTTTCGGACGCTCCAACTGCCGACAAAGGTGCGGCTTTCCCGCCTCTTTACCGGCTGGGTGAGCGCCGTGACGCCTTCACGAATTTGCGGCTTCCTCGATGACGATGAAATGAACAAGGCCGGAGGCGTCTGCGTGCTGCTGCGCAAGCCGAAAAAACCGGCTGACTAGAACATTGCTCCGGAGGACTGAATGTACCTGAGTTGCACGAAGGGGAGTGCGGTCCGGCAGTTTACGCGCTGCGTGGGGCTTGTGATTCTTGTATTGCTGTGTGCTGCCTCCTTGCGTGGAGTGGCGCGGGCCGACGACCATACCGTCTACTTTCCTGAGACGGGCATGTCGGTCTCCTTTGGGTTCAAGCGCTTCTTCGAACAGCGCGGCGGGCTGGAGATATTTGGCTACCCCATCACGCCCGAGATTCAGGAAAACGGCTTCACCGTGCAGTATTTCCAACGCGCCCGGTTCGAATACCACCCGGAACACGCCGGTACGCGCTATGAGGTGCAACTGGGTCTGTTGGGAGATATTCTGACGAGTGACCGCAATTTTGCTAAGGTTGCGCCAGTAACCAACACTGCCGACGTGCGTTACTTTCCGGAGACCGGCCATACCGTGCGGGGTGCGTTCCTGCGCTTCTTCAATGCCCGCGGCGGCCTGGATATCTTTGGCTATCCTGTTTCGGAAGTTGTCGATGAAGACGGGCAACTCGTGCAGTACTTCCAGCGTTCCCGGTTCGAGTATCATCCGCAGTTCCCGGCGGAGTTTCAGATTACTCTTGGTCTGCTCGGAGAGGAACTGGCTGAGCGCGTTGGCCCCAGGGGAAGATTCTGGATAGACGGCCTGCTCCCTGCGCCATTGATCAACCAGGCTATGGACGTGCGGGTGGCTGTCCAGAACGTAGGAATAGGGCGTTGGGCGAGTCAGGGACCGGCCGCGGTCAGCGTCGGCTACCGTTGGCTTGACAGTTCCGGAGCGGAAGCGCTGGTAGGAGAGCGTGTGCCTTTGCCCAATCTGGTACTTGCGGGGAGTGTGGCGCAGGTGCGGTTTGGCGTAGTCGCGCCGGGCGCGCCGGGCACTTACACGCTGCAATGGGACCTCTGGCAGGAGGGCCGCGGCTGGGCCGCCGCGCGTGATCCATCTGCCGCTACTCGTCAGGTCGTCACGATCCATGCCCCGGCTCCGCCTCCGACCCCAGTGCCAACGCCGGCGTCAACACCAAACACTGTCTCGCCGTCAATAACCTCAGAGGACGGCATGACCATTAGGGTTGGTGTATTCTCGACCACCGAACAGTCCATGCGTATATCCGGCAACGGCGGCTTTCGCGCAGAAGACGAAAGTGGCAAGACGGCTCGGGCCTTTGAGGCCGATGAAATTGTCACGGTCACGCATCTGCCGGAGTCCGGGCGCTATCGGCTACTCTTGAGCGGCGAAACAGTAGCGGAGGTGGCCAACTTCGTGCGCTTCATTGCGGAAGGCAACACCATCCTCAGCGTGCCCGACATGCCGCGTTACCAACAGTATCGCAACATTGTCGAAGTGCGCTACTCCGCTTACTCCGAGCGATTGTGGGCCATTAATGAGCTGCCCATGGAGTACTACGTGAAGGGCATCGGTGAGGAGCCGGAGTCGTTCCCAGCCGAGGGCTTGAAGGCAGCGACGGTGGCGTATCGCACCTATGCGCTCTCACACATGGATCCGCAGTGGGCTGGGCTCGGGTCTCTCGGCGCAAGCGAACCGTTCGACATTGGCGCCTCCCACGCGTATGTGCCCCCCTATGTCGGCTCTCACCAGTGGTACTTGGGGTATTACCGCGAGACGCTTGGCGGCAATTTGGAGGCGGCGGCTAACGCCACGCGCGGGCAATTCCTGACGTACGACGGCAAAGTGATTCGCGCGGCCTACTACTCACGGGCGGATGGTATGACGCGCTCCTGGCAAGAAGTTTGGGGCGGACCCGGCTTTCCCTGGGCCGTTGCGGTGGCCGACCCCGCGAGCGAAGGTATGACGCTTCACGGACACGGTGTCGGCATGCCCCTGCAGAGCACGAAGATCCTGGCCGAACAGGGCATGACGTATGACCGGATGCTCAAGATGTACTACACGGGGGTTGAGTTGACGAAGCTCTATTGATGCTGGGTGCCGAGGCAAGGCGAGTTGCTAGGGCTGGCTCGATTGCGCTAGCGGTCCATAGAAGGTGGGATCCGCTCTTACCGCAAGCGGCCAACGGTAAGCGGGAATGCGATTTTGATTGCCAACTGGCTGCTACTGGCCTTGATCGTGCGGTCAAGCGACGTGTGTGCAACTATCATCGGAATCTAGCTCAGTACGCAGAGCTTGCGGCAAGCCGCCAAACTAGCAAGGGCCGGTCTCACATGTGAGACCGGCCCAAGCGATTTGTGGCCAGTCTACCGGGGCCAGTGTCGAACGTGGCAATCACCTTGCGGTCTTCCGCCCATATCACGGCGGTGTCGCCACGGACCGTGCTGGCCATCCAGGCGTACCTATGGTCGCTGTTGAAGTCGATCCAGTGGGTTCGTCCAGCCCGGCCGCGGAAAGATCGATGGTCTCCAACTTCTAAAGCTGCGGAATAATCACATACACAGTGTTGTTGGTCTGGTCCATCGTCCAGACCTCGTACTTGGCGGTGGATGCTGGTTCTTCCGGCTCTGAGACCTACGAATCGCAAGCGGATGCTAGCAGCCCAACAATAATGGTGGCAAGAAGCGGCACGATCTTCGGCTCAAGCGCGCGAGGCCGTCTCAGACTCTACCTTGCCACGAGAGTCGCTCACCCTTACTTCTCGATGGGCACGCCGATCATGCTGCCCCACTCAGTCCAGGAGCCGTCGTAATTGCGCACGTTCGGGTAGCCGAGCAGGTACTTGAGCACGAACCACGTGTGCGACGACCGCTCGCCAATGCGGCAGTAGGTCACGATGTCCTTGTCCGGGACGATGCCCTTGCCGCCGTAGAGCTCCTGTAGTTCTGCGGCGGACTTGAACGTGCCGTCTTCGGCTACGGCCGAGGCCCAGGGGATGTTGGCGGCGCCGGGAATGTGCCCACCGCGTTGGGCGGTTTCGGGCAGGCCGGGCGGCGCCAAGATCTCGCCGGTGAATTCCTCCGGGGAGCGCACGTCAACCAGGCCGACGTTGGCGTCGTCCAGGCTGTCCTGCACGTCCCGCTGATAGGCGCGGAGATCGGCGCTCGGATCCTGGGCGGAATAGGAAGCCGTGTCAACGTGCGGAATGTCCTCGGTGACCGGTCTGCCTTCATCGAGCCACTTGACGCGCCCGCCATTCATTAGCCGCACGTCCTCATGGCCGTAGATTTTGAGAATCCAATAGGCGAACGCGGCGAACCAGTTGTTGTTGTCGCCGTAGAGGATGACGTGGGTATCGGCGGCAATGCCGGAGCTTTCCAGCAGTTCCTTCCACTGATCCGGCGAGGCGATATCGCGCCGGATACCGTCGGAGAGCTGCGTCTCCCAATTCCAACCCACGGCGCCGGGAATGTGCCCGGAGTCGTACGAGGACGTGTCGACGTCCACCTCGACCAGGCGAACGTTGTCATCGCCGCCATGGGCGGCGACCCAATCGGTATCGACAAGGACGCCTGGATTCACATATTCGGCCATTGAGACTACCTACCTGAGGATGCTGACGTGCCCGCGCGGATGCGGGGCCAATTCTTGCATGAAAACGGAGTCGCCTTACATTCATAGTCGCAGGGGTGGGCTACAGTGCCCGCCGCCACTCCCTCGGTCTTTGCCGCCCATGCCGACTCGAGCAAAGCGCCAGCAGATGATTCGGATCGCAGTCCTGGTACTGACGATCCTGGGCGCGGCGTTTCTCGCCCCGGCCGGGCTTGCTCGTGCCGAGTCGCCGCCGGATTCCGCCATTGCCGACGGGTGGTTCTTTTCGCAGGCCGGGCCGGCTGAGGGGTTGGGGTTCGAAGTAACGGACGCCGACGACGTGCCGTTTTGGACGTTCTTTCAGGAGGCCGGCGGCGTCGCGCGACTTGGCTATCCGATCGCCAATCGCTGGACGCAGGGTGACCTGACCTACCAGGCATTCCAGAAGGTCGTGTTGCAGGGGAGCGCAGGCGCCGGGGTGACGTTTGTGAACGTCTATGACGAGTTGAGCCAGGCTGGACTGGACGACTGGCTGGCCTCGGAACGCGGCGTGCCCCGGCCGCCAACCTCCACGACAAACGACCAGCGGCCATTTGCTGAAATTCTGGCCGAGCGGCTTGACCTGCTGGCACGGCATCCCGACATCGAGCGCCTTTGGTTCCGCGACGAACACTGGCTCGAGACTTATGGATTGCCCATTGCCACTGAGGATCGCGGACACGTGGTGGTGCTGCGGGCGCAGCGCGCGGTCTTCTGGCAACTGCAAACCGACGCGGAACTGGCCACTGGGCCGGCCATCGTGGGGGTCTCGTTCAGCGGCATTCACTTCCGCGACGGTGGTCTTGTCCCGACGGCGGCAACCGCTGGCGTTTCGGATCCGGCGCTGGCCGGGACGACTGGGCAACTGGCATTCCTGAGCAACCGCGACGGGGCCTGGAACCTGTGGGCCATGACGCCGACCGGGACCGAGTTGACGCAACTTACGCAGACGGGCGGCCTGACGAGCCGTCCGAACTGGTCGCTGGACGGGCGGCGGATTGCCTACTCGGCATTTGCGGGCGGGGGGTACCAGGTCTTCGTGGCCGACGGCGACGGCGGCAATCCTCGGCAACTCACCAATACACCCGCCACGGACTGGGAAGCGTGGTGGTCGCCTGACGGGCAGCGGCTGGTCTTTGCCAGCACCCGCAGCGGCGAAAGCGAGATTTACACGATGCTGGCAGACGGTTCCGAGCAACAGATCATCGGCGATCAAGCCGGGTTTCTCTGCTATCCCGCGTGGTCGCCCGATGGCTCGCAGCTCATCTTCACCAGCGGGTCGGACATTGTCACGGTAGATCTGGACGATCCGCAGGGTTCGCGCGCCGTGATCAGCAGCGGCCGCGATCCGTCTTTCTCGCCGGACGGCTCGCGCATAACCTTCGCACGGTGGATCGGGGATGCCTTTGATGTGTTCGTTGCCGACGCTGACGGATCGAACGAGGTCCGCCTGACCACGCACCCCGCTCCGGACTGGAACCCGGTCTTTTCGCCAGATGGCGCCAAGATCGCCTTTGCCAGCTACCGGGACGCCAACTGGGAGATTTACACGGTCAGAGTGGATGGCACGGACTTGCAGCGGATAACCGACAACCCGGCATCGGACTACCTGCCGGCCTGGGGCAATCCGCTACGTGCCACCGACCAGCCGCGAGCGAGCGGCGGCAGCCGCCCCAAGTAGACCTACGTCTTCGCCGAGCGACCAGGGTTCGAGCCGCAGGTTGGGCGCGGTGCTCTCCAGGAGATGCTCGCGGACGGTGGCCCGCAGCGGATCGAAGAGTAAGTCGCCGGCGTTGGCGATTCCGCCGCCGACAACGACGACATCCAGGTTGACGAGGTGGGCGACGTTGATGACGCCGAAGCCGACGGCGCGTCCGGCGCGCTCCAGGGCGCCGATCGAAAGCGCGTCGCCGTGCCGTGCCGCTTCAACCACATCGCGGCCGGTGAGATCAGACTGGCCGCTGAGGGCGCTGGCGCGGCCCGCGGCGATCTGCTGGCCAACCCACGCGGCAATGTCGGGCCCGGCGGCGATGGACTCGATGCAGCCGCGGTTGCCGCAGTCGCAGAGCGGGCCATCGAAGTCGACGGTCATGTGGCCGAACTCGCCGGCGCTGCCATAGGCGCCGTGCCACAGGTCGCCGTCCAGGATCAAGCCGCCGCCGACGCCGGTGCTAACCGTGATGTAGAGCATGTTGTCGGCGCCCTGGGCAACGCCGTACCGGTTTTCGGCCAGCGCCGCGGCGTTGGCGTCGTTCTCGAGGAATGCCGGTAGGCCTACGGCGTCCGCAACCCGCGCCGCCAAAGGGACCTCCTTCCAGCCCGGCAGGTTGGGGGCCTCGTGAATGACGCCGGTGTCCCAGTCGAGCGGCCCGGGGGCGCCGATCCCGACGGCTACGAGTTCCGAGACGTGGACGGACGCACGCGCCAGCGAGTCATGCAGCACGGCAACGATGCGATCAATCACCGCATCGGGACCCCGGGACGCTTCAGTGGCGCCGGTTACAAAGCCCGTAATGCCGCCGTTCACTTCAACGACGGCCGCGCGCACGCTGGTCCCTCCAAGGTCGATTGCGCCAACCGGCTTGGACAAGTCAGGCATCAATGGAGCCCTTGACCGGCGGCGACGTGAGTCCGGCCGAGCCGCGCGCGCTACGGCGTCGCAGCGCCTGGACGATCTCGAACAGCAGCATGGCCGCCAGGATGAAGGCCGGCGCGAGCAGCATGCCACCTCGAGGGCCGGCGGCGTCGGACGCGGCGCCAATCATCGGTGCAAGCAGCGCCCCGCCGACACTGGCCATGGCGGTGAGGGCTCCGGCCAGCGAACCTGCGATTCCGGGTCGAATGCGCAAGCCGATTCCGAGCGCCGTGGGGAAGACCCCGCCGATCGCCGCGCCGGTCAGGACAAAACCCAGGATGGCCAGCTGCGCCGAACCCGCCAGCGCCGCCAGTATCGACGTGCCCAGCGCCAGCGCGAGCGACCAGCGAACGATGTTGGACGCGCGCCAGGACTCGGCAAGGCGGTAGACGATTAAGCGCCCGAGCAGGACGCCGATCCAAAAGGCGGTGACCGAAGCCGCCGCCGCCGCTCGCGGGATACCCTGCGTGCGCTCCATAAAGGCCGCGCCGAAGTCGCCAAATGCGATTTCGACGCCGACGTACAGCATCAACACCAGACCCAGGAGGATCGAAACCGGCGAACCAAGCCCCCGAACGACGCTACGAATCGCCGGGACTGACCCGCGACGACGCGGATACGACAAGCGCATGAATATGAGGCCGCTGGTCGCGAACCATACGGCCACGACAAAGTAGGCGACGCGCCAGCTTGCAAAGGCGGCCAGGCCAACCGCCACGAGCGGCGGAGCCGCGATGGCGCCAAGCGCGAAGGCCGAGTTGAAGAGGTTGAGGGCCCGGGTGCTGCGTTGACGCGCGAGATCCGCAATCAGCGCCGTGGCGGCGGCAAGACCGGGTCCGAAGGATGCCCCGATGCAAAAGCCGGCCGCCAGCAACGAGCCGAACGTGGGGCTGGCGGCGAACCAGAACATTGACATCGCGGCTCCGGCCGCGGACGGGATCAATACCGCACGGCGTCCCCACCGGTCGGACGCCGCACCACCGGCCAGCGATCCGGCGATGAATCCGATCGAGATGACGGTGATTATCAGGCTGATCTGCCTGTAGGTAAGGCCGAAGTCTTCGCTGATCGACTCGACCGATGGCCCGAAGACGCTGATGGCGGCGCCGCCGGCGGCATAGAACCACATGCTGGCCGCCAGGATCACGGTGCATGCCGGGCGTCTGACGACCTGAATGCCGTCAACGTCGGAGTTCGGCCGTGTGCAGACGGCGGGCAAGCAGCAGGCACAGGAACGCAATGCCCAGGGTGATTGGCAGCAGGGTGACGGCCGCACGAACAGAGAGCGCGTCGGCCACGGCGCCTGAGAGCAGGGACAGTCCGGCGAATCCGGTGCCGCCCATGGCAAGCATGAATCCGGCGATCATGCCGGAAGCTGACGGGCGGTAGCGCACCCCAATCCCGACCACCGTGGTGAATACCGGACCTGCCGCCAAACCGGACAGCGACGCCGCCGCGAGGATAGCCACGGGCTGGGGAGCGCCAGCCACAATGACCGCGCAAAGCAGCGAGAGTCCCAGGCTGCCAAGCGCCAGGTTGTAGGCCTGGACACGCAGCGCCAGCCATGCGCCAATGATCCGTCCCAGCGACAGGCCGACCCAGAACGCCGCGACCAGGGCGGCCGCCACGGAGCGCGTGACGCCGTGGTCGGTCTCCAGGTACGCGGCCAGGAATCCGCCAAGGCCCAGCTGCATGCCGAAGTAGCCCACAACCACGGCGCCGAGCAGGACTGGCACGGGCCGGATGATGGCGGAAAAACGAGACTCACCGCTGGCGCGATGGGAGGTCGCGGCCGGAATGCGCGCCGACAGCAGCACGACCGACGCAAGCCCGACGAGCAGCGCCGCGGCGAGATACGCGCCGCGCCAGCCCACCGGCGTCTGCAGGAGCGCACCAACCATGGGTGGGGCCATGAGGGCGCCAAAACCAAACGGCATCTGGGAGATCGTCATGGCGCGTCCGGTGGCATCGCCCGCCACGTCCGATACGGTCGCCGTGAGCGGGGCCTCCGTGAGTCCGAAGCCGAAGCCGTTCAGGCAGCTACCGAGCAGCAGTACCCCCAGAGCCGGCGAAAAACCGGCGACCAGCAGTCCGATCACCAGGAGCGTCACTCCCGTAGTGAGCGTCGGCCGTCGTCCAAGCCGATCCGCGACCAGCCCACCCGCGATCGTTCCGCTTGCGTAGGAGATTGCGGGCACGATCAAGGTCAGGACGACCACGAGATACGTGAGATCGAAGTCAGCCCGCACGGCCTCAAGGGAAGGGCCCGGCACCGCAAGCAGAAAGCCGATGGTGAAGTAGAACGGCATGGAGCGCGGGACGACCGAGCGCCGTCCGCCAATGTTCATGCCGAAGCCAAACGCCGGGCCGTAGCTGAAGCGCTAGGCGCGCGGTTCAAACGCGCAGGTCTCGACGATGGCGTCGTCCGCATCGAAGCCGAACGGCGTCGTCGCTTCAATCACCTGGCAGTTCCCGGGCAAGTCGCCGAGCACACTCTCGCTGACCCAGAAAGTCTCCAGGTCGAGAGTGTTGCGAATCCGACCGATACGTATCGGCTCACTGGTCGAGCGAGAGGCCAGCTGAAGCACGGTTTCATAGCAGGCGCGGTCGGTTGGCAGCGTCAGCGGCACCTTGGCCGCGTGCAAAGCCATGGCGGTCAGCGTGTTCATGGCCAGGGCTTCGTGGTCGATGGAATCGGCCAGCTTGCGGCTGCAGAGATCGGCCAGCCCGATGCCCACGGCGTTGCCGTGGGACTCCGGGGTGAGGCCGAGCACGGCAAGCCAGCCGTAGTCGGGTGTGCGCTCCAGCTCGCCCAGGCGCCGCCACATGCCGACGACGTTCGGATCCATGCCGGAGCCGGAAATGTTCTTGCCCATGCGGTCGATGACCAGGCCGTCGAGCCTGTCGAGGGGCAAGCGGGGCATGAGCTCGCGGGCGAGCTCGAGCAGGGTCTCGTCGGTAGCGTGGAAAGCCTCCGGCGCCACGACCTCTGCGCGGGCCGGCCGGTCGAAGGCATTCTCGACCAGGGCCACACCGCAGAGCAGGTGGCCGGACGCGACCGTCAGGGCCGCCGCCTCGGGAATCCCCGTGGCCAGCGGATGCGCATGCAGAGACTCCGCGCCGCGGCGGTTGCCCAGACCTATCACGCTCATCTTGCAGAGGCCGCTCTCGATTGGACCGCGGAAGCCGGTGTGCGGCTTCACCCGCCCAATCACTATCACCCCGTCCGCAGCCGCGGCCTCGGCGTCCAGGTGGACGGTGATTCCGGAATCTGTTCTGCCGAGTTCGACCGTGTCCATGGTCGCCCGTACCGGGGCGCCAACGCTCCGCTCGTGGACCCCGTAGTCGGCTAGTACGGATTCCTGTCCCTCGGCCGTGCCACCGCCGTGGCTGCCCATGGCGGGGACGACAAAGGGACGCAACCCCGCGTCCCTCAGACCGCGCGTGAGGGTGCGAACGACCTGCACGACCGGCGAAACGCCGCGCGAGCCAACCGCAATGCCCACTGAAGCGCCGTGCGGCAGCGCGGCTCGTTCGAGCCGCCGGTTCAGCCCGGCGGCCAGATGTCCTTCGAGGTCGTCGAGCTCAGCGGTCGTGAATGCCTGGCGGACCAGGTGCATGTGGGGCGCGGCGGCTGACATGGGCGCAGTCTAGCCAAGCAAGGTCAGCGGCCGGGATGCGGCGCCTGAACAACCCAACGCCGCAGCAACCCGCGTCAGCCCGACGTTTCCACGCGCCATGGTTGACAGCCCTTGGTGCTCAGGGTGACCGGCAGATCGCGGAAATGAGGACTTTCGCGGATTCCGTCGCTGAAGGCCAGGTCGCGAATACTCAGCCGGTCGGGACTGTTGATGACCCGGTTCTGGTTGCGGCTGCCGCCCGATTCGATCCAGGTGACCTTGACCGTGCACGGCAGACCGGCGTTGCCCGGCTCCTGAGCTACCAGCGTCATCTGTGTGGTCAGGTACTCGGGCAGCCTCTCGGTTCCATCCGAGATGCTGTGCATGACCCGGATCTCGCGCCGTTCAGCCAGGATGTTCAGCCACCCGTTGTAGCCCAAGACGACGAAGCCGACGATTGCGACTCCCATGATGAGTAGGCCGAACATCCGGCGACTTCGCCGTTGTCGATGCGCCATGACTTGCGCTGCTTGAGCTCGCACGCCCGGGTCGCGGCGAACCGGCGGCGCGCGGCTGACGATCGGATCCGACACGGCGGTGCGCGCCTCAGGAAGCTCCGAGGCGCGACCGCCAATCAAATAGTGGATCCAGTGAAACGCGCCCTTCACGAAGTGAATTGCAGCGTTGACGGCCAAGACGAATGCGGCCCCGGAGATCACCCAGCCGGCGACGACCACAAGCAAGGCGATTGCCACAATAATCGCGGCAACTACAAACGAAGGTCCGGTTAAGTCCAAGATCTCGCCAATTCGCCGCTTGGGGTTGCTCGATACGTCGGGTCAGCGGCGGCAGGCCCTCAAACTACCAAAGCAAGTCTGAAACCAGGCTGAAGCCGTCTAGCGAGAAACTGTCGGGCTGCGATCGGAGACCGGCCTGGACGGGCGCCAGGCCACTCCCGACCAGGCTAGTTGGCGAGTTGAACGATCAGCGTCACGATCGCCGCGCCCGCGGCGCTGAGGGCCGAGACAAGACACGCAATCAACAAGCCGGCGGCCCAACGTGTAAGCGAGGCCTGCAGTTCCTGCAGGTCGGCTTTGGTCGCCAAGTGCGCGTAATTTGCCTCACGACGAGTTACGCGCTCTTCGATCGGTATGGTCGCCACGGCGGGCTCTCCTCTCGCACGGCCACGCCCGGTTGCGACCATGCAACACCACCGCGCACGACGACGCTACCACTCGTTTGCCGGTTCGAGTGAGCAGGTGAAATTGGTCAGTGACGGACCAACGAATCGAGCGCGCAGCCGGGACTCACTGGCAGAGTCACGACCGGTAGGGCACGCTGGCCGGCACGATGCGGGTTGCGGTCGTTACGGACATTCACGGCAACCGCCACGCCATGTTCGCGGTCCTGGCGGACTTGCGACGCGTTGGGGCTGATGAGGTCGTGTTTGGCGGCGACGCAGCGTTGTTCGGGTCGCGGCCGCGCGAGTGCTGGGAGCGGGTGCTGGACCTGGGCTGGCGCCGCGTGCAGGGAAATACCGACCGCTACATCGCCGATCTGCCGTCCAAGCTGGCAACCCTCGGCGATCCCAACGGCGCACAGGCGAGGTTTCTGCGCGCCAACGTGGCCTGGGCAGCCGAGCGGCTGGGCCCGGCCCTGGTTCGCAAGCTGGGCGCCATGGCGCGACAGGTGAGCATCGAGTCGCCGGCCGGCACGCTGCTCGTCGTGCATGGGTCACCGGGTGACGACGAGACCGGCTGGAGCAGGGACGATGACGAGGCAACCGTAGCCGCCGTGATCGGCCCCACGGAGGCCGCGGCCGTGGCGAGTGGACACACCCACACCGCCATGATCCGGCACGCCGGCAGCGTGCTGGCCGTGAACTGCGGCGCCGTCGGACGCTCGCACGACGGTCAACCCGGACTGGCGACGTACGCGGTCCTTGACGACGCCGCCGGCCGCTGGTCCGCCGAACTGCGACGCGTCGAATACGACTTCAGGAGCGCCTACGCCGAGGTGAAGGCGTTTGGGGTTCCGATTCCCGAGGCGTTTGCGAGCACGCTGTTGACCGGCATCGCGCCAGGCTGAGCGCGCGGGCTTGACGCAAGAGAATTCTCCGTCGGGAGGCGCTGCCGCGGAGGCGAGCGCCTCGAACAACTCGGGCTATCCCGCGTTGCGATGGCGCGGGGTTTCCGCCCTGGTCGTCACATTGGCGCTGATTGGCGGGCTCGCCCTTTTTCTCGCCCTGATGCGCGAAGGGCGTACGACGCCGGGCGACTTGAGCGCGGCCTGGGCGCTTGTGTTCGCGGTCACGTTGGCGGCCACCATCGGCTGGACCCTGGCCGTCGTGCTGCTGGTGTCGTTCGTGGCGCAGCGTCGGGTGGACGACGTGCTGACGGGCAATCTGTGGACGCATTGGCCGCTGCTGGCGCCGGCGACGCTTGCCGTCATGGCGTTCGTCTCAGACGCCGTGAATCACCGTCTGGTAGAGACGGACGATCTGCGCTGGCTATGGGCGGCGCCCATTGGAGTGTGGATAGCCGGCCAGGTGCTGTGGCTGCCGCTCAGTCTCGATCAGGTGCGGCTCGTTCCAGTGCGAGTGGTGCGCGACGCCGCGGCAGCGCTTGCCGGCGGGCGCTTCACGCGGCTGACGTTCGGTCTGATCTTTGTCCAATTCGTCCTGCTGCGGCTCGGGCTGGCGCTGTTGTGGCGGCCAGTCGGACTCTTCGAGCGCGGCAGTGACGTTGGCGCGTACGAGCAGCGCGCCCGCCTAGCCCTGCAAGGCTTGCAGCCGTACCTGGACTACTGGGTGGAGTACCCACCCGTGTTCCCGTGGATGGCTTCGGGTCTGAAGCTGCTGAGCGTGCCGCTGGGCGGCGACGAGGCCGCGTTCCAGGTTTTGTTCAGCCTGATGATGGTGGCATTCGAGGCGGGGATCCTCTGGCTGATCCATGCCATCGCGGTGCGCGTGTGGGACGAGCCACGCGGGCTGGTGACGGCCGCGGCGTACGCCGCGCTCTTCTATCCGATTTACATTGCCAACCGGCACTTCGAGTCCATCGCGGTGTTCTTCCTGCTCCTCGGGACCTACCTGGTGATATGCGAGCGCCGGCACACGGCAACGCTGGCCATCGCGCTGGGCATGTTGACGAAGCTGTTCCCCGCGGCGGCGCTGCCCGGGCTCCTGGCGGGACAGGCGTGGAGATCGCGTTTACGGTACGCAGGTCTCCTGCTCGCGGCGGTGGTTGGCGCGCTTGCCCCGCTGGCCGTGGTCGGGCGCGAGTTTTTTGTGGCTTCGCTGCAAAACATGCTGCACCGGCCAGCCTGGGAAACCCTGTGGGCCCTGGCCGACGGCTACTTTGGATTCGGCTGGATCCACCGCTATCGCCAGACCCCGGACACCGCGCTTGAGTTCAACTACACGCCGGATATTCCAGGGGCTGCCTGGTGGGCCGCCGCCGGGCTGGTGGCGGCGCTGTTCGCCGTACTGGCCCTGCGACGGTCACCGCCGAGTCCGGCGGGCGTCGTGTGGACGACCGGACTGGCTCTGGTGGCGTTTGCTCTCTATCTGCGGGGCTGGTCGCCGCAATTCATGGTCTGGCTCCTGCCGTTCGCGCTGCTGGCTTTTCCCGGTGGACGCGGATTCCTGATCGCGACCGGGCTGTCGGGTCTGGCCCTGCTGGAGTACCCCGTGTACTTCGTGCTGTGGTCCTACTTCCACCCGTGGACGCTGTGGATCGTGGTCGTTCTGCGAACTCTCACCATCCTGGCGCTGGGTGTTGTGTTTGCGCGCCGGTTGTGGCTCGAGGGGCGCTCGGCAACGCACGAATCAGTCGGCGGCTTGGATTCCGCTCATGCGTAGGTTCCCCGCCGGCATCTCGCGGCTTCGGCTCGTGCTTGGCGCACTGGGATGGGCCAGTCTGGTTGGCATGGCGCTCGCGATGGCGGGCGCTTCGATTGGGCGAGCCGACCTCTCCGCGCCGAGCGCAGCCTGGGCGGCCACGGCCTTCGGCAGCCTTGGCGGCGCCACCCTCGTGTGGTCCGCAATGGGCTGGCTTCGACGCCGAGCCGGCCACGGAACGGACTGGCGTGGCGCCGGCCTTCCGCTGCTGGCGACGCTGGACGGCTGGATCATCGTGGCGTTTCAGTACGCCCATGAGCCAACCAACCATCTCCTGACCGTGGGTCTGGTAACGCCGGAACTGTTCGCGCGGCCGTCGGTGACCGAGTGGCTGGCCGTCAAGTTTGTTGCGATAGCCGTTCTGTGGGTTGGCTGGCCGTGGTTGGCGGCACGCACGACGCCGCGCGGACAGGAGTCTCCCGTCACGACCGGGGAAGTTCTCGGAACCAGCGCGCTGGCGAGCGGTGGACTGATTCTTGTCGCCGTGGTGGGCGTGCTGGCCTACCTGCGGCTCGCCCTTCTGGATGTCCTGAGCATCGAGGTGCCCTCGGACCTTCGGGTCAACTACATCGGCGCACTGGCGCTGCGCGATGGACTCAACCCCTACGACAACACGGTTGCCCTGCAGGTGGCCGGCCGCGAGGCGATTCCCTACGTGGGCACGCGGCTCTGGGCATTGGTGACCAATCCACCGACGGCCATGCTCTACTTTGCGCCCTACACGACGATGCCACTGGCAGCTGCGCGGCTGGCATTCCTGGCGGTGAACCACCTGGCGCTGCTGGCGACCGCGGCGCTGACCTGGCGAATGGTGCGGCCCGGTCTGCCGGCCGCGGTGTGGCTGGGACTCGTGCTGGGCGTCGTGGCTCTGCTCGATCCGTTCCTGCTGGCCTTCCGCCTCGGCCAGGTCGACCTGGTCATCGGCCTCGCGCTGGCGGCGGCGGCCTACCGTCTGCGCGGAGGCGACGATGCCTGGGCCGGCGCCTTCATTGGCGTCGCGGCGATGCTGAAAATCGCGCCGGGATTGCTGGCCCTCTACCTGCTCTGGCGAGGTCGGTGGCGAGCGCTGGCCGGCCTTGCCGGCACGGTGGCCGCGTTCGGACTGCTGAGCCTGGGCCTTGCCGGCACGGAGACGTGGCGCTACTACCTGACGGAGCGGCTGCCCGATCTGTTGGCGGGTAGCGCGCTGTTCAACAACCTCTCGCTGCCAGGACTGATCCTGCGCGTGTTCATGGGACCCGAACTGGCCCAGGGCTTTCTGGACTTGCAGCCGGAGATCGCGGTCGCCCGGATTCTGAGCGTGATCGCCGTGCTCGCCGCGCTGGCCGTTGCGGCGAGAGCGCTGGGGCGCTCGGCGCGAGCCGGACCGGCGTACGTGCTGGAGTTCAGCCTGGCCGTGGTGACCGCGCTGGTGATCAGCGGCGTCACCTGGCCGCACTACCTGGCCTGGCTGCTGCCGCTGGTCGGTCTGAGCCTCGCATTCAGCTGGCCGACGGGCGCCAGCCGCTGGACGGCGGTCCTATGCGGAGCCGGCCTGGCGCTGGCCTCGCTGCCGCTGGACGCCTACGGCGGGCTTTTTGGGAGTATCTTCGATATATCCATGACTGCACTATCCGTCCGCAGCCTGGGACTGCTGATGCTGTTCCTGGGACTGTTGCTGGCCGTACGCGGCGCCCGCTCGGGGTCTGAAAGCACTCCGTGAGAGAGGTTGTTCGCTCACGCGTACTGTGGGCTGCCGTTGTTTCGATCACGGTGGCTGTGGTTTTGCTCATCACCGTGGCCCCGGCGCGCGACATCACGCACACCGTGCTGGGCTGGCTGCGGGTGTCGCAACTGGAGCTCGATGACGGCGACAGCCAGGCAGACGCAACGGCGCCAACCGAGGCCGCGACGCCGGCGCCCACCCTGGCTGACGTTGTTGAGATCGTGAGCGTGGATCCGACTACGTCGATCCCCGATGCAACCTCCGCCGACCTTGAGGACCTTCCCTTTCAGGTCATCGAGATCAATCCGCCTGCCGCCTTTTCGGGCGACCCCACGCGCAGCGTCACGACCTTCGGAACGTTGACCCTCGGCCTGGACACGGCCGACCTGGCCGCGGTGCTGGCGCCCGGATTTCCGTCGCGACGGCTCGCCCGTCGACTCGGGACGGATGAAATCACGGTCGCTGGCGGCGCCCTGGTGGTCAGTTCCTGGCCCGCGGATGGCAGAGACGGCGGCGTGATTACGCTCTACCAGGTCGAGGCGCCGCTCGTCACCGGACTCCCGCCGCGCGAATTGGAGCTGCTGGCCGAACTGATCACCCAGGCCTTCCTCCCGCCAATCCTCAGCCGGGAGACAGACGTGCTGGACATTCCCCTGGTTCGGGTGGCGCTGGGACTCGAGGTCGACGACGAGACGAGGCCCGCCGAACCGACGCTCACGGAAATTCCGAGCGGGGAGCCGGCCGTCATGTGGATGCGGAATAGATCGCAACTGGTCCTGACCGGTCCGCTGGCGCCCGAGGATCTCCTGCAGCTGGCCGAGACTATGAAGGTCCAACGTTGAGCCAGCCGGCGGCGATCCACCTGTCTGGCGTCAGCAAGCGCTATGGCCGCACGCTGGCCGTCGACGACGTCAGCCTGTCGGTGGCGCATGGCGAAGTTTTTGGGTTCCTGGGACCCAACGGTGCGGGCAAGAGCACGATCGTCAAGATGGTCCTCGGCCTCACCTACCCCACGGCCGGTGAGATCGAAGTCCTGGGTCAGCCGGTCGGCAGCCTGGCGGCGCGGGCCGAGGTTGGGTACCTGCCCGAGACGTTCCGCTTCCACGACTGGCTGACGGCTTCGGAGTTGCTGCACTTTCATGCGCGGTTGGCACGCGTTCCCGCCAACGCGCGCACCGAACGTGTGCCGGACCTGCTGGAACTTGTGGGGCTAAAGGATCGGGCGAACGACCGGATCTCCACCTTTTCCAAGGGCATGATGCAGCGCGTCGGCCTGGCGCAGGCTCTGGTCGGCGAGCCGCGGCTGGTAATCCTGGACGAGCCAACCTCGGCGCTGGACCCGATCGGGCGCCGCGATGTGCGGGACCGCATCCGCGAACTCGGCGAACGCGGCGTGACGGTTTTTCTGAACTCCCACCTGCTGTCTGAGGTCGAACAGGTCTGCGACCGGGTCGCCATCATCGATCACGGCTCGATAGTGGCCGAGGGCAAGCTGGACGAGTTGCTGAACGCGCAGGAAATCGAGCTTCGGGCCGGTGAGGGCGCCGAGGCGGCTGCCCGGAAAATCCTTGGCAAGGGTGGCGTACGAAAAGTCAACGGACGGCTTCGCGTGCGCGTTGCCAACGATGACGAGACCGCCAGGCTCATCCGCCGGATGGTCGAAGCCGGCGTGCCCGTCTACGACGTGCGGCAGATCGGCGATTCGCTGGAAGACCTGTTCGTACGCGTGGCCGAACGGGGCGACGTGTGAGCACCCACTTGATCGCGTTCTTCACGCTCCGCGAGGCGCTGCGGCGCCGCGTGGTGCTGGCGGCCGCGCTGCTGACGCTCGGCTACCTGGTGCTCTACGGGGTCGGGGTCTGGTTCGGATACCGCGACTTGCAGGAGACCCAGGGCGGTCCGCCGGGACTGACGGAAGGCGTCGTAAGCCTGATGCTGGTAGGCGGCTTGTGGAGTCTCAACTTCATCGCTTCGGTGCTCGCCGTCTTTCTCTCCGTTGGCGCCCTGTCGGGCGAGGTCGACCAGGGCACCCTGCATGCCATTGCCGCGCGGCCGGTCCGACGCAGCGAAATCGTGCTTGGAAAGTTCGTCGGCTTCACGTTGATGCTCGCCGTCTTCATCGGCGTGTCGGCAAGCCTGATGATCCTGATCGTGGCCGTGATCACCGGTGAGATCGTCGGCGGCAGCTGGGCCGGTCCGTTCCTGATGCTGCTGGCTTCGATGCTGCTGATCGGCCTGGCGCTGGCGGGAAGCTCCCGCCTGAGCCCGCTGCCGAATGGCGTGATCGTGTTCACGCTCTATGCCACTGCCTTGATCGGCGGCGTGATCGAGCAGATCGGCGACGTGCTCGAAAGCGCCGTGATGTTCAACATCGGCGTCTTCAGCAGCGTGCTCGTGCCGACCCGGGCCATGTGGGACATGGCCAGCGCCCAACTGGCAACCGGCGGCTTCGTCGGCGAGTTGAGCGCCGGGCCGTTCGGCGCCAGCAACCCCCCGTCCGGTTGGATGCTGCTGATCGCCTTTCTGCACCTAGCGCTGACCCTTGGGTTCGCGCTGCGAGCCTTTCAGCGCCGCGACTTCTAGCGTCGCCTAGAATGCGGCGACCGGCCGCCCGGGCCCCCATCACCTATGGCATCTGACCTTCGCATCGCCTTGATCGGGTGTGGCAGCCACGGCTCGACCCGCCTGGCGCCAGCCGTCTGGCATACGGATGGCGTAGCCCTGAGCGCCTGCGTGGACGTGGACGCCGAAACCGCACGTAAAACCGCGCACGGCGTGGCCGAAGTGCTGACCAGCGTCCAGGCCCTGACGGCCGAGTCTTACGCCGACGCGGCAGTCATCGCCGTTCCCCACGACGAGTTGGTCCCAGCCACGCGGGCCTGCATTGAAGCCGGCCTGCACGTCTTGGTTGAGAAGCCCGCCGGACTGAATGCGGCCGAAGTGACCGAAGTCGTTGAGGCCGCGCTCGCCCGGGACTTGACCTTCATGCCCGCGTATTGCCTGCGCTTCAACGAAGTGCGCACCCGCGCGCGCAACCTGGTCCGCCGTGGCGTAATCGGCAACATTCGCACCCTGGCGGCCGCCAAGGGCAGCCCTCCGCTGCCGGGCTGGCTGGCCGATCCCGCCCGCGGCGGCGGGCAGTTGCTCTTCCTTGGATCCCACCTCGTTGACCAATTGCTGTGGTTGCACCGCCAATCGGTCGTTCGCGCCTACGCCACGATGACGTTTCGCGACGACACGGGCAGCGATGAGTCGATCTCCGGTCTCATTGAGTTCGCCGACGGCGTCAGCGCCACGATCAGCCTGAGCCAAGCCGCCGGCGTTGCCTACGACCATCTGGAGATCACCGGCGACCGCGGGCGAATTCGGTCCGACTGGAAGAACAACCGGATTGACATCGAGAGTGCCGGCGCCCACGAGTACCGGCTCCCCACCGTGGAGTTCGTGCAGTCGGATCCGATGCAGCCCATGTACGACGCCGAGATGGCGGAATTCGCCGCCGCCGTGCACATCGGCCGCCCGCCCAGCGTGGACGGGCACGATGCGGTCCGTACGCTGCGGGTGCTGGACGCCCTCCGCGAGTCGGCCGAGCGCGGATCGCCGGTGGATATCGACGACGATGTTCATCCCGCGAGCGAACGGCGGCCTGATCACGGGCTGGCAAGGATTCGCATCCAGTTCACCTATCCGTCGGATCGAATCCAGGAACCGATCCTGTACGAGATCGCGCGGCGCTTTCACCTGAAGTTCAACGTCCGCCGGGCCGACATCGACGCCGGCATCGGCTGGGTACAGCTGATGTTGGAAGGCGAGCGCTCCGAGATCGAAGCCGCCATCGAGTGGGTCGAAGCTCAGGGCATCCGCGCCGATCCGGTCGAAGGGGACATCGTTAGCGGCTGAGCGATCTACGCGTCGCCGCCGGCAATCCGGCGATAGAAGTCGGCCGTCGCATCGGCCACGGCCTGGGTGGTGTAGCGACCCAGCACGTGGGCCCGACCAGCCTCGGCGAGGCTCTCGCGGCGGGCTGGGTCGTCGCGCAGACGTTGCAGAGCATCCGCCAACGCGTGCGAGTCGGCGGGAGGCGTAACCACACCGGCCTGGCCGACCACCTGCGGGAGTTCGCCCGTCGAAGACACCACCGTGGGTACCCCGCAGGCCATGGCTTCGACGGCCGCACGGCCGAATTGCTCCGTCCAGCCCCGTCGCCCCACCGTCGGAAGCACGAACACGTCCAGGTCTTTGTAGAACTCCGGCATGTCGGCGCTGGGCAGCGCGCCCTCGAACACGACGCCCGGCATGGCCGATGCCATGCCACGCAGGTCAGGCTCGGCGGCTCCGGTTCCGGCAAGTCGCAGCGTCACGTCGCCGCCGATGGATCCAACCGCGCGGATCAGGACATCCACGCCTTTGGCCTCGACCAGCCGGCCCGCGTAGCCAACCACGAACCGATCCGGGTCATGCGGCTGCGGGCGGGGCGCGAACAGCTCGGGGTCCACGCCAAACTGTGGGATCACCTCGATTCGGCGCGTGTGCCCTTTGCGTCGGAGCACCTCACCCGCCGCTTCACTACCCACAATCCCGTCCGCCCGCGCAAGCACATAGCGCTCCAGCCAGCGAAACGGTGGCGGATATCGCCGGTAGAGGTTCTGCCAGGCGAAGAAGACCGGACGAACTCCATAGCGCACGGCGTCACGGCAGGCGATAGCCGTCGCCAGGTTGTACGGCTCCTCATCGATGTGGAGCACGTCGGGACGGAAGTGACGCATGACCTGGCGCAGCCGGCGGTACCAGAAGAGGTGATAGCGCCCATTCAGGGCCAGCGGCGTGTAGACAATCTCGTAGCCGCGCGGCGGTGGACGCTCGGCGATCTGCGCGCGCCCTTGCTCAATCCAGCGGTCCGGTGAGACCGCCAGCAGGTCCAGGTCCGGATTCGCGCCCAGTGCACGCAGCTTGTCATGGTGCGCGCCCACGACCAGTGCCTTCGATGCCAGTAGCACCCTCACGCGGCCACCTGCCGATAAATGGCATGCGTTTGCTCGGCGGTGCGCGCCCAGGTGAAGGACGCGGCTCGGGCAAGCCCGCGCTCGCGCATGTCGTTGGCCTTTCCGGCATTGACGGCGATGTCTGTCACGGCTTCGGACCATGCCGCGGGATCGTCCGGCGGCAACAGGCGCCCGGCGTCGCCAACCACCTCAGGCAGCGAGGTTGCGTTGGCAGCCGCGACCGGTACGCCGCTGGCCATGGCTTCGAGTGGATCCAGGCCGAAGCCTTCGTAGCGCGACGGAAACACGAAGACGTCAGCAGCACGATAGAGGTCGGGCTTATCGCGCTCGTCCACGGGACCAAGGACGCGCAGCCACGATTCGGCGCTTGAATCAAGATCCGCGAACCAGTCCACGAACACACGGCTTCCCTGGCGCGGGGCTCGCCCGGCGATCACCAACGGCAGGCGGCAAGCGCGCCAGACTTCGGGCCAGGCCGCCAGGACCACGCCCAGATTCTTGCGTAGGTCACGAGTACTCAAAAACAATCCAAACCGTTCCGGAAGGCCCAGCCGCTCGCGAGCCGTCATGCGCGCCGCCGCACTGTCCGGATGAAATCGTTCATCAACGCCCAGCGGCACGACATGGACCCGATCCGACGACACGCTCGCCAGCTTCGCGAGATCGCCGCGGGTCCACTCCGAGTCGGCTATCAAGGTGCGTGCCCGCCGCAAGCCGGCTCGAACGAGGCGGAAATAAAGCGCTTGCCCCCGACCGGCGCCGTAGGCCGGCAAGGCCAGCGGGATCAGGTCGTGGACCGTCACCACCGTCTGCGGCGACAGCACTGGCGGGGCCAGGTACGGCACGTGCCCCAGCGCGCCCCGCGCTTGCCGGGGCCACAGCACTTGCTCCCAGGCCACCTTCCCCACGCGTCCGCGGAGGAACCGGGGCGGCGCATGCTCGCGAATCTCCAGACCCGGATACCCGGCCCGCAGAGCTTGAACCAGCGAACTCAGGTACTGCCCGGACCCGGTGTCCGGATAGCGCCGGAAGTACGAGTTGAATGCGACGCGCAGCGCGTAGGCCCCGCGCGGCTACTCGTGCACGTTGACGCCGAAGCGTCGATACAAGCCGAGCGCCATGGCGTCGTCCGGGCTGGTTCGCCGCTTCAACTCAAGCAGCCCGCCCAAAACGGCGCCCCAAATCGCATAGATCCACCACAGATTGGGCTGCCCAAACAGCGCGTATAGACCAAAGACAGCCGGCAGCAGCGCGTGCACCGTCGGAGTTGCGTCGGTCGTTCGGCGTCGTGGCAGCAAGGCCAGCACCCAGATTCCCAGGCAGACGGCCCAAATGGCGGGTTGAGCCACGAGCAGCCCAAAACCCATGGTGGTAGTACCCCGGCTGCCGCGGAAGCGCACGAATACCTGCCACATGCTGCCCGTGGTCACCGCGGTAATGGCAATCAGTTCCACCACCGGTTCGTTCGGCGCCAGCGCCCGTGCCAGCAGCACCGCCGAGGCGGCGGCCGCCACGTTCCAGAGCAGCGCAATGATGGCTGGCAGCTTGCCGGCCCGGAAAAACGTGTTCTGGATGCCCAGGTTGCCCGAACCGGTGTTGCGCAGGTCCGAGCGCTTCAGAATCGCCGTCGCCAGCAGCGCCGCCGGCACGCTGCCAATCAGGTAGGCAATTACGCCTACAAGGGCGTACGTTGGGATGTGTTCAGGGTTCAACGCGGGCGCTCCGCCGCATTCTAGCTAGCCGCCTCCGCGCGCGCCGGGGGCTGCGGCGCCGGCGGCCCTGCGGCCGCCTCCCGATACACCTCGATCAGGCGTTGCGCGGAGTCGCGCCAGGAGTAGGCCCACCGCCGCTTGCGTCCGCCTGAGATCAGTTCGCTTCGACTCGCTTCATCGGTGAGCAGCGTGCGGAGTCCCTCCGCCAACGCATCGGGATCCGAGGAATCGGCCGTGAGCGCGGCGTCGGCCGCAACTTCTGTCGTAGCCGGAGTGTCGGAGGTCAGAACGGGACATCCACAGGCGAATGCTTCCAGGATGGGAATGCCAAACCCCTCCCCGTGGCTTGGATAGGCGTAGACAGAGGCCAGCGAATACAGCGCCCGCAGCGTGTCGTCGGTTACGCGTCCCACGAAGCGCACGTGATCGCCGGCTTGCTCGATAGCCGCGTAAACCTGATCGCAAAGCCAGCCCTCGCCGCCGGCATGGATGTGTTCGATGGCGGGGAGTCCGTCGCGCGCCGACGCCAGCGATACGGCCCGCGCCAGCCCCTCGATGTTCTTGCGCGGCTGAATGGTTCCTACCGAGAGCACAAAGCGTTCCGGTAGCTCCAGTTGCTTCCGCACCGCCGCCAGCTCCTCGTGGTCGGCGACCGGCCCAAACCAATCCGGCACGGCATTGGGAACGACGCGAATCCGGTGCGGTCGTACGCCGTAGCGCTGCATCAGGTCTCGCTTGGTGGCCTCCGAGACCGCAATGACCAGTCGGGCGCGATCGATCGACTTCGGTACGGCCTTCTCCAGGAATCGGCGCTGGCGCGGGTGCGCGTCCTGCGGACGGATCACGTACGACAGGTCGTGAACGGTCACTACCCCGTGGGCGGCCGCCAGCGGCGGCAGCGTGAAGTCCGGACCATGGAATATCCGCGCTGGTCCGGCCAGGGCTTCTCCTGGCACCGGAAGCCCTGCCTTGAACCAGGTTGCCAGCGCAACCCGCGGCGAAACGGGAATCCGGCGAATGCGGACCCGCTCATGCACGGCCAGCGCATCCGCCTCCCGAGACGGCCCGCGGCGCGTGTACACCAGCGTCAGGTCGGGCCGGTCAGGATGCACGACCAGCGCATTGATGAGCTCCCGTACCGACCGGCCGATCCCGGCCTGTTGCGTCGCGGCGGCCGTGATGTCGATCGCGACGCGCATGCCTACCGGCGCTTGAGGCGGGTGAACACGAACAGCAGGCCGCCGGTCAGGATGACCGACCAGTAGGTGATGACCCGGTCGACAATCGCGATGGCTCCGGCCACGCCGCCCCCAACGCCGATCAGCCGCATGAGGCCCAGCAGCCCGCCTTCCACCGCGCCAAGGCCGCCCGGCGTCGGAACCGCTAGGAGCAGCGACGCCGCGGTGCCAACGAACACGATCTCGGCCGGATTTAGCTCCAGTCCCAGCGCCCGCATGACAATGGCCAGGCGCAGCATCTCAATCGACCAGATGGCAAAGCTCGCCAGCCATAGAAATGGCCCCGTGCGCCAGGTCCAGCTATCGAAGACGCCGCTGTGAAAGCGTTCGTAGATCGCGGCGGCCGACTGCGGCAACCGCGCGAAAATCGGCGTGCCAAACACCAGCAGAAACAGCACGCCCAACGCCAGCACCGCCAGCGCCAGCGCCGCGACGGCCAGGATGCGCCCCACGTCTTCGCTGGTCTCGGGCGACCTGGCAATCCAGGCCGCCGACGCCATGACCATGACGATTAGCGCGCCAACGTCGAACACGCGCTCCGAGAAAATGGTTCCCAGCGTGCGGGTGAGCGATGTGCCGTAGTTCGCCCGCGCCATATAGGCCCGATAGATGTCGCCCAGCTTGGCCGGCACCACGCCGTTCACGAACCACGAGATGTAGAGAATCTGCGCCAGATCGCGCATTCGGTAGTCCGGTGTCACGTCTTCCCGGTGCACCGCGTTGGTCAGCAGGATTCGCCACCTGAGCGTGCGAATCGGAAAAGTCAGCGCGAATACGACGTAAGCCAGGACGATTAGCCACGGATCGGCGGACCGGATGCGCGACACGATGTCGTCCAGCCGCAGGTCCGCCAGAATCCAGGTCAGAGCCAACAGCGCGCCGGCCACCACGAAGCTGCCAAGCGTTCGCCCGCTGAGAAACCGCCGACGCAGATCAGTCCGCGAGGGGTCCACGACCGGCTCCGCAATTCCTGGTCGGCTATCGGTCACGGTACGGCCCGCTCAACACCTGGAGCCGGGTCGCGCGGCCGTCCGGGAACGACCAGCGCCAGCGCGAGTAACAGAGCAAACACGATTCCCATCCCGCTCACGAATAGACTGTCAACCAGGTTGTGGAATGCGAAGCCGACCAGGGCGCCCAGCGCGCCAACGGCACTCCACTCGAACGTCGTACAGCGCGCTCGGCGAACCGCGGCCACGGCGATACCAAACGCCCAGAGGCTGAGGCCGGCGAACATGAGCATGCCAGGCAAACCGGCCTCGGCGCCGAAGTTCAGCGGGACATTGTGCGCATGGCCAAGGGGTTCGTCGAAGGGCTGTAACGCGTAGGCGCGATAGGCATCGTCAAAATTCCCGGATCCGACGCCGAGCAGCGGCCGATCCTGGAACATTCGCCAGCCGGCCGCCCAGTGTGCCGTGCGCTGGGCGATGGCGAAATCGTCATGGGCGCGGTCACGCACGACGTCGTCCACCGGATGCTCGCCCTGCAGAGTTCGTTCAATGTCGGGCGGCAGCGCGCGATCGAACACTCCCCCGAACGTCGCCACCACGAGGGCCAGCACCGCGGCGGCGCCAAGGGCCAGAACGCCGCGTAGCCACGGCGTCTCAAGGCGTCCGGCCGCCAGCGCCACGACCAGCGAACTCGCGCCAATGCCTAGCCAGGCCCCTCGTGATCGGCTGGCGACGATGGCCATCAATATGACGATTCCCAGGAGAACCAGCCAACGCCGCCGCGAACCGCGCGCATAGATCGCGGCGGCCAGAATCAGCGGTACGTGGACTCCCAGATAGCCCCCGAATGGGTTCGGCTGATCGAAGGTCCCAAACGCACGCAGGACACCGCCGACGACGAGTCCGGCCGGGCCCAACGCCGCCGCTGTCTGCACCAGTCCCAGACCAGCCTGTAGGAGCACCGCCGTGGCGACGGCCCAGGCCACGATACGGCGGCTCGACGGCTCGCGCATCAGGTCGCTCAGGACAACCAGCGCCACCGCGATTTGCAGCCACTTCAGGACTTCCTTGAGCACCAGCGCCGGATTTACGGCCGCCACGGCCGTCACGACCAGCCAGCCGGCAAAGACCAGCAGGCCAAGCGAGTACGTCGGGAGGATCGCGCGGGCTCGGGCGCCACGTCCAAAGATCCAGACCGGCAACGCGCCGAGCAGCAGGACATCGGTCGCCCCGAGTGCGACGCCGCTGATCTGCACTTCGGCCAGTCCCCGAAACGGGACGGCGGCCAGGGCCAGCGAGGTCAGCACAGCCGCGACCACTCGCGCGTCGAACACGGGCACGACTAGGCGAATGATTGCCGCCGCGACCGCCACGAGCAGGAGCAACGCGAGCGCGAGCGCCGGCAGCGGACCCGACGTCACGGCGGCCACGGCAAATCCCACGACTACCAGGCAGATTGCCGCCGCTCCAGGCCCTGCGGACCAGATCACCCGACCGGGCGCGAAACGCGGGAAGCTGACCACGCGGCTGGCGCCCGCCGGCGCACGTCGAGCACGCCAAAGCACGGCCGCCACTGCCACGGGACCGACCAGCACGAGGGACGCGGCCGCGCCGAGAAGCCCAACCTGCACCAGAACGCCGCTGATGCCCAGCGTCAGCGCAGCGACCGCCAGGGCGATTTCCAGGCGGCGCCGACCGGGATGCCGGAATCGAAGCCCCAGCAGGGCGGCGGCCGCCAGCAGAGCCGCGGCGGCCAGCGGGACCAAGCGAACCCACAGCACGTCATGCGCGGGCAGTGCCGCCGGCACAATCACCGGGAGCGCGACCAGCACCAGGGCGCCGCCGAACAGCGCGGACCGCATGCCGGTGCTCGAACCCGTCCGGTTCAATGCGGTCACGTCAGTTGTCGCCGGGATCGTCGACGCGCGGCGCGCGTTCGCGGGTTGGATGTGTGACAAATCAACCTGAGGTGGCTATGTCCGGTAAACGGCCCAAAGCGTACGTTGTTCCGCAAACTGGTGAGCCTAACCAGTCATGGGTCGATTGGCACTCGCCGGCGCGGGACAATCGGCGCGCGTCGAACCGGCGATTGAGTGGCTGACCGGGTGACGGACGTGATGATCGGGCTCGGCTCGAACGTAGGCGATCGACTGTTGAATCTGCGCACGGCCGTGGAAGGCCTTCGGACGGTGCTGCGAATGGTAAAGGTCTCACACGTGTACGAGACAACGCCGGTAGGGGTGACTGACCAGCCGCCCTTCCTGAACGCGGCGGTCCGCGGGGTAACCAGCGTCGGTCCCCAACGGCTGTTTTTCTGGGCGAAGTCGCTTGAGTCTGGCGCTGGCCGCCGGCCCGGCCCCCGGCTGGGACCGAGGCAGTTGGACCTGGATATCATCGCCTTCGGAGACCTCGAGGTTGCGACGCCGCGCCTGCGCATTCCGCACGTCGCCTATGCCGAGCGAGGATTCGTGCTTGCGCCCCTGGCCGACCTGGCGCCCGACCTGTCCCTGCCTGGCGCCTCGGCCCCGGTCCGAGTGCTGGCTGCACGGGTTGGACAAGCCGGGGTAGAGCGAGTGAATCCATCAGACTCGCTGTTGGCCTGGCGATAGTCGGTCGATGTCCGACACGTACGCCGACGCGCTGGCCTGGCTCTACCGGTACGCCGATTTCGAGCGCGGATCCGGACTTGGTGGCGGACCGCCATTCGGGCACGGACTGGAACGCACATCGCGGCTGCTCGCCGACCTCGGCAACCCGCACCACGGCCTGCGAATCGTTCACGTGGCCGGCAGTAAGGGCAAGGGCAGCGTGTGCGCGCTCGTCGCCTCGGCCGCGGAGGCCGCCGGTCTGCGCACCGGCCTGTACACCCAACCGCACCTCCACAGTTTTCGCGAGCGCTTTCAGATCGACGCACAACCCATCGACCCGCCGTCGTTTGCGCGCCTCGTGGATCGCATGCGAGTGGCTGTGAAGCGGACCCGCGACGAAACGCTGGGCCTGCCGACCACGTTTGAGATAAGCACGGCAATGGCCCTGGCCTGGTTTCGAATGGAGGAGGTGGACCTGGCAATCCTGGAAGTCGGGCTCGGCGGACGGCTCGACGCCACCAACGTCGTCACACCCGACGTCACGGCCGTCACCTCCATCGTGCGCGAGCACACCCGCCTGCTCGGTGACACGCTGCCCGAAATCGCCAGGGAAAAAGCCGCCATCGCCAAGCCGGGGATACCAATGCTGGTCAGCGACCAGTCGCCCGAGATCGTGGAGGCCATTCGAGCCGTGGCGAAGGCGGCCGGGGCTGCCGTCCAGGTTGTTCCGGCCTTGGCAACCGACGGATCGGCCGGCTGGCGCAACGGTCGCGCCGTGACGGTGGCCCGCGATCCGGTCTCGGGCGATGCCTTACCGCTGGGCCTTGCCGGGCCTCATCAGGCGAGAAACGCTGGCGTGGCCTATGCCATCTGTCGTGCGCTCGGCGACCGTGGCGTTGCCATTCCCCGCGATGCCATGCGCGCAGGCTTCGGCGCCGCGCACTGGCCCGCCCGCTTGGAACTGGTCGCCAGCGATCCACCGGTTGTCGTCGACGGAGCGCACACGGTTGAGGCCGTTGCCGTCGTCGTGGATACGCTGCGCCGGCAACTCAGCCTGCAACGCGGCCCGGTCATCTTCGGCGCCCTGCGCGACAAGTCGGTCCGCCACATGGCCGAGGCGCTCCGCCCCTTCGCAACACACCTCGTCGTTATCGAACCGGAACACCCTCGCGGAATGCCCTCGGGCGACGTGCTGACCCAGCTTGACGGCTTGCACAACGCGACCGCGGCCCCGAACGCGGCACAGGCGCTGGCATTGGCGTGCGACGCCACCCGTCCCGGACACGCCGTGCTCGCCATCGGGAGCCTGGCGGTCGCCGCCGACGTTCGAGCGGCCGCGGGAGTGCCGGTCGAAAGCGACCCGCCTGTGCCGGTTGCCAGGTAACCATGGACACGCCCCCGGACCGAAGAGCCCGCCGCAAGCTCGACGAAGCCGCCGCCGCCGGACTGTTCGAGCGCACCGCCGGGCGCGGCAAGCCGCTCAGGCTGGCGCCGGACGATCCCAATGTGCCCGCCGACCTGCGTCTGGCCTTCCGCGTCATGCGCGACGCCAACCTGTCGCCGCCCTGGATCGCTCTTGCCGGCGAGGTGGAGCAGGCGCTGGATGACGTGCGCCGCCAGCTCGCGCGGCACGAGCGCCGCATGCGCGAACTCCGGCAGACCCTGGTGTCCGGAAGAGCGGCGGACTTCAAGGACGCCTTCATGGGCGCCAGGACGATGCACCTTCGGCAGCGACGCGAATTCCAACAACTGCTTGACGAAACTCGACAAAAGGTCGACAAGCTGGCGGCCTCGGCGCCGGACGGGGCGCAGCGCGTGATGTTTCGGGCGTCGACCTTTCTCGAACGCTTCGACGCCGCCTGGCCCTGGCCCGAGCGCACCGAGGACGAAAGCGCCTGATGAAGCGGCGAGCCCGAACCTGGCTCGGACACGGGCTTTGGGCGTTGCTGAGCCTCGGCTTCGGGCTGCGACGGCTGATTGGCGGTCGGCGACGCTTGCCCACGGATCCCCAATCCGTGCTGATCGTGCGGTTCGACCTGATGGGCGACGTGGTCAACGCCCTCTCCGCGGCTACGGCGGCGCGCGCCCGCTGGCCGCGGGCCCACCTCGCGTTCATGGGACCTCCGGCCTGGCAGCCCATCGTGCGGCGCTGCCCGGCCGTCGACGAAGTGATCCCGTTCGACGGCGGCGCCGTCACGCACTGGCCGGCCGTGCTGAACCCACGAGCCTGGGCCAAGGCCGTCGGTACCGTGCGGGCCATCCGGGCGCGCGGATTCGACGTGGCCGTGAGCATCTACGGGCCCCTCGCGGGCGCCGTGGTTGCGCTCAGCGGTGCGCGCTGGCGCGTCGGCTACCGCGCCGAAGCGCCAGCCTGGAGCTTTGACCAGGCGTTGCCCGGACATCGTCGCAACGGCGGCCCGCACGAGGCCGAACTGGCAACCCGGGTCATCCGGCATTCGGACCCGGCCTGGCAAACCGTCGAAGCGGAGACCGAGTCGGAGCTGGTGGCGCGCCTGCCGCGCCCGCTGGTCGTTCTGCACCCCGGCGCGACACACGGTGAAGCCAAGCGCTGGCCGGACGAACATTGGGCAACCCTGGCCTCCGATCTGGAACCCAAAGTGGGCGCACTGGCCGTCATCGGCCTCGCCGACGCCCGCCCGACGGCCGACCTCCTGGCATACTCCGCGGCCATCCACGACCTGACCGGTCGCACTTCGCTCGACGAACTCATTGGTGTACTCGCCCGTGCCGATGTCGTGGTGTCAACCGACAGCGGACCGGGACATCTGGCGCGGGCGTTGGGACGGCGCGTCGTCATGCTCCACGGACCCACCGACATCGCCATTCACGGTCCCGGCGACCCTGCATCCCGCGCCCTGCGTGTCGACCTGCCCTGCGGCCCCTGCTACAACTTCGACCGACCGGCCGAGTGCCGCTTCGGCGACGTGCTGTGCATGCGCTGGCTCTCGCCGGAACGCGTGCGCGACGCAGTTCTTGAGTTGCTTCGCTGACAGCGTCCCAGTGAATTGTTATGTCAACATGGGCGCCCGGATACCGGCCGTATGAGGACTGCGACGATCAACGCCACCGGCACCTACATCGACGAGCTTGAAACGCGCATCCTCGGCGTGCGCGTCCATGCCATCAGCCGGGCGCTGGCCGTGGCCTGGATCGACGCCTGGCTCGCGTCGGGACAAAGCGCTCAGGTCGTGACCGTTAACCCGGAGATCGTGATGCGCGCACGCCGCGACCCGGCATACGGCGAACTGCTGGAGCGGACGCGATTGAACGTCCCCGACGGCGCGGGCATCGTCGCCGCGGCCCGCCTGCGACGCCTGTCCATCCCGGAACGCGTCATCGGGGTCGACCTGGCGGACGACCTGGCCGGTCTGGCCGCCGTCCATGGCTACCGCCTGCTGCTGGCGGGCGCGGCCCCCGGTGTGGCGGACCAGGCCGCCGCTGAACTCCAACGACGCTATCCGGCGCTCATTCCACCCGCGACCATGGTTGGCGAATCCGGCCCGGACGGCGACCCCGAGGCCCGGGCCCTGATCGACGAGTTTCGCCCGCACATCGTGCTGGCTGCCTACGGCGCGCCGGCCCAGGAATTCTGGATTGACCGCAATTTGCGCGACTTGACTCCGGTTGTCGGAATCGGTGTCGGGGGCACCCTGGACTATCTGGCGGGCCGCATTCCACGTGCCCCCGAGCCCATGCGCCGCCTTGGCCTGGAGTGGACCTACCGCCTCGCCCGGGAACCCTGGCGCTGGCGGCGCATGCGCGCGTTGCCGGAATTCGCTCGGCTCGCCATCCTCGAGGCGCTGGGCATCGAGAGACCAAACCAATGACCCGCATCGCTGTGGTCGGCGGCATCAACCAGGACATCGTCATCCACCTCCCGCGCATCCCCCAACCCGGTGAAACGGTCCATCACGGCCGCTTGGGCCGCTATGCCGGCGGCAAGGGCGCCAACCAGGCCGTGGCCGCCGCCCGCGCGGGCGCGACCGTCAGCATGCTCGGCGCCGTGGGTGCCGATGCCGCCGGCGAAGATCTGCTTCAGGGCATGGCCGTCGACGGCGTGGACACCACGCACGTTGCCAGGGTCGACTCGGCCGCCACCGGCACGGCCCTGATCGCGGTGGACGCCGCTGGAACCAACTCGATAGCCGTGGCCGAAGGCGCCAACTTCGAAATCGATCCCGGAGCTGTGGCAAGCGCCGTCGCCGCCATTCAACCGGTCGCCGTGATCGGACAACGCGAAGTCCCGGACCAGGCAACGCTGGCCGCCTTCCGGGCCGCGCCACCCGGCCTGCGCGTGCTCAACGTCTCGCCGGTGGATGACGGCGAATCCATCGATCTCAGCCCGGTTGACATCGCCGTCGTCAACGAAATCGAAGCCGCACAGCTAGCAGAAGGCAACGACGAACCGCCAGCGCTAGCCCGGGCCGTCGCCAAAAGCACGCACCGCGGCTGCGTGGTCACACTTGGCGGGCAGGGACTCGTCGCCCATGTCGATGGCCAAGCCCACGTCCAACCCGCGTTTCCCACAACCGTCGTGGATACCACCGGCGCCGGCGACGCCTTCTGCGGCGTATTCACCGCGGCGCTGGCATTCGGCCGCCCCGTCGAGACGGCGCTGCGCTGGGGCCAGGCCGCCGGTGCCCTGGCTGCAGCCAAACCGGGCGCGCAACCTTCGATGCCAATGGCCGACGACATCCGCCGACTAGCGGAAACAGAGTTGGCGTAATGCACCCAGCATGGCAATCGCGGCTACGCTGAGCCTGTCGATTTCGCCAGAAGAACCAATGCCCGTCCTCGAACGATTCCGCCTCAACGGCCGTCGCGCCTTCGTCACCGGCGCCAGCCGCGGCATCGGGCGGGCCATCGGTCTGGCCCTGGCAGAGGCTGGAGCCGACGTGGCGCTGGCCGCCCGGGACGAGGCGCGGCTGACCGAACTCGCCGCCGAGATCGAGGCCCTCGGCCGCCGGGCGATTCCCGTTCCGCTGGACCTGGGCAACCTCGAAGCCATTGGACCGGCCATCTCCGCCGCCGCCGATGCCCTGGGCGGGCTGGACATCCTGGTCAACAACGCCGGCGTCACCTATGGCGGCGGATTCGGAATCGAAGACCCGGCCGAGTTCGACCGCATGTTCGATGTCAATTTCGGCGCCGTGCTCTTCGGCTGCCAGGCGGCGCGTCCGCACCTGGCGGCCGCCGGTGGAGGCGTGATCGTCAACATCGGGTCCATCGCCGGAACCAAGGGCGCCGGCCTCTACGGGGCAAGCAAGCAAGGGGTGCACGCGCTAACCCGCGGCTTCAGCCGCGAGTACGCCAACGACGGCATCCGCGTCGTGGCCCTGGCGCCCGGACAGGTCAACACAGACATGACCGCCCGCGTGCGGGCGAATCCTCCCGAACTCAGCAACATGCTGCATCACACGGCACAGCGGCGGGTTGCCGACCCGGCGGAAATTGCCGCAACCGTCGTCTACCTGGCCTCGCCGGCGGCCGAATTCGTGAGCGGCACGACCATCGCCATCGACGGTGGCCGCGACTTTTTCGCGAGACGATGACCGCCCTCGATCCCTTCCGCCTGGACGGCCGCCGCGCCCTGATCACCGGCGCCAGCCGCGGCATCGGACGCGGCATCGCCGAGGCGTACGCGCAAGCCGGCGCGCGCCTTGCCTTGGCCGCGCGCACAACCGGCAACCTGTCGGAAGTCGCGGCATCAGTCGCTCAAATCGGCGGCGAGGCCCACACGTTTGGCGCCGACCTGGCGGACGCCGAGGCCCCGACCCGGCTGGTCCAGCGCGCCGCCGAGGTCCTGGGCGGCCTGGATTTCGTGGTCAACAACGCAGGGGACGGCGGCCACGACGGACTGACACTCGAAGGCTATCGCCGGATCCTGCACCTGAACCTCCGCGCCCCGGTGTTGATTACGCAGGCCGCGCGGCCGCATCTACTCGAGTCCCAGGCCCCCGTGGTCATCAACGTCTCGTCGGTCTCCGCCAGGCTGGGCGGCGCGGAACCCTACGGCCCCCTCAAGGCCGCGCTGTCGTCCTACACCGTCGGGCTGGCGCGTGAGTGGGGCAAGGACGGCATCCGCGTGGTCGCCATCGCTCCGGGCGTAATCGAAACCGACATGACCGCCGGCTATACCGATGCCGATTGGTGGACCGGGAACCTGGCCGAGCGCGTGGCCCTGGGTCGCAACGGCCAGGTCGACGAAATCGCCGGCGTTGCCCGGTTCCTCGCTTCGGAAGCCGCCGCCTACATCACCGGTGCCGTCATCCCCGTCGACGGCGGCTGGGTCCACCAATACTGAACGTCGGTCTACGTCCGATCGATAAGCTCCAGCCAGCGCAAGTCGATAATCCCGTCCGCGTCGGCGGACGGCGCCAGCACGCATCCCAGGTTCCCGTTCCGCAGCCGCGCCATGTCCGGATAGCCGCAGCGCACGTCGCCGGCGGCCGGCGGCGGGCCGTCGCTCGGGCTGGCCAGCCAGCCGATGCGTCGCCACGACGCGCCGTCATCCTCGCTCACGCTGCATCCAACCCCCGAGCGGTTCCCCTGCTCGTCGCGGTAGGCGCACAGCAACGCCCCTGAGCGCAATCGCTGCAGCTTGATGTTGGCGCCCCAGAACTCGATCGGCCGCGGTTCCGTCCAACTCAACCCGTCGTCACCCGAATACGCGATTACGCTCGGATGCCCGTCGAACACCCGCGCCACCGCCAGGTACCGCCCGTCCGCCAGCCGCGTGATATCCATATCCCCGAATCCCAACGTGGGATGCGAAGCCACGATCACCGGCGCCGAATAGCTCTCACCCTCGTCATCCGTAAAGCAGACCCCCGCCTGCCAGCCCGTGTCGCGACCCGTGGTCCCGATCGCAGCCAGCATGTGCCGGCCGTCGTCCAGCAGGTGGGGATTGCTGGCTCCATACAGCTCCGACCATTCGGGAAAGAGCCTGATCTCCGGTCCCTCCGGCCCCCATGTCTCGCCCCCGTCCGCCGAACAGGTCGTCGACATGTACCAACCCGTGCAGGGCTCGTCACCCGGCAGGCTCGGATCCATCTGGATGCGCCCAAGCCCCAGCAGCAGCCGCGTATCCGAAAACGGCATCAACCCGCCCAGGTGCATGCAGTCCCAGCCGGGTTTCGCGTAGATCGCCTCCGGCGTCGTCCACGTCGCGCCGTCATCGTCCGAACGCGACGTCAACATGACCCCGTTGTTCTGGCGCTGCACCCCGCGCGACCAGCTAAACACCAACACCAACCGACCGCTCCCAAGCTGCGCCAGGCTGGCCGAGTAATGGGCGTGCGGCCCGTCGTTGGTAAACAGGCGGCGTGACGTGCGGACAGAGACTGGCGCGTCGTTGAGGAGGTCCGGTTCACCTGTCATGACCATTGCGATTCACCTCGGTGACGTCGCAAGAATCCTACGCCCGATGGCCGCAAATGCGCGCTTGCTCAGCTGCAGACTAGACGATCGTCTGATCGCCAACGGCATCGCCAAGCCGCGCTCCTACACTTGAGGAAGTCAGCCTGACTGCCTGCCCAAGGGCACTTCAAAGGGAAGCACCGTGACCGTTCCGACCGATCTGCAGGAAGAGCTGTCCGAAGCCTGGGCCGACCTGGAAAAGGCGCAGCAGCGCCTGAAGGAAGTCCGTCGCCGCGTGCCGTCAGAGCCGGTCCGGGACTATGAACTCTCCGGACCTGACGGGGCCATCAAGCTCTCCGAGGTCTTCGGCGACAAGCCCGACCTGATCCTGATTCACAACATGGGCTCGGGCTGTCCCTACTGCACCATGTGGGCCGACGGCTTCAACGGCGTGCTCCATCACCTGGAGGACCGCTCGGCCTTCGTGGTCGTCTCGCCCGACGGCGTCGAGACCCAGCAGCGATTCCGGCAGAAACGCGGCTGGCGCTTCCGCATGTACTCGGCGGGCGGCACCACCCTGTTCAAGGACATGGGCTTCGAGTCCGAGGACGAGCACTACGGCTCCAACGCCATGCCCGGCGTCTCCGTCTTCCACAAGGGCGCTGACAGCTCGATCGTGCGCGTCGCCTCGGACTTCCTCGGACCCGGCGACTCCTATTGCAGCGTCTGGAACCTCTTCGACCTGCTGCGCGACGGTGTCGGCGACTGGGAAGCAAAGTTCGACTACTCGAGGTAGGCAGCCGCACATTCCGCCGCGGCGGTCATGAGCAACCGGCCATCGCCCATATAATCGCCGCCGGTTCGCAATCTCCCGAGCAGCGCTGTGTCCATTGACCGTTCGCAAGTCGACCATGCCGCCGAACTGGCGCGGCTCGAGCTGTCCGACGACGAGCGCGAGCGGCTGCGCGGCGAGCTGGGGCAAATCCTGCAGGCCTTCGAGGCGCTGAACACGCTGGACACCGAGCACATTTCCCCCACCGCCCAGGTCATCCCGTTGGGCAACGTCGAGCGCGATGACGTAGCCGCCGGCTCGCTGCCACAGGACGCCGTGCTCGACAACGCGCCCCGCGTCGAGGACGGCCAGATTCGCGTTCCCCCCGTGCTGGACGAGTCCTGACCCGTGGCCGATGAGCTCTATCGGCTGACGCTGCACGCGGCCTCGCAAGGTCTGCGAGACGGGTCGTTCACTTCGGTCGAACTGACTCGGTCCCTGCTCGACCGCATCGAATCAGTGGACGGACGGGTCGGCGCCTATCTCACGGTCACCGCCGACATGGCCCTGGAGCAGGCCGCCGATGCAGACGCCCGCCGCGCCTCGGGTCGGGACGGTCCGCTACTGGGCCTGCCCATCGCCCTCAAAGACGTCCTTAGCACCGCCGGCGTGGAAACGACCTGCGCCTCCCGAATTCTCGAAGGCTTCGTTCCTCCCTACGACGCGACCGCCGTAACCCGCCTGAAGGCCGCCGGCGCCGTCACGCTCGGCAAAACCAACATGGACGAGTTCGCCATGGGCTCCTCCAACGAGCACTCCGCCTACAAGCCCGTGCGCAATCCCTGGGACCTGGACAAGGTGCCCGGCGGCTCCAGCGGCGGCTCGGCGGCCGCGGTGGCCGCGGACGAGTGCCTGGCCGCGTTGGGATCGGACACCGGCGGCTCGGTCCGCCAGCCCGCCGCCCTCTGCGGCTGCGTGGGCCTCAAGCCCACCTACGGCCGCATTTCGCGGTTCGGCCTTATTGCCTTTGCCTCCTCGCTGGACCAGATCGGCGTGCTCACCAAGGACGTCACCGACGCCGCCCTCCTGCTGGGCGCCCTGGCCGGCCACGACCCGCGCGACTCCACGTCGGCCGAGGAACCGATTCCCGACTACGCCGGCGAGCTGAACCGGGATATCGGCGGGCTGCGCATCGGCGTGGCGCCCGAGTACTTCGGCAAGGGCCTCGACGCCCGGGTTGGAGACTCCGTCCACGACGCAATCAACACCCTGCAATCGGTCGGCGCCACCCAGCGCCAGATCTCCCTACCCCACACCGAATACGCCCTGCCCACGTACTACGTCATCGCCCCGTCCGAGGCCAGCGCCAACCTGGCCCGCTACAACGGCGTCAAGTACGGCCTCTCCGATCCCCAGGCCACCGACGTGGACGAGATGATGGCCCGCATCCGCGGCCGGGGCTTCGGATCCGAAGTCAAGCGCCGCATCATGATCGGCACCTTCGCCCTTTCCTCCGGCTATTACGACGCCTATTACGTCCGCGCCCAGAAAGTGCGAACCCTCATCAAGTCCGACTTCGAGACCGCGTTCCGGGACGTGGATGTAATCGCCGCCCCCGTCGTCCCCGCCCCGGCATTTGACCTGGGCGCCAAGCTGGACGATCCCGTGGCCATGTACCAGTCCGACATCATGACCCTGCCCGCCTCGCTGGCCGGCCTGCCCTGCCTGAGCATCCCCTGCGGCTTTGTGGACGGCCTGCCCGTCGGCCTCCAACTCATCGCCCCGCCCTTCGCCGAGTCCCGCCTCCTCCAGGCCGCCCGCGCCTACGAACGAACCCGCGGCCCCCTCCCCTCCCCCACCAAAGCCATCGACACCCAATGACCGTCACCACCCCCTACCGCAACCGGTCTTTCCCTCTCCCTCAGGAAGCCTCTGCACAACACCCTGAGTCCTTGAGTTTGCGGCGGCTCTTACTCCCTCTCCCCGTGGGAGAGGGTTGGGGTGAGGGTCTTCCGGGCACCCAACCCCGGGTTAAGCAAGGCTCTTTTCTAGCGGAAGGCGGAGCCCGCCTTGAGCTTGTCGAAGGGCCTCTCAAAGCAGTCGAAAGCCCCTCGTGAACCCATGACGACCGCTTACCGCACCGTCATCGGCCTCGAGACCCACGTCCAACTCCGCACCCGCAGCAAGATGTTCTGCGGCTGCGCCGCCGACTACGCCAACGCCCGGCCCAACACCCACGTCTGCCCCGTCTGCCTCGGCATGCCCGGCGTCCTGCCCGTCATCAACCGCGAGGCCGTCGACCACACCATCCGCACCGGCCTGGCGCTCAACTGCGAAATCCCCGAATACGCCAAGTTCGACCGCAAGAACTACGCCTATCCCGACCTCATGAAGTGGTACCAGATTTCCCAGTACGACCTCCCGCTCTGCGTCAACGGCCATTTCGACGTTGAGGTGAACGGCGCAACCACCCGCGTCGGCATCACCCGCGTCCACCTTGAAGAAGACACCGCCCGTCTGACCCACGTCACCGCCGCCGACGGCGCCCCCGCCAGCCTGATCGACGTCAACCGCTCCGGCGCGCCCCTCATGGAAATCGTCTCCGAGCCGGACATCCAAACGCCCGCCGAAGCCATGGCCTACGGCGAGAAGCTGCGCGCCCTGCTCCGCTGGATCGGCGTTTCCACCGCCAACATGGAAGACGGCGCGCTGCGCATCGACGCCAACATCTCCGTCTGGCCCGAGGGCGAGCCGGTCGGCGACGTCAAGGTCGAAGTCAAGAACATGAACTCCTTCCGGTCGCTGGGCCGCGCCCTGGCCTTCGAAATCGAGCGTCAGACCGCCCGGCGCGAGCGCGGCCAACCGATCGAGCAGGAAACCCGCGGCTGGGACGAA
The DNA here is from genome assembly GCA_022824495.1 of Chloroflexota bacterium. Classification (GTDB taxonomy): domain Bacteria; phylum Chloroflexota; class UBA11872; order UBA11872; family UBA11872; genus UBA11872. The sequence continues at coordinate 89,348 of JAJDZU010000020.1, read as the reverse complement.
TCCGCAGGCGTCACCCGCTCCCAGCGCACCAAGGAATACGCCCACGACTATCGCTACTTCCCCGAACCCGACCTGCCGCCCCTCCACGTCACCCGTCAACGCGTCGACGCCCTGCGCGCCGCCCTCCCTCGCCTGCCCGACCAGGTCGCCGCCGACCTCATCAATCAGGGCGCACCCGAAGCCGATGTGGCCGAATTGGTTCAGGACCGGCCGCTCACGGACTACACGCTGGCAGTCATCGAAGCCGGCGCTTCCGCCGGCGAGGCCGTCACCTGGATCGTCCACGAATTTCGCCGCGCCTTGAATGCCCAGACCAACAAGAGCGCAGCTATTCCAATCCCTCCGGCCGAAGTCGCCAGCCTTCTCGCCCTGCGAGCCAAGGGGTCGGTCAGCAGCACCATGGCCGGCGAAGTTCTCGACGAAATGTTCGCCACCGGCAAGTCCGCCAGCACCATCGTCGAAGCCCGCGGCCCCCAGATCAGCGGTCAGGACGAACTCCTCGCCATCGCCCGCCAGGTCATCCAGGAAAACCCGCAAGCCGTCCAGGACTACCGTGACGGCAAGGGCCGCGCCATCCAGTACCTCATGGGCCAGGTCATGCGCATCACCCGCGGCAAAGCCAACCCCTCCGCCGTCAGCACCCTCATCCGCACCCAACTCGACGCCATGGAATAGCCACGGCCAACGGGCGAAATCCAGAGGGCGCGAAGAATCCAGGGATTCTCACGGCGGACGCAACCGTGGCTGCCGCCGGCCGTCGTCATCGGCTCGTCGGCGTATTGGATGTTGACCGGAATACCGCTCGAATACAGAAGGCCGGTCGTCGCCTTTGACGGCTTGCTTTCGCCATGAATACCACTGAATCTCGCCAGCCGTTCCAGCCGGCAGATTGAAACGCGGGGTCACCATCCAAGCGCGCCGTGGCAACGCTAAGATTCACCATGGCCAGCCGCGAATCCCTCTTCGCGGCCGACCGCTTACCTGCGCCCTCGGGGCGCACGCCGGAAGACCTGGCCGCGTGGGTGGCGCTGAGTTCGGTTCCCGGGCTTGGGTCGGCCACGTTGTGGAACCTCATCCGTGCCTTCGGCGACCTCAACCTCGCCTGGAGCGCCAGCCCCGCCAGCCTCCGGGCCGCGGGCGCGTCGCCTGCGGTTGCCCAGGGCGTCGCTGTCGCACGACAGAACAAATCTGCCGACGCCGCCTTGGAACTCCTGGCCAAACACGACGGCCGCGCCATCGCCTGGCACGACCCCGCCTATCCCGTCCAGCTGCGTGAGATTCCCGACCCACCACCGCTGATTTATGTCAAGGGCGACCTCGCCTGCGCCGACTACCAGCGCACCGTCGCCATCGTCGGCACCCGCCGCATGACCGCCTACGGCAAGCAAGTCACCGCCCAACTGGCCGGAACTCTGGCCCGCGCTGGAATCTGCGTCGTCAGTGGTATGGCTGCCGGCGTCGACGGTGAAGCCCACCGCGCCGTGCTCGACGCCGAGGGTGCAACCGTCGCCGTCTGGGGCACCGGCCTGCACGAGGTCTATCCCCGCGCCAACCGCCGCCTTGTCCCCCGCATTCTCGAGCGCGGCGCCATCGTCACCGAATACCCCGTCGGCGTGCGCGGTCTCCCCGAAAACTTCCCCCAGCGCAACCGCATCATCAGCGGCCTCTCCCTCGCCACCATCGTCGTTGAGGCCCCGCTCGAAAGCGGCGCCCTCCACACCGCCCGCTACGCTATCGAGCAGAACCGCGAAATCCTGGCCGTCCCCGGCAGCGTCTTCGTCGCGGCCAGCCGCGGAACCAACCGTCTCATCAACCGTGGCGAGGCCCGCGCCGTCACCTCGGCCCAGGACGTGCTGGAGGCCCTCCAGATCGCCGTCAGCCCCGAGCAGTTGGAAATGCCCCAACTCGTCAAACCCACCGCCGAGGAACGCACCGTCCTCCGCCACCTCACCACCGACCCCATGCACATCGACGAACTGGTGCGCCTGGCCGCCCTGCCCGCCTTCCGCGTTTCCGCCCTGCTCGCCGTCATGGAAGTCAAGGGCCTCGTCCGCAACCTCGGCAGCGCCCACTACGTGACTGCCCAACCCTCCGTCCACTGACGCACCCCCGGCCCTCGCACGTATGATCGGAGTTGGTCTTCCGGGAGATTGCTAAGTCCGTGCGCAGACGTCAGTGGGCCACGCTTGCCGCCATCGCCGTCATCTTCGGCTTTGCCCTGTACGTATCCCTGCCCGGCACGCCCGGCCTGCCGCTCGAGGTGGCTGGTCGCGATCTCTCCGACCTGCGGTTCCGTCAAGGCCTGGACCTGCAGGGCGGCCTGCACGTGCGCTTTCAGGCGAGTCCGCCGCCCGACCAGCAGTTGCAGGACGGCGACATGGACGCCGTCAAGCGCATCATCGAGAACCGGGTCAACGCCCTTGGTGTGGCCGAGCCGCTCATCCAGATCCAGGGCGATAACCGCCTGATCGTCGAACTCCCCGGCGTCGACGACCCCGAAGAAGCCATCCGCGTATTTCGTCAGACCGGCCAGCTCCTGGTCGTCAACACCGGTTTCGAGTTCATCGACGAGGGAACCATCCTCCCCGCCGATCCATCCCAGACCGTCCTCCGCGGCCGCGACCTGCGCGACGCCCGCGTCGGCTTCGATTCCCTCGGCGCGCCCATGATCGAGTTCGACTTGCAACCCGACGCCGCCAATCGCTTCCAGACCTACACCGCCAGCCATCTCAACGAGGTCCTCACCATCACCGTTGACGACGTGGTCATCAGCTCTGCGCGTATCGAAGCCGCCATCCGCGACAGCGGCGTCATCCGCGGCACGTTTACGGCCGACGAGGCCCGCAATGTCGCCATCCAGCTTCGCTACGGCGCCCTGCCAGTCCCACTGGAAGTGGTCGAGACGCTCAGTGTCCGCCCGACCCTTGGCCAGGAGTCGTTGCAGGCCAGCCTCCGAGCAGGCATCGTCGGCGCACTGCTCGTGCTGGTATTCATGGTCGCCTTCTACCGCATCCCCGGCATCGTGGCGGCTCTCGCGCTGGTGGTGTACGCCTCCGTCGTCTTTGCCGTCTTCAAGCTGATTCCCGTAACGCTCACTCTGTCGGGCCTGGCTGGATTCATCCTGTCCGTCGGCGTGGCCGTCGACGCCAACATCCTGATTTTCGAGCGCACTCGTGAGGAATTACGCTCGGGCCGTGCTATCCGCGGCGCCGTGGAGTCGGGCTTCAACCGCGCCTGGACTTCCATCCGTGATTCCAACATCTCCACCCTCATCATCTGCGCCGTGCTCTTCGGCTTTGGCAGCGGCGGCGTACGCGGCTTCGCCGTCACCCTGGCCATCGGCGTGGCCGTCAGCATGTTCAGCGCTATCACCGTCAGCCGAAACCTCCTTCGTCTGGCCATCACCTGGCCGGTCCTCACCAGTCCGCGCCTCTTCGGCGCCGGCACTCCCACGGGTTCCGAAACCTGATGTTCGCCATAACGTCCCGCCGTGGCTGGTGGTATCTGCTGTCGCTGGCACTGCTGGTGCCTGGCGTCGTCGCCTTGCTCACGGGCGGCCTCAAACCGGGAATCGACTTCACCGGCGGTTCGCTCGTGCAGTTGCGCTTCGACCAGGAGATCACACAACAGGCCGTACAGGCCGTGGCCGTTGAGAGCGGTTATCCCGGAGCAACCGTCCAACTCACCGACGATCGCGGAGCCCTGGTGCGCACGCCGCCCCTGGAGGTTGAGGCCAAGAACACGCTGGTGGCTTCAATCTTCGAGCGCATCGGACCTGGGCAGGAACTCGGCTTCTCCACCATCGGTCCGGTGGTCGGCGCAGAACTCACCCGCGCGGCGGCAATCGGCGTGGCGGTGGCCTCGGTCCTCATCCTGCTCTATGTGATGTGGGCCTTTCGCCGCATGGAACGACCCGTCGTGCTCGGCCTGGCCGCCATCGGCGCGCTCCTGCACGACGCGCTTTTTCTACTGGGACTCTTCGCCGTGCTGGGCCACACGATCGGCGTGCAAGTGGACGCACTCTTCGTTACCGCCATTCTTACGGTCATCGGCTTCTCCGTTAACGACACCATCGTCGTGTTCGACCGCATCCGTGAGAACCGGCAGCGCCATCTGCGCCTACCCGACGCCCAACGTCCGAACTTCGAGCAGACGGTCAACTTCAGCGCCAACCAGAGCCTCACCCGATCCCTGAATACCTCGCTCACCGCGCTACTGGTGCTACTTGCCCTCATCGTGCTCGGCGGACCAACCATCCGGCTGTTTGTCGTGGCACTGGCCGCCGGATTCTTGATCGGCACCTACTCGTCGATCTTCGCCGCTGCGTCGGCCCTGGTCTCCTGGGACCGGGGCGACGTGCCACGGATCTGGGAGCGGTTTCGAAGCCGGCTGACGTTGGTTCGCTAGCTTGCGACCTGGCTCCGGCGCAACTCGGCCAGCAACTGACCGTACTCCACGATTTCGCCGTCGTGAACCAGCAAGCGTTCGACCACGCCGTCCGCAGATGCACTGACGTCGTGCGCCACGCCCAACACGTCCACGTAGCCGATGGTCTGGCCCTCGGCCACAACATCACCAACACGCACCAGCGGGGGCGCGCCCGGTTCGGTCAGCGCCATGAAGACGCCAACCTGCTCCGACGAAACGGACACCATGTCGTCGTCCGCTGATTCCACGTCGTCCGCAGCGGCAGTCTCCGCCGCTATGGCGACTGATGCGCTTGACCGCCGCACCCGGATCGTCCGCGCGTCGTCGCCAATCTCGATTTCTTCCGCGCCCGTCTCACGCAGCAACCGGGCTAAGCGCGGCACGTCCTCATCGAGCGCAGCTTCCCATTCCGGATCCGTAGTCATCGACGCCTCACTTGGTCGTCAGACGCGCGTCTGATACTCGCCGCTGCGCGAGTCGATGCGCAGTACGTCGCCGGTCTCCACGAACAGCGGGACTTGCACCTCCAGCCCAGTCGCCACACGCGCCATCTTGGTAGCGCCGGTCGCCGTATCGCCACGCACGCCCGGTTCAGTCTCCACAACCTCAATGTCGATGTTGATGGGCAACTCAACACCGAGAGGCGAGCCCTCGAATGAGGTGATCTCCAGGTCGAGACCGTCAGTCAAGTAGTCGGCGGCGTCCCCTACAGCGTCGGCCGAGAGTGTCATGTCCTCGTAGGTTTCCATGTCCATGAAGTGAAAGCCAGAAGCGTCCTGGTACAGGAATTGCACCTTGTGCGTATCCAGGATCACGCGCTCGAATCGCTTCGAAGCCTGAAACGAGCGGTCCGTTGTCGCCCCGCTGCGAACGTCGCGCACCTTCAGCCGCACGTTGGCCGACCCGCGGCCGATCTTCTGGTGCTGGAAGTCGATGATCTGGCAGAGAGCACCGTCCATGCGCAGTACCCAACCACGTCTCAGTTCGCCCGCGTCAATCACGCAGCGGCCTCCTTAGCCTCGAGTTCTCGGATTGCAAGCCGACGCTTCAGTACCGGTCACTTATGGGCCTGTGTCAATACGTCCACACCCTTGGACCCAATCACTACCAAGTCTTCGATCCGCACGCCGCCCCAGCCCGGAAGGTAAATGCCCGGCTCGACCGACGCCACGGCGCCGGCGGCCAGCACACTGCCACCGCGCGGAGATAGCGTCGGCGCCTCGTGAATCTCAAGCCCCACTCCGTGGCCGGTCCCGTGACCGAAGTATCCACCGTAGCCCGCGTCGGTGATCACCTGCCGAGCCAACGCATCGGCCTCACGCCCTGTCATCCCGGCGCGCGTTCCGGCCTCCGTCGCGACCTGCGCCGCAAGCACGATCGCGTAGATCTCATCGAAACGGCCGTCGGAATCGCCCGCCGTAAACGTGCGCGTGATATCCGAGCAGTAGCCGTCCAGTCGCACGCCGAGGTCAACGATCACCGGCTCGCCAGCGCCAATCGGTCGCGCGCCAGGCGAATGATGTGCCATCGCCGCATTTGGCCCGCCGGCCACGATTGTCGGAAACGACGGCCCGTCGCCACCCTCGCGAATCAGTCGTTCCAGCTCCAGCGACAACTCCCGCTCAGTCATACCGGGTGACACGGTCTCGCCGGCCGCCGCCATCACATCGTCCGCCAGCCGTACTGCCTCGCGCAGGATGGCGAGTTCTGCCTCGTCTTTCACCACTCTTAGGTCCTCGACCAGACCGTCGAGGGGAATGACTGGCATCTCGCGCCCTTCATCGGCCAACCGCTCCACCAACTCACGGTGCTGCTTCAGCGACGTGTGCTCGGACTCCACACCCAGCCGTTCGATCGCCCTATCGCCAACCCAGGTCGCCACAACCCCGAGGGTGTCGACGTCTTCGATCACGTCGAATCCCGGAGCCTGGAGCGTCGCTTGCTCGGTGTAGCGAGAGTCCGTCACCAGCCGCCTGTCCTCCGCGGAAATCAGCAGCGTCGCAGCCGTGCCCGTAAAGCCGCTCAGATAGCGCCGGTTCGCCACGCCTGTCACCAATAGGGCGTCCACGCCAAATTCGTCGAGACGCGATGCCAACCGCTCAGTCCGAGTGGCCGTTAGTTCAGATAACGCTCGATGTTGCGTGTGTGTTCCTCCAGCGTCTCGGAGAAGGCGTGTGAGCCATCGCCGCGAGCGACAAAGAAAATGTACGGCGTGGATTCAGGCCTGGCGGCCGCAATGATCGAGGCCAACCCGGGTGCGGCAATTGGTCCCGGGGGTAACCCGTTGACCACGTATGTATTGTACGGCGACTGCGTCCGCAGGTCGTCACCGTCAATGTCCGGCTTCCACCAGCGCCCGCCTGAACCCGTGCGGCCAATCGCGTACTGGGCGGTTGGATCCGCCTGCAGGGGAATCCCGCGCGACAGGCGGTTGTGGAACACGCCGGCAATCACAGGCCGCTCCTCGTCCAAGACTGCCTCCCTCTCAATGATTGAGGCGAGCGTGAGCAAATCATGGACCGACAAGCCGTTTCCCGCCGCATCCGCCCGGATTTCCGATGTCACAACTTCGTCGAATCGCCGCAGCATGCGCTGAATCAGGTTGCGCGCATTTGACGATCCGTCTATTTGGTATGTGTCGGGAAACAGATAACCCTCCAGCGACTGACCCGCCGGCAGGCCGGTCAGGAAGTCGAACTCCAAGGCGAAGGCTGCCGCGCCCTCGCGTGCCAGTCGCAGGAACTCCAGATCGTCAATCTCGGTCTGATCGGCCAGTCGTTCGGCGATCTCCTCCAGCCGCCAGCCCTCGGGAAACGTCACCGTTTGGTCCACCGCGGTTGCCGTACTTAGTGCGCGCACAATCTCATCAAGTGTCATGTCCGATCTCAAGAGGAAGGTTCCCTGGCGAAACGCCCCTTCCAGACCGCGACGTTCCACGAGCACCTGAAACAGGAGATCGCTGCGAATCAAGCTCGCCTCACGTAACCCCTGGGCAATGTCAGACGCGGTCGCTCCAACCGGAATCGTGAAGGGCACGGTACGCGCCGCGACCGGGGACGGTGAGTCGGCAAACCGGAAGGCTGCCGAATAGCCCAGTAGCAGCACGCCGGCCAGCGTCAACAGTCCGACGCCAAACGCCTGGGTAATCGCACTCACGCGGCTCAGCATGTGGTCTGGCTCCTGAGGTAATCCAGCAGGAGTATCTCGGCGGCCCGCGCATCCACGTCCGCGTCTCCTGCGCCGTCCCGCCGGGCGGCCTGTGTCGTCAAGCTCTCGTCTCTCCACACAACAGGCTCGCTGCGGCCTTCAAGCAGCCGGGCTGCCCAACGACGGTTACGAACGGCCTGTGAGCTTTCGGATCCATCAGTGTTTAACGGCAGGCCGATCACTAACGTTGCGCCGGGGGAAGCGTCCAGAATGCCCGTCAGGGCGTCTGCGTCACGAGTCCCCCCACGACGGGTCACCACCTGTCGCATCGCAACGAACGCGCCGCTCGCATCGGTCATGGCCACGCCGATTCGGCGCTCCCCCAGGTCCAGCGCGCACACCCGGCGGCCCAGTGCCGCCGGGGGCCGCTCTGGCTCATGGGGCCTGGATCGGATGCGGCGCCTCGACCTTGACATCGATGCGCAAACCGAGTCTCGGAAAATTTGCTGTGTCGGGGGGATCGTGGGTCACGGTCACTTCGTCTACGCCCGGCAGCGCCCTGAGTGCCTGCAACCCCTCGCCGAGCGAGCGGCCGGTCGCCGCGCCGCGCACCGAGCTGTGGTCAATCGAGTCCACAGCCTCCGCAATTGCCTGTACCCGCAGATCCAGCACCCCTTGACGCTCGCCAAGGACTACGGTATCGAGCACGCGAAGTGAGTCGATTTCAAACGCCTGCCCCTCCAACGACTCCCGCAGGCGCTGTAGCAACACGGCCTCCAAATCTTCCGTGGCGAAGGCCGTTCCCAGAGCCCGGATTTCCATGGCCAAGGAGATTTCGGTGGCGTGTTCATCGGGCGTGGCGCTGAACTCGCGCCGCAATATTTGTGGATTGCCGCTTGCCGGCGACCACACGATAAGTGTCTGGTTTTCCGGACGGTCTCGGCGCAGGTGCTCAATGGCCGCACTCTGCAACCGCTCGGTCAGAAGGGCGTCCAGTTCGGTGGAGTCACGCTGAGACACCAGCGCCACTTCGCGCTCCGAACCACCCTCCAGCGGCTGCGGGTTGAAGGCCTCCAGCGCACCGCCAAATGGTCCGTCCACCGTCGTAATGGCGAGGGCCGGGGCGTTTCCCGAAAGACCCGACTCCTCGGCCGTCACCGCCGCGATGGCCTCCCCCGGCACATCGCGGCCGCCGACCTGCAGCGTTGGTGGCACCAGAAACTCTGCGTCGGTGAGGAATCCAGTCCCGTCCGTCGTCAGCACTCGCGTCCCCGCGGGCAGCACCACGGCCTGGCGCGTGCGATTGCGTATCGTGACAAAGCCTCTGGCTACGCCTTGAGCCTCGCGCTGTCGTCCGGTCGTGGGTTTGGTCAGCGAGTCCCGGACAGTGGCGTCCATGACCGTCCCCGGCACGACGCCGCGGGCGACGTCGAGCGAGCCGGCGTCGGGATCGATCCGCACCGTCGAGTCAATCGGTATCCGTTTGGCCTGCGGGATCACCACGATCGTGCTCGAGGGAACCACAAAATACTGAATGGCCAGCACGACACTAAACACTGCCAAGAGTCCAATCACGATCGCCGCTGCGGAAAGCCGCGATATCGGCTGCCGCCAGAGCCGAGTCGGAATGACCGTTGAGCGTGGGAGGCGCCACGATTCCATTCGCGACTCGGTGTCATCTGACGGAAGGCGTTGGAAGACGACGTTGCGGCTTGCGCGTGCGGATCGTTCGAACGTCGGTCGCGGTGGGCTATGGACTCGCGGCCGGTTGATCCCGGCCTCCGGGATGTAAACCCGCCGCACCACGTCTGGTCTCCGCTCGCGTACGGCTCTCACGGCCCGGCCACCGCCTCGAGCACCGAGGCGCATCCAGCCTCCAGCGCGGCCGGAATCCGCGATGGATCCTTGCCACCGGCCATGGCCAACTCCGGCCGCCCCCCACCACCTCCACCGGCGGCATTCGCCATGGCACGTGCCAGTATTCCCGCATTGACCCCTGCCGCCACTGCCTCGTCCGACGCCGCAGCCACGAACGCCGGCCGGCCGTCGATCGTGGCCGCGAGCACGATCACCCAGGGCGTTTCCAGCCGCTGGCGCAGATCGTCGCTCAACTCGCGTAGCGCGTCGCGATTAGCCGCTGACGTATTGGCCGCAACCAGCGAGATCGGTCCAATCGCGACCGATTCCGCCGCCAGCCGTTTAGCCTGCCGTCGAGCCTCGGCTCGCTCGGCAGCCAGCAATCGTCGCCGCAGGTCGACCTGCTGATCGAGCAGCCGCTGCAGGCGTTCCGGCGACTCAGCCGGCGCCGACTCCAGCTGACGGGCAATTCCTGCCAGTAGGTCCTGGTTTCGTTCCACAAACTCAACGGCTCCGGCGCCGGTTACGGCTTCAATTCGGCGAACGCCCGCCGCGATTCCGCCTTCCTGCACGATGGCGAAGAGCCCGATCTGGTTGCTTGATGCACAGTGGGTTCCGCCGCAGAGTTCACGGCTCACGTCGCTCATTCGCACCATGCGCACCACTTCGCCGTACTTCTCGCCGAACAGCGCCATGGCCCCAGCTTCCACCGCCGCCTGTACCTCAGTCTGTTCGGTGACCAGTCGGTGATCTTCGAGAATCTGCGAATTCACCCACTGTTGGATTCGGCGCAACTCGTCATCGGCCACGGGTGCTGGATTCGTGAAGTCGAACCGCAGTCGGTCCGGCGCCACCAGCGAACCCGCCTGGCGCACGTGATCGCCCAGCGTCCGCCGTAGACCCGCGTGCAAGAGGTGCGTTGCCGTGTGGTTACGCATGATGTTGAAGCGACGCTCGCGGTCAACGCGAGCCAGTACACGCTCGCCCACGGCGAGCTGGCCCCGTGTTATCTCGGCGACCATCACTACCGTGCCTTCGGGATTTTTGAGTGTGTCGGTTATACGGGCCGCGCCGTCGGATCCTTCGAGAACTCCCGAATCACCGACCTGGCCACCGGACTCTCCGTAGAAAGGCGTCTGGTCCAACACGATCATCAAGTGTTCGCCGCTCGCTGCGGCGTCCAGCAGCACGCCGTCACGCGCCAGCGCCACGATCGTGCCTTCGGCCTCGGTCACGAAGTCGTAACCCAGGAACATCGATTCCCCAAAACCGGACGGCAACTCCAGCGCCTGTCCGTCAGACTGCGCGGCGCGGCTGCGCGCCTGCTGCTCCGCCAGCGCGGCATGAAAGCCAGCTTCGTCCACACCCACGCCCTGTGCGGCTGCGATGTCCTTCGTAATGTCCGGCGGAAATCCGAACGTGTCATATAGCTCGAACACGCGTGCACCGTCGACCTGTCCACCGTGCGGCACGGTCGCCAGCAAGTCGTCCAGACGCGCCACACCAGCATCAAGCGTGCGGCGGAAGCGCCGCTCCTCGTCACTCACCACGCCGCGAATGAAGTCTGCCCGCGGGAGAAGGACCTCGTATCCCTCCTCGGACATAACATCGATGGCCGCTGCGACCACGGGCGCAAGGGCGTCCGAATCGATACCCAGCTGCCGCGCGTGCCGCACAGCCTGACGGATGCTGCGCCGAAGGATGTAGCCGCGGCCCTCGTTTCCCGGCATCACGCCGTCGCCGATGAGGAATGCCGCCGCGCGGCTGTGTTGTGCGATAACCCGGAGCGATCGCCCACTCTCGCGTTCGGCCTCGTAGTCGAGGCCCGCCTGACCTGCCGCGGCATGCAGGAGTGGCCACCACGTATCAGTCTCGTAGATCGAATTGACACCCTGCAAGACCACAGCCCAGCGCTCCAGGCCGGCCCCGGTGTCCACGCCGTGATGCTCCAGTGGCGTCAAATCACCGTTCGCCGACTTGAAGTATTGATTGAACACCAGGTTCCAAATCTCGAGGTATTGCTCCGGCTCCGCCAGCGGTCCGACGTCAGGCAAGTCGGGCCGCAAATTGATGTGAATCTCGGTCGTCGGCCCGCACGGGCCGCTGTCGCCCGTCGGCCCCCAGAAGTTGTCCGCACCTGCGTAGGCAATGCGCTCGCGCGGATGGCCCAGATCCGCCCAGATATCCGCCGCTTCCTCGTCCCGCGGCACGCCCGGGCTGCCTTCGTAGACTGTGGCCCAGACCCGGTCCGGCTCAATCCCAATCACATTCTGGACAAGTTCGCGAGCCCAGGTGATCGCCTCCACCTTGAAATAGTCGCCAAAGCTGAAATTGCCGAGCATTTCAAAGAACGTGAGGTGGCTAAGGTCTCCGACCTCGTCCAGATCCGTGGTCCGGAAGCACTTTTGCACCGTGGCGATTCGAGGATAGGGCGAGGGTCGCTCACCGCTGAAGTACGGCTTGAACTGTTGCATCCCGGCGGACGTCAGCAACACGCTCGGATCGCCGACCGGCACCAGTGAAGCACTGGGCAACACGCGGTGCCCGCGTTCGGCAAAGAAGCAAAGGTAGCGGTCGCGAATTTCAGCAGTGTTCATCGGATGGTCCCCAGGCGGGCCTGGCCCGCAAACAAAGAAAGACCGACGGAAGCTGCCTCCCGATCAGCCTTAAAGAGCCTGCGAGCCTTGGGTTATGCCTGCGCTATTGGAACTCCTCCGTCACTTGACCGGCCGCCGCCGGCCGCATCGCGCTCAAAGCGAATCCAGCGACCAGACCGATCACAAACCCCAGCGTCAGCTTGGCGATCCAGACAACCATAGTCCAACCGCCGCCGCCGAATCGTGCCCAAAGAACCTAGCACAGATTTCCGCCGTGGAACGGCTTGATTTCCCCTAGGGCGCGCAATACCCCGGGCGCCGCAAAGGTCACGTCAGAACCAGGTGCGCGACCAACAAGCCCACCACACACCCCACAAAGGCTCCCAGAATCGGCAGGCCGCCAATCGCCATGTAGGTCGCGCCAATCGCGCCGGCGGCCAGCGCCCCGCCCGCGAAGCCGGCGACGCCGAACGGCCAGTAGAAGAAGCCCGAGTTTTGTCGTCGACCGATCACCGCGTGGAACGTAAAGCTGATGAATGTGGCTAGTAGCAAGCCCAGATAAACGGACGGCGGGATCACAAACAACACGTCCATGACTAAGCGCCCCCTGCCGGCGGCGTCGCGACGGCCCGCAGCGCCCGTACGTGCCGCGCGATCGCGTTGGCGGCTCGAGCAATCTCCTCGGACGTGGTACTTCGTCCGACCGTGCAGCGCAGCGAACCGCGAAGGAAGCGATCTGGCAGGCCCAACGCTTGAATCACGTGCGATGGCTCGAGCGAGCCCGACGTACACGCGGCCCCGGTTGAGACAGCAATCCCTTCCAAATCCAGGCGAATCAGCAGTGACTCGGCGTCGATATCCGCGAACGCAAAGGGCGCGAACGCGGCCAGCCGCCGCTTGGGATCGCCGATCACGCGTGCCCGCGGACATTGGGCCGTCACGCGTTCGATCAGCGCCGCACTCAACGAGCGCAGGTGTGCAGACCGGCGTTCGCGATCGGATTCCGCACGCTTCACGGCTTCACCCAGTCCTACGATTCCCGGCACATTCTCGGTTCCCGCGCGGCGGTCACGCTCCTGCGATCCGCCGAAAGCCCGACGCTCCACGCTAACGCCCTCGCGAACGAATAGCGCGCCGACCCCCTTAGGGCCATAGAGCTTGTGTGCGGACAAACTTAACAGGTCAACTCCAAGCTGATCAACACTTATGTCGAGTTGGCCCGCTGCCTGCACCGCGTCCGTATGCACACACACGCCGGCTTCGTGCGCGACTCGCGCCAGCGACGCCAGGTCCTGGATCGTCCCGACCTCGTTGTTCGCCAAACCGATACTTGCAAGAATTGTGTCCGCACGCAGCGCCGCCGCCAGATCAGCTGGATCGACGCGGCCGTCCTGATCGACCGGGAGCTCTGTCACCTCAAATCCGCGCGCCTGCAGCGAGCGTGCGGCAAACAGCACGGCGTGGTGTTCGATTGCCGTGGTCACGATGTGTCGGCCGCGTTCCGCTTCGGCTTTCGCCACGCCGATCACCGCCAGGTTGTCCGACTCGGTGCCGCCGCTGGTGAAGACCATTTCACCGGGCTTACAGCCCAGGACGCTCGCGACCTGTTCACGAGCGGTATCGACAGCCTCGCGCGCGCGTCGCCCGGCCGCATGGACGCTCGACGGATTGCCTGCCCGAGACCAGAGGTATGGCCGCATGGCCTCAAACACCGCCGGATCTAGCGGGGTGGTCGCGGCGTGATCAAGATAGATGTGGGAAGGCGCGCTTAGCGTCACGTCGTCAGTATGCCGACGTTTGTTCTGATGGTCGGAGTGCGAAGCGGCCTTCGCTGCAGGGAATCAACCGAGCCAACACAGCAGGATGTTTTGGTGAGCGATGTAACACAAGAACTGTCATGCACCCGTTACGCTTGTCCCCCTATGTCTCGACAGTTCTCTCGACGAATGCTCGGGCGGGCGGCCGCTCTCGGTGCCCTTGGGTTGACGTCGGTGCCGGCCGCGCGGGTCCTTGCTGATCTGGCGCCGGCGCCGGACGCAACGATTGATCCACTCTTTGCAAGCTTTGTTGAGCGCGTTGGAGGCGTTGAGGTCGTTGGCGATCCACTTACGAATCGATTTGAACGCGGCGGACGCCCCGCGCAGCTCTTCGCGAACTTTCTACTCGAGCACTGGCCCGAGTACGCCGAGACTCAATATGAGATTCTGCCGGCGTTTCTGGGCGAGTTGGTCTCCGGTGGTCGCTATTTTCACCAGATCGCGCCTTTTCGCAGCGAATCAAGCGTGGAGTACATCTGGCAGACCCGTCACTCGGTCCGCTTCGGCTTTCTGGACTTCTGGAATCGCCACGGGCGTGGTGACCTGCTTGGGTTGCCGATCTCCGAGGAAGTGCCGGAGGCCGGCGGGGTTACCGTGCAGTTCTTTCAGCGCGGCAAGCTTAGCTACCTGTCGACCCGCAGCGCGCCAGTTCAGATCGAACCGATCGGGCGAACCTTCCTGGCCACCCTCAGCGACGGCATCGACGCCGCTTACTCCGTCGAACCCGTTCAGCCACAAACGCCCGGCACGTCGACTGCTCTGCGGGTGACGGTCGAAAACACCGGCGCCGCTACCTGGGCGGCGACTGGTGACGATGCAGTCAAGGTCGGCGCGCGCTGGGCCGATTCGAATGCACCGTCTACTCGCGTGATCCCTTCCTTCGCCTCGCTCTCCGACGACGTTGCGCCCGGTGAATCCGCAACGCTGGACCTCCCGGTGCAGATGCCGTCTGTTCCAGGTCCATTTCGGCTCCAACCCGACCTGCAATCCGATGGCGCGTGGTTTACGTCGGTTGCCGTATCCGCGCCTGTCGTGGACGCCCCAGCTCGTCTCGCCACTCCCGACATCCGCGTTGGGCTCTTGGACATTAGCGACGACAATCCGGGCGTCGACCAAGCCACCATCTTCTCGACCGGTGGCCTTGAGATTCGTGACGAGGGCGACACGGTCCTGGCGCAACTCAACGCGGACGAGCGCG
Organism: Chloroflexota bacterium; assembly: GCA_022824495.1. Taxonomy (GTDB): domain Bacteria; phylum Chloroflexota; class UBA11872; order UBA11872; family UBA11872; genus UBA11872. Next base: position 74,304 of record JAJDZU010000020.1, on the reverse strand, counting down.
TGGTGATCCGCCGCGACATTGCCAACGCAGTGCATCTGCTCGACCTTCCGGACGGCAGCCGGCTGCAGACTGTTGGCAGAGTGCACATTGATCCCACGGAAGAGTCGCGGCTCCGGCTTGAGGAAACGGCCCCGCAGCGGACTTACCGAGGGTCCATGGAGTTTGCCTGGCTGGCCAACTATCGCAGCGCTTGGGTCGTCAACACGCTCTCCATGGACGATTATCTTTCTGGGCTTGTGGAGCAGAATGACACGATTCCCTGGGAAGCCTTGCGGGCCTCGGCAATCGCCTTTCGCACCTACGCTTACACGGTGCGCAGGCAACGCCGCGCCAGCGGCGCCCTTTTTGACGTTGCGGCCTCCACCCGGCATACCCCCACGCTTTATACCCGCGATCAGGTCTACCATGGCTACGCACGCGAGCTATCGGGCACCCGCCTGCGGAATGCTGTTCGCAATACGCGAGGCTGCGTGCTGACGTACGAGGGCAGTACCATCCACGCGGTGTACTTCTCTCGCGCCGACGGCCGCACGCGGAGCTGGCACGAGGAATGGGGAGGGCCACTCAAACCGTGGGCGGTAGCCGTGGATGATCCGTTCAGCCGGGGTCAGACGTTGCTGGGCCACGGCATAGGGCTCCCGCTGCGCAGCGCCAACGCCATGGCGGCGGCCGGGGCCAACGGCGAGCAGATTTTGGCCGCGTACTACACCGGCATCGACTTTGAGCACGTCTATTGACCATTCAGACGTCCACGACTGATTTGCGTGGCCAAGACTTCCTGACGCTGGCCGATCTTTCACCCGAGCAGGTCCGGGGACTCCTGGATCGAGCTGCTCAGCTGAAGGCCATGCAGGTAAACCGCCAGCCACATCGGCTCCTATCCGGCATGAGCCTGGCGATGCTCTTTGAGAAGGCCTCTTTGCGTACGCGCACGACGTTCATGGTCGGCATGTCCCAACTTGGGGGCTTCGCCGTCGACCTGATGAATGAACACACGCAGATTGGCGTGCGCGAGTCGATTCCGGATATCGCGCGCAACCTGGAACGCTGGGTCGATGGGCTCATGGCTCGGGTGTATGCACATCGAACGCTTGAGGAACTGGCTGCCTGGGCCGAGATTCCGGTGATCAACGGGCTCAGCGACCTTGCCCACCCGTGCCAGGCCCTCGCTGACGTGCTTACGATCCGCGAGCACCTGGGCGGGCTCGCTGGCCGGCGGCTGACGTACGTCGGCGACGGCTTCAACGTCTGCAATTCGTTGCTGTTTGCCGGCGCGCAAACAGGCATGCACGTCCGCGTTGCCTCACCGGTCGGTTATGAGCCAGACGAAGACATGCTGGAGCGAGCCCAGGAGATTGCCGAGGACGGCGGCGGCAGCATAGAGATTGGAAACGATCCGAAGGCCGCCGTGGATGGTGCGGAGGTCGTGTACACCGACGCATGGGTCAGCATGGGCCTGGAAGACGAGGCTGCTGAACGTCGCGAGGTGTTCGCTCCATTTCGCGTGGACCGTGACCTGCTGGCGCTGGCCGGACCGATGGCCGTATTCATGCACTGTCTTCCTGCCCACCGTGGCGAGGAAGTGACGGACGCCGTCTTGGATGGCCCTCAGTCGATAGTGTTTGACCAGGCCGAGAACCGTTTGCACGCCCAGAAGGCTCTCCTGGTGGCCATCCTGCGCGGTGACGCTGCGTTCGAATCGTTGGGAGCGTAGGTAGACTGAAACTCCGTCGGCGCTGACGATAAGCGACTCGCGTGGAACAGCTTGAGTACCTGGCAGGTGAGTTTGACTTTGGCGCCGCCATTCAGATTCTGCTGGTCGCCCTGCTCTTTAATGCCGTTCTTTCGCTGATTCGCGGAACGCAGGCCGATCAGTTGCTTCGCGGCCTGCTTGTCGTAGCCGTGGGCTTGTTCGTCATTGGTCGCGTGCTCCAGCTCGAGCTCATCAACTGGATTCTGGACCAGGGATTGTTGGTGGCAACGTTTGCCCTGATCGTGGTGTTCCAGCCCGAATTGCGGCGGCTATTGGAACGTGTCGGCCGCACGGGAACGCTGGTCGCACATCCATTTGGGATGGTCACACCCGAGCAGACACAACAGATGATCGGCGCAGTGGTCGGCTCGGCGGAGGAGCTCTCGGCCCGGCTGTGGGGGGCCCTGATTGTCATTCAGCGCCAGGGCGGTCTGGACGAATTCGCCAGTACCGGGACTCGCCTGGAAGCAAGTCTCTCCCGAAACCTGCTGGTGACCGTGTTTCATCCCGGCTCGGAGTTGCACGACGGTGCAATTCTGCTCAACGGAATGGAAGTGGTGGCCGCGCACGTGATGCTGCCCCTTAGCGATGAGCTGGGCCCGCAGGATCACGTGGGGACCCGGCACCGCGCCGGACTGGGCATCACGGAAGCCACGGATGCCATTGCGGTCATCATTTCCGAGGAGACCGGCGGAGTTTCAATGGCCATGGACGGACGCCTCGAACGTCATCTCACACCCGATCAGCTGCGCCGTCGCCTTGAGACAGCGCTGCGGGTCCAGACGCGCGGCGCGGGCCTTCAGGGGCTTCCCGCCTGGATATCGCGGAGTAGGTGAACGCCGCACGACGCCGACGGGCGCGCCGCGTCATCCTGGCGCGCCGGTTCTTGGTTCGCACCCTGGGCGTTCGTTTCCTGGTGGCGCTGGTCCTATCCGGTCTCGTATGGGTGGTTTGGACTCTCGAGCAGAACCCCAGCACGCAGGAACTTATCGACGACGACATCCAGGTCGACGAAGTTAATCTCGGTCCAAGCCTGGTACTCGCCAGCCCAATTCAGCCCGTACGGGTAACCGTGGGCGGGCCGCGCGAGAACATCGGTCGTCTCACGGTGCGCGACTTTTCAGCCCGCGTGAATCTGGCCGGCATTGGTTCGGGAGTCCACCAAATTCCGGTGGAAGTGGCCGTGGCGGATGCCGCGATGGACGTTGTACGGGTCACACCGGAGACCGTCACCGTACAGATTGATCCATTTGAAGTCCGCGCCTTTGAAGTCACCGCCCGCCTGGAGAGTGCGCCGGCCGTTGGATTCCGCGCCGAACTGAACGACGTCGAGTCCAGTCCCGCCAGCGTCCAGGTCAGCGGCGGGACTTCGGAGGTCGACGAGGTTGCCTCGGTGGTGGCCACGTTGAGCCTAGAAGGCGCTACCAGCGACGTCTCCACCCAGGCCCTGCTGATTCCAACGGATCGAAGCGGCAACGAAGTTGGAGACGTCCATCTCGACCCTCAGACCGCACAGGTCCGAGTGCCGATCACTCGTATAACCAGCCGCAAACGCGTGCCTGTCCTCGCCGAGCTGACCGGAAGCGTCGCGCCCGGCTTCTTCGTCCGGGCGATCAGCGTCGTCCCCACAACGGTCGAGATCCAGGGTCAACCTGAGGACATCGAGCGGGTTAGTGCCGTCAGTACGGTTGCGCTGGATATTGATGGCGCACGCGGAGATGTCGAGGGCAATGTGCCATTTGACGACCCTGTGGGCGTGCGGGTGCTTAGTGATGAGCCCACGGCAGCCATTGTCGCGGTCGTGGAGCCGCTGGCGGACACCACCACAATTCAGGCCGCCGTGGTTGCGGTGAATATCGATCCCAACCTGGCGGCCGCCGTGTCGCAACCGTCCGTCCAGGTCGTCGTCGGCGGGTCCGTCGAAACGCTGCAGGAGCTCCGTGCCGGGGACGTGGTGGCTGAAGTGGACGTTTCCAACCTCAGCCCAGGACGTCACCAGCTTCGACCCGTGATTACCGTTCCACCAGGCATCGAAATCTCTCAGGTCACCCCACCGGTGGTGACCGTCGAACTTCAGCGTGGCGAGAGTGAGGTCCCAGCGGTCCAAGGTCAGGCTCTAATTGGACCGGGCGGTGCCGTCGCCACCGCGACCCCAACACCAGCGCCGACGCCAGATATCTCGCCACCGACCGGGACGTCGTCGCCGATCAACTGATCAGGCACGGCGCGGTGCGGCGCGGGTTACCGCACCTTCGTAGAGCCCGGTCAGGGGCACTGTGAGCCGCTCCCAGGAGAGTTCGTCGACGGCCCGCCTTCGAGCCCTGGCGCGTAGTTCCGACCCTCCCTCGGCTGTAAGCGCCCGACGTACGGCGGCCGCCACTTCCGACGGTGACGAGTCGGCCGCCACGTAGCCGGTTTCTCCATCAGTGATGAACGTAAGAGCCTCGCCCACCGGGGTCGTGACCACGGGCACTCCGGCGTACATCAAGTCGATATAGCGCGGTGAGCACTTGGCCCGGTTGGCCACGGTATCCGCCAGTGGCATCAGGGCAAGATCAACCGCCGCCAGCGCAGACGGAATGTCCGCAAACGGAAGCCACCCGAGGAACGACATCCGGTCGGCCAGTCCCGAGATACGCATGTCGGCTGCAAGATCGCGCTCCTGTCCGAATTTGCCGGCCCCAAGTACCAGAAAACGCGCGGCCGGCGAGTTCGCCGCAATTTCGCGAATAACGTGCGCCCACTCTTCAAGGCCGTAGTCAAAAAACCGGGTATAGATCAGGATTAGCTGCGCGTCGCTTCCGATGCCCAGCGAGCGCCGAAATGCGCCGCCGACCCGATTCGGCGACCAGTTTTCGTAGGCCGCCGGATCGAATCCGTTCGGAATGTGCAACCGCGGGCGATCTGAAGCGACCTCGCCCGCCCGCTCGACCAGCAGCCGGCTGGCCGTCGTGAATGCGTCGCAACGCTGCATGCCAAGACGTTCCTGAATCTCGAACAATCCAACCAGCGCGCGGGCGTAGTCTTCGTTCTGGCTCCAGCCGTCACGGCCTTCCCAGTCGTCCAGGTCCAAGACGATGGCCGGACGGTCCCGCCGACGCGCGATCAGTGTCTGCGCCAACCCAGATACCGCCTTTGGCTTAAACACGTGGACCAGATCCGGGCGCCACTCCATCACCAGGTCCGCCGCCGCCCGCGCCAGCCGCCACTGTGTCAAGGCCGCGCCAACGAGTACGGTGCCATCGAATCGCGGACGCGGCAGGCACGTCACCTCCACATCACCGTCCTCCCACTCGCGCCCGTACGTGGCGGGGTCGTCATACGGCGGCACGATCACCCGCACCCGATGCCCAGCCGCGGCAGCCGCCCGCGCCATCGGCATGACTCGACGACCCGTTGTGTTTTTTGGCGCGAAACCGAATGGCGCGATATAGACGACGTACATCGGCTACCGGCGGCGGCGGAACCGCAGTGCGACCGCCGTTAGGGCCAGCACCACTAGGCTGGCCAGCGAGACGATCCGGCCCGCTTCATATGGCCTCGACCGGAAACTGAACTCCACCAGATGCTCGCCGGACCCTCGAATCAACACGGCACGATGCCCAACATTCGCCCGCCATACGGGTTCTTCGACTCCGTTCACATACGCTCGCCAGCCGGGATAGGGCGCATCCGGGAGCACCAGCACCCGCGGACCCGATGTTCGAACGCGCAGCCGGACGTTTTCGGGCTCTTCAGTGAGCGATTCCACGTTGTCGAGCTTTGGTCCCGCGCCGGCCGCATCCTGCTTCGCGATCAGAGCTGTCAACACAGGAACGTCGCTGGCACTGACCCGGCCCTCGGTTGGAGACGGGCCCAGAATCCCAATGGCCCGTACCGCCTCACCGAATGATCCCCAGCGAGGCTGGGCGTCGGAGGCAACAGTGAGCACGACGGTGCGATCGGGAGCGAAGTCGAATCCGCCGACCAGGTCGCGGGCCTCCTCCTCGTCGCCCGCCAGCCGCGCGTCCGTCACTAGCCAACCGCGCGGCAGCGTCGTCCCCCGGCGTGTAACGACCACTTCACCGGCTCGCTGGCTCAGCGCGGCGGCTTCGGATCGAAGCACAAGGGGTGTTGAACCACCGTCACCATGGAGCAGCGAAAGTCCGCGAAGATCGAATGGGGGCCCTTCGGCAGCAACCATCACCCCGGTCACGTCCATCGGCGCCGCGAACATGGATCGGCTCAGGTATGACGGTCGATCCAGGCCACTTCGCACCGAGACCAGGTGCCCTGGCCCCAGAACGACGCGTTCCGGTCGCTCCTCCCGCCGCATCAGTGGCAGCGTAGTGACCGACCCGTCCGACCCATAGACCTCGACGCGGCCGGCCGGTCCGGCCGGCACGACCGGTGAAGCGTCGATCAGCACCGCCACGCCACGCACGTTCTCCACGTACAACTGGTCAACGCGACCGGATCGATCGATCCGCCGCCAATACCCGAGATCCAATGTTCCCGACTGAACGTCCAGCATGCTGTCGGGGCTTCGAATAATCGATTGCACGCCCAAGCCGTCCAGCACCCGGTCACCGGGAATCTTCGAGATCGCCTGCTGAATCAAGAGATCCGGAGTGGCACCTGTCCCTGGCAACAGCAGATCGCGGAATTCCACGTAGCTGCGCAGCGGCAACACCCCACCGTCATACCCGTCCGCGGTCGCCAGCCCATAGGCCATTCCGAGATTGGGGTTCATGATGGACGCGTTCTTCAGCGTAACCAGCAACTCTCGAAACGACCGCTCGCCCAACCGGTTAAACCACGCCTCGGCCAGCCTGGCACGAGCGGGCTGGCTAATCTCAAACGACGGATTCGCCAGGCTCAGCACACGGCCACTCCAGCCCTCGGCGTTCAGGAACGTCGACACGTCCTGATCGGCTTCGAATGCGGCGGGCGGCACCGCATGGCGAACCGGACTGGGCCCTGAAGCGGCCACGAGCTCAATCACGACCAATCCCGCGGCCGCCCACCGAGTCCACGGCCGCGGCGACACAAGAGCCGCTGCCAGCACCACCAGTATCAGTACCCCGACCACAATCCACGGCCGGAAGATGTCCCCATCCACGGGGTGGATAACCCCGACCGTCGCCAGGACGAGGGCCACCGCCGCCAGCGCCAACCCGGGTGGTGTCCAGCGCCGCCACTCGCCCTGAGGGAATGGCGCCCGTCCGAGCGACTCAGCCCCCTGCGCTGCCAGTAGCGCCGCCGCCAAAATCCCCAGCAACAGCCAACGGGGCGGAACCCGGAAGAGATCAAACCCCGGTACGAGCCGGTGTGCCACAGCAAACAGGGGCGTGGCCGGCCCTATGGCCAGGAGCAGCGTGCCTCCGAGCGTTACAAGCAAAAGTGCCGTCCGCGCCCCTCGGGGTCTTGTCGTCGCGCCCAGCACCGCAAGGATTATTCCACTGAGCCCAATGTGAGCGACAAACTCCGTGCTCGAGGGCAACGCCGTGAAAGTCGGGAGGACTGCTTGCAGAAACTCCTCCCCCGGCAAAGAAAACGATGCCGCCTCATACAGCGGCAAACCTCCGGAACGAATTCCATGGTGAGAGAGCTCAAGCGTTGGAAGCAATTGCACGGCTGCCAGCAACAAGCCGGCGGCGGCGGCCGCTGCCCATAGAAGAATCCCGCGCCCCGCACCCTTCAGTCGCCCAGGCCAAGGCGTCTCACGATCCGCGCTGCCCACGGTCGTCGCGTACAACAACCCAAACAACTGGCTCATGTATGCCACCTGCGGATGACCTGCGAGGAACATCAGGGCAGTCACCGGCGGCAGCGCAAACCAGGCCCACCGCTCCCCTGCCACCCCCCGATCCAGCGCCAGCAACAGCCAGGGCAGCCAGGACGCGGCTGAAACCTGATTCACGTGACCTGACTGAGCAACGAAGTAGCCCCCAAAGGCAAACACCGCCGCACCGGTGGCCGCGGCCGCCCAGCTCAGCCGCCACGCTTTCCTGGTCAGGAGCAACGTGCCGACCGCTGCCCAGCCCACGTGCAGCATCAGTGCGACGCTCATGGCACGCTCCGGACTAAGTCCCAGCAGCAACCAGTTCGGCAAATAGAACACGGCCGCCTGCGGGTTCCCCAGGAATGGCGCGCCCATGAACAGGTCTGGATTCCACAGCGGGATCCGCGCCGTCCGCAGAGCGTCGAAGCCCGCGGCCCAGTAGGGATAGAAGTACGTCTGCGTGTCGTAGCCGGTTACGACCAGACCCTCGAGGATCTGCCGGCTATAGGTGAGAACCAGGCCAGCCAGCAGCAGTGCCGCAGCCAACAACGGCGCTCCAAGCGAGCGGGGAACTCGCTCACGCAGTTCCCGGGTCACAACGCCCCGCATGGGGCTCGAGTGCGCCTTCCTAGATCTCTTCGGCCAGGATGATCGCTTCCGCAATGTCGCGCATCGAGCGACGCCGGTCCATGCTCAGCTTTTGGATTCGCTTGAACGCGTCGGGCTCCGAGAGGCCTAGGCGGGTCATCAACAGCCCTTTTGCTCGCTCCACGACCTTGCGTGTTTCAAGTTGCTCCGTCAGGTTCTGCACGTCGCGGCTCACCGCCTCGAATTCCCCGTAACGGGAAACCGCCACCGCGATGGCCGACTCCAGGTCTCGGTCGCGCAAAGGCTTGAGCACGTACCCGATGACGCCCACCTCGCTGGCGCGCTCAACTAGCTCTTGCTCGCCGTGCGCCGTAACCAACACGACCGGGGCAATGTGTTCGGAAGTAAGCACACGGGCCGCCTCGATCCCGTCCACGCCTGGCATCTTTATGTCCATAACCACCAGGTCAGGCCGCAGTTCGCGCGCCATCTGCACCGCGCTCTCGCCGTCGCCCGCTTCGCCCACCACCTGATGGCCCGAAGCCTCCAACCGCTCCTTGAGGTCGAGCCGAATGATCGTTTCGTCTTCAGCGACGATGACTCGCAAGCTCAAGCGAGTTCCTTTCCACTGAGTCGGCGCCCGCGCTCCCTGCGGGCCTATCCGGCAAGCCTACCAGCGACGCTCCTCGAACTTAGGCGCCGCTGAAACCCGGTCGTGGATTGACCGTCGCTTGGCACTACATCTAGTATCCGTCCGCTGCAACGCCCAACATGTGCAACACCGCTCGCCGGTTGGGCGCGCACCAACGGTTTCGTCGCCAGGACCTCGGAGATCGCCGCGTGAACCTTACTTGCCTGCAAGAAAACCTGAACCGAGGGCTAAGCCTCGTCAGCCGGGCCGTCGCCGCCCGCAGCCCGCTGCCCGTGCTCAGCAACGTCCTGCTGGCAACCGAGGACGGCGGTCTCAAGCTGGCCGCCATGAATCAACAGATGGCCATCTCAGTCTGGACGGGCGCCAGCATCCAGTCCGAAGGCGCCATCACCGTGCCCGCGCGCCTGATCTCCGACTTCATCGGCCAGTTGCCCGAAGGCGTCGTCGCCCTTGAGCTTGACGCCGAGACCGACACCCTCCAAGTCTCCTCCGGGCGCTTCCGCGCCAAAATGAAGGGCATCGACGCCGACGAGTTCCCGCCAATGCCCGAGGGCGACGCCGAGCGCGAGCTCGAGATGCCAACCGGCGTCTGGTCCTCCATCATCGAGCAAGTGGTCGTGGCCGCCGCCCAGGACGACAGCCGGCCCGTGCTCGCCGGCGTCAGCCTCACCTTCGGCCCGGACTACGTCGAGCTCGCCGCCGCCGACGGCTATCGCCTGGCCGTCCGCCGCGCCGCGGCCGAGACCGGACTGTCCGAACCCAACCAGATCATCGTTCCGCGTCCGGCCATGGTCGAACTCTCCCGCATCCTCACGGACGACCCGGGGTCCGTAACCATCGGCCTTACGGCCAATGCCCAATCCGTTCGCTTCAGCACCAGGGCCGTGTCCCTCGTCTCCCAACTCATCGACGGCCAGTTCCCCGCCTACCAGCAGCTCATCCCCGACACCGACAACATGGAAACGCGTGTCGTTGCCGACACCGCGGCCGTCACCCAGGCCACCCGCATTGCCGCCCTCTTCGCCCGCGACGGCCAGAACGTCATCCGGGCCACCATCGAAGGTAACGACGACGGCGGCCGCCTGGTCCTCTCCGCCAATTCCGCCGAACTTGGCGAGAACCAGGGTGAAGTCGAAGCCGAGGTCACCGGCGCCAGCACCAGCGCCCAAATCGCCTTCAACTACCGCTTTCTCTCCGACTGCCTGGGCACGGTCACCTCGGAGCGCGTATCGCTCTCGTTGGCCGGCGCCACCAGTCCCGGCCTGGTCCGCCAGGTGGACAAGGACGGCGAGGACATGCCGTCCTTCAGCCACGTGATCATGCCCATGCACACGGTGTCATAGGTCGACCCCATCCCACCGCCGGCTAGATTCGCGCTTCCGCCGAACCAGAGAATCCAGGCTTGACCTCCGACCCGCGCTGGACCACCCAGCGCCCCCCGGTCATCGGGGCCCGCGCCATGATCTCCAGTGGCCACCCCCTGGCCACGGAAGCCGGCCTCCGCACCCTGCGCAACGGCGGCAATGCCTTTGATGCCGTGGTCACGGCGGCCGCCGTCATCGCCGTCGCCGAACCGGGCACCAACCATGTCGGCGGTGACGTCTTCGCCCTCTGCCTCCCGGCCGGCGCCGCGGATCCCGACGCCATCAATGCCAGCGGCCCTGCGCCCACGGGCCTCACGATCGACGCATTTGACGAAGAAATCCCGCCGCACGGCATCAACGCCGCAACCGTCCCGGGGGCCGTCCACGCCTGGCAGACCATCCTTGATCGCTACGGCTCCATCGGCATGGCCGACGCCCTCGCCCCGGCCGTCGAATACGCCCAACATGGCGTCCCCGTCGACCCCGACACCGCCCAGGCCATCGCCAACGCCGGCCCCGCGCTCGCGCAGCACCCCGCCAGCACCCGCAGCTTTCTCCCGAACGGCGCCCCGCCCCGGCCCGGCTCGCTGCTGTACCAGCCCGACCTCGCCGAAACCCTGCGCCAGATCGCCCACGGCGGCGCCGACGCCTTCTACAAGGGACCCTTCGCCGACGCCCTCGTGCGAGCATCCGCCCGCGACGGCGGCGCCTTCACCCCGCGCGACCTTGCGGCCTATGAGTGCGAAGTTCTCCCACCGCTGCGCGCCTACTACCGCGGCCTCGAAGTCCTGGAACAGCCCCTGCCCTCCCAGGGATTCCTTCTCCTGGAACAACTCAACATCGCCGAGGGCTTCGAGCTGGCCGCCTTCGAGTTCGGCAGCGCCGACGTTCTCCACCTCATGGCCGAATGCAAGAAAGCCGCCTTCGCCGACCGGCTCGCCCACGTCGGCGATCCCAACTGGAACGACATCCCCATCGACCGATTGCTCGGCAAGGAATTCGCCGCCCAGCGCCGCATGTCCATCGACCCAGTCCGCGCCGCCCGGCACGTGTCGGCCGGCGATCCCAGCGCCATCGGCGGCGACACCACGGCGATATCGGCGGTGGACGCCGCCGGCAACGCCATCACCTTCATTCAGAGCGTCTTCACCAGCTTCGGCTCCTGCTACGTCGTGCCCGGCACTGGCGTGCTGCTCAATAACCGCATGTGCGGCTTCTCCCTCGATCCCGCCAGCCCCAACGTCATCCAAGGCGGCAAGCGCCCTATTCACACCCTCAACACCTACATGGTCCGGCGCGAAGACCAGCTGGTGCTGCTCGGCTCCGCACCGGGCGGCCAGTACCAGGTCCAGACCAACTTCCAGGTCATCTCCAACGTCTTCGACCACGGCATGCACTGGCAGGCCGCCATCGACGCCCCCCGCTGGTATCACAACGAGGAGACCGGTGACCTCATGCTCGAAGACCGCTTCGATCCCGCCGTCCTAACCGATCTCGAAAACCGCGGCCACGCGGTGCGTCGCGAAGAGCCCTTTTCCGTCTACTCGCGCGCTCAGGGGGTTATGCTCGACCCGGATACGGGCGCCCGGATCGGAGCCACCGATCCGCGCTGGCACGGACAGGTGCTCGGTTTCTAGCGGCACTCGCATGCGCGACAATACGCTGCATGTAATCGGCGTCCAACTTGACCCGTTGAGTTAAGGAACCACGTGTCCAGCAACTCCGCTCCGCCGGGCGGCCAGCCGCTCGGGACCGCACGCATCTGGCTCGTGCTTACGATCGCCTTCTTCTCGGGCATGTCCGTCCTGGCCGTGGAGATCAGCGCCTCCCGGCTCTTGGCGCCGTTCTTCGGCACCAGCATCATCATCTGGGCCGTCGTCATCGGCCTGACGCTGTTCTACCTGTCGATCGGTTACTGGATCGGCGGACGCCTCGCCGACCGCCGACCCTACGAAGACACCCTTTTCCACATCGTCGGCATTGCATCATTTCTCGTCGGCCTGGTGCCGTTCTTTTCGAAGCCCGTACTCTCTGTGTCCTCGCAGGCCATTGCCTCGCTCAATGGCGGCCTGTTCTTCGGCTCCCTGGTCGGCGTCCTTCTCCTCCTGGCCGTTCCTCTCACCATGCTCGGAATGGTCTCGCCCTTCGCCATCCGCCTGGTCACCAGCGACGTCCAGCAGGCCGGCAAGCGCGCCGGTCAGGTATTCGCCGTCAGCACCGTCGGCAGCATCTGCGGCGCCTTCCTTCCCGTCCTGCTCCTCATCCCCACCGTTGGCACCCGTTCGACCTTTCTGATCTTCGCCGTCCTGCTGCTGGGACTGTCAATCATCGCCACCAGCCGTCGCCGGCGTCGCCTGCTCTACGGTGCGCTCCTGGCCATCCTCATCGTCCTCTGGGTCGCGGTCGACCCAGGTCCCGTCCGGCCCGCCGACGGCCTGCTGGTCGAAGGCGAATCCGCCCTTCAGTTCTTTCAGGTTATCGACAGCCCTAACATCGGCCGCCGCCTGGTCCTCAACGAGGGCATCGGTACCCACTCCATCTACCACCCCGACCGCCTCCTCACCAACGGTCCCTGGGATTACTTCCTGCTGGCGCCCCTCATCGGCGGCCAGCAACCGGACGACGTCGATTCGCTCCTCATCATCGGCCTCGGCGGCGGCACCGTGTCCAAGCAATACACGCAGATCTTCGGAGACGACGTGGCCATCGACGGTGTGGAGATCGACGATCGGGTCATCGACCTCGGCCGCAAGTACTTCGACATGAACGAACCCAACCTCAAGACCTACGCCGAAGACGGCCGCACCTTCCTTCAGCGCGTGGATCGGCGCTACGACGTGATCGCCGTGGACGCCTACCGCCAGCCCTACATCCCGTTCCATCTGGTCACCCAGGAGTTCTTCATTTCGGCCCGCGACCACCTGACCGAGAAGGGCGTCGTGGCCCTTAACGCGGGCCGTACCGCCACCGACTTCCGGCTGGTTGAAGTGCTGTCGGAAACCATGCGCTCAGTCTTCCCGCACGTCTACGTGATCGACCTGCCCTCGGGCTTCAACAACAGCCTCGTCTACGGCTCGCTCACGCCGATCACGGGTGACCAGATCCGCGCCGGAACCGCTGGTCAGCCCGTGCTTGCGGAGATTGCCGCCCGCCCCTGGGAACTCCGCGAAGTCAACCGCGCCGACACCGTTTACACCGATGACCTGGCCCCCGTCGAACGCCTCATCGACGACATCGTGGTCCGCGAAGCCCTGCACGGCGCAGCCGGCCGCGGCCGCTAAGTCGCTCCGCTCGCCAGACCAGTCATGGCTGAACGCATGCGCCCTTCACTCTTAGGAGAATCGAGCCCATGTCCTCGCTGATCCCCGCGCTCCACCCCGCCACCGTCGCGCAAGTCGACGACCTGGGAGCCTATCTGGACGCGGCCGCCGCCGCCGGCTTCGGGGCCGCCGACTTCAGCATGCCCGCCGCACGCGCGCTCGAGGAATCGTCGAGCCGTGACGCCGTCGTGGAGGCCTTCCAGTCCCGCGGCATTCAACCCGGCGCCTGGGGTGCGGGCGCGCAGGTCATCGGCCCCCACGCGGACTTTGACGCCAGCCTGGATGAGGTAGCCGACAACGCCGCGCTCGGCGCGGCCCTGGGCGCTCGCGTCGCGGCCGTCGTTGTGCCCAACCGCGTCGACCGGCCCCCCGACGAGATGCTGGACCTGCTCGCCCAGCGCATCGGCGACGTGGCCGACACCGCCGCCGGCGAAGGCGTCGCTCTCAGCCTCGAGTTCATCGGCCCCAACATATGGCCCGAAAAACCCTACGAGCTCTTCTCCGGCATCACCGGGACCCTGGACTTAGTCGACCGCATCGGCCGCGTCAACGTCGGCATCCTCTTCGACACCTACCACTTCCACTGCGGCGACAGCGAACTGGCGGACATTGCCACGGCCGGCCGCGCCATCAACCACGTCCACCTCAACGACGCCCCACCCGGCGACCCAACCACCTTTGACGACTCGGTGCGCCGCCTGCCCGGCAACGGCGTGATGGACCTTGCCGCCATCGCCAACGCTCTGGAAGCCGCAGGCTATGAGGGTCCCGGCGGCGTCGAGATCTTCAACGACGACATGCGCGCCCTACCCATCGCCGAAGGTGCCGCCAGAGTCGCCGCCGCCTGCCGCCGGGTATTCGGTCAGCCCTAGCGACGGCGAAGACTTTGAGCAAGCGGAAGAGTTGAGCCACCTGAGCTTCCGACGGCACGTCTGAACACCCGTGAGACGGGACGCCAGGAGGACGCCCGTTGCACCGTCGCCGTCCCCGCCGCATCCTGTAGCAATATGCGTCTGACAACCCGAAAGTCGCACGTCGCGCATGCGTAGTTCGGCGCGCATTTCCCGGCGCCGCCTTGCACTCTTCCTATCCGCCGGAACCACCGTTCTGATTGCCGGCTGCGGAGAGTCCGACTCATCCGCGCCAACCCCTACGGCGGCGGCGCCGGCCGCATCGACACCCCCGCCTCCACCCGAGGCAGCCACGGAGCGCGTCTCCTCTACCGCTTCGCCTGCGACTGCCACGGCTGTCCCGTCACGGCCGTCACCCGCCGCGCCGGTAGCAACCGTCGCAGCGCCCCGCCCAACCCGCCCACCGCCACCCGAATCGCCGACGGCTTCGCCAGCGCCGGAGCCCACCACTCCGCCGCCCACCCCAACCCAACCGCCCTTGCTCTCACCGCTGACGGGCCTTGAAATCAGCCCCGACGCAAGAGCCCAGCGCGTCGTCGCGGTCAAGATCGACAATTCCGGCGGCGCCCGGCCCCAGAGCGGCCTCAGCACCGCCGCCGTCGTCTACGAGCACGTCACGGAAGGCATAGTCACTCGCTACACCGCCTTTTTCCTGGACAGCGACCTCGAACGCGTCGGCCCCATCCGCAGTTCCCGTTTCGTCGACCGCGACCTCGTCCAGCAGTTCGACGCCCTGTTCGCCCACGTCGGAGCCAGTCCACCGGTCATGCGGGATCTGCGGAACTCCCCGGCGGCGGATATCGACCAGTTCTTCTACGACGAGACCCGCCCCTACTACCGCATCTCCACCCGTCCCGCCCCCTTCAACATGTACGCCAGCCTGCCCGCGTTGCGCGAAGTCGGCGCCAAACGCCATCCCGACCGGCGTGAGATTCAGGGATTCCGCTTCTACGAGGACGAGCCCGACCTGGGCCCCCTGACCGACCTCACCATTCCCGCGGGACCTCGGAGCGCCTTTCAGGCCGAGTACGAGTTCGATACTGAAAACCGCCGCTGGCGTCGGTCGCTCGGCGGCGCGCTCGACGTTGACGCCCACACGGGCGATGCGCTCGCCTTCGAGAATGTCATCGCCCAATGGGTCCCGGCCCGCGTCACCCAGTACGACGAGGACCATCTGGGCAACAAGTCTGTCTGGATCGGCACCACCGGCGAGGGCCCCGTGTCCGTGTTTCGCGACGGCGCGCGCCTGGACGGAACCTGGCGCCGACCTTCGGAGACCGACGTGACCGAGTTCCTCGATCCCGATGGCTCCCCAATCGAGCTCCGTCCAGGTCGAACCTGGATTCACCTCCTGACCGGCTCCCAAACCGTCGAAGCCCTATGACCGCCGCCGGCATTCCACCAATCACCCGCTCGGAAGGACCTCCCAATGGCTGATCCACCCACCGTCTTCGTCCCCCTCCAGCACCAGCACCGCTTCCTCCCGTACGTTGGAGTCGTCGAGCAAGCCGGTGGAACGGTCGAATTCGTCGACATCGAGGACACCGAGAAACGACGAGCCGCACTGGCACGCGCCACGGCCGGCGCCGTGGGCCTAGACTCGTTTGGAGCCGACGACTTCGCCATTGCCCCGCACCTGCGCGCCATCATCACCTGCACCACAGGCGTCGATCCGATTGACCTGGAGGCCGCCACCGAGCACGGCGTCATGGTGGGCAACACGCCCGACCTTTGCATCGAGGAAGTCGCCGACCACACCCTCATGCTGCTGTTGTCGTGCTACCGGCGCCTGCCGCGCACCGTCCATCCCAGCCGCGCCGGCGCTCCGGCCCGCGAAGCCGTCGTCAATGTCTCCGAACATTGGCCGCGTCTGCGCGGTCAGGTGGCTGGCCTGCTTGGGTTCGGCAACATCGCACGCGCCGTGGCGACTCGTTGCCAGGCCTTCGGCCTGCGCCTCATCGCCTACGACCCGTACGTCGAGCCTTCCGCCGCCGAAGAGTTCGGCGTCCAGCTGACTGGATTCAACGAGGTCCTGGAGGCCGCCGACTACCTCTGCGTGCACCTCCCGCTCAATCCCGCCACCCGCCACTGCCTGAACGCGGAGGCCTTTGCACGCATGAAGCCCACCGCCTTCGTCATCAATACCGCCCGCGGCCCCATCATCGACGAACCCGCACTTGTCGAAGCCCTGCAAACCGGCCAGGTAGCCGGCGCCGGGCTGGATGTCACTGAATTCGAGCCGATCGCCGACGACAACCCGCTGCTCGACATCCCAGACGCCCTGCTCACCCCGCACTCCGCCGGCTACTCCCAGGAGGCATCGCGCTGGGGGCCGGAAAGCGCCCTGCGCTGCGCCGCTGCTGTCATCCAGGGCGGCCGACCGCGCTCCATCCAGAACCCCGGCGTACTCGAACGCCTGAAGACGTAGGCAAGCGCTCGTGTCTCGCTGATGCCCGTCCGCTTCACCGCCTACGGCGGCGCCGGCGAAATCGGCGGCAACAAGCTACTGCTCGAAGACGGCGACTGGCAGGTCCTCTTCGATTTCGGCATGTCCTTCGGCGCCCTCGGGACCTACTTCGAGGAGTTCCTCCGACCGCGTACCGTCCACGGGCTTTCCGACTACCTCCTGACCGGCCTGCTTCCGCCCCTTGAAGGTCTCTATCGCGACGACCTCAACGCCCTCCCCGAGCACGCTCGGATCTGGGATCGACTTCGCGGTCACCCCGGCTACCGGGACGACGTCAACCCACGCGCAGTTCTGCTCAGCCACGCTCACGCCGACCACGTTGGCTACATCTCGCTCCTCCGGCCCGACATCCCCGTCGTCACCGGCAGCCTCACCGCCGTCATTGCCAAGGCCATGCAGGACGGCGGTCAGAGCACCGATGACAGCCAGACTGTCTTCCTGCGTCCCCGCACACCGCGTGACGGACTTCTCGTCACCGACCCCAAAGTCCCCTTCCAACAGCGTCCCTGGTCACTCGTTGCCCGCGCCGACTGGTCCTCCGTCGCAACCGAGTACTGGACCCACCGCTACGCCAAGTCCGGCCCGGAACCGGCTACCACTCCAATGGCGACCGGCGTATCGGAGATCGATGGACACCAGGTCCGAGCCTTCCCCGTGGACCACTCCATTCCCGGCGCTCACGGCTTCGCCGTCGAAACCTCCGCCGGTTGGGTGGGCTACACGGGCGACATCCGCATGCATGGCCACCATGCCGATCAAACCTGGGCCTTTGCCCACGAACTCGCCAAGCTGGATCTCGTCGCCCTCATCTGCGAGGGCACCCAAGCCGCCAGGCCTCGCGGTGCATCGGAATCGGACGTGTGCGCCCGGGCCATCGAGCGCGTCCGCAAGACCGAAGGCCTGGTTGTAGCCGACTTCGGCCCCCGCAACATCGAGCGCCTCACGACCTTTCGTGACGCCGCCCGCCAATCCAACCGCCAGCTCGTCGTTTTGATGAAGGACGCGCTGCTTCTCCGCGCCATGCACACCGTCGAGCCCGCTACACCCCTGCCGTCGGCGCCGGACGGTCTCCTGGTCTTCGATGACCGGCGGGCCACCTCCACCGCCTGGCAGGACGAGGTAACCGCTGAATTCGCGAACGCCCTCGTATCCCCGTCGACCATCGCTACAGACCCCGGCGCCTACGTTCTCTGCCTCAGCTTCTTCGACGTGACCCGCCTCCTCGACCTCGGCGAGACGTCGTCCGGCGCCTGGATCTACTCCTCCAGCGAGCCCTACGACGAAGAGTCGCAATTGGACATGCGACGCCTCCGCAATTGGACGAGTCTCCTGGAGTTGGACTTCCTCGGCGGCGCTTCCGAGTCCGAGGCTGAAGCCGCCGGCTTCCACGCCTCCGGGCACGCCAGCGGCCCCGACCTTCAACGCTTCATCCAGATCGTCAACCCGCGCACCCTCATCCCGATTCACCTGCAATCCGAAGGTCTAGGCTTCTACCGTCGGACCTTCGGAGAGACCGCAGTCCGGGTCGCCGAACCGGGCTGGGGCCGCGCCCTCTCCATCGAATAAGATAGGCAGCTATTGACGGGGCACGCTCTCGCGCCCCACCATCGCCCAAACCGCCACCCATCCCGGAGCTGATGTCACGCCGCGTCGTTGATTGCACCAAGGTTCTCCGCCATGGCGCCGCCGACTCATTCACCGCGCATGAGTTCGAACGCACCGGCCAGCCCCAGACGCTCACGCACCGCGTCGAAATGGACGCCGATGTGGGCACCCACGTCCTCGCCCCCCGCCGCTACATCCGCTGGGGCTCCGACCTCGCCGGCCTCTCTGCGGAGACGTTCTTCGGCGAGGGCCTGGTCGCACACCTGGAATTCACGGCGGATGCCCCCGACATCGACTCCAACCGCCTGGAAGAGATCTTTGGCCGTGAGCTCCGCACTCGCGACATCGTCGTCATCGCCGCCCGCGGCAACGGGGTCGCACCCTGCTTCACCGCCCAGGCCGCCCAGTGGCTCTTCGTTCGCGGCGCCAAGCTCGTCGCCCTGGCTGACGGCATCTCCATCGGCCGCGAATCCGAACCCGACGACGAACGCGTGATCCTCAGCACCCTCCTGGAGAACGACGTCCCTATCGTCCGCGGCCTCGTCAACACCGAGACACTCAGCGCCGAGCGCATGGCCTTCATGGCCCTCCCCGCGCCCGCTGCCGACGTCACCGCCTGGCCCGTCCGCTTCGTCGCCCTTGATCCCGGCCTCGACCCCACCCAGCAAGCCGTGGCCGTTGAGCCCGCCGTCGATCAGGAAGACGAAGCCGAGCCGCCGACGGCAGCCGATCCCGCAGTCCAGCCCGACGAGCCCGCCGATTCCGAGTCCGCGCCCGAACCGCCCGAGCCCGAGGCATCAACGGAGCAGGAGTCGGAAGATTCATCGCCTGAACCGGATTCGGAAGATGAATCCGCGGCCAACGAACCCTCGACTGACGACGATCGGGATGACGACGATCTCAGCAAGCGAAACACCGAGGCCTGACCTCGGTTTACAGGCGAGCGCAGCTACCGATTTGGAAACAGCAACTCGTCGCCGATGTGGATGACGTACGGCTCGTCGATGCCGTTCAACTCGGCTATCGCTTCAAAGCTGTACCCGTACCGGCTGGCAACCGCCGCCAGCGTGTCCCCGCTTTGCACCGTGACCAGGAAATACCGCGCCGGGGCCTCCGTATGTACCGGAACCACCGTCGGCGTCGGCAACTGCTCGAACGGCCCCTGCGGCACCTCCAGGTCGATCACGATCGGCTCCGGTGTCACCGGAATCACTGCGGGCGCTTGTGGCGTTGGTACCGCAGCGGCCGCCGTCGCCGTGGGGCGCAGCACCTCGGGAATCTCGGGCGGACGCCGCAGGCTGCGGTCCGCCAGCAAAATGAAGACTGCGCTGGCTACCAGGAGCGCGGCGACAGCCAGGCCCGCGTACGTGCCGGCGGCGGGGCGCTCGAAGGACTCGCCTGGCGGCTGGGACCCGGACCCAGCCCCGGTCTGTGAGTATTGCTCGGCCACCGCAGGTCAAGGTATCAGACGATGACTCACCCTGATCGAACCCTCGTCGAAGGCCCCTGGGAACTCGGCGTTGCCGACTCGCCCGACCTGCGCGACGTCAGCTTCGACCACCAGATCGACCCCCCGGCCTACCCCCAACTCGTCCTCGATCACCCATTCACCGGCCCCGCCTTCTACTGGTACCGCCGCCAGCTTGATGTCCCCACCCCTGCATCCGGCCACCAGGCCGTCGTCGTCTTCGGCGCCGCTGACTGGCTCGCCGATGTTTGGGTCAACGACCGGCACATTGCCACCTGTCGCAGCGGCTACCTTCCATTCGAAGCCGTCCTTCCCCCCGACACCCACGGCCAAACCGTCACCCTCACCGTCCGCGTCTGGGATACGCCCGTTCAACCACCCGGCGTCCTCACGCCCCCTGGCAGCCCCCCCACCCGCGCCGCCTGGATCCCTCGCGGCAAGCAGCACTGGTACGGCGAATGCTCCGGCCTCTGGCAACCCGTCTGGCTCGAACAGCGCCCGCGCAACCACGTCACCGGTCTCCGAACCGACCTCGCCGACGACCTTCGGACAGTCCGCCTGACCGTCCTCGGCCGCCCCAATACCCACGGTCGAGTCCACGTAAGCGTCCGCGAAGCCAACAGCTCCACGTCCCTCTGGACCAGCGAAGCCACTGGCGTGCTCGACACCGGCCTGGAGATCAGTCACCACTGGCCCGGGATCCAGCTCTGGGATCCCTCCGCGCCCTCTCTCTACGACGTCGACGTCACCTTCGACTCCGACGGCCTCACGCGCACCCGCCGCTTCACCACCGGCTTCCGCCGCATCGAGGCCGACGAACACGACCTCCGCCTCAACGGCCGGCCCCTCTATCTCCGCGGTGCCCTCGACCAGGACTACAGCCCCATCACTGGCTACGCCTACCCCGGCGACCAGGCGCTCGCTCGCCGTTTCCAGGTCGCCCGGGACGCCGGCCTCAACCTCGTGCGCTGCCACGTCAAGCTGCCCGATCCCCGCTACCTCGCCCTCGCCGACCGCATGGGCCTCCTCGTCTGGTACGACCTCCCAAGCTGGGGCCACCCCCACCGACTGGACGAACCCTTCCCCGACTGGCTCGACGACGACGTAGCCGCCATGCTCCGCGATTCAGCCGTCCGCGACGCCCACCACCCCTCCCTCATCGCCCGCTCCGTCATCAACGAAGGCTGGGGCCTCGACCTCGCCGCCAGCGCCGACCACCGCCAACGCCTGCGCAACTGGGTCGCCGTCGCCCGCGAAGCCGACCCTTCCCGCCTCGTCATCGACAACTCCGCCATGCTCGGTGCCCTCCATCTCGATACCGATCTGGCCGACATGCACACCTACGCCGCCCACCCCCAGGGCGCGCGCGACTTTGGCGCCTGCGTCGACTGGCTCGCCTCGCGCCCGCCCGACCTCTGGGAACGCGCCGACGCTGACGCCCCAGCCAACCGCCCCGTCGCCCTCTCCGAATTCGGCCTCTGGGGCCTTCCGGAGGACTGGAAGCCCCCCCACCCCTGGCTCCTCGCCGACCGCTCGTGGACCCCCGACCTCGCATTCGATCAGGCCGGCTTCGCTGAGCGCTTCCAGCAATCCGTCGCCCGCCAGGCCTTCCACTCCCTCGACGACCTCACCGCCGCCACCCGCCAGGTCCAGTCCGAAGGCTTCCGGCGCCAGATCGCCCGCCTGCGCGCCACCCCCGGCCTCTCCGGCTTCGTCCTCACCGAACTCATGGACCAGGGCTGGGAAGTAAACGGTCTCGCCGACTTTCAGGCACGTCCCAAACCCGTCGTCCAGGCCATGCGCCCTGTCGCCGACGATACTGTCGCGCTGATCGAGGATCTCCCCGGCTCCGCCTGGGCCGGCAGCCCGGTCACCGTCCGCGCCCTCATCTCCGGCCCCCGCGCCGCTGGCAACGCCGAAATCGTCTGGCGCGTCTCCGGCGAATCCCGCCGCCGCGAGACCATCCCCATCCCCGCCGGCGTCGAACCCGTCGTCATCGACGACTTCGAATTCACCGCCCCCCTGATCGAATCCACCCGAGTCCTCGAGATCGACCTCTCAATCCGCGGCCCCGGCCTCTCACTCGACCAGCAGGAACGAGTCCTCGTGGTCCCCACCGATGCCGCCACCATCAACGGCAAGCTCCGCATCTACCTCACCGGCGTCGACCACACCAACCGTGTCGCCACCCTCGCCAACGGCCTCGCCGAAGCCGGCTGCACCACGCTCACCCAGCCCGTCCGCACCCAGGCCGTCGTCGTCGCCGGCGGCGGCGGCGCCGATGCCCTCGAGATGGTCGCCGGCGGCCTCCCCGCCCTCGTCGTTGCCGACCTCGCCGACACCCCGTTCCTGCCGTCGGTCCCCCGCACCGGCCGCTTCGCCTCGCACTGGTCCACCGGCTTCGACTGGATCGCGCCCCAACTCCGCGAAGGCCTGCTCGCCGACCCCCTCATGAGCACCGCCTTCGTCCCCAGCGCCGCCCCCCGAGTCATCCCGGCCGTCGACGGTCTTGACCCAGGCGACATCCTCATGGGCACCTTCCGCGGCTGGCTCGGCAACGAAGCCGCCATCACCGCCCAGGCCAACTACGGCAAAGGCAAAGTTGTTGTCACCACCCTCGGCCTCAGCCACGCCGGACGCAACGACCCCCTGGCCCGCGCCCTCCTCGTCCGCCTTATCCAGTACACCGCATCAAAGTCCTGCAACCCCGTCTCCCGCATCAACCTTCCCGCCACCAACCCCTAACCGACTCCTACTCTTCCCTCTTCTCTTTCTCAATTCTCACTGCTCTCCACTCTCTCCTTCTTCCCGGGGGTGAGCGAGGGGACTTGAACCCCCAGCCTTCTGGGCCACAACCAGACGCTCTAACCGATTGAGCTACGCCCACCACAAGCCGCACGCGACACACGTTCGGCCGGACACCATTCTATCCATCGAATCCCGCGCCAGCCGCTGTCCGCCTGCGACTATCACGGACTGCAGCGGCTAGCGGGCGAGCTGGACCTTCCCGTTCTTGCTGCCGAGTACCTGCCCGGTAGCATCTGGTCCACGGCACGGGTCGTCACGATGCCGGTCGTGGACGGCCACATGCACATGCCGAAGCAGCGGGCCTGGGTCTTGAGTTGGCCTGGGACTGCCTACAGGCGCGTACCGAGCGTGTCGTGTGGGCCGCGGAGGTGACGCGGGCCGGGAGCTAGCGCAGGGGAGAGGGGTTCCGCCGGTAAGCGCATGACGACCGGCTCGGCGCCGACCCGGCGAGAGGAATTGAGGAGAGGACCATGAAGATCACGGAAGTCGAGCTCAATATCCTCGAGCGGCCCGGTGACATGGTGCATCGGCTGGTCGAGGTGCCGGGTCTGCGCCGTATTCAATACACCCACAAAGCGTTCCCGACCTCACGGCCGGAGCATCATCCGTTTCTCATTGTCCGTACCGATGACGGGATCGAGAGCATCGCCCAGTGCGCGCCAGGCGTGGACCAGGCGAAGGACATGGTTGATCTCTTGCGGGAGATGGTCATCGGCGAGGATCCGTTCCGCCGCGAGCACTTCTTCCAGAAGTTCGAGGTGGCGCGACGTTGGCTATATCGTCCCTATGCGTGGTCGGCCGCTTTCGACCACTGCCTGTGGGACATCGCGGGGCAGGCGACCAACCAGCCGGTCTACAACCTGTTGGGCAAGGTGCGTGACCGTATTCCCGTCTATCTCATGGGCGGCGACACCGACCTTGATGGCTACAAGCGGCACATCGAGGCGGGCCGCCAGAATGCGGGCATCTTCGCCTACAAGATTCACAGCTACAAAGGCGGCAAGGCGGATGTGCCGATCATTCGGGGGCTGCGGGAGCATGTTGGACCGGACTATGACCTCATCAACGATCCGGTCCGCTCCTATACGCTCGAAGAAGCGATCATGATCGGGCGGCTGATGGAGGAATTGGATTACGTCTGGCTGGAAGAGCCGATCCACGAGGAGAACATCCTCCAGTTGCAGGAGCTTTGCGCGGCCTTGACCATGCCCGTGATGGGTCACGAACCGATGCAAGCCGACATGGAAGGATCGTGTCAGCGGCTGTTGCTGAAGGCGACGGATATCATCCGCGCGACCGGGATGCATGGCGTGACCCAGACGATGAAGAGCGCCAACTTTGCGCAGTGCTACGGCGCGAATATCGAACTCAACGGGCATGGCGGCCTCTTTGGAGCGGTCAATGCGCACCTGCAGATGGCGATTACCAATACGACCTATCACGAGGTCGGCGGTGACGGCCTGGGATTGGCCAGGCAGGCGGAAGAGGTGGGCGCGATGAATGCCCCGCCGGTCAGGGATGGCTATATTGCGCCGCCCGACGGTCCCGGGTTTGGCATCGAGTGGGACATGAAGCAATTCCGGCGCCACCTGGTTGAGGAGTATTAGGCAAGAGCCTCGTCCCCACCCTCGCCCTCCCCCATGCTGGTGTGCAGACCGGGGACACCATTTCAGATGTTCGGTCTGGACACTTCCCAGGGGTGAGCGAGGGGACTTGAACACCCAGCCTTTTGGGCCACAGCCAGACGCTCTAAGCGTTTGAGCTGCGCCCACCACAGGCCGAAAGACAGCATCCACCGGCCGCCCGTCATTCGATCCGCCGATCGGCGCTACAAAGTCGCTTGGTGCGCCGTCCCCCGCGCTAAACCGCTCCCACCAGCGCCACGATCAGTCCCGTAACAGCCGCAGCTGCGGCCACCGATCCCAGAATCGCGCCCACCATCCAGCGCATAAGGCGCGATTCCAATGCGTGAAGATCGCCTCGTAGTTCCGCTACATCGGCCTTCGTCGCCAAGTGCTCGAACCCGCCCTCGAGACGACTGACTCGTTCTTCCAGAGTCGCTGTCGCCATCTAGGTTCTCCTCAGCGGGAGCATCCCGCGCTCCCACGGCATCGCATTCTAACGACGCGCCACTCGACATCACCGCAAACACAGGCCTCCACCCCCGCCTCCCACACTGCAAACCAACCACCCTCCACCCCCAACCTCCGCCCCTCTAACCACCTCAATGCCCAGCAGACCCCCGGACGGGGGGTGTACTATGGCTACACGATGAGGAGAGGTGACCCACGTCGCCGGCGGGTGTCTCAAGCACCCTGCCCCGACTGCGCGCCGCCCTCCCGCGTCGCGACCCCGGCCCAAGTGGCGCGGGGTCTTTTTCGTTATTCGGGGTCACCCAAAGTCGCAGGGAGGCGCTTGCGTGTCGCTTGATCCGAATCCGGTTCGCATCGAAGAGCAGTCCGTAACGACCACCCGCAGCATCGTCGAAGGCCTCACCTACGACGACGTCCTCCTCGTCCCCGGCCGCTCTGACGTGCTCCCCACCCAGGTCGACACCCGCACCAGCATCACGCCCAACCTCACCCTCAATGTGCCCCTCGTGTCCTCCGCCATGGACACCGTCACCGAAGCCACCATGGCCATCGCCATGGCCCGTGCTGGTGGCATCGGCGTCATTCACCGCAACCTCAGCATCGACGACCAGGTCGGCGAAATCGACAAAGTCAAGCGCTCCCAGTCCGGCATGATCGTCGACCCCGTCACCCTGCCGCCCACCGCCACCCTCGCCGAAGCCAACGCCGTCATGGCCCGCTACCGCATCTCCGGCGTGCCCATTACCGACGAAGACGGCCGCCTCGTCGGCATCCTCACCAACCGCGACATGCGCTTCACCCACGACCAGGCCCGTACCGTCGCCGACCTCATGACCAGCAAAGGCCTCGTCACCGCCCCCGTTGGCACCACCCTTCGGCAGGCCCAGCACCGCCTCCACGAACACCGCATCGAAAAACTGCCCGTCGTCGATTCCCAGGGCATCCTCCGCGGCCTCATCACCGTCAAGGACATCGCCAAGCGACAGCAGTTCCCCCACGCCGTCTACGACGACAAGGGCCGCCTCGTCGTCGCCGCCGCCGTCGGCGTCCAGGAAGAAGCCTTCGACCGCGCCCGCCAGCTCACCCACGCCGGAGTTGACGTCCTCGTCGTCGACTCCGCCCACGGCCACCACTCCGCCGTCCTGGACATGGTCAGTCGAGTCAAGGACAACCTCGATATCGAAGTCATCGCCGGCAACGTCGTCACTGCCGCCGGCGCCAGCGACCTTATTCAGGCCGGTGCCGATGCCATCAAGGTCGGCGTCGGACCCGCCGCCATCTGCACCACCCGCGTCGTCGCCGGCGTGGGCGTCCCCCAGCTCACCGCCATCCTCGACTGCGCCGACCCCTGCGCCGAGCACGGCGTCCAGCTCATCGCCGACGGCGGCATCCGCTATTCCGGTGACGTCGCCAAGGCCATCGCCGCCGGCGCCTCCGCCGTCATGATCGGCAACCTGCTCGCCGGTACCGACGCCAGTCCCGGCGAAATCGTCTACCGCCAGGGCGAACGCTTCAAGGAATACCGCGGCATGGGCTCCATCGGCGCCATGGTTGATCGACGCCTCGCGACTCGTGATCGCTACGGTCAGCACGAAGTCGAAGACTCCGCCAAACTCGTCGCCGAAGGCGTCGAAGCCCAGACCCCCTATCGCGGCCCCACCGCCGGCCTCATCCACCAGCTCGTCGGCGGCCTCTGCTCATCCATGGGCTACGTCGGCGCACGTGACATCCACGCCATGCAAACCAGGGCCCGCTTCGTCCGCGTCACCAACGCCGGCGCCGACGAAAGCCACCCCCACGACGTCGTCCTCGTCAAGGAATCCCCCAACTACCAACACCGCCCCCGCTAACCCCGACGATCCTCGGTTTTTGTAGGGGCAACGAGTCAAATCGGCCTCCTCCGGCCGACGCCGCGCAGCCCAACGCCGGCCAACCCACCTCCTGTAGGGGCGGCCCTTGTGGCCGCCTTTCCCCAGGTTCGCGGCGTGTCCCTCGTTCGTGGTGAGCCGGGATGGAGTCTATGGGAGACCCGTGGCGAACCACCCCCAGCTACCCCACCCAAGCCCAATAACCCGCCCTCAGCCCGTCGAAGGCCCCGACCCGAGCCCGTCGAAGGGGGCCACCTCAAACACCAACAAACCGCCCGCCGCAAAACGCCGCTAAACCTCCAGCGGGTCCACCACCGCCAGGAACGGAAACCGTCCAAAGTCCCGATCCCGCGTAGCGATCCGCCGAACCCCGTGCTCCCGCATCAGAACCGCCGTATGCAGGTCAGAAATCAAGTTGCCCCGCGCCTCCGGCACGTCCTCCAGCGTCTCCGCCATCACCTCGGCATGGCGCGGCGTGGCAACCAGCAACTCCAACGCCGGCGCATCCAGCAACGCCCCCGGGAATCAGCAGTCGTACGCCCACGTCCGCATCAGCCACGCAACCCTCCCCACCCGCTGCGGCCTGACCCGCAATGCTCAAGCCCTCCGAACAACGCCTTAAAGAGGCAAAGGGCGGGCCGTAGCCCGCCCTTGCATTTTGTGCATCTCGGGGCCATGCCCTTAGACACAACCCCTCAGCTTGTTAACGGCTGGTCCCAATCTCCCATCGGCGCAACCGTGACAGATTGCTCCGGGTCAGATTGGCCCCGACACTCGGCACGTTCGGGATGGAATCGAACTCGCCAACGCTGTAACCGCGATTCCGCTTGTAGAGAACCACGACTCCGAGAAACGGAAGCGCCTCACGGTCGATCCGTACAAGCACTTGCCGCCCCTCGAGAAACCACGTCCCGGCCGCCGTCTCGAGCCGTCCGCGCAGCGTTGGCCGAAGGCTGGACAGCTCTTGGTTGCGGAACGGCTTCGCCTGAGTACGTGCCGAGTCGCCGCGATGTTCTCTCGCCCCGCGTGCGGTCAACGTGTGGTGGCCGATCAGGATCGAATGTCGCGTCCCCGAGAAGACTCTTGCACTCTGGATCAGCAGCAGTCTCGGATTCCTAGCTCTGTTGGCTACTCGCAATACATCAAGGGCAGTTGGGTCAAGCTCAAGAAAGCGGACCCGAAACAGTTACCGGTCCTTGACGTCCGCCAACTTTCGCCCAGACAGCGGCGGAGTCTTTCTTACCTCTTCGACGAAATGACCAACGCCGATTTCCGACGCCTCCCCGCCATGCAACACTGCCCCGCCCGGCGCCACCTCGACGAATCCCTCGCTAACATCCTCAACCTCCCCACCCTAACCACCCTCCGCCACCTCGTAGCCACCGCACCCACAATCTCCTACAACCCTCGCTAGCCCACTTACCCACCGGCCGCCTCCCTACCGGACGTGGACAAAAGGCAGGTTTCACTGTTTCACCGGCCACATGGGATATGTAGACGGCGGGTATGCATTGACCGATAGGAGCAAGGTCAGCCAACCTCTCTCGGCCTTATGAAGTCCAAGCCTTCAGCTTATTTGGTTGGCGAGTCTGATTCGGATTCCCAAACAGAGATTGCTTACGTCGTTCGGCTACTTCTCATCACCGTCAGAAGCCCAAATCACCAGGCGGAGCTCGCTGTCGTCGATCACCGTGTACTCCGGCTCACGCCCTGACAATTCGAAACTGTCGCCAAGAATGATGGGTACGCCGTCCCCGCGTCTATCCATCAGGTGCGAACGCCCGATGTCCCCTGCGTCCTTTGCGGGACAACGCGCCAGAAGTGAAACGACCAGTTCGTTCCGGCTGTACTGCCGCAAGTGCATGCTGTCCGGAGTCAGCGTGTTGGCGAGATCGCCGGGAACGTACAGCTCAATTCGATTCCAGAAAAGATGGAAGCGAATCCGGGCGCCCGCCATCGAATAGTCTCGGTGGGCCACGGCGTTCACGAGCGCCTCGAATATGGCCCGTTCGCTGAACTGAGGCCGGTCTATCCGAGCGGTTGCCTTAGAGGCCATCACAGAAATGTTCCGACGTGCAAAGTGCATCGCCTCGACCACTTGGACATCCAGCGGTCCGCTGAAGTCCCGTGCGTCGCTCTGATAGTTCACATCCCGACGTTCGCCGGCGTAGCTCACGGCCTGAATCTGTGCATGTGGTAGCCAGTGCTCCGGCTCCGGAGTACACATCAGTACCCCGGCAACCGTGATCCGCGTCACGCCATTGTCGTCGCCAGCGACGATACGGAGCTTGCCCAGGACGTCTGCCGTAACCTCGGATTCTTGCCGTATGAATCGGCGTGCGAGTTCATGGTCCAGGTCTTCCACGGAAGTGCCGGGGACTACAGATTCATCGAACCGAATCACCCGGCTCTGGCTGCGCTCCTGAAACAACCGCGCCAGCAGTTCCGGCGACATCTCGCGCTTCGAGCTTCCGATGCGCCTGAAATAGCCGCCCGGACTCTTGTGGACGAACAGGCTGCGCGCAACGTCAACCACAAGGACCGGAACGAGTTCACCGGCCACGTTGGGCAACGCGATCTTCCGAATGATCGCATCCAGAGGCGGAGTCAGGGAGTCATTGCAGATCTCTCGGACCCATGCCTCGACCGAGTCCAGGTGATCCAAGGGTACGCCTAGGACTTCATGGCTTCTGTCGTCAGCCCCAATCACTAAGGTCCCGCCTGGACCATTGGCCATGCTTGCCAACTCGTCAGCGAATTCACGGCGGCTGGGGTCCGTCACGCGGGATCCGGCCAGCAGAACTCGCTTGAGCTCCAAGGTCGAGTCCTCACCGAGCCGGATGCGCCGTACCAAATCATTCGGGTCTATCACGACCCTGACTCCGTTGCTGGCATGATCCGCCTGTAACGGCTCTCAAATGCCTCGCGGCCGCCCTCCATTACGCGACAGATTTCGTCGCGAACGCCACGTTCCTGCAAACCTCCCTGACACTCGATGTCCGTTCGGCTATTGACCGCCTTGAGCGAAAGAACCAGTTCGGCGTCGCCGTGAACCACGATGTTTGGATTGTGAGTAACGACGATCACCTGGCGATGGCGCTTGGTTTCCCGGAGCCGACTGACCAGTAACTCATAGATCAGCGTATTGTCCAGGTCATCTTCCGGCTGATCCAAAATGATCGGCTCGGTACCGTAACCCAGGACAAAGGCCAGCAGTGCCGCCGTCTGTTGCCCGGGTGACCCCTGCGCGAGAGAGCGCCAACCGCCCCCCCGGTGATCGCGAAAACGCACGTTGACTGCGTCTTCGGGAACGTACAGAGCGAGGCGATCGATTTGCTCGGGTTGCACGCGCTTCAAGGCGGTATTGAATCGACCGTCCTGAGTCTCCCAAGTATCCGATTCTCCCGAGAGGAACTGCCGTATCCGCCCAACTACTCTGTCCATTCTTTGCCAGTCCCACGGCTGGTCTTGTTCAGGCGCAATTCGCCGAGCAATAGCCTGCCGGTCGGATTCAAATCGTTCAATTCCTAAGATATTGCTCAATTTATCTATGAGATTGCCACAGTTCGCCAATGCACCTATGCGAACCCGAATTGACTCACCAGATACTTCTTGCACAAAGTCCCCACGCTTGCTGCTCAGTTCCTCACGCTTCTGACGATATTTGTCAAGAATGTTCTCGGCTTCACACTCCAGTTGCTCCGCTCGTTGTCGCTCATTTTCCAGGGCTTCGATTTCTCGACGCAACCGTGCCGCCTGTTGCAGCAGATTGGTGTATTCTTTTGGATCGGCTATTCCTTCAGCGGCAAGCTGCGTGGACGCCTCTTGGAATCGGCTTTCGCTAATATCCATAGCGGCCCGCCACAGGCTTGCGTCTTCTCCAGTTCGAATACCCTCGATGTTCTGCTTGGTTTTCTTGACAGCTTCGATCACGCGTTGCCTGAGGTCTCCGACCGATCTCCGCAAGGCTTCATGTGCGCGTCTCAGATCCGCTGTCAATAGATCGTCCATAGCCTCAGAGGACAGGTCGAGGTCAGCTACTAAGAGCTCCCTAGCCGCGTGATCAACCGCATCCACAGCCTTCGAAGCCCCTTGCAGAACCTCCCGCCACGTGTCCTCATGCTGTCGCAGCATTCGGTAAGCATTCAATGCTTGTGCGTGTCCGCCTACCTGCAGGATGTCCAGCTTGCGCTGAACGTCTGCCAGCAAAGCTCGCCGAGCCGGAAGGTCATCCGCCTGCCTGGAAGCGGAGCGGGATTGGGCCTGTAAGGACAGGTAACGCGCCTCCAACTGCTTCATTGAACGATCCAATTCAGCCTTGCGAACTTCCCCGCTATCGTCGATAACTGAGAGGAGAGCGTTGGGATCCTGCGCCAATGCGAATAGTTGCTTTTGGCTGTAGATTCGCACGGGAAACCGCTCGCGAATATCCCCCTCTTGAGGGATTAGATCGTCGTTTTCCAGCAGAGCGATAGGCTGTGCATCCCCTTGCTGGTGCCAGGACAGAAGGAACCGGTCCCTGTTCCTGCGATACACAACTTCAATACGCGTCTCCGACGTTAGGAGCCCTTCAGCCCCTCGGTCAGCAGCAACGCGCATACGGCGATCGAACAGATGGCGCAGTGATCCTTCTTCATCGCTGTCACGTCCGTCGAGTTCGGACTCCCGCCGCAACGTCTGACGACAGAAGTCCACGAGCGTGGACTTGCCCGTGCCGCGACCGCCGATGATCGCATTCAGCCACGGATTGAACTGAAACTCTATTGGAGCTAAGCGACCCATAAATTTGGCCTTGTCAACAGTGATACTCTCGATCGCTAGATCGGCGTGGGCGTTTGGATCGTATGAGTCGCCCGGTCTTGTCGGCTTAAGCGACTCGGCACCATCGAACAAAGCCAGACGCAGACCCTCGAGACTCGGGCTTGTCATCTTCACCCATGTAAAGCGACGACCCAACTTGTCAAAGTCGTGACCGTCCGAAGACCACACCTGCGAGATCTCCCGAGCGACGTCGGGAGTGCTTCCATCAATCCAGCACTCCTCGAAAGGCTTGTTTGGATCGATATCAACCGCCGCTAATCGTGAATGGCGCAGCACGGCAATCCTCTGCTCACCCGTGAGTTCGAGCAATCCATCGGACTTATTGATGTGTGCGCCAACGATCAAAACCTCGTCTCCGAAGGAGTCCAAGATCTCCTCTACACTCTTAGTAGATCGAGCAGTCGTTTTACCTCGCTGATCTACGGGAACCTGTACAGTGGACAACAGATCATCGATGTGCTCACCTTTACACGCTGGATCCATGAGTAGCAGGAGATGCTTGCCGTCCCCAGCGGTAAGCTCAACGGCCGGAAAGAGAACCGGTGCGTCGTCCACATCCGCAACGGCCTTCTGAAGGTGGGCGATTGCCTCGGCCGAGTTGTGGTCTGTCACCCCAATGGCCTGAATACCTGCGTCCCGGGCCGCTGTAAGCCAGCGCGTCCAGTCCGGGTTCTCCCGATCTGACTGGCTGCCAAAGTCGTAGGACGCGGGAGAGTGCGTGTGGAGATCGACACGCCACCAGCGCGAGCCGGGCCAGTCCCAGGTTGTCTGCATGCCTTCTAATCCCTAGCTTCAATAAGACTTGTCGATACCGACGGTGCCGGTATCGGATTACCGCCTTCCCGCCGCATCTCCAGATGCCCGACAATAGCTTCGCGAATCAACCCCTCGGTTTCCGCACGTGATTCCCCGGCGGCAACGCAGCCAAGCAGGTCTGGAACGTAAGCCGAATACCTATGGCCGGTCTTCTCCATGACCACTGAGTGCTTCACCGCAATCGTGCGCTTCCCAGATTGAACCGCTTCAGGATGCCCTTATAGCTTAGGGCTGGTAGTTCCCGAACCATCCTACCGATCACTCGGGCTTTCCTGGCCGCGTCCCACGTCTTTCTAACGCGCAGCGTCTAGCCGCCGCACCCGCCCCGATCACCCTAGGACGCTCTGATCGACCGGCGCCAACCATGCCCCTCCAACGAAGTGCCCTATCCACTCGCCACGAGCCATCAACCACTAACCGCTGTACGATTCCCTCACGGCCCCGTACCACGTCCCCCCAAAAGGAGCCCCGTGTTCGTCATCATCGCCCCCATCCAGATCAAGGACGGCTATAAGGACCGCTTCATCGAAGAAATGATCGGCGACGCCCGCGGCTCCGTGAACGACGAGCCCGGCTGCCTCCAGTTCGACGTCATCCAGGATGCCAACGACCCCAACCGCATCTGGCTCTACGAAATCTACGTCGACGAAGACGCCTTCAAGGCCCACACCCAGGCCCCCCACTTCATCAAGTGGCGCGACGCCACCGCCGACTGGACCGAAGACGCCGGCCTCCAGGGCGCCGGCCTCGGCGCCACCAACATCTGGCCAACCGACGACGAGTGGAAGTGATTCGGCGCTAGCGTGCATCTCTGCAGGATGGCGACAGAACGGAGATCAGTGACGTGAGCCCAATCGGATGGGTCCGCCGCACCCTTGCTGAGCAGAAGGAGCGGCAGGCACAGGCGCGCCAGGCCCGCGAACAGGAACGGCAACGACAAGAAGCCATCCGGCAACGCCAGCGCGAAGCCGAGCAGCGCGCCCTGAGCCTCGAACGCCAGCGTCGCGACAACATCATCGACATCCTGGACGACAACAAGCTCCCCCAGGTCGACTGGTCCCACTACCAACCGCTGCCGTTCAAATTCCTCAAGAGCGAGCACCTCATCTACGTCTTTCCGGGCGTCGGCTACGCCGAACAGCGCATCAAGCGCGAAATCGTCGGCCGCTCAGCTGGAACCAGCGTCCGCATAGCCAAAGGCGTCTCCGTCCGCGTCGGCCAATCACGCGGCACCCCCGTCGAGCGCGACGAAATCGTCCACCGCGGCGTCGGCACCATGGCCGTCACCACCAAGCACGTCTACTTCAGCGGCGAACGCACCTTCCGCATCCGCTTCAGCCGCATCGTGTCCGTCCAGGCCATGCGCGACGCCGTCGAAGTCACCCGCGACCGCGCCAGCGGCCTCTCCGAATACTTCATGCTGGACCCCTCCGACATCGAATTCGCCGCCAACCTCATGCTCACCATCCCCGCCCTCGAACTCCCCCGCCGTCCCGAAACCCACGACCCCGACAACTACCACATGCTCGTCTTCGACATCGACGGCGACCACGAGACCTAACCCCCGGAATCCTCGTAGGGGCCGCGTTTCTAACCGGCCTCTTCCGGGCAACCAACCCCCCGTCCACCCAAACCGTTCGTTGTCAGCCGGGTCGCCGTCCGCGGCGGCCCGTGTCGCCCCCCCGGCGCCAAGCCTGCCCTGAGCTTGTCGAAGGAACCTAGTCGAACCACATCCCTGCCGGCATTACCTGCCGCGCAATCAATGCATGCACTGATTGCGTGACAGGCAATGCTGGCGTTGCTCGCATCCCTGATCGCCGGCGCCGGTTCCACCCGCGCGCCGGACCTAATCCTGCGGAGTATTCAGCTCCGGAAAATACGTGGCGTAGAAACCTCGATCCCGGGTAAGAAACGCATCGGCGGCAGCCAGCGCATGCGCCCCGATCAGGAAGTCCGCCATGATCCTCGCCCTCGGCCCGCCCGCCCGCCGATATCGCATCCACCGCAGTCCCGCCTCGTACGCAATGGACGTGTCGATTGGCGAAACCACCGCGTTGACCTCCCGCAGCGCCCCGTCCAACGTCGCCCGGTTGCCAAAGGCCGGCACCAGTTCCGCGTACACGATGTCGCACACCAATACGGCGCCATCGTTGTACGCGGCCCTGAGCCACTCCCGCGATTGCGCGTGCTGCGGAGACCTGGCGTTCAGCAGGTCCAGCAGCACGTTCGTGTCGACGGCCGAAATCACCGTCCTCGGATTTCCTCGATGTACTCGTCCACATCCCAGTCGCCGGTCAGCATCCCGGCAATGCGATCCACCGGATGCTCCGCCGCCGCCCGCTTCTGAATCAGCAAGCCTCGCTCGGTCGGCACGACCTCCACCTCAACGTCACGATGCAACCCGAAACGATCCCGCAACGCCTTCGGAATCGTAATCTGCCCCCGCTCGGATACTCGCATGACACATTCCGTATGAATTTCAGACTCTGAAAATCATACCAACTCTCACCACACACCCACATGGCCTCCCCGACCCGCAACCCCTCGACGCTAGTTGCGCCACAAGCCAGCCGCCCGGAGAACCCGCCGCACAACCGAATCCCGACCGGCTTACCTGCCTGCCCCCAGGCCGCTCTCCCGCCGCCAACCATCGCTCGACTTGCCCTCAGTACGCATCAAGTGTACATTACATGCCATGACACTGCAACCCGTCCACCCCATCCCAGCCATCCGCCTCCCGTGGCCCCTCACGGTTGGCCATGCCCCCGGGCTGCTGCGCCTGCCGTCCCTCCTCGCAACCCTGTTCGCGTCCCTGGCGAGCCTGGCCGCCTCCACCCTCAGCCGGATCACGCCCCCGGCCAGCCGGCCCCCGTTCATGCCAAGCCCGTCTCCGCTCGTGGTGAGCCCGTCAAACCACAACCGCCCCACCCAGCACCCCCGCCAACCCCAGACCACCCCTCAGTCGCCGGCCCTCACCACACCCCAAAACCCGCCGAAATGCACCGCCGCGCGCCTCAAGAGTTTTTTAGAAAAAACTCTTCTGCGCACGCGAGGGCCCTCCGCCGCCAGGCCCGGCAGGCCCGCATCGCACCCCGCCCAGCGTGCACAATCCCCCAATCCGCGCGACCATCACCCCATGTCCCTGATCCTCGGCATTGACACCGGTGGCACCCACACCGACGCCGTGGCCTTTGACCCGGCCGCCGACCGCGTCGTCGCCTGGCACAAAACCCCCACCACCCACGCTGACCTCGCGATCGGTATCTCCGCCGCCATCGACGGTCTCTCCGACATTGCCCACAGCCAAATCAGCCTCGTCTCGCTCTCCACCACTCTCGCCACCAACGCCGCAATCGAGGGCCTCGGCGGCCGCGTCTGCGCCCTGCTCATCGGCTACGACCAGACAATGCTCCGCCGATACGGACTCCTCCACCGCATCCACGCCGCCGCTCTCGAATTCATCCCTGGCCGTCACGACGTCTTCGGCGAGGAACGTGCCCCCCTTGACGAAGACGCTCTCCGCCGCGCCGTGGATCGCCAGCGCCACCGCGTCGACGCCTTCGCCCTGTCGAGCTATCTGGCGGTCCGCAACCCAGAGCACGAACTCCGCGCCGCCGAGATCGTCGCCGGGCTTACCGATCGCCCCGTCGTTACCGGTGGCTCGGTCGGACGCTCTCTCGATTCAGTCCGCCGAGCCACCACGGCCGTCCTGAACGCCCGTCTCATCCCCCACGTCGAGCGGCTGCTCACCGCCATCGACCGGAGCGTGGCCCAACGCGGCATCACGGCCCCTATTACGATCGTGCGCGGCGACGGCGCCGTCATGCCGCTGGCCCAGGCCCGCATCCGTCCCGTCGAGACTTTACTCTCAGGCCCGGCGGCCAGCGCTGTCGGCGCGCACCGACTGACCGGCCGCGACGCGGCCCTCGTGGTGGACATGGGCGGAACGACCACCGATGTCGCCCTGCTGCGCGACGGCCGTTCCAAGATCAGCGACCAAGGCGCTGCCATCAGCGACTGGCGTACCGCCGTGCGCGCCGCCGATGTTCGCTCATTTGGCGTCGGTGGCGACAGCCGCATCCTGGCGGATCCCCTCGATCTTCGCATCGGCCCCCAACGTGTTGAACCCCTCTCCGCCGCTGCGGCCGCCGACCCCTCAGTTGCCGACGCTCTGGCCAGGATTGATCACGACCAGGTCACCCACCGGCTCGTCCCCGTGTGGGAGTTCCTCACCGTCAGCAGTTCCGCTGAAAGCGCCGTTCGCTCCGCCGCCGAGCACGAT
The DNA here is from genome assembly GCA_022824495.1 of Chloroflexota bacterium. GTDB lineage: Bacteria > Chloroflexota > UBA11872 > UBA11872 > UBA11872 > UBA11872. The sequence continues at coordinate 37,724 of JAJDZU010000020.1, read as the reverse complement.
GTTTGCAGCGCCCTGCGCGAAGGCCCCCTCGATATGACCTCGCTCGCTGCACGAGTCGGACTGGCCGACGCCCGCCTGCTCAACCTTCGGTCGCTCATCGCCCGGGGCGTCGTCCGTCGAATCGGCCTCACGCCCACCGACATACTTCACGCCCGCGGCGAGTTTCTGGGGTTTGACGTGGATGCCGCCGTCCGGGCCTGCCGCGTAGCCGCCCGCGAGAGCCGGGTCAACCTGGACACCTTCCTCGCCCGCACGCACGAACTGACAATTCGCCAGCTTGGCGAAGGCGCACTCCGCCGCGCCGTCGCGGAGTTCGACAGCCGCGCCGCCGAGGCCGAGGACCGGCTCGGCCGCTTCGTCTTCGATCGCTCACTCTCGCGCAACCATCGTCGCGATCCGCTGGACATTCGACTTGCGGTGACCGATCCCATCGTTGCCCTAGGCGCACCCGCCGAAGCCTGGATTCCCAAAGTGGCCAAACGTCTCCACGCCGAGTGCCAGGTACCCGAACGTGCTGCCGTCGCCAGCGCCGTCGGCGCCGCCGCCAGCCAGGCGATCGAGCAAGTCGAATTCCTGTTGCGCCCCCTTTACGCACGCTCGGGCATCACCGGCTACGTCGTCCACGGGCCCACAGAGCGCCGACGGTTTGCCTCGATCGCCGCAGCACGCTCCTACATCCGGCAGGCCGGGCCGGAGCTCGCCCGGTCCCGCACACGTGCCGCGGGTGTCACCCGGCCACAAATCCTTGACTCCGAACACAGCTGGGACGCCCCCAGCGAAGACTCGGTCGAGGCCGGCCACCTCATGGAAACCCGATTCACCTACACCGGAATCGGTCGACCCGACGGCGAAGCCTGCTCTCCTCTATAATCCGTCAGAACCCTCCGGTATCCCGCACGCTCGCTCCCGCATGCGGTCCGACGACGACGACACGAAGGCGACCCAGTGGCAAAGAAGTTTCTGACCGAGGATGGTCGGACGCGCCTGATGGCCGAACTGGACGATCTCAAGACCGTTCAGCGGCCCGGCATCATCAAGCGTATCCACGAGGCCAAGGAGTTCGGCGAGCTCAACGAGGGCAACGAATCCGACGAGGTTCGCAACGAACAGGCCTTTATCGAGGGCCGCATCATGATGCTCGAGCGCCTGCTAAGGGACGCCGAGGTCATCAGCACCCACTCGTCGGACACCGTCGGCATTGGCTCCACCGTCCGTCTCAAGTCGGGCAGCAGGGAACGCCAATACACGATCGTCGGCACCGACGAAATTGACCTGCTGGACGGCAAGATTTCGAACGAGTCCCCGTTGGGCGAGGCTCTCGTCGGTCGCAGGATCGGCGACTCAGTCACCGTTCAGACTCCGCGTGGCGCAAACCTTCACGAGATTCTGGAGATCAGCTGAGCGACGACACGGGCGCCGAGCCAGTCGGCGGGGGTACGGCCGACCGGCTATTCGAAACTCGGCGCGCAAAGCTTGAGCGGATCGAATCTACCCAAGGCACCGCCTTTCCGCCTAGGCCGCCGCGCTCGCACACAGCCGCCGACGCCGTTGCCAGTGTCGACCTCGATCCGCCTCTTGAAGTTGACGTTGCCGGCCGTCTCGTCGGCATGCGGCGCATGGGCGGAACCTCATTCGCGCACATCCGCGACGGTAGCGGCGAGGTTCAGCTTTACCTCAACCGTCAAGCCCTCGGTGCCGACGCGTATCGGAACGCGCTCGAGCTGCTCGATATTGGCGACTTCGTCTCAGCCGGCGGCCCGCTCTTCCGCACCCGCAGCGGCGAACCGAGTGTCCGTGCGGAGCGCCTGCAAGTAGCCGCCAAGACGCTTCGCCCACTGCCCGCCAAGTGGCACGGCCTGAAAGACCACGAGACTCGCTTTCGGCAGCGTTACCTCGACATCCTTGCTAACGAAGAGGTCAGGCGCAGATTCGAAAATCGAACTGCCATTGTCTCGGCCCTGCGCCGAATCCTGGACGCTCACGGATTCCTCGAGGTTGAGACTCCCACGCTCCAGCCGGTCTACGGTGGCGGCGCCGCCGTGCCCTTTGTGACCTCCTATGCCGCCTTGAACCGCGACTACTACTTGCGCATCTCCGATGAGCTATACCTGAAGCGCCTTCTTGTTGCCGGGTTCGAACGCGTCTACGAGATCTGCAAGACCTTTCGCAACGAGGGAATCGACAGCTCGCACAGCCCCGAATTCACGATGCTTGAGTGCTATCAGGCCTTTGCGGACCTGAGCGATATGCGCGGACTCGTCCAGGAACTCGTCGCGGCCGCCGCCGAGGCCGTTTACGGAACAACGCGCGTGCAGCTGGAGGAAGATGTTCTCGACTTCACCCCGCCATGGCGGCGTCTGACCTATCGCGACGCCCTCCTGGCAGAAGCCGGCGTTGATCTCGAGGAGGATGGCAGCGAATCGGCGCTGCGCGATGCCGCCAGAGCCAACGAGATTCAAGTCGATCCCTCATGGCCGCGCGCAAAACTACTGGACGAACTGATGAAGACGCTTGTCGAGCCGACGCTTGTCCAACCCACATTCCTGGAGCGCTATCCGACTGAGACCGCCCCGCTGGCCAAGCGCTGCTCAGACGATCCACGCTTCATTGAACGCTTTGAGGTGTTCGTAAGCGGGATGGAGATGGCCAACGCCTATACCGAACTCAACGACCCGCTGGAGCAGCGAATTCGCATGGAGGAACAAGCGTCCGAGAGGCACGGCGAGGACGCCACCCCGTTTGATGCGGAATTCCTGCTCGCGCTCGAGCACGGCATGCCACCCGCCGGAGGCCTAGGTATTGGCGTGGATCGCCTGGTGATGGCCCTGACAGATGTCACGAACATCCGAGAAGTCATCCTTTTTCCGCAGCTACGCGACCGCTCGTAGAATTATCGCCACTTGCACGCCGCGTCGACCGCGGCGCGCCCACACGGCCCTGGCAACCAGATGCTGCCCCTGAGATTCATTCGCGAGAACGAGACGCTCGTGCGCGAACGCCTCTCCACTCGCGGCGGCGAGCTTCCTCTGGACGAACTCCTGTCTCTCGACAACCAGCGTCGCCAGTTGCTGACACAGGTTGAGAGCCTTCGGGCAGAGCGCAGGCAGGTTTCCCGCGCCATCGGCAAGGCCTCGGCGGCTGAGCGCGAGAGCCTTATCACACAAACTCGCGCACTTACGTCGGAGCTTGGCGACCGCGAACCTGCCCTTAGCAGTGTCCAGGCCAAGGTCGAACAGTTGCTGTTGGAAATCCCAATGCTGCCGCACGCCTCCGTACCGGTCGGGGACGCTGACCACCCGGGCGCGGTGCACTATTGCAGCGATGCGCCAGCTCCGGACAGACTCACGCCTCCCCATGACGAGATCGCTAAAGACCTGGGCATCCTTGACTTCGCTCGGGCGTCCAAGGTGGCCGGATCGGGATTCTGGATCTTCCGCGGCGCCGGAGCGCGACTGCAACGGGCCCTCATTCAGTGGATGCTGAACTTCCAGGTCCGTGAGCACGGCTACCGCGAGCTGTACCTGCCCGCGCTCGTCACGCAGACCGCGATGACCAACGCCGCAAAGTTGCCCAAGTTTGCCGGCGACTCCTATGCGGTCGATGAGCGCCGGCTGTGGCTCAGCCCGACCGCCGAAGTAGCCTTGTCCGAGTACCACGCGGGCGAAACGCTGAACGCGGCCATGCTCCCAGCCAAGTACGTGGCGTACGCTGCGGCGTTCCGACGCGAGGCTGGAGCTGCGGGCGTTGAGACGCGAGGGCTCCGTCGGGTGCGCCAATTTGACAAGATTGAGCTGTTCAACGTAACCAACCCCGATGATTCATATACAGCTCTTGAACGCATGCGCAGCGAAGCGGAGGCGGTGATCCGACACCTAGGGCTGAGTTATCGCGTCCGCGAAGTCCCGACCGGTGACTTGGGCTTTGCCGCAGCAAAGCAGTACGACCTTGAAGTGTGGTCACCCGGGGCCGGTGAATGGTTGGAAGTCTCGTCGGTCTCGAATTGCGAGGCGTTTCAGACTCGCCGGGCCGGCGTTCGCATCCGGCGGGCGGGTTCCGGCCGTACGCAATATGGGCACTCACTCAACGGCACGGCCCTTGGACTGCCACGAACGTTCGTGGCTTTGCTCGAAAACGGCCTGCAAACGGATGGAACTGTCGCCATTCCGGAGGTGCTTCAGCCTTACATGGGTGGCTGCAAGCGGATCGAGGCCGAAGCGCCATGGCTCTGACCGACGCCGCCCGGGCACATCCGCTCTTTGCTCTGGTCGGCGATACGCCGATGGTGGAGATCCCGATATTTCGCGCTGAATTTCCCGACGCCATGGTCCTGGCCAAGCTCGAGTCAATGAATCCGGGCGGGTCTATCAAGGATCGCCCCGTGGCGCGCATGCTGCTGGACGCCGTGGCCGAGGGGAAGCTGGGTTCGGGACAGACCATTCTCGACTCGTCCTCCGGCAATGCGGGGATTGCGTACGCCATGTTCGGGGCGGCATTGGGCTATCCCGTCGAAATCGTGATCCCGGCCAACGCCAGCCAGGAGCGGCGGCGGCGGCTCACGGCTCACGGCGCCCAACTCGTGATCACCGACGCCATCCTTGGGTACGACGAGGCCTTGCGTGAAGTCCAGCGTCGCTACGCAGCCGATCCCGACCGCTACTTCTTCTCGGACCAATACAGCAACGACTCCAACTGGCTGGCCCACTACGATGGCACCGCCGTCGAAGTCTTGGCGCAGGCGCCCGAAGGCTCTACGCATTTCGTCAGCGGCGTTGGCACCGGCGGGACAATAACCGGGGTGGGACGCCGGCTGCGCGAGGAACGGCCCGACGTACAGGTTGTGGGCGCCCTACCGCCCGTTTTCCCCGGTGTTGAAGGCCTGAAGCCGCTGGGTGAGGGACACATCGAGCCCGAGATTCTCGATCGCTCGGTTGTAGACTCGTGGGTCGAGATCGACATCGATGCCGCCGGCCGGTTGTCCTTCGATCTGGCTAAGGCCGGCATCTTTGCCGGCCAGTCGTCCGGCGCCTACTTGTACGCGGTTCGCGAGATTCTTCTGCAAGAACCGCGGGCATGCGTCGTGACGGTCTTGCCCGACGGCGGCGACCGCTATATCTCGTCGGGGCTGTGGGAGCCGTGATCCGCTCCGGCAGCTTCGCGCGCCTGACCACCGCACCTGGCTGCAACTCAATCACCGGGCAGGTTCGGCACCGCCATTCCGTATGCCGCCGCTAAGGCTGGGGTTCAACCCCCGCATCGTTCCGCATGACCGTCGGCGGCTGCTATCGCAGCTCCGCGAAATCGTGGATGTCGCGGTTCGGCTCGAATTTCAAGTCGTCGAACTGAATCTCGACACCTATATGTATGAGTTGGGGCTGCGGACATTCTTCGATGCCGACTTCATTGAGATTCTGGACGCTGCGCCGATGCGTTTTCACCTCAACGTATTCCGAGACGCGTCCACGCGCCGCTGGCCATCGCTGACGGACCCGAGCGCGACAGACCGAGGCATCGCCCTCCGTCAGTTCGTACAGATCATCGAGTTCTTTGAACAGCGGCACGCCATGGAGATGTACGTCGCACATCCCGGTCGCCGAATGGCAGCCGACGCGCAGCACATCGACGTCCTGCGCGAGAGCTTTCGGACGATTCACGATCTGTTCCCCGGACTGCCCATAGCCGTTCAGAACGCGGGCGACGGCGCAGTGCTTCACGCGCTTGACAGCGTGCTGGCAATGCTGGACGCCACGACCAGCGTGCGATTTGCGCTGCATACGGGCCGGGCGTTTCACGCCGTCAACGGTGACCGCCTGGCGTTTGAGGCGCGGTTGGACTACATGGCCCGCTTTGCCGACCGCATGGCTGAGATTCGGTGGCACAACACCGCGCCTGGACGCGAGCCCAACATGCCGCTGCACGTTGGGCTGGAACGTGGTCTTGACCTGGGCAAGGTCATGCGCACGATCGGACGTAATCCCGGAACCGTGCATATGATCGACACCGTGGGTCTCAATCCAGCCGGTCTGCTACGCGAGGTGCGGGCGCTCAGACGAGCTGTCGGCGTTTGAGATTGCCGATTCCAGCTACTCGTACTTAAAGAGGCGGACCGCCAGACCGAAGAAAACCACCAAAAAGGCGGTCAGCACTCCGAGGTTAAGCGCCATCGAGTGCACCGGAGCCCCGCCAACCATGAGTTGCCGCATCGCATCACCCAAATATGTCAGCGGCATGGCGCTTACCAGCGGGCGAATCCAGTCCGGCATGGAGTCGAGCGGGAAAAAGATGCCTGACAGGAAGAGCATGGGGAACGTGACGACCTGCGCAATCGGGAAGAAGCCCTGCTCGGTCTTTGCAAATGCGCCCAGGAAAAACCCGATAGCCACAAAGGCCAGCCCACCCAGCACCGCTACGCCAGCCAGGGCGGGGAGATTCTCGACCTTGACCGAAACGCCGCCAATCAGCACCGCCAATATGACCAGCAGGACCGTCTGCACGAGCACTACGACCATTCGGAAGGTCACGTCGGCCCCTACAAGCGCCCAGGCCGGCAATGGTGTCGCCGACAGGCGCCGCAGCACGCGTCGCTCGCGCAGCGAGACCATTGCTATGGCTCCGAACACGCCGCCGTTCATCACGCTCATGGCGATGAGGCCCGGCATGATGAAATCGATCACCTGCAGCCGCTCGGATTGAAGCGTCCGGAAGTCTGCGGTTACGACCGGCCGGGTCTGCGTCAGCGCGCGGTCGGCGACTTCAAACGCTCGCAGGAGCACCGGTATGACGACCTGCTGGGTGGTCTGTTGAGACGGATCGAAGTGGACTTGAAGCGGCTGCGGAGTGCCGGCGGCGACTGCCGCACCGAAGCCCTGAGGAACAACAACGACAGCCCGTCGCTCCCCGTCCGCGAGGCTGGCTATTTCGGCATCGCGCTGGCCCTGCGTGAGCGCCAGCGCCTCGAATCCCGCGAGAACCTCGCCCAGCGTGGCCGCCTGCGGCGACTGATCCTCAATGACCAAGCCAACCTCGTAGCTGGCGCCGTCATCGCCGCGGCCCAGCACGATTCCGAAAATCCCGATGAAGAGGACGGGAAACGCAATGGTCCAGAAGAGTGCCGTGCGGTCACGCACGAAGTCGCGATAGTTCGTTCGGAACAGCGGCAGAAAGGCGTTCAATCTCTGAGCGTCCGTCCAGTGAGCTTGAGGAATACATCCTCAAGCGTGGCGTGACGTACGCGCATGCCCTCCAGCGGAGCTCCGCGCTCCTGAGCAAGATCGATCAGGCTACCCATGGTGCGTGGGATGTCGCTGCTGAAGATGCTGTGAGCGGATCCCTGGGACGCCGCGCTGGTTACGGCGGCCAGTTCGCCTAGGTCGTTCTCCGAGAGTCCGTCGTTCGACACGAACTCGATGGCGTCTTCGGCGAAGTTCTCGCGCACAAGCGCGCCGGGACTGTCGAGCGCGATGATCCGGCCGTGATCCATCACGGCGACACGGTCGCACAGCCGTTCCGCCTCTTCCATGTAGTGCGTTGTGAGCACCACCGTCATCCCTTTGGCCTTGAATCCTTCGATAATTTCCCAGAGATTCCGACGCGCCTGTGGGTCCATGCCGGTCGACGGCTCGTCCAGGAAGACGAGACGCGGCATATTCACCACGGCCAGCGCCACAGACAGGCGCTGCGCCTGACCGCCGGAGAGTTCGGCGATGCGGGCGTTGCGCCGATCCTCCAGGCCCATCAGCGCGATAAGGTCCTCGGTCTCGGCTTGCTGCTCGTAGAAGGATCCGAACAGACTGATGACTTCGTGCACGCGGAGGCGTGGATAGAGCGCCACCTGCTGCAGCTGCACTCCGACCAGCCGCTTGAAGTCGCGCCCTGAAGTCGCCGGGTCCATGCCAAGGACGCTGACCTCGCCGCTATCCCGGATTCTCAAGCCTTCGAGAATCTCGACGGTCGTGGTCTTGCCGGCCCCGTTGGGTCCAAGCATCCCGAAGACTTCGCCTTCGGCCACGTCAAACGAAACCCCTGCCACGGCCTGCAAATCACCATAGGCCTTGCGAAGGTTGCGTATTTCAATTACCGGTGTTGACATGCGCCTTTAGGGCGGAAGAGCACGTGGAAGCCTCCGGCAGGATACTGCCGATCATTGGCTCGGAAGGTTAGTTTCGCTCCAATATCAGTGCCGCCTGCCGGTCCACTTCCATCCGCCAGCCGGGCGGCGCCCAGGTCGTGGCGTCGTCCTGCACGACGAGCAGCGGGCCGCGAGCCCGAAAGCCAACGGGCAACTCGATCCGCCGAAAGAGGCGGGCGGGCTGGAATTCACCGTCGATTACCACCGGCGCGCTCCGCGGCGAGGGACGTCCGCCGACCGGAGCCTGCACCTCGGGCAATGGCGGCTGCTCAACGGAAGCGAGCAAGCGCGCGACCACGATCTCGACGGCGGCCTCCGGCCGGCTGTGCGCGTAGCGTTCGTGGTGCCGCCGGTGAAAGGCGCGAACGGCGCCTGGTATATCCCGGCCCCGCAGCGGCACGGTTAGCTCGTACGACTGCCCGAGGTACCGAAGGTCCAGCATCCGGCGCAACCGGGGACGCCCCACGCCAACAAAGTCGCGCCTCGCGTTACGTTCCAGCCGATTGAAGGCTGCAACCAGAGCTCGCACGCTCCGGGCGGTCGCTGGCCGCAGCAGGGTTGACGAATACTCGCGCACGTGCGCCCCGCTTAGCGCACCGAGCGCAGACAGTACCCCGGGATATCGCGGCACCAGCACTCGTTCGATCTCCAGACGCTCGGCCAGCGAACAGCCGTGCAGCGGGCCAGCACCGCCAAACGCCACCAGCGTGAAGTCGCGCGGGTCATAGCCACGCTCCAGCGTGATTACGCGCAGCGCCCGCTCCATGTGCGCATCGGCCACCGCAACCACGCCGGCGGCAGCTCGGAGGCGCGTCTCCGTCGAATGATCGCTGGCGGGTGTCAGCCGGTCGACGGCCGACGCGGCCGCAGCGGCGTCCAGCGCCACATCGTCCGCCAGCGTGGCGTCGGAAACCAATCGGCCCAGCACCACATTGGCATCGGTCACCGTAGGTTCCACACCACCACGGCCATAGGCGGCAGGACCCGGCTGCGCGCCGGCGCTGCGTGGACCGACCCGCAGCCCGCCGGCCTCGTCGCGAACCGCGATCGACCCACCACCGGCCCCCACGGTATGGATGTCCGTCATGGGAATGGCGACTGGGAGTCCGCCGACCGTCGCGTCAGTTCGACGCAGCGGTTCGCCCGGGCAGATCGCTACATCAGTGGAGGTGCCGCCCATGTCCAGGGTCACGATGTGATCAAACCCAGACGCGGCGGCCACGGCGCGTGCGCCGACCACTCCAGCGGCCGGACCGCTGAGCACCGATTGGACGGGCGCCGCCGCGGCCTCGGACGATCGCAGAACTCCGCCACCGGACTGGACGATCCACAGTTGTCCCGGAGCCGAGCGTTCCAGTTGCCGGATGTAGCGGCCCATCACGGGCGCCACGTAGGCATCAACCACAGTCGTACTCGTGCGCTCGTACTCACGATGTTCCGGCAGCACCTCCGACGAAATCGAGACCCAGCGCACGCCCGCTCGGCGCAGGGCGGCACGCACCGAGCGCTCGTGCGACGGCCGAAGGAAGCTGAAGAGCAAACAGACCGCCGCAGCCTCCGGCTTGAGCCGGCGAACCTCTTCGGTAAGGCGTTCAAGCGAAACGCGGCTCAGGGGTCGGCGAACGGCGCCGTCCGCGCCCACGCGCTCGTCGACCTCCAGTCGAAGGCCTCGCTCTATTAGCGGCGACGGCTTGCGCGGTTCGATGTCGTAGAGCGCCGGACGGTTCTGGCGTGCGATCTCCAGCACATCGCGGAAGCCGGCCGTCGTAACCAGTGCGGTGCGCGCGCCCTTGCGCTCAAGTACCGCGTTTGTCGCGACCGTCGAGCCGTGCACCACCGTTCCATCAGCCCCGACTCCGACACGTCGCAGGCCCTTCAGCACAGCCTCGGCCGGGTCGTGCGGCGTGCTGGAGACCTTGAAGACGTACAGTCCGTCGTCGGCGGCGACGGTGAAATCCGTGAACGTGCCGCCGACGTCCACACCAACACGGATTCCGTTCACTGGCCGTCGCCCGCCTGATTTCGGTGTGGCACCGGACTCATGGTCTGTTCGAAGTCGCTCGCGAGCATAGGCACAGGCCCGCCCGCGTCAACTTCCTCAATTGCCATGCATTACCTAGGTCGCATCCCATCCGGGCTGCGAGAATAGACCTGTTCGCGCTGGCCGCGATGTGGATGGACAACGCCAACCCGAGCCGACCCGTACCGCCGACCACCGTTCGGCGACTGTCCACCTACTACCGCGTGCTGGGCGCCGTCCACTCGGAAGGGCAGGCAAACGTTTCGTCGGAAACGCTTGCCGTCTTGACCGGATTCACGGCCGCCCAGGTTCGGCGCGATCTCGCGTACTTCGGGTCGTTTGGCAAGCGAGGTGTGGGCTACGCCGTGCCTGCGCTTCGGCAGCGCCTGGCATCGATTCTTGGAATCGACCGTGGCTGGCGCATCGGCCTCGTCGGCGTTGGAAACCTGGGCCGCGCGCTCATCGCGTATCCCGGCTTCAACAACCAGGGTTTCGATGTTGTCGCCGCCTTTGACAGCGACGCGGCCGTAGTCGGATCGACTGTCAACGGCACGACGGTGCTTCACGTCGGCGATCTGGCGCATGTGGTGCGCGAGGATCGAGTTGACATGGTGATCGTGACTGTGCCCGCCCGTGCCGCGCAGAAGGTCGTTGACCAGGCGGTCGCGGCGGGCGTGCGCGCCATCCTCAACTTCGCGCCCACCCAGTTGCGCGTACCGGCGCACGTACAACTATCCAATGTGGATCTGGCGGTGGAAGTCGAGTACCTCTCCTACTCCCTTGCCGAGTGATTCTCGCCCCTCCGCGAGGCCGCCGGTTCGCAAGTAGCACCATTGGCGCGTATGATGCGCGGAGTTTGTGAAAATGATCACAACGCAGCCTTTCACGGTCAGGGGAGCAGCAGAGCGCGACGATGCCTAGCTGGGTAGCGATTGTCCTTTTGATGGCCATCGCCTTCCTATTTGCGGTCGGGAGCCTTGTGGGCACCATGCTGCTCAAGCCGCACCGCAAGTACGACGCCAAGGTCGAGGCCTACGAATCCGGCATGCCCCCGATCGGGGACGCGCGCGGGCGGCACAACATCCGCTTCTACTTGGTGGCTGTGACGTTCCTGATCTTCGACGTCGAGTTGCTCTTCTTCTATCCGTGGGCGCTCTACTTCAACATGATCGACGACCAGTTGTCATTGTTCCTGGCCGGCGTCGTCTTCATCCTCATTCTGGCGGTCGCGTTCGTGTACGAGTGGCGCAAGGGCGCCCTGGACTGGAACCGCTAGCCCGTGTTGGTGCCCGCCGCCTCACCGACGCTGACAGCTGAAGGCATTCTGGATCGCATCCAGCATCACGCTGCCGGGGCCTACCTGAGCGGGCGCGTGGACCATGGCGACCCTGTAGCCGAAATCTCATCCGCAGCGCTGCCGGCCCTGTTTCCGGCCCTGCGCGACGACTCGGAGCTCAAACTTGAGCAGCTTGTGGACGTAACGGCCGTGCATTGGCCGCTGGACGTCGGGCGCGAGTTCCAGGTCCTGTGGCAGTTCCGCTCGCTGACGAACAACCTCTTTGCCCGCGTAACCGCACGCTTGGCCGACGGCGCGTCCGTCGCTTCGGCGACCGGCACGTATGCCTCGGCCCTCTATCTGGAGCGCGAGGTGTTCGACCTCTTTGGAATCCGATTCGCCGGTCATCCCAACCTGGCGCGCATCCTGCTGCCCGAGGGCTACGAGGGGCATCCGCTGCGCAAGGAGTACCCCGTGGAAGGCCCGACCTTCCCCGAAGACGCGCACCGCAACGACCTGGTTGGCCAGCTTGACCCGGACGACTTCTGGGCAGACGTGGACGAGGCGAACGGCACATGACGGTGGAGTCCGGAATGGCCAGTGCTCGCGTTGACCTGGAACGGGGCAGCGGGGACAACATGATCCTCAACATGGGGCCGCAGCACCCCAGCACCCACGGGGTGCTCCGCCTGGTGATCGAGCTGGACGGTGAGGAAGTCCGACGCTGCGACGCCGACATGGGCTACCTGCACCGCGGCGTGGAGAAGCTGCTGGAGGTCCACGACTACCGGGGCGGCATCACGCTGACCGACCGCATGGACTACACCTCCGGCCCCTCGAACAACATGGGTTACCTGATGGCCATCGAGAAGCTGATGGGCATCACCGACGAGATTCCACTGCGGGCCCGCTACCTGCGCACGGCCGTGGCGGAACTGTCGCGACTGGCGGCCCACCACATCTGGCTGGGTACTCACGGGCTGGATATTGGCGCCATGTCGGCCTTCCTATGGTCGCTGCGTGAGCGCGAGAAGATCCTGTATCTGTTCGAGGAGGCCTGCGGCGCGCGGCTGACCACCTCATTCATGCGCGTCGGCGGCACCGGACCGCACGACGTGGGCGACCAGTGGCTGGACAACGTGGAGGCCTTCCTACACGGCTATACGTTGGACGAAATCGACGCCCTGCTGACGGAGAACGAGGTCTTCATCGAGCGCACGCGCGATGTTGGCATGATCACGCAGGAGCAGGCGCTCAGCTATGGGCTGACCGGGCCGGTGATTCGTGGCTCCGGCATTGCCTGGGACTTGCGCAAGGCACAGCCGTACGCTGCCTATGACTTGGTGGACTTTGAGGTGCCGGTCTTCACCGAGGGCGACGTCTACGCGCGCTACCTTGTGCGGCTGAACGAGATGTATCAGTCGAAACGGATCATCGGACAGTGCGTGGAGGCGCTGCGGGACTTGCCGCTGGACGCCCCCTCGAACGTGGACCTGCCGCAGGTGGTACCGCCGGACATCGGTCGAGTACCGGTTGACATGGAAGCCATGATCAATCACTTCAAGCTGGTGATGCACGGGGTGCAACCGCCGCCGGGCGAGTCCTACTTCGGAATCGAGAATCCGAAGGGCGAGCTTGGTTTCTACTTCGTCAGCGATGGCACGGGCATGCCGTATCGCTGTCACGTGCGTTCACCGTCGTTCGTCAACCTCAGCATCATTGAAGAAATCAGCGTGGGCAGCCTGATCGCGGACGTGGTAGCCATCATTGGCAGCGTCGACATCGTGCTGGGTGAGGTGGATCGATGAGTAGCGATACGGTCACGCTCACGATCGATGGCCATGACGTGCAGGTGCCGCGCGGCGCGACCGTGCTGCAGGCCTGCGAGTCCATCGGCGTCGAGATCCCGACCCTCTGTACCGACCCGCGGCTGAAGCCGTACGGCGCGTGCCGCATGTGTGTGGTCGAAGTACAGCCCGGACCGCCACGCCCGACGGCTTCATGCACCACCCCGGCCGGCGACGGGATGACGGTTGTGACCAACAGCCAGAGCATCCGCGATATCCGCAAACACGTGATCGAACTTCAGCTCCAGCACCACCCGCTGGACTGCCCGTATTGCGACCAGGCGGGAACCTGCGAGTTGCAGGACGAGGTCTTCGACCAGGAGATTCACCAGAGCCCCTACGAGACCGTTCCGAAGGCGCACCCAGAGGAGATCCTCAACGAGGTCATCCTCCTTAACCACAACCGCTGCATCCTGTGCGGCCGCTGCGTGCGCATTTGCGACGAGCAGATTGGCGTTCGCGCTCTGGACTTTGTGGAGCGAAGCGTGGGCACCTTCATTGCCCCGGCGCAGCACGATTTCATGGACTGCGAACGCTGCGGGATGTGCATTGAGACCTGTCCGGTCGGCGCCTTGCTGAGCCGTCCGTTCAAGCACTCCGCGCGAAGCTGGCAGACCGAAAAGGCGGCGTCCACCTGCCCGCATTGCTCGGTTGGCTGCTCGCTCCTGGTGGAATCGCGGCACGGCGAGGTTGTGCGAACTCGCTCCAATGGTCTTGAAGAACCCGATCGCGGCATTCTTTGCGCGAAGGGCTTCTTCGGCCACTCCTTCGTAAATAGCGATGATCGGATCACACAGCCGATGGTCCGCCGTGGCGGCGTGCTGTGGCCGGTGAGTTGGCACGCGGCGCTGGACGCGATTACCGGGGGACTGCGCGGCGTGTTGGACGAGCATGGTCCTGGCGCCGTGGGTGTGGTCGGTTCGCCGAACACCACCAACGAGGACAACTACACGCTTCAGCGGTTTGCCCGCGCGGTGCTCGGCACCAACAACGTCTACAGCCAGGACAGCGGCCTGCACACCACGGCCCGCACGCTGCGTGCGGTGCTGGGCAGCGAGGTTGGTCCGCATACGCAGAGCGAACTGCTTGAAGCGGACCTGATTCTGGTCGTGGGCGCCGACATTGGGCAGACGCACAACGTGGTCGGGGCGCACATCAAGCAGGCGGCCCGGGATGCGGGACGCCAGCTTGTCGTCGCCACCCGACTGGGCAGCGGCCTTGACGACTTCGCCACGATCTCAGCGCGTGTACGCCCCGGCGCCGAAGCCGCGTTCCTCAACGCATTGGCCGACGCAGGCGACGATGGCGCTGCGCAAGTAACCGGAATTGACGCCGCCGCACTTGACGAAATCAGCCAGTTGGTCGGCGCGGCCGGATCCGTCGCCGTTGTGTGGGATACCGGCGTCTGGACGCTTGGCAAGGCCGACAAGATCGCGCAGGCCGCCGCCAATCTGGCGCTGGCACGGGACGGCGTGAAGTTGTTTCCGCTGGCCGAACGCGCCAACTCGGTCGGCACGTTCCGAGTCGGTATGGCTCCCGACCTCTTGCCAGGCGCCCGTCCGCTTGGCGATGACGACGCCCGAGCCCAGGTTGGCGAAGCCTGGGGCGTTGAGTTGAGCGGCGAGCCGGGATTGCCATTCACCGAATTCGTCGAGGGTCCAATGCGGGCGCTCTACGTAATGGGTGAGGACGTGGTCGGCGGCGCAGCAAACCCCGGCGGAGTAAGCGCCGCCCTGCGCGAAGCCGATCTGGTCGTCGCGCAGGACATCTTTATGAATTCGACGACGGATGTCGCAGACGTTGTGCTGCCGGGAACCACATTTGCCGAGAAGGGCGGGCACTACAGCAACTTTGAAGGCCGGCTCGGTCGGCTCGAACCGGCGATTTCGCCGGTGGGCGATGCCCGGCCGGACTGGGAGATCGTGGCTCGAATCGCGGCCGCGATGGGCGCCGACTTCGGCTGGCGAAGCCATGAGCCAATTTCAGACGAACTGGCGAGGCTCTCCGTTGCCCCGTCCATTTCAGGATCCGGCCAAGCCGTTTCCGTGAATGGCGCGGACCTTCCCACCGTCGATGGCGACAGGCTCGTACTGGCTACGGAGCAACATCTCTACACGGCGGGCGTGGCCGGTCGCCACGCCCCAAGCCTGACCTTGATGCTGCCGGACGCGGTGGCCGAACTGAACCCCGACGACGCCGAGCGCCTCCACATCGCGCACGGCGATCGGGTACATGTGGCCTCCGCGGGCGGCGAGGTCAACCTGAAGGCCATGGTCGCTCGACGTGTGCCGTCCGGCGTCGTCAGCCTGCCCGACCGCTTCCTGGAAGCCGCACCACGTCAGCTTGATCCGCGGTCCCCCGACGGCACCGCGGTCCGCGTGAGCAAGGCCTAGGTATGGATTTCTGGGCCTGGCTGATCTTGATCACGAAAGTCCTGGCGGTTTTTCTGCTGTTTGCCATCGGCGCGATGCCGCTGGTGCTGCTGGAACGCTGGATCCTCGGGCGCATGCAGTCGCGCTACGGCCCGCACCGCGTGGGCTGGCGCGGCACGCTGCAGACCGCCGCCGACGGGCTGAAGCTGGGAATCAAGGAAGACATGATCCCCGGCCAGTCCGACAAGGGCTTGTACTGGTTTGCGCCGGTAATGATGGTCGTGCCGGCGATGGCGGCCTGGGCCATCGTTCCGTTTGGGCCGGAAGTCGAAATGGGCCGCACGATTGGATTGTGGATCGCCGACCTGAACGTGGGGATCCTCTTCTTCCTCGCCATGGGCTCGCTCGGCGTCTATGGCGTAGTCATGTCCGGCTGGTCCTCGAACAGCAAGTACGCCCACCTGGGCGCGCTCCGCTCCAGCGCGCAGGTCATCAGTTATGAACTGGTGATGGGACTGGCCGTGCTGGCGGTCATCATCTACGCCGGCTCGCTCAGTCTGATTGACATCGTGAACGCGCAGGCCGGTCTCTGGTTCATCGTTCCCCAGCTGATTGGCTTCCTGCTCTTCGTGTTCGCCGCCGTGGCCGAGACGAACCGGGCTCCATTCGACTTGCCGGAAGCCGAGTCGGAACTAGTGGCGGGCTTCCACGTCGAGTACTCGGGCATGCGCTGGGCCTTCTTCTTCATGGCCGAATACGCCAACATGCTGCTCATGTCGGCAATCGTCGCCACGCTCTTCCTCGGCGGTTGGCGCGGCTGGACGATTCCCGGGCTGGAGGCGCTCACCGGCGTCATCTGGTTCCTGTTGAAGTGCGGCCTGTTCATGTTCGGCTTCTTCCTGCTGCGCGCCACGCAGCCGCGCTTCCGCTACGACCAACTCATGAATTTCTGCTGGAAAATCCTGATTCCAATCGGCGTGGTGAACCTGCTCATCGCGGCCGGCCTACGGATGGCCTGGAGCTAGCGCATGCCCCTCGGTTCTGGCGTCATGAAGGGTCTCAAGACCATGTTGATGGTTACCGGCCGCAAGCCGGCGACCGTCCTCTACCCTGAGCAATTGCGCGACATTTCGTACCGCTTCCGCGGTCAGGTCGGCATGCGTCGCGACGAAGTGACCGGCGGCATGACCTGTGTGGGTTGCGGCCTGTGCGAGACCGCCTGTCCGAACGACGTGATCCGAGTTGACACGAGCGAGAATGAAGATGGCACGCGGTTCGTCGACCGCTATCTGTTTGATGTTGGCCGCTGCGTGTTCTGCTACTTCTGCATCGAGGCATGCCCGGTCGATGCGCTTCAGCGCACGCACGACTTTCACCTCATCACCGATGACCGGCGAGGGCTCCTGATCGACGGCGAGAAGATGATCGAGATCTTTGAGCATGATCAGGCCAACCGGGAAGCCGAGCAGAAGAACATCGGTCCAGGCGCGACCCTTGCGAATTGGTTCGAACGTGGCTAACTCGCACCGTAACGTGCGTCGTGCCCGCGGCTTCCGTCGGGCAGTGTTCGAGATTACGGAACTCCATGGCTGACAACCTCGAGACCACGGTCGCCTTCTGGTACCTGGCAATTGCGGCCGTTGGTGCCGGCGCGCTAATGCTGGTCGCGCGCAACCCTGTGCACTCGGCTATTTCTCTCGTCATCGTCATCTTTCACGTCGCCGGGCTGTTCGTGATCCTGGGCGCCGGCTTCCTGGCCGTGGCCCAGATCGCCATCTATGCCGGCGCCATCGTCGTTCTGTTCCTCTTCACGCTGATGATGCTGGACATGCGGCGACTGCCGGAAGAGCGAGTGACGCATCGACAGATCTGGCTGGGTATACCCCTGGGAATCCTGCTGGCGGTCGAAGGCGTCGTCGTCAGCATCGGCACGCCGGAGATCAGCGAATCGATCAAGGGGGCCTTTCCGCCAGCCACCGTGTCCGATCTTGGTGGGAGCACGCAGGCCCTGGCCGTGGCCCTGTTCAATGAGTTCACGTTGCCGTTTCTTGGCGCGAGCGTGCTCTTGACGGCGGCAACCATCGGCGCAATCGTGCTGGCACGACGCGTCGAAGCACACGAGCAAGCCGACTTCCCCCAAGCGGCAAGCGGCTCGGCTACAAACGACACAGCGGCCCAGGCCGACGCGGCCGAGCCCGTACTTGAAGAGTCCGCGCGATGATGCTCAACGGATTCCTGGTCGTCGGCGCGCTGCTGTTCGCGCTGGGCGCCACGGGCGTGCTCATCCGCCGCAACGCCATCGTCATGCTGATGTGCATCGAGTTGATGCTGCAGGGCGCGAACGTGACGCTGGCGGCCTTCTCGCGATACCTGGACGACCAGGCCGGGTTCGTACTCGTGGTCTTCTCACTGACCGTTGCCGCCGCCGAAGTAGCGATCGGGCTGGCAATCCTGGTGGCCCTGAGCCGGGTCTACCCGGTCGTCAACGTCGACCAGCTCGACAGCCTGAGCGGGTGACGCTGGATATGTCACTGGTAAGGACCTCGGAATGCTAGACGCGCCCTGGATCATTCCCTTGCTGCCGCTGCTGGCCTTTGCGGCCAACGGCTTGGCGGGCCGGCGCAGACCGCCTTGGACCGGCTGGGTATCCACGCTGGCAATCCTCGGATCGTTCGTGGCCACCGTGGTGCTCTGGATCCAGAGCGTCGGCTCGGACAAGGACTCGTCGGTCCTTTACACCTGGGTCGCCAGCGGCGGCTTCGAGATCGAGATCGCATTTCTCACCGACGCGCTCACGGTCGTCATGCTGCTCGTCGTCACCGGCGTAAGCACGCTCGTGTCCATGTACGCCGTCGGGTACATGGACCACGACGCGAACAAGCCGCGGTTCTTCACCTGGATCCCGCTGTTCGTCTTCAGCATGATCATGCTGGTCATCTCGGACAACCTGCTCCAACTCTTCATCTTCTGGGAGATGGTGGGGTTGTGCTCGTACCTGCTGATCGGGTACTGGTACGAACGCGACAGCGCCAATGCGGCGGCCACCAAGGCGTTCCTGGTCAATCGGATCGGCGACTTCGGATTCGCCATCGGCATCATCCTGGCCTTCCACGAATTCGGGACGCTGCGCTACCGCGAGATCTTTGACGGGCTTGGTTCGGCGGACCCGCGCATGGTGACGGCCATCGCTTGCCTGCTTTTCGTCGGCGCGATGGGCAAGTCGGCGCAGTTCCCGCTGCACGTCTGGCTGCCCGACGCGATGGAAGGTCCAACCCCGGTCAGCGCCCTGATTCATGCGGCCACCATGGTCACCGCGGGCGTGTACCTGGTGGCTCGGCTCAACCCCGTCTACTCGGCAGCGCCGGAAGCGCTGCTGCTGGTCGCCGCGGTCGGCACGTTCACAGCCTTCCTTGCAGCCACCATCGCCCTCACCCAGACCGATATCAAGCGGGTCCTCGCCTATTCCACCGTCAGCCAGCTTGGCCTGATGTTCCTGGCGGCCGGAGCCGGCGCATACACGGTCGCCATTTTCCACCTGGCCACGCACGCGTTCTTCAAAGCTCTCCTGTTTCTGGGATCGGGCAGCGTCATCCACGCAATGAATGACGAACAGGACATGCGCCAGATGGGCGGACTTCGAAGCAAGCTCCCTGTCACGTACGCCACCTTCATCCTCGGTGGGCTCGCCTTGGCAGCCATCTTCCCGCTGGCTGGATTCTGGAGTAAGGACGAGATTCTGGCCTTGACACACCTCAAGGCGACGTCCGATCCCGGATCATCGCTGTCAACCGATCACGGCGCGGGAATCTTCTGGGTTTTCTATTTCACCGGCTTGGCCGTCTCCGTCATGACCGCCTTCTACACGTTCCGAATGATCGTAAAGACCTTCCACGGAAAGCCCCGCAACGCCGAGCTGCACGCCCACGCGCACGAGTCGCCTCGGGTGATGACCCTGCCGCTGATCGTGCTGGCAGCCGGGGCTGTGCTCGCGGGCGCTGTGATGGGCATTCCGCCCGAGCACGGAATCATTCACGGCTACCTCAAGTACGCGGCCGGCATCGTTCACCTGGAAGGCGCGGGACCGCCGGCGACGCTCGTCCTTGCACTTATATCCACCGTCGCGGCCGGCGGCGGCCTCTTGCTGGCACTCGGCGCCTACAGCCGCGGGATGGGCATTCCCGCACTGGCACGCCGGATTCTGCCGGGCGCCGAGACTCTCTTCCGCCAGAAGTGGTACATGGACCACATCGGCGACGGCTTCGGAGTGGCCTTCACCAAGGCCACGGCCATGATCTCCTGGGGCTTTGATGCAGGAGTGATCGACGGCATCGTCAACGGCGTTGGCCACCTGTCGCGCTTCACCGCCGGCCAGGTCCGGCGCGTGCAGACCGGCCAGGCCCAGAACTACGCGCTGTTGATGGTGGTTGGGCTTGTGCTAACCGTTGGCAGCCTGGTGCTCTTTAGATGAACGGCACCATGACGACCGGCGAAGCCGCCCTCGACTTCCCGCTCCTTTCGCTGGCCCTGTGGCTTCCGCTATTAGTCGGCCTCCCGATCATCGTGCTGGCGCGCAGCCGCAACGCCATCGCCATTGGCGCGCTCATTGCCAGCCTGGCGCAGGCCGTGCTTGCCATCGTCATCACGGTGACTTTCGACCACGAGGCCACGGGCTATCAGTTCGTTGAAGAAGCCCCGTGGATCCCGGCGCTCGGCATCTCCTACAAGCTCGGGGTGGACGGCGTGTCCATCCTCATGGTCCTGCTGACGGGAATCCTCGGTCCGCTGGTGGTGGCCGCCGCTTGGCTGACCATCCACAGGCGCGAGCGCGAGTTCTTTGCAGCGCTCATCACGCTCCAAACGGCCATGCTCGGCGTGTTTGTCACGCTCGATTTCATCCTGTTCTACGTCTTCTGGGAAATGGTGCTGATCCCGATGTACCTGATGATCGGGGTCTGGGGCCACGAGCGGCGCATCTACGCCACGGTCAAGTTCTTCCTGTACACCTTCGCCGGCAGCGTCCTCATGCTGGTGGCCATACTGGCCATCCGCTTTACCACCGGCACGTTCGACATTGAGGCAATTCCGGAAGAAATGGCCGGAGCCTCGCAGATACTCCAGCGCTGGGTCTTCGTGGCGTTCTTCCTGGGCTTCGCCATCAAGGTGCCAATGTTCCCCTTCCACACATGGTTGCCGGATGCGCACGTTGAAGCGCCAACCGCCGGCAGCATGGTGCTGGCGGGCGTCCTGCTAAAGATGGGCGCTTACGGCTTCCTTCGCTTCCTGCTGCCCATGGCGCCGGATGCCGTGGACGAAGCCCGCGGGCTGGTGGTCGCGCTCTCTCTTGTGGCCATTGTCTACGGCGCGTTGGTGGCCATGGTGCAGCCCGACCTGAAGAAGCTGGTGGCCTACTCCAGCGTCAGTCACATGGGCTTTGTGACCCTCGGCATCTTCACTGCCACGCAGACCGGAATCGATGGTGCGCTAATTCAGATGCTGAGCCATGGCGTGGTGAGCCCGGCGCTCTTCTTCGCTGTTGGCGTGATCTACGAGCGAGCGCACACACGTCGAATCGACGAACTCGGCGGACTAGCGCCTCGCATGCCCATCTACGCCACACTCTTCGGTTTCTTCATGCTGGCGTCGCTCGGGCTGCCGCTGTTAAGCGGCTTCGTCGGCGAGTTCCTGGTCCTGGTTGGCGCGTTTGACTATGCCACCGGAGTCGGCATCCTGGCCGCCCTCGGCGTTATTCTGGCCGCCGCCTACATGCTCTGGATGTATCAGCGCGTGGCGCTTGGACGGCTGCGCAACCAGGCGCTGGCGACGATCCCCGACGTCAATCGCACCGAAATACTCACGTTCGTCGGCTTGGGCGTATTGGTCGTCTGGGTCGGCATCCTTCCGGACACGTTCGTGCGCCTCCTGAGCGCCACCACCGCCGGGCTGGCCGGGTAAACGATGATCGAACCTTCGGATATCGGCTACGTGCTCCCCGAATTGACGGTGCTGGGCACCGCCCTGGCGCTTCTGCTCTGGGCCGCAATAACTCGTGGGGACCGGCGCTGGACGAGCGTCGGCCTGGCGCTTACCGGCAATGGACTCGCCGCGCTGTTCATGTTCATGCGCGCGCCCGCCGACGATGCCGCAGTCCAGGTCTTTGCAGGGCAACTGGTCGTCGACGGTTATTCGACGTTCTTCCGCGCGCTGTTCCTGATACTCGCTTCACTGGCCATTGTGTTCGGCGCCCAGCGGTTTTCGACGGCGCCGCTCACGGACTTTGCCGCGCTACTTCAGTTCTCTCTGCTGGGCATGATGCTCCTGGTGGGTGCGGCCGACTGGGCCACCGCCTTCATCGCTATCGAGACCATGGCCGTTCCGGTCTACGTGATGGTTGGCCTTACGCGCTTCCGCCGCGAGTCGTTGGAAGCCGCCATGAAGTACTTCGCGCTGGGCGCGTTCGCGTCGGCCATCCTCATCTACGGCATAGCCTGGACTTACGGCCTGACCGGTACGACGAGCCTGGCCGAAACGGCCGCCGGGATCACCGCTCATGGAGAAACTCCCTGGACCCTGTTCGCGCTGGGGCTGATCCTGGTTGCGATGGGCTTCAAAGTCGCGGCCGTGCCGTTCCACGCTTGGACGCCGGATGCCTACCAGGGAGCTCCGACGCCCGCTGCGGCGTTCATCTCGGTTGGACCAAAGGTCGCGGCCATGGCGCTGCTCGCGCGAGTCGTGACCCTGGCGTTCGAGCCGCTGGCCGCCAACATTGCGATCGCGTTGGCTGTAATCGCCGCCGCGACGATGATCCTCGGCAACCTGGCGGCCATTGCGCAGAACGACGTGAAGCGCCTGCTCGGGTACTCCAGCATCGCGCATACCGGGTACATGCTGGTCGGACTGGCTGCGGTCAGTCAGACCGAAGGGACCGCGACTTTCATCGGTATCCCGTCGGTACTGTTTTATGGATTCGTCTACGCGTTTATGACCTTTGGGGCGTTTGCCGTGGCGTACGTCGTGGAGACACAAACCGGCAGCAACGACATCTCGGCATTCCGAGGCCTGGCGCAGCGTTCGCCGCTGCCGGCGGTGGCCATGGCGGTGTTCATGCTGTCATTGACCGGCGTGCCGCCGCTTTCGGGCTTCCTGGGCAAGCTCTACATCCTGCAGTCGGCGGTTGACGCCAACTTTGGCTGGCTAGCCGTGGTGCTGGTGATTACCTCGGTGGTTTCGGCGTTCTATTACCTGCGCGTTGTCGTGATGATGTTCATGCAGGACGCCGACGAGACCGTGCCAGCCGACGCAAGTTCGGTACCGGCGTCGGCGATCGTGGCGGACACGCATTCGGCCGTGATCGCCGCCGTGGCGGGCGCGACCGTGGCCTTCGGGATCGTGGGCGGCGGGCTACTGACCTGGGCGCAGTCCGCCGTCAACAACGGCCTGCTCTAAGTCACGTCGCCCAGGCCGAAGGGCCCAGGCTAGGATTCAATCGAGGACGCGAGTCAAGCGCGTCCTCGATCATCCCTCAGTCTAGGCGTGCTCGTTGATGTAATTGACCGCGTCGGTGATGGTGAGGATCTTCTGGGCGTCCTCGTCCGGGATCGTCAGGTCGTACTCGTCCTCGAGCGCCATGATCAGTTCGACCTGATCTAACGAGTCGGCGTTCAAGTCGTCGACAAAGCGCGAGTCCGCGGAGATCTCATCCGTCGGAACATCAAGCTTATCCGATACAACAGCAATCACACGGTCAACCGTTCCCACGGAGTCCCTCTCTTCGCATGCCTGCGCTGCTGACGACAGCAGCGGCGATGGCGGCTTTCAAGACGTCATACCAGACGAAAATTCCGGCGCCGGCGGACCAAGCCTTGCCCCATGGGTTCAACTCGTCCGTGGCTAGTACATAGTAGAGAGCCAAGTGGTTTACGCCAAAGAGGTAGATGAACGGCACTCCGGCGAGGGCGGCCAAAAGGTCGATTCGTATGAATCGGAGAATCGCCCCGCGGCTGCCCTCGATCGCCGAATCAAACCGCGCGTGCAGCGTCTGTGACGTCATGCCGACCACGAATGCCGCGACGATGAACCCGTAGATATAGCCGGCGGTCGGGGTCAGGAAGTAGGCCGGACCTCCGCCTCGCGCAAAGACAGGCAGTCCAGCGAAGCCCATGCCGGCGTACAGCAACATCGCGGCGGCACCGCGCCAGGGGCCGAGAACAAGCCCCGTGAGCAGGACGAAGAGCACTTGCAGGGTGTAGGGAACCGGTTCGGCTTCAATCTTGGCCTGTGCCGCCGGGATCATCAGCAGGGCAAAGACCGCAATGAGGACGCCGTCCGAGACTGCCTGCCGCGGCGCCAGTTCCGCCACGCGTCGACCAACCTGCACGCTCACGGTTGCCTCGCCTCTCCGCCGCCAATTCGAGCTTGGCTCATCACGATCCGGCGCCAGTATCCACGATGATCAGGGGTTGTCCGGCGGCGATGGTATCGCCATTCTCGACGAGAACGGCAACGACTTCGCCGGAGTGGTCAGTGGTGATCTCGTTGAAGACCTTCATGGCCTCCACCAAGCCGATTGGGTCGCCTGCGGAGACCTGGATCCCCATGCGCACGAACGGATCGGCACCCGGGCGTGGGGAGCCGTAGTAGGTACCTGCCAGGGGTGAGGTGACGGGGGTTCCGGACGGCGGAGGCGCAGGTGAGGGAGCCGCAATTGGAGCCGGCGAGGGTACGACGGCGGCCGCACCTGGGTCGGGGCGGCGCACGGCGACGCGTTCGTCGCCGATCCGGATTTCGAGCTCGGATAGATCGAGCCGTCGCATCGCATCGACAATTGCACGGACGCGTCGGGATTCGCTCTCGTCGGCGTCGCGCTCAACCGGATTTGAGATCGGGCCAACCGCCTAGACCGCGCCGACGATGAGGGTGGCGTTGTGGCCGCCGAAGCCGAAGCTATTCGACATGGCGCACGAGACCGGCGTCTCGCGAGCCCCGTCCGTCACGTAGTCAAGGTCGCACTCGGGGTCGGGCGTTTCGTAGTTGATCGTCGGGGGAATCACGTCGTCGCGAAGCGCCTTGATGCACAGCATGGCTTCGACTGAACCGGCGGCCCCGATCAGGTGGCCCATCATCGACTTGGTGGAGCTCACGGGAGCGGTTGAGCCGTTGCCGTTGAAGACTTGCTTGACGGCATTGGTCTCGGCCAGGTCGCCGGCGGGCGTGGATGTTCCGTGGGCGTTGATGTAGTCGACGGACGAGGCATCGAGTCTCGCGTCATCCAGGGCGCCCTGCATGGCGCGGGCCGCGCCATCACCGGCTGCCGGGGGCTGTGTGATGTGGAAGGCGTCGGAACTCAGGCCATAGCCCAGGATCTCGGCGTGGATGGGCGCGCCGCGGGCGCTGGCGTGTTCATAGCTCTCCAGGACAAAGACGCCCGCTCCCTCCGCGGCAACGAAGCCATCGCGGTCCTTGTCGAAGGGTCGCGATGCGTGTTCGTAGTCGTCGTTGCGGGTGCTGAGAGCGCGTCCGGCGCAGAAACCGGCCAAGCCGATAGGTCCAATGGCCGCCTCGGTGCCGCCGGCCAGCATGACGTCGGCGGCGCCGCGCTTGATGGTGGCGGCGGCCTCGCCGATGGAGTGGGCGCCGGTAGCGCAGGCCGTGACGATGGCGATGTTCGGGCCGCCGATGCCCAGGTCAATCGCGACCAGGCCGGCGGCCATGTTGGCGATGACCTCGGGAATCATGAACGGCGAGATGCGGGAGGGGCCGCGATCACGCAGGGTGTTGACCTGCTGCTCCAATACCAGCAGACCGCCGATGCCGCTGCCGATGAAGCAGCCGATGCCGTCGCGGTTGTCCTCGGTGATCTCCAGGCCGGCGTCGGCCACGGCGTCGCGGGCGGCGATGATGGCGAACTGGGCGAAGCGGTCGGTGCGGCGGGCGAGGCGGCGGCCGAGGAGGGCGTTGGGGTCCCAGTCCTTGACTTCGCCGGCGATCCGGCAGCTGAAGCCGGTGGTGTCGAAGGAGGTGATTGGGCCGATGCCGTTCTGGCCGTCGAGGGTGGCGCGCCAGGTGTCCTCGTCGGTTGACCCGAGGGGCGTGATGGCGCCGATTCCCGTGACGACAACCCGCGTGGACATGCAGTCTCCGATCACGGCAAACCGCCGGCAGGGCGGCCCGCTGCGCTGTCAAATGAGTGTATCAACGCGGCGGCGGGGGGCGGAAAATGGGGCGGTTTCGCGCGCATAAGAGTTTTTTCTAAAAAACTCTTCGCTCGCGGCGGGGCACTTTCGGGCCAGTTTCGGGGCGAGGGGAGACCGGAAAATCGGGCGTCGGAGTGCACCGGCGGGACGGGGTTGGCCACCAAGGCGCAGCCGGGCGAGGGGGCGGCGGCGCGGTGCGGTGGACGGTGGTGAATCGGCATCCAGGAAACGGCTTGCGTAGACATCAGGCTTAGTGTACACTCTACGAGCACAGCTAGCAAGCAGCGGATCCGGCAGCGTTCGGCGAGGGACGGTGCGTGGGTTCGCGGTTGCCTGGAATCCGGTCGGTTTGGGACCGGCGTCAACGGAAGAAGGAACACATGCTCGGAACATGCCCGGCTTGAGGCCTGGGCGTACGAAGGTGGCGGCCGGTGTCGGTCCGATAGGAGGTTGGGCGGCGGCGCGGCGTAGTCGCGTGGCGCGGCACTCGGCGGCTATGCTCGCCGGTGGACGTTGCTGAACGTTCCAAACCACTGGAGCCTTGCGTGAGCCGTGCAGCGACGATAACCGGCTGGGGGATGTGCGTTCCCCGGCAGATTCGGACCAACGCGGAACTGGAGCGGATGGTTTCCACGTCGGACGAGTGGATCGTTTCGCGCACGGGCATCCGCGAACGCCGGATCGCCGCTGACGGGGAGTCCACCTTCACGCTGGCGCTGGAGGCCTCGAAGCAGGCGCTGCAGGTGGCGGACGTGCATCCGAACGACATCGACCTGGTGGTGGTGGCGACGCTGACGCCGGAGTACGGATTCCCGGCAACGGCCAGCCTGGTGCAGGACGCGCTGGGCGCCAGGGGCGCGGGGGCATTCGACCTGAACGCGGCCTGCGCCGGATTCGTGTACGGGCTGGCCGTGGGGCGCGGGCTGATCGAATCGGGGACGCACCGGACCATCCTGATGATCGGGTCGGACACGATGTCGCGGGTGGTGGACTGGACGGACCGCTCGACCTGCGTGCTGTTCGGCGACGGCGCGGGCGCGGTGGTGATGCAGGCCACGGACGGGCCGGGCGGGATCTTCAGCACGGTGCTGGGATCCGACGGGGCCGGCGCGCCGCTGCTGATCCAGCCGGCGGGCGGCAGCCACCAGCCGGCCACAGAGGACACGATCAAGTCGGGGGCGCACTACCTGCAGATGAACGGGCGCGAGGTGTACAAGTTCGCCGTGACCGCCACGGCCGAGGCGGCGCGTCAAACCATGCAGGACACGGGACTGGGCCCGGATGACGTGGATCTGTTCATCCCGCACCAGGCCAACCTGCGCATCATCAAGTCGGCGGCGCGAGGCGCGGGCATCCCGATGGAGCGGGTCTTCGTGAACGCGGACCGCTACGGGAACACCTCGGCAGGCTCCATCCCGATCGCGCTGTGCGAGGCGCTGGAGGCGGGCCGGATCCAGGCGGGCGACCGGGTGGTGATGGTTGGCTTCGGGGCCGGCCTGGCCTGGGCATCCGCGGGGATCGAGTGGACGGCGGCGACGGTTGGGCTGAAGGCCGTGGCGGCCGCCGCGGCGAGCGCGGGTTAGCCGGTCGATCCGGGAGGCTTCGCCGGAAGGCTCTCGCCGAGCAGATGCTCCCACGGAGACTTTTGCGCAACCCAGGCTTGGGTGCCCGGAAGACCCTCACCCCAACCCTCTCCCACAGGGAGAGGGAGCAAGATGGGCCGAGCTTTGGGGGGCACCGGGCGTTTTGAACGGGTCTCCCAGGAGATTGGGAGCTTTGCTTAGCCCAGGCCTGGGTGCGCGGAAGACCCTCACCCCGACCCTCTCCCACAGGGAGAGGGAGCAAGAGCGGGCGCGCATTAGCCGATGAGCGACGTTATGCAAAGGTCCCCACGGGGAGAGGGAGGAAGAGGCGCTCGGCCGCTGATAGACGGCGCGGGTTCTGCGTCTGGGCTGGGATTCGAGGGGCGTGTCGACAAGAAGACCGCTCACCCCCGGATCGAGTCCGGGGGAAGGTCCGACTTTCCCCCACGGGGAGAGGGAGGAAGAGTGGGCGTGGATTCGCGGACGCCGGGGGGTTACAAGAGCCTCAGGAGAAGAAGGGCGGGCGATTCGGCGTGGGTTGCTGGTGACGTTGCGAGGTTGCTGGGGCCGGCAGCCACCCTCACCCCAACCCTCTCCCTCAAGGGAGAGGGAGGAAGAGGCGGCTCAGTGTGGGTTCGGCGGTTGCGCGGAAGACGCCTCACCCTAGCCCTCTCGCGCAGGAGAGATTGTTGCCTGACCGGCGGTGGTTGCCCGGAGGACCCTCACCCCAACCCTCTCCCACTGTCCAGACCGGACACATGGTTTACAGACGTTCGGACACATGGTTTACACATTTAGGCAGGGTGTCGGAGATCGAGGGTGGCCAGTTGGTCGGTCATAAAGTGCAGGGTCCAGCAGCCGTCGGTGGCGGTCGGGCGGATCGCGACCGTTTCGCCGCGCAGGCCCTTCGGGACCCGCAGCCGGCGGCCCTGGAACGACACGCGGCCGCCCAGCCCCACGCGGCGGCGCTGGTCGTCGGGCCCGTAGGGCAGCGGGGGCAATTGGGCCGGATAGGGCCGGGGGCTGACGCGATAGCGACTGGCGGGCACGGCCAGGGCCAGCGCCTCGTGCGGCCGCACCTGGTTGGTCCTCCTGGCGCCAGGCATCGAAGGCGGTCTGCCAGCTGGCCAGATCGGGCCGCGGCGGCTGCCGGCCGAAGTCGCGCTCGAGGGTGCCGTGGAAACGCTCGTCCTTGCCCAGGGTCTGGGGGTGGTAGGGCCGGCGGTGGCTGACGGCGATGCCCAGGCGGCGCAGCCAGACGGTCAACGGGGTGTAGGGATGGGCCGGGTGATTGCCCCAGGGACTGCCGTTGTCGACCAGCAGCCGGTCGGGCAGCCCGTAGCGCTGGAAGGCCGTGATCAGGTGGACCTGCACGGTGGCGGTGCGCTGATTGGGACAGGCGACCAGGCCGAGGGCGTAGCGCGAGTGGTCGTCGAGGATGGTCAACGGATGACAGCGCCCGGGGCCGCAGGGCCAGCCGCCCTTGAAGTCCATCTGCCACAGGGCGTTGGGAGAGGGATGCTCGAAGCGCTGCCAGGCGCGCGGCTGGCCGGCCCCCTGCGCCGGATCCAGCTGGTGGTGGCGGCGCAGGATGGCCGTGATCGTCGAGGTCGCCGGCAGCGGCTGGACACCCTGCCGAGCCAGCAGCACGCGCAGCTTGCGGCCGCCCCAGGTGGGGTGCTGGGCGCGCAGGGCCAGCACCGCCTGCTCGATGGCCGGGGCGGTCTGCGCCGGACTGTGGTGGGGCCGTCGCGAGCGGTCCCGCAGCCCCGCCGGGCCCTCAGCGGCGTAGCGCCGCAGCCACTTGTACCCCGTGGGCGCCGAGATTCCAAAGCGCTGGCACAGCGCGCGCCGGTTGGCCCCCGGCTGGCTGGCCAACGCCACAAACTCGGCCCGCAGATCGCTCACTTGTCGCTCCGCAAACGGCACATCCCGGTCCTCCACCTCATCGCTGGATGTGTAAACCATGTCTCCGAACACGTGTAAATGATGTCCCCGGTCTGCACACCCTCAAGGGAGAGGGAGGAAGAGGCGGCTCAGTGTGGGTTCGGCGGTTGCGCGGAAGACGCCTCACCCTAGCCCTCTCGCGCAGGAGAGATTGTTGTCTGACCGGCGGTGGTTGCCCGGAGGACCCTCACCCCGACCCTCTCCCACGGGGAGAGGGAGGAAGAGGGGGCGCGGAGATTCGGGCCGTCTGAAGCGCGGCGCTGGGGAGGCATCACGAGCGGAAGACCCTCACCCCGACTCTCTCCCACAGGGAGAGGGAGGAAGAGCGGGCGGGCATTTGAGGACGCCGGCGGCGGTATGCCAGGCGACGGGGGAGGTCAGCTTCCGCTGGTCACGGTGACGGTGACGGTGGCGGTGGCTGACGGGCTGTCGCGCCCGGTGATGGCCTTGATGGTGAGGCTGTAGCTCGGGGTGGTGGAATGGTTCAGTTGCGCCCCCACCACCACGTGCCCGGCCAGCGCGTCCACCGCCCAATGGCTGGCGGCGTTGCCCGCCGAGATTTCGTACACCACGGTGGCGCCTTCGGGATCGGTGGCCGACACCGTGCCGATGCGCGTGCCGATGGTGACGCTGTCGGCCACGCTGAAGGCATAGCTGGCGGAGCCAAAGACGGGCGGCTTGTCCGCCTTGGTGACCGTGATCGTCACCGTCACCGCGGCGGTTCCGCCCGCCGCGTCGCTGGCGCTCAGGGTCAGGCTGTAGGTGGCGGTGGTCGCCCGGTCCAGCGTCTTGGCCACGGTCAGCGCGCCGCTGGCGGCGTTCAGGGCGAACGCGCCCGCGTCGTTGCCCGCCGTGATGGCGTACGTCAGCGTGCCGCCCTCCGGGTCCGTCGCGCCGACCGTGCCCACCGCCGCCGCCACCGCCGCGTCCTCCGCGACGCTGAAGGCATAGCTGGTCTCTCCGAACGCCGGCGCCTCGTCCACATCCGTGACCGTAATCGCCACCGTGGCCGTCGCCGTCCCGCCCGCCGCGTCGCTGGCCGTCACCGTCAGGCTGTAACTCGTGGTCGTCTCGTAATCCAGCACCCCGGCGACGGTCAGGGCCCCACTGGCGGCGGCGATCGCAAAGGCGCTCCCGTCGTTGCCCGCAGTGATCGCATAGGTCAGCGCCCCGCCCTCCGGGTCGGTCGCGGTGACGGCGCCCACGGCCGCGCCCGCGGCGGCGTCCTCCGCCACGCTGAAGGCATAGCTCTCGGCCCCGAACGCCGGCGGCTCGTCCACGTTCGTGACCGCGATGGCCGCCGTCGTCGTCACCGAATGGTCGCCGCTACTGGCGCTGATCGTCAGGCTATAGCTGGCGACGGCCTCATGGTCCAGGGCCGCGGCCACCGTCAGCGCGCCGGTGCCGGTATCCAGGGCGAACGCGCCCGCGTCATTGCCCGCCGTAATGGCGTAGGTCAGCGTCCCGCCTTCCGGATCGGTCGCGCCCGCGGTGCCTACCGCCGCCCCTACCGCCGCGTCCTCGGCCACGCTGAAGCTGAACGACTCCGCCCCGAACGAGGGCGCCTCGTCCACGTCCGTCACCGTCACGGTCACCGCCACCGTCGTCGTGGCCGCCCCGCCGCCGCTGGCGGCCTGGACGGTCAGGCTGTGGCTGGATGTCGTCTCGTGGTCCACCGCGGCGGCCACGGTCAGCGCCCCCGTGCCGGCGTCGATCGCGAAGAGGCCCGCGTCATTGCCCGCCGTCAGCGCATAGGTCACCACCCCGCCCTCGGGTTCGGTCGCGCTCACCGTGCCCACCGCCGCCCCCACGGCCGCGTCCTCGGCCACGCTGAATGCGTAGCTGGACTCGGCGAACACCGGCGGGAAGACCACGTCCGTCACCGTAATCGCCACGTCAGCCGTCGCCGTGTGGCCCTGGGCGTCGCCGGCCGACACGGTCAGGTTGTAGGAGTCGGCGGTCTCGTAATCCAGGGCCGCGGCCACCGTCAGCGCGCCGGTGCCGGCGTCGAGGGCGAAGGTCTCGGCCTCGTTGCCGGCCGCGATGGCGTACGTCACCGTCCCGTCCTCAGGGTCGGTAGCTGTGACGGTGCCCACCGCCGCGCCCGTGGCCGCGTCTTCCGCCACGCTGAAGTCGTAGTCGGCGGCCCCGAACGCGGGCGCTTCATCCACGTCCGTCACCGTGACCGTGACCACCGCCGTGGACGACCCGCCCGCGGGGTCGCTGGCGGTCACCGTCAGGGGGTAGCTGGCGGTCGTCTCGTAATCCAGCGCGCCCGCCACCGTCAGAGCCCCGGCGCTGGCGTCCAGGGCGAAGGCCGCGGCGTCGTTGCCCGCCGTGATGGCATAGGTCACCGGGCCTGGTCCCATGGTCGTGGCCGCGACCGTGCCGACGGCGGTAGCCGCCGCGCTGTTCTCGGCCACGCTGAAGCTGTAGGTCTCGGCCCCGAAGGCCGGCGGCGGGCAGGCCCCGGTGGTGGCCGCCAGAGTCGCCGACGGCGAACTCCAGGCGTCCGAGTAGCTGCCGTCGCTGCCGTAGGCGCGTACCCGCACCTCGTAGGCCGTGGCGCACGTCAGGTCGGCCACGGTAGCGCTGGCATCCGTGAGGTTGTCCGCCGCGGTGGTCCACTCGGTGGCACCACTGGTTCGGTAGTCCACCTGGTACTTGCTGGCGCCGGTGACGGCGTCCCAGGTGAGGGACAGGCTGGCGGCGGCGGGCGTGACGGCCAGGTTGGCCGGCGCCGGCGGCGCGTCCAGCACGTCCGTCACTGTCACCGCCACCGTCGTCGTGGCCGCGGCCGTGGGGCCGCTGCCTCCCAGGATGAGGGCCCGCACCGTGAGGGAATAGGCCGTGGTGGTCTCGTAGTCCAGCCGGTTGGCCAGCACCAGGTGGCCGGCCAGCGCGTCCACCGCCCACCGCCGGGCCGCGTCGCCCGCCGTGATGTCGTAGATCACCGTGGCACCCTCGGGATCCGCGGCCGTGACGGTCCCCACGCGCGTGGTCACCACCGTGTCCTCGGCCACGCTGAAGGCGTAGCTCGCCGCCGCGAACGCCGGCGGCTCGTCCACGTTGGTAACGGTCACGGCGACCGGGACGACGGTGGCGGCGGCGGGGCCGCTGCGGGCTTCGATGGTGAGGTGGTAGGTGGGCGTGGTCTCGTAATCCAGCGCCTGCGTCAGCTTCAGCTCGCCGGTGGCCGCATCGAGGTCCCAGGCGCCGCCGGTGTTGCCGGCGGTCAGCGTGTGGGTCACCGCCGCCCCGCCGGCGACGGTGGCCCGCACCGTGCCGACCTGGGTGGCCGCCGCCGTGTCTTCGGCCACCGTGAAGGCGTAGCTGGCCGCCGCGAACACCGGCGCGGGCGGCACGTCCGTGACCGTCACGGTCACCGTGGCCGTGGCGCTCCCGCCATGGGCGTCGGTGGCCGTCAGGGTCAGGCTGTAGCTGGGCGTCGTCGCGTGGTCCAGCGCGCCCGCCACCGTCAAGGCGCCGGAACTGGCGTCCAGGGCGAAGGCGCTGCCCGTGTTCCCCGCCGTCAGCGCGTAGGTCAGCGGGCCGCCGTCCAGGTCGCGGGCCGCGGCCGTCCCGACCACGGTGCCCACCGCCGCGTCCTCGGCCACGCGGAAGGTCCAGCCCCCCGCCGGGAACAGCGGCGGGGCGCGCTGCTGGGCCGCGTCGGCCACCCCCACCGCCACCGGCACGCGGCCGATGCCGCCCCGCGCGTCCGTGGCGGTGACCTCCAGGCTGGCGCCGCTGGCCGGCAGCGGCCCCGCCACCGTGAGGATGCCGGTGGTGGCGTCGAGCTGGAACCCGCCGGCGTCGTTGCCAGCCGTCAGGGCGTAGGTGACGGCGCCACCGGCCGGGTCGGTGGCCTGCAGCTGGCCGATGGCCGCGCCCGCGGGCAGGCCGGCCGGCACGATCCAGTCGTAGCGGGGGGCGCTAAAGGCCGGGCCCGCCTGGCAGGCGGCCAGGCCCTGGGCCGCCGCGTCCGTGGTGGCCACGCCGGCCAGCGCCGCCGGCAGGCAGCCGGTGAGGCGGGTGCCGGCCAGGTGGAGGGCGGTCAGGCGGGTCAACGCTTCGAGCTCGGCAGGCACCGCGCCGGTGAGGGCGTTGCCGCGCAGGTCCAGCGCGGTCAGCTGGGTGAGCCGGCCCAGCGCGGCCGGCAGCGGCCCCGTCAGATCCTGCGCGCCCAGCCGCAGCGCCGTCACCCGCTGCGGCGTGCCGCCCACGGTGACGCCGGTCCAGGCGCTCAGCGCCCGCGACCCGTCCCAGCTGAGGCGGCCGGGCCCGGCCAGCGCGTCGCGCACTTGCAGCAGGGCCTGGCAGTCCCGCACCAGGCCCGTGTTGGTCGTGGGATTGGGGACGGTCACGCCGTTGGCACACACCGGTGTGGCCGGGGCCGGCCAGGTCAGCGTGACCGGGGCCGAGTGGGCCAGGGCCCCGGAGGCGTAGCGCGCCTGCACCCGCCAGGTCCCGGTCATCGCGGTGAAGGCGCGCGCCCGGTACTGGGCGCCGGCCGCGCCGACCGGCGTCCAGACGCCGCCCACGTCGCGTTGCCACTGGTAGGACGCCGCCCCCGCGGCGCTGGGCACCGTCGCCGCCAGGGTGGCGGCGGCGGCGGCCGCGAGGGCGGCGGTATCGACCGTCACCGTGGGCAGGGCGGGCGCGCCGGGGCAGGCCGGGGCCGCCGGCGGGTCGCCGGCGGGGGCGAGGCTGATCCGCAGCATCAGGCGCTCGCCCGGCTGCCAGGGTTGCGTGCACACCGGCCAGCGCAGCTCGTGGCCGGCGGCGGTGGCCGTGCGCGTCGCCGCGTCGCCGCGCAGGGTCAGCCCCACCGTGCCGTCCAGCCGGATCAGCTCCAGTTGCTGGCCGGCCAGGGTGGTGCCGCTCACGTCCAGCCGCAGCTGCCCCGCGTCCCAGGTCAACCGCCGCAGGGTCGCGGACGTCGGGCTAGCTCCCGCGGCGCCCGCCGAGCCGCCGGCCGTGCCGACCGCCGCCGGCGCCAGCACCCCCTGGGCCGCGTCCCGCCCGACCACGCCACTCCCCAGCGCCGCCGGATCGAAGAACGCCTCATGCACCGTCCCTATAGGCGCAGTGACCGTGACCGTCCAGTCGCGGTACGAATCGTCGGGCACGAAATTGCAGGGGATTTCTGAGGAGTGTTGCCAGTTGCGGTGCAGGCGATACGTGCCGGCCGGCAGGGGGCGGGTGATGGCCAGTCGATGGTCATAGCCGTTGCCGGGCTGACTGTCGTCGTCGTCGACCAGCGTCTGGATGCGGGCCGCATCCGGGCCAGTGAGCCAGAAGCGGTGGTACCGCGGTTCGTCATAGTCAAACGTTCTGGTGTACACCTCGGTACCGGCCGCGGCCCCGGAGGAAAGCGTCGCGGCTTCCTGAAACGGCGTCCACGGGACGGCGCGGCGATGCCGTTCATATCCGATTCTGGTGAGAATGCACTCTCGGAATCCCGCTATGCCGGCCCCCGCCGTCAGTTCCGCCGCCAGCGCCGCAATCTGGGCTCGCAGGTCGGCCAGGGTGATGGTGGGCGGCGGCGTCGGCGCCCCGTCCGTGATAAACGCCGTGGGCGTCACGCCCTCGGTCGGGATGTTCACGTCCGGCAGCCACGCCCGGCTCAGCGTGTCCACGCTGTAGGCCCACGGCGACTGGTCGTAGTTCGATAACACGAACTGCAAGGCGGTCGAGGCATACGGCCGCGTTGGCGTCTCGAGAAAGAGCACCGCCTGCCGGTCGTCCCAGGTCGTGACCCGCAGCTCCACCGCGTGGCCCGCGTCGGTGCGGGCCCCAGCCTCCGTCAGGTAGACGTGGGTGCCCCGCACCACCACCAGCAGCGAGGTCGGGCCGCTGCCCTGCAGGTACTCGTGCACCGTGAAGCGCAATTCCTGCACGGCCAGGTAGGTGGGGGCTACGCCGGGGTCGCTCGGCAGCGTCTCTGTCGCCGCCGTCGCCGTCTGCAGCGTCGCCCGCACGATCACGTCGGACCTGAAGATCTGCTCCTCGATGGACGGCGACACCCGCCATTCGGGGTTCGACGCCCGGTGAATCGGTTCGTGCGTCAGCCGGGGCGACGGCTCACTCGGCCCGCAGGCGGCGACTGCCAGCGCCGCCGCCAGCGCCAGCAATCGCCAGGCCCATGGTCTACGCAGGCAGGCCAAGAGTCCCATCGCGGACCTCTTAGTGATCATCGCGGTGGTGGGCGTACGTGGCCCTCAGGCCCTGCGCATCCGTACTGGAGAGACCCGCCCGCGACTTGCCACCCATGATGGAGTTGCCGTCCGCGCTATGGCCCAGGCCCAGCGTGTGCCCGAATTCGTGCATTAGGACCCAGGGCAAATACTCATACTCATCCGACTTATCGGTGGCGTCTCTGAAACTCGTCGTCCATTCTTTCCTTCCCTTGCCAGGCCAGCGTGGCGGGTCTTCGATCACGAACACCTGGCCATCGCCGAGGTGCGGGTAGGTACCGGCGCCATACGTGCAGGCCACGCTCCCGCCGCATTGGTCCTTGATGTCGATGCCGGGTTCCCAGTACCCCGAGATGATCACGTCGGCGCTGCTGCCGCTGAGGAGGCGGGCGAGCGTGACGCCGCTGGCCGGCAGGTTCTGCCAGGCCTTTGCCGCGTTTTGATAGTTGAGCGGATCGGTCAATGTTGGATGCGGCGTCCGGCTGAGGTTGGCCGAGAACATCTGTTCGCCGTCGATGTCGCCGTTCGCGAGGGTCCCCGTGATGTAGTAGACCACCCGGCGGTCATGTCGGTGCCACGACCGCTTAACGGTCGTCGCCGCCGTGTAGAGCGACGCCTCCGCCCCGTTCGTGCCCAGGCGCACCTTGATCTCGAAGCTGATGCTGGCGCCGGCGCCCAGGCCGCAGCGCGCCAGGAAGAAACCGCGGTTCGATGCCACCCACGGCGACTCCAGCACGGTCGTAGCCGTGGGCGCAGGGTATTGCGGACACGTTCGGCCAACCTGGAAGCCCGTGCTGGCGGGCAGCCGCAGCCGGAACTGGTGACCGTCCGTGCGGGTGAATCCGGCCTCCCGCAGCACCACGCTGGCGTAGTCCAGCATTCCCCACTCGGCGTTTGCCAACGGCCGGTACGCGCCGCCCTGTACCACCTCGACCCTGACGTCGAAGACCGTGAGGTGGAAGTTGAGCTGGGCGGTCTTGTTGGCCGCGTCGGTGACCGAATAGGTGTAGGTAGTGCGATTGGCGGCGGCCCGTGGCGTGCCGGTCACCTTGCGCGTGGTCCCGTCGAACGTCAGGCCGTTGCCCACGGCCGGCGCGAGCCGGTACGTCAGCGCGCCGGTCCCGCCGCTGGCGGCCGGCAGGGTCAGGGTGGCCGCGTGCCCCACCAGGACGTTGGCTGACAGCGCGCCCCCGCTGCTGAAGCTCGGCGCCCCGGGGGCCGGCGTGGACGTCGGGGCCGTCGTCGGCCTGTTCGTCGGCGTTGGTGTGGGGGTCGGCGTGTTTGTGGGCGTCGCGGAGGGCGGCGCCGCCGTGGGCGCGGTGCCCGTGGTCATGACCGACTTGGCCGGGTAGCTCCAATGCCCGCAGATGGTCTGGTTGCAGGCGTGCATCAGGTAGTGATAGGTCGTGCCGGCCGTCAGCCCGCTCAACGTCTGCGCTTGCTTGTCGATCCCGTTCTCCCGGAAGGTTGTCGGCACGCCGATGCTGGTGGCGTCGCCATAGTCCGGCTTGTCGTTCACCACGTGGCCCGTCCACCACAGGAGGCCGTAGCCGGTCAGGTTCCCGCCGTCGCTGGGCGGGCTCCATTTCACCCGAAACGACGTGTCCCTGATCGTGTCGAAGTGGATTCCCGACACGATGCCGGGCCGGCCCGCCCGCGCCACCGGCCCCGACGCCCCCCGCGCCAGCCGCTGCTCGGCCGGCACCCAGTCGGGGATGGCCAGCACCGACAGCGCCTGGCTGACCGTGGCCGCCGCGGTGGCGGCCCCGGCCTCCCGCACCTCGGCCCGCACCGTGCCGTCGACCACCAGACAGGCGTACAGCACGAACGTGACGGTGTGCGAGGCCGCGCCGCTCACCGTCTGCGTCTGTGACGCGGTGCCGCAGGCGCCGAACCCCAGGCCGGTGGGGCGGTCGCTGGACACGCGGACCTCGTACGTGGCCGACGCGCTGAGACCGGTGACCTTGACGTGAAAGCGGTCGACGGTGGTGTGGGTGGGGACGCTGCTCAGGTCGTCAAACGCGATGCCGACGCCGTCCTGCGCCAGCAGGGGCGCGACATGCCCCAGCCACGCCGCGCTGAGCAGCAAGGCCGCCGTCACCGCCGCCAGCGCCACCCGCCGCGCCGGCCAGGCGCGCGGCCGGAGGCGCCGGACCACGGCCAC
>JAJDZU010000008.1 GCA_022824495.1 Chloroflexota bacterium | reverse complement strand
CTGGAGGAGTTCGCCAGCCTGCTCGACAGCGCGCGCGACCTCGGCATCGAGGTGCCCGGCGAGGTCCGCTACGTTTCCCGCAACACCGTGCTGCGCCATCAGCGCTTCCACTTCCTGGAGTGGGGCAGGGAGGACGCGCCGCCGGTGGTGTTGCTGCACGGCGGCAATCAATCCGCGCACTCCTGGGATCTGGTGAGCCTGCACCTGTCGTCGGATTGCCGGGTGATGGCGCTGGACCAGCGCGGTCACGGCGACTCGGAGTGGAACCGGGGCGCCCACTACGCGATTGCCGACATGATGCCCGACGCTAGGGACTTTCTTGGTGCGCTGGGGCTCGCCCGCCCAGTGGTCGTGGGCCACTCCATGGGTGGCATGGTGGCGCTGGCATTGGCCTGCGCGCACCCGCGACTGGTGCGCGCGGCGGTGATCGTGGACATTGGCCCGGAGGTGGGCGAGCGCGGGGCGCGCATGATTCGGGAATTCGTCGGCCGCAACATCGAATTCGATGACATGGAGGCGTTTCTGGACCGGGTGGAGCAATATGACCGCTACCGGACGCGGGCGCACATCGAACGCACCCTGAAGTACAACCTGATCCAGCGGGCCGATGGACGCTACATCACCAAGGCCGACCGGCGCCGCTATGCGGTCGCCAGTGACGGTGAAGGCGCGGAGGCTGGGGCCCGGCTGCCCGGCGTGCCCGATCTCGCCGCCGTTAGCCGGCTCGACGTGCCCGTGCTGGTGGTGCGCGGCGGCAACTCCAATGTGCTGGAACAGCAAGCGGCGGAACGCTTCGTGGCGGCACTGCCCAACGGCACGCTCAAGGTGGTTCCGGATTGCGGCCACAATGTGGCATCGCAGAACACCGCCGGGTTTCTCGGGGCGGTGAAACCCTTTCTTGACGAGCATGCGGGAGGCGCCACATGAGCGACAACAGCTACGCAATCACCGACCAAGTGGCGCTGGTCACCGGCGGAGGCGGCGGCATCGGCGCGGGAATCGCCCTGGCGCTGGCGCGCCACGGCGCCCATGTGGCGGTGCTGGACATCGAGCCGGTGCGCGCCCGTCATGTGGCCGGCCAGGTTGAGGCCTTGGGTCGCCAGGCCTTGCCGCTGGAGGCGAACGTGATGGATACAGAGCAGTTGCGCGGCGCCATCGCCGAAGCGGACGAGCGCTTCGGCCGCATAGACATCCTGGTGAACAACGCCGGCGGCGTGAACGGCCGGCCCTTTCTCAAGCAGAGCGAACGCAGTTGGCGGCGGCACATCGAGATCAACCTCGTGAGCATGCTGGCGGCCACCTCAGAGGTGGCGAAGATCATGATCCGCGAGGGGCGTGGCGGGGCCATCGTCAACGTGTCAAGCATTGAGGGGCAGCGCGCGGCGCCCTACTTCGCGGTGTACGCGGCCTGCAAGGCGGGCATGCTGAGCTTCACCCGCAGCATGGCCCTGGAGCTGTCGTCCCATGGCATTCGCGTCAACGCCATCGCGCCGGACCACACGGTGACGCCCGGCAACCACGGCAACCGCACCGGGCCGGTGGATGAAAGCCAATGGACGGTGCCAACGCCCGAGCAACTCGATTCCACCAACCGCTTGATTCCCCTGGGCCGGGAGGGCCATGTGGACGAGTGCGGCAACGCCGCGGTGTACTTGGCATCAAAGATGTCCGAATACGTCACCGGCATCACCCTCAACGTTGACGGCGGCACCTGGGCGTCGAGCGGCTGGGTACGCGACCCGGAGGGGCGCTGGGTGCAGAATCAGGGGCGCGTTCTCGTTGACGACGTAACCTGACTTTCGTGGGGGAGCGGATTCCCTTCGTCGCTTCAAGTTGCGACAATCCGGGAGTGCGAAAGCCAAGTGGGAGAGAAACATGCACGCGGGTGGAATACCAGAGGACGTCGTCAATCGCTGCTTGGCCCGGCGCGGTCGGGTCCACACTTTCGAAACCGTCGACCCGGCGCGGACGGCCATGCTGGTCGTCGACATGCAGAACGCCTTCGTCGCCGAGGGCGCCGCAGCCGAGATTCCGGTGGCGCGCGAGGTCGTACCGAACATCAACCGCATCAACGCGGCGCTGCGGCAGGCCGGTGGCCTCGTGGTGTGGATCGTCTCCACCTACGGGCCGGACGAGGAAGACCGCTGGCCGATCATGTACGACCACGTCTTCGGGGAGCAACAGGGGAAGGCCTTCCGGGCGGCGCTGACCGCCGGCGCCCCTGGCCACGAGGTCTATGCGCCGCTCGAGCAGGAGCCCGGCGACATCACCGTCAGCAAGAACCGGTTCAGCGCCTTCGTCGGCAGTGGCGGCGGGCTTGAGGAACTGCTGCGTGAGCAGGGCATCGACACCGTCCTCGTGACGGGCACGGTGACAAGCGTGTGCTGCGAGTCGACCGCGCGGGAGGCCGCCATGCGCAACTTCAAGACCGTCATGATCACGGACGCGAACGCCGGTCGCGACGACGAGGAGCACTGGGCGAGCCTATCCAACATCCTCCTCGGCTTCGGCGACGTGTACTCGACGGACGAGGTCATTGCGCTGATGGCCGAGTGATCCCG
>JAJDZU010000002.1 GCA_022824495.1 Chloroflexota bacterium | reverse complement strand
CCTCGCCGCCGGCAAGCCAGCCAAGGTGGCCCTCGTCGCCTGCATGCGCAAGCTTCTCGTCCTCTGCAACGCCCTCTGCCGCGACCGCACCCTGTGGGACCCCACCATGGCCTAACCCTTGACCCCCAACACAGGTGCTCTCCCCTCTCCCTTTCCGCCCCGAACAAACATC
The DNA here is from genome assembly GCA_022824495.1 of Chloroflexota bacterium. Taxonomy (GTDB): domain Bacteria; phylum Chloroflexota; class UBA11872; order UBA11872; family UBA11872; genus UBA11872. Next base: position 92,412 of record JAJDZU010000002.1, on the reverse strand, counting down.
CCATGCGGCCGCCCAACCACCAGCCCGCCTCCCTCGCTAAACCCCTCCGGCCGATCCGCCAGCTCCTCCGCTAACCGCCCCCGCCACCACGCAAGATTGACGTCCGGCGAGCCTTCGGCATTCCGCTGTTCTCCCATCTCTCCAAGGCGCGGCGGCTCTTCACCCTCTCCTGGGCGCGGCGCCTCTTTCTCCCTCTCCCCATGGGAGAGGGTTGGGGTGAGGGTCTTCCGCGCACCTACCCCTGGCTCACGCACAACGCTCTTCGCAGCCAGATCCCGCTCCTCATTCGGATCCTCCACCACGTCAAACAAATGCTCCTCGCCCGTCTGGCTGAACCAGATGTACTTGTGCCGCTCGTTCACAATCCAGTGATTGCCGTCCGCCTCCCGGTACTGCCCCGCGTGCTCCCCGTGCAGCACGTCGCGCCATTCCGGCGTTTCCCCACGCATCCACGGCAGCACGCTGCGACCCGTCACCGAATCCGGAATCTCGCAGCCCGCCGCATCCAGCAGCGTCGGCATCACGTCCTGCAGACCCACCGGCGCCGCCACCTCCACCTGGCTGGGGAATCCCATCGACCGCGGCGCCCGCGCCAGGAACGGAACCCGCACCGAGGCCTCGTACGGCCACGTCTTGGCGAACAAATGGTGATCGCCCAGCATCTCCCCGTGATCCGACACAAACATGATGAACGTGTCATACAGCAGGCCCTTATCCCGCATGTACTGGAACAACCGGTTCAGCTGCATGTCCACGTGATTCACCAGCCCGTAATAGCCCGCCCGGCAGTGGTGCATCGGCGCCGGATCCAGGTGCAGTCGACGGCTCCATCGCTCCGTGTGCTCGGAAAGCTCCGGATCCATCCCCCGCCGCGGCCCCTCAAACGGCGGAACCCAGTCGCCAATCACCGGTTCCGGCAGGTCCATGCGCTCATACCGGTCGAAGAAGAACGACGGCGGCGTAAACGGCGGATGCGGGTCCATGAACGACACGTTCAGGAAGAACGGCGCCGTCGGATCGCGCCTCTCAAGGAAGTCGATTGCTCGCGACACCGTCCAGAACGTCTGCGTTTTCTCCTCCGGCAGATGCGTCGGACGTCCGATCCATCCGTTCGAGGGCGCCCCATGAGCCATGGCCCAGCGGTGCGGCGGCGCCTCGCCCCGCAGCCACGTCAGGTAATCGTTGTCCAGGGTGCGCGAGCTGTTCGCCAGGTCCATCGCCTCAAACCCAAAGCGCCGCCGCGTCGCTTGCAGGTCCAGCTTGCCGCTCATGTGTGTTTCATAGCCCGCGTCGCGCAACTCGCCCGCCAGCGTCGCCGCCGGATCCCATTCCGGGTGCGAGATCATCCCCGTCATCCCGTTCGCCGACGGCGCCTGCCCCGACATCAGCACCCGGCGCGCCGGAGCGCACGACGGATACTCCGTGTACCCCCGCCGGAAATGCGTCCCCGAAGCCCCAATCCAATCCATCGCCGGCGTCTCCAGCACCGCATGCCCATCCAACCCCAGCGCATCCCCCCGCTGCTGATCCGTCACCACCAACAACACATTCGGCCGCCCCTCACCCATCACCCCTACTCCTTCCCCATCCAACCCGCACCAATCCCCCCACCACAAACCCTATACCCCCATCCGGCCCCTCTTTCGTCGGGGCGGGTCACAGACCCGCCCGTCTTCCGTTCGTGATCTACTGGCCGCCCCCGCCTCTCTCGCGGGCGCGTCGTCTCCGACCCGCCCGTCTTCCTAGTCTCCCCTCCGCCTCTCAATTCTCACTGCTCTCCGCTCACTCCTCCCCACCCCGCCATTCCGTCCTGATCCTGCGTAGCGGCCGCGTTTCCAACCGGCCTCTTCCGCGCAACCACCGTCCCCTACCCGTTCATGGTGAGCCTGTCCTGAGCTTGTCGAAGTGGCCGGGTCGGAGTCCTTCGGAGACCCGTGTCGAACCACCCGACCCCTCGTTCTTTCGTAGGGGCGGGTCCCCGACCCGCCCGTCTTCCGCGCACCCAACCCCACCGGCCCTCCCCCGTTCGTGGTGAGCCGTCCCGGAGTCTTTCGCAGGGACGAGTCGAACCACAAAACCCCTGCACCCAACTCACCAGGCAGTCCTCCGCACACTTCCGCCGGCCCCCACTCCGTTCGTGGTGAGCCGACCGGGAGTCTTCGGACGGTCGTGTCGAACCACAAAGCCCCAGCACCCAACCCGCCCAGCGACTCCCCTCCACTATCCCGGCGTCCCCGGCCGGGACCCAGCAGCAACCAACTACGCCCAGCGCACCCAGCGCTTCTGGTGAGCCCGTCGAACCACACCCCTATCCCTTACCACGCCAGGCGCTCGATACCTCCAAATCCCATCCCCGCCCTTCCGCCCTGATCTTGCGTAGCGGCCGCGTTTCCAACCGGCCTCTTCCGCGCGACCACGCCCGAAGTAGGCAGAGGTCTCCCGTTTCGACACCGTCCCTGCCCCACATTCCTCTTCTCCCCTCCGCCTCTTTTCTCAACGCTCACTGCTCTCAGCTCACTCCTTCCTCCGCCGCCCATCCCAACCCTCCCCGAGTAAGCTATCCCGATCCCCTTCGCCCCCACCCGCATGCCCCGCACCGCCGAACACACCGTCAACGTCGAACTCGCCCGCCTGCACGGCCGAGGGTCAGAACCAGTCCGAAACCCTTCGAGGGGTTCCGACGTTTGCGGCAGAATTCGGTGATTCATCATTCGGTCGAGGTGCCAGGTCGGCCTTTTGGGATCCGCTACGGGCGACTGTCGGCATCCACTCCCGCGCCCTCCAAACAGAAGCACGAATCTCCTAGCAGACTAGACCGACAGACGCGGTTCACCTACAAATCTCGTTTCTCCTAATGCGAATTGCCTACTCTGCTCCCCACTCGGGGTAGCACGAAGGCTCACATATATCCAAGTCAACGTACCAGACTCGCCATGTAGGGGTCGTGGGTCTTCAGGACCGAGCCGCTAGTGAGCTCCAGTTGGTATCATCTCCTGGGCGGACTGCGGTCGAGGTAGTGTGGATGTCCAACATAAGCGTTATGCGGGCTCGTTGCTATCTGATCGTGCAGGGTATAGAGCGATCTCTAGTAGAGAATATAAGAAACAATTTTGATATTCAGCAAAGCGGCTTTCTGGCTCCACATGAGTCCGATCGCGCGCTAATGCGTTTTCGAGACGATATGAATGACCCAGGATGGCGCATCACCGATGTAGAGGTTATCGACTTATTGCCGTATCTTGATTTAACAGATCTCATCACGTTGTTGAAGAGGCATAGGTCGAATGTACGCAATTCGACTGAACGGGAGATCAGGCGTGCAATAGGAATTGTCGAAAGCTTGTCAATTAGCGCCATACGAAATCGCGTGATGCATCCGGTTCGTCCGCTCGAGGACACCGACTATTCGACTCTAAGCTCCACCGCCAGCAGACTGAGAAGTGAGGCACCCGGCATGATCTGGGATCCGCTTATTGAGAGCACTGAACTCATCGACGATGCTGGCGAGTTATCGAATGTCGCGATTGCGCCGTACTGGATAGAGGAGCCGGTCTCGGTCCACAATCTTCCGGTAGCGGAGTTTGATGACACGGGATTCATTGGTCGTGCCGATGAGCGTCATAGATTGAAGACACTTCTGGAGTCGGATCATCGAGTCGTGACGGTAGTAGGAGCCGGCGGAATCGGAAAGACTGCTCTTGCGCTACGGGTGTGCTACGACATCGTCAATGAGTCGTCCAATCTGTTTGATCAGATTATCTGGGTGTCACTGAAGACTCACCGTCTAACGCCCGACGGCGTGCGCGAAATTGCTGAGGCAGTACACACGACCAGCATGCTGGTAGGTCACGTGGCCACAACTACCGGCATCACGCCGTCGGAGGCGACGTCTAAGACGTGGAGTGAGATTCTGCTTCAGATGGAAGCAACCAGCGTACTCCTTGTGATCGATAACCTTGAAACGCTGGGTACACAGATTAGGGATCTGGCAATCGGTATACCGCAGCGGTCCAAGTTACTTCTGACGTCAAGAGTAGGACTTGGTGAGATTGAGTTGCGCTTCCCCGTGCAAGAGTTGTCGGAGCGAGATTCTACAAGGCTAATGCGTCAGCTTGGAGTCGTGTACGGCTACGCGGCAATACGCAATGCTGAAGATCAGAAGCTGAATGACTATTGTAGCAGGCTTTACCATAACCCCCTGCTGATGAAGTGGTTTGTTCAGGCAGTAGGTCGGGGATCGAGCCCATCTGATGTACTTGAGCATGAGGACCTGGACCAAGCCCTGACGTTTTGTCTTGCTAACGTATACAGAGCATTGAGTGAGTCAGCGAAGCAGATCTTGGCGACGCTGTTGGCAGCTCGTAGATCGCTGAGTCAAGCACAGATCCGTGAGATGACGGCAATCGGAGACATTTCGTTCGAGGAGGCCCTGATTGAACTTCGACGAACCAATATGATTGTTACTCTTAGTGAGGGTGAAGGACAAGGAGCTTACCACGTTGGTGGTTTAGTTCTCGACTATCTGTCACGTAATCATCCGCCTGGGAATCGCGTGCTGAGGCGCACGAGAGAGCTGCTGAAGAAGTGGCGCGTGGAGCAAGATAGAAGTGCGAACCTGAGGAGCACATACAGATATGCAAAGTCGTACTTGCATGTCACTACCGAAGATCAGCGAATCTCGGCACCCTATCTGAGCGATGCGCTGCGTGCAATTCGAAAGCATGAACTGGATCATGCTGAGCGGTGTGTCAGTCATGCGCAGGAGTTGACTCCAGATTGGGCGGAAGTTCATCGCGTTAGAGCATTGCTGTTTGGTGCAAGCGGACGACCGATATACGAGATAGAGCGTGCTTATGAGCTGGCAATTGAGTATTCTGCTTCAGACGTGTTTAGGCGGCATTATGCTCTGTATCTGGTTGGTATACATGAGTATGAACGTGCACTTGAGCATATTGACTTAGCACTACAGCAGCCGGATTGCTTGCCGTTGGTTCTCAAGAGTGTGCGCGGACTCGTGTTGACGAGATTGGCGAGGGTAGAGGAGGCTCTGCTCGAGCATGAGTATGTGTGGGAACGTCGGGAGCAGAATCAGTCTCGATTTGACCGAGTTATTCAGGGCACTCAATACGCAGAGGCTCAGAGACGATTTGCTGAACAATTAGTAAGGGTCGGCAAGTACGATGACGCGGTCGACGCATTGATGAGCGGAGTGGATATCGTGGAGACTACAGCTCGAGAGTTTGACTGGGATCAGAAGCTTGCTCACGTTGGTGTTCGTATTCTGGCGGAGGCACTCAGTGATGCACACTTGGCAGAGAGTTCATTCGTCGACGTCGAAGATATCGCCGCAAGTTGGGATAGAAACAAGCAATTCGTCCGGAATTGCGACTATAGCAAGACTCGCAGGATATTCGATATGAATGATGTTGTGGCGCGGTGTATGCCGCAAGCGTCAGGGTACGGTACTAGGACCGCGCGCACGACTGTTTACGTTGGGAAGTTGGTATTCCTGCACCGCCACTACCACTACGGATTCATAGCAAATGAAGATTTTGAACGCGTGCATTTGGATACGTCATCGCTAGTGCGGCCGACGTCTTGGCCGACGTTGCGACTCGGTCAGCGACTTAGCTTTGAAGTCGTCGAGAATCCACGAGGACTGCACGCAGTCCGAGTTGCCCCAGCTGACTTGTGAGTTCAATCGACGAGCTGCTTTGGCCTCAGATATGCGGCCGTGAACTCAGAGGGGCGAGACCGATCTGCATTGACAGCTGCGTCCCCGTCGCACTCATGACTCAGACCAATCATTCAGGAAAAGCACAGTGCCTTGACGCCGTGACTGTTCCTCTCGCTCGGCATCGCCAATATCTATCGGGGCTCAACCGATGCATTCTTGCAGCTGTTCCCGAACTCTCCTACGTGGGCGTGCCGTCAAGACCTAAGGAGCTACACAAGCCGCCACGTGCGCCCCGCCGTTCCAACCACGTCTAGCACCACGACCAGCAGCACCCCAACGATCCAAACATTCAGGTTGGCAACGGCAGCCTTCGTGCCGTAATGCTTCAGCGTCCGATTCAGTTCGTCCCGCAGGCCCGATCTGCTCAAAGGCGGCTCTTGCCCCGGAGTCGCCGTCGTCGCATTGCCCCTCTCGCAGCGCCTTCATCGCGCCCGCCGCTCCTGTCACTCCGAGCCCGCTCCTTCTCACTCCTCCGCCTTCTCACCTGTCCCCTTCCTCGCTTCCCTCGAGCGATAGACTGAGAACGTGCGATCGACGGCCGAACGCAGAGACCAAGAGGCGTCGGTGAATCGGGCGCAGAAGCCGAGCGTCGACCGTGGGGCGGAAGGCACGGCGCACACAGCGCTGGCCGCGGGCTACGCGCTGGCCGGAGAGGACCCGGGATGATTATCAACGTCAAAGCCAGGTACGCCGACGGCGTGCTCACGCCCCTGGAGCCGCTCGACCTGGACGAAGGCAAAGAGGTGATGGTGTCCATCGAGGACACCCAGGATGCGGTCAACGACGCGCCGCCCACCGGCAAGGGGCGGGAGTCCATCCCGCAAATGTTCGAGAGGCTCAGGGAATCCGTTCCCCCGGAGACCTGGGACGACCTCTCCACCGACCTGGCCAAGAACAAGAAGCACTACCTCTACGGCCATCCGAAGGAATGAGGACTCGTGGGCGTAGTCTTCGCGGACTCGGCCTACTGGATTGCGTTGTGGAATCCTCGAGACGCCCGCCACCAGAGGGCGATGGCCGTTGCTCACGCCTGGGGAGCATCGGATGTCGTGCCAACCCAACTGGTGTTGGTTGAGACGCTCAACTCAATGGCGGGCAAGCCTGAACATCGGCGCACGTTTGCAGCCGGAATTGTTCACGAGCTTGAGGCCGATCCCAGCGTGGAAATCGTCCCGCAGACCGACGCCCAGTTCAGGGCCGCCGCGGAACGGTACGCCGCCCGAAGCGACCAGGCATGGAGCTTCACGGACTGCGCGAGCTTCCTTGTCATGGAGGAGCGGAATATCACGGAAGCGCTGGCCTACGACCGGGATTTCGAGCAAGCCGGCTTCAGAGCCTTGCTCAGAGAAGACCGGGGATAACCTCAACCCCCCGCCGCACGCATCACCCGCCGCGACCGCACCGCCACAATCCGGTCGCACAGCCAACAACACAACCCCTTGATCGCGTAAATGTCCGCGTCGTTCAGCAGTGCCGAGATTGGCGGGTGTTCGTGCGCCTAGTGACCGCTGAAGATCCCGAACTCCCGGAATAGTGCCGGGAGCCGCGACCTAACCAGCCAGGAACGCAGCCACGATGGCCCCAGCCGTTCCAATCACATTAAGCACAACGACCAGCAAGAGACCGACAATCCACACCTTGAGGTTGGCAACGTCAGCCTTTGTAGCGTAGTGCTTGAGCGTCCGATCCAGTTCGTCCCGGAGGTCTGATCTGGTCACTGGCGGCTCTTGGACCGACATGGTCGTCATCGCATCGCTCCTGTCGCGGCGCGCTGATGGCGCCCGCTGAAGGACCCCTGTGCCGCCCGAACAGTCCTTTCGTTCAATGCCACCCAAACAACCCCGCCAAAGTCCCTGGACAGGACACACCAGCGCTTCACCTTGATCACAGCTGCGGCCGCTCTTAATCCCCGCAGCGAGAACCATGCAAAGCGCCCCTCGCCCACCAACGTTCGGCGGCTACTTCTCCCTCGCCCCGTGGCAGAGGACGTGGGTAAGGGTCTCCCGCTCGTGACCGCCCAAGCACAGCACCGCGCCAGGCCACCATCTGACAGCTCAGGTCGCCGCTCTTTCCCTCTCCCTTGAGGAGACCTTTGCATAACCCCCGTCCTCCGGGGCGTGGCCTCTTGGCTGGCTTGGGGAAGAGGCCGGCGACGTCTTTGCCGGAGGGTGCGTGGAGTCAATCTCTTCGAGGAGCCGCCGTCTTCTTCCCTCTCCCTGGCAGGGAGAGGGTTAGGGTGAGGGTCGAAAGCCCGGAATCCCTCCCAAGCCCTGAGCCACCCACGCTGCCCCCTCGACGCCGCCGCTCTTCCCCTCTCCTGGGAAATAGACATGGTGTCTTCGGGGCACTCGCGCTTGAGTTACGCAAAGGTTTCCTTGAGGGAGAGGGCCGGGTGAGGGTGGCTGCCAACCCCAGCACCCAAGTTCCCGTAAAGGCACCCACGCCTGCTCAACCCGCTTCTTATTCCCTTGCACGTCCCGGCGGCCTTGGATTGACCAGGGTCACAGAGGGCGGGCCGGGACGGACCAATGACCTTGGGTCCCTTGAGACCGTCGGTGAGCGAGGTCGTCCCGACCCTGACGCTGCCCCATGGTCTGCTTTCGCAAGGCCTAATGCGGGGTCAACGTCCTTCGAGCCTACCCAATCGCCCCACCACCGCACACCCCGATCGGCATCAATACGGCCAGGTGCCGCCGCACTTCTTGGCTCCCGACAGCCACGCTGGCCACGTCGCGTACCCACTGAGTCGCTGCATTACCCGCTGTCTGCCTACTGCGCCGTCCGGATATCCGGCAACGTTCCGGGTGACCCCGGCTTGTCGCTGCCCCCGCCATCCGTGCCAGCGTTGCCTGCACTGCCGTCACCCCAAGCACTGACTGCGTTGCCAGCATTGCTGGCAATGCTGGCATCCCCCTGATCGACGCCAGTCAATCTCACCACCCCAGCCACCCGAAGGTTTTGCAGCAGGCGGAGTCCAGGTCTTCCCAAGCCCGCCAAACCCACAACCGCACGCGCACCTCGCTCCCAGCCCCCGACCCCATCCCATCCCTTTCCCTTCCCCCTCTCACTCCTCTGCCCTCGCCCCTCTCCCCTTCTTCACTTGCCCCCCATCTCCAGCTAATGTACACTATCCGAGTAAGCCTCGCAACCCCTCGAAATGCCCACGCCCCTCCGCCTCCGGCCGGTCCTCCTGGCTCTCGTTCTCCGGCTCCTCCACGGGCTCATCCGTCCGTCCGTCATCCCGGCGTACCCAACCCCAACCAGGCCGCACCCAACCACCCCGCCTGCCCCCGCATCCCGGATTACCCGGCTCCCCACCCGGTCGCCCCGCCCCAGGCGCCGTCCGGAGGCCAAGATTGCCCGCTCCCACGCTCCGAAACCCGGCAAACAAGCGCCCCGAATTACCTCAAGAGCTTCTTAGAAAAAACTCTTATTGCGCGCGAGGCCCCCAAATTCACCCCCGAAATTGACGCCCCGCCCAATTCCCTCCACCATCCCCTCACCGGCCGCCCACCAACACCCAATGCGGAGCGCGCGATGTCCGACTACCAGCCCCTGGACCTGACCCCCCTCTGCAACGCCCCCGCCCACCTCCTCGGCCCCGACGCCGCCGCCACCCTCGGCCCCCAGGCCTACCGCGGCGTCCCCTTCCTCATCGGCGACCCCGCCTCCGTCCAACTCCCCCTCCTCGGCCACAGCGGCCACACCGACTCAATCCGCATCGATGTCGGCCACACCGCCCACACCCTCGTCTTCGCCCACATCCTCGTCGACGCCCAACTCCACGCCAGCGGCGTCCCCGGCGACCACGTCGCCACCTACGTCATCCACTACGCCGACGGCCAGCACACCGAGCTGCCCATCCGCGAACGCTTCGAAATCGGCTGGCTCACTTCCACCGCGGACCTCATCTCCGACGTCCGCTCCCCCGGCGCCCCCTTCGTCGCCATGCCCGACGTCGACGACGAACTCGTCCCCCGCCACACCGCCGAGCGGGATCAGATGGGCCGCGCCCTCACCGAAGTCCAAGGCGGAACCTCCGCCAACGCCTTCTACCTCTGGCCCTGGCGCAACCCCCGCCCAGACGTCGCCATCCAGCACGTCGAACTCCGCCCCACCGACCGCCGCATCCTCCTCGGAGGCTTGTGTCTCGGCCACGTTGACGAAGACCCCTTCCGCCGCGCCGCCCGCCGCGCCGTCGTCATCGAACTCCCCGAGCCCGACGACGCCGACGCCCCCTTCGACCTCGAGGTCTCCGTCGAACGCGGCATTGCCACCTTCCCCCACCCCATCACCCGCGACCCCGCCGAATTCCTCGCCTCCGACACCGCCGGCTTCGGCGAACCCCGCAACGAATCCAACAGCCCCGCCTACACCGAAATAGCCGGCGTCCCCTCCGCCCAGATCCACGTCGCCCGCGGCTCGGACGAGCTAGGCGCCGCCCGCCTTTCCGACCTCGAAGGCGGCCAGCCCCTCGACGCTTCCCCCCGCCTCCGCCTCCGCCTCGCCGAGCAGGGCCGCAACTGGGTCCACACCCGCGTCGTCGACGACGCCACCGGCCAGCCCTTGCCTTGCCGCGTCCACTTCCGCTCGCCCGAAGGCGTCCCCTACCAACCCCACGGCCACCACAACCACCTCAACACCGGCCACGACACCTGGCACACCGACGTCGGCGGCGACCTCCGCATGGACCAGGCCACCTACGCCTACATCGACGGCCGCTGCCAGGGCTGGCTCCCCGTCGGCAAGATCCAGGTCGACGCCGCCTGCGGCTTCGAGTACCAACCCCTCCGCACCGAGCTCGAAATCAAGCCCGGCCAGCGCCAGCTCGAACTCCGCCTTCGCCGCTGGTCAGACCCCAACGCCCGCGGCTGGTACTCCGGCGACACCCACGTCCACTTCCTCTCCGGCGACGGCGCCAACCTCGAAGCCGCCGGCGAAGGCCTTAACGTCGTCAACGTCCTCGCCTCCCAGTGGGGCAGCCTGTTCACCAACACCGAGGACTTCATCGGTCGCCCCCGCGTTTCCGATGATGGCCGCACCATCGTCTACGTCTCCCAGGAAAACCGGCAGCACTTCCTCGGCCACCTCACCCTGCTCGGCCTCAAGGAAGCCATCATGCCCTGGTGTTCCGATGGCCCCGGCGAAGCCGAAGCCGGCGGCTCCCTCGAAATCGCCCTCTCCCACTGGGCCGACGCCACCCACGCCCAGGGCGGCCACGTCGTCATTCCCCATCTCCCCAGCCCCAACGGCGAACCCGCCACCCTCATCGCCACCGGCCGCGTCGACGCTGTCGAAATGCTCCGCCAGCAGCACTTCCCCCACATGGAGTACTACCGCTACCTCAACGGCGGCTACCGTCTACCCCTCGCCGGCGGCACCGACAAGATGTCGTCCGAGGTCCCCGTGGGCCTCTATCGCACCTACGTCCGCCTGCCCGAAGGCGAGGACTTCGACTACAACGCCTGGTGCCGCAACATGGCCGCCGGCCGCACCTACCTCAGCGGCGGCCCGCTCATGGAACTCACCGTCGACGGCCACGAAATCGGCGACACCATCCGCCTCCCCGAAGGCGGCGGCACCGTCACCGTCCGCGCCTGCGCCGAGTCCGTCCTGCCCATCCACAGCCTGCAAATCGTCCAGGAAGGCGAAATCGTCGCCGAAACCCGCGAAGTCGCCGGCGCCCGCCGCCTCGACCTCACCGCGGATGTGAGAGTCACCGACGACTCCTGGATCGCCGCCCGCACCGGCGGCCCCAGCTACTTCGATGCCCCTGCCCACCACGATGGCTGGCACCGCAACCGCTTCGGCCACACCTCACCCGTCTACGTCACCACCGGGGAGGGCGACTGGTCCATGTGGAGCGATGAGACTGCCCGCTACATGCTCACCCTCATCGACGGCAGCATCCAGTACATCCGCCAACGCAGCACCCAATACCCCGCCGGTCACGCCACCCACCACCACGGCCACCACGACCACCAGGCCTACCTCGAAGAACCCTTCCACCAGGCCCGCGAAGCTATCCACCAACGCATGCACGCCCTCGGCATCCCCCACTAACCCACCCCCGCCCCACCCATCCACGGGCCCCTTCTTTCCCTCTCTCTTGAGGGAGAGGGCTGGGGTGAGGGTGGCCGCCTCGGTCAAGCACCCAAGCCAAAGAGCAGCAACCCACCACAAACCCACCGTCCGTCCTCTTCCTCCCTCGCCCTTGAGGGAGAGGGCTGGGGTGAGGGTGGCTGCCTCGGTGAAGCACCCAAGCCAAAGCTGAGCACCCCGGCCCGTGCAACCCGCCTCTTCCTCCCTCGCCCTTGAGGGAGAGGGCAGGGTGAGGGTGGCAGCCTCGGTCAAGCACCCAAGCCAAAGCTGAGCACCCCGGCCCGTGCAACCCGCCTCTTCCTCCCTCGCCCTCCAAGGCTCCGACCAAAGTCATGCCAAACACTTACTCCCGTCCCCTATGACAGGCCTGCCAGATCGCCTCCGCTACCGCCTCGTATTCCTGCAGGACCTCAGTATTCGTAAATCGCACCACACGAATCCCGCGCTTGCCCAAGGCGTCGGCTCGCGCGGCATCCCGAGCGAGTCCCTCTGCTTCCAAGTGCTGACGTCCATCCACCTCAATCGCCAATCGCAGTTCCGGGCAGTAAAAGTCGAGTACGAATCGTTCTACCGGATGCTGTCGGCGAAACTTCACACCCAGATTTCGATTGCGAACAAGCCACCAGATCTTGGTCTCCGCGTCCGACTGCCCACCACGCATCGCCCGTGCCAGCGTTCGCAGCCGTGGCGGAATCCGCCGAAGCCGCTGATCTGGCGACGACATCTCAGCTACCTGAGCCGAAGACCATGCGCAACATCCCCGCTCCGCGCATCACCTACTCTTTCCCTCTCCCTTGAGGGAGAGGGCTGGGGTGAGGGCGGCCGCCTCGGTCAAGCACCCAAGCCAAAGAGCAGCAACCCACGTCAAACCCACCGGGCGCCCTCTTCCTCCCTCGCCCTTGAGGGAGAGGGCTGGGGTGAGGGTGGCTGCCTCGGTGAAGCACCCAAGCCAAAGAGCGGCAACCCACCACAAACCCACCGTCCGTCCTCTTCCTCCCTCGCCCTTGAGGGAGAGGGCTGGGGTGAGGGTGGCTGCCTCGGTTTACTAGCCAAGCCGAATCCGAGCACCCACGCCTGCGCAACCCGCCTCTTCCTCCCTCGCCCTTGAGGGAGAGGGCTGGAGCCTGCCCCAGACGCGATCCGGGGGTGAGGGTGGCTGCCACCCCCAGCGCCCACGCCAAGACACCAGCAACCCACGACAAACCACCGGGCGCTCTCTTCCTCCCTCGCCCTTGAGGGAGAGGGTTGGGGTGAGGGTGGCAGCCACCCCCACCACCCACGCCAAACCACCAGCAACCCACCACGTCCACCCCCCTGTTCAGTCCCTCCCTAAACGCCCAACCCCGCCTGATAAACCTCCCGCACCCGCTCAACCGCCCCCTCCGACAACCCTTCCCCCGAAGCCCTCACATTCAAATCCACCTCAAACGGACGCATCATCCCTGCCACCACCGAGGCCACCGCCTCGTGCGCCAGCACAAACTTCAGCGCCCCTTCCGCCATTGAACTGACCCCCGGCTCATCCGCCAGGAACCGCATCTGCTCCGCCTGCTCCAGCGTCGCCAGGTACTCGTCTCGCGGAATCACCCCGCGCTTGTCATTCCACGCAAACGTCGTGTCAGGTGTCAGCGTCCCCGTCAGGAACCCCGAAGCCAGCGGCACCCGCGCAAACAGGCTCACCCCCTTCGCCAGCATCGCCGGCAGCAACTCCTCGGCCGGCTCCTGGTTCAGGCAGTTGAACGTCGTCATTATCGAGGCGATGTCGTTCTCCCGCACCGCCTTCAGCCCGTCCGCCATCGACCCCAGCGCCACCCCGTAATGCCGGATCTTCCCCGCCGCCCGCAACTCCTCCATCGCCCCAAACGACTCATCCCACTCATGGTGATCCGGCGGCCGGTGCATCTGGTAGAAGTCAATCGTTTCGCGCTGCAGTCGCTTCAGGCTCAGGTCGCACTCCATCAGAATCGCCTCGCGCGACAGGTTGTGCACTGGGCCTGGGCCGCCCGCCACGATATGCCCGTCTGTATCCATCGGAAACGCCACCTTCGTGGCAATAATCACGTCATCCATCCCCGCAAACGCCTGACCCAGCAACTCCTCGCTTCGACCCGGCCCATACACATTCGCCGTGTCGTAAAACGTGATTCCGTTGTCATACGCATGACGCAGCACCGCCAGCGCGTCCTCGTCCGAGATATCCCCCCACTCCATGCCGCCCAGTTCCCAGGTCCCGAACCCAACCTCCGAAACCTCGATCCCCGTATTCCCAACCTCGCGGTACTTCATTAGCCATCCCAGCGCTGCGGTCCCCTATCGACCCCTAGTGTCAACCCAACCCCGCCCCCTGTCACGGCGGACCCGCGCCGGCATTCCAGTCTTTCGTAGGGGTGGGTCTGTGACCCACCCGTCTTCTCTTGTCATCCCGACGGTCCCCCGAGGGATCTCGACTTCACTCTTCCTCGTCTCCCTTCCCGTCCCCTCTCACTCCTCACTTCTCTCCGCTCACTCTTCGCTTTCCCGTGGTGAGCCGCTCCAGGGTCATTCGGCGGGGCGTGTCGAAGCACACTCGCCGGCAACCAACCTGCAACCGCTCTCGCTTCCCTCCCAGGTAGGGGCCGGATTCAAACCAGCCTCTTCCGCTCCGGGTCGCCAGCTCATGACTCGCCTGCGGAAACGCGAGCGTGTCGTCAAAACGATCAGATATGCTGGGCCGTGAACGTGCCATGCAGAAACGATGCTCAATGTCCGTCACGGACCCGTTCTTGGCCAAGCTCGCGAAGTCTTGGTCTGCAGGAACTGACAGATTCGCGTCTGACCATTCCGAAGTCCTTCACTCTGACCTAGCTCATGTAGAGGCTGATACGACGCTCCTGCCGTTTGCTTTGAGATTTGCCAATTCACCTCGCCGACCAGAACGTCCATTGCCTCCTGGCACTATAATCACTGAGGTATACCGCGAGACAACGGATGATCGCTAACGCAGTGCCGGAGTCTGGTACTGACCAACTTGCAAGGAGAAAAACTCCGATGTCTGCCAATATCCCGTTCTTGGAAGAGCTCTCAAGCCGTTCGACGCGTAAATCAGCCGAACCTGTCACAGCAGAGCCTCCGCGTCCACGAGAGCACTTCAATCCGAGCGCAGAAACTGCGGTAACCAAGCCATTTATGCTTAATTTTGCATCCCAAGCTCCAAATCCCGACAGCAGTAGAACGCCTCGGACTACGGTAACGAAAGCCAGCCGCGAACCTACGGATGTCTACTGAGACGGTACTAATCGTCACCACTTCTTACGATGAAGCCCCCGAGTACGTAGGAAGTGCCCTAGATTGCTACGGAGTACCGTACTTTAGGCTTGACACCGATCGATTCCCGACCGAGATTCGTGCGACATTTGATCCGCAAGGCGAGCTATCAATATGTGACGGATCAAAGCGCATCAAAGGAACCGACGTGAAGTCAGTCTGGTATCGGCGTAGTACCGTACCCAACCTGCCTGACGGTCTGGCGCCTGGTGTTCATGAATTCTGCGAACGTGAGACTCGGGCGTTCCTCGAGGGTGTCCTGCCGACATTGCCCTCCAAGAGGTGGATGAGTCCTCTCCAGGCTATTTGGCGCGCTGAGCGAAAGCCCTACCAACTCTCCGTGGCCTCACAATTGGGCTTCAAGCTACCACCAACGATCGTTACCAATGAAGTCCCCGAAGTACAGCACTTTGCAGTAACACGCCAGCTAATTGCTAAGGCTGTAAGTGCAGGGTACGTCAAAAGCCCAAATGGGAACCAAGCCATCTTCACGAGCGCCATAGCTGAATCTGATCTCGACAATCTCAGCGGCTTGGTGCTTGCGCCAGTCACGTTTCAGGAACTAGTGGAAAAGTCCGCCGACATCCGAGTCACCGTCGTGGCAGAGGACGTCTACGCTGCCGAGATTCTCTCTCAGGCACGAGATTCCAGTAGGATAGATTGGCGGGCAACTGACGATCCGGACATTGCGCACAGACCGCACGATCTACCCCTCGGACTGGAGAACCTCTGTCGTAGCTTACTCGATCAACTCGGACTTGCGTTTGGAGCGATTGACCTTGCACTGACTCCAGATGGAAGCTATGTATTCTTTGAAATTAACCCGAGCGGTGAATGGCTCTGGATTGAGGATCAGCTTGGCTTTCCAATATCTGAAAGCATTGCATCATGGTTAGGAAAATAGATCTGGTAAAGTCAGTCTATGATCGAGTGCCAGACTGGATATGGCCTCACCTCACGGGTGATGAGATCCCGGAGCCGCCGGACAAGGACACGTTCAATACTGATCACGCTCATCTAGTGGACGAAGTTGGTTCCATCGTTGCTTATCGATTATCACAGGCTGAGGAGCATAGTAGGACGGTGGACACAAAGCTGGCCTCAATGCTCACCTTCACATCGGTTCTCTCCGCAGCACTGATTGGTAGTCTAGCCGCAGCAACAACTTTGGGACGCACTCAGAATGAAGATCGATTGTTGCCTGCGTGCGTTGTTACCGCAGTCCTTGTAGGGGCTCTCTTGTTAGTGATTTATGTGATCGCGCAGATTATACGATCGCTTCAGGCTGCTGTGCGAGGGCTTAGGAGACGTGAATATAGGAGATTAGGGATCGATGACTTCGTGCCAGTTGAGTTTGAGTCGAGTAATGAATATAGGATTAGACTTGTTAACTCTCAGATCAATTGCATGGTTCAAAACGAGTGGGCAGTGGCGCGGAAAGTTGATGAAATGGAGATCGCTTACATCGCCGTCAGGAATGCGCTTCCTGCGGCCTTTATTCTGATTACGGTATCGCTTGCAGTGGTGTCTGGACGGCTAATTGGAAATTAGAGAATTATCTATATTCAGCTGCTAAGAGGAGAGGATCCATTTCGTAAGGAAGGGTGTACAGATTTGTCAGCCATAAGTGTGAAGTCACTTTGCGGCAAAGTCTAAGCCAATCTGGTCAAGTTCCCCCATCAGCCGAATTGTCTCGCGTAGGGCTGCGGCAATGCGTCCGTAATGAGTCAGATCTTCGAAGCCTAGCGTCCGTCCCTTGCGGTCCTGAAGCCACTTCGACATTGGCTGATATCCACCGATCCGAAACTCCCACACCTCCGGCTCAATCTCATCTATGTACTGTCCCAGTCGAGGTGGCTTCCCGTGGCGCGAACGCGTCGTGCGGCTAATGTACACACGACCCGCGTTCACCGGCTCGCGCTCGCCTACCGGCGTCTCGCCTGGGGCAATGTATTTGGGGTGGCCCGGTTCCACAATCCGGTCGCCGGCGACTGGAAAACGAACCTGAACACCGTCCAGGAACGGCGCCTCCATCAGATGCACGGCTTTCAGGGCCTGCCCAAGTCTTGTCAGCGCGACGAACTCTTCGAGGCCTGTCGGCAGCGGGATGCGTGGGAAATCCTCCCGCAGGAACTGGGCGAAGCGTTTCCGATAAGTAGGTGAATGCAGGACAGCGTAGATATAGTGGAACGCGTCCTCAGGTCCAAACGTGGATTCGAGGTCTCCTGGGCGGTCACTGATGAATCGGAGATTGAGACGCAATGACAGTTCGGAGATAAACTGTCGATCTAGGTTGGGCCTCCGTTCGTCGGGACTGCAGAGCTCATGTTGGACATCCGATTCGGACGGGCGAAGATACAGGGGAAAGAGGTAGTTAACTTCCTTCAGTGAAACTGTGTGATGCTGAGTGATATGCTTAGTTACAAATACATGTTCGAATCCACCTTGAATGTCCATGGAGCGAATAGTTGATAACGCGAGATTCTGAGTGTCCAACATATGCCGCATTACACGTTCTCTACGATGAACAGCGACATTGCGGTCAAATACCGTGAATCTGACATCGAATGGACGATAGAGAATGGGTTCGATCCGGTCACGCCATGAATTGTCCTCTAACTCTTCCATAGCTCGTGCATATAGCCACTGCTTCTGTCTGCACAACCGCCACAGTGTGCGCGCCTCTTCTTCGGAAGACGTCGAAAGAAAACGTTCGACCTTCGAGGCAGCCTCGTTCGCTGTCCATGAGATGGCGAACTGATCGTGTGTTGTGACAATTCCAGGAGCAGGATCCCCATTTGGCGAAAAGATGTCGGCGATCGACCATCCTGCCTCGTATTCAGCAAATAGACCCTCATCACGAGGTATGAACAAGTATCTAGGTGGCTTTGGGCTAAGCTCAGTCCATTGAGTCGAAGCTATGCTGTTTGCAGTCAGCCAGCCATATTTGCCGCCGTCAGATCCTTCTTGCCGTGTCCCCCACAAGTCAGCATGAAATACTCGTGCCGGATTCCCATCGCCGCGCTCATGCTTCACGAATAAGCCGATGGCTACACCTTGTTGAATATCAAACACATTCTCGTCCTTGCCACCGTCAGGGGTGCGCTCTCTTCTCTTAGAGTTGCCATGCAGATCTAGCAGAAAGATCTCGTCAAACGTCCCGAGCAGGCTCCGGCGCATTCCGCGAAAGGTTAGATTGTCCAGGTAGCTATGGTTCGTAACAAAGCCCAGAACTCCGAAACCAGTCTCTTCGATTCGCCATTGGGCAAAGCGTATGAACTTGACGTAGTCGTCGCTGAGCCATTTCGCTTGTGCGGGTTTCTTCAACTCGGGGAAACCCTGCTTGTAACTGTCGATCAGGCTTGTAATCCATTCGCCTTTGTTCGCCGAATGGCCCGAATAGGGCGGATTGCCCAGCACGACCATGATAGGCCGGTCACGCTTGACGCCGGCAGCTGCGCTGGCCTCATTGGCTAGGGCGTCCCCAAGGCCAAACAACGGTCCTGACTCAGCCTCAACCGGCTCCAGAGCGTTGGTTAGGTACACGCCAAGGCGCTCGTCGGCCGAGAATGGGTAGGCCCAAGTCATGCGGCTGGCCTCGGGCAGGTCCAGGGCCGCCAATTGCATCCCCAGCTTGAGATGCGCCATCGCATAGGCCGCCACCAGCAACTCGAACCCGAAAAGCCGAGGCAGCAAGTGCTCCTTGACGTAACTGGTCCAAAGGCCAGCCTGCCCGCTGGTCTGATATTGCTCGCGGATGTGCCGGATCACCGCGTACAGAAACGATCCGGTGCCACAGGCCGGATCCAGCACCAGCACCCGGTGCGACTCCTTGACGTCGCCCTGGCTGTCCGCGTACCGCGCCTTCCGGTAGTCGGCAAGTCCGTCGGTGCAGTCGAACCGTTCACGCAGCAGGTAGTCCGCCGAGCGCACGATGTAAGAGATGACCGGTTCCGGCGTGTAATACACTCCCCGCCGCTCGCGCTCGGTTGGGTCGTACGCAGCGAGGAACGTCTCGTAGAAGTTCATGATTGGGTCCTGCCGCACGCCGTGCCTGCCAAAGTCCGCTAGCACCGCCTCCATCTCGGCGATGCCCAGTAGCTGGGCGAGGTCGTCCACAAAGCTGACGAAGGGCTCATCGTTCAGGTCGGGACCGGTCACGAGATTGAAGAGTGGACGAATGAAGCGGTTGGTGCGTGGAATGTGATGGGCGGCGTCCTGCCAACGAAACGGGCTCGGGCCCAGGTAGTCGACGCGGGCGGCGAAGAGACCGTAGGCCAAAGTCTGCGCGAACATGTCGGCGAAGGCGTCGGTCTTGAGTCCTGGGATCAGCGTTCTCTCTAGTTCCCTGTATAGGCCACGCAAGTTCTGGGAGGCTCGATTCTGGTTAAATCCTTGCTCGACGACGTCGCGGATCATGTGGGTGATCCGCGCCATCCGCACGGCCAATTCCTCGGCGCTGGCGACCGGCTCCGGGGCTTGTAAAAAGAAGGCGGCCAGCAACTCGAGCAGGGCCTGGGCACCCTTCGAGTCGAAAGTCAACCCCGCGACGGTGTCCACCGCGAGTCTGGCTGTCTGCACGAGTTCACCGTCCGCGTAGCGGCGGAACTCGACGTAGTCGGTCAGGATCAGATTGGACAATGACTGGCGGTAGCGCCGGAGTTGCTGTCCGTCGGTTGTGTTTGGCGCTCTCCGGTTGCTGTCGTGCTCGATGACGCTCAGGTCGCGGCCGATGTCCTTGGCCTCGATATAGCCGATGGTCGGGTGGTCGGTGCTCTTCTTGGTGACCACGAAGTCCGGCGCCCCGCACTCAATCCGTCGAGGTTCGTTTACGGCCTCGATATTGACGTCCAGCGACTCCAGGAGCATCTTCAGCGCTGGACGGTGAGTATGTTCTGTTGCGTTCCCCGCATCCAGGTTGCCACGTATACCAAGTAGGTATTCTCGGAATGCGCTTAGAGGTCGCATTAGGCTAGCTCTTTTCCACCGGGGCACGACCCCAAAGAGGAGTCTCTAGGCGTCCTTCTCCTTCATTTCTGAACATAAACCAGTCAGGCTCCAGATTCGTTTGAATCGCCGCACCGTGAGGATCGGGGAAGACCGTCCCATAATGAATGTTCATGCGCTCAAGATCAGACATCGCCACGCTAAGATCGTCCATGGAAAAGCAAGGTATCTCATACCGCTCAAGAACCGCGCCGAGGTTCCTGGATGCCAAATAACTCTCAATGTCAGTGTGCTCATCGTGTTCGAGGCGAGTGAACACTCCTTGCTGCGCTCGTTGTCTATGGAGATCAAAGCTTGCGTTGTCGATGAGCTCAAACTCCGGAGGCCGAAACACTTTCGATTGATCGGAGACCGATGAATCAAAGTCCAAGAAGGCAAGCTCCCACACTACAATGGGGTGCTTCGACGTGTAGTCTATAATAGTTGAATGGGTCCGATCCGGGCGCAGCTTCTCTACTCTAACCCGTTCTGCAAGAGCCCAGAATGCGGCTACGAAAGGACTCCTGGACCAATCGAGCAGAGGGGTGTCTAAGCCGTAATGCCTACCGAGTGCCCACCAATCGTTGTCGCAATCCGACATCTGCAGTGGAATCTCAGGAATAGCCGTGGCGAGGTGCTTAAACTGCCTTAGTCCTTTGTCGCGCTCTCTTTCATATCCACCATCGGGCTCATAAATGCTACGTCGACTGTAAGGACGGTTGTAGGATCTTCGATTACTGATTTTTCTCTCCCAGGTTGACGAGAGTTTCCAATTCGGACTTGCGTGGCCACGGAAGATTCGCTGGGCGTGTAGCTTGGCTGCTATGTGCCGCAGTGACTGGATGAAGTCATCCCAGTCGTCACAGCGGGTAACTCTGACCCTCGTGGTTCGATGAGAGTGCCTAGGCATGTTGGGACATCAGACTTCCTCGAGTCGCTTGTATTCCAGTGTGTTCGCATCGCGAGAGCCGCCTAGCTGGATGAGCAGTATAAGTGCCATCATTCAGCCGAACCGGGTTTTCGGCACCCTTCCGCCCAGCGCCTGCGAATCCAAAGATATTCGGCAGAAGCGACACGCCAGCTGTTTGGTGACCGCCGCCACGTCAATCAACGCACGCCCTGACTACATCGCTGGCATTGACGACATTGCCAGCATCCGCCATCCCCGGCCCCGGCCCGCCTCCCGCGCCTAACTCGTCAGCCCACGTCGCGTCCTGCGTGAACTCCGATCAGCCCCCCACGCCGGCCGCAAGAATTTGGTTCACGGCAATAGCCACCCCGGCCGCCGCAGCCGCCCCGGCCACCACGAGCCCGGCAACCCACTTGATCAGCCGCGCCTCACGCGCGTGCAGGTCGGCCTTCATATCGCCCAGGTCCGCCTTCCACTCCGACCGCATCAGCTGGATTTCAGCTCGCAGTGACTGAATGTCGGCCTTGGTCGCGAACGTCGGCAGGGTGGCCTCAATGGCCGTCAATCGTCGCTCGATGTCGATCGCGGACAAATCTGCCGTCATCGGATACCCCGAGAGCCGCTGCTGCTTCGACTGTGGACTCGGTGATGCACGTGGGCGCCCCTCTCGATTGACGGCGAACTCGCCGACCGGACCTCAACCATCCCCGCTGCATGCACCGGGGCCGCCCCTTTGATGCTGCCCCCATTGTAGCCGTCGTCACCCGTTCTCAGAGTCCGCTGAGACCTGTCCTGAGCCTGCCGAAGAGGCCTGCCCTGAGCTTGTCGAATGGGGATTCTCGCCTTCCTTGACTTCTCTTTCCGTCTCAATTCTCTCCCCTCTGACCTCTCCCCTTCCCCACTGAATACCTGCCAATGCGCGGCCAACGCCCGCCGCTGCCCCGCCCCCTCGTCCCAGGCCCGCTAGCCCTCGGTATTCAATTGGTGTACAATCGAATGTGTCGCTGTCCCGTCCCTGTAGGAACCCCTCGTGTCCGCCCTTCCGTCCCCCTCGCCGCCCTGGGCGCTCCATCTCTGGTCGATTTTCTTCCGTGCCCTCCTCGCCCGTTCGCCACCTTTGCAAGACACCCCTCGTCCTCGAAGATGCGGCCGCTCTTGCCCCCTCGCCCTCTGGGAGAGGGTTGGGGAGAGGGTCTTCCGCGCAACCACGCTGGGGTTAAGCGGAGGGTTCCGTTGGCAGAGTCTCGCCCCTTTCCTCCACAGCTGGGCACTCTGCCGGCCGGCCTCCCCGCCTGTCTCCAACCTGCCGATGCCCGACCTGTCCAATCCGCGCCCCAGAGCCGTAATCCCGTCAGCCCGCGTCGCCCCTCACCCCCTCGCCGCGCGGCGCCCGCCGGCTCTGTGGCGGTTCGCGCCAGGTCCTTCAAATCGCCTCAATTCCGCAAAAAATTCGCCCAAACTGTCTCTGGCCAGCCGGCCCCCTCTGGGGGCCGGCTGGCCAGAGACAGTTCCCCCCTTCACCCCCCACCAACTCCCGCCCCACCCCCGTCCCGCCGCCGCTCTTGCCCCTCGCCTGGGGGAGAGGCAGAGCCTGTCCAGAGCTCGCCGAGGGGCTCGGGCGTCCTCGGCCGAAGCCCGTGAGGGGTCCTCCACCCTCAACCGTTCGATGAACTACCCCACCCCAACCGCCCCCCAAACTCACCCCAAAAAGCACCCCGCGCAGCCTCAAGAGTTTTTTAGAAAAAACTCTTACGCGCACGAGAGCCCCCTGTTCCCGGCCCCATCCGTCGACGCCCACCCGTCAGTGCCAGCTCCCCGCGCCTATCATGGCGGCGCCGCCGAGCAACGGATTCGCAACGTGACCACCACCAGCGCCGTCCAGGTTCAGGTCAATCGCCGCGTGCGAATGCGCGACGGCGTGTATCTGTCGGCCGATGTCTATCTCCCCCGCGGCGCGGGCGAGACTCCCGACTCCCGTGTCCCCACCGTCCTGATCCGCACCCCCTACAACAACGCCTCCTACCAGAACATCCGCAAGGGCCGCGCCCTGGCCGATAACGGCTACGCCTGCGTTATCCAGGACGTCCGCGGACGCTGGGACTCCGACGGTTCCTGGTCCCCCTTCGTCGCCGAACCCGAGGACGGCTACGACACCCAGGCCTGGATCAGCTCACAACCCTGGAGCAACGGCCGCATCGGCATGTCCGGCCGCTCCTACCTGGGCTCAGTCCAGTGGCTCAGCGCCCCGCTGCAACACCCGAGTCTCACTTGCCTGGCGCCCCAGTCCATCTGCATCGACTACCTCACCGGCCTGATTCGCCCCGGTGGCGTCTTTCAGCTTGGCGTGATGATCAACTGGGGTCTCCGCGTCGACGGTCGCACCGCCCAGTCCATCGACTTCGAGAACTGGACCGAAATCTGCCGCGTCCTTCCGCTCCAGGACATCCCCGGCCACGCCGGTCGCGAACTCGACTTCTGGAACGACTGGCTCCACCTGCCCGCCAACGATCCCTACTGGGCCTCCATCGACACCCGCCCGCATTGGAACGACATCACCGTTCCCGCCTTCGTCATGGGCGGCTGGTACGACCTTTACGCTCCCCAGGCCTTCGACCAGTTCAACGGCCTGCGCCTGCACGGCGGGTCCGCCGCCGCCCGCCAATCCCGACTCATCATGGGCCCCTGGCCCCACCACCTGGGCAACGACCTCCCCGGCGCTCCGCGCTGCGGTGATATCGACTTCGGCGCCGGCTCGGTCGTCAACATCAACGCCCTGGAACGCGCCTGGTTCGACCGCTGGCTCAAGGGCAACGGCGCGCCTTCGGCTGACGAGCCTCCGCTCCGCCTCTTCGTCATGGGCGTCAACCAGTGGCAGGACGAGCACGAATGGCCCCTGGCCCGCACTGACTGGCAGCCCTGGCACCTCCACTCCGGCGGCGCTGCCAACTCCGCCCGCGGCGACGGATCACTTTCGCTCGACGTACCGGGCGATGAAGCCGCCGACACCTTCGTCTACGACCCCGAGTTCCCTGTCCAGTCCCTCGGCGGAGCCAACTGCTGCACCCCCCACATCGAGCCCTGGGGCCCCTACGACCAGCGTCCCGTCGAGGCCCGCCACGATGTCCTCTGCTACACCTCCGCGCCGCTTGAGCAGGACCTCAAAGTCATCGGCCCCATCAAGCTCGTCCTCCACGCCGCCACCGATGGCCTCGATACCGACTGGACCGCCAAGCTCGTCGATGTCTCACCCACCGGATACGCCATGAACCTCTGTGACGGCATCCTCCGCGCCCGCTATCGCCACGGACAGGATCTGCCCCAATTGCTCACGCCCGGCGCCGTCGAGCAGTACGAGATCGAAGCCGGCGTCACCGCCAACGTCTTCAAGCGCGGCCACCGCATCCGCCTCGAAGTCTCGTCCTCAAACTTCCCCCGCTTCGACCGCAACCTCAACACCGGCAACGACCCCGCCACCGACGCAGAGATCCGCGTCGCCCACCAAACCATCCTCCACAACCCCGCCCACCCGTCACACGTGCTCTTGCCGGTGATTCCCGCTGCCTCGTAGCAAGGGTCGGCAAGGAGTGAATCGTGGGTCCTAAACGCCTTCGAATAGCGCCCGCTACTCGAACTTATGTCTTCCGCCAGGATCCGCGCCGATCCAGACCGCACCCGGCGTCGCGATTTCCAACGTCAACGTTAGTCTGCCGCTCGCTAGGCCGCGCGAGGCACCGCCAGGCCCGAACTAACTCGCCGTCACCCTTGCGTGTATCGCCTCCACCGCCGCATGCGCCGCCAGCGCGGCGCCTTCCTGCCAGCCGGGTAGGGCTGTGGCCTGGTCGCCGGCGAAGTAGATAGCCCCATCGGGCTGTTGCAGGGCGGCCGGCGCTTGAGAGTTCTCAGGCCAGCCGCCCTTCTGAAACGGAACCTTCGCCCAGGCGCGGCTGACGCCTGACTCAATCTCATCCGCGTAGCCGGGATGCATGTGCGCACCCTCGGCCATAGCCGCCTTCAGGCGTTCCGGCGGGGTCATCTGGCTGTAGCGCAAGCCCTGGCCGGGTCGGTCGTCCCAGATATAGGCGCCCATGATGACGCCCTTCTTTCGGTGATAGCCGTAAGCCGGGTACCAGATCTGCGTGATGTCCTGATCGGTCCAGGTAATCCCGCCGTAAATGGCGTGATCCTCCTCCCAGAAGCGCCGGCGCGCCTGGAACCCGATTTTGACTGCGGGCACATACTCGATCGATGCAATGGCCGCCTGGGTCTCGGACGTGAAGTCGTTAGGGATGTCCTTGAGTACCGGTGCCGGAATCGTGCAAATGGCAAAGTCCGCCTCGACCGCCTCGACCGCATTGCGGGGCTGGTTGTGGTAGACGATCCGAACGCCTTGCGGCGTCTTGCGGATCTCCTCCACGATGCTCCCGAAGTGAATCAGGTGCCCCACGCGCGCCTGAAAGGCTTTGGGGATGGCGTCCATCCCGCCCACGGGCTGGAACATTGTGGGGTTCTGGTTGAGAAAGTGGCTGAAGTGGAGCTTGTACTGCCAGAAGTCCGCCTTGAGCAGTTCGCTGAAGTCCAGCGGGTCGTTGACGTCACCTGGCGCGATCCCGGCATTAATCTGATCGCCTTGATAGCCACTGCGATTCGAACCGGCGTAGAGGTGGTCTGGGTTGAGCCCGCCGAACGAGGTGAGCATCGCCAGCACGCGCTCCTTGTCGTCACCCGTTAGCTCATCATCCAGCGCGTTTCGGTTGACCGCCTTGGCGAGAAGCTCGGCGATGTAGCCGCGCAAGTCCGTCATCACCTGGCGGCCAACGACCGACTGGCCGCCAAAGCGCTCTGAGTTGTGAAACAAGGCGCCGCGGTTGTCATTCGTAAAGACCTCGAGTTCCACCCCGAACTCCTTGCAGTAGCCCAGGATGACCCGGTGGTGGTACGGAATGCGAGCCGGTCCCATGTTGGCGTACAGGTGATCTTCCTGGTCGAAGTCGACCCACTGCCGGCTATCCGTTTCCCGGATCACGTCCCCGCCCCGCACGGTCAGGTTCCGACCGCCGGCCCGGTTCGTGGCTTCCAGGATCGTGCAGTGATATCCGGCCTTGGAGAGCTCATAGGCTGCCGTCATCCCCGAAATCCCTGCGCCCAGGATCACCACGCGCTTCCCGTGGCCTGATCCAAGCGGAAGCTCGGGCGCCGTCGCCCGCGCCATGACGGGCCCAAGCAGGCCCAGCGCGCTCATCGTGTGATAGGCCGCACCCACCCCGGCAACCGCGCCGATGGATCGCAGGAAGTCTCGCTTGGTCATCCCCATTGACAGGCTTTCCCTCGTTGGATCGCTTAGAAGGATTCTATGCGTCACGTAGTCAGTTTTGGTCGGTCTGTGTTGCGTGTGCGGTCTCGAATGGGCCTATCGCTCGTTCGGCCGTGTCCCCGCAATGCTCAGCCCGCCATCCACCACCAGTTGCTGCCCCGTCACGTACGACGACTCGTCGCTCGCCAGGAACAGCACCGCGTTGGCGATGTCCTCGGCCTCCCCGATCCGCTGCAGAGGGATCCGCGACGCCGACTCGTCGATCAAGGCCTGGATGTCCGGCACAGCCGCAACCTCGGCCCTCCACATCGGTGTGTCGATCCCGCCCGGCAGCACGGCGTTCACCCGGATGCCGTGGCATCCGTAGTCCACGGCCATCTGCCGAGTCAGGCCGAGCATCCCTGACTTGGCGGA
Organism: Chloroflexota bacterium; assembly: GCA_022824495.1. Lineage (GTDB taxonomy): Bacteria > Chloroflexota > UBA11872 > UBA11872 > UBA11872 > UBA11872. The sequence continues at coordinate 65,649 of JAJDZU010000002.1, read as the reverse complement.
GGCGTAGGCCGAGTACGTGTCAAAGCCCATGATCCCCTGCACCGACGAGGTGTTGATGATCGACCCGCCACCCTGCGCCTGCATAATCGGCGCAGCTACGTGGCAGCCCCGATAGACGCTCAAGAGGTTGATGTTCAGGCACTCCAGGAAGTGCTCCTCGCTGGCCTCGCCGATCAGGGCGTGGAAGTTCACCCCCACGTTGTTGTGCAACACGTCCAGGCGACCCCAGCGAACCGTCGCCGTTTCGATCGCCCGCCGCACGTCATTCATTACCCGCACGTCGGCGGTTACGCCAACGGCTTGCCCCCCTGCTTCCTCAATGTCCGCCGCGTGTGCAGCCACGGCCTCGCCCATGTAATCGGCCAGCACCACGCGGGCGCCCTCACGCGCAAACAGCCGTGCCGTCGCTTCGCCGATTCCCCCGGCCGCTCCCGTAACCACCGCGACCTTGCCGGCCAGCCGTCCCTTGCTCATGGCAGGCGATAGAACTCTCGTGCGTTTTCGCCAAGTACCGCCGCGCGCTCGTTCGCGTTTAGCCGGTCCAGCGCGCCCGTAACCTGCTCGAACGTCTCCTCGTATCCCGCTGCCAGCAGTGCCACCGGCCAGTCGCTTCCCCAGATCAGTCGTTCGATGGGAAAGTTGTCCAGCACCGGGTCCACCGCCGCTCGAATCGTGTCCGTCATAGGCGACGTCGGGCACTCCACCAGCAACCCCGAGATTTTGATCCGCAGGTGTTCGAACGGCGCCAAGGCAAGGAACCGCTCCTGCCACACTGCCATCTCGGGCGTCTCGAACGGCGGCTTGGCCAGGTGGTCGACGATCAACCGTCCGCCCTCGTTTTCGCGCGCGATCTGTGGCACGTGTGGGAGGTGCGGAGTCTTGACCAGCAGTTCCACAACGTGCCCGCGATTCAGCACGGCGCCGATGCCGCGCCGCACATCATCACGCGCCAGCCAGGCCGTATCCGCCTGGTCCTCGGCTCCGGCCCGGATTCCCTTGAACCACGGATTCGCCGCCAACTCGTCTACCCGGTCTCCCACGTCCGGCGCCTGCAGATCCACCCACGCGATCACGCCGGTTACGTAGGCGTATGTCTCGGCCAATTCGAGGTACGCCAGCTGGTCCTTCCAGGCGTGCGACGCCTGCACAATCACCGACTGCGCCACCCCAACTGTGTCCATGTGCGGTTTCAGGTCAGGCGGCAGATAGTCCTTTCCAAGAACCGGATGCGTCGGATCGTCCAGCCAGTACAGGTCGTCAGTCCCCACCTGCCAGTAGTGGTTGTGCGTGTCGACTACTGCTGATCGCTCAGGCGCCATTGGGAACTCGGTGGACTCGCCAGTCGCCAGAGGCTAGCAGCGCTCCGCCAGTCACGCGCCAGGACCCTCGTCGTCGTGCAACTCCTTGCCGCAATGCGGGCAGATTCGATCCTCGGGTTCACCGGCCCGCCGCCGGTCCAACTCCTCCACGAACGCGGACCCCAAAATGCCGGCGGGCAACGCGAACAAGCCAATGCCCAGCAGCGCCACCACCGCGCCGAATCCACGTCCCAGCGGCGTTACAGGAAACAGGTCGCCGTATCCCACCGTGGTTAGCGTCACCATCCCCCACCACATTGCCGCCGGAATGCTTGAGAACCCTTCCGGCTGGGCGTCCCGCTCCGCGAGGTACATGAGCGACGACGCGAACAGCAGGAGCACAAACCCCACGAACAGCGTTGAAATCAGGGAATCGCGTCGATTGCGCAGCACCTCGCCGATGATGGACATGGACTCCGAGTACCGCGTCAGTTTCATCAGCCGCAACAGTCGCAGCACACGCGCGAAGCGCAGATCCTGGCCCACGTAGAACGGTAGGATCGCCAGCAGGTCCACCAAGATGAGTGGCTGCACGGCAAACCGCAGGCGGCCTTTGAGCGGGTGCGCGAATTCCGGATCTTCGGTACATGACCACACTCGCAGCACGTACTCGAAGGTAAAGACCGCCACCGTGACGACTTCGATAACGGCGAACGCTCCGGCGGCAGCCTGGCGGATCGGCTCTATCGTCTCCAGCACGATTCCGAACGCCGTAAGTCCGATCAGAACAAAAATGGTCTGGTCGAAGATCCGGCTCGCGCGACCGCCGTCGTCCGGGCTGTTCACGATCTGGTGCGCACGGCGCTTGGCACGGCTGTACATCGCTGCTTAGCTCAGTCCGTCCAGGCGTGAGCCTCGGCGACCCTCGGAGTCACACCCACCGCATACAGAATCCGCTCAGCCAGCGCGTCCACAATTGCCTCGACTGAATCCGGACGCAGGTAAAACGCCGGATCCGGCGGCAGGATCACAGCCCCCGCCTCCGCCAGCGTTGTCAGGTTTCGCAGGTGAATCAGCGACAACGGCGTTTCCCGCGGCACCAATACCAATCGACGCTTTTCTTTCAGGGTCACGTCCGCCGCCCGGTGCAGCAAATTCTGGCCTGCCCCTGAAGCAATCGCGCCCACCGTCGCCATACTGCAAGGGACGATCGCCATGCCTCGCGTCGGGTACGAACCGCTGGATATCGGCGCGGCCACGTCCTGCGGCCGGTGTACCGTCACCCGACCCCGCTTCGTCCAGCGCGCCACCGCGTCTGCAAACCGCTCGTCCGTCTCCTGGTGCCACATCAGTGCCCCGTAGTCGCTGCAAACTACGTCGAGCGCAACGTCCAGGTCCTGCAATCTGCGAACCGTTGCCTCGGTCAGCACGGCGCCGCTGGCCCCTGATACGCCAAGCACCAGCCCCGGCGGATCAGCCAAGCCACACCCCCAGGATCGTGAACACCAGCGCCGCCACGGCCACGTAGCCGTTGATGTTAAAGAACGCCAGGCTCAAACGGCTAAGGTCGTCAGGCTTCAACAGTCGGTTCTCGTAGATCAGCAGCAAGCCAATCACGGCCACGCCGACCCAATACGGCCAGCCCAGGGCAGCCACGAATCCAAGCGCCAGCAGCACGCCAATGGTCAAGGCATGCGAAGCCCGCGCCACCCAAAGCGCCGCCGGCAGCCCAAAGCGCGCCGGAACCGAGTGCAGTCCCTCGTCCCGGTCGAACTCGACGTCCTGCGTCGCATACAGCACGTCAAACCCGCCGATCCAGAACGTCACCACCAGCGCCAGCAGCGCTGCCTCGGTTGAAAACTCGCCGGTTACCGCGATCCATCCGCCCACCGGCGCAATCCCGTCCGCCAGTCCCAGGATCCAATGGCTCGACCAGGTAAACCGCTTTGTATACGAGTAGAACGTCACCACCACCATCGCCAGCGGCGCCAGCGCCAGCGCCAGGCTGTTCAGCTGCCACGCCGCCACGTGCAGCAGCGCGAACCCCGCAAGCGCCAGCCCCAGCATCTCCAGTCTTGACATAATCCCCATCGGGATCGCTCTCGACGCTGTCCGCGGATTCCGCGCGTCCATCTCGGCGTCGATCAGCCGGTTCGCCGCCATCGCCCCGGTCCGCGCGCCCGCCATTGCCAGCGTGGTCCAGATAAACACCGGCCACCCCGGCCATCCCCGCGCCGCCAGCACCATCCCCAGGTACGCAAACGGCAACGCAAAAATCGTGTGCTCAAACCGAATCGCATTTAGGTAGACGCCGGCGCGCTCTAGCGCGACACTGACGCTCATTCGTTCAAAACCCGCTTGCACGCCAAACTGCGGTAACCTCTTTGAGAACGACGATCAGGATGCGGCGGAGTGTCGTTCGAGCCACGACACACCGTTAGAGTTTACATCCTGTTTCCACCGGCTCTTCTTTATTGGAGCTTGATTTGGCGCTACGGACACTGCTTGTCCCACCAATCGATGGAGTGAAATGAATAACCGCGAATCTCCTTCTGAAGTCGAAGTAATCCGGTGGGCTCCAATCGAGCCCCTAGATAGCGCTGACTATTCGTCGCGTGAGTTACAGGAACTCATACGCTTGACTCATATCAAAAACGCGTGGGACCAGTTCAAGAGCGGGGTAGACGAGGCGGCGATAAATGAGTTCATGGCTGAACTCAACAGGTCGATTGCTGTCGAAACGGGAATACTTGAGGGGCTATATGAACTTGATCGAGGAATCACCGAGACTCTAGTTGAGTATGGGTTTACACAGGACGCCGTAGAACGAGCCAGAGGGAATGTGGACTCGAATGTCCTAAGTATGCTGCGCGACCAATTCCAGAGTTCAGATATGATCATGGATGCAATCGCAGGAACAAGGGATATTACAGTAGGATTCATTCGTCAATTGCATGCCCTGATCACTAGGAGCCAAGATACTTATACGGCGCGGGACCAATTCGGAATCGACCGAGAACAAACGCTAGAGCATGGTGAGTTCAAGCGTCAACCGAACAATCCGTCAAGAGACGGTGAAATTGTTCATGAATATGCTCCACCAGAACAAGTTGGAAGTGAGATGGACCGTCTGATCGAACTGTACGATAGTTTTAGAGAGTCAATTCATCCAGTCCTGCAGGCAGTATGGCTGCACCATAGGTTCGTATCGATTCATCCATTCGCGGACGGAAACGGTCGAGTTGCGCGGGCTCTAACATCATTCGCTCTTATCAAGGGTGGCTACCTTCCACTGCATGTTCGTCGAGAAGATAGGCAAGCCTACATCGGTGCGCTGGAGGAGAGTGACAAAGGATCGCTTCGGCCTCTTTTGGAGTTGTTCGCGAGGAGACAAAGACAGGAGCTCCTCAACGCTATGTCAATAGCGACTAGGATCGAAGCGCGAAGGACTGACGGAGTCGAGTTTCAAGGTGACGACGGAGCAAGTCGAGTTAGAGCGGTGTCTAGGGCCGTTGCTCACAGGTGGTGGAACCAAGAGGCCGCGATGATTGAGGAGCGGCGAGAAGTCGGCACTGTTGGGCGTAACTTGACGATATGGGCCGGCGATCGTCTTAGTGAATTCCTGAATGATGCCAAGAGCGAATTCTCTTCCTTGGGGTTTTCCGTTGTCACGTTTTCCGAATTCGGCGGGGTCCAAGACTCGCGTGGACATTGGTGGAACCGTCAAATCGTAAGGTCGGCAAAAGCTGCCGGACACTATGCCAACTTGTCGGAAGACAGGTTTTGGGTTCGAGGAGCGCTTGAGTATGACAAGTTTCGCATGGTTTTTGTGATCTCGATTCATCACATCGGCAGGCCAATTTCTGGCGTAATGGCAGGTACGGCTTGGGCGGAGATCTTTCACCGCAATGGCGACTCGCGGGATCGATTTGACGGCGATGACGCGGGTGGTCCTGAGTGGATTGATTGCATGGATCAATCCTTTACATTCACCGGCGAAGACGATCGCGAGAGACTTCATGAAGATATGGACAGGTGGATCGACGAATGCTTGGCAGTTGCGATTCGCGTGTTCGCCATGAGCATTCGATAGCTGTCCATCGGGCAAGCAAGGCCTCCGTTGACGAGATCGAACATCTGTAGTGCGACCCAGAGCCGATGTGGGTCCAGTCGTTCGCAGTCGGACCGAACGCTAACGAAGAGTCAGGTTCAAGTTAGTCTTCTACACGCGGCTTTTTGTGAAAGTCAGCCAAGTCTCTGGAAACCCCAGACGGATGATGTTCTTGATTCTGGATTGAGCGCAGAGTGCGAGGATAAATTCGGATTCTGAATCCACTTCTTAGTCCAATCCGAACCAGGGCCCGTTGTTCAGCAGCCGCTCGAACGCTGCCCGTTCCTGCGCATCCTCGATCAGTTCGCCCGCTTGCCGTGCCGTTTCCCGTCGATTCGCGGCGTCCGCAAGGCCGGCGCACGCGTGCGAGCGCGCCAGGCACTCCAGCGCCGCTGCCCGGTCAAACGCTGTTTGCTCGTCACCATTCGCGTCGCTCCACTTGATACACGCATCGGCGTGGTGCACCGCCAACGAGGTGATTCCAAGAAAACACACTGCCGTCGCCACCAGGTACTCTGCGCGCTGCTTCTCCAGCGGTCCGCCTACCGCGAACCAGTGGCGATGCGACGTATATGCCCGCGAGAGCAACTCCGAGGCATGTAGGTAGTCGGGGCTGCTTTCGATCAGCTCCCACGCATGGTTGTTGTTCTCGACTGCAAGCCGGCGCTTGGCTCGTTGAATGTCAATCCCCGCGTCCTTGTCAGATTCCATAGCTCGACCATCGCTCGTCCACCAGCTTCACGATCTCGTCGTCCATCTTGATCTCCGGCGGCCATTCTCGTGGGAAGCCCTCCTCCGGCAGTTTGCGCGTTGCGTCGATACCCAGCTTTCCGCCAAAGTGCTCCGTGGTCGTCGCGAACTCCAGGTGGTCCATCGGCCCGCGCGCCTGCTCCAGGTCCCGTGCCGGATCCGTGTTGGCGCCGACCCGCCACATCACTTCCTTCAGGTTCTGCACGTCCACGTCGTGGTCCACCACGATGACGTATTTAGTGAACATCAGCTGGCCCACGCCCCAGATTCCGTGCATCACCTTGCGCGCCTGCCCGGGATAGCGCTTGTTGATCGACACGATGCAAAAGTTGTGAAACACCCCGTGCACCGGCAGATTCATGTCCACGAGTTCCGGTACGAACAATCGCACCAGCGGCAGGAACAGCCGTTCGGTCGCCTTGCCGATCCACGCGTCTTCCATTGGGGGCACGCCGACGATGGTCGAGACAAACACCGGATCCCGCCGACGCGTCACCGCCGTCAGGTGAAATATCGGAAACGGCTCGGCCAGCGAGTAGTACCCAATGTGGTCCCCGAACGGTCCTTCCAGCCGCGACTCCGATGGATCCACCCAACCCTCCAGCACAATCTCCGCGTGTGCCGGAACCTGGATATCCACCGTCTTCGCCTTCACCGTCTCCACCGGCGAGCCCCGCAGAAAACCCGCGAACACCATTTCGTCGATATCCGGTGGTAGCGGCGCGCTCGCCGAATACATGAGCGTCGGATCGACCCCGATCGCCACCGCCACGTCCATGCGCCGGCGTTCTTCCTTGCTCCGCCGCCAGTGCTCCGCGCCGCCCTTGTGACGTTGCCAGTGCATGCCCAGGGTGCGGTCGTCGAATTTCTGCAGCCGGTACAGCCCCACGTTGCGCTTGCCGGTCAGCGGGTCGTGCGTCAAGACGAGCGGAAACGTGATGTATGGCCCTCCGTCTAGCGGCCAGCAGGTTGGAATCGGCAGCTCGGCCAGCGACGGATTCTCGGTGTCGAAGACCTCGTGCACCGGCGCGTTGCTCACTTCGCGTGGTCCGATCCGTCCGACCTTGATGATCTCGTTCAGCACTTGCAGTTTGCCCAGCAGGCTCTTGGGCGGCGGCCCCATCGCCATTGCGAGCAGATCGTCCAGCCGGCGTTCCAGCTCCGACCATTCCTCCATGCCCAGCGCCCAGGCCATGCGCTGCGGCGATCCCAGCAGGTTGATGGCAAATGGGATGTCGCTGCCCTTGACGTTCTCGAACAGCAGCGCCGGCCCTCCGGCCTTCATCACCCGGTCCGCGATCTCGGTGATTTCCAAGTGCGGATCCACCTCGACCCGGATCCGCCGCAGCTCGTCCCGCTCATCCAGCAGGTCCAGGAACTCACGGAGATTCTTGAAGGCCATGGCCATCCCCGCCTACGGCGCTAGCAGAAGGTCGTACGGAAGCTGATAGAGATTATCGATCACCAGGTTCGGCCGTAACTCACCCGTTGCGGCCTTAGCGGCTTTGCGCGTCGTACTCCCCGTCAGCACCAGCACGCCCGTCGCCCCAATGGCATTCGCGCCGGCAATGTCGGCGTCCAGCAGGTCCCCCAGGATCACGAGGTCCTCGGCTGGCACGCCGCTGCGCTCCGCCGCCAGGCTGAAGAGGTGCGGAGATGGCTTCCCAACCACGAGTGGCTCGATCCCGGTGGCGGCCTTCAGCGCTCCTACAATTGCCCCCGCACCGGGCTTCGGTCCGTTCGCCATCGGCAGCAACGAATCCTGGTTGACCGCGATGAACGCTGCGTCGTGCATCACGAGACCCCGCGTCGCCCGCGACAGCCGGTCGTAGGTCAGCCCAAAGTCGCACCCCGCCACGACCACGTCCACCGGCCCATCGTCGTCGAAGCCAGCCAGCTGGAACCCCGCCGCCTCTATGTTTGCCGCCAGCCCATTCCCGCCCAGTACCAACACCGAGTCCGGGGTGGGGTCCAAACGCTTCAGGTATTCCACTGTCGCGACCACCGCCGAGATGATCTCGTCCGGACCAGCGTCCACCCCCATCTGCTGCAGCTTGGCCGCAAGTTCCAAGGGCGCCTCGCGCGAGTTGTTCGTCACAAAGAACAGCGGCAGCCCCAGGTTTCGCACCGTCGCCACGGCCTCCGCGGCGCCGTCGATCAGCTTCCCGCCGCGATACATCACCCCGTCCATGTCGAACACGAACGCCCGCCGCCGCGCCGGCACCAAGGCGGGCTCCCGGTCGCAATGCTCGTGGTGGCGGTGGTCGTGGTGGTGGTGTGTGTCGCGCGCACCGCTGACGGTCACGCGGGATAGACCCCGTTCACCACCATCTCGCGGTTCCAGTCACCCGCCAGCACGCCCACCACATTCCTGGCGGCGCCAATGGCCATCCGCTCCACCGACTCGACGGCGACGCCCGCCATATGCGGCGTGGGCAGCACCTTTGGATGGGCGGCCAGGTCGTCGCCTTCAGGCGGCGGCTCGCTGGTTCGCACGTCCAGCGCCGCGCCCGTCAGGTGACCCGAGTCGAGCGCCGTCCGCAGCGCCGCCTCGTCCACCAGTCCGCCGCGAGCCGTATTGACCAGGAAGGACCCCGGTGGCATCAATCCGAGCGTTCGTTCGTTCACCACCTCGCGCGTCTGGTCGTTCATTGGCGTGTGCAACGACACGAAATTGGAGCGCCTAAACACGTCGTCGATGTCCACAAGTTCGACGCCGTGCTCTGCCACAAATTCCGCGTCCGGGTACGGCTCGGCCGCTACCACATCCACCTCGAATCCCTGCAGCCGCTGCACAACCGCACGGCCAATCCGGCCAAGGCCGATCAAGCCGATCGTCTTGTCGCGTAACTCGGTGGTGGGAGGACGAACCCAGCCGCCCGCCGACGTCGTCTCGAAGTACCGGCCCAGGTCACGCGCCAGCGCCAGCATCAGCGCGATCGCCGACTCCGCCACCGTTGTGTCGTTCGTGCCCGCCGCAATCATCACCGGCACTTCGTGGTCTCGCGCCGCCTCCAGGTCTATGGCGTCGTAGCCCACGCCCATCCGTGCGACCACCTGCAGGTCCGGGAACATCCGGAAGGTATCGGCGGTGTACGGCTCGCTGCTGGCCATCGTGCCGGCGATCCCCTCCAGTTGCTGGTGCAGTTGCTCACCATTCAGGTAGGCGCCGGGCACGGAGGCGATGATCGGTTCGTGCCCGGCCTCGCGCAGGACGTCAAGCGCCGCTTCCGCCGGGTTGGAGGTGAAAATCCTGGTCGTGATCAATACGCGCGCCACGGAGGCTCCTGTCAGTGGGTGGGCGAGACTGCGCGCATTCTAGCCGCGAGCCGGACGTGCTCTGCGGCTTAGCCTTTGTCGAAGTGGCGTCTCGCTACAGCCCCTCCGGCCGATCCACAATCGCGAAGCTGATCTCCCCCGAAGCGCACAGCTTCCCGTCGATACTCGCCCGGCCCGCCGCCCGGCCAAACCCGCGCCGGTAGCGGATCACCTCCGCCTCCAGCCGCAGTTCGTCCCCGGGATGCGCGGGGTGCCGGAACTTCCACTTGTCCAGGCCCGTCAGCATCGCAATCTTGCCGCTGTTCTCCGGCATCCCCAGCGCCGCCACGCCTCCGACTTCGGCCACTGCTTCCACGATGATCGCGCCCGGCAACACAGGAAACCCCGGGAAGTGCCCGCTCAGCACGTGCTCGTGGTGCGCGGCTACATCGTCCATGATCCCCACCGCGCGCTGGCCGTATTCCAACTCGACAATCCGATCCACAAAGATGAACGGTTCCCGGTGCGGGATCAGTGCTTCGATCCCGTCGCGGTCAAGCAGCGCGTCTGACATGAGCGGCCTCTTTGGGAGTGAGGTGACGGCCAGCATGGCACAGGCGCGTCCTGGACCTGCGCGGAGGGCGGCCGGCCTTCAGAAAGGTTCCTAAGAAGCTTGTTCCAACGCACATTTCCGCCGTTGCCACTTGCGCAAAACGATTCCAGACCGTATAAATGGGTTACCGAGTTTGTGAATCCCTTCACAAACTCGCCAAATTCCCCAATCGGCCGAGCTTGGCAGGGGTGCCGCCGGCCCAATGTCTCAAGAGAGGTGTTCCGATAGCCGCGCATCGCAACGGGTCCGCCAACGGGGCGGCCAATGGTCATCACAGTCTTCAAGAGTCCACCATCCACCGCTTGCTGGTTGGATCACACCGCCTCGCCGGTCACCTCAATTCGGCCTGCGACGAAGCTGGTGTTTCCCTGCCGCTGGCACGGGCCCTTCAATTCCTCGCCGGTGCCACCGAGCCGGTCACGCCGACCCAGCTCTCGCGTGAACTCGGCCGCAGCCCGGCTGCAACGTCCGAGCTCATCAAGCGTCTGGTCAAGACCGAGCAGATCACCGCCGACGTGGATCCGGACGACCGTCGCTCTTTCAAGCTCATGCTCACCGAGGCCGGCCACGCCAAGTGGAACGAAGTCCGCGGTGCGCTGCAGCAGGCCGAAGCCGTGATCGAAAGTGGCTACGGCGGCCGACGCCTCGAGGCCCTCGCCGGCGAGCTCGACCAGCTCGTCGTCGCCCTCGACAAAGTTCCCGCCTAACCCAAGCTGCCGCTGCCCCCGACAGCGGCGCCCCCGCCCCTCCCCCAGGGCGAGTCCGAACGATGTTCCGGCTCGCTCTGGGGGATTCTTCTGCCGCGCGACAACTGGACTGACTCTGTGCTGTCCGCAAGGGAAATTGTCCTTCGCAAAACTGCGGTCCGCGCCTCTCCGCAGAGTCCACCCCACGCCTCACCCCGAGGTCGCGCCCAAGATTCGTGCTCGGCGTTCGCCGTCCCGCGCCTCGTAGAACATCCGGAACCGACCGTCCGGCAATTCCGTCACACACGGCTCCGAAACCATGCCGCAGTCCAACGGGACGTCCAGGTCCAGCAACGGCTCGGGCGTCTTCGTCCACTCGAGCCCATCGTCCGAAGCCGCGGTAAAGATGCCGCCGTCGATTCCTTCGGCCCAACCCGCGTAGAACATCCGGAAGCTGCCGTCACCCAGCCGAACAACTTCCGGGGCGTAGACGGCGTACGTCTCCCGCTCGGTCTCCTGGGCAATGCGCACGCCCGGCTCCATTTCGAAGTGGAGACCGTCCCGGGACACTGCGCTCACGATGTGATTCTGTGCGTCCAGACCCGACACCATCGGAAACGAGTAGTGGTGAAAGTAGAGCCGGTAGATCAGCCCCCGATCGGTCGGGAAATAGACGCAGCGCGGCGACCCGTACGACCATTCACCGTCGCCGATCCTCACCCCGTCTTCCAACTCCCAGTCCAGCCCGTCGGCTGAGGTCGCGCTCAGGATCACCGTCGGCGCATTCGGTCGGCGCGCCTCGTAATACATCCGGCAGCCGCCGCCTGGCATCGGCACCACATCCGGGCACAGCGTCCGTTCCGCGGCGTGCGGACTGTGAACGTCAACTCTGACCCCAGCGTCGGGTGTCCATACCGACCCGTCCGGCGAGAAAGCGCTCAAGATGTGCCCCAGGTGTTCCTGATTGGTGAGGCCGGGCGCAAACCCGGTGTAGTACATCCGGTACCCGCCGCTCGCCAGGGCCACAACATTGGGAGTCAGCACTCCACTGCCTGGCACCAGAGGATTGAACTCTATCGCCGGCGCCGCGTCCTTTGCCCAGTCAACCCCCGGATCAGTCTCGTGAAAGTGAACCGCCGTCTGCGGATTGAACTTGACTCTCGGCATGTCAGCCTCGTTTCTCTGCCTAACCGCAACTGCGCGACTGGAATCCGCATTCGGTCCGAAATCTCGACGTTGGACGGGCCTAGCTGCTCAAGTACTCCTCCACCGCCCCCGCAAACTCTTCTGCCTCATCCTCATAGGTCTCAAACGGATCCGGCATCTCGAATATTTGGCCCCGCACCCCAACGCCGTCCCAATCCACGAGGTATGGCACGAACGACCAGCCGCCGAACTCATCCAGTTCCCGCCAGTGTTCGATGTATTGATAGACGAGATATAGCTGGTTTTCCCAACTCGCCAGCGCGCCCAGGTTGTGCTGAATGTCCTTCCAGTCGATGTGCGAGTCCGCCCGCGCCTCGGAAAGCGCTCGCACAATCCGACCCCGCGCTCCGGCTCTCGTCCCGTCCGGAGTGGCCAGCGGATTCACCGGTCCCGAAACCAGCCGGTACATCAGCCCCCTGCGTTGCAACTCGCTGAACAGGCTCACCGTGGGGTCCACGTGGTGGTACGCCAGGTCCAGCTTTACCAGGTCCGGGTCCGCCCAGCCTTCCGGCGAGTCGTCTGCGTACTCACGCAATTCCGACAGCTTCGTCACCCAGTCCACCTTGCCAATCAGGCGTTCGGGATCTGACTCCAACGCGTCCAGGCACTCGCTCCATTCCGCAAGCGTCCAATCCGTATCGGGATCGCGGCCCGCAAACGCCGAAGTCGCGGCCGCCAGGTAGGCCCGCTGCACGTCGATCGCCGAAATCGTCCGACCGTCCACCAGTTCCACCGGCCAAGGCCCGCCCGGGTTGCGCGAAATCGACTTGATCGACCGCACCGCCTCGTCCAGGTACAGATTGGGGTTCCATCCCGCCGCCAGCAGTTGCGCCACCAGCGCCGTGCTCCCCACCTTCAGGGCCGTCGCGTATTGCGACTGATTCGCATCCCCAACTACCACGTGCAGCCGACGCAGCCCGGTGCTCTCGCTCAGCGGCTCGTCCCGCAAGTTGATGATCGGGCGTCCGCCAAACCGCACCCGGTGGCTCACGTCCACCGACACGAATGCCGCCCGCTGCGACATATGAAACGGCAGCCGCCCGCCCGCTTCACTCGGATTCAGCGTCATCCCGGCGCCGGCATACAGCTGTCGCGTCGTCAAAAAAGGTAGTAGCCCAAGCACCATTTCCCGGCTGCGCGGACTCGTCACGATTGAATAGTTTTCGTGATACCCGAACGTATTCCCCAGGTGGTCGGTGTTGTTCTTGATGAAGAACAGCTTCCGGTTCATCTCCTGGCGTTCGACCGTGTCCAGCAGGACAGCCGACGCGGCGTTCTCCTGCTCCACGATGTCCCGCAGCGTTCGGCACTCCGCCGAGGCGTACTCGATGTGACCCGAATCCAGGTAGAGCCGCGCCCCGTTGAATAGGTGCCCACCATTTCCGGGCTCTTCGTCCCACTCGCGCGGCGCCGGATCGATCAACCCGAAGCGACGGTCCTGGAACAGGATCGACTTCACCAGCCGCGCCGCTTGCCCGGGCGGCAACGCCCCAGCCGACGCGAATTCGATCTCGGTCCCAAAGACGATGTCGTCCATGCGCTGGCGCTATTGCCCGCCGGGTTGAGGCGTCGGATCCGGAATCTCGCGGATAATCCGCCGCCGACGCTCCCGCAGGTCCTCCTCTTTTTCCGGCGCCGCCGGCTCCGTCGGAGCCTCGGCGGGCTTCGTCGGCGCCTCGGTTTCGGCATGCCAACGGTGGCCGGCAACTACAAGATCTCGCATTTCCTCACCTTCCCTCCGCGTCCAACGCGGACAGCAATCCGTCCAGTGTCTGCGCCTCGCCGACCAGCCGCCCCAGGCGGTCCACCTCGGGTCCAGCGACGTCGTCGAAGCGCAGCGTCACGTCGTATCCGTTTCTTCGGAACACCACCCGGTCCCACTCCACCGCGCTGATGTCCGTGCCGAACCGCCGCAGCACGTCCCCGCGCACCGCCGCCCGAGTGCCCGCTGGGGGCGTCGTCAGCGCCCGCTCGATATCGGCATCGCTCACGATCCGCCGCATCTGCCCTTCGTCCACCAGCATGTCGTACACGCACCAGTCCGGATCCAACACGTGGTAGCCCAAGTCAACCCGCCGCGCATCCTCGTCGTTCCACTCAGGCCCAAAATCCTCACGCATCTCAACGATCAGGCGCTCCTTCGCAACCCAATCCACCCGATCCGCCGCCAGCAAACGGTCCCGTCTCAGGTCGTCCAGCACCGTCGCCCACTCATCCAGCACCCACGTCGTCTCCGCGTCCCGCCCTCGGTATCGCTGCGCCGCCTCGCAATACCACCCCTGCACGTCAAGCGCCGAAACCGGTGCTCCTCGCTCCAGGTCCACCACGCTGCCAAAGCCCAGGTCGTGCGACACCCGCCGCACCGCCCGCACCGGGTCGGTCGGACGCTCCGAGGGCCGCCACCCCTCCATCGCCAGGTCCAGCACCAGGGCCGTGGTCCCCACCTTCATCGCCGTCGCCCACTCGCTGCGGTTCGCGTCACCTGCGATCACGTGCAGCCGCCGGTACTTCCCGGCGTTGGCGTGCGGCTCGTCCCGGGTATTGAAAATCGGCCGCCGCGCCGTTGTGTTGATCCCGGTCACTTCCTCGAAGAAATCCGCCCGCTGCGACATCTGCAACTGCAACGGGTGGCCGCCCTCGATCCCAACTCGACCCGCCCCAGCAAAAGCCTGCCGAGTCGCCAGGAACGGCACCGTCACCCGGATCAGATCGTCCGTCGGAATCCTCCGTGAGGTCAGGTAATTCTCGTGGCAGCCGTAGCTGCGGCCGTGGTAGTCCGTGTTGTTCTTCAGCAAACGAATCTGCCCATAACCCAGCTTCGCGTTCCGCGCCGTCTCCGCCGCGAACATCACCCGCTCGCCCGCCTTGTCCTGCGCCACCAGGTCGTTCAGCGACAGGCAGACGTCCGTGCAGTACTCCGGGTGATTGTGGTCGTTGTACAGCCGCGCCCCGTTGCGCAGCACGGTGTTCGAGAGCAGCTCGTCGCGAGACATCCCTCGGCTGCGGTCCGTCGATCCGGTCAGGTCGCGCGGATCCCGCTCCAGCCGATCCGCCCGTCCGCCCCGCAGGTCGCGGTACGGGTCCTCACCCACGTAGTCCCAGCCGCGAAATGCGCCCTGAACCGGCGCCGACTGGATCAATCGAGCCGCCTCGTAGGCGAAATCGGGTTCGCCCGCAAAGCCCTCGCAGTTGAGTCCGTATTCGGTCTCGATGCCTGCGGGACGGTTCATACGCCGCTCGTACCGGGGAGTGACTCAATACTAGCGCCGGCGCCGGCTAAGGAAGCTGTGTGCCTCGCCCCCCGGCCTCCGCGCGTTCCACGACTGCCTGCGCCATGGCGATATCCCACAGCGCGATCCCCTGCGAGGCAAACAGCGTGATGTCCTCGTCTGCCGTGCGACCCGCGACCTGCCCGGCCACCACCTGGCCCAGTTCGATTACCTGCCCCCACTGCAACATCCCGGTTCGTTCCGCCGCCATCAGGTCCCCGGCCTCCTCGTGCGCGCCGTCCAGGTCGTCCACGAACACCCGGTCCGCCCGTGCTATCGCGGCAGGCTCCACTTCGCCATGCACCGGGTTGTTGCTTCCCATCGCTACCACGTGCATCCCCGGCTCCAGGTCGTCTGCCATCAGCACCGGCCCAGCCGCTGTCGTCGACGTCACCACGATGTCCGCGCCTCGCACAGCCTCCGCCACTGACGAACTGGGAACCAGCTCCGCGTCAACTCGCTCGCTCATCATCTTGACATAATTCTCAACATTCGCCGGATTCCGCGAATACACCCGCGCTTGCGCCAGCTCGTGAACGCCATTCAGCGCCTCCAACTGCGTCCGGGCCTGGCGTCCGCTGCCTATCAAACCAACCACTCGGCTGTCTGGCCGCGCCAGGTACTTGCTTGATATCCCGCTCGCCGCGCCCGTCCGCAATTCACCCAGCCGCCCGGCCTCCAACACTGCGCGCAACGAACCCGAGGCCACGTCGAATAGCACCACCACAAACCGCGCGCCGCCGCCGAACGTCCCGTAGATCTTTGCACCTGCGGCGCCCAATTCCTCGTCGGCCCCGCCCATCACATTCAGCGACCCGGCCGGAACTGAAGCCCGCCGTCGTCCAACATTCCCGGCCACGCCCCGACCCTGTCGGTCAAATGCCCCCTCAACCGCCGCCAGCGCCAGCTCCATGTCCCCCAACGCATCCACATCCGCTTCAGTCAAGTAGAGGGGCATCACATTTCCAGACGGGAACTGGCGCACGACCGTGCGCCAAGTGTAGGCACCCACGCCCGCGGCTTCGACACTCGATCGCCCCAGGCTCAGCCAAATGCCGTCGGCCTACCAGATAGTGGGAATCTGTTGAGAGGCTGTAAGGGTCTCGTCCCTGGTAACCACCGGAGCCTCGAAGGTCAGCGACTCTGCTGCGATGAGCCGGTCATGCATTTCCGGAATGTCCTGGCAAGACTCCAACCGCTCGAGCTGCGCCCGACCCAAGTCGGAAAGCTCAATTCCTCCCACCGAATCCAGCATCGACAGCAGGTCAGATGGCACTAAGGGCTGGCCCAGTTTCACGGAAAGGAAATAGAACTCGGCCACGGCAATCGAGGGAACCAGGATCGTCGCATTACCCGTCTCGGCCAGGCGGAACACGGCCGTGGCCGCGGCGCTCAGACGCTCCGGCGACTTCAGATACCACCACAGCGCGTGCGTATCCGCGACAAACCAGAGTTGGCTATCCGTCATCGCCCCGCTTTGTTTCGCCAGGCGGCGGCGTCCCCGGGCTCCACATCGCCTTGATCTCCAGAAAGTCCTCGTAGCTCGCGTCAGGCAGATCAGTCACGGCACCCCGCAGGGAACGCAGCGACGGCCGCTCGTCCGCAACGTCGCACACCGAGGTCAGCCTGGCGCACGGTCGTCCCCGCCGGGTGATGATGACGTGATCCTCTTCATCCAGGTCGCGCAGAATCTCGCTGACCCTCGCCTTGAACTCGCGAATGCCATATGTAGTCAAATGGACCGAGCCTTGATGTCAATACCAAACACCGAATGTGACCACAGTTTACTCTCATGAGCCCATCTTGTGGATCGTCTGTAGCTTCCTGACTCGCTCTCACTTGGATCCGCAAGTGTCGTTCTGAAGCTCTGCTACCGTCCGGCTGCATGTCATGGAACCAATCTGCCACTTCCCGCGTATCCATCTATGTAACCCCTCAACCTGTGCGCATCACGAGCCGTCACATGACCGAATCTCAGGCAATGCAGTCCTGGCATCACGGCGCCCACCAGGCTTTCCGCCACTTGGTCGACCGCTACCGGGACGCCCTCCATCGCAACGCCACGTTGATGACCGGTATCGAGACCCAAGCCAAGGCGCGGCTCCGCGAACCCCTTCAGGCGGCTGCGTGCCGCGTACAGCCCGCCGAACCGGGCGCCCGAGTGACGTCCTGGCTCATGCGCAGCCGCATCCGTCACGAGCCGACAACGCCCGCCGATTCATCCAGTCCGTCGGATCGATCCCAACACCAAGGCCCGGCATGGATTCCTCCGTCGCCGCCAGAGCCTGACGCCGGCGATCTGCGGCGCCAGCAGATTCGGAGTGCCCTGCGCGCTCTCGCTCCCGCCTTTCGCCACCTGCTGATCCTGTGCTACTTCGCCAATCTCACCGTCCGCCAGATCTCAATCGAATTTGGCGAAGCCGAAGACGACGTCGAATCGAGGCGTCGTGAAGCGCTGAGCCAGCTGCGCCGTCGCCTACAGGCCATCAGCGGGTCACCCGGCGGCGGACTAGGGTTCTTCGACTCGGACCGCGAGCTGGTCGACGCCTTGCGCGACTACTTCAGCACGGCCAAGGCAACCCTGCCTGACCCTGACGACCTCTGGGACGCGCTCAAGTCCCGTGGCCCGGAACCGTCATGCGTCGATCGGATTCGACGCACGATCGCTGGGGCATGGCGGTTCTGGACTCCCCTGGCAGCCACTGGCGGCTCCGCCGCGCTGACCTCGGCCGTGCTCTGCGCAGCCACCGCCTGAGCGGCGCCTGGCCTGCCGTGGCGCGAAGCAACCAAGGATTTAACGTCGAGCAACGGGACGATCTTGTCATTCTCCTCATCGACGAGGGGAACGACCGGCTGATCTTCAGCTAACCCAGCCGCGCCCGCGTTGAGCCGGTTACTACCGACGCCGGGCTTGTCGGGGAACAGAACTTGCTGCGTCCACACGCCGCCCACTCGACCTGACTGCGACTACCGAGCGCCACTGTCTGTTAGCCAGGCCGGCCCGCCAATTGCCAGCCTCGTCTCCTGCCTTGATCATGCGCGCTTGGCATGGCTCTCCTCGCGCTCCACATCGTCTTTAACGTCGGCTTCGCGCTCAGCACGCGCGTGGCCCAGTTCCGGCGTTACGACTACTTCCTCGTAGCCGCCGTCAACTACGGCCTGGCCGCGCTGATTGCCTCGGTCTGGGCCGTTCTTCGCGGTCCGCTGGACTTTGACGCACCTACGGTCATCTTCGGCGCCGTTCAGGGTATCCAGTACGCCGGAACCATGATCGGCGTCTACCTGCTGCTTGTGCGCTCCGGCGTTGGCATCACGTTCATCTTTCTGCGCCTGTCCGTCGTCGTGCCCACGCTGGCCGCCATCGTCTTCTTCGCCGAACGACCCACCGCACCCGCCATTGGCGGCCTTGTGCTCATGCTTATCTCGATCCCGCTGCTCGTCGGACCCAGGTCCGCCGTCCGCGGCCCGCGTTCGCGCTGGTACTGGCCGCTGGTCGTGCTCATGATGGTCTTCACCGGCGCCGGCCTCACCGCCTCCAAGGCCTTCAACGAACTCTCCACGCCCGACCGCGCACCCGACTTCGTCATGGCCTCGTTTCTGGTCTCCGTACCCGTGGCACTCGCTATCTTCGCCGCGCGCCGCCGGTTCCAGGCGCGCACGCCCTCGCTGCGCCAGAGCCTGGCCACCCCCGGCGCGCTCGCCACGGGCGCGGCCATGGGGCTGTGCAACGTCATCCAACTGGCGTTCCTGGTGGCCGCGCTGGAGATCATCCCCGGCACTGTCGCCTTTCCCATCCAGACCTCGGCCTCCGTCCTACTGACCACCGCCGCCGGCGTCATTGTCTGGCGTGAGCGCCACGGCCCTATCGTCTGGGTGGGTGTGACAGCCGCCCTCGCCGGCATGGTCATCGTCAACTTCTGAACCCGTGACGCGCCCACGCCGGGCGGCTCCTGAGCACCTGGCAACCTGGCGATCAGGCCATCCGGGTCAGCTCAGAATCTCGTTGACCAGCTTCAACCCCGCACCCAGACGGCGCTCCCAATCGGGTCGGATATTGCGAACCGTGCTCGTGCAGATCCGGAAAAGGCACACAGCCTCACAAAGATTGAGCTCGCGTACGTCCCACTTCAATCGATCAAGCGCCGCGGACCTAAACGTGTGGTGGTAGGCACCGGCCCTCGTCGCTGCATTCGACCGTCCCAGGCCGGCCTGGATTCGCAGATGCGCCAGGAAGTTTCCGACGTCCAGCATGGGATCCCCTGGCCCCGTCTCCTCAAAGTCCACCAGCGAGATTCGGCCGTCCGGCAACAGCAACAGTTGATCGTCGTAGAAGTCGTTATGCGCCAGAGCCGACGGCTGCCATGACGCCACGAACGGATCCAAGAGCCGCGCCGCAGCTCCAAGCTCGCATCTCGCCTCGCTATTACCCCATGTCGCATGACTAAGGATCCGTTTCGCCCGGCGATAGAGGCTCTCCAGGTTAAACGGTCGCCCTCCGCCAGACCCAATCGGCGCTGCCCACAGGCTCTCCAAACCATCGAGGATTGTCGCTGTGCTCGGCCGCCCGCCGCGTCGGATGTACCGCCGCCCGTTCGTGCCCGGGATGCGTGACAGCCACACCACGCCGCCCTCGGTCCAGTGACCGGCGATGCGAGGCACAACGAAACTAGAGCAGCCAATCACCTCGGCTGCCCCGACCAGGGGGCCGACGGATATTGGCCGCATGACCCGCACATAAAACGTGACCTTACCGATTGAGTGCCGAAGCACGGCTCGACTACCGGGCCGATAGCGCACCACCTCAACCTTTACGCGCCGCGCCGGTACCGCCAGGACATGCCGGTTAATCAGCCGCAGCGCCGTGTCTGGGTGTGCGGCGTCAGCCAGCCCCGGCAACTGATCGTCATCCGGAAAGCGCCACAGTTCCGCCGGATCTCTGCCGTTAATCCTGAGGCTGAACTGCTCCGGCGGAAGATAGGCATCGTCGTTCCAGTCCAGCGCGTAGCTCACCACGGCCCCGCGCCCCGGCCTGTGAGTGAACTGCCGAATCCGTAGTCGCTGGGGACTGGCGTCGCGGCGGCCAAACGCCCTGCAATACGCGTTCCAGACCCACGCCCCGTCGAAAGCCTGCGCCAGTCCTCGGATTCCCCGATCACCAGGGAAATTGATCCGTGGCTCCAGTTCGACGAGGTCGCCCATGTCGACAGTCACCGCCTAACTGCTGTCGTCGTCGGTGTCATCGTCGTCTGTATCTTGATTTCCCGTCGTATCAAACCCATCGTGATCCGTGTTCGCGGTGGTGTCGAAGCCGTCGTGGTCCGTGTTGGCGGTCGTATCGAAACCGTCCCGGTCAGTGTCTCCCGTCGTATCAAACCCATCGTGATCCGTGTTCGCGGTGGTGTCGAAGCCGTCGTGGTCCGAGTTGGCGGTGGTGTCGAAGCCGTCGCGGTCAGTGTCTCCCGTGGTATCAAAGCCATCATTGTCGGTATTGGCCGTGGTGTCGAAACCGTCCCGGTCGGTATTCGCGGTGGTGTCAAACCCGTCGTTGTCGGTGCCCGGCGGGTTGTCCGCAGCTTCTTGCTCGTCGTCGCTGCTGGTGTCGTCTTCGTCAGACCGACGGTACATCTGCTGAGGCTCGAAGGCACCCACCTGCCGTGGTGAAAGGGGAACTTCGGTCCCATCGGGAACAATCACATTTGCAAGCTGCTTCACCTTGTCCGGCAGATTTTGTAGCACCACTTCGCCGGGCGTCGTGCCGGGTGCCGGAACATTCCAGATGGCAAACACGGCACGTTGTGCGCGCAACAACTGAAGCCCCTGGGGATTGCCGTCCACTTCCCGCTCCTCATAGCGAATCGGCAGCCCATACAAGTTCAACCAGTCGGGTTCTCCCAGAAACCGCGCCTTGAGCACCGAATTGGCGTCCAGTAACGCCAAGTGGTTTTGCTTGACAGTTTCGAAGTTCGCCCCGGCGTCGGAGGCAAGCACCTGGTGGGCCGGCACGTTCGGCAGCTTGACATCTGGATACTGGTTCGCCAGCACGTCCAGCGTGTTGTAGAAGTTCATTCGCTGGTTGGCCGGGTCCCATTGCAGGATCACCTTCTGAAACGCTTGAAGCGTGAAGGGTCCCTCAAGCCAGCGCTGGCTGATCGGATAGCCAATGGCCTCGGGCTCCAGGTCGCGCACGAAGTCCCACATTGGCACGTTGTCGGCGTTGGTCACGGCAAACCCGTCGTTCGGATCCGGCGTGTCGCCCCCCGTGATGGCGAACAGGCAGCCGCCGCTGATGGAGATGCCGGCACAGTCCAGCGCAAACGCTGCTGCCACCGGGCCTGCCAACGCCAGGCTGGCCGCGGCAATCGCAGCCAGACCGAGCCGTAGTCGCTCCCATCCTGTTGACCTGTACAGAGTGGGCATTCGCACCGTTTCCGACATGACCCGAGCCTCCTCCAATTGCGCAACATTGTCTCGAGGTGCCTGTTCGCCGCTGCTTCTGCTCAGCATTAGCAGCGCCTAATACACGGTATTATGATCCTGTAATATCGAGCGTTATCAGCACGATACGTTGCTTCAGAGCCTGCACTTTGATGGGCCATGTACGCTCCTCTTCGATTTGACCATACATTGCCTTGTGCTGTCAGCCAACGTCAAACGCCAACGTGCCTTGTGCCTTTTAGTGAGCGAATTCACACGGTTGTCTAAGTAAAGGTGGAACAGACGGATGGCCAGTCAGCTCATTGTGAGCGCTTTGATTACCGCGCGCATAAACGCTTGCTGCCAGCGTCGTCAGGCTGCATCCCGACGTGTCATGTAATCTCGTCCTACAGTGCAATCGAGGCGAGCGGTCCTACCGTCAGTCGAAGCGGAACCGCCAGATCCCAAGCGCCGTGAACACCGCGGCAAAGATCAGCAGGACGCCGGCTTCAAGCCACACGCCGCCCAGGCCCTGACCCCGCACCAGGACGTCCTGGTAGCCCTGGATGGCCCAGGCCTGCGGCGTAATGTTGCCGATCTGTTGCATGGCCTCGGGCATGATGAAGCGGGGCACCATCACGCCGCCCAGCGCCGACGTCGTCAGCACTACAATCACTGCCAGCCCTGTTCCCTGCGTTTCCGAACGAGCCACGCCCGCCAGGGCGATGCCCAGTCCCGTCGCCACCAGCGCCAGCGCCGCCGACACCACAATCAGCGCCGGTACAAACCCTAAGTCCAGCCCGAACGCCAGCCGCGCGATCGCGAACATGATCGCGATCTGAATCAAGTTCACCACGTAGAACGGTACGAGTTTGCTGATCAGTATTGGTGCCCGGCCGACCGGCGCCGCCCGCAGCCGCCGCATCGCCCCGCTACGCCGCTCGACGAAGATTGACTCGATCATCACCGTGGCGATAAAGAACACTCCCATCACGGTGTAGCCCGCCGCGTTCTGTTGGAACTGGTCCGGGAACTGCTCCCGCTCCACACCCGGCGGAACCTGCCGTCGCGTGGTCACGGGTAACGCCCCGCCGCCCTGGCCGCCCTGCTGCATCAACGCCGCCAGTCGTTCGCGAACCTCCGCCGGCAGGCCCACCGCGACCTGTTCGAACCACAGGGCAGCCCCCGCCTCGCCCAGCCTGCGTCCCACGACCTGCTGCAGCACGGCACTCAGAGCGCCTTCCAGGGGACCCGTCACCTGCGCCGTCGTCGCCGGATCCACGATCACGGCTACCTCCAGGGGCTGGACCTGCTCGCCGCGGAGGATGCGCGGATCTTCGAGCAGCGCCGTCAATCCTTCGGGGAACACCACCCCCACCGGGTACTCGCCGTCTGCGACCAGTTGAGCCACCTTCTCGGCCGTCAGCGGTTGCCCGTTTTGCTCTCGCACCATGGCCAGTCCCTGCGTCGCATCCAGTTGCTCCACCACCTGCTCGGCCACTTCGCCGGCACCACCGATCGCCACAGGCACCTCTAGCGCCCGTGCCGATCCGCGTGCGGCTCCCTCCTCGAACAGCCCGCCCAACGCCAGGCTGAACACCACCATGAACATCACCGGCATCAGGAACAGCACGAACAGCCCGCCCGGATCCCGCACCAGCACCTGGAATTCCTTGATCGTGAACGCCAACGTCGCTCGCATCGCTCAGTCCCTCAGGCTGCGACCCGTATAGCGCAGGAACACGCTCTCCAGGTTCGGCTCCAGGATTCGCACCGTTTCCACTTCCAGCGCCGCCGCGTTCATCGCCTGCATCACGTCTACCAGCGCGTGTCGGGCGCTTTCGGCCTCGATGTTCAGCAACCGCTCGTCAGGTCCCGGCCCCGCGGCTTGCACCGATTCCAACGCCGCCAGGATCTCGGTGACCTGTTCCGCCTGACCAGGGTCGATTCCGATCTGGATTACGCCGCCGCCCAGCGACTCGATCAGCGCCCTTGGCGTATCCAGCGCCACAATCTTTCCGTGGTCGATGATCCCTACCCGGTCGCACAGGCGCTCGGCCTCTTCCATGTAATGGGTCGTGTAAACGATCGTCACGCCCTTGTCCTGGTTCAGCCGCTCCACGCTGTCGAATATGTGATTCCGGCTCTGCGGGTCCACCCCCACCGTCGGCTCGTCGAGGATTAAGAGCTCCGGCTCGTGTAAGAGGCCCGCCGCCAGGTTCAGCCGCCGTTGCATCCCGCCTGAATAGGTCTCCGCCCGATCGTTCCCCCGATCGCTCAGCCCGACGACGTCCAGCACCGCCTCCACCCGCTCGCGCAGGCGGCGGCCGCCCAGCCCGTACACTCGCCCAAAGAACCGCAGGTTCTGCCGGCCGCTCAGCTTCTCGTACAGCGCGATGTCCTGAGGTACTACGCCAATCCGCTGCTTGGCGCTCCGCGCCCCCGGGGTGACCGGCACGTCGCCCAGGTGCACGCTCCCGGCCGTGGGCGCGAACATGCCGCAGAGGATCCCGATCAACGTCGACTTGCCCGCGCCATTCGGTCCAAGCAACCCAAACACCTCACCCCGCCGCACGTTCAGCGAGACGTCATTCACCGCCGTCAGGTCCCCGTACCGGTGCATCACCCCGCCGGCGCGCAGCAGCGTCCCGTTGTCCGCGCTACTCACCAGCAACGTCCGCTCGTGACTGTACGCAGTGCAACGCCAATCTGCCTGTTCCTGGTTTGTATTGCAAAGTAGTTTGCCTCAGCTTGCGGTTGACGGCAAGCCGCCGGACCTAGTTTCCGCTGGCGCCGCCCATCGCCGCAGACTGTCCGACGCCTCCAAGCCCGCGTCCTGCCCGCTCGCGAACGCGCTTGCAATCAGGTTCCGTTCGCCCGCCACGATGTCCCCGGCTGCCCACAAGCCCGGAATCGGCTCTCCTGACGAATCCAGCACCTCGTGATCGGTGCTGCACCGGAGCAACCCGTCGTCGGCGTGCGCCACGTCGAATCGGTGCAGGAACTCATCGTTCGCCTTCAGCCCCTCGTCCACGAAGAACCCGTCGAAGAACAGTTCCCTCCCGTCCGCCATCCGGAACCCCAGCAGGTTCAGCCCCTGCCCGATATGCGCCTCGATCCGACCTTCCTCCAATTCAACACCCCGCTCCCGCAGCGCCTCCAGCACCGGCGGCGACATCCCATGCGGCCGCCCATTGGTCAGCACCGTTATCCGGTCCGTGAAGTCCTGCGCGCCCTGCACCACCTCAAAGATGTAGTCACCCGCCCCGACGATCGCCAGGTGCTCGTCCACGTGCAGGTGGCCGTCGCAGCGAATACACAGGTGCCAGCCCCGGCTGTTGCCAGCGTATCGATAGACCAATTGGTACTTGCGGTACATCCGTGCCGCCGAATCGTTCGTCTCGATGTCCGGCCAGCCGTCCTCGAACCCGCTGGCCACCACCACCGTGCGGCCCAGCGCCGTCGTTGTCGTTCCAATCTGACCGTCACGCGTCAGCGGTTCTGTGGCATACGTCAAGCGAAACGTCTGGTCCTCCAGCCGCTCCAAATCGAGCGCAAACCCGTCCGCCCGCCGAATCCCGGCCATGCGGTCCTCGCCGCCGCGGCGGATCGTCCGTTCCGGCTGCCCTTCCGACCACTCCCGCAGCGCCTTCGCGAACTGCCCCCCGGTAATCCCTGCAAACACCGGCGCGTCTTCAATCTTCACCGTTTTGGACCAGAAGGCCCGCCCCCGCCGGCGGCTCACCTTGCTCGCGTCCAACAGCAGCACGTGCCGCATCTGATGCGCCGCGCTCACCGCCGCCTGCGTGCCCCCGGGACCGGCGCCAATCACGAGCACATCGAACATCTCGCTCACCGCCATCGTCCGTCTCGTGCAGCGTCTTGCCTCAGGTCGCTGGCTTGGGCGCCCACTCCTCAGCTCCCGTGATCTCGTCGATCATTTTCATCGTACGCACGGCGTCGTCCAGCGTTGGTGCCGGAAACGACACAGGCTCACCCGTCTGAACCGCTCGCAGAAAGGCCCTCGACTCGCCCGGAAACCCCGGCTTCAGCCGCCGGTCGAGCCCCGTCAGATCAAACCGAACTGCCTGGCGTCCCCGCACTTCGAGGACGCACGAACTTAGTCCGCTGCGTGACGTCAGGACCGCGTTTCTCGTGCGGGCCTCGTAGAAGTGGCCGGTGCCCTTCGGCCCAAACTGATCAGATACCGCCCGTCCCACCGCGCCCGACTCGTACTCAAGCAGCGCGCTGAAGCTGTCCGGCTTGGGCAGCCCGCGCTGCCGCACCAGCGAGATCACGTTGGCCACGTCGCCGCCCAGGTACCGCAGCAGGTCCAGCGCGTGAATGCTGTTCGCGTAGGCCCAACGAGCGGCGACTTCCGGTGGAAACTTCGAACCCTGCCAGTGCGTAGCGGCAACTTCGTCGGCATGCACCGTCACCGAGACAATGTCGCCCGTATCGAGCAGCGCTTGGCGCCCCGCCTGCAGGCACGTGTAGAAGCGACGATTGAGCCCCACCATCGCCGTCGTCCCGGTTTCCCGGACCGCCTCCGCCAGCCGTTCCGTATCGGAGGAATACAACCCTGGCGGCTTCTCCAGGAACGTCGGGATCCCTGCGCGAATAAACTGTTCCGCCACCTCCGCCACGGCCAGCACGCTCACTAGCACGTACACCGCGTCGAACTCACCCCACGCCCGCAGATCGTCCACGCTCGTAAACGTCTGTTCGATGCCGAACCGTCGCGATGTTTCGTCCAGCGCCTCCGCATCGATATCGCACAGCGCTGCCACCTCCGCCTCCGGCAGCGCCTGCAACACCGGAATATGCTGGCCTGCGATGTTCTTCGTACCGATCACGGCGCAACGAACGGGATTTGGCGCAAACATTGCAGCCTCCTGGGAACCGGAGTCGTATCCTCGCAGGTCTTCAGTATCTAACGCTCACGCATGGTCCTCACCCGAGACCGACTCGCCGCCGACCTGCGCCGCCTCGGCGTGCAGACTGGCGACCTCCTCATGATTCACAGTTCCCTCCGCAGCCTCGGCTTCGTCGTGGGTGGCGCAGCCACGGTCGTCGACGCCCTCCTCGACGTTCTGGGACCCACGGGTACCCTCGTCGGCCCGTCCTTCAACTACGAAACCGCTCTTGATCCCGACTTTGTCTTTGATCCGCTCAACACCCCGTCCGACATGGGCGCCATTGCCGACGAGATTCGCCGCCGCGCCGGCAATCAGCGCAGCCGCCACCTCACCCACAGCCTCAGCGCCATCGGTCCCCAGGCCGAAACGATCGTCGCCGCTGGCGGTCCCACCGCCTGGGCGGCCGACGATCCACTGGGGACAGTTTTCAAGCTGAACGGACAATTCCTGCTGCTTGGAGTCACCTACCAAGCCTTTACCGCCTGCCATGTACTCGAAGTTGCTTTCCGGCTCCATCACCGCAAGCTCGACACTCTGCGACGCCGCCTCCGCGAGCCCACCGGCCGCCTCGTAGCCTTCGAGAACACTGTCTATCTGCGCGACGTCAACTATCCCGGATACGACTTCAATCGCCTCGGCCAGGACATGGAAGACGCCGACATCACCGCTGTCGCACCTGTCGGCAACGCCATCGCACGCCTCGTCCCGGCGCGGCCGATGTACGAATTCGCCACCCCGCGAATCAAACGCGATCCCGACTACCTCCTCGAGCAGGGGGCAGGTGTTACGTCGCTTACGCGCGGCACCACCCTTGAGCTTCCTGGCGGCATCCTCTCCGTCGTCGATCCTGGTGCAATCTTCAGACCCCGGCCTCCCACGTAAACGCGCAATCTGGGCCGTTTGTGCTAAGCATGAGCGGAAAGCTCCGCAAGGAATGATCAATGCGTTGCGATCAACCAAAAAACCGTGCTCGCACGCCCCGTCTTTCGCGACGCCGCCTCCTTTTCAGCGGCCCGGTGGCCGCTGCGGCCCTCACCGTGATGGCCGCATGCGGTGACGACAAAGTCGAGCATGGCAAATTCAAGCTCCGGAGCGGGGCCAGCTGGTAATTCCGCCAGCATGGCAATCGTCGGCAAGGTCCCTTCCCGCGCGATGAATTTTCGGGTGCGTGCGCTGCGGTTTACATCAGCAGACCAACCGCCTTCGTTGATGCTATGGCGTCAACGCGTTGCACGGCATCGACGCTCCGCCGCCCGAGCGCCATTCGGCTATGCTCGTCCTCGGTTTTCCGTATTCGCGCGGACGCGCTAACATCCGATTGGCTCGTACAAAGTGCCGCGGGTCCTTCGGGACGCAGGAGGGGATATGCGGAATCTGACACGTCGAGAGATGCTTCGAACCGGGAGCGCGGGCGCTCTTGGGGCCGCTGGCGTTGCGCTCCTGGCGGCCTGTGGCGAAGGCGAAGTTGTAGAGGTCGTCAAAGTCGTCACTCAGGTCAAGCAGGTCGAGAAGATCGTCGAGAAGGAAGTCCCGGTCACTCGTGAGGAGATCGTTACGGTCGAGGCCCCCGCGCCGGCTGCCGGACCCGTTAGCGTTCGCTTTGCTACGGACCACACGTCCGGACCGCGCGGCAACGCCATGAAGTGGGGAATGGAGCAGTTCTCGCGCCAGTTCCCAAACATCCCGGTCAAGATCGACGTCATCGGTGGCGACTACTTTGACTCCGTCAATCTCCAGTTGGCGGCCGGCAGCATGGCCGAGGCCATCCTCTTCGAGGGCAACCTTTTCCAGGCCCACTACGCCGCCGGTTTCTTTCCGGACATCACCGACCAGGTGAACAAGCTTGGATTCTCCTTAGACGACTACTGGGTCCTGCCCACCGGTTGGCTCCCTTGGGAAGGGGCTCTTTACCAAGCTAATGGTCGCCTTCACGGCCTTCCCTTCCAGGGCGGCATGAACGGCATCGTCTTCAACGTCGACCTGTTCGACTCCAACGGCGTGGGTCAGCCTGCCGAGGACTGGGACTGGAACGACGCTTTGGAGGCATCCCGGCAGTTGACGGACGCCGACAACGACCAGTACGGCATGTGGGCGCCCACCAGTGACCAGTTCGGCTGGGGCCCCATGCTCTGGTCCAACGGTGTTGAGTACTGGTTCAACGAGCAAGGCGAATCCCAGTTCGACACGCCGGAAGCCATTGAAGCTCTCACTTGGGCCCACGGCACCATGCACACCGAGGGTGTCGCGTTCAAGGACGAGATTCGCCAGCGTGTGGCCGGTGAGTTTGGTGATCCATTCTCGGCCGGCAAGGTGGGCATCTGGCCGGGCGGCCGTGTGTACAGCACCGGCTTCGGCATCCCGCGCATCAAGGACCGCTTCACCTGGTCCGTCGGTCCGATGTACGTCTCGCCCAACACCGGTGTCGCGCGGCATGGCTGGAACGACCAGCCGCACATCGTCACCATTGCGGCCGAGCGGCTTGGCAACCTTGAGCAGACCGTCCAGTTGGTCACCTACCTCGCTGGTCCGGAATACCAGACCCGTGTGGGCATTGATCGCGGGCACTTCCCGGTCTTCAAGAGCGTGGCCGACTCGCCCGAGCAACTCGCAGCGCCGCCCGAGGGCATGCACTGGCTCAAGACCTACGCCACCACGCCCGAACCGCGTACCCCCGGCTACTTCCCTTACTGGGACGAATTCCGCGGCGCGCACCGCGTGTGGCAGTCCAAGCTCTGGGTCAACGAGGTTGGCCCCGAGGAAGCGGCTGTCAACATGGCCAAGGACACCAACGCTGTCATTTCTTCGTACGGCGACTGGAAGCCCGTCCCGGCCTAGTCCACGACCGTTCGCCACAACGGCCCGCCGCCCCCGCGGCGGGCCGTTCGGCATTCGCGGTCCTGTCTAGTTCCTTCGGAGGGCCCGGTCACGGCCGGGCCTCCTATCCGCAACCGCCGAGAGCACGATCGATCGTCTCGTGGCCTTCTCGAGGTGAGCCGGGCCGAAGTCTTTCGGAGACAGGGGTGAATCCCCCGAGCTTCAGCACCAACCCCTCGTCCTCATCTTTGTCTTCTTTCACTTCGCACTCATTTCAACTCACGGCGTCTTCAGGTCCACCGCCCCCTCCGCCGCCAACTCCGCAATCACCGACCCGACGATTGGCCGCAGCGCCGCCGCATCCGTGCGCACGCTGCCGCTGAACCGTTCCGCCATAGTCCGCGCCATCTGATCGCCGGTCCGCGTCCCGTCCAGCAGGTTCAATACAGACAGCGTCGGCAGCGACATCAGGATTTCCCGCGTGTCCCCGTTCGCCCCTCCAGGAATCGCCACTCGCGTCACCGGCTGCAATCCCGACTCCGTCTCCAGCATCCACGCCCGCACATCCGCCCCCGTCACAAAGGCCGGTCGCCCCGCCAGCGCCTGCTCCGCCGTTACCGCGATCTCCCGTCGCGCTGCCGGGACAGTCGAACTCTCTACGGGATGTTCAGGAGCGCTGTCCGCCTCAAGCCCCAACGCCTCATACGTCACCGCCAGCTGCCCCGGCGTAAACCCGCCCATATAGCGGATTGACTCCTCAGGCGTTTCCCGCGTTAGCCCCGACGAGATAAACACAAACGCCTGGCGCAGCGACAGATTCTGACTCGGATCCACCAGCCGGTGTGCCGTCCAGAACCACGACTCCTGCAACCGTTGCCCGTGGTACCAGTGATTCGCCATGTCCACGAAGTCGTTCGCCTGCTCCAGGTAGCCGTCCTGGTACCAATCCATCGCCAGGCCCGTAAGATCCGGCGCTTCCAGCGAGGTGCGAATCGCCTTCGTCGCCCGCAGCACCCCCTGCAGAGCCAGTGCAATGCCCGAAGCAAGGATCGGATCCACAAAACACGCCGCGTCCCCCACCAGGAGGTATCCCGGCCCATGAAACTGCTTACAGATAAACGACCAGTCCGACACGATGTCGAAATCTCCCGCCCACCGGCCGCCTTCCAACAACTCCTTGTACTCCTCGCACGACTCGATCTGTCGCTGCCAGTACTTCCGCCGTTGCGTCCGTGACATCCCGCGAATCCGTTCCGGGTCCGTCACCAGCCCGATACTTCGCAGCCCCCCGGCCAGCGGGATATGCCACAGCCACCCGTCGTCCACCGCCACCACGTACACATTCCCCGCGTCCGTCGGCTCCATGTCGGTTAGAACATCGGGCAACGTCGTCGGCCCGCCGTGGTAGTGACCAAACAACGCCACATGTCTTAGGTTCTCGTTGTGCTCCCGTAGCCGGAACTGCCGCCCGAGCACCGACCACTGACCTGAAGCGTCTACGCACATCCGCGCCCGAACCTCGCCCGACTCACCGTCATCGTTCGTAAACGACAGCCCCGTGGCCCGGCCGTCCGTCATGTGCGCGCGTGTCACCTGGTGGCCTTCGCGGACGTCCACCCCCTCGTCCCGCGCGTGATCTAGAAGCAGCTTGTCAAAAACCTCGCGGTCGCACTGGAACGTGAAAGTCCGGTCCTGCGGTACCTCGGAGAATCGAATCGTCCACGGGTCCCGGCCCCGACCCCAGATATAGGTAGCCCCGTATTTCTTCGTGAACCCGGCTCTCTCCACCCGCTCCAATGCCCCGGTTTTGCCCAGCGCAAAAAGCACCCCCGGCAGCATCGACTCACCTACGTGAGGCCGCGGAAACCGCTCCCGCTCCAGCAGCGTCACCCGGTACCCGCCCTGCTTTAGCAATGTCGCCAGCGAAGACCCGGCCGGCCCCCCGCCGACCACGGCCACATCACACTCAACTGCCCGCATCACGCCGCTCTCCCTAACGAACTTCGTCAAGTGTGTCAGATACCCCAACTCTTCGTGGTGAGCCCGACGAATGATCCAGGACTCCGTCCGCGGCCGTCCGTGTCGAACCAGATCCCAGCTCCGCTACCCGGCCCAACTGGCGGTTTCCCGGTCGACGCGTCCGTCCCGGGTTTTCAAGTGCCTTGCCCCATGTGCACCAGACGTACTTCCGCCGATCCCCGCGCTCTGTTGTAGCTGGAACCCGTCGAATCCAGAGGTACCGCTTTTTCCACCACATACCGAGCACACGCGTCAGCCGGAGTCTTGAAGCGAATCAGCGGACAGAAATGCGCTCTTTAGTGAACGACGCGCAGTCACGTCGCCAACAGCTACTTCCCCACTCCCAGTCCCAGGAAGCGCCCTGCCGCGTCCGAAGATGCTCTCAAACGTTCTGGTGCCCTCGCGGACCCTAAGCACGGTCCGTGCGCCGGTCCCCGCACCCACCCACTAGAATGGCCGTCATTCAGCTTTCATGGCCGGAGGACGCCGTGCCGCCGTATCGCATCGAACTTCGTAGCGACACTCAGACCACGCCCACCGAGGAGATGCGGGAGGCCATGGCCCAAGCCGTGGTGGGCGATGACCTGGGAGGCGAAGACCCGACCGTCCGTGACCTGGAGGCCCTCGCCGCCGAGATCTTTGACAAGGAATCAGGCTTGTTCGTGACCAGCGGCACGATGGGCAATCTTGTCAGCCTGCTTACGCTTTCTCAGCGCGGCGACACACTGCTGGTTGATCCGGAATCACACGTGACGCTGGCCGAGGCCGGAGGGTTCGCAGCCTTGGCCGGCTGTAGTGTGATCCCAATTCAGACGCCCGGTTGGCTGACGCCCGAAGACATTGAGCCGCACATTGGCCCGGTCACGACTCACTCGCTCAACCCGGCCATCATCTGGACCGAGAACACCCACAATCGACGTGGCGGCGTGGCCTGGGGGCCCGCCGTCATGCGCGAACTCGCCGATCTGGCGCAGCGCCACGGTCTTCGGATACACATCGACGGCGCCCGCATCTTCAACGCCGCCGCCGCACTCGACGTCCCGGTATCCGATTTGGCCGCCGGCGCAGACACCGTCCAGTTCTGTCTCTCCAAGGGCCTCGGCGCCCCGTTCGGATCAATGATCGTCGGCTCCCGCGCCGTCATCGAACGCGCCCGCCGAACCCGCCAACTCGTCGGCGGGGGTATGCGGCAGGCCGGCGTGATGGCCGCGGCGGGCCTCATCGCCCTACGCGACAGCCCCGGGCGGCTCGCGGACGACCACCGCCGCGCCAGGCAGCTAGGCGACGTAATCGACGACCTTCCCGGTCTGCGTCTGGTCTCGCCCGTCTACACCAACCTCATTTTTGTCACGTGGGACCCCGATGTGCTCGACCTGGACGTCTTCGTCGATGAGGCCGCCAAACGCGGCGTCGGTGTCGGAGGAGCGCGCGGCGACGTGTTCCGCCTGGTTACCCACCATCAGGTCAGCGACACGGACATCGACGAAGCAACGGACGTCCTGGCCGCCGCCGCGGATGCCGCCGCGCTGGTCTCGGCTCGGGCATGATGGTTAGGCGATTGACTTGACACCGCCTAGTACATTCAGCGTGGCCGGATGTGGAAGGACCGCATGCATAGTCGTTCATACGGGCGAACCGGTCGTCGAAAGGGGAGTTGATGTTTAGGAGATTCAGGCTTGTATCCGTGCTGCTGATCGCTGTACTTGCCATCGTCCTGGTGGCATGCGGCGAGAGCGACGGAGCTCCAAGCGAGGTCGTAAGGACCGTCGAAGTCGAGAAAGCCGTCACCGTCGAAGTCGAACGGGTAGTCACCGTTGAAGTCGAACGGCCGGTCGTCCAGGAAGTAGTCCGCGTAGTAGAGGTCGAAAAACCGGTCGAAGTCGTCCGGCAGGTGACCGTCGAGGTCATGCAGGAAGCCCAGATGCTTCCGCCGTTGATCATCGGGCACCTCAACGCGCTTACCGGTTCGCTGTCCTACTTCGGCGTATCCCACGGCAACGCCGCCGATCTCGCCGCCAGCCACGTCAACCGCGCTGGAGGGATTCAGGGCGGATCCGTCGTCATTATCAGCCGCGACACCGGCGTCAACCCCGTGCAGGGCGTCGACGCAGCCCGTGCGCTGGTGGACGTTGAGAGCGTGGCAGCCATCGTCGGTGCATTGGCCAGCGGTGTGACGATTCCGGTGGCCACCTCGGTAACCGCGCCGAACCAGACGCTTCAGATCTCGCACTCCTCCACGGCGCCCAGCATCACCGCACTTGACGACGACGATTTCCTCTTCCGAACAACCGTTTCGGACGCGGCGCAAGGCGTCGTCCTCGGTCGCCTGGCCTGGGAGCAGGGCTACAAGAGCGCCGGGATCATGTACATCAACAACGCCTACGGGCAGGGCCTGGCCGAACGATTCACCCAGACATTTACTGAACTGGGCGGGACAGTCACGGCCTCGGTACCGCACGAGGACAGCCAGCCGACATTCACGTCTGAGCTGGAGAAGGCCACTGACGGCGACCCGGACGTACTGGTCACCGTCAGCTATCCGGGACAGGCTGAGATCTACCTTCGCGAAGCCCTGGAAGGCGATTACGCGGATACGTTCCTTTTCGTGGACGGCGTGAAGTCCGATGACATGGTGCAAGCCATCGGAGGCGGCAGGCTTGACGGCACCCTGGGCACCGCGCCCGGAGCCCCCGATAGCCCCGATCGCCAGGCGTTCTACAACTCCTACACTCTGACCTTCGGCGTGGAAGCGCCCCAGGAGCCGTATCTGGCCGAGACCTACGATGCCGTGGTGCTGATCGCGCTCGCGGCCGCCAAGGCCGGCACGACGACAGACTCCGTGGCCATCCGCGACGCGCTGCGCGACGTAGCCAACCCTCCGGGCGAAATCGTTGGCCCCGGCGCGGCTGGCATCCAAGAGGCCCTGGCCCTGATCGCCAGCGGTCAGGACATCAACTACGAGGGCGCCTCCGGCCCCGTGGACTTTGATGAAAACGGCGACGTATCCGGACCGATCGAGGTCTGGACGGTCGAAGGCGACGCCGTGACGTCCACCGGCAGGTTCGAACTACCCTAGTTCGCACCACTCCGCATGAACACAAGGGGCGGCTCTGGGAGCCGCCCCTTGTTCATATTTCCTTGCCGTCGCAGGAATCAGGCTCCGGCGAAGCCGGATAAGGCCTCATCGACTAAATTGCTCCAAGCGTTCCGGTGGAATCTAGCCGGGGTCAGTTGAGTCTCGGGCGGCCGCCGAGGCCGGGCGACTCGCAACGATTCGCCGCCACTCGCCTAACAGCCCGCCCGGGCGCAACAGCATGATGGCGACGATGAGCACGCCGATCATGAGCAGGCGGAAACTCGGATCGGAGAAAACGCCCGGGAGAAACTGTGTACCGGCCCAGACGCCCCACACCACAAAGGCTCCTAATACCGCGCCAAGATTGTTTCCCGATCCGCCCACCATCAGCATTGCCCAAATCACAAAGGTGGCAAGCAGCGGATCGAAGGTCAGCGGCGAGAGGAATCGAACGTGGTGGGCGAACAGCGCGCCGCCGATTCCCATGATCATGGCGCCGAAGACGAACGACTGAAGCTTGAAGTGAAAGACGTTCTTGCCGCTCGCAGCCGTCGCGACTTCATCCTCGCGGATGGCACGAAGCACGCGGCCCCATGGTGACCTGACCGCGCGCTGCACGGCGGCGAATAGGATTAGCAAGATGACGAGCGCGACGACGACGTA
Organism: Chloroflexota bacterium; assembly: GCA_022824495.1. Classification (GTDB taxonomy): domain Bacteria; phylum Chloroflexota; class UBA11872; order UBA11872; family UBA11872; genus UBA11872. Next base: position 30,553 of record JAJDZU010000002.1, on the reverse strand, counting down.
GAGATAGTCATAGTTCTCGGGCGCGACCACATCCCCCAGAAACTTGGGAATGCGGTAGAGACCTTTCGAGCCGTTGGCGGCCCATTTCTCGTTCAGGAAAAAGAAGCGGACGCTCTCGGCGATTCCGAGCGTGGCGATCGACAAGTAGTCGTCGTTCAACCGCAGCGTGATCGTGCCGACTATCAGGGCGACCAGCCCGCAAACCACTGCCGCCGCCGCTAGTCCCAGAAAGAACCACGCATCCACGCCTAGGTCAAGCAGGCCTTGATTTGCAAGGTCGCCGCCGAAGATGAAGTCCTCAAATTGGTCCGGGTCCGGTGGCGGTGATGTCAGAAGAGCCGCCGTATAGGCGCCAAGGGCAAAGAAACCGGCAATACCAATATTGAACAGGCCGGTGAATCCCCAGTGAACATTGAGGCCCAATGCGAAAATTGCGTAGATTATTGCCATGATCGTAAAGCCGATCAGGTAGTCGATGACGCCGCTAATGTCCATGCAACTGATCCACTACTGCGCGTCGCCAAAGATGCCACGGGGCCGTGCCAGCAGGACGCCGATCATGATGGCGAAGGCTACCGCCGGCTTATAGCTGGGATTGATCCACTGGGTGGACAGCTCCATGCTCACGCCAACAACCAGGGCTCCGATGAGCGCCCCGTAGGGGTTGCCGATTCCGCCGAGGATCACAGCGGCAAACAGCGGTATCAGGAACTTCCAGCCCATGATCGGAAGCAGCTGCGCCTGAACGACCGCCAGAAGAACTCCAGCGATCGCGGCGAGTGCACCACCGATCCCCCACGTCCACCAGACAACCTGCTTAGTGTTGATTCCGGACACGAGCGCGAGCGTCGGATTGTCCGAGGTCGCCCGCATGGCCTTGCCCATCTTTGTATAGGTGAGCAGCAAGTAGACACCGGCCACCAGGATCACGGCGACGAGGGCGACAAACATTCCATCGGGTGGAATGCGAACGTCCATTGGCAAGTGAAAGACCTGTCGGGACTCTCTCGGATAGTGCTGCGTGTTACCTGTCCAGATCAGCTGGACCAGCCCACGAATGGCAATTGCGACGCCCAGCGACGCCATCATGAGGATGGCGGTGCTCGCTCCTCGATCCCGCAATCTGCGGTAGATCAGGAGGTCGAGGGCGATAGCTCCCAGTGCCACCACCATTGCCGAGAGTGGAAGGGCAATCAGTACGGGAAAACCGAACGTAAAGGGACCAAGGCCCGCGCCTTCAATACCAACTCGCGGGAGCACTCCGTCGACGATGAAGAAGGCAACGTAAGCTCCGAACGCCATGTAGTCTCCGTGAGCAAAATTTCCTAGCTTCAGGATTCCGTAAACGAGCGTCAGCCCGATCGCGCCCAGGGCAATCACAGATCCGAGGATCAGCCCGTTTACGACGAGCCCTAATTTGATGAAGGGCAAGAAACCCAGGATCAGGAGTCCAGCAGCGAGCAAGGCGGAGATGCGGCCCGGCGACATCCTGAGTCCAATGCGTCGCAGATAGCGCCGCGAAGTCCGGGCGAAGTTCTGTGGCCGGGACGAAACTAAACTCATGAGCTTCGTCCTAGCCGCCGAGATACACGCGGCCGACCTCTGGACTATCAAGCAAGGCCGGTCCAGTGTCCTGGAGTTGATTGACACCGCCCGAAAGCACGTAGCCACGATCGGATATGCGCAGTGACTCCCTGGCGTTCTGTTCGACCAGAAGAATGGATACACCGGTGCCGTTGATATCTCTTATTCGCTTGAACACACCTTCCACCAGGGCAGGTGCCAGACCGGCGGACGGTTCGTCGAGGAGCAGGAGCACCGGGTCCAGCATCAGCGCCCTGGCAATCGCCAACATCTGACGCTGTCCGCCCGAGAGGGTTCCCGCCTTTAGACGTGCGCTGCGTTGTAGATCGGGAAACAACTCAAACATCTCGTCGATGCGGAACTGGTAATCGTCACGGCGCACGAAGGCGCCAATCTCGAGGTTTTCACGAATCGTCATGGATGGAAAGACGTTGTCCGTCTGCGGCACGTAGCAGAGCCCGCTTCGCACGGTCTGCTCCGGGTCCTGATCGGAAATGTCGACACCGCGAAAGTGCACCGAGCCGGCCCGGATTCGCACCAGACCGACGATCGCCTTCATGAGCGTTGACTTTCCGCAGCCGTTGGGTCCGATGATCGTCACTATTTCGCCCGTGTTCACCGCGATCGAAACTCCGTGCAGGATTTCGGTCTCGCCGTATCCGGCCACAACACTCGATGCCTCAAGCAGGGCCACTGATCCGACCGCCCAGATAGGCCTCCAGCACTTGTGGGTCGCGCTGTATCGCCGACGGCGTCCCTTCCGAAATGACGGATCCATTGGCCATTACGATCACCGGATCACACATCGTCATCACAAAGCGCATGTCGTGCTCGATGATGAGAAACGTCACATTTCGCTCGACGCTGGCCCGCACAATGTTGGCTGAGAGATCGCGGAGGAGGGTTCGGTTGATACCTGCTCCCGGCTCGTCGAGAAGCACCATCTTGGGCTTGGCCATCAGCGTTCGAGCCAACTCCAGCAGCTTCTTCTGGCCGCCCGATAAATTGCCGGCCAACTCATTTGCCAGGTGAGAGAGATTCACGAGTTCCAGGACGTCCAGCGCCCGGGCCTGAATCTGACGTTCCTGCCTCGCGACCTTCCAGGGCGTCAGCCACGTCGACCACAGGCGCTCACCCGACTGCCGGGCCGGCACCAGCATCAGATTCTCCAGCACGGTCATCCGCCGCAGTTCCCTGGGTATCTGGAATGTGCGCATCAGTCCGCGTGAGAACGTCTGGTGCGGCTGCAGTCCACTGATGACCATTCCGTCAAAGAGGATCTGCCCGCTGGTCGGGGACAGGTCGCCGGCCGCCAGATTGAAGAGCGTGGTCTTTCCGGCGCCGTTGGGTCCGATCAGCCCGGTAATCGTGCCCGGCATCACATCCAGCGTGCACCGATCCACTGCTCGAACGCCGCCGAAGTCCTTGGTGACGTTACACACCTGGAGGATCGGAGACGAGTCTGTCAATTCGCTCGCGCCTTCATCCCGGACCGCACGGACCGCATTGCCTGGGAGTCGAGGTTCCGAACACTGATGCGCTCCGTACCATATATCAGATGCAGACGGTCACTCTCGGTCCACTACGGGCGCTGCATTGGCCCACGACTGATCTCCGGGCGCCCCAGACGATACTCGCCATTCATGGCATCTGGGTGGGTGCGCACGTCTGGAAGCAATTCGGCGCGTATCTGGCGGCGGAGGGCTATGAGACGTTTGCGGTGTGGCTGAGGCACCACCAACCAGAATCCGATCATCGGCAACTGGAAGGCCTGGGTCTCCGAGACTATGCGGACGACGTGACCGCGGCGGCGCAGGCGTTGGGCACTCCGGTACTCGTCGGGCAGAGCATGGGCGGCCTGGTTGCGCAGATCGCCGCCACGATGTCCCATCCATCCGGTCTCGCACTTCTGTCGAGTGCTCCGTCGTTTGGCATCCCGGTGATTCCTCGGCTATCAATTCTGATGACCGGCTTCCGCAACTTCTTTGGTCGACCATTCAACTCTGACCCACTGCATCCGTTCGCTGATGATGCATTCCTGGAGCGGCTGGATGATGAGCAGCGAGCCGCGGTGACCTCTTACCGTGTGCCTGAGCCGCGACGCCTTGCTCGGCAGTTGGCGTTTTGGCCACCAGTCGTCAGGGCTTCGCAGATCCGGTGTCCAGTCTTCGTCGGCGCCGGCGATGAGGATCCAGTAATCGTTCCGTGGGTCACGCGCCGAATCGCCGCGCGCTACCGCGTGATTCCAACCTTCTATCAGGGACGCGGACATATGCTGAACCTCGAACCCGGCTGGCAATCCGTCGGCGATGATCTCATGCGCTGGGTGGAGCGATTTGTCGCTTGACTCTGAAAGGAGGCCGCTGTGAATAGCCGACCGCTCGGTACGACTGGACTACAAGTCAGTGCTCTCACAATGGGATGCTGGGAGATCGGCGGTCTGGCTTGGGGCCCCATGCCCGCGCCTGAGGCCGCGGACCTGGTGCGGGCAGTGGCGGACGCCGGCATTACCGCATTTGATACGGCCGAGGCCTACGGCAATGGTCGCAGCGAGGTGATTCTTGGCCACGCCCTGCGAGACCGGCGTGACGAAGTCACCTTTATTACCAAGACTGGATACTTGCCAGGTGTCGATGGCGCCCAAATGCTGCTCGACGAGCAGCCCCGGGATTACCGGGCAGCCTCGATCCGGCGCGCCTGCGAACTCTCGCGGCAACGGCTTCAGACTGACTACATCGATGTCTACCTGCTTCACGACCCGCCCATGGAGGCCGTGATGCGCGAGGAACCGTTTGCCGAACTCCGCCGCCTTCAGGATCGAGGCGAAATCCGCGCCTGGGGAGTCTCGTCGAGCCCCTCGGTCGTTGCCGAGGCGGTCAGGCGCTGGGGTGCACAGGTCGTCGAGACGCCATTCAACGCGGCCAATCCGGAGGCCGCGACTGACCTCTTCGCCGTCGCGGCTGGGTCAGGCGCCGGGGTCTTGGCCCGTAGCCCGTTCGCGAGCGGCAACCTGATCCTGACGCCGGAGCAACGCCAGGCCCTGTACGCGGGCGACTGGCGGCACTTTCATGATCCGGCACAAGTAGCTGCCGACGCAGCCGTGGCGGAACGCCTGGAGATTCTTGCCGACCTTCGCGACGAGCCGCCGACCGATACGGCCATCAAGTACGTGCTCGGACATCCTGAGGTCTCCACTTGCATTGTGGGCATTTCCGCCGTGACCGAAATCCAGCCAAACGTGCGCGCTGCCGGCGAGCCGTATCTCGATGCGCAGAGCCGCTCGCGGCTCACGCAGGATTAGCGATTTCAGACTGATTCGCGGGTGGCGCGGGGCCAAGATGGACTCGAATAGTGCGCCCACCGGATTCTGGGGATCAGACCTCTGCTTCGGCCCGCTTCCGCCGCGACGACGGTGGGCGGAAATGCGATGTTGGTATAGACTGCGCTGTTGATCCCGCCTTGGCGGGTTGGCGCACCGAGGGAAGGATGAGGCAGATGGCTCGAGATCTGACACGACGGCGATTTCTAAAGGCCAGTTCAGCGCTTGGTGTTGGCGTCGCCGGCGCAGCCACGCTGGCTGCCTGTGGTGAAACCCAGGTCGTCGAGAAGATCGTGACGCAGATTGTTGAAGAGGAAGTCATCAAGGAGGTGACCAAGGAAGTCGAGGTCGTTGTCCAGAAGGTCGTGACGGCTGCTCCTGCCATGGCGCCTGCGAGCACGACGGTTGAGTTTGAGTTCGTCAGCGACCATGTGTCCGGCGTGCGCGGCAAGTCGACGACCTGGGCACTGGCCAACTTCCAGCAGGAACGTCCCGACATCAAGATCAAGTTCACGCCGCAGGGCGGGGGCTTTGACGACTCGTTTGCCATTCGAATCGCGGCCGGGAGCGCTCCCGCCGCGGCCCTGTTGAGTTGGGGGTTCTTTGGGCAGCACCAGGAGTCGTTCGTTCAGATCAACGACGCGCTGGACCGGAACCCGAACTTCAATGGGGAAGACCTGATCTATGAGCCGGACTCCTACACGATCAACTACGACACGACCTGGCCCTTCGTGGACTCGTTCCAGGGGCACGCTTTCGGCCTGCCCTATCAGGGCAACGTCAGCGGTCACTACTACAACATTGACCTCTACGACCAATACGGAGTTTCGGAGCCGTCGGCTGACTGGACCTACAGCAACGAGTGGCTCGAGGCGGCCAAGCAGGTCACCGACCCGGACGACGAGATCTACGGAACTCGAATCTCGGGCGGTAGCGACATCCACTTCTGGACGCCGATTTCCTGGGGTTTTGGCGCCAAGCAGTTCATTTCGTCGGACGGGACCCACACCGAGCATTTCGACAATGGCGGCGACCAGGGCTACCAGTTCGCCGTGGACTTGATTCACCGGCATGGAGTTTCGCCGGCGACTGACGCTCAGCGCGAGTTGGCGGGCGAGTTTGGCGATGCCTTCTCGGCCGGCAAGATCGGGGCCGAATTGCGACGTGGCGACGCCAAGGGCAACGCCGTGATCAGCATTGGCGACCGCTTCCGCTGGGCGCTGGCGCCGCAGCCCAAGGGTGACGTGACCGGCACCGTGGCCGTGCATCGCACGAACCAGGGACACTACGTCATCGACTCGGCGCGACGACAAGGCGTAGTCGAGCCGGTCGTGGACTTCCTGGTCTGGATGGCCGGTCCCAAGATGCAGGCGCGGGCTGCCACGGACCGTGGCTTCCTCCCCTGCCGCTGGGATGCGTTGGAGTCACCCGAGAACCTGGCGGCGCCGCCGGAGCGGCAGGACTTGTTGGCGACCTTCGTGCGCGGCGAGTTCCGCACGTGGCAGGGTTACCATCCCAACCAGGGCGAGTGGCTGGCTTGGCGCGGCATCGCCCACACGGCCATGACCGGCGACGCTTCGGTCGAAGAGGCAATCGAGAAGGCCGTGGCCGAGGGTGACCGCATCCTGCGACAGGACGTGGACTTGCTGAACAAGCGCATCGAGCGCTGGGGCCGTACCGCCTAGTCGGTTAGCTCATTGGCGCCAGTACGGCGCATGGCAATTCGGGCGCGGTCCGCAAGACCGCGCCCGAATGCTGTCGCCCCTTCTTGACGATAGAGATAATTTGACGTTATATAGTTCGTGACCAAAGCACCGTCGCCTGGGCGTTGCGTCGTTTGCACGAATGGGAGCGGAAATGATAGAGAATCTGACACGGCGACGATTCATCACGATCAGTTCAGCACTCGGAATCGGCGCCGCGGGCGCGGCCGCGCTGGCGGCGTGTGGCGAGACCGAGGCCGTCGAGACGAGCGTCACGCAAGCAGCTCAACAGGAAGCTGCCAAGGAAGTGACCCAGGAAGCCCCCGTCGCCGCTGAGAAGGTGGCGACACAGGCGATGGCGGCGCCTCAGTCAGAGACGGTGGAGTTCGAGTTCATCAGCGACCACGTCTCTGGCGTGCGCGGCAAGTCCACCAGGATTCGTTTACCCAGATCAACGACGTGTTGGACCGCCACCCCACCTTTGATGGGGCCGAGCAGATCTTCGAGCCGGACTCCTACACAGTCAACTATGACCTTGACTACCCGTTCGTGGACACGTGGCAGGGTGCGGCCTTCGGTCTTCCCTACCAGGGCAATGTGAGCGGCCACTACTACAACATTGATCTGTATGACCAGTACGGTGTTCCAGAGCCGTCGGCCGATTGGACCTACAGCAACGAGTGGCTCGAGGCGGCCAAGCAGTCCACCGACCCGGACAACGGAATCTGGGGTACCCGAATCTCAGGTGGTGGCGACATCCACTTCTGGACGCCGATTGCCTGGGGCTTCGGTGGCAAGCAGTTCATCTCGCCTGACGGCACGCACACCAGTCAGTTTGACGACGGTGGCGATCAGGGCTTCAAGATCGGAGTCGACCTCATTCACAAGCACGAGGTCTCGGCGCCGACCGATGCACAGCGCGAGTTGGCGGGTGAGTTTGGCGACCTCTTTACGGCCGGCAAGGTGGGGGCCGAGTTGCGCCGCGGCGACGCCAAGGGCAACGCCGTGATCGGCATCGGCGACCGCTTCCGCTGGTCGCTGGCGCCGCAGCCGAAGGGTGACGTGACTGGCACGGTGGCCGTACACCGCACCAACCAGGGCCACTACGTGCTCAACTCGGCGCAACGCCAGGGCGTGGTTGAGGCAGCCGTAGACTTCCTCGTCTGGATGGCGGGCCCCGAGATGCAGGCGCGGGCCGCAATTGACCGTGGTTTCCTGCCCTGCCGGTGGGACGCACTGGAGTCGCCGGAGAACCTGGCGGCCCCGCCGGAGCGGCAGGACCTGCTGGTTTCGTTCGTGCGCGGCGAGTTCCGTACCTGGCAGGGCTACCACCCCAACCAGCTGGAGTGGTTGGCCTGGCGCGGGATTGCTCACACCGCTATGACCGGCGACGCATCGGCGGAAGAGGCCATCGAGAACGCCGTAACCGAGGGTGACCGCATCCTGGCGCAGGACATCGACTTGCTGAACGAGCGTATCGAGCGCTGGGGGCGAACCGCCTAGTCAGCTGGGTCGTCCAGCGCCAATACGGCGCACAGGTATTCGGGCGCGGTCTGCCAGACTGCGCCCGAATGCTGTACCGTGATAGATGCCTTGCCGGGGCTGGAGCAGGTGTTGCTTCGAGCCGGAGCCGGAAGCCGTGAAGTGTAGGTTGGATTGATGCTCGTCGGATCCTCCACGAAGCGGCTGTGCGTTTCGGTGACCGCGATGCTGGCCGCGACACTGCTTGCCGCATGTGGCGGAGATTTCGAATACAAGACCAGCGGTGACCGAATCGACGGTGGTGACCGCAGCGGAATCGCCGACTGGGACGGAGCATCGACGACGTCTCACGAAAATCTCATGAGCATCCAGGAGCAGTACCAGGCCAAGGTTAAGGCCGAGAGCGGGCAGAAGTAGGTCGGAAAGGGGCCCTTGGACGGTGCGCGAGCCAAACGTTTCGCATCGAGTCCGGCGCTGGCTCCGCTGCGTGCCGCTCCTGGCGTTGCTGGGTGCCTCGTTGCTGGTGAGTTGCGGCGGAGATTTCGACTTCAAGACCAGCGGTGACCGGACGAGCGAGGAAAACGTTGGGTCCAGCGAGTTCAACAACCCGGATGCAGCTGGCCTGGGCGGAGCGTCCACGGCGTCGGACGAGAAAATGAAGAGCATCCAGGAGCAGTACCAGGCCAAGCTGAAGGCCGAGAGCGGGCAGCGGTAGGAGGTAGGGAAGCCATTGTGACGATGCACCAGTTGCAGATGCACCTCCGCGGCAAACTTCATGGAGTTGGGGCATTGCTTGCGGCAGTCGTGATTGCGTCGCTTGTCGCGAGTTGTGGAGGCGACTTCGAGTACAAGACCAGCGGGGACCGCCTTCAAGGAGAGACTCGCGCCAACACCGGCCAATTCAGTGGTGCCTCAACGACTTCCCACGAGAATCTGATGAGCATCCAGGAGCAATACAAGGCTAAGATTGAAGCGGAGGCCGGCAAGAAGTAGGGCGATTGGGGGCAAGCGGCCATGTCAGGCAAGAGCAAACCAAGCCGCACTGGCGCCCTGATTGGACGTGTATCGCTCCTGGTCGCGCTGGTCGGCTCGCTCCTCGCGGGCTGCGGCGGTGACTTTGACTACAAAATCAGCGGCGACCGGGCGATCAACGAAGTCCGGGGCGCAAGGGCTGGCGGCGGTGGGAAGACCGCCACCCACGAAGACTTGATGAAACTCCAGGAGCAATATCAGGCCAAGGTCGCCAACGAGGAATCCGGCGCGAAGAGGTAAGCGCTTGATCTACATGCAGACCACCGTGCGCCGCGAGGCCATGCGTGGCCAAAAGGAGAGGTCGCAATGAACGTGATCACGATCATGAACGACACGTTTCGCCGCGACCACGTCGGGGCCTACGCGCTGGAAGCGCCATGGTCCAATCCTGGGACCGGCCACGGGCGCATCCATACCCCGAACCTGGACGATTTCGCCCGACAGTCCGTGCGATTTGACCGCTTCTATGCTGGTTCCTACCCAACGATTCCCACTCGCTACGACCTGTGGTCCGGTAGATTCGGCTTTCCCACGCGTCCCTGGCAGCCGCTCGAGCCCGGGGATATCACCTTGGCCGAGATTCTCAGCGGAGCCGGACACCCGACGATGCTCATTCACGACACGCCGGGCCTTACAGCCGCGGACTACAACTTCCAGCGAGGATTCATGGGCTGGGAGCGGGTGCGTGGTCAGCATGGCGATAGTTGGCGCACCGATCCCGGGCAACTCTGGCGACCTTGCGCTCCGCACAAGCACAAGAACCACCTCGGTGTGCGGGCCTACCTGCGAAATGTGCTGGACCGGCGTCACGAGGCCGAATGGATGGCCGGCAAGTCGATCCTCGAGACCATGGATTGGCTGGAACGCAACGCGGCTCATCAGGACTTCTACCTCTACGTCGACATGTGGGACCCGCACGAGCCGTTTGATGCGCCGCCAGCAGACCAGGCGCGCTATGAAGCGCCGGACTTTGTTGGCGACTGGCTGGTATACCCGGCCTATGGGCGTGGAACGTATATGACGGATGACGAACGAGCTCACGTCCGCGCGTCCTACGCGGCCCTTTGCACCTACACCGACCGTTGGCTCGGCCACCTGTTCGAGAAGTTGGACGCACTTGGTCTAGCCGACGACACACTGGTGATCTGGCTGACGGATCACGGCCATGGCCTCGGCGATCACGACCTTCAAGGCAAGCCGGGCAGCCAACTTGGACGGCTGTACGACCAGAACGTGCGCTGCCCGATGTTGATCCGGCACCCGGGAGGCGTTGGGGCCGGTTCGAGCCGTGGCGAGGTTTGCCAGCACGTGGACATCTTTGCAACCGTGCTGGACGCATTCGGCCTGGAACCGCCGGATGGGATCGACGGTAAGTCGCTGCTGCCGCTCATTCACGGGGAGGCCGAGTGGGGCCGCGAGACTGCATTCAGTGGCCGGTTTCCGCCCGGCCTGCTGACGAGTGGGCAAATCGGCGGTGCCGACCACGATGGATTCGTCGGACGCGAGGACCTGCCGGAGCCGCTAACCGTAAGTGACGCGGGGTGGCAGCTGATTGCATCGCCGCGAGGCCACGTGTCTGAGCTCTACGACTTGCAGAAGGATCCCGACCAGCAGCGGAACGTTGTGGATGAGCATCCGGACGAGGCACGACGGCTTCAGAACAAGCTGCTTGAGTTTCTGGCGGCGCACCAAGCGCCGCGAGAGCTCACCCGTGCGTTCGAAGATCAGCCCACGGCCGCGCCGACGACGGCGCCGCCGCTCATCGCCGGGCCGGACGCTGTGCTCTACGCCTTCACGGACGCGAACGGCAAGACGATCGCGGTGGAGAGTGAAGCTCGAGCTATCGAATTCGCGCACGGCAGCCCCGGCGCCAGCGCGGTACGTCGCGTGAAGCTGCGAGACCTGGCCCCGGAGGGTCGTCGGGCGCACATCGGCGCTCACGGCCAGTACTACTGGCCGGAGGATCTGCTGATCGGCTAATAGCCCTTGTCCCGCGTCACCACGTTCAATAGCGGCTCGCCGGCGAGGTAGCGCTTCAGGTTCTCGATGAAGAGATCCTGGGCGCGTCGCATGTAGGCCGCGTTTCGGTTGCCGGACACGTGTGGGGTTATGAGCACGTTGTCCAGGTCCCAGAGTGGATTCTCGGGCGGTAGCGGATTCGGATCCGTGTGCAGAACGTCAAGGCAAGCGCCGCGTATTTCACCGTCCTGCAGGGCCTGTACCAGGGCATCGTGATCGACCACGCCGCCGCGGCTGACGTTGATGAAATAGGCGTCGCTTCGCATGGCTCGGAAGGCCGATTCGTCAAACAAGCCGGCCGTTTCGGTCGTCAGCGGAACCGTGGAAACGATGAAGTCCGCCTCTGCCAGGAGCTCCGGCAACTCATCTGGTCCAAACAGCTTCTCCGGCAGCGCGGCCGTCGGGTCGCCGACGTTCGGAAAGTCCATCCCGCTCACCTCACGCACGTCAGGATTGCGCTTGCTGGCCAGGACTCGCATGTTGAACGCCTGCGACAGGCGGGCCACATGCCGACCGATCTGCCCGTATCCCACGATGCCGACGGTCAGTCCGGTGAGATCGGTAAGCGTGCTGTGCGCGCGGTTGCGCACCTTCTGCTGCTGGTCGCGGTAGAAGCCCAGCAGGCCGCGTGCCAGCAGGCCCATGGCGAATATGCAGTATTCGCCGATCGGGACAGCATGGCAGCCGGCGGCGCTGGTCACGGTGACACCATTCGCTGGCTCGAATACAGGGTTGGAGAGCTTATTGTCGACACCGGTCGAAGTCATCTGCAGCCAGCGTAGGCTGGCGTCCGGTTCGAGCCGGGTGGGAAACCAGAGGGTGTAGAGGATCTCGGCATCGCCAAGCAACTCGGTGAGCTCCGGGTTCGAGCGGCAGGTCTGCTGCTCAATCTCAAGGTCGGGCGACACGCTGCGGATTTCGTCGATCGCGTCAGAAGAGCCTTCGAGTTCGGGAACGGTTACCAGGATCTTGGTCATAGGAGAAGTCCTTCTGGTGAATCCGGTTGACCGCTCACCATGACGCGATGTCCAGGTTCGAGGGGCTCCACTTAGGATCGGTTGGGCGCGGGAATGGTGACCGGGCGTGTGAGATGCCGCTATTGGGTACGAAGGGATACTCCTCGATCAGGTCTTCGGGAATCTCTATTCCCAGCCCCGGCGCACCCGTGGGGCTGATGTAGCCGTCCTCGAACTCAAAGGCTTGACCGATCAGGGCCTTGCCGAATGGGTTGTCTTTCTCGGGGTACCGAACCATGAAGCAGTTTCGGTTGGCGAAGCCGACGTGATAGTTGGCTGCCAGACCGACGGCCGAGCTGAAACTGTGAGTCACGACTCGCATGTCGTGCGCGTCGGCCGCGGCCATGATCTTCATGTCTTCGCCTATACCGCCACACCAGGTGGCGTCTGGCTGGACGATGTCGATGGCGCGCTTTTCGAAGAATGGCTTGTAGCCGTGAAGCAGGGTCTCGTTCTCGCCGGCGGCCAGCGGTGTCTCACAGAGCTGGCGAATCCGAACATAGTCGTCGATGTTCGTTTGCAAAACCGGCTGCTCCATCCATAGCAGCTGGTACTCGTCAAGGGCTCGTACAACACGCAGTGCGGTGTCGGCCAGCCAGGGCTTGCGGTTGAAGGGCATGCCCGGATCCAGGATCAAGTCCACGCTGTTGCCCAGAACCTCGCGCATGGCCTCGACCTTGGCGCGCTCCTGCGAAAGTAGATCGGGGATGCTGATGTGACGTTCCTGGAGCATTTCGCCGACATGCGCCACTTTCAGCGCCGAGTAGCCCTCGTTTACGAGGCGCTCGGCCTGGGGCTTGTTGGCGTTGGCGATGCTCGTGTAGCAACGCAGTTCCTCGTGGGCCTTGCCGCCGAGCAACTGGTAGACGGGTGCGTCGAGGGCTTTACCCAGGATGTCCCACAGCGCGATTTCGACGCCGCCGAGCGCTGAAATCGAGGGGCCTACCGGCGCCCAACGCAGGGCCTTGACCTGCATCTTGCGCCAGAGCGCATGGATGTCGAATGGGTCTTCGCCAACGATTACGGCGCCGAAGTGTTCGATCAGGGCCTTGAAGACTTCCGGCGCGTACCAGGAAATGTAGGACTCGCCCCAACCTGTTATTCCCGCATCGGTCTCAACGCGGATGAATCCCGACGTCGACGGTCGGATGCCGTGCTGCCAGGGCTCGGGGACCGTTACCAGTACGGCCTGGACATCAGTGACTCTGATTGGATGGCTCCTTGTGTGATGCCGAGGTGGATTCTGAAGTGTGACATCGCGGAACTGCTGTGCCCGTCCTGGAAGCGTGCATTTGGCTCAGGCGGCGTCGAATCCGTAGGCGTAGAGCCGGGCGGCGCCGTATATCCAGAAGCGGAGTTTGAATCGGCTGGCGGGAATGTCGCCAATGCCGCGCCCGTTCCAGGTCACCGGCTCGCGCCAGCCATCGGTACAAAGGTCGCGGGAGTCGGCGCGGCTATAGCCCTCCAGCGGTTCGTTTGTCGTTGCGTCCAAGACCTCGACTTCAATCCAACTGCGGTTCTGCCTGACGTCGCCAATGTTTAGCGTGAGCTGAGTTGCTGCATCACTCCGTTCGATTGGCTTGGTGACGGCGTACCCCGGCACTTCACGATCCGGCGTTTCGAGGCAGGTGAAGCCGTCCTGGCGCAGGGTGGCCAGGCCGAAGCGCGAGACGCGCACCTGCCCGGTGCTTGCAAACGGATACTCGTCGGGCGTGTTCTCACCGGGCCAGCTGGTCCACTCTTCGCCGTTCCCGCCATAGAAGAGGTGGATCGTTTCGTCCTTGATGGCCGGCTTGTCGGCGATGACCAGCAAGCCGCCATCCCACTCATCGTTGCGGCCACGAGGTATCACCGGGTGCGGAACGTCGAGGCGATCGAAACGCAGTCCGTTGTTGCTCACCGCCAGACGTATGTCGGCGCAGTAAGAACCGTAGATCCCATAGCCATTGGGCACGTACCAGCCGTACTCATACGCCATGACCCATGCCCCGCCATAAGGCGCATACAGGACGTGATGGTTGTCGTACTCAAACCCGTCATCCGGGTCCAACAGTGGGTTCTCGTCCGCGTTGCGGATGTTCACCATGTCGGGGCCATAGGCGAGCAGCTTCGCTCGGCCCCAGGGTTTGTCGGGCCTGCTCAGTGGGGTGCGGGCCTGCCAGATGAGCTTGAATCGCCGAGACGGGTCAGGGTCTTGGTCGTCGCGGATCAGGTTTCCGCAGTCCGGGCTGCGACCTTCCCACTCGGGGATGTCGATCTTCGGCCCTTCGGTCCAGTGAATGCCGTCGGGCGAGTAGTTGGCCCGAGATCCCTTGTAGTCGGGCACCGGTGCGGTGATGGCGTCATCGGTGCGCAGGCGAGGTCCGCGCTTGAACATCTTGTAGCGCTTGGCGGGGTCCGGCTCGGCGTTGTCCTTGAGCACGGGGCCGTACCCGAGGGCGACGATGTTGTTGGCCGAAGATCCCCGCCAGTCAAAGAGATGCAGCTTCGGCTTCTCCCAGGTTACGCCGTCCTGGCTTGTCGCGTACCCCATGGCGGTCCACTTTTCGGGCGCCAGGTCGGAGCCGGAGTACCAGGCCTTGAAGACGCGGTCCTCGTCGTCCCAGATGACGGTTGGGGACGACCACGGACGAGCCTGGTTGGCATCCCACTCGTGAAGGTCACCCAGCGGCATGATTGGGTTGTTGGGGTGTTTGGCAGCTTCGCAGGCGCGGTGCGAAAGGTGATAGGTGGATTCGATGCCGTCGAGAACCAGAAGGCCATCGCGCTGTCCAACTGAGGTGTTGATGTTCGTTTCCTCGGGACGGGGAGCCTCGTGTTGGCGCGCATGGTACCGACTTGGGTATCTGGATGACGTATGGCGGTCCGGCCTGTTCGAGACTCGGCTCTTTCGACTAGGGCGCTGGGTACGATGCGACGGACTCGCATCTTCCAGCGTGAGCTAAGGCGGCCCCCATGATTCCTGATCTGGTCGACGATGACTTGCACTTGTTTTTCGACGATGCGGAGATTCTGGCGCGGGAAGGGATTGGACGGCGGGTCAACACGCTGCGGCGCGAGCCGGCGCCGGTGCTGATTGGCGACCGGCCGTGGGAGTCGGCCTGGCAGGGCGGTTGGATTTCGGTCGTTCACGACGACGAGGCCAACCACTACAAGATGCTGTACGTGGCGCATCCGGCGGGTTCGAAGTTTCACGGCGTCTGTGTTGCGACATCCACGGACGGCGTGGAGTGGGAGAAGCCGGAACTCGATGTGTACGCGCTGCCTGACGGCACGCGGACAAACGTCGTGTTGCCCTGGGAGCGCGGCTCCACGCAGACGCTGTTGACGTTGCTGGACCGCGTTCCGGGACCTCGATTCCAGGCGATGACGTACCAGGTGCGTCGTGATGTGGACGGCACGCCGACTGGTCGAGGGATGTTTCGGGGTGTTTCCGACGATGGTCTGCATTGGACGGTGGACGACCAGCCGACGCTTCCGGGGCAGGGGGATCGGATGCAACTGGCCTGGGATCCGCGGCGACAGACGTGCATGTTGCTGACGCGCCACCGGCACCTGAGCGTGCAGCGGCAGGCTGGTGTCAAGGGTCTCAAGCGCGATATGGATCTCTGGGAAAGCCCGGACCTGCTGACCTGGGCGCACCGCGGGCGGATGCTGTGGCCCGACGATGACGATCCGGCCGGCACGGAGTTCTACAGCATGTTCCCGGCGGCGTACGGGCCGGGGTACCTGGGCTTCATCGAGGTCTACCACACGGCCGACGAGACGTTGGACGTGCAATTGGCCTGGAGCGACGACGCGCGCCGATGGACTCGTGTGGCGGGGCGACAGCCGGTGATGCCGCTCGGCGGTGAGGGCGCCTGGGATTCGCACTGGATCATGCTGGCCAGCACGCCGCCGGAGCCTCTGGGGGACAGGCTGCGATTCTGGTATGCCGGAACCTGTACGCACCACGGGGCCGCGGATCGCCACCGACGGGCATTCGGAATCGCGACGATTCGGCGGGATGGGTTCGTTTCGATGGAAGGCGAGATGTTTGGCGGCTCGATGGTCTGCGGGCCGCTGGACGCTCGGCAGGCGCGGCGGCTGACGCTGAACATGCGTGCGGAGACTGGAGCGGCTTCGGTGGAAGTGCTGACGTCGAAGGGGGAGCCAGTTGAAGGGTTTATGTCGGCAGATTGCCGGTTCTCGTCGTTGAATGCAGTAGATGCGGAGGTGCACTGGCGCGGTGGTTCGGTGGTGCCGGCACAGCCGGACGGTGAGCTCCTGCTGCGATTCAACCTTCAGAGCACCAGCCTGTACAGCTATCGCTGGTTGCTCGCGTGAGTTGCGGCTGAACCGGATTCCGAGCGGCCTGATCAACGCGTCGTGACGGCGTAATTCCGGCTACCCGGGGTCCGCGACGGCGGCGCTGACCGACGCTTTATCATTGCGCGAGGCTTGGTGCGTGAGCGTTCGTGCTCGTAGAGGAGCGAAGCTAGTGAGTGCCTTGGTTGCCCGGCGCCGAGTTTTAGGCGCCCTTGCGGCTGGATTGGTGACACTGACGATGGCTGGTTGCGGCAGTCGTCCCGCCCTTGAAAAGGAAGGGCTTGCCGGGGGATACAAGTTTCCTGGCGCCCGGCCCAGCGATTCCGGGTACATCTCCGACGAAGAACGTGCAAGGCTGCAGTCGCAATTCGAGGGCACCGAAGCAAAGACACCGACACCCGGATAGCGAACGTATCGGCGCGATGGGCGGCCGGCGAAGGCTGAACATCGTCACCTGATTGACTGGACAAGAGTAACGGCGCGGGCGCCATTGGCGCCCGCGCCGTTGTTGTGGCCAGAGAGCTTGAGCTAGCCCGTGGGGCCTCCGAAGTAGTCGGACACACGCTGGAAGCCTTCGAGGCCGGCTTCGAGGACGCCGTCTCCGTGCGCGACCGCATTGGCTGCGGACTGCTCGGGCGTTTCGTCGCCAAGGAAGCACGGGTGAACCATGCCGCGGAAGGCCAGCCACTCGAGGAACGAGGGATGGTACTTGGGCCAGCGTCGAGCGTCATAGTTACGCAGGGCGTGTTCCAGCCACTCCATTCCCAGGGGCGGTGGAGCCGTGGCTGCGGGAGTGCTCATTGCTTCCCAGTTCACCGGGGCGAAGCCGCGGTCAACGGCGACACGAGCCTGGACTTCCGGACCAGACATGTAGACGAGGAAGTCAACAACTGCCTCTTCCGTCCCACGCTTGAACGCCGCATCGGTTATGAGATGCGGCTGGTCCTGGCGGTGGTTTGCTGATGTTCCTGTGACATCGCCCTTCGGCTGCGGGCCGAGTGACCAGCGGAAGCGGTCCTTGATGGACGCCACCATGTAGCCGGTACCGTCGGCACGGCGCGGCCACATGCCGGCCTTGCCGGCCTGGAAGAGGTTGCCGAATTCGCCGGCAAGCTCGCGCGCGGCCTCGACCGGCGGCGAAACCTCATCCTGCAACACCAGGTCAACGGCCAGCTGGAGGCCGTCAATCCCGCCGTCGTCGAAGATCGACGTGTGGGTGGCTTCCGGGTTGATCAGCTGCTTCGCGCCCATCCCGTAGGCCATCGGCGTCCAGATGTGGATGTCGTTGCCGCCCAGCACCAGCGTCCCGTAGGTGCCGGCTTCGGGGTCAGTCAGGCGCTTGGCAGTTTCACGAAACTCGCCGCCGTACGTCCAGCTGTCCTGCGGGTCCTCGATTCCAGCGGCCTCGAACATGTCGATATTCCAGGCCATGCCGCCAGCCACGTGCTGATACGGCATCCCGAAGATCGGCGTGCTGGTGTCCCACTCGGTTCGATAGGGCCACGTGACGTCGAGGTCGGCCGTGAACTGGTCAGTCAAGTAGACGTAGTTCGCCGGGTCGAAATCCGGGTGCTTCGCCAGAATGTCGTTGATCGGCCGGAACACGCCGTCGGGCCCGAAGAGGAATATGAAGGACCCGTCCAGCAGGGCCGACTCGGACATGGTGCCGGCGGCGATTCGGATGGGAATCGTGTCGCCGATATTGCCCGAGTTGGGCGTGAACACGACGGTGACGTGGGGCGCCACCTGGGCGTAGCGCTCAAGCGCCCACTGCATGGACTGGGCGCGCGGGCCGGACGTGTGGTCGCTGATGTGCTCGAACGCGACCGGTACGGCCTGAGGCGCGGCCTCGACTTCCACGATCTTTTCGACGACTTTCTCGACCTCGACGACCTGGGTGACGACCTTCTCGACCTGGACTTCCTTGACCTCAGTCTGAGTCACGACTTCCTGAACGACCTGGGTTACAACTCGCTCAACCGGGACTTCCCTTACCTCGGTCTCCTTGACGATCTTCTCGACGACCTGGGTAACAACCCTCTCGACTTCGACCGGGACTTCCTTGGTGACGACCTGCGTCTCGCCGCAGGCTGCCAGGGCGGCAACACCGGCGACGCCCACGGCGCCGACGGCCGAGGCCCTGACGAAACTACGGCGGCTCACTGCTTTCGGCATGCGCACTCCCCTATGAGATCTTGCGGGCCGCAGCATTCGTTGGCAGCGACTTCCCCGCAAGTACGACGGCAAACACCAACAAGCAGTATTCCAAAAGTCACGCCAATCTGGCTAGCGTGCGTTGGGGTACCGTGTGACTTGCGCCTGGGTCTCGATGGCGGGGGTGCGATATGCGCCGACTGGTATTGGCGGGGTGTGGGGGCATGGGGCGGCGGCACATGCGCGCCTATCGGACGCTGGAGGATTTTGAGCCGGGACGGCTGGAGCTGGCGGCTGTGGTGGATCGGGAGATTGAGCGGGCCGAGTTCCTGGCGGGTGAGGCGGAGGAGATCCTAGGAACGCGGCCGGGCTGCTTTACGTCGATTGACGAGGCGATTGCGGCGACGTCGGATCTGGATGTGGTCGACGTGGTGGTGGCTGCCGCGGCGCATCACCTGGTGGTGGAGACGGCGACGGCGGCCGGGTTGCACGTGTTGTGCGAGAAGCCGATGGCGCCGGGGGTACGGGCCTGCCGGGCCATGCAAAGCGCGGCGGAGCGAAACGGGCGGGTGCTGTCGATCGCGGAGAACTACCGGCGGGACCCGATTGCGCGGTTGTTGCGAGCGGTGCTGGATGCCGGCGGGATCGGTGAGCTGCGGACGATGGTGGATTACGCGGCCGGGGGCGGTCGCGGGGCGAGTGCCGGGGGATGGCAGTTCAAGCGGGTGCAGGGCGGTTCGCTGCTGGAGTCGGGGGTGCATAACGCGGATCTGCAGCTCTACCTCGGGGGTGAGATCGACCGGGTGCACGGACAGGTGCGGCTGCGGGAGCCGCTGCGGTATTTCCGAGACGAGAAGGTGAAACCGTTTCACGAGCATTACTCGGCGGAGTACCCGGAGAGCGAAGCGGCCGACGCGCCGGATGTGTTGATGGCGACGTACGAGTACGCGAATGGGGCGCTGGGGCAGTGGTTGTATGAGCGGGCGGCGCAGGGGCCGGGGTTTGACCGGTTCACGTTTTGGGGGAGCGAGGGGCAGGTGGATATGCCGGGGGTGCGGCAGGGGAAGCCGCTGGAGGTGTACCTGGGGCGGTCGAAGGAGGCGTTGCCGGACGCGGAGGTGCTGGCGCTGGCGCCGGACTTCGGGTTGGATGACCGGACGGCGCGGTTCTTTGGCGGGGAGCGGTTGGCCCGGTACGAGAACGATCACAGCGACGTGGGGAGCGGCGCGGATCTGAAGCTGATTGCGATTGAGATGGCGGAATTGCTGGATGCGATCGAGGGCGACGGGACGGTTGAGGTGGACGCGGAGGTTGGGCTGGCGGCGGTGGCGCTGGTGATGGCGTCGCATGAGTCGTGGCAGGCGGGGCGGCCGGTGACGATGCGGGAAGTGGTGGATGGGTCGCTGAGTGCGTACCAGGACGTGGCGGATCGGGAGTTGGGGTTGCTGGGGTAGGCGCCGGCGGCGCGGAAGGGGGGCTGGAAATGGCGCCTCGCGCGCAATAAGAGTTTTTTCTAAAAAACTCTTGAGGCGGCGCGGGGTGCATTTTGGCGGGGTTTGACGCGTGGTGGCGGCGTGGTTTGCGCGGGGCGGGGTGGTCGGCGGGATCGGGGGCTTGGGGCGCAGGGGAGAACGGGATGGTTGGGCAGAGCCGGAAGGGTGGGTGCTGCCGGGTCCCCGCCGTCGCGGGGATGACGGATTCTGGGTTGGCTGGTGGGCGGGGTGACGGGGCGGATTGGGACGGGGCGGGGCGCGGTTGGGCGAGGGGATTTCGGCAGGGTGTGGGGCGGGGACGCGGCGGTGGGAGCGGGGGTGTGCGGCGATGCCGCCTGGGCCGTGGGGCGGCGCTGGCGGGCGAGGAGTGGCGGGGTGAGGCGGCGGGCGGTGCATCCGGATCTTGGGTTGCGGAACGGTCGTGTTGAGTGTACACTATTGGATGACAGATGGCTAGTGGTTAGTGGCATTTGGGTGAATCGGGCACCGGGAGGGTGCGTTTCAGGGCAACGAGGGTGATGCAGCGTGGCACGGGAGGATCGGGACGTGACTGGCCGGCGAGTGGGGACAGTGGCGTGGGACGGGCAGCTAGCGACGATGGCGCGGGCGCTCGCAGGGCCCGATCCGGGTCCTGGGTTGGAGTCGAGTGGAGGGTCAGGGGCCAGCGACGGTGACGGTTGGGAGGAATGCGTTCATGGTGGTTAGTTCGACCTGATCTTCGTCGTCGCTAATGGCGACGAGCTGGCGCGTGTACTGGCCGGTTGGGAGCGGGCCGCCGCTTTTCTCGGAGGCTGACTCCGCGGGTAGCGGGAAGTTGACTGTGAGTGATGGTGGGTCGATGTGGAAGAGTTCCGTGTACGATTCGGCGCCGTCGTCCAGGGTCAACGAGACTCGCGCGATGGGCTTGTTGAACTTGCAGCCGGCGTGGTTGGCGCTGTCGGGGGCCGTGCGTAGCGGGTCGTTGAGCGAGGGCAGGGTGATGCTGATGTCGCCTCCGATCAGGGTACTCGCGCACTCGGCCAGCAGCTCCACCACGCCAGGGACGCTGAGGCCGAATTCGTAGGCAACCTCGTTGTAGCGCCGATCGACGTAGGCGGCGCCGGGGTTGTCCTGCCACTGGCCGATCACGCGGACGTGGTACTTCCCGGGGGCCAGGTCGAGATCTAACACGGGGTGGGTGGGCGCGAGTTTCATGGAGTCGGCCATGAGGTTTCCGCTCCGGGTGAACACCTGTACAAAGACCCTGTCCGGCGTGGTCTCGGACTCGATCCCGACGGGGATCTGCTTGCCCGGGGCGGTCTCGGGGTAGTCATCGATCCCGGACCAGAACTCGTATTCGTGACAGACGCGACCGCCTCCGTCTTTCACACGCCAGCAGTATGAGCTTGGGGAGCCCCAGACCGAGCCGCCGGAGTGCTCCAGCCACATGACGGGGAGCGGCGGAACCGGCCAAGCGCCCGGCCATTCCCGCCCGGCCGGCTGACCTCCGCTTGCCGGGCCGCAGGCGATTGCGGTCGCGGCCACGAGCAGGACCGCCGCCAGTGCCATCAGCGGGGACTTCAGCCGGTTATTTCCAGTCCGTTGGGTCGGAATCGAGGTGGTCATTAGCTCAGTATCCGGGCTCTCTTGCGGTTCTACCGGACATCTACCGGGTGTTCCGAACGGGTTGCGGACGCGTGGGACGGCGGCCAGGGACGGATGTTGGTGGTTGGGCGGACTCTTGGAGGATTCCAGGGCGGAGTCTCGGCAAGCTCGGGTCAGGCTCGGCATGGACGGTTGGGTGGGCTGAGGGTTGGGTGCCCGGAAGAGGCCGGTTAGAAACCGGCCGCTACGCAAGAGGGGACGGAGGGGAGTGGCTGGCTGCTTCAACCGGGGGTGTGGTTCGACACGGTCTTCCGGGGACTCCAGACCGGCTCACCACGAACGGGGGCGGAAGACGGGCGGGTGAGGGACTCCGCTTTTGGGGAAGTGAAGAGGGGCGAGGGCAGTGGAGTGAGATGGGAAAGGAAGTAGGAGGCGGCGCGAGGGTGGTTGCCGGCGAGTGTGGTTCGACACGGCCAGTCGAAGACGCCTGACCGGCTCACCACGAACGGTAGGGGTGGTGCGCGGGTGGACCGGATGTCGGAGAGTGGGGCTCGAATTGGAGAGTCGCTGCGGGGGCGAGGATGAAGATCCTGGTGACGGGTGGGACGGGGCGGATTGGGGGGAATTTGTCGGTTGCGTTGCTGGCCAGGGGGCATGAGGTTCGGTGCCTGGTGTATCCGGGGGATGCGAGCAGGGCGGACAAGCTGGCGGGTTACGAGGGCGTTGAGGTGGTGGAAGGGGATTTGCGGGACTTCGACGACGTGAAGCGGGCGGTGCGGGGGGTGGATGCGATTTATCACCTGGCGGCGGCGTTTGGAGGTCCTTTCGATAACCGGCAGTACCTGAATATCAACGGGATGGGGACGGTGAACATCCTGGAGGCGGTGCGGGCCGATGCGCCGAATCTGCAGCGGCTGGTGTATGCGTGCACGGAGGCGATCTACTGGCGGCTGGGGGAGAAGGGGCGCTATTTCGAGGAGCCGATTACCGAGGCGATGGTGAGCCCGTATAAGCAGATGCCGTATTTCCTGACGAAGTGGGTGGGCGAGGAACTGTGCATGACGTATCACCGGCAGTACGGGGTTCCGGCGACGTCGATGCGGTTTGCGACGGTGATCGAGCCGGGGGAGTTTCTGAACGCGGACGGGTTGCCTGGTCGGTTTCTGCTGAGCGAGGCGATTGAGCGGTTCGGGAGCGCAACGGCGGAGAGTGCGGAGGAAGAGGAGATCCTGGGAGAGTTGCGGTCGTTGTGGACGGGTGAGGAGAAGTTGCTGCTGAGCCGGTGTCCGAATGGGGTGGCGTACAAGCAGGAGTTTGCGGACGTACGGGACGTGGTGCAGGGACTGGTGCTGGCGCTGGAGACGGGCGCGGCGGTGGGCGAGGAGTTCACGCTGGGCGGGGCGGCGGTGTTCCGGTGGGATGAGCATGTGCCCTGGTTGGCGGAGCGGTATGGGCTGGAGTTCGTGGAGGCGCGGTTGCCGGAGTCGAATTTCTTTGAGTTTGATTTGAGCAAGATCAAGGGGTTGCTGGGGTATGAGCCTCGGCACGATGTGCGGAGCGTGGTGGAGACGGCGGAGGCGATGTTTCGAGGAGAAGAGGCCGGGGTGGTTCGGACGGGCGTTCGGTATGGCGGGGGTTGGTGAGAGGACTGTGGTCAGTCTTTGGGTTCTAGTCCGTTCTGCAGTCTGAGGCTCGGTTGCTCTTTCAATGTCCATGGAGTTAGAGGGGAATTGCGGGTAGTTGGTTGCTTCTGATCCTGGCGTGGTTGCTGGGGGTGGCAGCCACCCTCACCCTGCCCTCTCCCTCAATGGAGAGGGTCAGAACGGCGTCCCGAGGATGGGAGTGTGCAAGGGCGTAGGTGGTGTGGAATGTGGGATGCGCGGAAGACTCTGATGCGGACCTTCTCCGCAGGTATAGGGAGAAGACGGCGTCCCGGCATGAGAGCGTGGCGAGGGTTTGCAGTCGATGCCGGAGGCTCGTCGGTAGAATTCTGTAAGGGCGGACGAATTCCGAGTACTGTCCCGCGACGATGGGTCGGCAGGGTTCAGGGATCCTCATATTGGAGGAACCGATGGCTACAGAAGCGGAACGACTTGCCCGATTGGAAGGTGCCTACAACCACCTGGCGACGAAGGCCGACCTAGCGAACCTCGAAACTCGACTGACGAAGTGGTTCGCCGGGCTGCTTCTCCTGGTGGTGATCAACGTGTTGGGCACGGTGACGGGGATCTTGATCGCGTTGCTCGGATAGTCGCGATAGCCGCGGAGGCGATGCGGCGGAGAGGAGATGGAGGGCGAGGTGTATTCGGTAGGACCTTAGCGGCTTAGACCAGCGTGACTCGGGGGCGCTGTTATTGGCGTCGCGACTAGGATTCCGAGCAAGTCCCCGGGGCGCCTGGCACCCGGCGCACCGTCGCATCGAAGCTTGGCCTTGTCGTATGCGCGTATCATGCAGGCCACTCAAGTCCACATCGCCGAAATAGCTGCAATGACTACCCAGCCCTCGCAACTGCGCGAAGCGATTCGAGGAGTGGCCGAGATTGCGCTGGATAGCAGTGCTTCACAGGGCCTCAACGAAACCGAGACCCGTGCCCACTTGATCGACCCTATTCTGGACGCATTGGGCTACCGCTCGCTTGGGGAGATCCGACGAGAGGTACGTCTACCGGACTCCGGGCATGTAGTGGACTACCTGCTAACGGCTGGAAGTGTTCGCGTAGTTGTCGAAGCCAAGGCGCTGCGATCGGGCCTAGGCCCACGTGACGCCAGTCAGTTGGTCGGCTATTGCGCTATGGATGGGGTTCGCTGGGCCCTGCTGACGGACGGCATCCATTGGGAGGTATTCGACGTTGAGCTCCCGGGCAACTGGGAGGCGAGGCGAGTCGCACAAGTCGACATTGAAGCCGAGGCAAGTGAGGGCTACGGGCGGGCGCAAGACTGGCTGGCGCTCTTTGCGAAGGAGCGATTAGACGCTGCCGAAGAGGACCTTATTGAGCGCGCGCGCACGGAGCGCGCGCAGTCTCTGTTGGATGAACTGCTGACTGACCCGACGTCGCAGGAGATCCAGGCGTTGACTCGGACACTGCTAACGGCTGGCATCGAAGTGGAATCCCATGAAGTTGTGGCGCTGCTTCAACGACGCGGAGCTGGTCCTGTGGATCCACCGCCGCCACCACCCCGGGTACAACCGCCAGCACCACCCCCAGTGACACCGCCGCCACCACCCGAAGTGCAACCGCTCCAACCGGTGCGCAATTATTACCTCCTTCCCGTGGCCGCGCAGTCGGGCTTCAAAGCTATCGAGTTCCTTCAGAAGTGGCTTCCATGCGGATTCTGGGGAGTACCAAAGACGGCGGCTCACCGCCAAAGACTCCAGCGCGGTGACGTCTGCTGTTTCTATGTGGCAGCCCGTGGCATTGTTGCGACTGCCACCATTGAAGGCGCAGCGAATCTAGAGGTCTCGCCCGAAGAGTGGCCTGGGCCGAACGATTACTCGGACGGGGTGTTCAAAGTTCCGCTGTCGGGCGTCCAGTGGCTTTCCGAGCCGCGTACGGTCGACGCGTCTGTGCGCGGGCGTCTCGAGGTTTTCCGCGATCGTGACCCTGACGGTCCGTGGAGTTGGTTCATTCGGACGTCGCGACGGGTTTCGAAGGCCGACTTTGAAGTTCTCTTGGGTTCAGAAGGTACGTAGCGCCTAGTCCTGGCTTGGCGTCTCCTGTCTCCTTGAGAATTTCGGTGAGCGGCTAATTCACGATAACGATGGAGCCCATTCTCTGTTCGTTGCGACTGGACGTAGTCCTGAGGATGTGGCGGCGTTGGGTTTCAACTGGTTGGGGAAATGAGCGTGGGGGTGATAGGGGCGGTGCCGAAACTCTTGCCGGTAGTGTTGCAAGGGCAAGACCTTCTGCGGACAGCGCGACATAGCCGAAGGTGCTATCCGGGCGAACCAAGCACGAATCGGGCTTTTTCTTGCCGCAGCATTTGGTAGGGATTGATGCAGCGGATGTTGAGACCGATGCAGGCGTTTGGGATTTTGATTTTTCTGATGGTTTCGGCGGGAACCTCGTGGGTGACGACAACGTAGTTGTGCGCTAGGGCATGGGCTATGAGCCAGTAGTCGGCCAGCTGCAGAAATGTGGCAATGGCTGC
This sequence comes from Chloroflexota bacterium, assembly GCA_022824495.1. Lineage (GTDB taxonomy): Bacteria > Chloroflexota > UBA11872 > UBA11872 > UBA11872 > UBA11872. The sequence goes on along the minus strand of JAJDZU010000002.1, from coordinate 4,710 downwards.
CCGATCGAAGTTCTGGCCACTTGCCCAATGGCTGACTCTGTCGAGTGCAGGCAGAACGGCGGAGTCCGCCGGAAGGAAGAAAGTGTCGCCTCGCTCTTCGGCCCATTCCGATAGCTCATCCCCACCAGCGCGCAGTTCATCCTCCACCTTCTCGATGCTTGCCACCTTGCCTTCGTGGTTCGCTTTGAGCAGCCAATCCCAGAATGCCGGGACGAAGTCGAAACCGTAGTGCAGGTTCTTGGCCTGGATGAAGACGTTCGAGTCGAGCAGATACCTCGTCAACCCAATACGCCTGCTTCTCGCCCGAGGTTGTTGAAGGTTTCGAGTTTCGAGACGCCGACCATGCGGAAGGCATCGCGGTAGAGCGTATGGCCTTCGCGTGTGCTTTCCACTAGGGCGCGAGCGAATCGTCGACTTACACGCGCAAGCGTGGTTCTGTAGAAGTCCCCGCCTCCGCCGCTGCCCCGATTCAATGCCGTAAGGCGTTCGCTCTCTCTCCGCCAGTGCAGCTCGAAGGTCTCTCGGTCAATCCACTGCGCGTCCAGGAGGCGGCGCAGGACGACCAGGGTGCTGACCTTGAAGCTCCGCGCCAGACGCGACATGGCGTCCGGCACCTGTTCGCCGTCGCTCAATTCGGCGCGCAGGGCAGCGAGAGGGACCAGAAATTCGGCGGCCACGGCATTGCACCAAATCTCCTCGCGCCGCGAGTCCTGCACGGGTCTGGCACCGATGTTCGATAGAGCCGACGATCCGAGCCAGATGTGGGCCAGTTCATGCGCAAGCGTGAACATTTGCGCGGCTTTGGTATCGGCGCCGTTGATGAAGACCAACGGCGCCAACGGATCGGCAAGCGCGAAGCCGCGGAATTCGGAAGGGTCGAGTCGTCGGTAGTTGTTGTTTCCAACGACTCCGTTCACCATGACGAGAACGCCGACTCCGTCGGCTCGCTGGATGAAGAGCCGCAAGGCTTCGCTCCAGGTCCGACATTCCTGGCGCACGGTGACCCGGAAGTCGAAGGTTTCGCGCATCTCGGCGGCCGCGGTGGCGACCGGCACGTCAACCGTGGCGCTGTTTACGAACTCAAGCTCGGTCCGTCCCTCAATCCGGGCGTATTCGCGATACCAACTTTGCCGTTCCTGGCAGGCGTAGATTGTGTCCAGCAAGTTCGGACTTGGTCGGGTCACGTTACGCCCGGCGAGCGTTCGAAAGTCGGGAATCGGGACCGGCTCGTCCGGCGGCGAAGTGAGAAATAGATAGCCGATTGGGACGTGGACAGCGCGGGCGAAGGCCTCCAACTGCTTCAGGGTCGGTTGTACGGTGCCGGTTTCCCAGTCATCCAGCTTTCGAAACTTGCCGGACAGGTTGTTTGGGTCCAGGCCGGCGCGCTCGCGTGCCCAGCGGAGCATTTCGGGTTTGACGTCGACTCGGATCATTCGACGCTCTCCGAAGGGGTCTTCCCGTCCAGCACCCAGGCGTCAGACAACACGCTATTGAGTGGCGCAATCATGCGCTCTCCGTTGGGCGGGGCGGCGGCGACGTCGGTGGTCCCGAGGCAGATCTCAGGTTTTGAGCATAGCGTGTCGATCTGGGTGACCGACTCTCGTGGGGGCGGCTCAGGAGGGAGTAGGGAAGGGAAGGGAGTGGAGTCGGAGGCTCGGGTGGTGTAGCCGGAGGTGTGGTTCGACACGGGCCTTCGACGGACTCAGGCCCGGCTCACCACGAGCGGGATGAGGAAGGAGTGAGCTGAGAGCACCTGTGTTGGGGGTCAAGGGTTAGGCCACGGTGGGATTCCACATGGTGCAGTCTCGACAGAGGGCGTTGCAGAGGACGAGGAGCTTGCGCATACAGGCGACGAGGGCCACCTTGGCCGGCTTGCCGGCGGCGATGAGGCGCTGATAAACGGCGCGGTGGCGTGGCTTAGCTCGGGCCGCGATGATTGGGATCGCGGTTGATCTCGGATTCAATCTGTGCGTGTGGGATGTGTTCGGACGCGTCGGCGTCTCGAAGCCGCTCGCTCAGAATCGCCATGTCCTCTTCTACCTCGAGTCGTTCCAGCCGCTCAGGGAATTCGGCGTCCGCCACGGACACCAGGGCCACGACGGCTTTGCCGTGACGCGTTGAGCACAATCCGCTCGCTACCTATTCTTTGATCGGCGCTTTCGGACGAACGACGCATGAGACTCCACTACTACCCGGAGACTGACAGCCTCTAGGTTGAGTTCAAGGACGGGCCGGGCGTTGAGACGCGTGAGGTGACAGACGGGCTGAATGTCGATCTGGACGCCGGCGGCGAGGTGGTGGGCTTTGACATCGACCATGCCTCGAAGCGCCTGGACCTTTCGACGCTGGAGACGGAGGCCCTGCCGCTGCCTGCGACCAGGTCCGTGGCTTGACCGCCGGGTCAGCGGCGGCCAGCGCTTGTCAGGCTAGCTCCGGGCGGTGCGGCCTATGGCCGACAGGGCGCGGGTATTGACAGGGTGCGGACGTGAGAGCACTGCGTAACTTGGGAGTGGTTGCCCGGAAGACCCTCACCCCGACCCTCTCCCACGGGGAGTGGGAGCAAGAGCAGCCGCACTTTAGGGGGCGCGGGGCGTTTTGCAAGGGTCGCCCAGGAGAGGGATCGAGAGCGGACGCAAATGCGAAGTCGGAGGGTGTTTTACATAAGTTTCTCAATGGGGTGAAAACGGGTGCCGTGTACGCTGAAACCGTGAACCGGCTGTTGGGAGCCCTGTGGTGAAGAAAGTGACGCTGAGCGCCGATGCGAGCCTGATCGACGCAGCGCGCGCACGTGCCGCGGACGAGCGCACGACCCTGAACGCTCAGTTTCGTCGCTGGCTGGCGGACTACGCCGGGCGCACACGTCAAGCCGACGCCGCCATGGCGGCAATCAGTCTTGTGCGTGGAGACATTGCCACCGGCGGCCGCAGGTTCACGCGCGATGAGATGAATGAGCGCTGACGACTTAATCGACCGCAACGTCTTTGTCTATCTGTTCGATTAGACCGCACCTGACGCCCACTTGACCTATCGGCCAGCTGGTGAGGCTGTCGCGGCATGTAAATGACAGGAGGGACTGGCGGGCTGGGTTGGTTGCTGGGGGCTGTGTGGTTCCCTTCGACACGCTCAGGGCAGGCTCTTCGGGCCGCCGAAGGACTCTGGCCCGGCTCACCACGAACGGGCTGAGGAAGGAGTGAGCGTTGAGAGAAAAGGTTGGGGAGAGGGATGACGGAATTCGAGCGCTTGGGCTGCGTGTCTGACGGGATGGCGCGTTGAGCTTGGATTGTTGGTTGCTGCTGGGTCCCGGCCGGGGACGCCGGGATGGCGGGGATGGCTTGGGTGCTGCATCGGGTGGTTCGACACGCCCCTTCGACAGACTCCGGGGCGGCTCACCACGAACGGTGGGGCGTCACGAATGGGGGGCGGGGGATGAAGAGGATTGAGCGCTAGGGCGGCGTGTCTGACGGGATGGCGTGATGCAGCTGGATTGTTGGGTGCTGCTGGGTCCCCGCCTTCGCGGGGATTTCGGCGGCCTATAAGCCGCCGAAAGACTGGGCGCGGGATTTGAGGGTTAGGTAGAGGGTTTGGAGGGTGGGGGTGGGGACGCCGGATTGTTGGGCGCGGCGGAGGATGGCGCCGGCGGTGTAGTCGAGTTCGACGCGGCGCTGGTGGGCGAAGTCGACCTGGAGGGAGGTGGTGTTGTCGGCCGGAAGGGTCTGAAGGAGGGCGATGAGGTCGTTGGTGGTGGTGTCGGGGAGATGGATGCCCTGGGAGTGGGCGACGGCGATGGCTTCGTTGAACATGGTGCGGAAGAGGTCGAGCATGCCCTCAGTCGCGAGGATGGGGCCGAGGGGGAGCTGGCAGGCGGCGGTGACGGGTCCCAGGACGGCGAGCAGAACGAGTTTGTTCCAGAGGACGTGGTTGATGTCGTCGGTGACATCGGTCTGGATGCCGGCGGTGCGGAGGGCCTGGGCGATGGTTTGGACTCGGTTGCTGATTGCGCCGTCGGACTCGCCGATGGCGGCGCGGACTTCGGCGTCCTGGTATTCGATGACGCCGGGTTCGAGGATGTGGGCGGTGAGCCAGGTGGCGCCGCCGATGATGTGATCGGCTCCAAGGATGGATGTGAGGGTGGGGACGCTGTCGATGCCGTTCTGGAGGGTGACGACGGCGGTGTCTGGGCCGATGGCGGGGCGGAGGAGTTGGGCGGCGGACTCGGTGTCGTAGCACTTGACGGCGAAGATGATGAGGTCGGGGGGTGAGGGGGCGTCGGCGGGGTTTTCGACTGCGTTGACCTCGAGCACGTGGCGGGTGCCGGTTTCGCTGACCATGCAGAGGCCGTGGTCGCGGATGGCCTGGAGGTTGGGGCCGCGGGCGACGAAGGTGACGTGGTGGCCGGTTTGGAGAAGGCGGGAGCCGATGAAGCCACCGACGCCGCCGGAGCCCATGATCAGGACGTTCATTTGGGGTTCATGATATTGGAGGGGCGGCTGGGTTTTGGGTTGGGGCAGGTTGCGCGGAAGACCTTCACCCCACATTCTCTCCCAGGCGAAACCCCTGCATAACCAAGGGTTGGTTGCGCGGAAGACCCCTTGTATGTGCTGAGGCTTGTATGTTTCGGGGTCCTTGGAAGTGGCCAAGGACAGCGTGGACGGGCCGGGACAGACCGTTGACCCCTGGGTCCCTTGAGACCGTCGGTGAGCGAGGTCGTCC
>JAJDZU010000014.1 GCA_022824495.1 Chloroflexota bacterium | reverse complement strand
GTACGGCGGCCGCGACAGCTTCACGGTCGAGGCCTTCAATCTCACCACGGTGCTCGCCTACGACGTCATCGTCTCGCGCAACACCAGCAGCCTGGGGATCGGGGCGTGCGGGACGGCCTCGCAATCACGCAGCGTCACGGGAGTGGCGTCCCAGCGCCTGACGTTCACGGTGCATGGCTGTGCGGCGGGCAGTGGCACGGTCACGGCGGTGGTGCGGCGGTCGGGCCTCACGACCAACGAAGGCGCGGCCAGCCAGACCGTGACCGTGACGGCGACCGCGCCGGCGGCGCCCGCGCGCCCGACGGCGCCGAATCCGAAGGCGCGGGCGTTCACGGCGCGCTGGCAGGCGCCGACGGAGACAGGCGGCACCGCGCTGACGGGATTCCGCGTGGTGATGCGGGCCAACGGCGCCTCGTGGCCGGGCGACAATTCCAGCAGCGTGCAGCAGGTCGGCGCGTCGAGCCGTAGCCTACCTTTGACCACGAGTTGACGCCCAACCGGATCTACTGGTTTCGGGTCCAGGCCTGCAACGGGGCCCAGCACACCCGCTGCTCGAGCTGGTCGCCGCAGGCCTCGGTGACGCTGCCCATCGGCCGACCCAAGGAGCCGACCTGGCGGACTTTCGACGAGGCCGCCACGGCGATCACGGTGCAGTGGCGCGCGCCCGGCGATACCGGCGGGGTGGGCCTGACGGGCTATGGGCTGCGGCACTGGCGGCCGGGCACGGACCGCGAGCCGTCCAGCGCACAGGCGGTGGTCAACGCGCAGACCACGAGCCGCACGTTCAGCGGGCTGGCCGCGGACACGGCGTATCGGTTCAGCATCCAGGCCTGCAACGGGCCCAACCGCTGCAGCGGCTGGACCAACAAGGACGGCCGCACCGACCCGACGCCCACGCCGCCGCCGACCCCGGACCCGACGAAGCCCAGCCGCGTGGGGCGGCCCGCCATCGATGCACGAGACGCCGCGCTGCACGTGGACTGGGACGCACCGGGCGACGGCGGCTCGGCGATCACGCACTACGACGTGCAACATCGCGCGGGCACGTCCGGCGCCTGGACGTCGACGGAGGTGCGGGGCCGGACCTCGACGACCATCAGCGGCCTCACCAACGGCACCAGCTACCAAGTGCAGGTGCGGGCGGTGAACGCGAAAGGCGACGGCGACTGGTCGGAGATTGTGACAGGCACGCCGGTCGCGGCGCTCGGCGAACCGCCTGGCACGTCGCCCCCGGGAACGGCACCGCCGCCACTTTCGTGTGAATCCCTGCCAGAATCCCCACCGCCCGTTCCGTCCTCCCTGGACGCGCCGGCAAACCTGGACCTCACGCCAAGCCTCACGACACGCCACGCCCAGTTGGCCTGGGCGCCCGTGTCAGGGGCGGCTAAGTACAAAGTTGAGATCAGGCGGCTGGAGCGAGGTACGTGGGGACCCTGGGGCGCACCGGACTTGAGCGGAAGTTCACCAAATAGCGGTGAAGTAACCAACGCAACCTGCTATGACATTAATCTCGACATATTGTTCAAATACTGTCGAATCGAGGGCTCGCGAATTCCACGAGAGGCCTAGGCACCAACGTGGCCTTTGGATTTCAAGTAAAAGCGATCAACGGCGCCAAGGAGTCAGACTTCAGCGACGAAGTCATCGTGATCGACTTTAGCCGGGCATATGCCAACGGCGACAGTCGCGGCTACGCCGTAGATGGACAAGGCCAAGCCGAGGTTAAGTGGCAGCGTGCGGATCAGGTCCTTGGCTCCAACTACAGTTTCGGCCAATACTCGTTCCGATACCGGGAACTGAGGCATATTTCCGGATCCAGTGCAAGTAGCGTGATTCATCATTCCGACCCAAGTTGGCAACCCAATGCCTACGTAACAATTGATACTACAACCGCCAACCCCAAGACCGGTTTGATCCTGGGCACCATCTATGGCGTACAGATACGTCTTAACAATACGGGACCCGGTGGCACAGCCAGCGTATACGCAGCCCGTGACATCTATGCCTGGCCGCACCATGAGTCCGCCTACTATCGCCAGCATGTGGTCGCCACGCACCCCTTCTATCTTCCGCCAATCCCCAGGTCGACTTCAAGCGAGGCAATCGTATACCGGTATCGGATCTGTACCGATACGTTTACTTTCCCCGAATATACGGTGCCAGGAGTAAACTCCCCAATAACCTACAAGGCCGGCGATCCTGCACAATGGGTGTCGTACATCAATCACGCGTTGCGGCAATGGCAATATGCGACCAATGGCCTAGTGCAAATGATCCATGAGATTGACGCAAATGGAGACAGCTTGGCGTGCTCCGACACCGTGGTGTTTCTGAATGCGATAGCCGAGGAGTACAATCGTCGCAAGGGCGAGGGATCGACCGATAGTGAAATCGACACTCACATTGCGAACCTCTTGAAGAGGTTGCGGGAGCAGGGAATTAAGGGCAGACGTCTTGGCGATGCCCTAGCGAAGGACTTGGCACTGAATGAAATACTGATGATAGATAACGTGACCGGTCCAACCAAGACACTGGCGAATCGAATATTCAGAGAAGTTAGCGCACATGTAGGTATTCCACTATGCAGTACGGCTTGCGCACTCGCGGAAGAGCATGTCGATCCGAAGCGGCCTTTAGGCAGGCTGGTGCGAACTGCCGACATCTATCTTAACCGGTCGGGCGTTTGGGCTGATGCTCACTCTTTCCTGGATTTGTCGGGTGTGGAGCAGATACGGTTGAACACCTGTCCAAATACCGATCCTGACAACCGTGAGGAGCAATACCATAAGCCCTATGCCACGCTGGTACATGAGGCCGGGCACGCACTCGGACTAGAACACCCGAACAATCTAGGACCGATCATGAGCTACACACCGGGCGTACCACGGTGTTCGCCGCATCCATTTGATGTGTTGGCGTTGATGGCCCTCTACCAGTCTCGAGGGACGCATAGTGCCTAGCTTTTCGCCAGACCGATTGGTGACGCGTTGCGCGAGCAATCGGTCTGCTGGCGCCGCGTTATTCGTGGCGTTGGGACTGGCAACGCTTGCACCAGGCTGCGGCACCGACGAAGAGACTCCGTTGGCCGCCATTGAGCGGACTGAGACTGCCGACAGCGCTGTCGGTCAAGACGAAACGCCCAATGAGGCGAAGAGCGACGGTGACAATGCCTCGGCGGTCTCAGGCGGGTGGAGCGTTGCGGGTATCGCACCAACTCCTATTGCCGCAACTCCTGTGGTCACCACGACACCTGACACGAGAATCGAATCAGGTGCGGGAGCAGGCTTCAGGAACGCACCCATCCGTGAACCAGACTTTCCGTGCGGGCCATTCCTGGGAGTGTTCGCTAACTATTCCCACAGCATTGTGGAGTGGACACCGGACGGATCCCGGCTGATCTTCGGTTTTGAGCACCAGCTCTGGGTTGTGGATCAGACGGGACGGGAGCTCCGGCGACTTGTGGATGCAAATCCAAATCCAGGGCCGCGCCGGACGTTTGGGTTTCGAGACGGTTTTCATGCTGATATTTCGCCGGACGGACAGCAGGTGGTGTATACGTCGTGCAACCATCGAAGCGACGACCCAATTCCTGCCCTTGATGGCAGTATTTATGAGGAAGGGACCCCCGCCTGGCGCGAGCGTTCCCACCTGAATTATGAGCTGGCGGTGGTCGACATCGATGGTGGGGAGCCGCGGCGCCTGACGAATGACACGCGCTTCGACCACTTCCCGGCCTGGTCGCCCGACGGTTCGCGAATTGCCTTTATGTCAGCGCCGGCCGATCGAAACCCCATTGAGTATTACGAACTGCAGATATACATGACGACGCCAAGTGGCCGGGGCCTTCAGGACGGCGACTTATCGTACGGCTACGTTAAGTCGGGTCCACTGGCTTGGTCGCCGGACGGCGAGCACCTTGCCTATTTGGCTGGTGCGCCGGAGTCCTACGTCATGACGGTGAATACCAACGCATCCCTTCGGGTCGTGCCTTCCCAATCAGGCACTGCGACGTCCTCGCCGCCCGCTGACCAGGCGCCAACGGTGGGGCCTGACGAATCTATGGTGCCGCAGTCCATGGTGACCGAGATTGGCCCATCGAGTATCCCGCCGAACTGGTCGCCGGATGGCGAGTGGATCCTGACAGCCTCCGGCGAGGGGGCGGAGTACGCGCTGATCGCCGTGCGAGCCGACGGGCAAGCGCGCGAATCGATTGTCACGTTGTCGTCAATTGGCGTTGGGGCACCGGTGTCCGAGGCGGCGTGGTCGCCGGACGGCTCGAAGATCGCGTTTGTTGCGGCGGGCATCTGGGTCGTTGATGCGGACGGTCGAAATGCACACCATTTGCTTAGTGTCAGTGGCGGTCTTACACCGGCGGGGCGCGGCCATGTGGCCTGGTCGCCGGATAGCAAACAGATTGCGGCCTATTACTCCGGAGCTGGGCAGTTACATGTGATCTCACTCGAGAACTTTGAACAGCGAGTTCTCGTCACGAAAGACGCCACGGGCGGCATCCAGGCCGGGAACGCTGTGCGGACCAAGTGACGCATAGGTCGCGAGTGACATGAGGCAAATCAGGTACGCGTATCGGCACGCATTGGACACCTTCAGGCTGACGGGTCGAACGGTGCTCGGATTGGCGGTGATGCTTACCGTCATCTTAGGCGACGGATGCGGCGATCCCGACGCGCCCAAGCAGGGATCGACTGACGCCGGGCACGCGCAGTCAGCGGCGGCGGTGGCGTCCCGGGCCTCGTCGGCATCGGGACTCGCGAGTTCGGTGGAAGCCTCTGGCGCCGCGTCACCCACGCGCGGTCCTGCAGCTGACGTCGCAGAAGCCGAATCATCCTGGTTCGCTGGCGCCACAGCGCCAAGTGGCAGCCCGTCGAGGGCCGTTGCACTATCACAGGAGGAACCAGCGACGGTCGAGGAGTTGTTGGCCGAAGGCTTGCACCGGGCGGGTGCGTCGCCGGTACACCTGGCGATCCGGGGCACGCCGGCGGCCAGTTCGGTGCGCTGCGCGTGGCGCGGGATCGCACGCCCGGCGATGCAGCGGGAAGACGCCATCCGGTTTTGGTTCCAATTGGGCGCGACCGACGCGATCCCGGACCTGGCTACCCTTGAGTTGCTATTCACGGTGACGCTCGACACGCTCGACCCCGCCTACCGCGAGACGGCCAAGGCCAACTTCCTGGCGATCGCGCGGGGCGGGGAGTCGATGGACTACCTGTTCCTGACCTGTTTCGCGGACTACGCGGTGACCGGGTTCCTGTTGGGCAGCGGCACCACGCCCACGACGGTGACGGTGGCCTACGACCGACGGGGCGAGGCGGCGGCGTACGAGTTGTACGTACGGGAGCATGAGAGCGGGACGTACGGGAGCGACCCGCTGCAGACGCGGGGCGCCTATGAGGCGGGGTTGCAGGCGCAGGTGGTGGCGGCGGAGGCGGCGCTGGCGGCCGAGATCGGCGGGAAGGAGGCTGTCGTCTTCCTCGCCCCCATGGGGGCGCATAACGCCATCGGCTTCGAAGCCTGGCAGGCCGTGGCGTCGTGGGCGGTGACAACGGACGACGCCGGGGTGGTGCAGGCGGTGCGCGACGACACGCCGGCGGGCGACCCGGAGCACACCCAGACGCTGGCCAACCTGACCAGCCGGATCACGACGGCGGCGGCGGCCGACGGCCAGTCGGCTAACCGGGCCACCACCTTGGGCGGCTTGCAGCAGGAGTACCGGGACCTGGGGGCCTACGGGGATATCACTCCCGGCGACGGGCAGACGACGACCTTCACGCCCGCCCAGGCGCCGGCGGCGCCCACCTGCACCAACGGCACGGTGATTCCCAGCCCCGCCGACCACCGCGAACTGGTCAAGGACTGCGAGACGCTGCTGGCGGTGGGGCACGCCCTGCGGGGAACGACCGCGCTGAACTGGAGCACGGGGACCGCGCTCAGCGGCTGGACCGGCGTGACCACCAGCGGCACGCCATCCCGGGTGACGGGCCTCAGCCTGGCGAGCCAGTCCCTCAACGGCACGGTCCCGGCGGAAATCGGCCAGCTGTTCGCCCTGACGACGCTGAATCTGAGTTCCAATGCGCTGACCGGTGACATTCCCGCCGAACTCGGCTGGCTGGACCAGCTGACCGAGCTGCGCCTCTCGGGCAACAGCCTGACGGGCTGTGTGCCCCTCAACCTGCGGGCCGTGGCGACCAACGACCTGGCGTCGCTGCGCCTGCCCTTCTGCGCGCCGCCGGCGCCCACGAACCTGCAGGCGGGGACGCCCACAGCCACCAGTGTGGCGCTGACATGGGACGCGGTGGCCGACGCGGGGGCGTACCGGGTGGAAGTCCGCGAGGGCGCGCTGGCCGGCTGGACCGTCGACAGCGACACGATCACGGCCGCCGCCCACACGGTGGACGAGCTGACCTGCGCCACCGCCTACCAGGTCCGGGTGCGGGCGCGCGGCAGCGGCACGACCTACGCGGCCAACTGGAGCGCGCCCTCGGCGCCGCTGGCGGTGACGACCGGCGCGTGTCCGCCGCCGGCGTTCGGGGCGACGAGCTACGCCTTCAGCGTGGCCGAAGACTCGGCGGCGGCCACGCAGGTCGGCACGGTGCGGGCAACCGTCGCCGGCGGGGCGCCGGTGACGCACACGCTGACGGCCGGCAATACGGGCGACGCCTGGACGATCGATGCCACGACCGGCGAGTTGAAGGTGGTGGGAACGCTGGATTACGAGACCACCCCCAGCTACGCCCTGACCGTGACGGCGGCCGCGGGCGGGGACGGCGCGGCGACCGCGACCGTCCCGGTCACGATTACGGTGACCAACGTGGACGAGGCGCCGGCGTTTGGGGCGGCGAGCTATGCGTTCAGCGCGGCGGAGGACGTGGCGACGGCCACCGTGCTGGGCACGGTGAACGCCACCGACCCGGAAGGCGGCGAGGTGATCTACGACATCACCGCGGGCAACCCGGGCGGCGTGTTCGTGGTCGACTCGCTGGCGGGCCGGCTCGTGCTGGGCGGCCGCCTGGACTATGAAACCACTTCCAGCTACACCCTGACCGTGCGGGCCCAGGACCCGCAGCGCCACGCGGCCACGGCGACGGTCACGATCACGGTCACGGACGTGGCCGACGCGCCGGCCGCGCCGACCGGCCTGGCGGCCACGCCGGCCGCCACCAGCCTGGCGCTGGCCTGGGACGCGGTCACCGACGCGCGCCGCTACCGGGTGGACTACCGCCCCAGCGGGGCCGAGGCCTGGACCACGGCGGCCAGGGACGTGCGGACCACCACCTACACGCTGGCCGACCTGACCTGCGGGACGGCCACCGAGGTGCAGGTGCGGGCCTTCGGCGCCGTCGGCAACGCGCCGGCGGCCTGGAGCGCGCCCTCGACGACCCTGAGCACCGCCACCAGAGCCTGTCCGCCGCCGGCGTTCGGCGCGGCGACCTATGCCTTCAGCGTGGCCGAGGACAGCGCCACGGGCACGGCGACGGGCACCGTGACGGCCACCACCACCGGCGCGGGGCCGGTGACCTACGCGCTGACGGCCGGCAACGACATGGGGGCCTTCGCGCTGGACGCGAGCAGCGGAGCGCTGACGGTGGCGGGCGCGCTGGATCATGAGACGACCGCCAGCTACGGCCTGACCGTGAAGGCCAGCGATCCCGCGGGCGGGTCCTCGACGGCGGCGGTGACGGTCACCGTGACGGACGTGGACGAGGCGCCGGCGTTCGGGGCCGCCGACTATGCCTTCACGGTGGCGGAAGACGCGGCCACGGGGGCGGCCGTGGGCACGGTCGGCGCCAGCGACCCCGAGGACGGCGCGGTGACGTACGCCATCACGGCCGGCAACGAGGCCGAGACCTTCGCCATTGACGCCGGCACCGGCGCGCTGACGGTGGCCGCGGCGCTGGACTACGAGACCGCGGACGACTACAGCCTGACCGTGACGGCCAGCGACGCCCAGGGCCACGCGGCGACGGCGGACGTGGCGATCACGGTGACGGACGTGGCCTATCCGCCGGGGTTCGCGGAATCCAGCTATGCGTGGTCGGTGGCCGAGGACGCGGCGGTGGGGGCGGCCCTGGGCACCGTCAGCGCCACCGACCCGGAGGGCGGGGCGGTGAGCTACGCGATTACGGCCGGCAACGACGCGGGCCACGTCGCGATCGACGCCAGTAGCGGCGCGCTGACGGTGGCGGCGGCGCTGGATTACGAGACCACCACCAGCTACGGCCTGACCGTCCAGGCTGCCAGCGGCGGCGGGGCCGCCAAGGCCGCGGTCCCGGTGACCGTCACGGTAACCAACGTCAACGAGGCGCCGGTGTTCGGGGCCACGAGCTACGCGTTCCGCGTGGCCGAGGACGCGGCGATCAGCGCCACCATCGGCACGGCGTCGGCCACCGATCCGGAAGGCGGCACGGTGGTGTACGACATCCGGGCCGGGAACGACAGCCTGACGTTTGCCGTGCATGCGCTGACCGGCGCGGTGGTGCTGGGCGGGCGGCTGAACGCGGCCACGACGCCCAGCTACACGCTGACGATCCGCGCCAGCGTGCTGGAAGGCGGCCCGTCGGCTACGACGACGGTGACCGTGACGGTGACCAGCGCGGGGTGAGGCATGAGGAAGGAGTGAGCTGAGACGAGTGAGAGGGGGAGGTTGGGAGGTGGTGGTGGCTTGGTCCCGGCTTGTGCGGGGATGGCGTTTCCGTGGGTGCGCTGGGTGCTGGGGGTGTGGTTCGACACGGTCCTCCGATGGACTCCGGCCCGGCTCACCACGAATGGTTGGGGTTGGGCGCCCGGTAGCGGCCGGTTAGAAACCGGCCGCTACACGAGAGGGCTCAGCACGAATGGGGGCGGGGTGCTTAGTCTGAGACGAGGCTGACGTGGGGGAGGGTGGCCATTTGGCGGTCGAGGGTGAGGGTGTCAATGCCGGCGCGGGCGTAGTCGTTGGCGATGAGGCGGTCGAGGAGGCCGGGGCCGCGGGGCGCGGTGAGGGTTTCGAGTACGGCTTGGCCGTTCAGCGGGGCGACAAGGCCGCTGGTGAGGGTGGTGTGGAGGCCGGCGCGGGCTTCGGCCTTTGAGACGCCGTAGTGATGCTGGAGCGTGACGTACGCCTCGCCGATTACCTGGTTGGAAGCCACGATTTCGACGTCCGCGGCACAGAGGTCGCTGAGCCGTTCGACGCAGAGGGTGTGCAGGTGCGGGGGCTGGCCGGTGACCAGCCGCACGAGAACCGAGGTGTCAATCCCGATATTTGTACGGGTCATACACCTCGTCCCGGAATTTGCGGATGTCGAACGGGGGGGTGCCGGGTTTGATCTTGTCGGCGAGGGTTCCGAGCTTGGAATAGTCGATGCGCCTGGGGCGCAGGGTGTAGCCGTCGGGACCTTCCAGCAGCTCCAGCCGGTCGCCGGGACCGACGCCCAGTTGGTCCAGCACGTGCTTGGGGAAGGTGACCTGACGCTTGGAGGTGATTTTGACGATCATGCGGGATCTCCTTACTTGAATGGTACTTGGAGTAAGGCGGGGTGGGGAAGGGGAGAGGAAGGAGTGAGTTGAAAGAAGTGAGCGTTGAGAGAAAAAGGACGGGGAGGAGATGGATCGAGGGCCTAATCTGCTAAGTAGAACGAGGTGGCTGGGGTGCGTGGACGACGGGCGGGTCAGAGACCCGCCCCTACGAAAGATAGGGCGGGGGTGGGCGGAAGAGAAGGCGGGATTCCTCACTCCGCTGCGCTGCGTTCGGAATGACAAGTGATGAGGGCACTAGAATTGGGGGCGCCGGCGGATGGCCACGCCGGGTGTCAGGGGAGCGTCAGCCGTTATGCCGGAGATTGAGTCGACGCCGGAATTGATCGAGGGCATTTATGCCGCCATGCGGGAGCGGTTGGCGGTGGTGCGGGGGCGGCTGGGGCGGCCGCTGACGTTGACGGAGAAGGTGCTGTACGGGCACCTGGACGATCCGGCGGGGCAGGAGCTGGTTGCGGGCGAGAGTTACCTGCAGCTGCGGCCTGACCGGGTGGCAATGCAGGACGCGACGGCGCAGATGGCGCTGTTGCAGTTCATGCTGGCCGAGCGTGACAGCGCGGCGGTGCCCTCGACGGTGCATTGCGATCACCTGATCCGGGCCTACAGCGGGGCGGACCCCGACCTGCAACAGGCGCTGCTGGAAAACAACGAGGTGTACGCGTTCCTGAAGAGCGTCTCGGCCAAGTACGGTATTGGGTTCTGGGCGCCGGGGTCGGGGATCATTCACCAGGTGGTGCTGGAGAACTATGCATTTCCCGGCGGGCTGATGATCGGCACGGACTCGCACACACCGAACGCGGGCGGGCTGGGAATGCTGGCCTGCGGCGTGGGCGGAGCGGACGCGGTGGACGTGATGGTGGACTTCCCGTGGGAGGTGCTGCACCCGAAGGGCATCGGCGTACATCTAACCGGGGAGCTCTCGGGCTGGACGGCGCCGAAGGACGTGATCCTGAAGGTGGCGGGGCTGCTGACGACCAGCGGCGGGACGAACCGGATCGTGGAGTACTTCGGCGAGGGCGCGGCTTCGCTGGCCTGCACGGGCAAGGCGACGATTACGAACATGGGCGCGGAACTGGGCGCCACGACCTCGGTGTTCGGCTACGACGAGCGGATGGCGGCGTACCTGCGGGCAACCGAACGCGACGAGCTGGCCGGGCTGGCGGAGGCAAACCGGGACCTGCTGTCGGCGGACGCGGAGGTGCTGGCGGAGCCGGCGCGGTATTTCGAGCAGGTGATCGAGATCGACCTCTCGGAGCTTGAGCCGCACGTGGTGGGTCCGCACCGACCGGACCTGGCACGGCCGATCTCGGAACTGGCGCAAGCCGCGGCGGACGAGGGATATCCGGAGGATATTTCGGCGGCGCTGGTGGGGAGTTGCACGAACTCCTCGTACGAAGACATTTCGCGGGCGGCGGACCTGGCGCGACAGGCGGCGGCGCGAGGGGCGAAGGCGCGGATTCCGTTCCTGGTGACGCCGGGGTCGGAGATGGTGCGGGCGACGATCGAGCGGGACGGGCAGTTGCAGGACCTGGAGTCGATCGGGGCGGTGGTGCTGGCGAACGCGTGCGGTCCGTGCATCGGGCAGTGGCGGCGGGACGACATCACGCCGGCGCGCGAGGGCGATCCGCCGAAGCGGAACTCGATTGTTTCGTCGTTCAACCGGAATTTTCCGCGGCGGAATGACGGGAGTCCGAATACGTTCTCGTTCCTGACAAGTCCGGAGGTGGCGGTGGCGTTTGCGCTGGGCGGGCGCCTTTCAGCCGATCCGACGGCTTCGCCGGTGGGCGGGGATAACGGGGACGGGTTCGTGCTGGAGCCGCCGGGGCCGGCGGCGGACATTCCGTCGGACGGGTTTATCGGGCAGCAGTACGGTTATGAGCCGCCGGCGGAGAACCCGGACGAGGTGACGGTGGCGATCGACCCGGAGAGCGAGCGGCTGGAGGCGCTGGCGCCGTTTCCGGAGCGAACGGTCGAGCAGTTCCGCGGGATGCCGGTGTTGCTGAAGGCGACCGGGCAGTGCACGACGGACGCGATTTCCCCGGCGGGCCGCTGGCTGCGGTACCGGGGACACCTGACGAATATCAGCGACAACATGTTCATCGGGGCGAACAACGCGTTCGGGGACGAGGCGGGCACGGGCTATAACACGGAGACGGGCGAGGACGACGAGCCGCTGGCGGATATCGCCACGTACTACCAACGGCAGGGGATTACCTGGGCGGCGGTGGGCGACCAGAATTACGGCGAGGGCAGCAGCCGCGAACATGCGGCGATGTCTCCGCGGCATACGGGCGGCGGGGCGATCATCGTGCGGAGTTTCGCGCGGATCCACGAGGCGAACCTGAAGAAGCAGGGGCTGCTGCCGCTGACGTTTGAGGATCCGGGCGATTTCGAGCGGATCGAGATCGACGACCGGATCACGCTGACCGACGTGGGTGAGCTGGCGCCTGGAAGGCCGGTGACGGCGACGTTGGAGCACTCGGATGGGTCGACGGCGACGATCCGGCTGAATCACACGTTGAACGAGGAGCAGATCCGGTGGTTTTGGGCGGGGTCGGCGCTTAATCTGATTCGCGCGGGGAGCGATACGGGGTGAGTTTGATGCGTGAGCGGCGAAGGCACTCACTCCGACGCTCGGTATCAGGGCAACATAGACTCAGGCTCGCGCCTCGACCGGAAGACCCTAACGCCAGCCCTCTCCCACGGGAGAGGGGGAAAGAGCTGCCCTCGACTAGATGAGAGAGCCCGAGAACTACGACATAGTCATCATCGGCACGGGACCGGCCGGGCGGCGGGCGGCAATTCAGGCCGCCAAGGCGGGGCGACGGGTCGTATGCATCGACCGCCAGCGCTACGTGGGCGGACAGGCCGTGCACCGGGGGACGATTCCCTCCAAGACGCTGCGCGAAGCCGTGATTCACGTGACCGGGGTGGGGCAGCGGGCGTTCTACGGGGCGTCCTACCGGGTGATGACCAACGTGACGATGGACGACCTGTTGCGACGGACGGCGCAGGTGGTGCAGTCCGAGGTGGACGTGGTGCGGGATGGGTTCCTGCGCAACGACGTGGACATGCTGAATGGCATCGCGCACTTCGAGGATCCGAACACGGTGGCGGTGCATACGGAGAACTCCATCCTGGAGTTGCGCACCGAGAAAGTGATCCTGGCAACAGGATCGCGGCCGGCGCGGCCGGCACACATTCCCTTTGACAGTGAGCGGGTGGTGGACAGCGACGGGATCCTGGACCTGCACTCGATTCCGAAGTCGATGACCGTGGTTGGGGCCGGGGTGATCGGGACGGAGTACGCCAGTATTTTCGCGACGCTGGGGGTGGCGGTGACGCTGATCGACGGTCGCCGCGATTTGCTGGAGATGGTGGACGAGGAGATTGGCGAAGCGCTGAAGTACCGGATGCGCGAGGACGGGATCACGCTGCGGCTGGGGCACAGCGTGTCCTCGGTTGAATTCGATGCGCGCGGGCGTCCGGTGACCGTCCTGGAGACTGGCGCCAAGATCGTTGGCGACCTGGTGATGTATTCGATTGGGCGGCACGGCGCCACGGGACTGCTGAACCTGGACGCGGCGGGCCTGACGGCCGATTCGCGCGGACGCCTGAAGGTGAACAGGTTTTTCCAGACGGAGGTCGACCACATCTATGCGGTTGGCGACGTGATCGGGCAACCGGCGCTGGCTTCGACCTCGGCGGAGCAGGGACGGATGGCGGCTCTTCACGCGCTGGGGATGGACTGTCCGGAGATCGACGACGACGAGTTGCCGATCGGGATTTATACGATTCCGGAAATCGCGCTGATCGGGAAGACCGAAGAGCAGTTGACAGCGGCCGGGATGGCGTACGAGAGCGGGGTGGCGCGGTACAAGGAGATTGCGCGCGGGGCGATTATCGGGGACGACTTCGGGATCCTGAAGCTGCTGTTCGACCCGGATACGCGCAAGGTGCTGGGGGTGCACATCTTCGGCAGCCAGGCGAGCGAGTTACTGCACATCGGGCAGGCGGTGATGCAGTTGGGCGGGACGATTGACTATTTCGTGGAGACGATTTTCAACTATCCGACGTTCGCCGAGGCTTACAAGGTGGCAGGACTGAACGGGGTGAACAAGCTGCTGCGGTAGGACCCCCAGCGCTTTTTTGCGGCTGCCCCTAGCGGCCACTGCTTAAGTCGGGATTAGTTGCCCGGAAGACCCTCACCCCAACCCGCTCCCACGGAGAGAGGGGGCAAGAGCGGGCGCACGCTTGAGCAGGAAGGCGTAGTGCGAAGGTCTCCGGTGGCAGTATGGGCGGGCTGCGGGTTTAGGCGAGGTTATTGGTTATGTCGGAGTCGGTTGACGCGCCGGACGGTGAACGCGGCCGCATCCTGACGGGGTTGCGGCCTTCCGGGCCCTCGCACGTGGGGCATTACGCGGGCGCGTTTTCACAGTGGCTGGAGCTGCAGGAGGAGTACGAGTCGTTCTTCCTGCTGGCCGATTACCAGGTCTCCGACTACGCCGACAACCTGCCGTGGATTCGCTGGGGTCTGTGGGAAGTGACGCTGGACTGGCTGGGGGTGGGGCTGGACCCGAATATCTCGCACTTCGTGATCGAGAGCGGGGTGCCGGAGTTCGCGGAGCTGACGCTGCACCTGAGCTGGTTCCTGGGGCTGGGGCACCTGCAACGGAATCCGACGCTGAAGGCCGAGCTGGCGGACCTGGAGACGACGAACAAGACGGTGCCGGTGGCGTTTTTCAACTACCCGGTGATGCAGATTTCCAACATCCTGCTGCCGCTGGCGCACCTGGTGCCGGTGGGGGATGACCAGCTGCCGCATATCGAGATGACGCGGGACGTGGCGATCCGGTTCAACCGGCGATTTGGGAAGACTTTTGTGGTCCCCAAGGCTCGCATCGGGGAAGTGCCGCGGCTGGTGGGGATCGACGGCAAGGGGAAGATGGGGACCTCGGCGGGGAACGCGGTTTTCCTGAAGGACTCCGAGGAGACCCTGCGGGCGAAGGTGCGGAGCATGTTCACGGACCCGAAGCGGTTGCGGGCGACAGACCCGGGGACCGTGGAAGGCAACCCGGTGTTCATGTATCACGACGCCTTCAACCCGAACACGGAGGAAGTGGACGACCTGAAGGCTCGGTACCGGGTGGGCAAGGTCGGCGACGTTGAGGTGAAGGACCGGCTGTTCAACGCGATGAACGCGTTCCTGGGGCCGATCCGGGAGCGTCGGGCGGACTGGGAAGCGCGGCCGGACGACGTGCGGGACGTGCTGGCGGCGGGGACGTCGGAGACGAAGCGCCGGGCGGAGCCGCTGATGGAGCAGGTGCGCAGCGCGCTGAGTCTGGATTACCTGAAGGATGGGCCGCCACCTGCGCCGGAGGGCGCGCCGTAGCGCTGGCCGCCAGGCATGCGGTCCAAGCAGGACAGTTGCGTTGACCACACGGGACGAGCCCGCTTGGGCTAAACGAGGCGGTCCGGTTACACGGGCCGCCAGGCGGCTGCCTGAAGGTTCGCTGCCGTCGTGGGCGTGGATTCGGCCGCAGGCGCTGGCCGCGATACGCGATGGGTCGCGCGTGCTGGTGCAGGACTACGCGGCGACGGGCGGACCGCCGGCATACCGGCCGCTGGGCGGCGCGGTGGACCACGGCGAACTGGCCGAGGATGCGGCGGTGCGTGAGATCCGGGAAGAGTTGGGCGCGGACATCACCGACCTTCGGCTGCTTGGGGTGCTGGAGAACATTTACTCGAATGACGAGAAGGACTGGCACGAGATCGTGTTCATGTTCGAGGCGCGATTCGTGGATGCATCGCTCGAGGCGGCGGATCGGCTGGTGGGAGTAGAGGGTGACGGGGATCGGATCGAGGCCGTGTGGCTGGACGTGTCCGAGCCCTTGGACGCGCGGTTGTATCCGCCCGGATTGCTGGAGTTGTTGCGGGCGCGGCCGGCCGCGGTCGCCGCTGACGACTGATCGACGATCGGCGTGGACGAAATGGTGAAGTCCGGACTGCTGCCGTCGTGGGCGGGGATCCGGCCGCTGGCGCTGGCGGTGTTTCGGGACGGGCCGCGCATCCTGGTGGAGGACAACGCGGCGTGGGACCGGCGCGACTGGTTTTATCGTCCGCCGGGCGGGGGCGTTGAGTTTGGCGAACGGGCGATTGACGCGGTGCGGCGGGAGATGCGGGAAGAGTTCGAGGCCGAAATCAGGGACGTGAGGCAGCTGGGGACGCTGGAGAACATCTTCGACTATCACGGTCGGCCGGGGCATGAGGTCGTGTTCGTGTTCGAGGCGCGGTTTGCGGACGGCTCCTACTACGAGGCGGAACGGATCGTGGGCACGGAGGGCGGCGGCACGCGGATCGAGGCGGTTTGGATTGATGTGTCGGTGCCGCTGGACCGGCCGCTGTATCCGGATGGCTTGTTGGAGCTGTTGAGGCGGGCCAGTGGCTAGGGCCGTCGTGCGCCTGCCGTCCGATGGCAGACTTACCGAACATCTGCCGTACACTAGGTGACCGTGCCCAGCCGAACGTCAACCTCTTCCGCAGGCCGCACGCATGAGAGCGTGATCAACGCAGCCCTGGCTGAGCTATTCCACGAGCGGGCCGGGCTGCGGGCCGAGGCGGAAGTGACACAGGCCGGCGGCGCGCGGCCGGACGTGGTGGTGTGGGCCGACAACGGGCCCGTGATCGTGGAGACCGAATACGCGCCCGCGCGCAGCGTGCACGCCGACGCGCTGGCCCGGCTGGGGATGCGGATCGACGGCGAGAGCGTGAGCGTCGCGTTTGCCGTATCCATCCCCGCCAACCTGCGCGCGGCGCCCCAGGCCCATCTCGCCGACCGGCTGGCCCTGGCAACCCTGGAGTGGCAAGAGTGGCGGGCCGACGGGACTTCAGGACCGGAGGTTCGGGGGACGGTCGACGAGCTGGCGCAGGCCGTGCGCAGCGCGGAAGCGCCGGTGGACGACCTGGACCAAGCGGTGGAGATGTTGGAGCAGGGCGCGCAGCGGGCCGGCGCGCGGCTCTTTCGCGCGCCCGCCACGCTCCAGCACGTGGCCGGTGTTTTTGGGACCACGCCCGGCGACGAGGTGGCCAACATGGCCGCGCTGGTCATCATCAACGCCATGATGTTCCACGAGCGCCTGACCGAGGACATGCCGGGCATCCTCAAGGTCGGCAACCTTCGCTTCGGTCGTCACCTGATGGCTAGTCGTGTGCTCGATGAGTGGGACAAGATCCTGGCGATCGACTACTACCCGATATTCCGGATGGCGCGGGATGTGGTTGACCAATTCCCGTATAGCGTGGCACCGGAGGTGCTGGACCGCTGCCACTGGACCGCAGAGCGCCTGCTGTCCATGGCCGCCACGCGTCGCCACGACCTGGCCGGTCGCATCTTCAACCGGCTGATCGCCGACCGGAAGTTCCTGGCCGCCTTCTACACGAAGATTCCGACCGCCACGCTGCTGGCAGGACTGGCGCTGGATCCTTCACGGTGGCCGGACGTGGACTGGAGCAATCCGGAGTCGGTGCGTCGCCTTACGGTTATCGATCCCTCCTGCGGCACGGGAACGCTGCTGATGGCCTGCTATCAGCAACTGGCGGATAACACGCGCCGGGGCCAGCTGGCCGACGGTGAAACCGGCGCCCAAACGGACGCGGAGCTTCATCGCCTGCTGATCGAAGACGTGGTTCAGGGCACGGACGTCGTGCAGGCCGCCATCCACCTGACGGCGGCCACACTAGCCGCCGCTTCCCCGTCGATCACGTTCCGACGCATGAACCTGCACACGCTGCCGCTGGGCGCCGACGGGGTAAACGGAGCGCGGTTGGGGTCGCTCGACTGGCTGACGCACGAGCGGCTGGGTTCCTTGTTCTCAGGCGCGGTGGAGCAAGTGAGCGGACAGGGCGAGGACACGGACAGCGAAACGCCAATTGCGCAGCGGCCGTGCGCCGACCTGGTGATCATGAATCCGCCCTATACGCGCCACGAAGGTCCCGGCGACGGCTCCGATACGTACTCGACAGTGTTCGGACTGTTCCGCGATCCGGAGGTCGAGCAGCAGATGTCGCGGGCGCTCGTTCGCGCCCTGCGGGGAACACCGGCCAATCAGCGGGTTGGCCTGGCGTCCGCATTCGTGGTGCTGGCAGACCGGCTGGTGCGTGAAGGCGGGCGAATCGCCTTCGTCCTTCCCGTCTCGGCGGTGGCCGGGGCCGCCTGGGCCGGGGTGCGGGAACTGTGGGCCGAGCGTTACGACGTGGAGCATGTCCTCACGGTGCACGATCCGGAGCATCGCTCCCTGTCCGAGGACACCGACATTGCCGAGGTGCTGCTGGTGGCGCGGCGGCTCAGGCCCGACGAGTCTCCGACGGGCCGGGTGACGTGCGTCAACCTGCGGCAGGCCCCGGCCCAGGTAACCGACGCGCTGGCCGTGCTAAACGCGGTGCGGGCGGTACCCGCCGCGCAGCGAGTGGACGGGCCGCCTGTCGGCGGCAGCCCGCTGATGATCGGCGGCGAGCAGTGGGGCGAGCTTGTGGATTCGCCGATAGCCGGACCACCTTTGCCCGGCGCGCGCTGGCGCTCGGCCGAGGTGGGGCAGCGCGCGCTGGCGCTGGCGGACGGCGTGATCTGGTCGGCGGATGGCACGCGGGCACTCGCTTCGATTCCGATTGTGCCGGTCGAGAGCATTGCCACCGTCAGCCCGCATCATGGACAGATTCGGAAGGACTCGATTGGCGCATTTGACGCGTTTCACGGCTACGACGGGTTGGCACAGTTCCCGGCCCTTTGGCGCCACCGCGAGTCCATGCACCGTTCCGCGCAGACCGATCCGAACGCGAGGCTCGTACCAAAGCCCGGGCGCGACTACGCCCGGATTTGGAAAGGCGCCGGTCACCTTCACCTCGCGCCGGATGTCCGATATGACTCACAGCGGATTGCCGCGGCGCGAACTTTCGAGCGAACTCTGGGAGTGCGCGCTTGGCACACGGTCGATCTCAGTACGGATCGGGAAACACAGCGGGATGACATGGAGGCCGCGCTGGCGCTCTGGTGCAACTCGACGTTCGGGCTGCTGTGCCACTCCAGCCGCGCCAACCCGTCGCAATTGGGACGCGGCCAAGGAAGTCGAACGCTAGTACGGGAATTGCCGACGCTGAACGTCCTGGAACTCGAATCTTGGCAGTTGGCTGCGGCAGCCGACACTTGGCGCGAGATGGCGCAGGTGGAGTTCCAGTCGTTTCACCGGTGTGCGGTGGACCCGGCGCGAATCGAACTGGACCGCCTGCTGGTGCAGAACATCCTGGGGCTGGGCAGCGACGGTGAAGAGACGGCCCAGCGACTTCGCCGAGTCCTGGCCGCGGAGCCGTCCATCCACGGATCGAAAGATCCAGCGCTGGGCTAACGACGGCAGGCCTGGCTAGACGGAGTCCCGGTCGGTCAGGAGGGAGTCGATGGTGGTGTGGAGGGTGGCGGCGAGTTTGGCGAGGGTGGCGGCGGAGCCGGGTTTGCGGCGGCGTTCGATTTCGGAGAGGTAGCTGGGGGAGATGCCGGCCTGGCGGGCAAGCTCGCGAAGGGTGAGGCCACGGTGGGCGCGGAAGGCGACGAGCGGAGATTCGCCGCGGATGATGGCGAGTGCGACGGGGTGGGGGATGCGGCTGCCATCGTCGGCTTCGAGGGCGGCGAGGCGATCCTCGAGTTCTTCGTTTCGAGCTAGCAGCGCCTGATAGGCCGATTGCGACAGGTGGACGGTTGGTTCACTAGTCATACGCCTCCCTCCGATGCCGCACGCGCAAGACGAGCATGATGGCGACTACCTCCCGTTCGATTCGGAAGAGCACGCGATAGTTGCCGACCCTAATCCGACGAAACGGACTTCCAGTGAGCGAGACCACTTGCCGGGCGAAGGCGGCTGGATCGCCCGCGTACCGCTCGATTCTGCCGATGATTCTCTCGCGATCCTGGACGTTCAGGCGACGCATGTCTCTAACCGCCCTCGCCGTCCATTCGATGCGCAGACTCTGCGGCATTGAAGCCATGTTCGCATATAGCGAACAGACCTTCAAGCGCCATGACTCGGCTGCCATTCGGCGGTGGCGCGAGTTCAGGATGGGCCGCTGATTCGGTAGGCTTACCGGGCGGTCGGGCGGTGCTGCGTGTGAGCGCGCCCCGGCCTCCAGGTGGATGTACGAAGCGGCAGCCGCATGGGTGCGGCGATAAGGACGGCACAGGGACCGAAAGACACGCCGCCACCCAGGCCAGACGAGGAGCAACCCAGGGATGACAAGCCAAAACGGTAGCGCCGTGGCGACACTGCGACGGGCCGCGGCCCAGCAGGTGGCCACCGAGCACAGCGTCGAGATTCCCGACTACGACCGGGACCGACTCGAAGACGTTGGGTTCATCACCGCCATGACGCTGGTGCTGTTGGGCAATTACGCCCAGACGGGGCACTTCGGCGGGCCGCTGGCCTATACGCCGTACAACGTGGCGCTGCACCTGGGCGGCCCGGAGAACGGGGCGCTGCGGTACGACTACCGACGGCCGAAGCACCCGTACTGCGACCGCTTCATGCTGGCGGGCGGGCACAACATCCCGACGGCGTACGCGCTGTGGATGATCATGGGCGAGGCGATGGCGCGGAAGCACGCGGCGACGGGCGACGCGCAGTACGCCGTGGACCCGAACATCGGGATGCTGGCGATTGACGCGCTGGGGTTCCGGCGCGGTCGCGAGGCGCTGGACACGCTGCTGGAGGAGAACGGGCTGGCCGACCACCCGCTGTTCGCGCAGGCGAAGATTCGCGGGATCCGCTCGCTGGCGGGGCACGCGGAGACGACCGACCTGACGAACGACGTGAACGGCGGTCCATCGGGTGTCGGGGTCGCCACGGCGGCCGGCAAGGCGGCGTTCTGGGACTTCGTCGGCGCCGACGACTCGCTGAAGATCATCGCGCTGGAAGGCGAGTTCGCGATGACCGAGGGTCACGCGCAGGAGCTGAAGACGCAGGCGCTGGCGCAGAAGGTCGGGAAGCGGCTGCGGATCCTGCTGTCGTACAACAACGCCGGGATCGACGACTCGCTGGTGGGCGGCGTGATCGGCGAGGACGTGGCCGAGGGCTACGTGATGGAGGACC
Source organism: Chloroflexota bacterium (assembly GCA_022824495.1). Taxonomy (GTDB): domain Bacteria; phylum Chloroflexota; class UBA11872; order UBA11872; family UBA11872; genus UBA11872. The sequence continues at coordinate 160,171 of JAJDZU010000014.1, read as the reverse complement.
AGTGGACCTCCTACGGCTGGAACGTGCTGTCGCTGGACGACGGCAACGACTACGACCAGATCATGGCCGCGCTGAAGATGATGGAGGACTGGGACCCCGAGGACCGGCGACCGTTGATCGTGGTTGGCAACACGACCAAGGGCTGGTGGCCGAGCGCGCAGGACGGGCAGATTGCCGGTTTCGGCGAGCAACTGGTGGGGTATCACAGCCACCCGTACGAGATGAAGATGAACGAGCCGTACTTCGTGGCGCTGGCGGAGAGTTTCGAGCAGCGCTTCGGGGTGGAGTTCGACGGGATCCGGGACGGCCCGGTGAGCGACGAGCGCGAACGGCTGATCCAGTTCAAGACGAACATCGACGTAGCGATGTCGGTGCTGAACCAGAACGGCCTGGGCGACTGGCTGGCCGACAAGCTGGTTGAGATTGGCGACTCGCTGAACGACGAGTTGCCGCTGCGAATCGACACGTCGTCCGATCCGTTCCAGGACGAGCGGCTGCAGCCGCAGAACATCCCGCAAGAGCCGCAATCGCTGGCTGTGACCAACGAGGTCTCCGGCGAGACCACGACGGTGGACATCGAGCTGTTCAAGAAGGCCGGCGACGTGGCGGGGACACGGCGGGCGATTTCCGAGATCATCAAGTGGACCAACTACGTGACGGACAACCGGTTCATCACGCTGGCGGCCGACCTGTCGAGCTCGATCAACGTGGAGAACGGCGCGCTGTGGGGGCACTACGACCCGATCGGCAACCCGCTGGGCACGCGCATCAAGGCGCCGATCGAGGAAGCCGGGAACGCGTCGTCGGCCATCGGGTTCGTGAGCCAGTCGGCGTCGATGGATCCGGACATGCACGCGGGGGTCTGGGCGCTGAGCGGGACCTATGGCGCATTCACGCCGCTGATGTACCTGCCGGCGCGCGTCTGGAGCCAGCAGAACCAGGACAGCCCGTTCCGCGTGGGCGTGCTGCACATCCTGGCCGGACACTCCGGTCCGGAGACGGCGGCGGACGCACGGACGCACTTCGGCATTTTTGCGCCGCAGGTGTGGAAGCTGTTCCCGCGGGGCCAGGCGATCAACCTGAGCTTCTGGGACTACAACGACGTGGCACCCGGGTACTTCGCGGCGGCTTCGCTGGCAGCGCAGGACCCGAAGGTGGGCGTGATCATCATCGAGGTGGCGCGGCCGGACTTCCCGGTTGCGGACCGGAACACGTTTGCCGACTCAGACCCGCTGGCCGCGGCGAAGGGTTTGTACCTGATCCGAGACTGGGACGCGGACAAGCCCGCGCAGGGCACGGTGTTCGTGCAGGGCTCGAACTCAACCGTGAACCTGGTGAACGTGCTGCCGCGGCTGGACGAGGCCGGGGTAAACGTGCGGGTGGTGGCGGTGGTCAGCGAAGAGCTGTTCGCGCGCCAGCCGGCGTCCTACCGCGACTCGATTGTGTCGGCCGCCAGCCGGTATGACGCGATGGTGGTTTCGACCGGCACGCGGCGATTCCCACCGGTGAGCGGCCTTGGACCGCTGACGGACGAGTACTCGCTGTGGTCGGACTGGGACGACCAGTGGCTGACCGGCGGGACGGAGCCGGACGTGATCGCGGAAGCGCATTTGGACGCGGACTCGATCTATGCCGGTATCAAGCGGTTTGCCGAGGACCACGACTCGCGGCTGGCGCGGCAGCAGGCGGCGGTCGGCCTGTAGTCCACGCTGAGTTGCGGGCATCACCCACCGTTCGCTCGAAATCCCCCTCATAGGCGAGGCGAGCGAAGGGGCGGTGGTGGCGTGTGAGGCCACGACCGGAAGACGCTCACCCCAGCCCTCTCCCACGGGAGAGGGAGCAAGAGCCGGCCCTCTCGCGAGGGCGAAGGGCGATTTGCAAGGGTCTCCCTGGAGAGGGAGAAGGAGCGGCGGTTGGGTTGTAGTTCGCTCGACCTAAGTTCGCGCGTCAGGCGGGGACGGGGATTTCGAGGAGATCCTCGCCGAGGGTGATGTTGCCGGAGAACTCCGCGCGGGCCTCGGCGAGCATGGCGGATTGGCGGTCGGGGTGGTCGGCGGTGGTGTCCAGGTGGACGAGGACGAGGTGCTTGACGTTGGCCTGGGCGGCGATTCGAGCGGCGCCGGCGGCGCCGGTGCAGCTGGTGGCGATTTCGGGCCAGCGGTCGATTTCGTCCTGGAGGTCCATGGCCATGTGGACGAGGACGTCGGCGTCGCGAGCGAAATCGACGAGCACCGGAAGGGGGCGGGTGTCGCCGGAGATGACCACGGAAGCGGCGGGAGTCTGGAGGCGATACGACAGCGAGGTGAGGTAGGGCTGGACGTGGCGGGCGGGGCCGGTGGTTACGGTCCAGCGGTCGCAAGCGACAGCGTCTCCTTCGTCAAGTTCGCGGATGTCCAGGGCAGGGAGCGTGCGGGGCATGGGGCCGCCGCGGAGTTGGTGGATGCGCTGGCTGAGGGGGTGGCGGGTGCGGGCCTGCAGGTCGGGGCCGTAGACGCCTTCGGGGCCGAAGAGCAGATCGGCGATGCGGCGGAGCGGCGGGGGGCCGTAGACGGTGAGCGCATCGCCGGCGCCGGCGCCCTGGTCCCAGCGGGCCATGACGAAGTGGCCAAAGTCGGCCATGTGGTCGAAGTGGTGGTGGGTGAAGAAGAGTTGATCAATTGCCAGCGGGTCGACTGGCGAAGCGAAGAGGTTCATGGCAGAGCCAGGGCCGAGGTCGAAGATTGCGCCGGCATCGTCTGACAGGACGGCGATGGATTGGCCGGCGCGGTGGGCGCGGGGAGTTGGGTTGCCGGTGCCGAGGAGGACGAGGCGGAGGTTGGTGCTCATGGGAGACCTTTGCGTGACTCAAGCGCGAGTGCCCCGAAGACCCCATGTCTATTCCCCAGGAGAGGGGAAGAGCGGCTTCGTCGAGGGGGCGGCGTGGCTGGCTCAGGGCTTGGGAGGGATTCCGGGCTTTCGACCCTCACCCTAGCCCTCTCCCTGCCAGGGAGAGGGAATAAGACGGCGTCTCCTCGAAGGGATTGACTCCTCGCACCCTCCGGCGAAGACGTCGCCGGCCTCTTTCCCAAGCGAGCCTGGTTGCCGGACTCCGGCCTGGGTGGTGGGGCAAGCTGCCACCCTCACCCCAGCCCTCTCCCTCAAGGGAGAGGGAGGAAGAGGCTGCCCTGGCGATGGCCAGGCGGGTTCTGCAACGGTTGCTCATGCGGTGTCCGATGTTGGGAAGTGGAGGTCGAATTGGTGGGCGGAGTCTTGGAGCCAGGCGGCGACGTAGGGGGCGAAGCTGCGGCGGACGATGATGTCGAAGGTGGGCGCGGCGTCGACGGCGATTAGCAGGGCCTGGGCGCGGGCGAGCAGGGTTTGAGCGCAGGCGCCCGGTGGGAAGGCTGAGGGATGGAGATCGAGGGCGCAGCCGCGGGCGAGGACATCGAGGGCGGAGGGGCCGGACAGGCGAATGACGGTTTGGCCGGCGCTCGTGTCAACGACGGAGGCGAAGTGGCCGGTAAGGGCGGCCTGAAGATTAGTGACCAGGGCGTCGGGCTGGTGGTGCTCGGTTAGCAGGAGCCATTCGTCCGGTCCGAGCCAAGCGGCTAGCAGTTCTTGGCCGGCGGCTGTGGTGTTGGGGGTGAGCGGGAGTTGGACGCCGAGCACTAGCTGGATCGCAGCGAGAGCTTCCGAGTCGGCGGGGTCCAATCGCAGATTGATCTGGGTGAGGAAGGGGCGTTCGAAGAGTTGGGCTTCCTGGGGAGGATGCTGAACCGACTCAATTGCGCCGAGCGGTGAGCGGCGGGGTGTCGGGCTAGACATGCTGGCGGGCGCCGTGGGGATCGTAGAAGACGTGGTGGCAGCTGCGGGCGGGGAGCCAGCGGTCTTCGTCCAGGGTGGCTACGTAGAGGCGTCCGCCGAGGGTGGCGCGTCCGCCCGAAATCATGGCGAGGGCGATGGAGCGGCCGAGGACGGGGCTGAAGTAGCTGGAGGTGACGTGGCCGCGCATGGGCAGGGGGCGGCGGCGGCCAGGCGCGTCCACGATGTGGCCGCCTTCGGGCAGGACCTGGGCGGGATCGTCGGTGAGCAGGCCGACGAGTTGCTTGCGGTCGAGGCGAACAGAGTCCGGGCGGCTGAGGGAGCGCTTGCCGAGGAAGTCCTTGCGGCGGGAGAGCAAGCGGCCGAGGCCGACGTCGTCGGGCGTGACGGAGCCGTCGGTTTCCTGGCCGACGATGATGAAGCCCTTTTCGGCGCGGAGGACGTGCATGGTTTCGGTGCCGTAAGGGGTGATGCCGAAGGGCCGGCCGGCGTCGAACAGCGCTTCCCAGACGTGGCGGGCGCGGTCGGCGGGGACGTTGATTTCGTAAGAGAGTTCGCCGCTGAAGCTGATGCGGAAGACGCGGGCGGGGACGCCGGCAACATGGCCTTGGCGGAAGGTCATGAAGGGGAAGTCCTGGCGGGCGAGGGGGATGTCGGTGCCGGCGGCGGCCAGCACTTGGCGGCTGCGGGGGCCGGCGAGGGCGATGTTGGACCAGTGCTCGGAGACGGAGGTGAGGTAGACGCGGAGGTCGGTCCACTCGGTTTGCAGCCACTGCTCGAGCCAGGCGAGCACGGGGGCCGCGTTGGCGGTGCTGGTGAACATGAGGTAGCGCTGGTTTTCGAGACGAGCGGTGACGCCATCGTCGAAGATCATGCCGTCTTCGCCGAGCATGAGGCCGTAGCGGCAGCGGCCGGGGCGGAGGCGTTTCCAGGCATTGGTGTAGACGCGGTCGAGGAACTCGCCGGCGTCGGGGCCGGTGATTTCGATCTTGCCGAGGGTGGAGTAGTCGAGGATGCCGACGCGGTGGCGGACGGCGAGGCACTCGCGGGCGACGGCTTCGTGCATTGATTCGCCGGGGTGGGGGTAGTACCAGGCGCGGCGCCACTGGCCGACGTTTTCGAAGCGGGCGCCGGCGGATTCGTGCCACTCCTGCATGGGGGTGACGCGGACGGGGTCGGCGAGCGGGCCGATGTGGCGGCCAGCGATGGCGCCGAGGGAAACCGGGGAGTAGGCGGGGCGGTGGCGGGGGGTGCCGACGGAGGCCGGGTCGCGGCCGAGAAGCTGGGCGATGACGCCGGTGGCGAGGGGATTGGCGAGCTTGCCCTGGTCGGGTCCCATACCGAGGGTGGTGTAGCGCTTGACGTGCTCGATGGACTCGAAGCCTTCGCGCAAGGAGAGGCGGAGATCGTCGAGGGTGACGTCTTCGTGGAGGTCGACGAATTGGGGTTTGGCGCGGGCAAGGTCGCCGGGGGGGAGCCAGTAGGGCTCTAGATCCGATGACGGTGTTTCGGCGGCCCGGGGCGCTGCCGGAGTGTGGCCGTTGGAGCAGCCGGCTGCCGCGGCGGCAGCGGCGCCCGCGGCCGTGCCCTGGCGGAGGGCCGAGGAAAGGTCAAGGTGGCCGGTGACGGCTCCGGCCGGGTGGATGTCGTGCGAGGGCTGGGGGGCGAAGGCGGCGATCTGGGGGTTCCAGGTCATTGGCGCGCCGGCCTGGGCGTGGAGGTGGAGGGCGGGGGCGAAACCGCCGGAGACGCCGAGGAGGTCGCATTCGACGGTGCCGAGGGGGGCGCCGCCGACCGAGCAAAGCTCGGCGGCGGAGACGCGGCCGCGGCCGTGGGCCTGAACGACGACTGCGCCGGTGTGGATCGGAATGCCTTGCGCGCGAGCCTGGGACGGGAGGTCGCCGTCGGATTCAAGTCGAACATCGGCGATGGCGGCGACCGGGACTCCAGCGTCGGCGAGGTCAAGGGCGGTGCGGTAGGCGGAGTCGTTGTTGGTGAAGAGGACGGCGCGAGAGCCGGGGGCGACGGCGTAGCGGTTGAGGTAGGTGGAGATGGCGCCGGCGAGCATGACGCCGGGGCGGTCGTTGTTGGCGAAGAGCAAGGGGCGTTCGTGGGCGCCGGTAGCGAGGACGACTTGCTTGGGCAGGACGCGCCAAACGCGGGCGCCGCTTTCGGAACCGGCGTTGTCGGGCTGGTGGGAGTGCAGGCGCTCGGCGAGCAGGACGAGGTTGCTCTCGTATAGGCCGAAGGCGGTGGTGTTGGAGAGGACGGTGACGTCGGGAGCCGAGGAGAGTTCGGCGGTGGCAGCATCAGCCCATTGCGGTGCGGGGAGGCCGTCGACGCGCTGGGCGGTGGAAAGCAGGCCGCCGCCGAATTCGGCCTGTTCGTCGGCGACGATCACGCGGGCACCGGACTGCGCGGCGGCGCGGGCTGCGGCGAGGCCGGCGGGGCCGGCGCCGACTACCAGGACGTCGCAATGGGCGTGGACGTGGTCGTAGCGATCGGGATCTGGGGCGTCGGGGGCGTGGCCGAGGCCGGCGGCGTGGCGCAGGAAGTGTTCGTAGAGCGGCCAGAGGCGACGGGGCCACATGAGGGTCTTGTAGTAGAAGCCGGCGGGGATGAACGGGGCGGCGAGACCGAAGGCGGACATGAGGTCGAAGTCCAGGCTGGGCCAGGCGTTGACGTGGCGGACTTCGAGCCCGGGCGTGGCGGGGGTAACGGTGGCCAGCCGGTTGGGGAGGGTGCGGGCGCCGTGGCCGAGTTGGACGAAGGCGTTGGGGTCTTCGGCGCCGGCGGAGACGATGCCGCGGGGGCGGTGGTACTTGAAGCTGCGTCCGACGAGTGCGACGCCGTTGGCGAGGAGCGCGGAGGCCACGGTGTCGCCGCGGAATGCATCGATGGGCCGTCCGTCGAAGGTGAATTGGAGGGGCGCGTCGCGGTGGATGCGGCCGTCGTGGTCGAGGCGGAAGGGCTGGCTCATTGCGAGTCGCCGTAGGTGCTGGCGCCGAGGATTTCGTTGGTGACGGTGTCGCGCTCGACGACGAACCAGCGGCGGCAGCCGGCGGTGTGGCACCACTGTTCGCGGTGGTGGCCACGACGGTTGTCGCGCATGAAGAGGTAATCGGCCCACTGCTCGTCGGTGAGCGCGTCGGGGTCGGCGGGACGGGGGATGTCGGCCTCGCCGCCGAAGGTGAACTCGTCGTCTTCGCGGGGTCCGCACCAGGGGCAGGGGATGAGGAGCATGGCGGATCAGTGGGCCACGGCGGCTGCGCCGTGCTCGTCGATCAGGGCGCCGGTGGTGAAGCGGTCGAGGGAGAACGGTTCGTTGAGGGGATGGGGTTCCTGGTGGGCGAGGGTGTGGGCGAAGACCCAGCCGGACCCGGGAGTGGCCTTGAAGCCGCCGGTGCCCCAGCCGCAGTTCATGAAGAGGCCCTTGATCGGGGTGCCGGAGATGATGGGGCTGGCGTCGGGACAGACATCCACGGTGCCGGCCCACTGCCGCAGCATGCGGACGCGGCTGAAGATCGGAAAAAGCTCGCAGACGGCGGCGAGGACGTGCTCGATGATGCGGAAGTTGCCGTTCAGGTCGTAGCTGACGGGGGCGTCGATGCCGGCGCCGAGGACCAGTTCGCCGCGGTCGGTCTGGTGGATGTAGACGTGGACGGCGGATGACATGACGACGGGGTCGAAGACGGGCTTGAGGGGTTCGGTGACGAGGGCCTGGAGCGGATGGGATTGGATGGGGAGGCGGATACCGGCCATGGAGGCGAGCACGCTGGCGTTGCCGGCGACGACGAGGCCGACGGTGCCGGCGCGGATCTCGCCGCGGGTGGTTTCGAGCGACGTGACGCGACCGCTGGCGGTGCGGATGCCGGTGACCTCGCAGTTTTCGACGATGTCCACGCCCAAGGCATCGGCGGCGCGGGCGTAGCCCCAGGCGACGGCGTCGTGGCGGGCCACGCCGCCGCGTCGTTGCAAGGTGCCGCCGAGGACGGGATAGCGGGTGTGGGGCGAAGTGTTGAGGACGGGGACGAGCTTGGAGATCTGATCGGTGGACAGGAGTTCGGCGTCGATGCCGTTGAGTTGGTTGGCGCCGACGCGGCGGGCGAGGTCGCGCATCTCCTGTTCGGAGTGCGCGATGTTCAGCAGGCCGCGCTGGCTGAACATGACGTTGTAGTTGAGCTCCTGGCTGAGGCCTTCCCAGAGCTTGAGGGAGAACTCGTAGATGTGGGCGCTAGCGTCCCAGAGGTAGTTGGAACGGACGATGGCGGTGTTGCGACCGATGTTTCCGCCGCCGAGCCAGCCGCGCTCCAGCACGGCGACGTTGGTGACGCCGTGGAGCTTGGCCAGGTAATAGGCCGTGGCCAGGCCGTGGCCGCCGGCGCCGACGATTACGACGTCGTAGGACGGCTTCGGTTCAGCCTTGCGCCAGGCGGGGGTCCAGTCGCGATGGCCGCGCAGGCCGCGACGGATGAGGCTGGGGAGCGAGTAGAACTGCATGCGCGGCTCGGGTGCCCAGGGGCGAGGGCAGGGTAGCGCGGTTCAGGACGTCAGGGCGTGGCGGGGCTCGGGAAAGCAGGCAAGTTCGATAGAGCACTCGCTACGTGCGTGGCTGCAACGGCTGGATGATTAGCGACGATTGATGCCCAGAGCCCATGCCCGAGTTTCGCCGTGCCGCGCCGTTAGCCGGCCAGGCGATCGACGACGATTACGACGCTGGTGGCCACCGCCGCCGCGGCCAGGACGAGCCCGGCCAGCCAGCGGGTCTGCGAGGCCATGGCGGCGGTGAGATCGGCAATCGCGGACGTGTGAGCGGCAGCCTGCTCGGCCAAAGCGGAGGTGTGTGCGGCCGACTGCTCGGCCATGGCGGAGCTATGGGCGGCTGTCTGCGCGGCCAAGGCCTGCGTGATGCGGATTTCGAGGGCGGCGAGGTCGGCCTTGGTCGCGTAGTGGCGCAGGGTGCGATCCAACTCGCTGCGCAACTCCTCGCGCAAGTCGTCGCGGGTGAGCGGGGAAGTCTCCACTGCCATCAAACCTGTGCCTCCACCGCCCATGAATCGATCCGACTACCTGAAACGATGGTTGCAATTCAATACTGTTCGGTCAAGACGCGCGCAGGTCCGGGCCGCGGAGTCAGCCGGCCAGGCGATCGACGACGATTACGACGCTGGTGGCCACCGTGGCCGCTGCAAGCACGAGCCCTGCCAGCCAGCGGGTTTGCGAGGCCATCGCGGCGGTGAGATCGGCAATCGCGGACGTATGGGCGGCGGCCTGCTCGGCCAAGGCAGCGGTGAGGCGGGTTTCGAGGGCGGCCAAGTCCGCCTTCGTCGCGTAGTGGCGCAAGGTGCGGTCCAATTCCTCGCGCAGTTCGGCGCGGGTAAGCGGGGCGTCTTCAGTCGCCATCAAGCCTGAGCCTCCACCGCCCGAGGTTGGATTCGAACTCTTGGTCTGATTGTTGCACCGCACCTGTGCTCCGGCAATGCGCGAGAAAGCTCAAACGTAGGCGGGCCGCGTAAGTGCTCGAGCTAGAGGGGCCAGACGAGGGGGACGACGATGAGGGAGACGATGAGGACGACGAGGGTGAGCGGGCCGCCGACCTTGATGAAGTCGATGAAGCGGAAGGCGCCGGTGTTGTAGATGAGCACGTTGGACTGGTGGCCTATGGGGGTCATGAAGGCGGTGGATCCGGCGATGGCGACCATCATCAGGACGGCGTGGGGCGCGATGCCAAAGCTGGCGGCGATGCCGAGGCCGATAGGGGCGACCAGCACGACGGCGGCGGCGTTGGACATGAGCTGGGTGAGCAGGGAGGTGAAGACGAAGATGCCGGCAAGAACGGCTATAGGACCGAACGGTCGCAGCGTGTCGGTAACCGCCTGCGCCAGGTTTTCGGCAAGGCCGGTGGTCTGCATGGCGGTGCCGAGGGGGAGCAGGGCGGCGATGAGGACGAGGGTGCGCCACTCGACGGCGGCGTAGACGCGGTCGTAGGGCAGCACGCGGGTGACGACGATGAGCAGAGCGCCCAGGACGCCGGTGACGGCAATGTGGGCCACATCCGCGGCCGCCAGTCCGACGGCCAGGGCCAGGATGGCCAGCGGCACCAGCATGCGCGGTCGGGGAAGCACCAGCCGCGCCCGCTGGGAGAGGACGATGAAGTCGGTGGACTCTTCGAGGTCGGCCACGCGGGCGCTGGGCATGCGGACCATGAGGACATCGCCGGCCTCGATTCGCTGGTCGCGCAGCCGAGTTCGAAGGCGCGAGCCCTGACGCCAGATTCCGAGCACGAGGCCGCCGAAGCGGTTGCGGAATCGCATTGCCGAAACTGAAAGGCCACGGCTGGAGAATGTGGGGCCGGCGACCAGTTCGAGCACGGTGGCCCGCTCGTCCTCGTCGTGCAGGCGGCCAGGCTGGAAGTCTCGCTCCGAGGTGAACTCCACACCCTCGGACTGCGTGAGCCGGAGGACGTCGTCAGGCTCGCCCTCGACGAGGACTACGTCGCCGACGTAAAGCACCTCTTCGGCGGTGGGGAAGCGAAGCCGACGGCCATCGCGAAAGATCTCCATGACGGAAACGTCAAAGCGCGGCCGCCAGCGCAGTTCGCGGAGGTTCTTGCCTACGAGGGAGGCGCCGGCCGGGACGCGGACTTCGGCCAGGTAGTCGCGAGTCTGGGAAATGCCCTCGTCAAAGTCGGGGCCTTGCCGATCGGGTACGAGGCGGCGGCCGACAGTTACGAGGTAGAGCAGGCCGGCACCGAGGATGGCGGCGCCGGTGGGGGCGAAGTCGAACATGCCAAATGGCCTGTGGCCGGCCGCGGCCAGGGCGTCGCTGACCAGCAAGTTGGGCGGGGTGCCGATCTGGGTCATCAGCCCGCCGAGCATGGAGCCGAAGGCCAGGGGCATGAGCAGACGCGAGGCGGAGGCGTTGGCGGCGCGGGCGAGGGTGACGGCGGCGGGCATGAGGATGACGGTGGCGGCGATGTTGTTGATGAAGGCGGACATGCCGCCCACAACCAATACCAGCAGGACGGTCAGGACGGCGACGCGAGTTCCGCCGTAGCGGACGATGGCCGAGGCGAGCGCGGCGGGCGCTCCGGCTTCCACCAGACCGGCGCTGAGGATGAACATGGCGGCGACGGTGATGACGGCCGGGCTGGCGAAACCGGCGAAGGCGGTGGGAGCGTCCACGGTGCCGGTGAGCCCAAGGACGAGCAATACGACGACGCCCACGCCTTCGGGAGGGAGCCGCTCGCTGGCGAAGAGCACCAGCGCGCCGATCACGCAGCCGACGACAATCCAAGCATCGAGCGTCATCGGGCCCTACTGACGGCCGAGAGGTTCACGCCTTAGGATACGCTTCGATCAACGCGTCAGTCCCGACCGGGCCGATCGGAGCGAAGCCATGGCTGAGACCGGCATTGCCGCCACCTACCACGGAACCAACATTCCGTTCGACTTACGGGAATACCCGGTGCCCGACCCCGAGCCCGGAGCGGTCGTTCTGGCGATGACGATGGCCAACGTATGCGGTTCGGATCTGCACTACTGGCGCGGCGACATTGACGTGGTGAAGATGGGCCGGCCGACGCCGATGGCGCTGGGGCACGAGGGCACCGGCAAGATTCACAAGCTGGGCGACGGCGTGACGACGGACACGATGGGCGAACGGGTGACGGAGGGCGACCGGGTTGTCTTTCAGTACTTCTACCCATGCATGCAATGTCCGACCTGCCTGAAAGGGCATACGTACGCCTGCCCGACGCGGCAGTTCGACCGGACGCAGAGCGCGGACGTGTGGCCGCACTTCCGGGGAACGTTTGCGGAGTATTACTACCTGCATCCCAAACACGCGATGTTCAAGGTGCCGGATTCGTTGTCGGACCTGGAGATCGCGGGGATTAACTGTGCTCTGTCGCAGGTGGTCTCGGGGCTGGACCGCGCAGGACTGTCCTTTGGCGAAACGGTCGCGATCCAGGGAGCGGGCGGCCTGGGGGTGTACGCCGCCGGCATCGCCAAGGCCCGCGGGGCCGCCAAGGTCATTGCCATCGATGGCGTGGACGAACGGCTGGACCTGATCCGCGAGTTTGGCGCCACCGACGTGGTCGACATCCGGGAGTACGAGACGCCGGAGGAACGGGCGGACGCGGTGCGCGAGCTAACCGGCGGGCTGGGCACGGACGTGACGCTGGAGCTCGTGGGTCATCCTGGGGTGGTTCGCGAAGGGCTGGACATGACGGCCCACGGCGGACGCTACCTGGAGATCGGCAACATCAACGTGGGGTGGGACACGGAGTTCGATCCGTCGGTGATCGTGTTCAAGAGCATCTCGGTGATCGGCGTCGCGCATTACAAGGCCGAGGACCTGCGCAATTCGCTGAACTTCCTGGTCGACTATAAGGACGAACTGCCGTTCGACCAGATCCTGTCGCACACGTTCCCGCTATCGCAGATCGATCACGCGATGGAGCAGCAGGACAAGGGGTACATCACGCGGTCGGCGTTGATCCCGGGGAGTTAGAGGTTTAGCCACTTGAAGCTTGCCGAAGACCGTCCGGCGGAGGGTCTGCTTCGTCCGCCCGTTGGTGCAGGGGCTGGAGGCCACCCTCACCCCAGCCCTCTCCCTCAAGGGAGAGGGGGCAAGAGGCTCGCGACAGGGGCTGAGTCGCCAGGTGGTGGTGACTGATGGAGATTTGGGCGGCGGTGTGGGACGCGTTCAATGCGCCGCTGTTCAGCCTGGGCGCAGACCCAGTAACGCCGCTGAGCCTGATTGTGCTCGTCCTAATCTTCGGGGTGAGCTGGTTCGTGGCCGGGCGCGTGCGTTGGGCGCTGGAAGATCAGATCGCCAACCGCGTGGAGGAGATCCCGGAGGGGCTCCTGCACGTGATCGGGAACCTAGCGCGGTACACCATCATCTTCATGGGGTGGTTCATCGGCCTGCGGTCGGTGGGCTTCCAGCTGGACGCCGTGCTGGTGGTGTTCGGCGCGCTGGGCGTGGGCATGGGCTTCGGCCTGCAGAACATCGCGAACAACTTCGTATCAGGCGTGATTCTGCTGGTGGAGCGTCCGATCAAAGTGGGCGACGTCGTAAGCGTGGCCGGCGAGCTTGGGACCATAGAGCGAATCGGAATCCGGGCGACGACGCTTCGCAAGTTTGACCAGACTCAGGCCATCGTGCCGAATGGCGAGTTGATTTCCACGGTGGTGAACAACTGGACGCTGGACGACCGGCGAGTGCGGGTGGATTTCGTGGTGGGCGTGGCGTACGGCTCGGACACGCGGCTGGTCGAGCGGCTGATTCGGGAAGCTGTGACCGAGCACGAACTGGTGCTTGACGACCCGGAGCCGCGGATTTTCTTTTTCGAGTTCGGGGATTCGTCGCTGAACTTCCGGGTGCTGGCGTACGTGGCCGACATCAGCGAGCGGTTCGCGACACTCAGCGATCTGCACTTCACGATTGACGAAAGTTTCCGGGAACACGACGTGGAGATTCCGTTCCCGCAGCGCGATCTGCACCTGCGGTCGATCGACGAGGACGTGGCGTTTCGGCACCGACCGACTTCGTCAAGCTAGGTATCCCGACTCGGGGGCAGGAATCACCAGGATCGCCATTCGCCTTAGCTTGAGCGAATATCCGCGTTAGCATGGGCTAATTCCGCGGGCACATCCGATTCCACGTGAGAGCCAGCAGTGACCAACGCTGCGCCGCGCATATGAGCCTGGCGCTGCGCTGCAGCAACCTGACCAGGCGGTTCGCGGGTGTGACTGCCGTGAACAACGCGTCGCTGGAAGTCGAGAGCGGCACGCTGCTGGCGTTGCTGGGCCCGAGCGGCTGTGGGAAGACCACGCTGCTGCGACTGATTGCGGGTCTCGACCGACCACATGCCGGGACCATTGAGGTCGATGGGCGGGTCGTGGAGTCGGCGGCGATGCACGTGCCGCCGGAGCGACGAGAGGTTGGGCTGGTATTCCAGGAATATGCGCTGTTTCCGCACCTGAGCGTTGAGGCCAACGTGGCGTTCGGACTGTCGCGCGGACCGGATCACGCGGGGCGGGTGGAGGAGATGCTGGGCCAGGTGGGGCTGGACGGCCTGGGTACACGCATGCCGCACGAGTTGTCAGGCGGGCAGCAGCAACGGGTGGCGCTGGCGCGAGCGTTGGCGCCCGGTCCAAGGCTGATCATGCTGGACGAGCCGTTTTCCAACCTGGATCCGGCGCTGCGGGAGGGCGTGCGGCGCGAAGTGCGGCGGGTGCTGCGGGCGGCTAACGCGACGGCCATTTTCGTGACGCACGACCAGGAAGAGGCCATGAGCCTGGCCGATGAGGTCGCGGTGATGATGGACGGCCGAATCCTGCAGCAGGTCGCTCCTACCGAGCTGTACCGCCGTCCGGCTTCACGGCAGGTCGCGGAGTTTGTGGGCGACATTAACGTGATTAATGGACGGGCCATCGGACGGGCGGTGGTCTGTGATCTGGGCACCATTTCGTTGCTGGACGACCTGTACGGGCCGGCCGACGTGCTGATCAGACCGGAAGCGCTGCAGTTGACCGAAGATCATGGCGGGCAGGCGATTCAGGTTGGCCGGAGCTTTTACGGGCACGACCAGATGATCAATCTACGGTTCGACTCGGGCCTGCGACTGTCCTCACGCGTGGGTCCGACGTTCGTGTTTCGGCCCGGAACGCGGGTTCGAGTGCAGCTAAGCGGAGACGTGCTGGCCTTTCCAATCGCGGGCGCGTAGCGGCGCCCGGTACCGGGAACGCAAGCGTCCGTGGCAGAATTGCATCCAATGCCGCTCACCAGTACGACCGAGGATTACCTCCTCGCCATTTACGGAATGCGGGCCGAAGCGGAGCCGGTGATCAACGCCAGGCTGGCCGAGCGGCTGCACGTAGCCGCGCCTACGGTGTCGGCGACGCTGGACCGCCTGGCGCGCGACGGGCACATCTGGATTGACGAGCGGCGGCAGATTTTCCTGACGCTGGGCGGCGAGCGGGTGGCGGAGCGGCTGGCGCGGCGGCATCGCCTGATCGAACACTGGCTGATCCGCACGCTGGGCATGGGCTGGGCGGAGGTACACGAAGAAGCCGATCGGCTGGAGCACTCGGTTTCCGAGGAGCTAACGGAACGCATTTCGGCATCACTGGGTCATCCGGCAACCTGCCCGCATGGATTACCTATTCCCGGCAACTACCCAGAAACCGACGTGGGACAGTTCTTTAGCCTTGGCCGGGCCGAACCCGGCCAAGTGGTGCGGATTGTGCGCCTGTCCGAGCCGGCCGAGGACGACGGGGACCTGCTGCGGTACTTCGAAGAGAAGCAGTTGGTGCCCGGGCACATCATGACGGTTCGGGAGATCACGCCTTCGGGGAGCCTCGTCCTGGAACTGGATGGCGAGACTGTTGTGGTTGACGAGCGCGTCGCCGCCAATCTGTGGGTCATGGCGGCGTAGGACGCCGTCAGCGGACATTGGACCAGCGGGACCGGACAGCATTGATGACGCACGTGCAGCCGAACCACGTAATCACGGTGCGTCCGGCGATTCCCGACGAGTTGCGGCAATTGCGGGATTTGGCATACGACCTCTGGTGGGCCTGGAGTCCTGACGCCCAGGACATTTTTCGGCGCATCGACCCGGATGCCTGGCAGGCAACACAGCACAACCCGGTGGCGCTGCTCGGTCGCGTAACGCCCGAGCAGCTGGCAGCACGTGCCGCCGATTCCGCGTTCGTTCACGATCTTGAGCGCGTGGTGGAGCGCCGCCGCCGTTACCTGGAAACACGCAGTTGGTTTTCGACCACATTCCCGGAGGCTGGTGGCCTGTCCGTCGCGTACTTCTCCATGGAGTACGGGATCACCGAGTCCGTACCGCTGTATTCGGGCGGTCTGGGCGTATTGGCCGGCGACCATGTCAAGGGCGCCAGCGACCTGGGCGTTCCGCTAGTCGCAGTGGGCATGTTGTACCGCCAAGGGTACTTCCGGCAGAGTATCGATCCCTCCGGCAGTCAACAGGAACTGCATCCCGAGACAGACTTTTACAGCCAGCCGGTCACCATGCTGACCACATCGGACGGGGCGCCGCTGACGGTGGGCGTTCCGATTACCGACCGCTGGGTGGAGGCACGCGTTTGGCGGATGAACGTCGGGCGCTGTCCGGTACTGCTGCTGGATGCCAACGTGCCCAGCAATGCGCCGGAGGATCGCGAACTTACCGCCAAGCTCTACCAGGGCGATTCCGACGTGCGGATCCGCCAGGAAATCCTGCTGGGGATTGGCGGGATGCGTGCGCTGCGGGCGACGGGGATGAACCCGACGGTGATGCATCTGAACGAGGGGCATAGCGCCTTTGCATTGATCGAGCGCCTGCGGGAGCTGCGGGAGGGGACGGACCTGTCCTTTGAGGCGGCATGGGAAGTGGTGCGCGCCGGGGCGGTGTTTACGACCCACACGCCCGTTCCCGCCGGTCACGACGAGTTTCATCCCAGCCAGGTGTCGCATCACCTTGGCGCCTATCTGAACGATTCCGGCATCGAATCTGACCGGATTACCGAGCTCGGTCGGTATCCGAGCCGGGGTGAGTCGTCGCCGTTCTGTATGACGATCCTGGCGCTGCGCGGGGCCGCGTGGCGCAACGGGGTATCGCAGCTGCACGGCGAAGTCACGCGGCGAATGTGGCAGTCGCTCTGGCACGACGTTCCCTGGTCGGAGGTGCCCATTCAACACGTAACGAACGGTGTACATCTGCCGACCTGGGTGTCCCGCGAGTTGGCGGATCTGCTGGGGCGATACCTCGGACCGGAGTGGGCGCTGCTTTCAGATCGGGAAGCGATACGCGAGGGGTTGGACGCGATTCCAGATGACGAATTCTGGCGCGTGCATACGCGGCGGCGCGAGCGGTTGGTGGCCAATGTTCGACGTCGCCTGCGTGCGGTGGTGGAGCGTCGCTGGGGCTCGGGCGCGGAACTGGCCGATGCCAGCGCGGCGCTGCAGCCGAACGCCCTGACGGTGGGCTTTGCACGGCGCATGGCGTTGTACAAGCGCCCCACGCTGCTGCTCCACGACCTTGAACGCCTGCGAGCGCTGGTGACAAACGCGCGGCGTCCCGTGCAGATCATCTTTGCGGGCAAGGCGCATCCGGACGATGCGATGGCCAAGGATCTGGTCCGCGAGATTCACGAACTGAGCCGCGACCCGAGCTTCGCGGGCCGCGTGGTGTTCGTGGAGGACTACGACATGGACCTGGCGCGCGACCTCGTACAGGGCTGCGACGTGTGGTTGAACCAGCCGGTGCGGCCACAGGAGGCGAGCGGAACCAGCGGCATGAAGGCCGCGGCCAACGGGGTGCTGAATGTGAGCGTGCTGGACGGCTGGTGGGCCGAGGCGTACGCGCCGCAAATCGGCTGGGCGATTGGGCGCGCGGATGACGATGTCGACGATCCGCAGCGCGATCCGAACGACGCCGCCGCGGTTTACCGGTTGCTGGAGCGGTCGGTGGTGCCGCTGTTCTACGACCTGGGCCTTGACGGGACACCGACGCGCTGGATTGAGCGCGCGAAGGCATCAATCGTGATGGCCCTGGCGGATTTCGGAGCGCACCGCATGATGCGCCAGTACACCAGTGAGTTCTATCAGCGAGCCGACGGGCTGCAGCGCACGCTCGTCGGTACTGACTACGCACCGGCGCGGTCGCTGGCCGACTGGCTAGCCCGCGTTCGGGAGCAGTGGCACTCCGTGCAGATTCTGGACGTGAATCTGACCGGCGGACCGGAAGTAAGCGTCGGTTCCGCGCTGCCGGTGCAAGCGCGGGTGTCGCTGAACGGCTTGCATGCGGAGGAGTTGACGGTGCAGATCTATGTGGGCCGGATTGGCAGCGACGGCGCGGTTGACGGCGGCCTGACGTTCGAGGCTCGCCCCGTGGGGCCTGACGGCGAGGGCACGCACTGGTTCGAATCGACGGTGCCATTGCGGCAGAGCGGCCGGATGGGCGTGGCTGTACGCGTAGTGCCCCGGCATCCGCACCTGACGGACCCAGTGGAACACGGGCTGGTCCGATGGAGCCTGCCTGCGGCCAGCGGCTGAAGTCTCGCAACGGCTTTGCGGGCTCATGCAGACGCGATAGGATTTGGCAGCCGGAGCAGTACATAGCTCTGGTTTCTTTGTGCACTCGCTGCCGTCCCACCAGGGGGAGTCTTCGTCGATGACGTATGTGATCTGCGAGCCGTGCATTGGCACCAAGGACGCTTCGTGCGTCGACGTGTGCCCCGTGGACTGTATCCATACCACCGACGAAGCCGAGATGTACTACATCGATCCCGAGGAGTGCATTGACTGCGGCGCCTGTGAGCCGGTGTGCCCGGTGACGGCCATCTTCCCGGACTTTGATGTGCCGGACGAATGGGAAGAGTGGACAAAGGTCAACGCCGACTTCTTCCTGTAGACCGGGACGTGCGCTGACGCGCGACGTCCGGACCGGACGTGAGCGATCGGTTTCGGGGATCTACGCGACGGTCGGGCCGGTCGCCGCGCCTTTCGTCATCTCCTTCAGAGCGGTGTAGGCCGGGCGAGGCGAACCGTCCGGGCGGAGGAGACCGAAGGCAAACTTCTCGTCCTCCGGGCCAATGACGGATTGAAAGTTCAGGTTCCAGACAAACGCGTGGGTGATGTAGGGCGCTGAGTCGCGGATGAGCCGGAACGCATCGACGAGGAACTGGGCCTGGTCTTCCTCCGAGTTGTCCGCGCCAAACCCGTAGGCGGGGTCGGCGTTCGCCGTCGACCAACCCATCTCGGTGAGCCAGATGGGCTTATCGGCGTCTCCGTTGGCCTCCATGATTGCCCGATGCTGGGTGTAGCGCTGGAAGTAGAAACTGCCGTGGCCGTTCCAGCCGGAACCGCGCTCGGTGCCGATTTCCTGGGTCGGCGCATTGTTGAATCCGCCCGGATGCACGCCCCATGCGTCGAAGGCCTCGCGCGCGATGCCGTCGCGGTAGGCGTAAATCTGTTCGAGAAAGCGCGCGTCATCAATGGCCTGAACCTGCTGTTCGGGGATGTCCACATCGCCGGCAGGCGTAAGGGCGCCGCCGACGGTGGTCGCGTCCGGGTCGCCGGCCTTGACGCCTTCATTGCCGGCCAACATCAACTCGACAAACTCGCCGGCGTCAATTTGCCCATAGCCCCATTCGCGCGCGAGGTTGGCTTCGTTCCACAGCTCGTAGGCATGGACATGGCCGCGATAGCGTCCGGCCAGGGCCTGCATGAAGTCGCGGAAGTCCAGCGGATCGCCCGGCGGTCCGTGCGACCGGTCGCCCAAGGCCCAGGTGGGAGCCCGGACGACGCTGAGGAGCAGCTTGATTCCGGCGCTGCTGACGGCGGCCACAACTTTGTCAAGTTCGCGCCAGTCAAAGCCGCCCTTCTCGATCGGTTCCGTCTGACTCCATTCGACCTGCTGCTTGAGCCAGTCGAAGCCGGCCTCAAGCGTGCGATCCACGATCAGGCCGCGGTCCTGGTTGTAGAGGTGAGCCTGGAATCCGTAGCCAGCAAGGCGGCGCAGTCCGTCGTCAACCTGCGGCGGCGGCGTGACGGGCTGGGGGGCGGGCGTGTCGGCGGCCGTTGGGGTTGCGGCCGCGGGGGTGGTTCGGGGCGCGACCACGGACCCGGCTGTGCCGGTGGGCGTGCCGGTTGCCGCTGGCGTAGCGGGCGGCGCGTCCGGTTCGCCACAAGCTGCCAACGCTGCCGATACGCCTGCCAGTGCCAACAGGCGCCGGCGCGAGAGCGAATGCCGGGCTATCACACGGAATCTCCGTTCCCAGCGCGGCCGAATCAGGCGGGTAGGTACCGAACATCCTTGTATCCGCGCGGCATGGATGGTATCAACGGAGTAAGCAATCTGTCGGAAACACCGACCCGGTTCGGGCGAGCAGCCGCGCAGCGGCACCCCGCACCAGAGGGGACCACTGTTGATGGGCACAAATAGATACGGAAACACCGCCGTGGGCACGATTGTGATCGTGATTGCCGCAGTCATCGTGCTGGGACTGTTCAGCGTGCGGTTTGTGAACGTGGGTGAGGTTGGCGTACTGCACACGTTTGGCGTGGTTGATCCCACGCCGCGGCCGGAGGGCCTGCTCGTCAAGGCTCCGTGGGCGAGCCTTGAAACGCTGAGTGTCCGGACCCAGCAACTCACAATGAGTTCGCGGGCGGAAGACGCCAGTCCAAGCGCTACGGATCAAACTGTTCGCACGCTGACCTCGGAAGGTCTCTCGGTCGGACTGGACATCACGACGCTCTACCGGCTGAGCTTCGCCGACGCACCTGACGTGTTTCAGCGCATTGGCCCGAACTACGTTGAGATCGTCGTGCGGCCGGCGATTCGTGACGCAATCCGTGACGTAGTCGGTGAGTTCCAAGCCGAAGCCTTGTACACAACGGCACGCACCGAGGTTGCCAACAGGATCGAGTCACAGCTTCAGAGTCTCTTGACGGACCGCGGCGTGCTGGTGGAAAACGTGCTGCTGCGCGACGTGTCGCTGCCACAGCAGATCACGACGGCGATCGAGCGCAAGCTGGCCGCCGAGCAAGCGATCGAAGAGCGGCGATTCCGAGTGCAGGAAGCGGAACAGGAAGCTCAGCGACGAGTGGAGGAAGCCACCGGTATCGCGGAGGCCAACACCCTGATCAACGAATCACTGACGGCGGCCGTGCTGCAGGACAAGTACATTACGGCGCTGCGCGAGATTGACTCAGGCAGCGTGGTGTACGTCCCGACCAACCCGGATACCGGGCTGCCGGTGATCCTGGGAACGCCCGCGATCGGTTCCGGCGGAGGCGGCGGCCCGTAGTCAGCACCGACGTCTCGGCTTGATTCCGCGCGAGATCTTCGACGG
The DNA here is from genome assembly GCA_022824495.1 of Chloroflexota bacterium. GTDB lineage: Bacteria > Chloroflexota > UBA11872 > UBA11872 > UBA11872 > UBA11872. The sequence goes on along the minus strand of JAJDZU010000014.1, from coordinate 139,496 downwards.
CTCCTGGTTGGCAGGGAGGGCGGCGCGGGTGGACCGTGGCTGGTACTTCGATTGGCCGTCGGTGGGTTGCTGAACTTGGCCAGCCCGATTGAGGTGACCTGAAACAAGGTCCCGGGGTGTCGGGCCGGTGGGGTAGGATGCGCCGCGCCCGGGTCGCGGGGCCTGCCGACGGGCGGTTAGCTCAGCTGGCAGAGCGCTACGTTTACACCGTAGAGGTCGCAGGTTCGAGCCCTGCACCGCCCACCTGGCCCGGATTGCCGCAGGCCCCGGCGAGGTAGCTCAGTCGGTAGAGCAGTGGACTGAAAATCCATGTGTCGGCGGTTCGATTCCGCCCCTCGCCACCAAACGGTCCAGTGACGGCCTTGCGTTTGCGCGGCGCCGTGCCTGGAGCACAGATCCGAGAAACGGCACTCTGTCAAAACACCTGCACCGCGAGCAAAGCGTGTACCGTCAGCGCTAACTGACGAGCCGTTCACGGCCGATCTGCGCGTGGAACACGGCAATGAGCCACCTGAATATCGTCGTCATCTGTCTCGACACGTTTCGAGCCGATATCGTCGGGCCCGATCAGAAGTTCAGCAGTATTGCGACTCCCGCGCTGGACGCACTGGCGGCCGAGTCGGTGCGCTTCAACCGCTGCTTTACGGAGCCCGGGCAAACGATCCAAGTGCGCAACGGCTGCTTCACGGGCCGACGGGGATTCCCTTACGCGCACGGGTACTACGGCTGGCATGAGATTCCCGACGAATACCCGACGATTGCCGAGATCCTGCTGGAACACGGCTATGCCACGGGCCTGATCGCCGACACGCCGCACCTGTTTAAACCCAACATGAACCAGCACCGAGGGTTCATGACGTGGGAGCACATTCGGGGCGCGGGCGGCGACGGCTGGCGAAGCGGTTCGTGGGAGCTGATCCGCGACCTGTTCAAGGACTACTTTGGCGCATACGAACCGGCCGTGCCCGAGGCCTCGGCCCAGTCCCTGAGCGGCGAGAGCGCATTCCTGCAGCATTTGCACAACATCCGCGACCGGCGCGAGGAGGCCGATTGGCCGGGCGCCCAGGTATTCGCGTCGGCGCGCCGCTGGCTGCGCGACAACGCCGGTAATGCCCCGTTCTTCCTTTGGATCGATTGTTTCGAACCGCACGAGGTGTTCGATCCGCCGCTTGACTATGTGCGGCGCTACAACGACACCTGGGAAGGGCCGATCTACCAGCAACCCCGGCACATCCTGCACCCGTCGTTCTCGTCGGACATGCAGGGCGCGGATCTTGACGTGACCTCGGCGGCCTTCATCGACTACTACACGTCCTGCTACAAGGGCGAGGTTACGTTTACGGATTCGCAGATAGGCATGCTGCTGGACGAGCTGGAGCAAATGAAGCTGCGGGATGACACCGCGGTGATCTTCTTCACCGACCACGGCACGGAGCTGGCCGACCACACCGGCTGGGGTAAGCGGAACACCGAACTGCACCCGTTCAATACGCAGCAGAACCTGACGATTCGGCATCCCGATGCGCGTTATCGCGACCTGGACGTGGATGCCTGGGTTCAGAATTACGACCTGGGCCCGACCATCCTGGACCTGGCCGGCTTGTCCGAAGCGCCCCCGAGCATGAATGGCCATAGCGTCTGGCCGCTGGCGACCGGGGAGCGAGAGTCCCTGCGTGCATACGTGACCACGGCATGGGCCGGCCGTGTGTCAGTGCGTGACGAGCGCTGGGTTTACGCCACGGGCTGGGACTTCGAAGATCCAAAGCCGGAACTGTATGACTTGCGCGCAGACCCCGATGAACTGCACAACGTTTACGATTTGCACCCGGAGATCGTTGGCGACCGGCGGTCGCGAATTGAAGAACTCCTGGGCACGCCCATTCCACAGCCGTACAGCCAGGATCGCTTCGGTCCAACGGTCGGCGGCCTGCGCAAACCGCTGTACGCCACCTCGTACGCACCAGTTTTCTACGGTTCGCGTCAGGGGTGGGACAACCCACGAGCTCTACCAGGACAAGGCGCGGCGGGCGCGAAGTAGTCGAGGAGCGTCACGCGACGCCCTGCGCGGCTCCCAACGCCGATGACGCGTATCAGAGGAGCGTGTTGGGAATTCCTAGGTCAAGGAACCCAGACTCCGCGATACCTGGTTGAGTTCGCGGAGTTCTTCGGCGCTCAGGCTCCAAGACAGGGCGTTGAGGTTGGCGTCGACCTGATCGGGCGTGTCGACGCCCATGAGGGTCACCGACACTTCCGGATGGGACCGGACCCAGTTGAGCGCCACGTGGGCCGGGGCGCAGGCGCGGGCGGCGGCGATGCGTTCGACAGCGGCCAGGACCTGGAAGGCTCGCCCGCGAAACGTCTGGTCGTACTCGGAGCGCCTGCGGGGCGCGGCCATCACTGAGCCAGGCGGGGGAGGACGATTGGGTCGGTAGAAGCCGGTGAGGAGGCCGACGGCCAGGGGGCTGTAGGCGAAGAACCCGACCTGTTCCGCGCGGCAGAACGGGAGCAGCTCAAGCTCAGGCGTACGGTCGAGCAGGTTGTAGGGGTGCATGATCATGGCGGGGCGAGGACCGCCGAGGCGCTCGGCAATCATGGCGGCCTTGCAGGACTCCCAGGCGGAAAAGCCGGACATGCCCCAGGCGCGGGCTTTGCCTTGGCGAATTACGTCCAGCATGGCGCTGACCGTCTCCTCCAGGGCCGTGTCCGGGTCTCGCCAGTGGACGATGTAGATGTCGACGTGGTCGGTTTGGAGGCGCCGGAGGCTGCGGTCAATCTCGCGATTGATGTGCATGCGCGATCCACCGAGATCGTTTGGGCCCGGTCCGATGGGGCAGCCGACTTTGGAGGTGATGACCACGTCGTCGCGGCAGCCGGCGATGGCGCGTCCCAGCGCAACTTCGGAGGCGCCGCCGTAGGGCGTGGCGGGTGTCTTGCCGTAGAAGTTTGAGCAGTCGAGGAGCGTGACGCCGCGTTCGATCGCGCGCCTGATGGCAGTTTCCATGATGCGAAGGTCGGTCTGGTTGCGGAATCCGCAACCCAGCCCAAGCCGCGATGCTCGGATACCGCCGGATCCGAGAAGCGCGAATTCCATTCCTGACTCGATTCGGCGCTAGACGCAGCCGGAGAAGGACCGGCCGCGCACCTGGATGAACGGGGGGACTTTGGGGGCGTCGGTGACGGTTTCGTCCCTGAACGTGGCCGCGCGCATGTAGTGGACGGCGGAGCCGCGGCGACGGTGGGGCGTGGTGTTGGGCCGGCTGGAGTGGAAGACGAGGCTGTGGTGGAAGCTGACGCCGCCGGCCAGGATTTCCACAGGGACCGGTTCGAACTGGCCGACGAAGGAGTTTTGAAGACTCGCCTGCACGGACTTTGGAATCATGCCCCAGCGGTGGGTGCCGGGCGCCATCCAGAGGCAGCCGTTGGCGATGGTGGCGTCGTCCAACGCGCACCAGGCGGTGACGAGATCCATGGGAAACAGGTCGCGCCAGGACGCGGAGTCCTGATGCCAGGGTTGGGCGGATCCGTGGTGCGCGGGCTTCATGAGGATCTGGTCGAGATAGAGCTTGATGTCCTCGCTGCCCAGCAGGTCGGCGATGACATCGACCAACCTGGGGTTGCGCACGTGGGCCAGCATGACATCGTCGTAGTGAGCCACCTTGTAGATCTTGCGGACGGCGAGGGCGCGGTCTTCGGGCAGCGGTCCGTCGCGCAGGCCGGGCTCGACCTGGACGCAGTCATCGGGGACGTGGGATGCGCGACCGCCGGCGATGAGGTCGGCGCGGTCGCGCACAGCCGCCATGTCGTTCTCAGACAGAAGGTTCTCGACGACCAGGAAGCCGTCGCGGCGGAACTGTTCGACCTGCGCGAGCGACAGGGTGTGGAATCCGTTGGCGTTCATTGGCGCTCTCCCGAATCAAGCGGGGTGTAGGCGCTGCCGTACCAGCATATCGGGGGCGTAGGTTTAAGGGATGAGTAAAGCGCGCGTTCACATCTTTGGCCAGGGCGATCCGCGTGCCGTGGCGCAGCTGAACCGGTGCCTGCGGCAGGCGACGTACGGCGTGCTGTGCGCCGATCACCATGTGGGGTATTCGGCGCCAATCGGGGCGGCGATTGCGTATCCGCGGCACGTCTCGCCGTCAGGCGTGGGGTACGACATTGGCTGCGGGAACCTGGCGGTGCGGACGCCGCTGCGGGCTTCGACCGTCGACACCGCCGGGGTGATGGATGAGATCGTGCAAACGATCAGCTTTGGGCTGGGACGCAAGAATCGTGAACGGGCGGACGACCCGGTGCTGGAGCAGATTCGAACGGCCGAGTTCGCGCCGCAGCGGCGGCTGCTGAAGCTGGCCGAGGAGCAGCTTGGCACGGTGGGGGCGGGAAACCACTACGTGGACCTGTTTGCCGATCAGCAGGACCGGCTGTGGATCGGGGTGCACTTTGGCAGCCGAGGCTTTGGGCATCGCACGGCCACGGGATTCCTGGCGATGGGCGAGGGCAGGAAGTTCACGGACCGGCCGCGGACGAACAACATGGACGCGCCGCCGGTGCTGTTCGAGGTCCGGTCGGACGTGGGGCAGGCCTACATATCCGCGATGCGGCTGGCGGGCGCGTATGCGCACGCGGGCCGACGTTGGGTGGTGGAGCGAATCCTGAAGCTGATGGGGACGCAGGCGGACCTGACGGTGCACAACCACCACAACTTCGCCTGGGAGGAGAAGCATTTCGGCCGGACGTTCTGGGTCGTACGCAAGGGAACGACGCCGGCGTTTCCGGGGCAGCAGGGGTTCGTGGGCGCGACGATGGGCGGGACGTCGGTGATCCTGGAGGGCCTTGACTCGCCCGCCTCAAAGCAGGCGCTGTACAGCACGGTGCATGGGGCCGGGCGGGTGATGTCGCGGCGCCAGGCGGCTGGGCGGCGGCGCTATAACCGGAAGCGGAAACGCTGGGTGCAGACGGCGCCGGGCGTGGTGGATTGGCCGAAGGTGCGGCGTTCGATCCGCCGGCAAGGCATTGAGCTGCGGGGCGGCGGGGCCGATGAGGCGCCGGAGGCTTACAAGAACCTGGACCAGGTGCTGGCCGAGCATTCGGGGACCGTGCGCGTGACGCACCGGTTACGGCCGATCGGGGTGGCCATGGCAGGGGCGAACACGTTCGATCCGTTCAGGGACTAAGGCACGGGGCTGCGCCCGTCCTGACCGCTCGGTGAGATTGGGTTAGAAGCGAGCGCGTAGCGGTCGGTCGACTGCGTAGCGAGTGTCGTAGCGCCCGGGAAACTCGACGGGAAGTTCGCCTGATTCAATGGCTTCGATGAGCGGAGAGCCCATCGTGCGCAGTGGCAGACGCACGAGGGTGTGGGTGCGGGCGGATTCGTACATGGCCATCATCACTTCCTGGTTCCTGATGGCCAGATGCGCGTCGTTGCGGTTGTCGGCCACGTCGCCGCGCGCCCAGCTGGCCAGGCCGTCCAGTTCGCGCAGGAATACGTTATCCAGGGTCTGCGTTGGCGCCGGCGTCTCCGTCACGCCGCGGCCCCGGCGCACGAGGCGAACGGCGAAGTCCGGCGCCAGGAACGCGCTGGGCCACATGAGCACGCCATCAGTTCCGGTCACCGTCTGGTACTGCCAGTCGTAGGCCGGATCGGGCGGAATGTCGCCTTCGAACGACACGCGAATGTCGCCGGCGAAGGAGATCAGGCCACCTGACAGCTCTTCGGAAGGCCAGCCGCGCTCGTAGCGGTCGCTGCGGCGCTGCACGTTGGCGAGGACCCACTCGGGCTCAGGGTCGCCGAGCACGTATTGCATGTAGCTGAGCACGTGGGTGCCGTTGTTCATCAGCCCGCCCTCTTCCAGGCAGACGGTGGCGGTGAGCGGCGTGCCGATGGCGCCCTCGGCCACGAGCGCCCGCGCCTGCTCATGCACGGTGTACCAGCGCATCATGTGGCCGATAGCGAGCTTGACGCCGTTCCGCTCGCAGGCCGCCAGCATGGCCCGCGCCTCGCCCAGGCTTCCGGCCATGGGTTTCTCGCAAAGGACGGCGCGCGGCGGATAGCGGGTGGCGGCCAGAATCGTCTGGGGGGCGTGCCAGCGGGCCGGCGTGGCGATGCTGAGGAGGTCAGGGCGCTGCTCGTCCAGCATTCGCTCGAAGTCGCGGTAGCGGCGCAGGGTCGGAAACTGGCGGCTGGCGCGGTCAAGCGGGGCCGGGTCCACGTCGCAGACGGCGGTTAGCTCGACGCCCTGAACCTGAAGGTAGGTGCTCGCGTGCTGGCGGCCGGCCCAGTTGAGGCCGACGACGGCGGCGCGCAGGGGTTCGACCGACATCAGCAACTCTCCGAACGTGCTACACCAGACATGGTGCTTACCAAGACCATGCGGACACTATGGCGCGTTGGCCCGTACCTTGCCAGACCCAAGAACGACGGGTGGGCGTTGGTGGGAACTTACTGCAGTTCGAAAGGGACGTATGGCGGACGTGACAGGAGCGCGCAGGCGGAGGACTCGTCTGGCGAATTGGGTTGCGGTTTTGGCCAGCGACGACCGTATTGACATCGACCAATTGAGGTGGTGCAGGTCTCGGAGTCTCGACGGGTGAGGCTTCGCCTGCCCTGGCCTCGGGGCCTTTTCCGACGTCGTGTGCTGGCCCCGCTGGCCGGTCTCGCAAGTCTGGCGGCAATTGCAGCAATTGTCGTGGCGGCAACCAGACCCAGTCCGGAGCTCCCACCCTGCGAAACCGCCACATTCACGCCGCCGGACTTTCAATCGCCGCCGTTTGCGTTCGATCCAGAGGCACGCGCTTCGGCGTTAGGCCAAGCCATGGTGAACAGGGATTACCACCGCGGCTACGGAATGATGGCGCTGGAGGCACTACCTCTCGACTCATTCTGCGATTTCACGGTGAAATACCGCTGGTTTCCGACCAGCGACGACAGCCGAACGTTCGACGAAATCGACCACGTTCGGATCCTGGGTTTCGATCCTTACTCGGATTCGCTAGACGTCCAACTGCGCCTGGTTGAGCGCACCCAGGCAGACGAAGAAACGCCGGCCGCTGCCGGATACGTCACCGTGAGGCTCCTGCGCGACGGGCGCTTCACATTTCTTGGCGTCGACGAGGCCATGACCGACGAGGGTCCGGTAACGGATTTTCCGCCGCCGCCGTACGCGAACTTGTCGGCCTTTGAGGAAACCGAAGTCGTGGTGGGTCAGGCGCCCTGGGAACTGGACGGCACACTCACGGTGCCTCGAGGGCCAGGGCCCTTCCCCGCCGTGGTGCTGGTGCATGGGAGCCGTTATTCCGATCGCGACGGTACTGCGGACGCGACCAAGGCGTTTCGGGACCTGGCGTGGGGGCTGGCGAGCCAAGGCGTGGCCGTGCTGCGCTACGACAAGCGCACGCTGACGCACGCGCTGGCATTTGCGCGCCAGTCGGACTTCACCCTGGACGACGAACTGGTGAACGACGCGCTGGCGGCGCTGGCGCTGCTGCGTGAGACGCCACGAATCGATCCGGCGCGATTATTTGTGCTGGGTGCAAGTCTGGGAGGATTCGCCGCACCGCGCATCGCTCAACGCGATCCCGGGCTTGCTGGCCTGATCATGGTCTCTGCGCCGAGTGGAACGCGGCTGGAGGCGCTCATCCGAAATGCTGAACGGAGGTCCGAACCTGACGCACACCTTGACGAAGCATTCTTGCGCCGCTTCCAAACGAGGCTGCGGGCCCGCGCCAAGGCACGGGCGGCGCTGGCCGCGGGCGTGGCGCCGTCCCTCGACCTGCGCGCACGCGCCGCCTACCACCTGGATATTGCCGATTACCGGCCGGAGTTGGTGGCTCGCGACCTCCCCGTGCCCTTGCTAAGCCTGCACGGTGGGCTCGATGGGCAGCTGGATACCGAAGAATCCATGGGCTGGATTCGCAGTCTCCGTGGCCGGGACGACGTTACGTTTCGTATGTACCCCTATCACGGCCACATTCTGTACGACGCGATCGAAGAGGCGACATGGCAGGAGCTGCACGGACCGGACCCGCGGCCCCGCATCCACGTGAGTCCGTTGGCGATCTGGGACATCGCGGGATGGATTAAAGGCAGGCGAGCACGACAGGCCTGCGTGGACTGGCGAGCGTGGTTTGCAACCTGCCACGGCGGCCCGACCGCCGAGCTTCGAGGGACGGCCTTTAACCCATGACGTTCAAGCCGCTGGGACGCGCATGGACCGCGCCGGGTTCGTCACGTTTGACGGCTGCGGCGGCGGCGTACGCGACAAAGGGCGGTAAGGCGCGACGGAGCGTAGATGAGGGGCTGGAGCCATCCGGCTGCGACCGGGTGCTTCCAGACACCGAGTGACCTGGCGGACGCCTGCCGGCCTTGCCCTGGCCGCTGGGTTGTTCAGCATCGGGCTGGCTGCGCTGGTGGTTGTGGCATTCGTCATCATCAGCAGGTCGGCCCCTGCCTGTGAGGCAGCGACACCGGCGCAGCCGGACTTTGCGGCGGCGCCGTTTGCGTTTGACCCGGAGGCGCGCGCCCTGGCCTTTGGACAGGCGCTCGTCGACCAGGACTACCGGCGCGCCTACGCGATGCTGGCCCCGGAGCAGTTTCCCGTCGGCTCGATCTGCGAGCTTGACCTGGAGAGCTTTCGGTCGCTGACCGGCGATGGGGCGAGCGTTTCCCTGGTGACTCCGCAAGGGATTCCATTGGATGAGGCACCCGGCGGGCGCCAAGACTCGCGGCCAACCTCGGCCATAGGTTTCGTGGCTGCCTACGACAGCATCGAGGTGTTCATCCGGCTGGTACCGCGCCAGCCGTCGGCGAAGACGGTGACCTACCTCCGGCTCACGCTGCTGCGAGATGGTCGTGTAGCGCAGGGCACACCGCTCGAGCCTCTGATCAAGCTGCGTCCGGTGAGCGAGTTTCCGTCCCCGCCGTACGCAGACCTGGAGGCGTTCGAAGAGATCGATGTCGTGGTGGGGCGAGCGCCCTCGGTCCTTGGCGGCACGCTGACGATGCCACGCGGGCCGGGGCCCTTTCCCGCTGTTGTGCTCGTGCCGGGGAGCGGGTATCCCGATCGCGACAGCACGGGCGGCGCAGTCAAGCCGAGCCGCGACCTAGCCTGGGGACTGGCAAGTCAAGGCGTCGCCGTGCTGCGCTATGACAAGCGCTCGCTGACGCACGCGCTGGCCATTGCACGCCAGCCCGACTTCACGCTTGACGATGAACTGGTGGACGACGCCCTGTCCGCCGTGGCTTTGCTTCGTCAGACGGCGCGAATCGATCCCGCGCGCATTTTCGTGCTAGGGAGCAGTTTGGGCGGCTTTGCTGCTCCGCGAATCGCGCAACGCGATCCTTCGATTGCCGGCCTAATCATCGAGTCCGCTCCGAGCGGGAGCTTATGGGATGGATATGTGGGTCACGCGCTACGGATCGCCCAAGCAGATGGGAAGGTATCCGAGATTGAGCAGCGTCGGATCGACAGAGTCCGGGCGCGTGTGGGAACGATCGAGGCGCTGACTGACGATGGAGCCACGCCCCCTGACATGACTGTGCGCTCGGCCTACTTTCAGGACCTTGCGGCATACCGGCCGGAAACCGTGGCGCGGGACGTGACGATTCCGATGCTGGTGCTGCACGGCAACCTTGACGGGGTACTGAGCCAGGCCGACTTAGCAGGCTGGACTCAGAGCCTCCGTGGGCGCCGGGATGTTGTGTTTCGTCTTTACCGCGAGCATATACATGGCCTCATCGATCGGCGCACCGTGAGCGGCTCCGACCTCCGCCCTGCCGGTCACTTCAGCGTGGAGGTCGTGGACGACATTGCGCGTTGGATTGCCGGAGAACAACCGGATCGGGTGTGTGCGGGCCTCCAAGCTTGGTTTGAGGGATGTCGCGGCGGACCGAATGCGGCGTTCCGCAGCAACTGAGGCAGGACCCGCAAGGCGCTCTAGCGTGATCGCAGCGTACTGACGGGACGGCCCGCGACAAGAGACCGTTTCAGCGAGTTGACATCATACTCGGGGTGTGTACAATAGGGCTGAAGCCAGCGTGGGTTTCGCAACGACCCGCGCGAATGACCGGCCCTTCTTGAGCGCCTCTGAGTCGCCCACGTGAATGCAGAGAACGCAGCGTGTTCGACTTTGACCAGAAGGCCCTGAGCAGGCGCCGACCTGACGGCGCACTGCTAGATCCCGCGCTTCCAAACCGTCGCATCGCACCCGACAACCTTGGCGAGACCGCGCCGAGCTACAGGCAGGCACCGCGCGGCGGGATGTGGACGAGCCGTGAAGGACGGTACGAATGACCCCTCAGCGATCCGATCAATCGCACGATCCGACTTGGGGCGAACTTCACCCCGGGAGCATGCAACCGATTGAGCACGGTCCAGATATTCCCCACCACCTTATGCGTATTCGAGACCAATACGAGCGAGCAAAGACCGAGGCGGTCCGAAATGCTCTATCGGCAGTACCCCGGTTCTTCAAGGACGTTGTCTCGCCGGCGATCTTTCGCGAGGACATCATTGAATATGGGTCTCCTCGCCCAGACAAGATCCCGATCATGCCTAACTTTCCTCAGATCGAGGAGGTTGAGGGAGTGCCCTATCTCCCCAATGTGACCCTCGCAGCCCCAGAGATTGAAACACTCCCCGGAGTACTCAGACGATTAAAGGACGGAGTCGACGAGTACGCACCGGCGGCAGCCAATGCTGGGAAACATTCGCGAGAGTTGGAGGACGAGGTAGTCGGGCTTACCGGTACGGTCAATGGCGTCAACGAAGTCATTGCGGCAACGCCAGGTCACCTTGCGGACGTAAACGCTTCGTTTGCCGTCACCTCGGGCGAGCGGCTTCCGGAAGTGATCGGGCAGATGGGGACGCTGGAGGACCAGACGCTGGCGACAGTGGACGCGCTCGGCCGATTGGCCGCCACGCCTCGGACGCCGACGCGATCTGGTGGAGCGTCCGGCGGCGGTGGAAGCGCAAGCTCACACCAGACCCATGAAGACGATTTCCTTAGCACGCCGGCGCCGCCGAATGTGGAGGAACTCTTCCAGCAGCAGAAAAAGGACCATGACATTTCCGGGTTCCGCGACGCCCACCACTGGTGGCGGGAACATCTGAAGCATGTGGCGCGGTTGCGCGCAGAAGGTCACGCCTTTGCGCAGGGCACGGCGTTTGCGCCGGGTGGGATGGCGTTGGTGGGGGAGATGGGGCCGGAACTCGTCAACCTGCCGCGTGGCTCGCAGGTGATCCCGAACCCGCGATTGGGCAGCGAGGTGACCGTGAACGTGACCGTGGAAGGCAGCGTGGTGGCGGAGCGCGACCTGGCGCAACGCATCCGGCAGGAGCTGATCCGGACCAGCCGCCGCACCGTGGACCTGGGATTCAACTAAGGCTCAGCGATCCCAACAGCCGGCCCACCAGCGCCTGCTGCTGGATATGCGCCGCGCGCAGAACCAGGCGACGGAGGCAATCGAGTAACGCCTGCTGAGGCCGCCCCTTTGATGGGGCGGCCTCAGTGCACGGGCTGCATGCGCCGGCGCCTCCCAGCGTCGGCCGCGCTCTCGGGGCCGCCCGGTTCGGGCGGTCTGTGACAGCAGCGTTCACCGCCCGCGCCCACCCGGCAACAGGCACGCAGTCGCGGACCTGGCGACTCGTTGAGGATGCGCTTCAATCCATCCGCAACGACATACGCTATGGATGTATGTAGAGCGCGATCGGACACATCGGGAGGCTGGCCATGCGGCTGCGACCAGAGAGGTGGCGGCTGCGCGTGTCCTGGTGGACGCACATCGGTGTAGCACTCGCCTTCGGGCTATTCAGCAGCGGGCTGGCCGCACTTATTGCCCTGACGCTTGTGATCAATGCCGTCACGGTTCCGGCTTGCGAGGCGGCAACACCGGCACCGCCGGACTTCGAGGCCGCGCCGTTCGCTTTCGATCCGGAAAAGCGAGCGTTGGCGCTTGGGGAGGCCCTCGTGAACGACGACATCCGTGTCGCTTACGGGATGTTGGCGCCGGAGATGCTGCACGTTGCGTCGCTCTGCGAGATTGGGCTTGAGAACTTTCGGAGCCTGACCGGCGACGGTCAGACGGATGTTGCCCTGGACCGGACTCTCGGGGATGAGGCGCACGCCGCGCGCTTGGTCGGTACGGATGAAGGGCGCGCGCCGGTATTCGGCTTTGACCCGTCTAACGACCTGCTCTCGGTGTCACTCCAGCTAACGCCTCGTCAGTTTCCGGAGAACCCCGTGAGTTACGTCCGGGTCACCTTCCTGCGCGACGGACGCGTTAATTGGATCGGGCTTGATCAAGCTCCGACAGAACTCGGCCCACTGCAGGAGTTTCCGGCGCCCAGCTATGCAGACGAGGATGCGTTCGAGGAGACCGAGGTGGTGATGGGGCAGGCGCCCTGGGAGCTGGGGGGAACGCTTACGGTTCCTCGCGGACACGGTCCCTTCCCAGCTGTCGTGCTGGTGCACGGCAGCGGCTTTGCGGATCGCGATGCAACCGTTGGCGCGACAAAGGGAGCTCGAGATCTGGCGTGGGGCCTGGCCAGCCGTGGCGTGGCCACACTGCGCTACGACAAGCGCACGTTGACTCACGCGCTGGCGTTCGCGCGTCAGCCGGACTTCACGATCGATGATGAGCTGGTGGACGACGCCCTGGCGGCGGTCGAATTGTTGCGTCAGACCCCACGAATCGACTCGGCGCGGATCTACGTTTTGGGGGTCAGCCTGGGCGGCGTTGCGGCAACGCGCATTGCGCGGCGCGATCCGACGATTGCTGGTCTCATCCTCAATTCGGCGCCTAGCGGACCGTTTTGGAAAGACCTTGCAGAAAGGGTCCAGCGTAGAGTCGAGGCAGACGACGTTGTTAGCGCTTCCGATGAACGCCGGCTCAGAATCGCCCGAGCGCGCGTTGCGGCAATGGAGGCGCCGGCTGCGGATTCCACGGCACTGCACATGAAGGTTCGTCCGGCCTACTATTTGGATCTTGCTGGACTTCGCCCGGAGGCAGTCGCCCACGACTTGCCAATTCCGATGCTGATCCTCCACGGCTTGAACGAAGACATCCTGTCCGGCGAGGAGATCGCTGGCTGGGTGGTGAACCTGCACCACCGGGACGACATTGTGTTCCGCCTTTACCGAGAGCACATCCATGGCCTGTTCGACCGGCGCAAGGTGACCGGACCCGACCTGCGCCCTGAGGTTCACGTTGGCTCGGAAGTCATCAACGACATCGCGTCCTGGGTTGCCGGTGAGCGACCGGCGCGAGCGTGCGTGGATCTGCAGGCCTGGCATGAGGGCTGTCGCGGCGGGCCGAACGCGGCGTTCCATGCCGACTAACGCACGACTTGCCTGGCGCTGCAGCGTGCTTGCGGCGTAGCCGCAGGACTGGCTGCTGGCAAGCCACGAGTTCTCGGCAGGTTGACAACATACTCTGTGTGTATACAATGGGACGAGAAGCCCGCGTAAGTTGTCGCAACGGCTTGGCGCGTGGCAGGACTTAAACGAGCGCCTCTGAGTCGCCCACGTGAATGCAGAGTGCGCAGCGTGCTCGACTTTGACCAAAAGACCCGGAGCGGGCGCCAATGTGACGAGGCGCCGCTAGCCCCTACGCTGCTGGGCGGTCGCATCGCACCCAGCGGCTGCGGCGCGATCGCGCCGAGCGACAGGCAGACCCCGCGCGGCGGGTTGTTGACCAGACGTGAAGGATGGTTCGCATGACTCCCCAGCGATTCGATCCCGTCACCCAGGGTGAACTCGGTGGCTCCTCTATGACCCGGCAGGAAGGCAAGGCCGTCTTCAAAGGAAACGCCGAGCGCCGAGCCGCCTGGGAGCGACGGCAGGCGATCGTCTCGCATCCGGCGTTTCACGTGGGACAGAACGCTCCGTCGCACGATCCGATCTGGGGCGAACTGCACCGCGGGCGTCCAGAGCCGGTCGAGCATGGTCGAGACCTCCTCGAAGACCTTGTGACCGGGGCGAAGGAGGCCGCCGCCGAAGTTGTAGATGCGTACAAGGACATGGCTGTCGAGGCGTGGCGTGGGTGGGGCGAAATCGCTGAGGGGGTGAAGGGGGCCATCTATGAGAAAGTGCGCAGCAGCGGTCAAAACGAGATCGAGTCAATACGAGCACAGATGGCATTAGCGCCGAATACGCTCCACCGAGGCCAAAACGCCGCAGCAAAGGTGCCTAAAGCCATAAACGAAGGCGCTGATCGGTGGATCTTTCAGAAGGACTTCATTGAACACTGGTCCCCCCGTCCAGAACAGATCCCGATCATGACGGATAAGACCCCACATGAAGTGGTCGGCCAATGGGTAGCCACGAACAATGTGCGCCTCGCAGCTCCAGACGTTGAAGCATTCCCCGGAATAATCAAAATATTGAAGGACGGAGTCGACGAATACGCACCGGCGGCAGCCAATGCCGGGAGACACTCGCGAGACTTCAAGGATGAAGTAGTCGGGCTTACCGGTACGGTCACAGGCGTCAACGAAGTCATTGCCGCCACCCCGGGGCACATTGCGGACGTGAACGCGTCGTTTGCCGAGACCTCGAGAGAGCGGCTGCCTGAGATGATCGGGCAAATGGGGACGCTGGAAGACCAGACGCTGGCAACGGTGGGTGCGCTCGGCCTTCTGGCCGCTGTGCCTCGGATGCCGTCCGGATCTGGTGGGTCATCCGCCCGGCCGTCCGGCCGGGGAGCGGCTCGCATGAAGACCGACCCACTAGCCCACGACCCGCGCTACAACCCGGGTGAGGGCGAATCGTGGGGACACTACTACCAAGTGGCGGTCAACCTGGCCAAGAACGGACGCACCGAGCGAGAACGGAAGCTGGGCCGTGAGCGCGCTGTCAGAGCGGCTCAGAAACTGGGTATTCCCGTGCCCACCTTTGCTAGCGGCACATCGTTTGCGCCGGGCGAACTGGCGCTGGTCGGAGAAATGGGACCGGAGTTGGTCAACCTGCCGCGCGGCTCGCAGGTGGTTCCGAACCCGCGGCTGGGCGGTGACGTGCACGTGCATCTGAACGTGGAAGGCAGCGTGGTGGCCGAACGCGACCTGGCCCAGCGCCTCCGGCAGGAACTGATCCGCACCAGCCGCCGCACCGTGGACCTGGGGTTCAACTAAGGCTCAGCGGCCCGCGCCGCAGGCTTGCGCTGACGAGTTCCACGCCTGGATTGCGAGGGTTTATAGACATTCGGCGTGCCAGGACCGGGTCGTCGAGCCGGTGAAATAGCCGGCACCGAGGCCGCCTCCGGGTGGAGGCGGCCTCGGTGCATTAGGCTCCAACGCGCCCCGCGCCGTTGGAACCGGGAGAGGCCCCCATCCGAATCACTAACGTTCGCCTGACGGAACTGCATGGCCGGTTTGAGTCGGAGGGTGAGTTCTGGGAAGAGCGGCTGGTGCGGCCGCTGGATGTGTATCCGGAACATAAGCGCGATCCGGACCAGCACATTCCCAAAGCGCGGGACGTGGACGGCGCCGATGATCTGTCGTGGGTGTTTGTGACGATCGAGACCGATGAAGGCGTCAGCGGGATGGCCGGGCCGATTGATGTGCCGGACGCCTTTGTCATCGATACGCAGATCACGCCGTTCATCCTGGGCGCCGACCCGCTGGCCAGCGAGCGGATTTGGGATCAGCTTTACCGATACATGATTCACGGGCGCAAGGGCTCGCCAATGTTCGCGCTGAGCGCCATCGACACGGCGCTCTGGGATCTGAAGGGCAAGTGGTTGGGGCAGCCGCTGTACCGGCTGCTGGGCGGGCCGGTGCGGAAGGAGATTCCGGCCTACGCCAGCGCGCTGGGATTCTCGATCGAGCCCGAGCGGGCGGCCGAGCGCGCGCGGCAGTTTGTGGCCGAGGGCTACCAAGCCACCAAGTGGTTTGTGCGCTATGCCCCCGACGACGGGGAGGCGGGCGCGCGGCGCAACGTGGAACTGATGCGCACTCTGCGGGAGGCCGTGGGCGACGACGTGGACGTGATGATCGACGCCTGGAGCAGCTGGAACGTGCGCTACACGCTGGACATGGCGCGGCGGATGGCCGAGCACCGGCCGTATTGGATCGAGGAGCCGGTCAAGTCCGACGACATTGCCAACTACGCCCGAATTCGGGCGGCCTCACCCGTTCCCATTTCCGGCGGCGAGCACGAGTACACGCGCTGGGGCACGCGCGACTACATGAAGGCCGGCGCGGTGGACATCTATCAGGCCGACACCATGTGGGCGGGCGGCGTGAGCGAAATGCTGAAGATCGCAACTATCTGCTCGGTCTATGACGTGCCGCTGATTCCGCATGGGGCGTCGGTTCCGGTCAACGCGCATCTCAGCGCGGCCTGGCCGCCGCCGCTTTGTCCCTACGTGGAGTACCTGGTGAAGTGGAACGAGTTGCGGCAGTTCTTTTTCAAGAATCCCGTCGTGCCGGTGAACGGCATGATCAGCCCGCCGAATGGACCCGGCGTCGGTGTGGAGATTGACGAGTCGAAGGTGACCGCCGAACGCGAACTGAGCTGGTGAGAGGCCTGACGGTTCGACGGAACAGCTGAGCCGCGGAGCTACCCGGACGTCTGCCCGCGGATGACGGCGATTTCCTCGGCGCTCAGGTAGGGCGGGTCGCCGACGGGGGTGTTGGCCGCGATGTCGTCGGCATTCGACAGGCCGACGATGCAGGTTGACGCGGCCTGATGGCCCAGCACGAATCGCATCGCGGTCTCATACGGCAATTCGTCGCGGAGGTCGGCGATGTCCTGGATGCGTTCGCGCGGGCCGGCGGCGTCGGCCAGGCGCTCACGGAACATCTCGGACTGGCGCCAGTCGCTGGCGGGGAGCGCGGCAAGCTCCGCTTCGCTCAGGAGGATCAGGCCGTTGGCGAACGGCGAGCGCGCGAAGACGCCGGTTCCGTGCTCGGCGGCCAGCGGTAGCAACTCGTTGCCGGCTCCGTCGTCGACAGCGTTGTAGGGCGTCTCGACAACCGGCGCGCCCCAGCGCCGGATGGCTTCCACGGCGGTCTCGGGCTGACCGGTTCGGGCGGAGATGCCCCACCAGCGGATCTTGCCTGCGGCCTGCAGTTCCTCAAGGACGGCGAAGGGCGCTTCGTGCTTGACGATGTGCAACGGGGGGTCGTGCAGGAGATAGGCGTCGATGTATTCGGTGCGGAGGCGGCGCAGGGCCAGGTCGCAGGCGTCGCGAATGCGCTTGGGCGAGTAGTCGCGCGGCTGCTTGGCACCCTGAATGGACTGCGCGCCGTCGGTGCCGGGCAGGTAGCCGACCTTGCTGATGATGAAGGCGTCGTCGCGACGGCCGTAGAGCGCTTCGCCAAGCAGCACTTCGCTGCGGCCGTTGCCGTAGACCTCGGCCGTATCAAAGGTGGTGATGCCGGCGTCGAAGGCCCGCTGGACCAGGCGCACGCCGTCCCAGGCCGGGAAGTCGCCCCAGGCCTGGCCGCCGATTTCCCAACAGCCCATGCAGAGGGCGCTGACGCGCTCGCCCGTGGCCCCCAAGCTCCGCATTTCCATGGCCAATCTCCCGAGTGTTCCGCCAGTGCCCGCCGCGGCGGGGTCTTGGCACCTGGCATGCCTTGACGCGAGTCGGCGACGCATCGCACGTCCGCAGCGCTGGTCTGCGAGCATAGACAATTGGCCGAGATGAGGGCGCACGAACGAAGGCAAATCCGCATGGCCATCTCCGCTCGCCGTGTGCGCGGCCAACAGACAGCGTTACCACATTGATTCTTGGGTGCGTGCCGGCAGTGACGCGACGTGACGTGAGGCGTCGCGCCGTCGGAGCGCCAGTTTGCGAGCCGTGGCGGCTCAGGGAACCGAAGAGCTTGTGAGGTTTCGGTGGACGGCGCGGCAATTGAACGCGGCGTTGGGTATCGCCGGAGTGGTCGGGGCTGTGGTGTTGGCCGCTAGCCTTACGCTGTTTGTGAGGCACGACGCCCAAGAAAAGGCCGTGATCCGCGAGGATCCTTACTGCTGGTCGGCGCAGCCAGCCGCGCCGGACTTCGAGGCCGCGCCATTTGACTTCGACCCAGGCGCGCGGGCGCAGGCCTTCGCAGCGGTGCTCACGGATAATGACTCCCGAGCCGGCTACAGCATGTTGGCGCCTGAGTTCCTTCCAACCGACTCGCTCTGCGAGTACCACCTGGAGGCGCTCTGGCGCCAGCAGGTGTACGGACTGGACCCCAGCGACTATCTCTTCGATGCAAGCGTGCTGGTCGATAGCAACGCGCCGCTTGTTTTTTCACCGCTCGGCGATGAGTTGAGCGTCTGGCTGCGCATCGTTCGCTCGCGCTGGGACGAGCGCCCGTGGGCGGAGGCGCCGGTGCGCGTCTCGCTGCTGCGCGACGGGCGGGTCGTTCGTTTCGAGCCGGACCACGCAGAACGAGAACTTGGACCGTTGCCGAGGCTTCTTCCCCCAGCGTACGCGGATCTCACTGCATTCGAGGAGATTGAGGTCACGCTGGGAGAGGCTCCGTGGCAGGTGGGCGGCACGCTGTCTGTGCCGAATGGTCCGGGACCGCACCCGGCCGTAGTTCTCGTCCAGGGGCAAAGTCTGCGTCCTGATCGTGACGGGACACTCGCCGCCACCAAAAGAAACCGTGACCTAGCCTGGGGGCTGGCAAGCCGGGGTATCGCCACGTTGCGCTACGACCAAGGTAACTGGACACATGCGCTGGCCTTTGCGCGGCAGGACGAGTTCACCATCGACGACGAGTATGTGTTGGACGCGCTGGCGGCGGTGCAGGCCTTGCGCCAATCGCCGCGAATTGACGAGGCGCGGATATACGTCCTGGGAGTGAGCCTCGGTGGGTTTGCCGCGCCACGAATTGGGCAGCAGGCGCCCGACGTGGCTGGCGTGATTATCGCCTCAGCGCCCAGCGGGTCGATGCTGCAGAGTCGCATCCGCGCCCTTGAGCGAACTTACCGGAACTCAGATCCCGAGGACCCGTCGCAGGCCGTCGTGCAGCGCATCATCGACCGGACCCGGGCGCAGGTTGCGGACGTTGAGGCACTGGCGGCGGGCGAAGCCGTGATGCCGGACATATCCGTGCGACCGGCGTACCACCTTGACCTGGCGGCGTCCCGTCCCGAGGAGACCGCACGCGACCTGGAGGTGCCGCTGCTGATCCTTCACAGCAACGCCGACACGCGCCTGACGCAAGACGACGCGATGGGATGGATCCGCGGGCTGCAGGGACACCAGGACGTGGTCTTTCGCTTGTACGCCGACCTCAGTCACGGGTTGGTGGAGTTCACGGCGGGGACCGGGTCGGAGTTGCGGCCGCATGGCTACGTGGGCGTTGAGGTGATCGAGGACATCGCGGCCTGGATCGGCGGTGCGCGGCCCGAGCTGCCGTGTATCGGCACGCCAGGCTGGCGGGCGGGGTGCCGCGGAGGCATGGCCCCCAGTGGCGCCTTTGGCCGTGACGTGATGCAACCAAGACGAGCCAGACCGAAAGTGCCGTCCTCCCGGCAGCGGCGCCTCCTCCCGTTGCGGTAGACCTCGACCGTTTGGAACGTGGTGCTGCCGGTATCGAAGGCCTGCAGGACCGGTCGAATGCCGCACAGGCCTGGGGATTCGCCCCATGCCCGGCCGCCGATCTCCTAACAGCCCACGCACAGGGCGCTGACGCGCTCGCCCGTTGCCCTCGGACTCCGCATTTCCATGGCTGATCACTCGAGGCCAGACTTCGAGCCGCTCGCAGATTGCGCCGACCTTGGGCCAGAATCCGGCGGCGTCGGACAGGACACCAGGTTGACAGTGCGGCTGAGGCCCACGAATTGGCTGCATCTTGCTGCGTGGTGGACGCACGTTGTGCTGGCCGCTGGGTTTGGGCTGTTCGGCGGTGCGGTCGCCGTGCTGGTGAGCATCGTCCTCATCTTCGATGCCGTCACCACGACGGCTTGCGAGGCGGCGACGCCTGCGCCACCCAACTTAAGGGTGGATCCGTTTGCATTCGACCCGGAGGCTCGCGCCGGTGAGTTCGTGCGGGCAATGGCAGACAACGAGTTTCAGGCTGCGTACGAGATGCTGGCTCCGGAGCAGTGGGGTGCGGACTCGCTGTGCTCGGCTGGCCTTGAGACGTTCTGGCGGACGGTGGACCGCGAGGGTGACGCCAAGCTCCTCGCGCTTGATCTTTCCGATCAGCCGTTCTTCGGCGCCATGTACAACCGGCTGGACTTAACGCTACGGCTGACGCTCGCAACGCCCGAGGGCCCGCGCGAGGTTCATGTCGAAATCAAGCTCGTATCAGACGGACGGATTGCCGGCTATCGAGTCAATGAGGCCATGGGGGATCTTGATACGGCAGCTGGATACCCACCGCCGCCGTACGCCGAGTTGGACAACTTCGAGGAATTCGAGGTTGTGGTGGGACAGGCTCCCTGGGAATTGCCGGGAGTCATTACGATCCCAGTCGGCTCGGGGCCGTTTCCAGCCGTTGTGCTCACGGGTGGCGCAGACCGAGACGGCACTGGAGTGTCAACAAAAGTGACTCGAGACTTAGCCTGGGGGCTTGCTACTCGCGAAGTGGCCAGCCTGCGCTTCGACCGGCGTACTCACGCCCATGCACTGGAAACGGCGCGGCAGCAAGAGTTCACCATTGACGACGAGCTAGTTGATGACACGCTGGCAGCGGTTGAGATCCTCCGGCGGACTCCACGGGTAGATCCCGGACGGATCTATGTCTCGGGCGTCAGTCTTGCCGGCTTTGCGGCGCCAATGGTTGCGCTGCGCGACCCAGCCATCGCCGGCCTGATCATCGCGGTGGCGCCAAGTGGATTGCTTCACGACTGGGTGTGGCGCCACAGCCGCTATCGCCGCAGCCTCGATGGCGACGTAACGGTCGTTGATCAGCGCTCAACTCGAGCAGCGAAGGCCCTCTCGGAATCGATCAGCGCGTGGGTCGCCGGGGGAGCGGCGCCTCAGAACATAGCCGTTCATCGAAGCTACTTTGCCCACCTGGGCACCTACCGGCCGGTAGACGCCGCCTACCGGCTACAAGTACCGATTCTGGTCATTTCGGTCGGAAGGGACCGCGTCGTACCTCCCGAGGATGCGGAAACCTGGATTGCAAGCCTTGACCAGCGGCGAAATGTCGCGTTTCGCCTCTATCCCAACCACAACCACGCGTTAGTGGACGAACTCAAGATGAGCGAGTCCAATTCGGACACCGGAGCACGCATGAGTTGGGGGGGGTTATCGGACATGGCCATGTGGATACACGGCCACTGGCCCGACCGCTTGTTTGCGAACCAGGAGGCCTGGATTGCCGGGTGTCGCGGTGGGTATTAGCCGCCCGGTAAGCGGCGCAACGACGACGTGGCGCACCACGCGAGGCGCGAGGCGTGGGCAGCCTGCTTCGGATGACGCATGCAACGTGTCGAGGGCTTCCGCCCTTAGCGAGAGGTAGTTGCTGATGCCGGATCGGGATCGAGCCGACCGCGAGGCGGCCAGCCACAGGTATGTTGCCTTGCTACGCGGCATCAACGTGGGTGGCGGAAACAAGCTGCTCAAGGGCGAGTTGGTGAAGATATTCGCGGAGGTGGGGTGCCAGGACGTCCGGACGTACATCCAGAGTGGCAACGTAGTGTTTCGAGCGGCTGAGTCGCTGGTGGACGGCCTGTCGGCACGGATCACGGCCGCGATCGCTTCGAGCCACGGGTATCAGGTTCCGGTGGTGATTCGGACGGGGGCGGATTGGGCCGGCGTCGTCAGCGGAAACCCGTTCCTGGCCGCGGGCGCGGATCCGGGCAAGCTTCACGTTGGATTCCTCGCCGATACGCCAGACCCGGCACGGGTGGCGACGCTCGATCCGGATCGCTCGCCGCCGGACGCCTTTGAGGTGCGAGGAGACGAGGTCTATCTCCACTTTCCCGCCGGCGTCGCGCGGTCAAAGCTCGACAACGCCTACTTTGACCGAACGTTGGGGACGGTGTGCACCATTCGCAACTGGCGCACTGTCTGCAAGCTGCACGAGATGGTAAGCGGCGCTTGACGGTGTCGAGGAGCGCAAAAGAAGCCGCGGGGCCTGTGCCTGGTCGGCACAGACCCCGCAGCCGGCGGGAGTGGCGCAAGTCGCGCAGGGGGAGGGAGTGCGCGGCTAGGCCGTAGCTGGGGTTGCTCCGATTGGCAGGGACACCTTGTCGGCGCCTGCTCCGGCGCCTCGGTAATGGCGCCCGTGCCCGCGACCGCAGTCGCGCGACCCGGATTTACTGCGGGCCTTCATGTGGGCGCCGCCCTCGGCCTCCAGGGCCGCTTCAATGCGCTCGCGCATTGACTGGCGGAGTTCGTCGGCCTTGTCGGCGTCGACGCGGCCGTTTTCGATCGCCGTGGTCAGGCGCGTTTCGAAGGCCTCCATCGCGGTGTCCGTCACCGCGGTGACGTCGCCGTCGGCTTCCTCAATGATGGCGGACAGGCTGTCGCCGTCGGAGAGTTTGGTTCGGATGTCCTCGACGGACACACCGGTCTCTTCCGAGACGATGCTGATCAGCCCGACGCCCTTGCCGCCGACGCGGCCGCGGCCCAGGCCGCGCTTGCCTTCATAGGTGCCGTCCAACCAGTCGCGGACTCGCTGCTCGGCGGCGGCCTTGTAGTCGTCCACCTGGTCGGACTCAAGCCGGCCAGCCTCCACGAGTGCATCGACCTTGTCATCAAGGCCTGTCAGCGCCGCGGTGACCACGGCTTCCAGGTCGCCGCCTTCGGCCTCGATGATGTCCGCCAGCGACTCGCCGCCCTGCAATCGAGTTCGTATTTCTTCCGTGCTGAGGCCAGTCTGTTCCTCGATTGCGGTCAGGGTGTCGGACTTTCCGACGCCGCGACCAAGACCGCCATGCGCGAGTACCGCACTGACCGTGACGGCGGTCAACAGAACGACAGCTGCAACTGCCGCTACAAGGGTTCGAATTCGGAGTCTCACGACGCCTCCTTTCGCAAGCGCTGGCCAATGCGAGGCCAGCACAACGTTTACGAAAGGCAGTGTTGGGGCGGCTGATGGACGCGCGATGCACGGCATATGGGAGTTCCGTGCATTTTTCCGCGGTGCGTTGCGGGGCGCTACTCGTCGCTTGGCTGGGCGAAGCGGTAGCCCACGCCAGGCACCGTGAGTACATAGCGTGGACGCGCCGACACGGGTTCAATCCGCTTGCGCAGGTTGCGAATGTGGCTGTCGATAGAACGCGGCAACGTGGGGCGATCGTCGTCCACGATGCGCTCTACCAGGGCCTCGCGCGTAAACACGCGTCCGGGATGGCGCATCAGCGAGGCCAGCAAGTCAAACTGCACCTTTGTTAAGGGGATCGATTCGCCGTCGCGCCGGACCTGGCGGGTGCCCGGGTCGAGCGTCATATCGCCGACGCGAAGCGGTCCCTCGTCTGACTCCTCTGTAGAAGCTCGACGCAGCAGCGCATGAATACGCGCCACGACTTCACGGATGTCGAATGGCTTGGTGACGTAGTCGTCAGCGCCGATCTGAAGGCCCACAACTTTGTCGGTGATGTCGTCGCGGGCGGTCAGCATGAGAACGGGAATGTTCGATTCGGCTCGGAGTTGACGGCAGACGTCCAGACCCTGGACATCAGGCAGCATCAAGTCCAGCACCACGGCGTTGGGCCGGCGCTGCCGAGCCAGCCGCAGCGCCTCGGCGCCATCGCCGGCGGTGATGACACTAAATCCGTCGCGCTCCAGGTAGGCACGGACGACTCGCCGGATGTCGGGCTCGTCGTCCACAACCAGGATTAGTCCGGAACTCGCCATGTCGGGTTCTGTCGGCCATTCGGCATTAGATTCGATACCTTCGATTCTTACACGAGATCTCGGCGATGCCTGTCGACCGCAGCAGGCGCCCTGCTCCACGGTGAGTCTGCGATGGACTGCGTGCACAGCGCTTGCATACGGCATGCACGCGCGGTCAATACGCTCACGATTGGATGGAATCCGATACCGAGCCGGAGGTCGGCCGAGCGATGAGCCTGCGTGTGCGTTTGACGCTGGCATTCGTGGCAGTGTCCCTGGTTGCTGTGGGAGTCACGGCACTGCTGATCAATCGGTCAATCGCCGCCAGCTTTCACCGCTACGCCACCAACGTTCGCGAGCGGCAGCAAACGGCCGTCGCCGAGCAACTCGGCCTTGCCTATGGCGCCAACGGCACGTTTCAGTTGCGCCGCGGCGGACCCGGTCGAGGTTTGCCCTACCTTGTTGTGGATCACAACGGTGCAATTATCGGCGGGAACGTAGAAGTCGGCCGATTGGACCAGCCCCCCGATCTTGAGCACTGGCGGCCGATTCCGATTGAATCGGATGGCCGGACCGTGGCCACGGCCTACTTTGCCGACGTTGGAAGCCGAAGCCTGCCACGCGAGGTCCTGGCGCAGCTTCAATTTGCCGAGGACGTATTTCTTCGAGAAATCGGTATTGGGCTGTTGCTGGCCCTGCTGGCCGGAGCGGCCGCGGCGGTGGCGGTGGCGGTGTACCTGGCGCGGCAGATCACGCGCCCGGTGCGCACCTTGCGTGAATCCGCCGAGGCCATTGCCCAGGGAGATCTCTCCCGTCGCACTGGCATTCAGCGCGCCGACGACATCGGCGCTCTTGCGCGCTCGTTCGACCAGATGACGGAAACGCTGGAGCGCAACGAAGAGTCGCGCCGCCAGCTCTTCGCGGACATCGCGCACGAGTTGCGAACGCCGCTAGCCGTGATTCGCAGCACCGTCCAGGCGCTTGGCGATGGGGTCTACAAGCCAAGCGCAACCCATGTTGAAACCGTTATGCGGCGCGTCGACATGCTGACCCAGCTCATCAATGACATTCGCGACCTCTCACTGGCGGACGTTGGACAATTGCGCCTCGAGACGACCGAAGTCTCAGTTCGTTCGCTCGTGGAGGCGGTCCGCCAACGCCACACACCACTGGCTGCGGAGCGCGAATTGACGCTTCAGAGCGAAGACGCCACCGGCGATGCAGTACTCCAGGTTGATCGAACACGATTCGACCAGGCTCTCGATAATCTTGTTCGCAACGCGCTCACCCACACGCCTGCCGGCGGACTCATCACGGTTCGCTCGCACCGGTCAACGGACGAGCAGGGACGAGACTGGCTGTCGCTAGACGTGATTGACACTGGTCCCGGATTCGATCCGGAAGAACTGAAGCGCGTGTTCGACCGGTTCTATCGCGCGGACTCCTCGCGCAGCCGGGCGCAGGGTGGAACCGGGCTGGGCCTGGCCATCGTCCGCGGGATCGCGCGAGCGCATGGGGGTGACGCTATCGCCCGCAACAACATCGATGGTCCCGGCGCTACGGTGAGCCTCCGTCTTCCAATCGAGGTTGGGCCGTCTTGACCATCCCGAGTGTCGGAGGCTGCGAGTGCATGGGAGTTGCACGGCTCATGCACATCACTTGCATAACCCTGGTACTAAGCTCCGCGAAAGACGAGACCTCCCTTGAGTGACGCCATGACGGATTCCCCTCCCGAACAGGATCAATCGCAGGCGAGCGGCGCCGGCACCCAGGCGGCTGCTGTGCCGCGGGCCGCGCGGTTGCGACAGATCGGGCGCGTGGCCGTCTGGCCGGTATTGACGCTCTTGTCGGTGCTGCGGCGCTTCTGGCTGTGGCTTCTGCTGCTGGCCGGGGTAGCCGCGTTTGCCTTCTACGTCGTGCTCCCGCGCGTGCAAGAAGAGGAAGTCGTGACGGTTCCGCCGCAACCCGTAGAGGCTGTGCGTGAGGACCTGTTGGTCACAGTCCCGGCGACCGGAACGCTGGACTTTGGCACTCTCGTGCAGGTGGGGTTCGAGAACGCTGGCGTGCTTACCGAACTCAAGGTGGGGGCAGGTGACGCGGTGTCCGCGGGCGACGTTCTGGCGCTGCAGGAAGCCGATGATCTGGCACGCGACATCGACGATGCGGTTTCGGGCTTGCGCCGGGCGGAGCTCGATCTGGCCGAGTTCCTGGAAGACCTGGTACCCGACCCTGACCAGTTCGCCCTGAGCCGGGCGGAGTTGGATCTTTCCGAAGCCCGCGCCGCGCACGAAGACCTTCAGGTCCCGCCGGACGCGGCCGAGATTGCTTCGGTCGAGGCCTCGGTGGCGTCGGCTCAGGCGCAGGTCGCCTCGGCGCGGGCAAACGTTACGTCGGCCCAAGCGCGGGTGACTGCCGCCAAGGCACAGGTGAATGCGGCCCAGGACAGCCTGAACGACTTGCTGGAAGAAGTTTCAGACACCGACCTTGCCGACGCTACCAGCAGCGTGGCCTCAGCCGAAGCCTCACTGGTAAGCGCGCAAGGAGCGCTGGCCGATCTTCTGGCCGGCGCTGCCGATCTGGAAGTCCAGCGAGCGCGGGACAGCCTGGCCGCGGCGCAGGAAGCCGTGGTGGCCGCGCGTCGCAACCTGGACTCGGCGATGGCCGACCACCCGTCCGCACTGGCGGACGCAGAGTCCAAGCTGGCTAGCGCCCAGGCGGCCGTTATTTCGGCCCAGGTGGAGTTGGGCGAATTGCGCACCAAGCCGACCGCCGACGACATCCGCGACGCCGAGATTGCGCTTGAGCAAGCGCGTCTGACCCACGACGACACAGTGCGGACCGGCAGCATCGCCAGTGCCGAAGCCAAGGAACGGGCCGCCGTGGTCTACGAAGAGGCGCAGCGTGCGTTTGCCGAAGCCGTTCGGCCGGCCACTACCGAAGAACTGGCAGCGGCCGAGGCCACCCTTGCCGCCGCCGCGGCCGCCCTCGCCGTGGCGCAGGCCAGCCGCGACGACTTGGCTGGCGGTCCCGACCTTGCGAATCTCAACGAGGCGATCGCAACCGCCGAACGCAACGAGGCCATCGCCGCAGCCGAGCTTGAGGACGTCTTGGAGGGACCGAGTTCAACGGAACTGGCCACGCGCCGCGCCAACGTCGCTTCGGCTGAGAGCGCGCTGGCCGTGGCACGCGCCAGGCTGGACGACCTGATTGCAGAGGCGGACGCCAGCGACGTGCGCATGGCCGAGGAAGACGTGCGCATTGCGGAGGAGGACGTGCAAGTCGCGGAAGAAGACGTGCTTGTGGCTGAACAGAACGTGACTTCGGCACTGGCCGGCCTTGCCGACGCCGAAGCCAGGCTGGCCGATCTGTTGGCCGGGGCGGACGCATCGGATCTGCGCCAGGCCCAGTTGGCCATCGCCCGAGCCGAGATCGACCTGGCCGACTTGCGTGAAGACGCCGAGCCGGAGACCGATCCGCTTGGAGTCGAGCGTCTAGAACTCGCGGTGTCCGATGCCACCCGTGCGCTGGAGACAGCCCGCACGGCACTGACTGACGCAACTTTGATCTCGCCAACAACCGGCGTTGTTCTCACGGTGGACGCGGACGTCGGTGAACGAGTTTCGGCCGCATTCCTCACCGTGGGGGTTTCCGACAGCCTGCGCGTCCGCATCAATGTCGACGAGAACGACATTGGGATGCTGGAGGTTGGTCAGCCGGCCGACCTGACGTTTGCGGCTCTGGACGATCGCGAGTACAAGGGCAAGGTCGCCTGGATCGCCGTGCAGGGTGAAGTCGACCAGGGGCTCGTGACCTTCCCGGTCGACATCTCTCTGGACGCCCCAGACGAGCAGTTGCGCGCCGGGCTGACCGCCGACGTTGAGATCCTGGTCGCGGAGGCTCGTGACGTGATCGTCGTTCCCAAGGCCGCCGTGCAGACGACTCCGCGAGGCGGCGTGGTATTCGTGGCCGCCGCGGACGGATCGTCGAGCCGACGCGTCGTGCAGACGGGCCTTAGCGGCCGGCTGCAAATCGAGATCGTGTCGGGACTGGAAGTCGGCGAACTCGTCATGCCCAACGCCGCACAGGCGCTCGCGGAGGCGCGAGCCGCCGCGCAGGCGGCCGCCGGCGAAGGCGGCACGCAGGCCGGGCCGGCCGGGCAGTTGGGCGGGCCAGGTGGTCAGGCCGGTCCCGGTGCTGGCACAGGCGGTGCACAGCAGGCCCCTGGCGGTGCGCAACCAGCTTCGGGCGCGGCGGCACCGGCGTCGGGAGCCGCGCAGCCGGGTGAGGCGGGCGTCCAGCCAGCGGCCAACCAAGCAGCGCCAAACCTACAAGGAAGCCAGGGCGGCGCAGGCGGCGGCCAAGGCGGCCAGGGCGGGCCGCCTGCGGGCTTCCAAGGCCGAACGCCGCCGCCCGGATTCCAGCCCGGGCAGTTTCAGGGTCAGCGCGGCCAGGGCGGCCAGGGCGGCCAGCGAGGTCAGCAAGCCGGTGCCGGTGGCGCCGGAGGTGGTGCCGGCGCTGGCGGTGGAGGTGGTGGCTAATATCCATGACTGCAACCACCGATCGCCCGCCGCCCACGATTGACGTCGTGGGCCTGACCAAGACCTATCAGATGGGTGACGTCAAGGTCGAGGCCTTACGCGGCGTCACGTTTACCATCGAGCCCGGTGAGATGGTGGCCATCATGGGACCGTCCGGGTCAGGCAAGTCCACGGCCATGAATCTGCTGGGCTGTCTGGACTCGCCCACCGAGGGCAGTTACCGACTGGACGGCGAGGACGTAGAAGGTCTCAGCGAGGACGCGCTGGCCGACATCCGCCTGCGCAAGATCGGCTTCGTCTTCCAGTCATTCAATCTGCTTCCGCGCATGACCGCGCGCGAGCAAGTGGAGTTGCCGTTGATGTACGCCGGCGCGCGCAAGCGCCGGGATCGAGCGCTGGAGGCTCTGGCTACGGTTGGACTGGCCGACCGAGTGGACCACACGCCGGTCGAACTCTCCGGTGGCCAGCAGCAGCGGGTGGCCATGGCCCGTGCGCTGGTGACCCGCCCGCAGCTACTCCTGGCCGACGAACCGACCGGAAACCTGGATACGGCCTCGGCGGACGAAATCATGGATGCGATCGAGCAATTGAACATTGAGCGAGGCATTACGACCATCCTGGTGACCCACGAGATGGAAGTCGCATTGCGCGCGCGCCGCATCATCCGGTTCCGCGACGGGCTGGTCGAAAAGGACGAGGTGATGACATGACCGCGGTTGATGGTTTGCGGGTGGCGTTCCGCGCGTTGGCGGCCAACAAGCTGCGCACGGCCCTCACCCTGTTGGGCATGGTCATCGGTGTGGCCGCCGTCATCACCCTCATGTCGATCGGCGCCGGCGTACAGACTTCGATTGAAGAGCGGATCCGACAGGCCGGAACAAACCTGCTGTCCGTAAGCCCCGGCGCCAGTAGCAACCGGTTCGGAGGGTTCCGTACCCGTAGCGGCGGAGGCGGAGGCGGAGTCCAGACGTTGACCGCTCAGGATGCCGACGCAATCGCCGAAGCCAATATCCCCGGTATCACCTCGATCTATGCGTCACGCTCATTCAACGGGTCTTTCGTCTCGGCGGATGGCGCCGTGCAGGCGTCCGTGCAGGGCGTCAACGAGGTTTACCCGGCCGTGCGTAATGTCGAAGTCGGCACAGGCTCCTTCTTTTCGGCGGACGACGTCGATCGTGCATCGCGCGTGGTTGTCATTGGAGACACTCTGGCCACCGACCTCTTTCCTAACGGCGACGCCGTAGGCGAGACGGTCCGGCTCAATACCCAGCCATTCACAATCGTCGGAGTCCTGGCCTCGGACGGCGGCAGTTCGTTTCAGAGCAACGACGAATCGGCCTTTGTTCCCCTACCCACCCTGACCAGCCGCCTGAACCCGTCCAAGACCTCAGCTGGCGATGACGTGGTTTCCTCGATTGTGGTGCAGTTGGTCGATGAGAGCGACGCCACCGTGGCCGGCGTCACGCAGGAGATCGAGAATCTGCTGCTCAGCCGTCATGACTCCGAAGAGCAGGACTTTTCGGTCGGCAGCCAGGCCGATCAGATCGAGACGATCTCGGAAGTCACCGACACCATGACCCTGTTCCTGGGCGCGGTGGCCGGAATCTCCCTGTTGGTGGGCGGCATCGGCATCATGAACATCATGCTGGTGTCCGTGACCGAACGGACCCGCGAGATTGGCATCCGCAAGGCCATCGGCGCCAAGCGTCGCGACATCATGTCGCAGTTCATGATCGAGGCCGTGGCCGTCAGCATGGGCGGCGGGTTGGCCGGCGTGCTGATCGGCGTTGGGATCTCGCTTGGACTGAACGAACTTGGCGCCGGGGCCGAGCAGCCAACGGGCGGCGGCGGTGCGCGAGGCAACCCCTTTGCCGGCGGTCTGGTCACCACTATCACCGCGGAGCCCATCATCCTGGCACTGGTGGTGTCCGTGGTAATCGGCCTAGTGTTCGGCATTTACCCGGCTTCGCGCGCCTCGCGCCTGGCGCCGATCGAAGCGCTGCGATACGAGTAAGCCGAAGTAACGCCTAAGGCCTTGGAGGGCGGCTAGAGTCGCCCTCCATCCGGCGTCGGTTCAGGCTACGTGACGTAGTGCGTCCTAACGCCTCCGCCGCGGCGAGGACAGCGACAGCAGGGCAATCCCAAAGCCAAAGCCTGCGATTTCGCCCAGTACCAGCCCCGGCCAGGGCGAGAGGCCGGTGATGAGCCAGTACAGCACCGCAACCACCACGGCCAGTACGGTCATGGCCAGCGTGGCCGCCAGCATTTCTTCCAGCAGCGGATCGATCCGGCGGCCCCACAGCGGCCGCCAGGGCCGGCGACCAGCCGGAATTGAAGGAGATCCTTGCTGCGGCATGTCCGAGTCTAGCCGGCCAGTCAGTTAGTGCCCGAAACAGCGCTTTGATAGCATGAACAGGCGTCAGGATTATCACGTGTCGGAAGGACGAGCAGATGGCCAAGATGATCCCGCTCATTGGTTCCAGTGAAGCCGGTCCGCTGGGGGCCATGCACCTGCCGAGGCTCTGGCTCAAGGTGACCCTCTCGGCCGCCGGCGCGCTGAATGAGGAATACGACGCCTGCGGCGCCGGGTTCGATCAGATGGTGCTGGACGGCCTTGGCGTTGACCGCGACGCCGCCGTGGCCTACCTGACGAACGAAAAGCCCACCTATCCCCAGTTCGAGCAGTGGGTAGTCGACCAGAATGGCGGCAGCATCGATCAGTCGGTTATCGACGCTTCCAACGCAGCCATCGCCGGCTACAACCATGGGGACGACATCGTCGAGGCCATCTCCTCGGCCGCGAACACGAACGCGGACGGCGCCATTACGGACGCCGTGACGCTCAACGCTCTTGAGGACTGGAACGAGATTCACGGAGAAGTGACCGGCTAATACCCGGACACTACGGAGTTACGGGGTGCGGACGGCCGACTCAGGCCTTCCGCGCCCCGCACCGCTTAAGGAGGGACAACTGATGGCGGCTTCGACTGATCGCATTGGCTTCGTCGGCGTCGGACGCATGGGCGCCAACATGGCTCGGCACCTCAACGATGAGGGCTTCACGGTTTCGGCTGTGTACGACGTGCAGCGGGACATTGCTGAATCACTGGCGAGTGAACTGGACTGCCAGGCCCCGGATTCGCTGGCGGCCGTGACGGCGGCCTCGGACGTCGTCATCACCGTCGTGACCGACGACTCGTCTATGCGCGATGTGTTTAGCGAGAGCGGCGACAGCCTCCTGAACGGCGCGGCCGGTACGACATTCATTAACTGCGCCACCATCACACCCCGGGTTCATGTAGATGTCGAGGCCCTGGCCGAGGCCGCCGGCGCGAACAGCCTGGAAGGTTGCATGGCCAGCAGCATCACCCAGGCGCGCGACGGCACGCTGTACCTGATGTGCGGCGGCCGCGAGGACGTGTACAAGGCCGTGGAGCCGATCCTGGAGAGCCTCAGCATCTCGCGCATGTATATCGGGCCCGCCGGTAGCGCTGCGCAGGTGAAGGCCCTGGTCAACATGGTGATGAACATCAACACCGCTGGCCTGGCCGAAGGGCTTGGATTGGGCGCCGCGCTAGGTCTCGACCTGGAAATGCTGCAAACGGTGTTCTCGCAGACCGGCGCCAACTCGCGAGTCCTCGAAACCGACGGCGAGGACATGGTGATCCGCGACCACGAGTGCTATTTCTCCTCGGCTCACGCCTCCAAGGACTCGGGCATTGCGCTCTCGCTGGCTGACGACGCGGGGCTGAACCTGCCGCTGGCCAAGGCGACCAAGGCGCAGTACGACCGCATGATCGACGCAGGGAAGGGCGAACTCGACAAGTCGGGCATCGCCGAACTGACTTTTCCCGGCCGAAACTAGGTCGGCAAACCTTCGGACGGGGCCGCTGCATGCGGCCCCGTCGGGTTGTTGCCGCGGACCGCCCGGAGCCTTAGACCATCGCTTGGTCGGCCAGGTCCAGCGCCTCGTTCACCACGGCCAGACCCTCGCGCAGTTCCTCCGGCGTGATCGTCAACGGCGGGTTCACCATCAGCCAGTTCCAGCGGGTCATCGTCACCACGCCCCGCTGCAGCATGTAGGCAAACATCTCTTTCATGACGCCGTAGTTTTCGAACGCCGGATCGATCTGCGGCACCAGTGGCTCGCGGGTTTCCCGGTTGCGCACCAGTTCCAGCGCCGAGAACAAGCCCAGGCTGCGTGCCTCGCCAATGCTCGGATGGCGAGCCGACATGTCCGCATATTCGTCCTTGAGCAGCTCGCCCATTTCGACTACGCGTTCCGGGATTCCCTCATCGCGGTAGGCCTGAATGGTGGCCAGCGCCGCCGCGCACGCCAGCGTGTGCGCACCGTAGGTCAGCCCGGCCCACAGCGGGTTGTCCTCGAAATGGTGCGCGATCTCGTCCGTGACAACCACGGCGCCCAGGGGAACCGTTCCCGAGGTCAGACCCTTCGAAACGGTCATGATGTCGGGCTCCACATCCCAGTGCTCCACGGCGAACCAGCGGCCGGTGCGCCCAAAGCCGGTCATCACTTCGTCGGCGATCAGCAGCACGCCGTACTCGTCGCAAATTTCGCGCACGCGCGGCAGGTACCCGTCCGGCGGAACCACCACGCCATTGGCCCCGGCGATGGGTTCCACGATCACAGCGGCCACATTGTCCGGTCCTTCGACCCGGAGCACCTCGTCAATGTCGTCGGCGCAACGCAGGTCGCACTGCGGTTGTCCCGAACAAAACCGGCAGCGGTACTGATAGGGGTCGGCGGCCCGCACAATGCCGGGAATGCCCGGCTCGGTGGCCCAGCGCCGCGCCTCACCGGTCAGGGAGAGCGCGCCGTAGGTCGAGCCGTGGTACGAGCGGCGCCGAGCCACTATTTTCTGCCGGCCCGTCGCCAGCCGCGCGATCTTGACCGCGTGGTCCGTCGCTTCAGCGCCGCCCAGGGTGAAGAAGCTCTTGCACAGCGATCCCGGCGTGATCTCGGCCAACTCGCGTCCCAATTCGCCACGCGGCTGCGAAGCGAAGCGCGGGTTCACGTAGCACAGTTTGTCGGCCTGCGCCTTGATGGCCTCCACCACCGCCGGGTGCTGGTGCCCGATGTTGACGTTCATCAACTGGGCGTTCAGATCCAGGAACCGTCGCCCGTCGTGGTCGTACAGGTACGACCCCTCGGCACGCTCCACCGCCACCGGATTCACCGCGCCCTGCGCCGCCCAGTCGAAGAACGTGTATTCCCGGTTGAGCTCGGCAATCTCGGCGGCCGTCGGTGGGGCGCTCATTGTCATGGTCATGGCGTCGGCTCCAGGAACGGGTGGGTCATTACGCGTTGTCGATGGCTCAGCCTACTGGAAACCGCGGGGCCGCTGGCGTCGCTCGCTCTCATTTCCGCCGGGGCGCCGGATGGCGAGTCGCGCTCAACGCCGCCAGATCCATCGCCCTGGTCTACGCTGGCCGCACCACGGTGAGCGAGGTTGTGTTTGATGGCGTCTGATCAGGTAACCGCCTGCGGCGAGGAAGCCCGCGCGTCACGGTCGGCCATTGGTCGCGTGACTGCTGCGGTCGACGTCGATCCCGCTGTCCGGCGACTTGTGATCGTCAGCGACCTACACGGTTACCGGGAACCGCTGGAAGCCCTTGACCAACGACTGACCCGGTTCACGGAGCCGAGCCTGGTCTTCGTCAACGGCGATATCTTTGAAGGCGGCATCGACGGGCTCTATGCACTGGAATGGACCATGCGCCGCGCCGCCGACCGCACAACCCGCGGCAACCACGACAGCGCGATCTTCGAATTCCTCGACGCCGGTCCGTCTTCGAGCGAACGCGCACTCGACGACACCGAACTGGGGGCTTATCGGGAGATGACGCCCGAGCAGCATGAGTTCGTGAAGTCCCTGCCCGACATACTGGACGTGCGCTGGCGCGGCTACTCGCTGCGTCTCATGCATGGCCACTTCAATCTGCGAACTCCGGCAAGAACCAACTGGCGGCTGCCGCCCACCGAGCTTTCGGAGCTCTTCGCCGACCGCGAAGTGGACCTGACGGTGATCGGACACACCCACCATCCGTTTGTTAGCCAAGGCGCCGCGGGAGCGGTGGCCAATCCAGGCTCGGTGGCCGTTCCGCTGTTCCGCTACCGTGACCACAGCGGTCGCGAGATCGACCGCCGCGCAGACGACCCCAACCTCTCGGTTGACGACAGCCGGCCTTCATTCCTCACGGTCACCGAAGCGGACGGACGGCTCCAGCCTAGGCTCGAACGCTTCGACTACGACCGCCAAGGTCTCCTCCACCGCCATGCCGCCCGTGACGGTCTGAAAATACCTCTCGACATCCGCCGCGCCTGGATCATGAAGGGCCAGGCGCCCTGACCACCGAGCCGCCGGCCGTTGACCTAGTTCCTAAACGCCGGCTTGTCGGCCTGCCCGGGCCGCAGGTAGCCCCAGTGACGGATCTTCTCCCAGCTTTCTTTCGGCGTGCCCTTCATGTACTCGGTCACCATCCAGTCGCCGTAGTCGTTCACCGGGATACGGCCCAGCACGGCTTCTAGCTCCAGGTAGTACTCGCGGGCCCGGTCATTCTCGCTCTCGAAAAGGTTCACCTGTTCGGTTGGGTCATCCGCCAGGTTGTACAGCATGTCCCGGCCGTCGCTGGTCCAGATGTACTTCCACTCGTCGCGGTAGTAGGCCCGCTGCGCTCGGAAGAAGCGGCGCAACTCGAAGGCCCGGCCCTGGCGCGTCACGCGCTCCAGCATGTTCACCGGAAACGCGAACTCGCACAGCGCATAGCCGCGGGCGTCGCCGTCGCGGGCGCGCAACAGGCTATGGCTGCTCTCGCCCAACCATTCCAGTTGCTGGTCGGCGCCGATCAGGTCGTAAATCGTGGCGACCACGTCATGAGTCTGCGTAAGCGCCGATACCCGGGAACCCGCCTCGAATGCCGCTGGATATCTCACGATCAGTGGCACATGCGCCACGGCTTCAAACACCGTCAACTGGTGGTTCCAATAAGGCGGATGCTCCTCGATCACGTCGCCGTGATCCGAGGTCACCACCACCATCGTGTCGTCCAGCGTCCCGGCCTCCTGCAGATAGCTGACCACCCGGCCAATCAGGTCGTCCACGTAGGCGGCTTCACCGTCCATCAAGGCGTAGAGCTTGTCCCGCACGTCGTCCGGCATGCCATCCATCCGCGAAGGATCGGCGAAACCGCCTTGCGCCCGGTTGAGTTCGCGGGCCTCTTCGCGACTGACGTCCGGCGCCCAGCGCGAGTGCCAGGGTTCCGGCGCGATGTACGCCGTGTGGGTGTCGTTGATGTTGACGAACATGAAGAACGGCCGCTCGTCCTCCTCGTGCCCGCGCAGCCAGTCCAGCATCTGCCGCACCACCTGCGCGCCGCCCTTGTCGTCGTCAGGCTTGCCCAGCGGCGGCAGTACGTAGCTCCAGTCCATGAAGCCGCGATGCAGGGCCGACGAGGCGCTCATGTACGCGTTGTTGGAGATGCCCACGGTGGCGTAGCCCAGCTCCGTCAGCTCCTCCCCGATCGTCGGGTACTCCTCGCTCAGCCGTTCGTGCCGGCCGTCCGCGCCATGCGTGCTGGCGTAGTGGCCGGTCATCATCGAGGCGTGGGAGGGCAGGCACCAGGGCGCGGACGTGATATTGCGCTCGAACACCGCGCCCTCGGCCGCCAGCTGATCCAGGACCGGGGTGACCCCTCTCGGGTCGCCGTAGGCCCCGATGTTGTGGGGCCGCTGCGAGTCCATGACGATCCACAGAATGTTCGGACGACTGGCCATGCGCGTCCTCCACTTGACGGGAAGCCAACGGAGTCTAGCGAAGCCGACGCGGCCGCCCGTTTCGTTCTACGGATGCGCGCCGCACGTCGCCGGGCCACAGACCCACTCGCGTCAAACCGAGAAAGCTGCGGTCCTGCGGTCAACGTGACACACTCACGTCGGTTGCGGCAGACGCCATCGACGCGAGGAGGTCACGGTGGACTACCGAAATCTCGGCCGCACGGGCGTCAAGGTCAGCCCGCTGTGCCTGGGGTGCTGGAACTTCGGCAACGCAACGAGCCGCGACGAATCGTTGGCGATCATCGATCACGCGTTGGACGCCGGGGTCAACTTTATCGACACGGCCAATATGTACGGTCGCGGGACGAGCGAGACGATTGTGGGGGAGGCGCTGCGGGAGCCGAGCCGGCGTGGGCGGGCGGTGCTGGCAACGAAGGTCCACTTTGCGATGGACGACGAGGACCCCAACGCGCAGGGCAACAGCCGCCGCCACATCCTGGAGCAGTGCGAGGCGTCGCTGCGGCGCTTGCAAACCGACTACATCGACCTGTACCAGATCCACCGTCCGTCGCCTGACGTGCCGCCGGACGAGACGCTGCGCGCGCTGGACGACCTGGTTCGCAGCGGCAAGGTGCGCTACATCGGCACCAGCACGTGGCCGGCCTGGCAGGTGGTGGAGTCGTTGTGGGTGGCCGAGAAGCTGAGCCTGAACCGGCCGATCTGCGAACAGCCGCCGTATCACCTGCTGGATCGGCGGATTGAGCGCGAACTGGTGCCGATGGCCCAGACATACGGCATCGGCATCATTCCGTGGGCGCCGCTGGCCAGCGGGTTCTTGACCGGGATCTACCAGCGCGACACGGCCGCGCCTTCGGGCACAAGATTCGAGCGGAACCCGGAGACGCAGGAGCAGCGAAACTTGCATAGCGAAGCGGCATTTGCCGTGCTGGATGAGGTCGCCGCCATCGCCGGCGAGAAGGGATGCAGCCCCGGCCAACTGGCGCTTGCCTGGAACATGGGGCAGCCGGGAATCACCGCGCCGATCGTTGGACCGCGCACGCTGGAGCATTGGAAGGGCAACCTGGGGGCGCTGGACGTTTCGGTTACGGACGCTGATCGGACGAGGCTTGACGCCGTGGCGCCGCCGGGACGCATGATTGCGCCCTACTACGAGGCCCAGTGGGGACCGCGCACCTACCGGTAACCCGGGAGAGGACGAAGCCATGCGCGTGCATGCCAGCCTGAGCGGTGGACGGTTTCCCGAGACGAGCCTGACGGACCTGGAGCCGGAACCGGCGTTTACCAGGACCGAGTACCAGGAGCGATTGGCGCGCACGCAGGCGGCGATGGACGCCCAGGGGCTGGACGCGCTGGTGGTGATGAACCCGGCGAGCGTGTTCTATCTGTCCGGCTATCAGACATTCGCGGTGGATGGCGGCGCGTGCCTGGTGGTGCCGCTGGAAGGCGAGCCGGCCCTCGCTATGGATCCGCCGGAGTTTGGCGGCGCGTTGCTGGGCGTCTGGTTCGACGACCTGCGCGGCTACCCGCCAGAAGTCGAGCGGCCGGACTACGCGGCGCAAATCATGGCCGAGCGCGGAGTCTCACGCGGACGCATTGGACTTGACGGCGCCGCCTGGGGTGCGACGACGGCGTTCTCCGCCGGGCTGGCACACGCGTTACCGCTGGCGGAGCTCATCGACGCGACCGACCTCCTGATCGAGCTTAAGCGGCGCAAGTCGTCGGCTGAGATCGAGCACATCCGCGGTGCCGCAGTGGCTACCCGGGCGGCGGTGGAGGCTGCGACCTCAACAGCGGCCGTTGGCGTCAGTGACGGGGAAGTGGCCGGCGCGGCGTTCGCGGCCATGGCTCGAGCGGGCAGCGAGTACCCGTGCCTGTCGCCGATCGTCACCAGTGGCCCGCGCTCGGGGATGCTGCACACGACGCACAAGCGCCACACAATCCAGGCAGGCGACAACGTGCTGCTGGAGATCGGCGGGTGCGTGCAGCGCTACACGGCGCCGCAGATGCGCACGCTGACCATCGGCCCAACTTCGGCGGAGGTGCGCAGAGCCGCCGACGCGTGCCTTGCCGCCCTGAGCGCCGTCCTGGAGGCCATGGGGCCGGGCGTGGCCGCGAGCGATGCGGCGGACGCCGGCTGGCGCGAGTTGAAGGCGGCGGGCGATGACCTGGTGTTTCATGGCACGTTTGGATATGGCATCGGCGCGGGCTTTCCGCCAAACTGGGCCGACGGTTCCGGCTTCATTCGGAGCGACGCGGACAGCGTGCTGGAGCCGGGAGTTGTGTTTCACCACCCGGTTGCCGTGCGGCGGCTTGGCGAGTTTGGAGTGGCCTTCAGCGAGACCAGCGTGATCACCGAGGATGGCTGCGAAGTCTTGACACACGGGCCGCGCAATCTGATCGAGCGGTAGCCTCCGTGGACAAATGTCGGGTGGGACTCGTGTGGCCGGAACCGGTGCAGGATGGGCACCGGGCGGAACTTCAGGCGTTTGTCGGGCCGGAAGTCCGATTGGACATTGAACCCGTCCGCAGGGACCCGGAACCGGAGCAGAACATCACGCTGGCGCTGGTGGAGGGACTGGCGCGGGATCCTGAGAACGGGCGCGCGGCACGGCGTCTGGCTGAACGCGGGGCGCAGGCCGTGGCATACGGATGCACTTCGGGCAGCTACGTGCTGGGTCCCAGCGGCGACGCGGCCATCATTGACCAGATGGCGACTGAATCGGCCGTGCCCGCGACGACTACGGCGTCCGCCGTCGTGCAGGCCCTGCAAACGCTGGGAGCAGAATCGGTTGCGGTGCTTTCGCCGCATATCGACGCCCTAAACGAACGGCTGAGCGCTTACCTGGAAGCCTCAGGCTTCCGGGTGGCGGCAATGGTTGGGTTGAACCTGAGTGGCGATATCGAGTCCGTTGAACCGGCGGAGACGCGGGAGATCGTGGAGTCACAGGTGGACAGGCCCGACGCCGACGCCGTGTTCATCAGTTGCACGGGGATGCGGACGGCGGAGGTCATCAGCGAGATAGAAACGTCGCTGGGCAAGCCCGTGGTGACAGCGAACCAGGCGACGTTGTGGCAGGTGGGTCAACTCGCGGGAGTCGGGATGAGCAGGCCTGGGCGAGGACGGCTGCTCGCAGCTTCGCCGGCGTGACCTCGGAAACTCCTGCCGTCGGCCCTCGACAGACCTATGGTGAAGAACCGCCGACGCTGATTGACCGTACCTTCGGCGCCCAATCCGCATGTATCAGACTCACCCCGGACGGGCGACCGGTCTGAAGCCGAACGGTCGCTATTCTGCTGCAATCTGGACGTTGTCCCAGGGGATGAGGCGACCCACTGTTCGAATTTGGGATTCGGCGCCTCCGTACACCACGGCTACTTCGGACGGCGGCGACTCCTGGGAGAGCTGGCGCTGAACACGAAGCGCCCCACCGAACAGGCTTGAGTTTGGGGTCTGGGACGACTTGGCCTCGACCAGCATCAGACGTGATGGATGCTCAATGACCAGGTCGACTTCGGCGCCGTCCCGATTCCGATAGAAGTAGAGGCCCCGCGATTCGCCGCGGTTCAGCCGATGTTTGACGATTTCGGAGACGACCCACGTCTCGAATATGGCGCCACGTAGGGGGTGCGTGCGTAGTTGCTGCGGGGTGCGTATCCCGATGAGCCAGCAGGCGAGGCCGGTGTCGTAGAAGTGCAGCTTTGGTGTCTTGAGGAGGCGTTTGCCGAGGTTCCGGTGATACGGCGGCAGACGGAAGACGAGGTAGCTGGCTTCCAGGATGCCGAGCCAGGCCTTGGCCGTCGGCTGGGTTACCCCGCAATCGCTCGCCAGCGACAGGAAGTTGACCAGCTGTCCCGTGCGACCCGAGCACAACTCGACGAATCGCTGAAAGATTGCCAGGTCGCCGACCTGGCTGATGGTCCGCACGTCGCGTTCCACGTAGGTGGCTACATAGGAGCGGAGCCACTCCGAAGGGTCGAGTCCCCGGTCAAAGATCCGGGGATAGCCACCAGCGAGCATGGCCTCCTCCAACGTCTCCGGATGCTGGGCGAAGCGCACGATTTCACGACGTGCGAGCGGCAGGAGGTGATGGACCGCTGTTCGCCCGGCCAGAGATTGGCTGACCGACTGGACCAGGGCCAGATTCTGCGAGCCGGTGAGAATCCAACGGCCCGGTCGTGGATCGGCGTCGATGATTCCCTGCAGGTAGGCCGGGAGATCGGGAGCCCGCTGCACTTCGTCGATGATGGCGCCATCGGGATACCGGGCCAGGAAACCGCGGGGGTCCTCGGTTGCGAACGCCCGTGTGTCCGGCGCCTCCAGGCTGACGTACTTGTGTTCGGGAAACACGGTCCGCGCGAGGGTGGTCTTGCCGCTCTGGCGAGGCCCTGTCAGCGTGATGGACGGCGACTTCTGCGCCGCCTGTAGCAGTCGGGGAGCGAGGTCGCGTGGGATGGCCATGTACAGATACTAGTGCCGGAACTCGGCTAATTCAAAGTCTGATTTTGAATTAGCCGAGTTCCGTTACCTTTCCGGGACCGTAGAGCGATCCAAGGGCCTGGAGTCGGGGGGCAGGTCAGCCGGTCGGGTTGGAGCCCTCCGAGGTGAATTGGAATGAGTAGAGCTCGGCGTTGCGGAGGCTGAAGCGCAGGCGGCGGTGAGGGGCGCCGGGGCGGCGGGGATCGAGGTCACCGGGATTGGCGTGAGGGACGTTTGGGCTGCCGTTCCAGGTGACGGTGTGGTCCAGGGCGTCGCCGGCGAAAACGTCGCAGTCGGCTTCGGCTGCGCCGGTGAGTGGTCGATCCTGCGCGTCGGTGACTTCGACGCGCAGGTAGCCGCCGGGGCGGCAGCGGGCGTTGATGCGCAGGCGGTCGCCGGGGGCGACCATGGGCTCGGTGACGATGAGGCCTTCGCGTTCGCGGCCCGCGTCCAACGACACGAATCCGTCCCGTCGCATGCGGGCCAGGCCCAGGGCGTAGCCGACGTTGCTCATGTCGTTGACCTCGGGCAGGTGATCCCAGGCGGTGGATCCGGCGTATTGCTCGGGCGGGCCGGCGAACCACCAGTCGTGATGGTTGCGCGAGCCGCCGTAGTAGACGCGCAGTTCACCGTCGTTCGCCACCGGCGCGCTGGACACGTTGACCATGAACTGATCCCAGGCGCCGGACGGGCCGGGTTCCAGCCACGGACGACCCGGCCACACTCGCCGCCAGGTTCGCCCGTCGCGGCTGTGGGTCAGTTCCACGTGCATGGTGTTGCTAACCATGTTGAACACGCCCATGAAGCCGAGCCACTGGGCGCCGATGCGATAGAGCGACATGCCGTAGAAGGATGTATCGAGATTGTCGATGTCGGGGTCGGGAGCCAGCACGAGTCGGGGCCGGGTCCAGTGGTGAAAGTCGGCGCTCTCCATCATGAAGACGCGGCGGCGATTGCGACCGCCCGGCTGGTCCGTGGCTACGTCGTAGGTGGGCGTGCCGCCGGTTGGTCCCAGGGGCGGAAGACGCAGCGGGTCGGGCGCACCCACCATGAAGGGGTGACGGGTAATGGCGAGATAGGCGCGAGACTCCGGATCGACGGCCACGATGGCCGTGTCATCCAGTCGCGCGCGCTCGGCGCCCACCACCGGGGGCTCGTCCAGCGGCGTCCAGTGAATGCCGTCGGGCGAGACGCCGTGGCGAACGACGCCACCACCGACTTCCTCCTCGCTCGGCGGCACG
Organism: Chloroflexota bacterium; assembly: GCA_022824495.1. Taxonomy (GTDB): domain Bacteria; phylum Chloroflexota; class UBA11872; order UBA11872; family UBA11872; genus UBA11872. The sequence goes on along the minus strand of JAJDZU010000014.1, from coordinate 97,693 downwards.
TGGAAGTAGAGCGCCTTGAAGCGGCGCGATTCGTCGGTTTCCCAGGGGTCGCGCAGCAGGCCCATCGAGTGGGGCGAGCCGTCGACTTCCGATCCCATCACGACGTTGGTGTCCTCGCCGTCGTGCGTAAAGACGCCCATGGGCGGCTTGGTAAAGGTCTCGCCGTCGTCGGAATGCGCGTAGAGGTAGCGCATGCGGGCGTTGGCCCAGGCGTGGATGGTGCCGCCTTCGCCGCGAGCCAGCTTGTCGCGGTCCAGCCACCAGTCCTCGTACATGCAGTGGGTGCGGCCGGTTTCGGCGTCGTGCCAAGCCTGCCAGCCATTGAAGGAGAAGTAGGTGACGTGTTCCCAGGGCCGGTCAGCCTGGATGACGGGGTTGGCCGGCGACTTGTGGGGACGGTGGACCGTGCGCGTGATATCCGCGACGGCGCTGACGACGCCGTTGTCAAAGAAGTACTGCGGCGCGTCGCCGATGACAAGTTCGGTCGGGTCCAGGCGAGGCATGGGCAATTTCTTTGCTGGGGTGGCGACCAGGCGCGTCACCTTAGCGGGCGCGCGAGGATTTGTAAGCGCCGGAACGGTCAGCGACTATCGAGCCGTGTCCACGCTGGCGCATCTCAGTCGCAACGGAAACGCGCGCCAGCGCCGAAAGGGGCATCGGTGTGACGGATGACAGCCGGCCGCTCATCGGGCTCATGCTCGGCGACAGCTGCGGCATCGGGCCCGAGGTCGCCGTGAAGGCCATGGCCTCCGGCGCTGTCGGCGATTGTGCTCGAGTCGCGATCGTCGGCGACCTGCGCGTCCTCGAGCAAGGCATGCGGGACGCCGGGTTGAGTCTCGATTACGACGTCTACGAGACGCTAGAGGAAGTGACCTGGCCTCGCCCCACCGTTCCCCTCGTTGACCTCGGCAACGTGGATCCAAGCCAGTTCGAGCGTGGCCAGGTCTCGCCCGAGTCCGGCCGCGTCTGCGGTGAAACCCTGAAGCACATGATCGGTCTCGCGTTGGCGGGAGACCTTGACGCCATCTGCTACGCCTCGCTGAATAAGGCCGCCCTGCACCGGGGAGGCTGGCAGTTTCCGGACGAGGCCCACATGTTCGCCGACCTCGCCGGGTACGACGGTCTCTTCGGAGAGATGAACGTCATTCCTGAGTTCAGCACGTTCAGGGTCACCTCACACGTCGCGCTACGCGACGCGGTCGACCTGATCACGCCGGACCGCGTGACGGCCGTGGTGCGCCTGGCCGACCGAACGCTGCGAAGCATGCGGCAGCGGCCTCCGCGAATCGGGGTCGCCGCGCTGAATCCTCACGCGGGAGAAAGTGGCTTGTTCGGCGACGAGGAAATCCGGATCATTCGCCCCACCGTCGAGCGGCTCCGGGCCGAGGGCCTTCAGGTCACCGGACCCATTCCCTCGGACACGATCTTCCTGCGAGCGCGGCGCGGGGAGTTCGACGGTGTGGTGATGATGTACCACGACCAGGGACAGATCGCGACCAAGCTCCTCGGTTTCGGCAAGGGCGTCACCGCCCTTGTCGGCCTGCCCGTCACCTTCACAACACCGGCGCACGGCACGGCCTTTGACATCGCCGGACAGGGCGTCGCCGACCCGGGTGGGCTCGAGTACGCACTGCGCCTTGCCGCCCGGCTCGCAGTTCGAGTCCCGCAAGACGCTCAGGCACGCGCTATTGGGAGGTCGAATCGTCCACCAGGTTGACAGTCAACTGGAATCCAAGAGACGGCGCCGCCGTCGGGCCTGACTGATCACGCGGCGGCGGGCGGCGCGCATTACCAGGTCGAGATTCGGACCTTGCTCGGCCGCGGCCAATGCCATAAGAGTGCGGTCGAATGCCGCTAGGTCACCGGAATCAATCGACTCCTCCGCCGCCCAGGCATGCAGGGCACGCAAGACCGCCCGCCGCGGTTCGAGAACGAGCGCCCGCGCGGTCGAGGGCGCGTCCCTGTAGATATTCTGGTGGCGAGGTGCCGGAGGTGACGTCGTGCCGATCAAGAGCCGGTGTCCTTGCGTGATGCTGGCGACGGAAGAAGACCGCCGCGACAGACATATAGTCCCAGTTTTGGGATTTTCTGTCAATATTGCAATTGGTACTCACTCGTGGCAGACTAGGGTGCGCGATTGACAGTCGCAGTTGAGCATGACCGGGCGGAATAGCGACGGACGTCAAGAGTTCGCACGCCGACTGCGTGCCTACATGGGCTACGCCGACCGCACACTGGACGAAGTGGCGCGGAGCCTGAGCGCCGCCGGAGTGCCGGCCAGCGCGAGCACCGTCAATCGCTGGTCACGCGGACAGTCGGTGCCGAATATCGTCGCGGCGCAGGCGCTGGGCCGGCTTGTCGAGGAAGCCGGTCTGACCCCGGCCGGCGAAGGCGTGACCTGGCTGCTGGGAAACCCACGGCCCGGCCCGGCCGCGGAATCGTCGGCCGCCACGCCAGACTTGGACGGAGCGGTGCGCGGCTGGCAGTTCCACACCGCCAGCCCGGCGCTCGCGCAGGCTCTGGCCGAGCGGGGCGTGCCCGCCGCGTACCGTAAGCCGCTCGCCGACCTGCTGGCGCAACTGCTGGCTGAGATCGAATCGGACCAACCGGACTCACCGTTAGCCGACGAGGACGCCGCTAGCTAGAATGGGGCAGCTACCCCTTGGTGGCCCGGCGGAAGTGGCTCAGTGGTAGAGCATCTCCTTGCCAAGGAGAGGGTCACGGGTTCGAATCCCGTCTTCCGCTCCTGAACCAGCCATGTGCGCACGGTATAACTTGCACTCAAGCCCGCAGGCTCTGGCCGAGTATTTTGACGTGGCCTCGCGGGACCTCCCTCACACGCTTCCGCTTCCCAATTTCAACGTCGCGCCCACGCAGCAGGCACCGGTGGTGCTTGACGGCCCGCGACGATTCGAGGTCATGCGCTGGGGGTTGATTCCGTTCTGGGCCAAAGATGTCCGAATCGGACGTCGAACAATCAACGCCCGGGCTGAAACCGTGGCTGAGAAACCTTCCTTCCGCGCCGCGTTTCGCAATCGTCGGTGCCTGGTGCCGGCGGATGGGTTCTATGAATGGACGGGGCCCCGCGGAAAACGCCAGCCCCTGAACATCCACCGAACCGACGGGGAGCCGTTGGCGCTCGCGGGCCTCTGGGAATCTCATGACGAGTTTGGGCCGACCTTCACAATCATCACCACATCACCCAACGCGTATATGTCCGCGATCCACAGCCGCATGCCAGTAGTCCTCGAGCGGTGCAATTGGGACGCGTGGCTGTCCGCGGACAATGAGGACCCGGGCTGGCGTGCCGCACTACTTCGGCCCGCCGGCAACGAGGTCGTGACCGGTTACCTGGTCAATCCCGCCGTAAATTCGGTCGCCAACAACGGACCCGAACTCATTCGCACCGCAGAACCCGATCGCTTGCTCTAAGGCTTGACCTTGCGGCGCAGGCGGTTGGGCTGGCGACCTGTGGCACGCCGCCGGCGCCAATGCCGGTTCCGGCCAGCTTCGAGTCGCGGGGCACCGGCGCAGGCGACATTCGGAAACTAGCCCACGAGCGCTCTCTCGCGTTGGATTTGCTCGTGTTCCTCCAGCCAGACCTTGAGGGGCACGTCGGCGTCGGAGGGTGAGGATCGGCCGAACTCGTTGGTGGAGTGGCCCATCATCTGCTTGAGGATGGGGTGCGAGTCGTCGTACCACGCCTGCGGGTATTCCATGTCGTCGCGGGTGCGAATCCAGCGATAGCCGTAGCCGTAGAACAGGACCCGGCGGGTCACATCCGAGAAATTGGGCGTGGCAGCGTGCCAGATGCGGCGGTCGAAGATGACGGCCGTGCCAGCCTTGACCTTGACCGGGATGGCGCCTTCCGGCTGCACGTCGCCTTCGGCAGGCTCGGGCAGAGTGTTGGACAGCTGGCTGCCCGGAACGACCCAGAAGTTGCCCATGCCCTCGTTGCTGACGTCGGTGAGGAAGTAGCCGACCTTCAACGAGATTCGCGGGCGCGGGTTGGTTTCCATGTCCCGGTTCATCTGGCCGGAGTCCTGATGCCAGCCCCAGGCGCGGGCTGACGGGTCGTAGGTGCCGGGCTCCCTGCCGGTGACGGCCAGATGGGTGTGGTAGAGGTAGACGTTCCAGCCGAGGATGCCCCAGACCTTGGGCAGCAGGCGGTCGTGGGCCACAAGGTCGAAGAAGGATCGGTCGAGATGCACGAAGCCCAGCTTGTTGATGCGCTGGGTGATGGTCTTGTCGGTGCGGCCTTCTTCCAGGACGCCGCTTTCCATCAGGTCGTCGATGGTCTCGATCAACGATTCCCGCAGATCGTCGGGAACAGCGTCTTCGACGACCAGGAAGCCGTCGCGCTCGAACGATTCGCGCTCGTCGTCGGTCAGGGCGTATTGGAGACAACTGGGATCCATGTCCGTCCTCGATCCGTCCGGGTGCGGCGCTTCAGTATAGAAATAGCCGGGGCGGGCGGTCACCTGCCGGGCTGCCGAGCCCTTTAGCCCGCGCCGCCCGCGTCACCCGGCTGGGCGATGGTGACGACCCACTCACCCTCGGCGAGTTCGACGTTCACTGCGTACCTGCCAGCCGAGGTGATCTGGGCGGAGGCCCCGCCCTCGCGACTGAGCGGCGGGATGATGCTGACCGGCACGATGGGATCGGCGTTGGGATCGTCGAGGGACATAAGGGATGCGCTGAAGGGTTCGACGGTGCCGTCATAGAGAGCCTGGACTATCACAAGCCCCTCGCGCAGACCGAAGGCTTCGGTTTGGCCGGGCCGCAAGCCGTCGAACGAGATAGGGCGGTTGATGGGCGTGACGGTTGGCGTGGGGGCCGATAGGGCCGTCGTGGAGTCGCCGGCGAGCAGTGCGCCGAGGACGGACGAGCGTTGCGCCGGAATCACGCCCGCCACCGTGAGCGCCACAACGACGGTCAGCGCCAGCAGAGCAAGCCCGAGCACATACGAGTGCATTCGCAGCATGGTTCGAGCGTGCGACGCCGAAGCAACGTCCGTCAACGACCTGACGGACGGTGCGTGCCGGGCCACCGCGGCATGAAGAACGGGCGGCGGGCCGGGATTCGTCAGTGTGCGCCCGGCGCTGCCACAATCGGCTGACACTCGCAGCGGGAGGGACGCGGTGCGGTACATAGCCGTCCTGGCCCGTCGCGAAGTCCTGTTCGGCGCGTTGGCCGGGTTGCTGGCCGGGGTCGTCTTCGCGCTGGCGATGCAGGCCGAGCAGATGCGGGTGGAGGTGACCGGGCTGGCCGGGGTATCGACCTCCGGCGCCGGGCTGGTTGTGCACCTGGTGCTAGCAACGCTGATCGGCGCTGTTGTTGGCATGCAGTACCGGCACGAGCCCGGAAGCTATGCGGCGCAGATCACGCTTGGCGTCACGTTTGGGCTGTTGGGCTGGATCCTGGGACCGCTGACGATTCGACCGCTGGCTGAAGGACAGATTCCCGACTGGTCGATCGCGGTGGCGTCGGCCGGGTTTCCCAGCCTGATGGGGCACATGCTGTATGGGGCGCTGACCATCGGCGGCCTGTATTGGGCCGTGGGTCGGTGGGGCGGCGGCGCCGTGCTGGCGCGTCCGAGCGAATGCGCGGCGGATCGCGTGCATCGGATCGTGGTACTGGGCGGCGGATTCGGCGGGATGAGCGCGGCGCAGACGCTGGAGCGGATGACACGAAAGCGGCGGGACCTGGACGTGACGCTGGTGAGCCAGAGCAACTTCCTGCTGTTTACGCCGATGCTGGCGGAGGTGGCTTCCAGCGCGCTTGAGGCGCAACACATCGCGGCGCCGATTCGGGCGGCGTGCCCGTTCACCAACTTCATTCACGGCGACGTGGAGAGGATCGACACCGAGCAGCGGCGGGTGCTGGTGCATGGACGGCGACTGGCGGAGCCGCAGGCGGTGCCCTACGACCACCTGGTGCTGGCGATGGGGTCGGTGCCGAACTTCTACGGCCTGCCGGGCCTGGCCGAGCACGCGATCACGCTGAAGACGCTGGAAGACGCGGTGGGCCTGCGGCACCGGGTGCTGTCGCAGTTGGAGCGCGCCGACCATGAGACGAACGTGGAGGTTCGACAGCGGCTGCTGACGTTTGTCGTCGCCGGCGGCGGATTCGCCGGCGCGGAGACGATTGCCGAACTGTTCGACCTGGTGTCGAGCGTTCGTCGCTACTACCAGCATCTACGACCGGGGGACGCGCGGTTCGTGCTGGTGCATTCGCGCGACCGCATCCTGCCGGAGCTGAGCGCGGAGTTGGGGGCCTATGCCCTGGAGAAGCTGAGCGCGCGGGGGATCGAGTTTCGGCTGGGCCGCCGGGTAGCGGCAGCGGCCGAAGGGTCGGTGACGCTGGACGACGACACGGTGATTGCCTGCGAGACGTTCGTCTGGACGGCGGGGAACCAGCCCAACCCGATCCTGCGAGACCTGGGCTGCGTGAAGAACCGGGCCGGGCAGGTGGTGGCGGACGCGACGCTGCGAGTGCCGGACACACCCGGGGTTTGGGCGGTGGGCGATGCGGCGCAGATTCCGGATCTCACCAATGACGACCGGCCGTGCCCACCGACGGCGCAGCACGCGCTGCGCCAGGGCAAGCGGGTGGCGCAGAACATCCTCGCCAGCATTGACGAGCGGCCGCTGAAGCCGTTTCGCTACCGGGCGACCGGATCGCTGGTGGGACTGGGACATCGGACCGCAGCCGCGGAGCTCTGGGGACACAAATTCTCAGGGCTGCTGGCCTGGTTCATGTGGCGAACGATCTACCTCAGCAAGCTGCCGGGCCTGGAGCGAAAGGCGCGGGTGGCGCTGGATTGGGCGCTGGACCTGGTGTTTCCGCGCGACATCGTGCTGACGACGGCGGCCGACGGCCGGTTCGGATCCGATGACCCGGAGCGCGGGTCGTGACGCGCCGAAACGACCTGGCGACATGGCTGCTGGCCGGCGCGGTGGCCGGGCAGGTGGGCGGGGTGGTCTACGGCCTGGTGATGCGGCACCTGGGCCTCATCGAGTCCATTGCCGCGCTGGTCCGGCTCCCGCCTTCGGCGGTCGGCGGCTGGATCGTGCACATGATCGTGGCGGGCGTCATCGGCGCCGGGTTCGCGGCGTTGATTCGCCGCCAGGCGCACGGCGCGGGCGACCTGCTGTTCTGGGGACTGATTTACGGGGCGGTGTGGTGGATTGTCGGGCCGCTGACGCTGGCGCCGCTGCTGATCCGCCGCGAGGCGCTGGCATGGGATCTGACCTCGGCGCAGGAGACCTTTCCGATGCTGCTGGGGCACCTGCAGTACGGCGTGACGACCAGCCTGGCCCTGCTGTTGTGGCGGCGGTCAGCCTTCGAGCGGCCAACGGTTGGATGCGCGGTGCGAGGCGTCCTGACGGGGGTGGTCGCCGCCGCGCTGACCGGCAAGGCGCTGGTTGACCAGGGGCTGCTTGGTCATTTCGTCGGAATCGGCGATCACGATCCCTCCGGTGCGCTTTGGTCGGGCGTGCTTGTGATCGGCGCGGTGAGCGGATTGACGTTCGCGGCGGTGGTGCCCACGGTGCGCGATAGCGCGGGCGCAGCGATGGTGCGGGGGGTGGTATTTGGCTTCCTGGCCTGGATCCTGGTGCCGATGACGATCATCGGGTTGGCCACCCGGGGCATGCTCCCGTGGGGGATGGGCTTTGCGCACGACGCCTTTCCCGGACTGCTGGCCTACCTGCTCTTCGGCGGAATCCTGGGGCTGGCTTACCAGTGGCTGAGCGTGGCCTGGCGCGTGCTGTTCGCCGAGACGACGGCGGACGAGGACGAGGGCTACGGCACCGAGGGGCTGCGGGCGCTGGGGCGCGGAGCGGCGGCGGGAATCGCGGGTGGGCTGCTGTACACCGTGATGCTGGCGCGGCTCGGATCGTTCGAGGGTATCGCCCAGCTGATGCGGGCCGACAACGCCGCCGTTGGCGTGCTGGTGCATGCCGTGGTTTCGGTGATCTGGGGGGCGGTCTATGGCCTGCTGTTTCGGCGACAGACATACGGCATCGGGTCGGCGGTGGGCTGGGGCGTTGCGTTCGGCTTCTTTATCTGGGTCGTCGGGCCCAACACGCTGTTCGCGGTGCTGACCGGGCAGACGCCGGACTGGTCGGCGGACAGCACGGCGCCGAGAACGGCTTCGCTGGTCGGCCACCTGGTGTACGGCGCGGTCCTGGGGGTGGGATTCCACTACTTCGAGTCGCGTCACAACCCGTGGTGGCAGCCGCGGCGCGAGCGGCTGGAAGCTCGCGCAGATCAACGCCGGCGGCAGTTGCAAACGTCCGCGCCGGCGATCTGGGCGCTGGTGATGCTGGTGGCCCTGACGCTGCCGATCATCTTTGGCGGGTCCGACGAGATGGGACGCAACGCCATGCAGGCGGAGTCCACATCGGGCGAGGAACGCGGGCCGCCGATGGATGACATGCAGCCTATGCGGTGACGAGCTTGGCCCTCATCGGAGGCGATTCGGTCTGAGAAAAGGAGCCGCCGCAGGGTCCGTTGAGACCCTGCGGCGGCTTCCTTCAGTTCGACTCTGCCGCGAAGGTTCGCGGCGGTTCGATCCGCCTTACTCGGGGTAGCCGACGGTGTTGCTCAGGGTGCCGTTGCCTTCCAGCTCGACTTCGGTAACGTCGCCGCTCTTCATGGGCTCGGTGCTGCCGGAGGTGCCGGTGAAGATGGCGTCGCCGGGCTCGAGCGTCATGTAGGTCGAGACGAAGCTGACGATCTGCTCAACGTTGAAGATCAGCTCGCTGGTATTGGTGTGCTGAACCACTTCGCCGTTGACGCGGGTGGTCATCTCCAGGTTGCCGTAGTCCAGGCCGGTGGTGACCCAGGGACCGAACGGCGAATAGGTGTCGGCGCCCTTGCCGCGCCACCACTGGCTGTCCGGCTCGCCGTTGGTCTCACCGTTCTGCCAGATGCGCTCGCTGATGTCGTTGGCGGCGCAGACGCCCAGCACGTAGTCCTTGACTTCGTCTTCGCTGACCCGCGAACAGCGCTTGCCGATGATGACGGCCATCTCGCCTTCGTAGTCGAGTCTCTCGCAGCCCTTCAGCCAGGCGATGGTTCCGCCGGGCTCGAGGACGGACGAGGGCGGCGCCAGGAACGGCTGGGGTCGGGAGAAGGGCGGCGAGTCGCCCATGTGGCTCAGGTAGTTGCCGGCCAGGTTGACGATCTTGGTGGGCGAGGTGGGCGTGAGCAACTGCACGTCGGCCAGAGCCACCGTGTTGCCGGTGCGCTCCAGGTCGCCGAAAAGGTCGCCCGAGATTTCGGCGATGGTGTCGCCTTCAACGATTCCGTGGTGGACTTCGCCGTCCACGCTGTAACGCGCCAGGTGCATGCTCTGCCTCCGAGTGCCATATCCGACAGTGACGGCGAAAGGATACCGCGCAAACCACGGACGCTCCGTGCCAGGTGGCCAAAGCCCCTGCGAATGCGGCGCTAGAAGCTCCTGATCAGACCGGCCAAGCGCCAATCTTGCGCAGCGTGGCGTAGATCTCCAGCTGCTGGCGTTCCAGCGTTTCCCACTGCGTGGCGAAGTCCACGTCGGACCAGTCAAAGAAGCCGCGGCCGGTCTTCAGCCCGAAGTGCCCGTCCTCGACCAGGCGGCGAAGCACGTCGTGCCCGCTGTCGGCGTTGCACAAATCGGGCCAGACGCTCTCGGTGCCGTTGAGGGCGATTTCCAGGCCCGCAAGATCGCGGTCCTTGATCACACCCATGAGCGGCATGCGCGGCGAGAACGAGAACGCTGTGAGTTCGTCGATGTCCTCAGCGGAAATGACGCCGCGGTCAACCAGGTCCAGCGCTTCGCGGAACAGGGCCTGGCGCAGCCGGTTGGCGACCTGGCCGGGCAGGTCCACGTTGATTCGCACGGGGCGCAGGCCAGCGCCGCGCAGCAGGTCCAGCACGGCTTCCACGGTGGCCTCGCTGGTCAGCTCGCCCTTCGTCACCTCAACCATCGGGCACAGGTAGGCGGGTCGGAAGAAGTGGGTGGTGGTGAAGCGATCGGGGCGGCAGGTGGCTTCGGCCATGAGGCGGATGGGGATGCTGGAGGTGTTAGAAGCCAGCAACGTTTCCGGAGCCAAGTGGGGCGCCAGGTCGGCGTAGACGGCTCGCTTGACGTCCACAGACTCGGTAACGGCCTCGATGATGAGGGCTGAATGGCCGACATCGGACATGTCGGTCGTGAAGGTGAGCCGCTGAGAGACCGCCACAGTCTGCTCAACCGTAACCAGACCGTACTCGAGCATCAGTTCGAGATTGCGGGCGACCTTGCCGCGGGCGGCGTCGAATGCGGCGGGATTGGCGTCGAGAACGGTGACCTGGTGGCCGGCCAGGGCGAATACCTGGGCGATGCCGTGGCCCATGAGGCCGGCGCCGAGTACCCCGATGGGAGAACGTTGATCAGTGATTGGAGGGGTCACCTCGCTACGGCTCAAGTGCGCCATGCTAGGCGCGAAGTAGGCAGGCCACAATGTTGTACTTGTCGCGGAGCTTCATCTTTGGCGTCCCAACCGGCGCGCTACAGGGAGCCAGAGAGCCTGCCTGGGGCGGCATTGGTGGTAACTTTGAATCTGGCCGGGGACGGCCGATTCTTGGGGTATCGTCTAGTGGTAGGACGCGCGGCTCTGGACCGTGAAGCGGTGGTTCGAATCCATCTACCCCAGCCAATTCCACCGCGCCGTACATTTCGGCCTCCAGCTTTGGCGAGTGACACCTCATCGCCCGCGTCAGCCCCCAATCGAGGTGACTTATGTCAATCAAGCTGACATCAGAAGACGCGCTGCTGTTGGTAGACGTGCAGAACGACTTCTGTCCCGGCGGCGCGCTGGCGGTGGCCGACGGGGACGCGGTGGTTCCGATCTTGAATGACTGGATCGCGGCCGCACGGCAAGGCGGGGCGCGAGTTTTCGCCTCACGCGACTGGCACCCCCAGGATCACCTGAGCTTCGCGGAGCGCGGCGGACCCTGGCCGCCGCATTGCGTGCAGGACACGCCGGGCGCGGCGTTTCACGGCGACCTAGCGTTGCCGGAGGACACGGTGGTGGTGTCCAAGGCCGCTCAAGCCGACCACGAGGCCTATTCCGCGTTCGACGGCGGAGAACTGGCCGAGCAATTGCGCGCGGCAGGCATTGAGCGGCTGTGGGTGGGCGGACTGGCGACGGACTACTGCGTGAAGGCCAGCGTGCTGGACGCAGCGCAGATCCCGGGGCTTGAAGTGCACGTGATTGCCAGCGCCATCCGCGCCGTGAACGTGTCGCCCGGTGACGGCGATGCGGCGCTGGACGCCATGCGCGAGGCTGGCGCGATCCTGGAGGACGCCGCGCCCGCATGACCACCCCGGCGCGCGCCTCAATGCCCGCCGACGCGCTGCTGACCGATCTGTATCAGCTGACGATGATTCAGGCGTACTGGGAGCACGGGATGACCGAGACGGCGACCTTCGACCTGATCTGCCGCCGGCTGCCGCCGAACCGAAATCTGCTGATCGCCTGCGGGCTGGAAGCGGCGCTGGAATACCTGGAAGGCGTGGCGGTCACGGCGGCGGATCTGGAGTACCTGGCCTCGCTCAATCGGTTCTCGACGGACTTTCTGGACCGGCTGGAGCGGCTCAGGTTCCAGGGAGAGGTGCGTGCCGTGCCGGAAGGGACACCGGTGTTTGGCAACGAGCCAATCCTTGAAGTGACCGCGTCGCTGCCCGAAGCCCAGATGGTGGAGACGTATCTGCTCGGCGCGATCCATCACCAGACGATGGCCGCATCCGCCGCCTACCGCCTGGCGGCAGCCGCCAGGGGAACTCCGGTGGTGGACTTTGGCACGCGGCATGCCCAAGGCGCCGCAGCGGGCGCGGACACGGCGCGCGCGGCTTACATCGCGGGTCTGGCCGGCACCTCGAACGTGGCGGCCGGACGGCGGTACGGCGTGCCTATCAGCGGCACGATGGCCCACAGCTACATCCAGGCGCATGAGCGTGAGTCGGACGCGCTGGCGTCGTTTGCGGCCACACACCGCGCGACCACGCTGCTGGTGGACACCTACGACATTCGCCGGGGTGTGGGTTTCGTCGTCGACCTGGCGGAGCGACAGGGCGGCGAATCCGACGTGGCGGCTATTCGAATCGATTCAGGCGATCTTGGCGCCAACGCGAGAATGGCGCGGGAGGTGTTGGATGGAGCGGGCCTGACGGCGGTTCGCATCATCGTCAGCGGTGATCTCGACGCGGAGAGGATCGCCGAGCTGGTCGACGCCGGGGCGCCGATCGACGGGTACGGCGTCGGCACGGCACTGGCCGTGTCCACCGACGCGCCCTACCTGGACACGGCCTACAAGCTGGCGGAATACGCGGGGCAGGGACGAATGAAGTTGGCCGCCTCCAAGCGCACCTGGCCGGGGCGCAAACAGGTGTTCCGGCAGTTCGAGAACGGCCTGGCGGTGAGGGATGTGCTTGCAGTCGCGGACGAGCCGCTCGACGGCCGGCCGCTGCTCCAGCCGGTGATGACCGGCGGCCAGCGGCTCGACGGCACACAGCCCAGCCTGAACGCAATTCGGCGACATGCCAAGCAGTCGCTCGCTGAGCTACCGCAACGCGTGACCGGCCTGGCTCCAGCCGATCGGCCGTATCAGATCACGGTCAGCGATAAACTAAAGCGGACAGCCGAAGCGCTGGAGCGCCGGCTGCGGGCCGAGGCGTAGCCGACCTCGTCGAGCTACGCCCCGCCGTTCGCCGACTGGCGGCCCGCCAACTCGCGGTCAAGGATTAACAGGGCCGCGCCTTCGTCACCGGCGATCTTGACCTGGCTGAGCAGCGTGCGGAGCGTGTCCTCTTCTTCCGTCTGCTCGTCAACGAACCAGTCCAGCATCGCCTTGGCCTGGAAGTCCCCCTGTTCAAGCGACCGGGCATAGACGGCGTTGATGGAGCGCGTGGTGCCCTGCTCAAGATCGAGCGCGCTGGCAATGACCGATTCGGGGCCGTCATATTCGGTTTCGGCCTGGTCCAGTCCGCTTAGCGTGACCGGGACATCGCGCGCCGCCAGGTGTTCGTAGATGCGCATGCCGTGGCCCCACTCTTCCTCGCTCTGGGCGCGCATCCAGCCAGCGAAGCCACCGAGGTCGAGCGTCTCGAAGTAGGCGGCCATGCCCAGGTAGACATAGGCCGCGCTGAACTCGTGGTTGATCTGGTCATTCAGCGCCGCTGCCAGACTCTTTCTCATGGTCATCGCCGTCCCCTCCCGGAAGTCAGATGCTGCCTGGAGCAGCATCCAATTACATTCATTAGGCGATCATACGATGAGGATTAGCATTGGCTAAAAGTAATCTCAAGCGCTTGCTAATCTTACGCAAATCGACCCGCTTGGAACATCACTTGATACTAGAATAGACGCGGTAAGTTGTCAATTATATGTGAGTCAACGCCTGCAGATTCGTCTGAAGCGACGTAGACGAAGGGAGTTTGCGACGACCGAAAGGTCGCTGAAGGCCATGGCGGCCGCGGCCAACATCGGACTGAGTTGAAGCCCCCACACGGGATACAGCACGCCGGCCGCGACCGGAATGAGGGCCACGTTGTAGGCGAAGGCCCAGAACAGGTTCTGCCGGATGGTGCGCATGGTGGCGCGACTGAGGCGTATAGCGGTGACCGCATCGTCAAGGTTGCCGCGCACCAGGGTTATGTCGCCGGCTTCCATGGCGATGTCGGTTCCCGTGCCCATTGCAATGCCCAGGTCGGCCTGGGCCAGCGCGGGCGCGTCGTTGATGCCGTCGCCGACGACGGCCACTCGATTCCCCGCTGCCTGCAGTTCCCGCACGATGGCCGCTTTGTCGCCTGGCCGAACTTCCGCCCGCACCTCGTCCACTCCGACTTGCCGAGCGATGGCCTGTGCCGGCGCCTCGCGGTCGCCGGTGACCATCAGCACGCGCAGGCCAAGATGCTGCAATTCGGCTATGGCGCCGGCGGCCTCCGGCCGAGGAGCGTCAGCCACTGCCAGCACGCCCGCCAGTTCGCCGTCAATGGCCGCATACACCGGCGAAAGGCCCTGTGCGGCCAAGTCCTTGCCACGGTGCGTCGCCGCCTCGACCGAAACGCCGGCGTCGGCCAGAAGATCGGCTGTTCCAGCTACCACCTGCCGGCCATCTACCACCGCCTGAACGCCACCGCCGGTAATGGACCGGAACTGGCTCGCCGTCGGCAGTTCAACGCCGCGCTCTACCGCGCCGTGCGCGATGGCCTGACCGACGGGGTGCTCGGAGTCGCGTTCGGCTGAGCCGACCATGCGCAGGATTTCCGACTCGGGCTCGCCGTTGAGCGGAATGACGTCCGTTATCGCGGGACGGCCCCTGGTGATGGTGCCGGTCTTGTCCAGCACCACGGTATCGATGCGCCCGGCCGTCTCCAGCGCTTCCCCGCTACGCACCAGGACGCCGAGTTCGGCGCCCTTGCCGACGCCAACCATGATGGCCGTGGGCGTGGCAATGCCCAGCGCACAGGGACAGGCAATGATCAGCACCGTGACCATGGCCACCAGGGCGTGGGTGAGCCGCGGGTCGGGACCGACCGCCAGCCAAGCGCCGAGTGTCAGCAGGCTGATCACGATCACGGCCGGCACGAAGCGGGCCGCCACCCAGTCCGCCAGCCGCTGCACCGGCGCTTTGGAGGTCTGGGCTCGTTCAACCAGCGCGATGATCTGCGCCAGCATCGAGTCTCTTCCAAGACGGGTCGGTTGCACGCGCAGGCTGCCCGTTGTGTTGAGCGTGGCGCCGATCACCTGGTCGCCAGGCTTCTTGTCAACCGGAATGCTCTCGCCGGTGATCATCGATTCGTCGATCGCGGACGCGCCCTCGAGCAGCTGGCCGTCCACCGGGATCTTCTCGCCAGGGCGCACCACGACCACGTCGTTTTGCCGAACGTCGTCCAACGCGACCTCGAGGGCTTGCCCGTCCCGCTCGACGCGAGCCGTCCTGGCCCTGAGGTCCAGCAGTCGCTGAATTGCCGCGGAGACTTGGGCTCGGGCGCCCATCTCGAAGTAGCGGCCAAGCAGAACCAGCCCGATGATGACCGCGGAAGCTTCGAAGTAGTGCACGTCAGCCCCGGCCACATCGCTCAGCAGCCCCGGCCACACCGTGACAACCAGGCTGTAGCCATACGCGGCACTGGTTGCGATGGCGACCAGCGTGTTCATATCCGTGCTCGCACGCCGCGCCGCCAGCCACGCGCCGCGATAGAAGGACCAACCTGACCAGAACTGAACCGGCGTGACCAGGACCAGCACGACCCAGGGATTGCGCAGGATGTCCGGCGCCCACAGGATGAACTCCACCGCCCCCCACATCGCCAGCACCCCGACGCCGAGTGCGAAGGCGGCCTGAATACCAAGCCAGCGGCGTTCGCGCCGGCGTCGCTCCTCCAGCCCTCCGTCCGCGGCGGCGCCAGCGGACGTTTCGTTGGGCGCGTCCACCGCGAGCATGCTGAAGCCGGCACGCTCCACAGCCGTGCGCAGCGCGCCATGCTCGGCCTGGCCCAGGGCGTGACGTAGCAGGACTTGGCCGGAAGCCAGGTTCACGGCTGCGTCGAGCACCCCGGGGACATCCCGAATAGCGTTCTCGACCTGGCCCACGCACGAGGCGCAGTGCATGCCTTCGACCTGGAGCGTTCGTTCGGCCGCCGGTACTTCGTAGCCCGCGGCCACAACGGCAGCGGCGACCGTCGCTGCCGTGAGTATTTGATCTGACCGGACGGTCAGCTTCTCGTCGGCGAGATTGACCTTGGCGTCAACAACACCGTCGACTTCCGCGACGGCCTGCTCCACTCGGCTGACGCAGGCGACACAGTGCAGGCCGCTCAGCGGCAGGATGAGTGTCCGTTCAGTAGCAAGCGTCATGCGTCCGCACCGATTCCGTGGGCGTGGCGCGGGCTGTCAGCGGCGTTCAGGGTGGCGGCGACTCGCTCGATTGCTTCGCCGGCCGAGGCGACGCGCCGCAGGTGACCGGTCCCCTTGAACACGTCCATCAGTTCCGCAATCACCTGCTCGCGTTCGGCAGGATCCTCCGAGGCGATGGCGGTGGTGACGCAGGTGCGGAGGTGGCGCTCCAGGATGCCGGCGTTGACCTTCTCGATCGCACCCTGGATGGCCAGGGTCTGCTTGAGGACGTCCACGCAGTAGGCATCGTCTTCGAGCATCTTTTCAACCGCCCGGGCGTGGCCCTGGATCGACTTCCAGCGGTTGAGGAGGTTCTGAG
Organism: Chloroflexota bacterium; assembly: GCA_022824495.1. Lineage (GTDB taxonomy): Bacteria > Chloroflexota > UBA11872 > UBA11872 > UBA11872 > UBA11872. The sequence continues at coordinate 81,442 of JAJDZU010000014.1, read as the reverse complement.
TTTCCTGATCCATCGCGTGTCTCCGTGACGGCCAATCTCTCCCTACCCCACCCCTGGTGGGGTGGTCTTATCAAGACTACGCCTCATCCCGTCCAAGTCAAACATCGTCCCCTGTCTTCGCGAAAGCTCTACTCGCGCTATGTTTCAGGTCCACCACCACGTCAGGAGTCACCTCGATGGAGTACCGGCGTCTGGGCCGAACGGATTTGCGCGTGTCGCTCGCCAGCCTGGGGACCGGCGGCCCCAGCAAGATGGGACAGAACCGCGGCGCCACCCTGGACGACGCCCGTCGCCTGGTCCGGCGCGCGCTGGACCACGGGATCAATTTCTTCGACACGGCGGCCAGCTATGGCGACAGCGAGATCCTGCTGGGCCATGGGCTGGCCGGCGTGCCTCGCGACGACGTCATCGTCGCCACGAAATACAGCCCGCTTGCCGACAACGAGTTGAAGAGTCCCGAGAGCGTGCAAGCGTCCATCGACAACAGCCTGGAGCGCCTGGGCGTGAACTACATCGACGTGATCCAGGTGCACGGTCTGATGCCTGACCGGTACGACGAGGTTGTGGAGCGGCACCTGCCCGTCCTCCTTGAAGCTCAACGCGCCGGCAAGGTCGGCTTTCTCGGCGTGACCGAGCAGGCGCACGACGACGTCCACCACGAGACCTTCAAGCGGATGGCCGCCGACGGGCACTTCGACGCCTTCATGGTCGGATACAACCTGTTGCACCAGACGGCCGAGCAGGACGTGCTGGACGCCGCCGAAGCCGCCGACATCGGCCTGATCGTAATGATTGCCGTGCGTCGGGCGCTGGGTAACCCCGAACGGCTGCGCGAGGTCATTGCTGAACTCAAAGCCGAAGGACACTTGGCAGCCGACGCGCTGCCTGACGACGACCCGCTGGGCTGGCTGGTCCATGACGACGTTGAATCGGTGCCGGACGCGGCCTACCGCTATGTGCTGGAGCCGAGCGCCATTTCAACGGTGCTGACCGGCACGGCTAACCCGGATCACCTGGACGCCAACGTAGCCGCCATGGCCCGAGGACCGCTTCCGCCAGAAGACCGGGGGCGGCTGCAGTCGATCTTCGGCGGCCTGGCGCTGGGGCTGGGGAACTAGCCCAACAGCCCGATCCGCAGGTTCAGTCGATTGCGCCGGTGGCCCGCATGACGGTTTCCTGCACAACGCGCTCGTGCTCGAGCGAGCGTTCGGGCGCCTGCTCGCCGCGCAGCGTGCGGACAAACGCCTCCAGACTGGCGACGTAGCGGGGCCGGGCCTCAAGCGTCATCGTCTGCTCGCCTTCCAAGAAACCGTCGCGCGCGCTGTCCAGCGATAGCCGGACCGTTTGCGCTGGTTCCATCGGTTCCATGATGGCCCAGCCGCGCGAACCGTAGACCTCGTAGCGTCGAGGACGCGTCGGCACTTCAAGCCCGGCGATGTCCACAATGGCCAGCGCCCCCGGGTACTCCAGCACAGCCACGCCGTTGTCCACGAATCCACTCTCGGGCCGCACGCGCTGCATGAACGGCGTCACCCGATCAGGCCGGCCAAGCGTCCAGACGATCTGGTCCAGTACGTGGCCGCACAGGTCGTAGAACACACCGCCGGAAAAGCTGGCCAGCAGTGAGTGGGTGGACGGCTCGACGTACGTGGACATGTGGGCGCGGATGGCAAAGATGTCGCCCAACATCCCGCTTCGCGCCCAGTTCGCGATGCGCTGGTAGCCGTCGTGATGCCGGAACATGTAGCCAAGCTGGATGTAGAGGTCCTGCTCGGCGGCAAATTCCAGCACGCGTTCCCAGCGGGGCAGATCGTGCCCGGCCGGCTTGTCCAGCAGCAAGTTGCGGCCAGCCGCGATGACGGCCTCGCCCTGTTGCAGGTTCTCCGAGTTGTCGCCTTCCGCAGCCACCGCGTCGACGCTGGCGTCTTCCAGAACGGCACTCAGATCGTCGAGCCAGGTCGTCTGGCTCCACGGCGCGTTGCCGCTGGATGCGAGCTCTTGCCGGCGGTCGGCGTCGTCCTCGTAGACGCCCACCACTTCGACATCCGGATTGTCGAGCATCACGCTCAACCAGCCCGCCGCGTGGGGATGCTTGGTCCCCCACTGAACCATGCGCAAAGGTGAAGGACTCACGGGAACAGGCTCCTTGCAGGGGCGTCGGATTGGATCGTCGTTCGGCACTCAGCCTAGCTGGGTTGTCGAGCGGCCGCTGCCGTGAAGAGCGCGATTGTGGTGCTACATCCGCGATCAATTCGTCGGCGGAGTTCAGGGGCTGGACGCAACCTCAGAGCGCATCCGAGACCAGCAATAACGGACTGGCCACTCGTCCGGTCGGAGACGTTAACTAGGGTACGGAACGGCCTCCACGTCTTCGATCTGCCCGTCGGCCGTGAAGCGCCAGATGCCGACGTGGCCTTGCGCGAGGTCGCCGTCGGCGTTCCAGACGAGCGTGCCGGAGGCGCCCTGGTAGATGATCTCACCGCTTTCGGCCAGCGCCTCGAGCGCCCGGGCGATCCCTTCGGGCTCCGCGACGACTGGCTGGCCGGGCTCAACGCCGATTGAGCGCAGCCGGTCACGGATTGCAACGCCGTCGGTGGTGTTCGCGGCCTGGGCGGCCAGCGCCAGGGCAATGGTGGCGTCGTAGACCTCGCGAACATACGAGCCCTTCGGCGGCTCCCCGTACGTGTCGAGCCAGGCCGCCGTCCAGGCGGCTGAGGACTCGCTGTCCGGCTGAACGGCGGTGCCCGCGCCATAGGTGCCCGCCAGCGCGTCAGCCCCAATCGCTTCGATCAGCTCGGTGTTCTTGAGGGCGTCGCCAAGTACGAACCGGTCGTACACGCCGTGGTCCAGGGCCTCACGAACGGCAGCAATGGCCTCGGTCTGGAACAGGATCACAATCAGGGCCTGGGCCCCGCCGGCCGCGGACTCGCGCAGAGCTACGGCGAAGCTGGTTTGGCCGGGTTCGCTGGCAATTGAATGAACCGAGCCGTCCCAGGCATCTTCGAAGGCGCTTGCGAGGCCCCGGCCCCATAGGTCGTCTCGATAGATCAGGCCCACGTTGTCGAATCCACGCTGGCGGGCAATCCGGGCCAGCACCGGTCCCTGCGCCAGGTCCGAGAGGGCGGCGCGGAAGAAGAAGTCGTCGTCCGCGGCCTCGGTAAGGCTCGGCGAGGTGGCAGAGGGACTGATGAGTGGCACGCGGGCCGGTCCGGCTACCTGCTCGGCCACGGGCAATGCGTTGGCGCTGGTGCTGGGACCGACCAGCGCATGCACGCCCTCGTCATCAATCAGGCGTCGGGCCTCGGCCACCGAGGTATCCGGATCGAGCGCGGTATCGCCGACGGCGGTCGCGACCGGCCGACCAAACACTCCGCCGGCCTGGTTGAGGTGTGTGATCGCCAGCTCAAATGCCCTTTGACGGTCCTGGGCGTTCTGGGGCGAACCGGCGCTGATGTACGTCAGCAGCCCAAGCTTCAGCGGGTCCGCCTGCGCTGCTTCGCCACATGTGCTGAGACCGGCCATGAGAAAAACCAACGCCAGCACCCTTGCGACCGCCGCAGACGCACGCCCAAATCCGGGAGCGAGCCCACTCATCCCGTCAACGGGGATTCGCACTGGCTTGCCCGTCGTACGCTTCGATGCCATTGCCCAACTAGACAGTTCTCCGCCGCGGCACGGTCACCCGCGTTAACGAACGTCAAGACTCGTAGAGGATTCGACGCACGTCTTCAATCCGACCGTCGGCGGTGTAACGCCAGACCCCGAGGTGACCTCGACGCAGGTCGCCATTGGCGTCCCACTCCAGCGGACCGGAGGCGCCGTTGAAGACAATCTCTCTGCCATCAGCCAACGCCGCCAGCGCGCGTGCCACCCCGTCCGGTCCGGGTTCGAAGGACTCCCCCGGTTCAGTACCGACGGCGCGCAGATGATCGCGAATGACCGCGCCGTTGGTGCTATTGCCGGCCTGCGCCGCCAGGGCCAGGGCAACGGTGGCGTCATAGACCTCCCGGGCAAAGCTGCCGACCGGAGGTTCGCCGTGTGCCTCGGTATACGAGGCCTCCCATGCCGGCGCGAGTTCACCTGGGGCGGACGATCCGATGCCGTAGGTATCGGCCAGCGCGTCCGCGCCGATGGCGTTGACCAGATCGAGGTTTCGCAGCGCACTGCCCCACACAAACCGCTCATATACGCCAAGCTCCAGCGCCTCGCGGACCGCCACTACCGCTTCGTCCGGGAATAACATGACGACGAGCGCCTCAGCACCGCCGACAGCGGACTCCCGTACGGCGTCGGCTATGTCTGTCCGGCCTATCTCAACGGCGACTAACTCGAGAGAACCTTCCCAGGCTTGCGCAAACGTCTCAGCCAGTCCCTGGCCCCAGAGGTCGTCGCGGTAGAGCACACCAACGTTTCGGAATCCACGCTCACGGGTCAATTGCGCCAGCGCCGGTCCGTACGCCCGTTGGGACAGCGTGAGGCGGAAGAAGAAGTCGTTGTCGTTCGCATCTGTTATCCGTGCCGCGCCCGCGGCGGGACTGATGAAGGGAATCCCGGACGGCCCGGCCACCTGCTCAGCCACTGGAAACGAGTTGGCGCTGGAGCTGGGGCCCACGATTCCGTGCACACCTTCGTCGTCAATGAGACGGCGCGCCTCGGCCACCGCCGTGTCCGGGTCCAGTCTGGTGTCAGCCACCACGGTTTCGACCGGGCGCCCGAACACCCCGCCAGCCTGGTTCACGTGGGAAATAGCCAGGTGGAACGCGCGCTGCCGATCCTGAGCGTTCTGCGCGGATCCCTCGCTGATGTAGGTCAGCAGGCCGAGTCTCAAAGGTTCGGCCGGTGCTGTCTCGCCGCAGGTCGCGAACACCGTTGCGAGAAGAAGCGTCGCGAGGACACGGACTGCCCTGGTGCATGTAATCGCATTCGAACGGTTAGACCTAGGCGGTACCGGCACAGAACACAGGAGCCGAAAAGTCAGCAACATGTTTGAGGTCATTGCTGCCTCAAAACAGCGTGCGGCCCGGGACATTGACTCGCGTGCGATAGAGCGCAGACCCCGCATTGATGAACAGGCTTTGGAGGTCAGCGTCCCCCCAGGTGAAGTTGGCAACGCCCTGCGGTACGTAGATGACGCCCAGGCAGGTCGCGTCCGGTCCGAACACCTGAACGCCGCCCGGACCGGCCGTGTACAGGTTGCCCTCGCTGTCGATCTTCATCCCGTCGGCCAGGCCCTCGCGGTCGCCAGTCAGTTCAGCCCAGACGCGGCCACCGGTCAGCCCACCGTCAGCATCAACATCGAACACACGGATGTGCCCACGCATCGTGTCGTTGATGAAGAGTTGCCGTTCGTCCAGCGAGAACGTGAGGCCGTTGGGCTGATCGAAGTCGTCGACCAGCAGGGTCAGGTCTCCCAACGCGGGATCAAGCCGGTACACGCCGCGGAAGTCAAGGTCCACGTCGCGGGCCACGCCGTAGTACTCCATGCGCCCGAATGACGGATCGCTGAAGTAGATCGAGCCGTCACTCTTGACGATCACGTCGTTGGGGCTGTTCAACTCTTTGCCGTCGAAGTGCGAGGCAAGAACCGTGATCGAGCCGTCATGCTCCGTGCGCGTGATACGGCTGGTGGCGTGTTCGCAGGTGACCAGCCGTCCCTGCAGGTCGTAGGTATTGCCGTTCGCCATGTTGCTGGGCTGTCGGAAGACCTGGATACCGTCCGCGGCCGTCCATTTGCGCATGACGTTGCCGGGCATGTCGCTGAAGATGAGACAGCCTTCAACATGGTTCCAGACCGCGCCTTCGGTGAAATCGAACCCGGTGGCCAGTTCCTCGACGGGAGCGTCGTAGCCGACTACTTGCCGGAAGCGCTCGTCGCGAATCTCAACGTTCATGACCGCTCCTTGCTCTGAGTCCGCGTGCTCAACTCTCGCGTGCCGCGCCGTCGGTTACTGCTCGGTAGAAATCACAGGCAGCGCTTCGTTCATGGCACCGGACCTGAAGCCCTGCAGGTCGAGGGTTACGTAGGTGAAGCCCAGCGACTTCAGGCCCTCGATGATGCGTCGGCGACGGTTGGAGTCCTGGGTGAATCGAGCCAGCTCGGATTCGGGGACTTCGATGCGGGCAATCGGGCCATGGTGGCGGACGCGAAGCTCGCGGAAGCCCTCGGCGCGCAGCAGGGCCTCGCCGGCTTCGATCTGTCCAAGCTTCTCCACGGTGACCTCGCTGCCGTAGGCAACGCGTGACGACAGACAGGCTACCGCCGGCTTGTCCCAGCTGGGCAGGCCGAGACGGCGCGAGAGCTCCCGGACTTCAGCCTTGCGCAGTCCGGCTTCGACCAGCGGGGCGCGGGCGCCGCGCTCGCGGCTGGCGGCCATGCCGGGGCGGAAGTCGCCAAGGTCGTCCACCACCGGCCCGTAGAGCATGTGCTGAACGCCGCGCTCGGCCACGAACTCCCGCAGCCGGTCGAAGAGCTCGGCCTTGCAGTGGAAGCAGCGGGAACTGTCGTTGGCCCGGTAGTCCGGGTTTTCGAGTTCGCGGGTCTCGATGAACTCGTGCCGGATACCGATCTGGGCGGCAAACCGAGCGGCATCGTCGCGCTCCGCTTGAGCCAGGCTGGGCGATACGGCGGTGACCGCCAGGGCCTCAGCCCCCAGCACGTCGTAGGTCACCTTCGCCAGCAGAGTGCTGTCGACTCCCCCGGAGTAGGCCACGACTGCGCGTTCCAGGCCACCAATCGTCCGCCGCAGGAACTGCGTCTTGGCCTCGAGCGAGGCCTCAAGGTCGATGGACGGCTGGTAAACGGCGGTGGCCATAGCCAAATCCTACGTGCCTTCGTCGCCCGTTGGATCGATGACGACCAGTGGCTCCTCGCTGATCGTCCCACCTCGGAGCCAGAAGCAACGCATCACCGGCCGCTCGGGGTTCATGAGCGAGACGATGATGAATCGGCTGTACTCGGAGTAGCCGGATTCAACAGCCTCGCGAACGTCCGTCGGCGAAGGGTAGGCGTCGCTGCGTGGGTGGGAGTGGTAGAAGGCCGAGATGTCCCAGCCCTGCACGTCTTCGATGTCGCGGGTGGCGTTGAGCATGTCGCGCGGATCGATGGTGTAGTGCACGCGGCTCTGGTCGGCGTTGCGGGCTGGGTAGAGCTTCAGGGCGGTGTCGTCCTGCCCGCCAATCAGACCGCAGCACTCCAGGGGCGCCTCGTCGCGCGCCTGGCCAACGATCTGGTCGTGCTGAGCACGGGTCAGGTGAAACGGCATAGCGCAAAGATAAGGGATTGCGGTAGCCGCTGGGCAATGTCAGCCGCGTGTCTTGTCGTTCGCCCAGCCTCGTTAGGCTCGGCGATTGCCGGTGCGGCGCGCGAACAAGGCCGCCGTTATCACTGTGACTGCCGGCGCCCAGGGGCGGGAAAGGACACCGGTGTCCGATGCCTGTTCGTCTGCAGGGTCTCTGGCGTCACCCCAACTTCCTGAAGCTGTGGGTTGGCGGGACCGTCTCAGCCTTTGGATCGCAGATCACCTTTCTGGCGCTTCCGCTCACGGCGGTGCTGGTGCTGGATGCCTCGCCGCTGCAGATGGGCATCCTGGCGGCCATCGGCGGCCTCCCGTCGCTCGCATTTGGGATTGGCGTGGGCGTTTGGGTCGACCGGCTCAGGAAGCGCCGGGTGATGATCGTTGCCGACTACGGTCGTGCGCTGTTGTTGCTCTCCGTGCCAATCGCGGCCTGGCTGCAAGTCTTGCGGATCGAACACCTGTACGTGGTTGCCCTCGGCACCGGCACGCTTTGGATGTTCTTTGGCGTGGCCAATCGGTCGATTCTGCCGTCACTGGTATCGCGGGAGGAGTTGGTGGAAGCCAACAGCAAGCTCGCGATCGGCACGTCAGCGTCGCAGGTGGCCGGCCCGGGCGTTGCCGGAGTCTTGATCCACCTGTTCACGGCGCCGGTTGCGCTGGTCGTGGACGCCGTGACCTTTGTGATTTCAGCGTTGGCCTTGCGAGGAATCCGAATTGCGGAGTCCGAACCTACAACGACTGCGACCGACGACGGCTTCCTCAAGCAGGCCCGCGAGGGACTAGCCGTCGTCGGCCGGAATCGAATTCTGCTCGCCATCGCCGTCGCCCTCGGCGGTATCGCCGTGTTCAATGCGATGTTCGAGGCCGTGTGGCTGCTTTATGTCAACAAGCAGCTCGAAGTCGAGCCGCTGGCATTCGGCTTCCTGTTCGCGGTCAGCAGTGTGGGGTTCATGGTCGGCGCCTTCACCGCGGAACGGCTGATCCGCTGGATGGGTCCAGGTCGGGCCATGATCGTTGCGGTCGTCATCGCGGCGTTGAGCGACCTGGTGACCCCACTCGCCGGTGGGCCGCTCGCAGCCGTCGTCGTGTTGCTGACGGTCTCAATGTTCCTGTTCGGCATCGGCGCCACGGTTTATGGCGTCTGCCAGGGCAGCCTGAGTCAGGCAAGCACTCCGCTTCGGCTTCAGGGCCGCATGAACGGCATCATGAACACCCTGGAGATTGGGTTGGTCCCGCTCGGTGCACTTGTCGGTGGTGTTGTCGCTGAGGCCTTTGGCATGCGGCCGACACTCTTTGTCGCCGCGGGGCTTGAATTCGCGGTCGCTCTCTGGCTGTTCCTCTCGCCGATTCGGTCGCTACGCGAGCTACCGAAACCGGTCGAGTCGGGCACCACGTAGGCCCGGATACGACCCCGCGCACTTCCGTCGCGAATAGCGGAATCTCTTGACGCTCATTTTCGCCAATCCCTACAATGGGCTGCTAACGCGATTGATTCGATCCGCGTCAGCGCGCGTCCCAGTCTGTTCGGTACGCGTCGTCTGACTGGCGGACCAGACACGACCCCTATACGAAGACCGAAGCATCCTGCTGGCGGTCAGCCGGGTCGAAAGGGACGAAAGCATGCCGAAAGACATCCTGCTGGATGTAGAGGCCCGCTCGAAGCTGGTAAAGGGCATCGACGTGGTCGCCAACGCCGTCAAGACGACGTTGGGGCCGAAGGGTCGCAATGTGGCCCTGGGCAAGAAGTACTCCGGCCCCACGGTCACCCACGACGGCGTGACAGTGGCCAAGGACATCGACCTGGAAGATCCGTTCGAGGACATGGGCGCCCAGCTCATCAAGGAAGCCGCCAGCAAGACCAACGACATCGCTGGTGACGGCACCACAACCGCCACCGTACTGGCGCAGGCCATCATCAAGGAAGGCCTGAAGAACGTCGCCGCCGGCGCCAACCCCATGATCATCAAGCGCGGTCTGGCCAAGGGCGTGGAAGCGGTGGTCGAGGAAGTCGGCGCCCAGGCCAAGCAGATCCGCAGCCAGGACGAGATCGCCCAGATCGCCTCCATCTCGGCCAACGACACGCAGATCGGCGAACTGATCGGCGAGGTCATGGACAAGGTCGGCAAGGACGGCGCGATCACGGTCGAGGAGTCCAAGGGCCTTGAGTTCGAGATCGAGTACGTGGAGGGCATGAAGTTCGACCGCGGGTACATCTCGCCGTACTTCGTGACCAACCAGGACCGCATGGAAGCCGTCATCGAGGACGCGCTGGTCCTCGTCACCGACAAGAAGCTGTCGGCGGTGAGTGACATTCTCCCGACGCTGGAGAAGGTCACGCAGTCCGGCAAGAAAGACCTCGTGATCATCGCCGAGGACGTGGAGGGCGAAGGCCTGGCCACCCTGGTGGTGAACAAGCTGCGCGGCATCCTGAACTGCCTGGCCGTGAAGGCGCCGGGCTACGGCGACCGCCGCAAGGAAATGCTGCAGGACGTGGCCGTCGTCACTGGCGGCACCGTGATCTCCGAGGACATGGGTCGTCGCCTGGACGGCGTGATCCTGGAGGACCTGGGTCGCGCCCGCCGCGTGGTGGCCGACAAGGACAACACCACCATCGTCGAGGGTGGCGGCAAGGAAGCGGCCGTGCAGGCCCGCCTCAACCAGCTCAAGGGCCAGGTCGAGGAAGTCACCTCCGAGTACGACCGCGAGAAGCTGCAAGAACGTCTGGCCAAGCTGGCCGGCGGCGTGGCAGTCATTCGCGTCGGCGCCGCGACCGAGACCGAGCTCAAGGAGAAGAAGCACCGCGTCGAAGACGCCCTCTCCGCCACTCGCGCCGGCATTGAGGAAGGCATCGTGCCTGGCGGTGGCGTGGCTCTGCTCAACGCCGCCCACGTGCTGGAAGGCGTGGAAGCGGAGTGCAGCGGCGACGAGGTCGTTGGTGTCCGCGCCCTGCGCCGCGCGCTCGAAGAGCCGCTGCGCTGGATCGCCTCCAACTCCGGCGCCGACGGATCGGTCGTCGTTGAGGAAGTCCGCCGGCAGTCCGGCTCCAAGGGCACGAACTGGGGCTACCACGTGGTGAATGAGGAGTTCACCGACATGGTGGCGGCCGGCGTGATTGACCCGGCCAAGGTGACGCGCTCGGCTCTCGAGAACGCCGCCTCGATCGCCGGAATGATCCTCACCACTGAGGCCCTCATCGCCGACGTCCCCGAGCAGGAAGAGGCCCCCGCGCCCGCGATGGACTACTAAGTCCACACTTCGGGTCGTTCAACCGCCCCGCCGGCCAGCGCCGGCGGGGCGGTTTGCATTTGGTCGTCCGCAAGTGGCGCCACCGCTCGTTGTGAGCCCAAAGGATTTGACTTCACTAAAAACATTCTTTTAGGTACTATAAACAGGCCGGCAGGCCGCATGAGGTGCGGGCCTGCCGGCCCTCGTCAGTAGGTTTGCTGCGAAAGGAAGAGCGTTGCGCACGCTGCGAGTGCTTGCCGCCGTTGCCGTTGTGGCCGTCGCCTCACTCTTGTCCGCCTGCGAAGACGCCTCTGTCCAGACGGACACGCATGCGAAACACCGATTGGCGCCGGTTCTCCGCCAGGGCGGAAGACCGCTAACGGTCGTCGCGACAACCGGGCAGATTGCCGACGCGGTACGCCGCGTAGGCGGAAACCGAGTTGAAGTCCATGGCCTTATGGGACCCGGCGTGGATCCACATCTTTACCGTGCGAGCGAAAGCGACATTACTCGGCTCGAAGCAGCGGACGCCGTGTTCTGGAACGGCCTGCACCTGGAGGCCGGAATTTCTGGGGTCCTTGAACGGATCGGCGAACTCGGGGTCTATTCAGTTCGGGTGACCGACGACATTGACCGGCAACTCCTGCTGGCGCCGCCGGAATTCAATGGCGCCTACGATCCCCACGTTTGGTTCGACCTGGATCTATGGTCGATAACCGTCGGGACCATTCGCGACGCTCTTATCGCAATGGATCCTGAAGGCACGGAGTTTTACCGGGCCAACGCCGACACCTTCCTTTCCCAAGTCAGAGAGCTTGACTCTTATGTCAAGTCACGAGCTATGGAGATCGACGAGCGGGTGCGGGTCTTGGTGACCGCGCACGACGCCTTCAACTACTTCGCGAATCGCTACGGTCTGGAAGTGCGTGGCCTGCAGGGCATCAGTACCGAAAGCGAGGCCAGCACGGCTGACGTACAACAGCTCGCGCAGTTCATCAGCGAACGTGGGATCCCGGCGGTCTTCATTGAGTCATCGGTCCCCGATCAAGCCGTCCAGGCCGTAATCGAAGCTGCGGCCGCTCGTGGGCACACCGTGATTATTGGCGGCGAGATCTTCTCTGACGCCATGGGCGCCCAAGGTACGGCGGAGGGCACCTACCTTGGTATGATCCGCCATAACATCGACACGATAGTCGAAGCCTTGGCGCGGTCATGAGGATCGGCCTCCGCACCGGCGGGGCGCTTGCCATCCAGGCCACGGACCTGACCCTGGCGTATCAGCAGCGGCCGGTCCTGTGGGATGTCGACCTTGAAGTTCCCCAAGGTGTGCTGATGGCGATTGTGGGTCCTAATGGTGCCGGCAAAACCACCCTGCTGCGCGCGGTGTTAGGTCTCTTGCAACCCGCCGCTGGTGAAGTGCTGATTTTCGGACAGCCCTACGCAAGTCAGCGGCGGCGCGTGGCCTACGTACCCCAGCGCGGCAGCGTCGACTGGGACTTCCCAACCACGGCGCTCGACATCGTCACCATGGGAACCTACGGCGGTTTGGGCTGGGTGCGGCGCCCAGGCTCGTCCGAGCGAGCTCGAGCTGCCGCCGCGCTTACTGAGGTCGGCATGGAGTGCTATGCCGACCGCCAGATCAGCCAGCTCTCAGGTGGGCAACAGCAGCGGATCTTTCTGGCTCGGGCGCTCGTGCAGGACGCCGACGTCTACCTGATGGACGAGCCGTTTCAGGGGGTCGATGCCACTACCGAACGCGCGATCGTTGAGTTGTTGCGAGCGCTGCGGGCCGACGGCAAGACGGTAGTAGCGGTACACCACGACCTCCAGACCGTAACCGAGTACTTCGACGAGGTCACTCTCCTGAATGTCCGGCGCATCGCCGGCGGACCAGTAGAGCGAGTGTTCACCGAAGAGAATTTGCGCCATACGTACGGCGGACGCGTGGCCGGCATCGGTGGACGCGCCATGGGCAACGATCTTGAGTCAGCCTCGTGATTCGCACCGATAGTCCCGCTTAGAGGCGAAGCACGGATGGACGTCCTGGGCGGCCTCTTCGTGGACCACACGCTGCGTACCGTCGCGCTTGGCTCGGCCACGCTGGGAATCGTGAGCGGTGCCCTTGGAGCCTTCGCCGTGCTCCGCCGTCAAGCTCTCTTGGGCGATGCCATGTCCCACGCGGCGCTGCCCGGCGTGGCCCTGGCGTTTTTGATGACCGGCAGCCGTGCGCCTCTGGTGCTAATGCTCGGCGCGGCTATCGCGGGTTGGTTGGCAGCCCTGGCCATTATTGGGGTCGCTCGCACGTCCCGCATCAAGACAGACTCCGCTATGGCCTTAACGCTAAGCGTTTTCTTTGGCGCCGGGCTGGTTGTGTTGACGTTCATTCAGCGTCAGCCCGCAGCCGGCAAGGCCGGACTGGACAAGTTTCTTTTCGGACAGGCGGCCGCCATGCTGGAAAGCGACGTCATAACCATGGCGGCCGTCGGCGCTCTCGGACTCTTCGCCCTGCTGGCGCTCTGGAAGGAGTTCAAGCTCCTGAGCTTCGACCCCGACTTTGCCGCAACCCTCGGCATGCCCACGCGCAGGCTGGACATTCTCCTTACCGGCCTTCTCGTGATCGCCATAGTTGTCGGACTCAAGACGGTCGGAGTGGTTCTGATGAGCGCCATGGTGGTGGCGCCCGGTGCGGCCGCCCGGCAGTGGACGAACCACCTGGGTGTCATGGTCACCCTCGCGGCGTTGTTTGGAGCCGCCGCGGGTGTGTTGGGGGCACTGCTCAGCACCACGGCAGAGACGTCCACAGGTCCCACCATCGTGCTGGTCGCGACCGGGTTGGTGGTCGTGTCGCTCTTGTTTGCACCCGCGCGAGGCGTGGTGTGGGCGCGCATACGCGCCTGGCGTAGCCGACGGATGCTGGCCTTGGAAGCTGTCATCGCCGATTTGGCGTCCCTGGCGGCACAGCACGGATCCAACGCGACGCATCCACACGACATTGGCGCACTGAACGCGGTTCGCGGCCGCGCCGTCGTCGAACGCGCCCTGAGTGAGCTCGCTGCGGACGGGCTGGCACGGCAGCACGACACCGGCGGCTGGTCGCTGACTCCCCGCGGACTGGCCGAAGCCGACCGCTTGGCCCGAAGCCGCCGCGCACCTGGAGTCGCCCGTTGACTTCGGCCCAGATCGACGTCCTCTTGGTTGCCGTCGTGGTTGCCGCCGCTTGCGCGATTCCAGGAACCTTTCTGGTCTTGCGCCGCATGGCCATGATGAGCGACGCCATCAGCCACACCGTTCTCCTTGGCATCGTATTGGCGTTCTTCGTCGTCTCTGACCTAGGCTCCCCGATTCTCATTGCGGGCGCCGCCCTGGTTGGCTTGCTCACCGTCGTGTTGGTCGAAGCAGTCAGTCGCACTGGCCTCGTGCGCGAGGACGCGGCAATCGGTCTGGTGTTCCCGGCCCTCTTTTCTATTGCCGTGATCTTGATTTCCAGCCTGGCGGGTGATGTGCACCTGGACAGCGATGCGGTATTGCTCGGCGAAATCGCCTTTGCGCCCTTCAACCGCTTCGCTCCGTTCAGTGTCGATCTCGGACCGATCGCACTTTGGGTCATGGGCGCCATCCTGCTCATCAACCTTGCATGCACAGCTCTGTTCTTCAAGGAACTCAAGCTGGCCACATTTGATCCAGCCCTTGCCGCGGCGCTTGGCTTCTCGCCGGCAATCGTCCACTACGGACTGATGTCGCTAGTCTCGATTACCGCCGTTGGCGCCTTTGATGCTGTGGGGTCAATCCTGGTCGTGGCGCTGATGATCGGCCCGCCCGCCGCCGCCTACCTGCTCACCGACCGGCTCCCCCGCATGCTGGGCCTCAGCGTCGCCATCGGCGCTGCCTCGGCCGTGGCCGGCTACTGGCTGGCCCGCGTGCTTGACGCCAACATCGCCGGTTCCATGGCCACCGCCGTCGGCATCGCCTTCATCCTGGTCCTGCTGCTCGCCCCCCAGCGCGGCCTTGTGGCCACCGCCCGCCGCCAGCGCCGCCAGCGCTGGACCTTCGCCCGCCAGATGCTGCTCATCCACCTCGCCACCCACGAGGGCACGCCCGCCGAGACCGACGAAAGCCGCCCCGACCACATGCAACGCCACATGCGCTGGCCGCCCGCCTTCGCCAACCGCGTCGTCCGGACCGCCACTGAACGCGGCCTCATCGTCCTGGAAAACGACCAACTCCGCCTCACCGCCCAAGGCCGCCACGAAGCCCGAGCCGCCGCCGTCCGCTAGGCCGACCCGCCAACACACCCGGTGCAATCGGCTACCGCAGCGGTTGGATTCCCACTGCGCTACACGTCCCGGATGAACACGCTGTCGCTGACCGTCTGACTCAGCGTCACCTCGTCTGCCCCGATCCGCACCACCAGCGGCCCGTCAAAGGGCAGGCGTCGCACTACGCTGGCCTGCGTCCCCGGAACGAGCCGGATCTCCGTCAGGTACTCCAGCACGGCCCGGTCGCGGTCCCGCACCCGCGCCACCACAAAATCCGTGCCGTCGGCGACCCCCGTCAACTGGCGGGCATCGTCGGCCTGTAGTGCGTCCAGCGCCTCATTGGGGATCGAGTCTCCGTGCGGGTCGGTCGTCGGATCGGACACTTTCGCCGCGATTCGCCGCTCCATCTCCTCCGAAATCACGTGCTCCAGCCGGTCGGCCTCCTCGTGCACGTCATTCCAGTCGTAGTCCAGGAACTCCACCAGGAACCGCTCGATCAGCCGGTGATGCCGGACCATCTCCAGCGCGTGGCGCTCACCTTCCTCGGTCAGTTGCGCCCCCTGGTAGCGCCGGTAGTCGACCAGCCCCTTCTGCTGCAGGCGTTGCAGCGCTACCGTCACGGCGCCCTGGGTTATGTCCAATTGGCCCGCCAGTTCCCCGGTCCCCACCCGCCGCTCGTGCCCGCCGGCGTCGTAGATGGCGCGCAGATAGTCCTGGTCGCTGGCTGAAATATGCGGGTCGGGCATGGCAACGTGGATGCGCGGGGAACCCGCAAGCTAACAGGTTGGGGCACCGCATTGACTGGCTAGACTGCCAATGTGGACACACTTGAGCCTTTGCGTCGGCTTCGGGCGCGCCGCTCCCCTGCCATCTCGCGACGGACCTTGCTGGGCGCCCTGGTCGGAGCAACCCCGGCGCTGGCCGGATGGCTCCCCGCCTGCGGATCGCCGCCACCCGATCCCGACATCAGCGTCTTCCTGGCGGTCAACGAAATGCTGCCGGGCCCGCATCGCTTCCCATTCGTGGTGGTGGACGGCGAAAGTACCGCGATAACCGGCGCGCGGATCCAGGTGCGCTTTCTGCGGCTGATTGGCGAACGCGACGAGTTCCGCTTCGAAGTCCCCGCCAGGGAATACGTCGCCGGCGGCAGCTACAACCACATCCACGAAGACGGCCAGGTTCACGTCCACGACCTGGCCCGCTCCTACTACCTCGTCGACGACGCCAGCTTCGACGAGGGTCTCTGGCGCGCCGATCTGGAGATACATCCGGCCAACGGCTCGGCCTTCTCCGCGTCCACGGTCTTCCAGGTCGGACAACGTACCGACACTCCGCGGGTGGGAGACCCGGCGCCCGCCACCGCCCATCCCACGGTCGACAACGTCGCGGATCTCGACCTCCTGACCACCGCCGACCCACCCCTCCCGGCCCTTTACCAGCACACCGTCGCCAACGCGCTTGCCGCGAACGAGCCATTCGTAGTCGCGTTTAGCACGCCCGCCTTCTGCACGTCGGCGATGTGCGGACCCGTCACCGCCGTGGTCGGCGACCTACACGAGCAACTGGGCGACCGCGTGCGCTTCATCCACCTTGAACCATTCGATCTCGGCATCGCCCGCACCGAGGGACGCCTTGTCTGGACAGACGTGGCACGCGAGTGGAATTTGGAAACCGAGCCTTGGATCTTTGTCGTCGACCCTTCTGGACACGTGGCCGCGCGCTTCGAAGGCCTGGTTGGCGCCGCCGAACTCGAACCCGCGATCGCCGCCGTGGCTGGGCCGCCACTGCGCTAATGCGACGCCTCGTGCGCTTCCTGCCGGCGCTGATCCTGCTGGCGGCCACGACAACGCCCGTCCTGGCCCACGGCGGCGACCTCGTCTACACCGGCGCCACCGGCCCCTACCAGGTGCGCGCCTTCGCCAACTGGGCCGAGGGCTGGCTCGACTACTCCGTCGACCTCCGCAACGTCTCCACCGGCGCGCGCATCCCCGGCGCCGAAGTCAAGGTGACCGTCTTCGAGAACGGCGTCGAAATCGCCCAATACACCGCCTTCGAGTCCGGCGCCGTCTACGAGTTCGTCGAGCCAAGCCCCGAAGAAGTCCACTGGAACCTGGTGCTCGACATCTCCAGCCCCCTCGGCCCCGCCAAGCTCACTCACGCCCTTGACCTCGAGCCCACCAACTGGGTGGTGCCCAGCTTGCTGGTCATCGGCGGCTTCTTCGCCGCCGTCGCCGCACACACCTGGACCGCTCGTCGACGCGCCCGCGCCTAGCGCCGCGCCGCCTCCGGCAACGTCTGGATGAAGTTGACAATGTGCCAGGTATCCAGCTCGCCGTAGCGCTCGCCAAACGCCGGCATCCCCGTGCCCTCGATCCCGTTGAACACAAACCCGAACAGCGCATCGTCCGGGTGCAGCGGCACGTGGATCACCAGGTCCAGCGGCGGCGGATCCAGCGTCGCCGCCAGCGGACCATCCCCGCGACCCGCCGGCCCATGACAGCTCACGCACTCGGCTTCATAGATTGCCCGTCCCGCGCTGACCGAGACATCGTCCGGCGGTATCGGGTTCACCGCTGACACCGAGACGCCCTGCGGCGGTCCGATGATCAGCAGCCCCGCCCCCAGCAAAATGGCGGCAAAGCCCGCCCCGGTCCCCGCTTGGCGAGCGCGCGCCGCCCAGCCCTGGCGCGCCAGCGTGGCCAGCGCCAGCACAAAGCCCATCCCGGCCAGCGCCAGCCCCCAGAACCGCACCGCGACCGCCGCATCGATCTCCGCCACGCCAATCGCCGTGGGCGACCCGATGTTCAGCCGCACCGGCACCCGCGCATCGAAGGCCCCCGGCTGCCGCACGATTGCCAGCACCTGCCACATGCCCGCCAGCGCAAAGGCATCGGTCTCCACCGCGAACCTGCCGTCCTCGGTACGAACCGGTCGCTCAACCGTCGTCCCCAGGTCGGTATCGAGATACCGAAGCTGCAGCTCCACCTCCGCGTCCACGGCCCGCCCGCCGGCCGGCGACGCCACCTCAACTTCAAGCGTGTTCGGACCCGGCCGCCCCGGCACCACCCGTACCCGAACCCTCGTGTCACCGCTCGTGTCACCGCTCGCGCCCACGCCCTCCACCGCCAGCGCCACCTCGCCGCTGACCTGCCGCGCCGGCTCTCGCTCCGTCAGGAACCCGACAACCAGCATCACACTCACGGCCAGCACAATCTCCGCGCCCACCAGCGTCCGCAGCGCCGTCCGCGCCGTCTGTCCCGCCGCACCCCCAGCCGCCAGCCTCGGCCGGGTCCACCCCAGGTTCACACCCCCCAGCGCCAGCAGCGGCGCCACCAGCGCCAGCTTCACCAGCAGCAACAAGCCGTACTCCGTGCTCCAAAGCCGCTCCGGCTCCACCACCTGCAACCACGCGCTATACACCCCGGTCACCACAATCAGGCCCACAGCCACCGTGGCAACCGCAGAGAAACGCGCCGCAACCTCGGTGAGCTCGGCCGCAATGGAGCCATCGGGACGCGCCTGGCGCGACTCCCACGCCAGCAACAGCAATACCGGCAATCCGCCTACCCACACCCCCATCGCCAGCAGGTGAATCAGGTCGGCCGCCAGCGCCGGCCCAACGTCGCCCAGCGCCGCCGCGTGACTGCCCAGCGAAATCGTCACCGCCATCACCACGCCCGCCAGCAACACTCCGCCAAACGCAATCCGCCCGCGCCGCTCGCCTGAAGACGAAATGGCTTGGTCCGCCAAAACCAGCGCCACGGCAAGGGCCGCGGTGCGGCCGATCCACAGCGCACCCCACTGCCCCGCCCCAAACACATCCCCGAAGCCCGCCAGCAGCGAGTCCCCGCCCAGCACCAGGATCTGCGTCCCCAGCAGTCCAATCTGGCCCGCCAGCGCCAGCAGACCTCCGCCCATCAACAACAGCGCCGTCCGCAGTTCCACGATCTGACGCCGCCCAGGCCGAGATCCCCGCCGTTGCAGCAGCACTTGCACCGGCCCGCCAATCAGCACCGCCACGCCCATGAACAGCAGCCAGCGCGAAACCGCCGCCGCCGGGCTTGACTCGATCGAAGCCACCGCCACCGCCACGTCCGCCGCCACCGGCTCGCCCACCCCGAACGCAAACGACCCGCGGATCACATGACCGTCAATCACCGAGAGCGTCCGCCACACAACCACGTAGGTGCCGTCGGCCAATGCATCCACCGGAACCAGCATGGCCGCGTCGCTGGTGGGATCCGCCTCTGTCGGACCCGTCGTCACCGACTGGCCGTTGGCGTCCAGCACGTCCAGGCTGCTGTAGCCCGAATCGATGGCCTCGCTGAACTCCGCGTACACCACCAGCGGCGCCGGATCCACCGCCGTCCCCGGGCTCGGCGACGCCCGCACCAGGTTCGCGTGCGCCCTAGCCGGCGCCGCAACCAGCGCCAGCGCCGTCAGCGCGGCCAGCACGGCCAGGGCCAGGCGCCCCCGGCGGAGCTCCAGCCTCTGCCGGGGAGAGGCCTCGCTACCCGGCGCCGCGCCGACGGAACGCATACAGCGCCAGCCCAACACCAGTCAGCAATCCAAAGCCGCCAACCACCAGTCCCGCCACAGCAACCGTCAGTGCCATTGCCGAAGCATCCGACGCATCCCGCGCCTGCTGCTGCGCCGCCGTCGCCACCCCGGCAATCTCACGTGCGCTCGGCACGGCCCGCGGAAACTGCGCCTCCGTCGCCGACCGCACGTCGTCAAACGTGTCGGGACCCGAAGTGAATGTGGCATCGATCGGCAGCCCGTCAATCGTTCCCACAAACCGGAACCGGTATGGCCCCGGCGCCGTTGGGATGAACGGCGCCACGTAACCCCCGGCCTCGCCGGGCAGCGGCGTCAGCGCCATCTGCCGGGCGACGCCTGACGCCGACATATCCGCCGCCAGGTGCGTCACCTCCACCGTCAGGCTGTTAGCCAAACCGTTCACGCCAACCTGCGTCTGCTGGCCGGCGTCCGTCGGCATGCCGTCGGACGCATCGCCCTCCGGGATGTGGATTGTCGCGACCGCCTCGATCGTCTCGCCATTCCGCGTGTATTCCTGGTGCATGTTCGTATTCAACGTCACGCGCACCTCGTTCATCCCCGGCGCCAGCTTGCCCAGGTGCAGGTACGGACTGTAGATCCGCCCCAGCCGCACGCCATTCACATAGAGATGCGCATGGCCTTCACCCGCCACGTTCGGAGCGTTCACATTCGCCGGGGCAAGCGTGAATCCCTGCGGCATCACCTTCAGGTTCGCCCCACCCAGAGGGTCCGGCTCCAGGCTGATCGCGATTCCCATCCCCTCGGGCGCCTCGACCTGACCCACCTCTTCCGGCGCCGGCGGCATGGCCGGAACGCTGATCGTGGTCGCCGCCTGAACCGGCTGCCCGTCCACCACGTATTCGCTGTGGCCGTTCGTCTGCAGCGTCACCCGGATCTCGCGCTCCCCGGGTGCAACACCCTTCAGGTGGAACCACTCGCCGTAGGCTCGGCCCACCTTCTGGCCGTCCACGTAAACGTGCGCGTGCCCCTCGCCGTCCACGTCCGCCTGGTTCACCCGCTCCGGCGCGAACACAAAGCCGGTGGGGATGATGTGCACGTTGATTCCGTCGATCGGATCGACCTCCGCCGTCACCTCCACTGCCATCCCCGACGTCTCCACTGTTCCACCGTGCTCGTGACCGTGGTCCGACGCCGGGCCCGACCCGTGGTGATCGTCGCTCGCCCGCGTCACCGACAGGTACACCCCGTTCGGCTGCCCCTCATACGCCGGCTCAACCAGGAACCCAACGTCAAACGTGAAGCCGTGGAGCTCACGTCCCTCATGTGCCCACACCACGCTCGCCGCGGCCACTAGCCCGACCACGGCAAACGCCACCGCCGGCAGGCTGCGCCTCGGGCGCGGCAGGCGATTCCAGACTCGCATCAACAAACCTCGCAGTTTCGGCGTATCCCTGCACGGCACTTCTCGCCGCTGCGGGATTCGTCCAATTGGTCCGCGCATCTCCGTGCGCGGCTCGGAACCATCTACTGCAAGGCCAACCTGGGCGGCGGCCGCGGCGTTCCAAAAGTCATGCGGCACGCCCGCCCAATGTCCAATCGAACACGCTCGAATAGGCACACAACCAGCACAACCGCCAATAGCGCCGGCATCACCCCCACCGGAAACGGCGACGACTGCTCCGGAAACTCACCCGTCGTGCCATCCGCTCCTTCCGCGTCCGCCGCCGGCAGCGTCCACGGCAAGTGAATATGGTCGTGCCCCTCGTGCCCATGCGGCGTAACCACCCCAAGCACCGGAGCCGCGCTCGTCACCAACGACGGCGCCAGCAGGGCCACCACGGCCAGAACCAGGACGACAGCCGCCACAACTCGCCTGAACCTCATACAGCCAGACTATCTGAAGTCAACGTGCCGAGACTCTGGCCATGGCCGGAAGCCCCATCAACGTCCCAGGGACTCCAGTCGCTCTTTCTATCGGGCAGAATCCCGCCAGGCCCTCCACCCCATTTCCGCAAAGGCCAGCCCCCTTGGACAATCCCCCCTACGCCTTCGGCGACGACGACACCGCCGCCGAACGCCATCGCATGCTCGCCTACATCTTCGCGCCGGAAATCAAGAGCTTCCTGGCCCACGTACCGCCAAAGCCCGGGCTGGCCGTCGATCTCGGCTGCGGCCCCGGCTTCACCACCCGCCTCATCGCCGACACCCTCAACGCCCGCAAAACCGTCGGCCTCGACACCTCCCGGCCCTTCTTGGACATGGCCGGCAGTGATTCCAACCACGACCTCGACTTTGTCCACCACGACGTAACCCGGGCGTCCTTCCCCACCGGCGCCGCCGACGTCCTCTTCTGCCACCTGCTGCTGCCGCACCTTGCCAACCCGGCCGCCGCCCTTCGCGCCTGGGCCTCCCAGCTACGCCCGGCCGGCCTCCTCCTCGTCGACGAGGTCTCTGACATCCAAACCGTCAACTCGACCTTTCGCGCCTACCTCGACGCCGCCGAACGAATGCTCGACGGTATCGGCGGCGATCTCTATGTCGGTCGCCGCGTCGAACGCCTTGGCCGCGTCCCCGGCCTCCGCCGCATCTCCAGCCGCCTCGTCAAACACCCCGTCGCCACCGCCGCTTGCGCCCGCATGTTCCGCCTCAACCTCAACGCCTGGGGACCCAACCCCCACGCCGACCTCGCCCCCGAAGACATCACCGACCTCGCCACCGCCCTCGACAACCTCTCAACCTCCACCGCCACCAACGAAATCCACTGGCAAATGCGCCAAATCATCTTCAAAGCCACCACCGGCGGCTGACGAACCCTGCTCAAGAGCACGTCGGCCGAATTAGCCAACCACCTCTCAGGTGTGCTTGACTTGACCGCGTGAATCGGACAGCTACAAGTTGTGCCACAGGCAATAGCGTTGGAACGAAGGCGAGCGACTCTCTCGGTGTACGCGGAGAAGCGTTGATGGCTGAGAGGGCTCTGGACTCGACGCTTTCCGCCATTCAAGAGCAGATTGCGCGCTACGAATCAGGTGGCATCAACGAACAGAACACCAAGGCAATTCTGATTGAACCACTTCTGAGTGCGCTTGGTTGGAACCTACTTGATCTAAGTGAGGTTCACCGCGAATACCGATACCAGTCTGCCGACAACCCTGCAGACTACGCTCTGCTGGACGAGGATGGACCATGCATCTTTGTGGAGGCCAAGTCTCTTGGGCGAAGCCTTGACGAGCGAAAGTGGAGCGGTCAGGTCATCGGTTATGCCGGCGTGGCCGGCGTGCAGTGGGTTGTTCTTACTGACGGTAACGAGTATCGCATCTTTAATGCCCATGCAAGCGTGCCGGTCGAAGAGAAGCTATTTTGCATTTTTCGTGTTGCTGAGGGTCAACCACAACTTGCTCACACGCTTGCACTCCTTTCGCGTGACGGACTGAAGAATAAACTTCTACAAACTCGTTGGGATACAGAGATAGAAAACCGGCGGATTCGCAATGTGAATCAGCAAGTACATACCGCCCTTCTAGATCTAGTAAACGCTGACCGTCCCGACGCTCAATTCGTCCGACTTCTGGGGCGTCGGCTCACCGACCTCAACTCGTCTGACATAAGGGGTAGTCTGAGTAGATTGCGAGCGCAGTTCGAGTTTTCTGAGGACTCAGAGCCTGTTATTCCTCCGGATCCTCCTGTTGTGGGTCCGGATCCAAAGCCCCGTGTGGTGAAGGTTTCACGAGTCTCATTGAAGCACATCATTGACGCAGGCATATTTGAAGCTCCACTCGATATACACCGGACCTACAAGCAGCGGCTCCATAGGGCGAGAATAGAGTCTGATGGATCCATTTCATTTCAGGGTAAGCGCTACTCAACGCCTTCCGGCGCTGGCAGCGCTGTTCGGTTGCTGCACGGAGCCCCTCGTGACTCAGCCCAAACCGCCGGATGGTCTTTTTGGCGCTATACGGATTCCGACGGTAAAGTAGAGACAATCGGCGCTCTGCGACAGCGTTTCATAGAAATTCAGAAGCCTTAGCAGATTCGAATTTGTAAGCGCAGTTAATCAGGCGTATGCCACGCGAAGGCGCGCCTCAAGCCTGGGCAGCGAACAGCCAGTTTACGCTTGAGCGTATTGCTCGCCATTCGGTGTGCTACCGTCACAGTCAAAGGTTCCCTCCCGATGACAAGAGCCCAAGGGGCTCTCTCCGGCGACGGAGTAGTCGGGAGGGTCATTCTTTCTTCGTCGCAAGAGCAGCATCGGCTCGTGGTCGCGACGCCTGCTTCTCGCGAAACTTGCGAGCGCCCGGACCCGGTTTGGCGCGACGACGTGCGCTCCCCTGATACCGTCGCGTAGTCACTGCCACCGCCCGCGTATCATGCCCCACACCCCAAGCACCACCGCGCCCATGAACCTCGACAGCCGCACCTGGGACGCCCGTTACGGCCGCGGCATCCTGGTGGAACATGGGGCCCAATACACCGACTACATCGCCATCACCTCGCCCAGCGCCTGGGACGTGGTGGAGCCGCTGCTATCCCATCCCCCGCGCGCCCTCGAGTTCCAGCGCGGCATGGACGAGGAATACCTCGAAGCCCTGATCCAGCGCCTCCCCGACGCGGACCTGGTCCTCGCCATCGGCGGCGGCAACGCCCTGGATGTGGGCAAAGTCGCCGCCTGGAAACTCGGCAAGCCGCTGGTCATGCTTCCCACCATTGTCTCCACCGGCGCCATCTTCCAGGCCCCCGTCGCCTTCCGACGTCAACCCGTCTGGCAGTTCTACTTCGACACCATTGCGCCCGAGTACCTGCTATTGGACTTCGACGTCATCGCCGCCGCGCCCCCGCATCTCAACCGCGCCGGCATGGGCGAGTGCATCTGCATCCTCGGCCACGTCGGCTCCTGGCGCTGGTGGGCCTACAACCAGACGGACGGTATCCCGTGGGACCAATCGGTGGCCGACGCCACGCACGAGTGGGTCCGCCGCCGCTGCCGGGACTTCGCCGCCGGCCTGGACGCCGACGGCCGCCCCAACGACGAGTCCCTCCGCATCGCCAGCGAAGTCAACCGCGAGCGCTACGACGTCCCCACCCACGACCTCAAGGTCTCCCACAGCATCGACCACACCTTCGTCATGGCCTTCGAGTGGGTCCAGGGCTACGAGCTCATCCACTCCGAAGTCGTCTCCCTCGGCGCCCTTATCAACGCTTACGTCTACGAGTGGGGCTTCGACGAAACCAAGTCACTCCTCGACGCCTGCCAGGTCCGCTACCGCCCCGCCGACATCGGCTGCACCTGGGACGAAGTGAAGGCCGTCCTCGCCAACCTCAACGAACTCAACGACCGCCTCGGACACGCTAGGAACTGGTTCCACCTCAATTCGCTCTCCGACCAGTCGTTTCAACAGATGGTGGACGCGATCGACGCACCCTGAGTCGATCATGAGCCCATTCCCTCTGAGTCGGCCATGACCAACGTCCGCCTCGCCATCGTCGGCTGCGGCACCATCTCCAGGCTCAACGCCCCCGGCTACCTGGAACATCCCCAATGCGAGGTCGCCGCCCTCTGCGACCCCGCCCCCGAGCGCGCCGAGCAGCGCGCGGCCGAATGGGGCATCACCCCCCGCATCTACACCAGCTACGACCAGGTGCTCGAAGACCCCGAAATCGACGCCGTCGAACTCCTCACGCCCACCCCGCTCCACGCCGATCAATCCATCGCCGCCCTCGACGCCGGCAAGCACGTCTCCTGCCAGAAACCCATGGCGCGCAACCTCCGGGAAGCCGCCCGCCTCGCCGAAGCGGCCAAGAGGGCCGACACGTTCTATCGCGTAACCGAGAACTTTCTTTATTACCCGCCGCTCATGAAGGCCAAGGAACTCATCGCCAGCGGCGTCATCGGCGACCCCAACATGGTCCGCATGCGCGTCGTCGTCACCAGCGTCGAGGCCGAATCCGAGCGCCTGCCCCTCGCGCCCGACGCCCTCACCTGGCGCCGCGACCCCGTGCTCAACCCCGGCGGCCTGCTCTACGACGAGGGTGCCCACAAGTACGCCACCGCCATGTGGTGGGTCGGCGAACCTGCGTCTGTCAGCGCCACCGTCACCCGCACCGACGACTACATGGTCGATGCGCCCAGCGTCGTCGTCTGGCGGTTCAAGGACGCCAACTGCCTGTGCGTCTTCGAATACTCCAGAGCCCCCGACATGCGCATCCGCGCCCCCTACTATGCCCTCGACGACTTCTTCGAAATCCAGGGCACAAAGGGCCTGATCTGGGTCACCCGCTGCAGCGGCGAAATGCTCGACCTGCCGCCGGTCATGCTGCATACCGGCTCGGAAACCGTCAGCTACCAGGTCCCCATGGACTGGATCGAAGGCTTCAAGGGCGCTGCCCGCGACTTCATCGACGGCATCCTCGCCGGTCGCCAGCCGCGCCTGGACGTCCACGACTCAACCAAAGTGCTTCGCGCGTCCCTGGCTGCCTACGCCTCCGACGCCGCCCAGCGCCCGATCGACCCAAGTACCCTGACCTGACGTTCAAAAAACCCCGGGGAATCTCGAAATGCAAGTAAAGGGCGTCGACTTCATCTGGACGCTCGCGTCCGACGTCGAAGAGACGTCCCGCTTCTACCGTGACGTGCTTGGCCTCACGCCAACCGGAATCCACGACGACGACTGGCGCGAATTTCAGGCCGGCTCCACCACCGTCGCCATCACCCCCGCCCACGTGGGTCTGCACCCGCCCCAGGTCCTCATGGCCCTGGCCGTCGACGATGTCGACGCCGCCCTGGAGGAAGCCCGCCAGGCCGGCGCCACCGTCCTCCACGAAACCCGCGACACCCCGGCTTGCTTCAACGCCATGATCGCCGACCCCGACGGCAACCCCATCTGGCTCCACCAACGCAAAGACGGCACCGCCGGCTAGCGGCCTCTCGACCGGCGCCACCAGCCTAATCTTGGCTAACGCCGCCTCGACCTCGCCCGCTTGAACGGACTTCCCACATGACCCTGCAGACCATCTGGCCCCTGATCAACGTCACCGATATGGAACGCTCGCTCGCCTTCTACCGCGACGGCCTCGGCTTCGAGATGGTCGCCTCCTGGGAAGGCCCCCACGGCGTCGCCTGGTGCCGCCTGGAGCGCGGTCCCGTTAGCCTCATGCTCCAGATCGCCGCAGGCGAAGTCCCACCCCCCGTCGAAGGCCAGGCCGCCGAGCTCTACATCCTTTGCGACGACGCCCGCGCCCTCCACGCCGAATTCACAGCCCGCGGCATCCACGCCACCGAACCCCAAAACATGGTCTACGACATGCTCCAATTCCGGGTCACCGACCCCGACGGCTACCCCCTCTGGTTCGAAAACCAGGTGTAAGAGTCACCAGTCGATTGGGTCGTATCGGCTTGCAGCGGTCAGGCTGCGACGCCGGCTTGGCTCTCAAGACACGGCACCCAGGCTCTGGATACAACGCCCCCTCTGGCGGGGCGGCCGCCTGTTAGAGTCGCGATCCGCCAGAGGGGTAGTTGTCCGTCAACCGGGCATCGGCCGCGTGTGCGGGCCGGGCATTTGGCACGGCCCCCAGCAGTCCGTCGGACGAGACCCGGAAGTTCCCTACGAGCTTGCTGGCTCCCCGTGCTCGCAGTTGAACTGCCAGGTAATCCCGAACTTGTCCGTGCACGCCCCGAAGTAGGCCCCCCAGAACATGTCCGCCGGCGCCATCTGTACGGTCCCGCCCTCGGAGATCTTCGCGAAAAACTCGTCCGTCTGCTCGCGGCTCTCCGTCATGTAGGAAACCGAGAAATTCGTGCCCGCCACGTGCGGCGGACCAAACCCGGGCATCACGTCGCTCCCCATCAGCACGCTAGAGCCGATCGGGTACGACACGTGCATGATCTGGCCCTTCGCCTCCTCGGGGACGCCCATATCCGGCGGGCCGTCCGCGAACGTCTGCACGATCGCAAAGTCCCCGCCAAACACCGACCGGTAAAACTCAAACGCTTCGCGGCAGTTGCCGTCAAAGTTCAGATAGATGCTCAGCGACATCCGTGTCTCCCTGGAGCTAGCCGGCTGGCAACTGCGGCGCCCGCCCGTATCCAACTGATACGAACCACGGCTGACACTGCCGGACCAAGATGACCAATTCTAGCGGCGGGTTACCTCGATCAGGCGCATTCAATGAATCGGCGTTCATCCACCATCGTTGCAACAGTCGTCAAGACGCGTCCCTCTGGATTCGCGTTTCACAATCCTCAGTGGCCTCAGCCAGAAGCCAGCGTTCGATGCGCATGCCAGCCGGACGTCATGGCCCCTTGAATCAGATCGACCTCGGATCCAGTCGCACCAAAGCTCCTCAGCTTGAAAGCGCCAACAGCCTCACCCGCCGATAGGAAACGCAAGCTCCAGGCGGTGGGTAGCGGCAATCTCCAGGATGGCCTGGTGGATCCGACCGTTACTGAAAATGCAGCGACGGCTGGCGAAACTCGCAGGCTCGCCTCGCACGTTCGTGACGTGGCCGCCGGCTCGCTGTACCAGCAATCCGGCACCCGCGTGGTCCCACCACTTGACGGTGCTGAACATCGCGCCGTCGTAACGACCCGCCGCCACCCAGGCCGTTTCCAACGCGGCGGAACCGGTGAGGCGCACGCGGTGAAATGTGCGAGCCGCTTCGGCCAGCGCCGCGTTATAGCGGCGATCATCCTCTGCGTCGATCCCACGCTGCGCCCACGCCACGGTGCTCGCGGATGGATCGGTGCGTTCAGTCACCTCAATCAGCCGGCCGTCGAGCTTTGCTGGCCCATCGGCGACGGCCGTGAACATCTCGTCGCGCACCGGGTCATAGATCGCGGCGGCGTCTGGTTTCGTATCGCGCGTGTGAGCCACGCTCACGCAAAACTGCGGCTGCCCGCGCGAGTAATTGTCGGTGCCATCCAGCGGGTCGATCACCCAGACGTCAGGCCCGTCGATCTCCTCGTCGTCCGCGAATTCCTCCGAATAGACCGTGTGCGTTGGCACGCGCTCCGCCAGCACCTCGCGAATCGCGCGGTCGGCGGCAAAGTCGGCGTCCGTGACCACCGTGCGCTCGCCCTGCCAGGTCTTCCACTGCACGCCCAGCAGTTCGGACTCAAAGCTCCGCAACAGCTCGGCGCCCGCGGCGCGGGCGGCCGCCTCGGCGACATCAAGCAGCCCGGCCAAGTTGGTCGGGCCCGTCATCCTCAGACCGCCGTGGTGGGCATTTCGGCCAGCGCCTTGCGCAGGCCCTGGGTCCATCCGCGCACGTTGCGACGCAAGCTGAATCGCGCGAAGAAGCCCAGCGGACCCAGCGTGCGCGGACCGGAAACGGTCTGCCGAATCCGGACGCCCGTGCCGCCCTCGACCGGACGCAATTCGATTGACATGCCGCGTGTTAGTCCGGCCTTGCTCCCGGTCCACGAGGCCGAGTGGCCCAGATCGACCTCGGTAATCGTGTAGATGAACGTCATCCGCTCGCGCCCGGTCTTCTGGCGAAACCGGAAACCGGGCACCCAATTGCCGGCGGTGAGCCGCTCGGCGTCTTCAATCGTGCTGTTCCACTTCTGCCAGTCGTTGATCGTGCTCACCAGCTGCCAGATCGTATTGACAGGCGCCATGAGTTCAACGCTCGCGGTCTCCTCAATCACCGACCTCTCCTAACCCAGCCACGCGGATATCGCGCCTGCGCATCCGGCATCTTACGCCGCTCTACAGGCACATGCCCTGTTGACGCTACGCTACAGCGGTACAGGGCTCCGAGCCGCCCCGAGGAATGCCGATGGACCCGCTGGGATTTGTAGACGCTCACGTACGCGAGCTGCGCGAGCGCGGCCTGTTCCGGCAATTGCCGGTCTTACAGTCGCCGCAGGGTCCGCGCATCCGCATCGGCGGCCGTGAACTCATCAACATGTCGTCCAACGACTACCTGGGGTTGGCCAACGATCCGGCCCTGCGCGAGGCGGCCATGGCTGGCGCCAAGACGTGGGGCGGCGGCGCCGGCGCTGTCCGAACGATCGCCGGCACGCTGGACGTCCATCAGGAGTTGGAAGCCGAAATTGCCGCCTGGAAAGGCGTGGAAGCCACGCTCGTTTTTCAATCAGGCTTCGCGGGCAACCTGGGCACAATCCCGGCACTGGTCGGCCGTGGCGACGTGATCCTCAGCGACGAACTGAACCACGCCAGCATCATTGACGGCTGTCGCCTCAGCCGGGCCGAGATCCGCCGCTTCGCTCACGCGGACGCCGACTCGCTGCGCGAGCAACTGGCGACCTGCGCCCCCGATCAGCGCAAGCTGGTGGTTACGGACGGCGTGTTCAGCATGGATGGCGACATCGCCCCTCTGCCCGACATTTGCGACGCAGCCGAGGCGTTCGGCGCAATGATCATGGTGGACGACGCCCACGGCAGCGGTGTGCTGGGTCGCGGCGGTCGCGGCAGCGTCGACCACTTCGGCCTGCACGGTCGCGTGCACATTCAGTTAGGCACCCTCTCCAAGGCCATCGGCTCGATGGGCGGCTACATCGCGGGCAGCCAGGCCCTGCGCGACTACTTGACGCAGACGGCCCGACCCGTGCTGTTTTCCACCTCGCACCCCCCCGCGGTGGTTGAAGCAACGCGCGCGGCTATCCGCGTCCTGAGCGAAGAACCCGAGCGTGTCGAAAAGCTCTGGGACAACGCCCGGTTCTTCAAGCAGGGCCTGTCCGACCTGGGCATGGATCTTGGCCGCAGTGCCACGCCCATCACCCCGGTCATCGTCGGCGAAGCCGAGCGCGCGCACGCCCTCAGCGACCGCCTGCGGCAACGAGGTGTTTTCGTTCAAAGCGTGGCCTTCCCAACCGTCCCGCGCGGCGCCGCGCGCGTGCGGGCCATGGTTAGCGCCGCCCACAGCCGGGAGGATCTGTCCCAGGCCATCGACGCCTTCGGCGAGGCGATTCGCGACCTCTAACTCGTCGCTTCGCTGATATTCGGCCGTGCGGTGATAGCATCGCGCCCCTGCGCCTGCCCGGAGTCTGTGGTGTCTGAGTCGCTTGACGATCTGCGGCGAGACATTGACTCCCTGGATGAGGAATTGGTCACGCTGCTCGGGCAGCGCGCCGAGCTTGTCCGAAAAATCGGCCACCGCAAGGCGGACGCTGGAACCCCCGTCTTCGATCCCGGGCGAGAGCGCGATGTGTTGGCACGGGTCACGGCAATCAACCCGGGCCCGTACGACGACGATCACATCCAAGCGATCTACCGCGAGATCATGGCCGCGTCACGGAGCCTCGAGGAGCCACCCCGGGTCGGCTATCTGGGCCCGCCCCACACCTTTAGCCACCAGGCCGCGCAACTGTACTTTGGACGCCTCGCGGATCTGACGCCGCTCAATTCATTCCGAGACATTTTCGACTTCGTCGACCGCTCGCCGCACGTTTCCGGCGTAGTTCCCATCGAGAACACCACCAGCGGCACGATCGGCGAAACGCTGGATCTCTTCGTGACCCGCATGGTGTATATCCAGGCGGAGATTCAGCTTCCGGTCTCGCACAACCTGTTGGCGCTCGCAGAATCACCTGCCTGGGCCCGAGTTTTCTCGCATCCACACGCCATCGCCCAGTGCCGCGGCTGGATCGAGCGACATCTCGGCACAACGCCCATCATCGAAGTGGCAAGCACCGCGGAAGCCGCCCGGCGGGCCGGCTGCGAACCGGACGCCGCCGCCATTGGACCGCTCAGCGCGGCGGAGGCCTTTGGCCTGGAAGTCTTGCACCAGGACATCCAGGACATTGCCTCAAACCGCACCCGCTTTTACGTGATCGGCGACAAGCCCGCCGCGCGAACCGGCCGCGACAAGATGGCGCTGATGGTCGCCGTGCATGATCGCGTGGGGGCACTGCACGACGTGTTGAGTTGCCTTCGCGACCATGACTTGAATCTCAGCTTCATCCAGTCGCGGCCCTCGCGCTTGAAACCGGATGACTACATCTTCTTCCTGGAAATGATGGGGCATCCGGACGATGCGCACGTCCAGGACGCGCTGCACGTCCTGGCCGAATCGACCGTGCTCACACGCGTCCTCGGCGCCTGGCCGGTTAGAGCCTAAGCCGACTCTTCGTCAGCCCGGTCGGGCCTCCTCGATGGCCGACCGCATTGCCTCAACCTTGCTTCGCACGGCTTCCGCATAGTCCGGGCCATCGCCCGCCCAGAGCGCTGAGCGTCCGGCGTTAATGAGCACACCCTCGGGCGCCGGCCCAAACCCGGCGTTCACCGTGGCCTCGAGCGCTCCCCCCTGGGCACCAACGCCGGGCGCGAGGATTGGCATGCCTGCTGCGAGTTTGCGAACCGTGCCGACATCTTCGGGACGGGTTGCGCCAACCACGACTCCAAGGTTTCCCAGTTCATTCCATTCGGCCAGACCCCTCGCCAGTCGGAGATACACCGGCTCTCCGTCGCCGGTCATCAGCCCCTGCAGGTCGTCCGCGCCGGGATTGCTGCTGCGCAGCCAGGCGAACGCGCCACGATCGGGCCGCTCTATCAAGGGTTGGATTGCGTCGCGCCCGCCCCACGGATTGAACGTGATGGCGTCGGCGTCGAGGAAGTCGAAAAGAAAATCGGCGTATCGCTCGGACGTGTCGGACACATCGCCGACTTTGTTGTCCGCGAGAAGCAGCGCACGGTCGCCGACTGCGTCGCGCAGGTCACGCAGTAGCCGCAAGCCGTCTGGCCCCAGCGCCAGGTAAAACGGGACGTTCGGCTTGAAGGCCAAGACCACGTCGGCGCAGGCCTCCACGACCTCGTTCAGGAATGCACGCGCCCCGTCCACCGAACGAGGCAGGCCCGCAGGCAAACGCTCCAAGTCAAGGTCAAGACCCAAACAGACCCAGGATTGCTTCGCCTCGGCCTCACGCCAGAGACGCGCGTTGAACCCATCGATAGGGTGGTTTGCATCCGCTGTCATGTCGCTACGGCTCGGGGGCATTGGGCCGGCCTTTTGAGACCGAAGCAGCCCAGTCCTATACTCGGCCCCGCGTACAGCGCCGACAGGCGCCAGCCGCTGGGGGCAGGCATGGGTCTCTTAGATTTTTTGAAGCGCGAGAAGAAAGTGACGGCCGTCCGCCACACGATCAAGGTGATGCCTCGCGAGACCCTTCGAACGATCGCCGAGCGCGAATACGGCGACCAGGACAAGTGGGAAGTCATCTTCAACAAGAACAAGTGGCGGTTTGACGGAGCCGATCCGAGCACGATCTATCCGGGCATGGATCTGGATATCCCGGAGATCGAATCGGACTAACGCCGGAGCTTGGCCTTCTGACCATCAGGTGCCGAAGGTCGGGATCGAACCGACACGAGGGATGAACCTCACTGGTTTTTGAGACCAGCGCGTCTACCAGTTCCGCCACTTCGGCCTTGGCAGGAGTGGAGGGACTCGAACCCCCGACCTACGGTTTTGGAGACCGTTGCTCTTCCAGCTGAGCTACACTCCTTCACGGTTTCTACGCTAGCACAGGCGGGCCGCCGGGTCCCTTGTTGCGCTGCCTGCCCGTATTGGTCCCTGATTCGCGCGAACCAGGGATGGCGGCGTCCTTCGCAGACCCGGACTTTCTCGCATGACCGACTTGCCTGCGGACCTCACGTTTCGTGATGTCGAAGCGTCCACCTGGCCCGACTTCGAGCGCCTCTTCTCATCACGCGGCGCGCCGCACTATTGCTGGTGCCTCCCCTACCGTGCGACTCGTGACGAAATGCGCCAGCGTGACCGCGCCACTCTGGAGGCCGGCATGGCCCGGCGCATCTGCCAGGGGAAGCCCGTCGGTCTGCTCGCGTACGACGGCGACGCACCAATCGGCTGGTGTTCCATCGCCCCTCGCCCGACATTCCCGCGCCTCAGGACCTCGAGTGTCAACGGCGCCGCTGCCGCCACCGACGAATCGATCTGGTCCCTGACCTGCTTCTTTGTTCCCCGACGGCTGCGCGGCCAGGGGCTCGCCTCAGGCCTGCTGAACGCAGCCATCGACCACGCACGTGGCCAGGGCGCGGTGGCCGTGGAGGCCTATCCCGTTGATCCGGAATCCCCCAGCTACGGGTACGGCGGCCGTCGACCCATGTTCGCCGCCGCCGGGTTTCGCGACATAGGACGCCTTGGCAAGCGCCGCTACATCATGCGCCTGGACCTGCCAGGCGCCGCGAATGCTCCCTGAACAATGCTCAGCGTCGGCGCGGCGTGTACGAGTACAAGGTGCCGATCTGCTCGTATCCCACCAGCGGATACAGGAGCGCCCCGGTATGGGAGGCGGCCAGCACGGCCAGCTGCGATCCGTACGACCGGTCATCACGAACCATCCGGCACATCAGCGCCCGGCCGATACCGCGCCGTCGGAAGTCGGGCTTTACGTATAGGTACGCGCACCAGGTGGCCCCCGCGACTTCAGCGCTGCTGACCCATCCCACCGGATTCCCTTCAACGAGGGCGGCGTACGTGCGCAACGGCGCGTCAGGCGTGAGGTGCTCGGGAAGAATCTGCCGCCGGCGGGCCGCCTTGTTCACTTTGGTCGCCAGTGCGGCGTCCAACACGCGCACGATCTTGGTCGGCGGCGCGATCCGTGGAATGCGCTGCAAGCGGTGGACCATGACCGGCTCGGTAAATCCCAGGCGGTAGTCCAGCGCCCGATACCCAGTCCGGATCGGCTCATCGGACTCTCCGCACGCGCGGATCGCGCAGATGGCGTGCTGGCCGCGTGTATGGCGCCGAATAGTCCGCACAGTTTCCTCAGGTGAAACCCCGTGCGCGATCCATTCTTCCCGGCGATATCTCCCCCTCCGTCGCGGTGCGTCGCGCGTCACCCATAACCCCTCGACACGCTCGGCCAGATAGGGATGCGTGAAGCTCCGCGGGACGCAGATCCCGCGCGCGAAGACCTCCAAGGCCAAAGCCAGTAGGCGCTCATCGTCTACCGCGTGCAAGGTGGGTCTCCGCTGCGTCGGACATTTCCGGCCCGCCTCATGGGCGACGATACGCCTCCCGCCGATGGGCCATTCGCACCGCCAGAACCACCAGCGTATCGGCAAGGACTTCGTACACGACGCGATAGTCGCCAACTCGGAGCCGCCGCAGGCCGCGCAGCTCGCCTTTCAGCGCGGTGCCAGCCAGCGGATGTTCTGCCAGGCCATCGATCGCCCGAATAATGCGACGGCGATCCGAACGCGGAGCCCGTGCCAGTACCCTCGATGCACTCCGCTTAATCCGAAGCGAATAGCTCACGCCTGACCTGGTCCCAGTCCAGCACTGGATCGGAAGGATCCCGCAATCGTTCGATGGCTACGGTGAGATCGTCAAAGTCCTCCAGATACCGTTCCAACGCCTGCCGGACGACATCGGCGCGGCTTCGTTTCAGTTGCGCCGCAGCCTCATCCAGCGCCCCAACCAGGGCATCGGGCACGCGTGCCGTGATCTGGGCCATCTCAACTCCAGTTAGGCAGCCCTGACTTCAAGTGAAGTCGATTGAGTCATTTGACATTACTACAAACTCATGCGATCGCCACACGTTTGCAATTCCGGGGCCTGATGCAGGAATCAGCGGCTCGCGCCGATGCGCGCAATGGCTCCTCGGGCAGGACTCGAACCTGCAACCCTGCGGTTAACAGCCGCACGCTCTACCATTGAGCTACCGAGGATTGGCGTCTTGAACTCAGATTCTCGCAGCGACGGAGATCGGTCCCCGCAAATCGCTGCCGAGTGGCTACGCGCCGGCTTCCGACTCGTCCTCGACGCCCATCAGGCTCTTGGCTTTTCGAAACAAGACCGCCAAAACCCCGAGGACGACCGCAAGCACGCCGAGCTTCTTAATCATTAGATTTGTCCGTGGGTGGCCGACTGACAGGAGCTATAACGAGAATAGCAGAGTCACCTTCCGATGCCCCGCAACCGCTCGGGCCGCCACCCAACGCCCGGATCCAACAGACGGCCGTTTCGAATCCCGCGGCTAGACTTGCCCGCTTCCTACGCCGGGTCGCCCCCATGACAGACCTGCAGACCTTTCTGTCCGTGGATGACGCACTTGAGCGAATCCTCGGCGGATTCGCCCCCTTGCCAGCCCAAGACATTCCACTCGCACAGGCCCTGGGGCTGGTCGCTGCTGAAGACGTTCGGGCACGCGACAACGTGCCCGGCTTCGACAACTCGGCCTACGACGGTTACGCCGTTCAGGCTGGGGACATCGCGCAGGCCTCGGAGGCCTCCCCAGCGCGCCTGCGGGTCGTCGATGAGATTCCCGCGGGACGAGTAAGTCAGGTAACCCTGCAACCCGGTCAGGCGGCGCGCATCATGACCGGTGCTCCCGTTCCCGCCGGTGCCGACACCGTCGTAGCGTTCGAGGACACCGACCGAACCGATTGGGGCTACCTGGGCACCGACCCTGCAAGCAGCAAGAGTGACCGCCGCGTCGTGGCGGTGCTGGAACAGGCCGATATGGGCGAGAACGTCCGCCCAGCCGGCGGCGACATTCAAGCCGGATCAGTCGTAATCGAGGCCGGCCGCCGCCTCGGGCCAGCCGAAATCGGCGTGCTGGGCTCTGTTGGCGTCACCACGGTCCGCGCCCATCCCCGCGCAACCGCAGCCATCGTTCCCACCGGTGACGAAATCGTCGAAATCGACGCTGGCATCCGAGCCGGCCAGGTCCGCAACAGCAACGCCTGGGCCCTTGAAGCGGCCACCCGCACGCTCGGCGCCGAGCCGCACCGATTGCCCATAACCGGCGACACCGTCGAAGCGCTGCAAGCCGCCCTGACTACCGGTGCGGAGTCCGACGTCATCGTCACAATCGGCGGCGTCTCCATGGGCGACTTCGACCTCGTCACCAACGTGCTGGGTTCCGAAGGCCGCATGGACTTCTGGCAGATCAACATGCGTCCCGGCAAACCGCTGGCCTTCGGCCGTGTCCACGACACGCCCGTCATCGGGCTGCCCGGCAACCCGGTGTCCAGCATGGTTTGCTTTGCGCTGTTCGTGCGACCTGCCCTGCTGCGCCTCATGGGCCACCGCGACCTGACGCACCCCAGGGTTCAGGCGGTGGCCGGCGAACGACTTCGAAGCGCGCCGGGCAAGCGGACGTTCTTGCGCGTGCAAGTCCAACGCGTAAATGGCCAGTTGGTCTGCACCTCCGCCGGCGACCAGAGCTCCTACCGAATGTCATCCCTGGTCGCCGGCAACGGCCTGGCCGTGTTGCTGGAGGACCAGACCGTCGAACCGGGCGAGCTCGTGGACGTGCTGGCCCTTGACTCGCAAGCGCTGCTGCAACTCTGACGAGTACACGCCGGGCGTTGCTACGATGCACGATGTCGGGCGCGTAGCTCAGCTGGTTAGAGCGCGCGGTTCACATCCGCGAGGTCATAGGTTCGAGTCCTATCGCGCCCACCCTGCCTGGTCACTGACCAATGCTGGGCGCTTCGTCACAGAGCGGTCTTGGGACGCTCCTTGGTCGGATCGACGAACGGCACCCGCACGACTTCGGCATCTACGAGGCCGTCTGCAGGCAGCTGTACCTTGACGCGCGTTCCGCGTCTCCAATGCGACCGAGGCATAACGGCGAGCGCGATGTTCGACTGGTGGTTGGGCGACCAGAACGCGCTGGTCACGTAGCCCACGTCCTTGCCGGACTCCTCATCACTGACCAGGTAGAAGTCCTCGTTGTACCAGGTCAGCGGCTCGCCACCGACCCTCAGACCGACCAGCCGCTGACTCACGCCCTCGGCCTTGATTCGGGTAAGGGCCTCTTTGCCGATGAAGTCGCCCTTGGTCAGATCTACCTGCCAGCCCAGCCGAACCTCGAATGGGTTGTTCTCAATGTCCAGGTCCTGCCCGTACGACAGGATCCCGGCCTCGATACGACGGATGTGGCTGGGAGCGATTACGCGCAGATTGAACTCCCGCCCCTGCTCCAGGATGTACGGCCACACGTCATCCGCGTGGCGCATGGCACCGTGCAGGTAGACCTCGAATCCGACTTCGGCTGAGAATCCAGTACGCGAAATTGTCACGGAATGCCCGTTCAGCGTGTCGTGGATCAGGCCGTAGTAGGGAATGTCTCTGATGTGCGATCCGAACATCTTCTCCATCAGCAACACCGACTTGGGACCCTGGATCTGGACTGGCGACACATCAATTTCACGGATGTCGACATTGAATCCGGCATGGGAGTTGACACCTTGCGCCCAGAGCAATACGTCGGAATCGGAGATGCTGAACCAAAACTCGTCTTCAGCCACGCGCAGCAGCACCGGATCGTTGATGACGCCTCCGTACTGGTTGCAGAGAATCACATAGCGAGCCTGCATGACCGGTACGCGCGCGTGGACGTCACGAGTGATCAACAGGTCCACAAAGTCCGCGGCGTCTGGCCCCTTGATCCGGATCTGTCGCTCCACCGCCACGTCCCACATGCTCACGTGCTCGGTCAGGTACTTGTACTCCTCCAGCAGGCCTCCATCCTCGGGCTTGATATAGGCCCGCGGGTGGTACATGTGGTTGTAGGTGGTATATGCCCAGCAGCCAGCCGCCTTTGACAAGTGCCACCAC
Organism: Chloroflexota bacterium; assembly: GCA_022824495.1. GTDB lineage: Bacteria > Chloroflexota > UBA11872 > UBA11872 > UBA11872 > UBA11872. Next base: position 43,596 of record JAJDZU010000014.1, on the reverse strand, counting down.
GGTGACTTTCTGATTCGGGTCGATATAAGGATGCGGGCGTCGCTGTTGCCGCTCTGCCTCAGGTTTATGGGCAGTTCGCGACGCTTGAGACCGTCGATTACAAGAGGCTGAGCCATCGGACGACCTCCAGTTGATTGGCGAGTCCATTGCCTTCACCTTAACGCGCTATGCCTAAGCCCTGAGTTGGAGTCCTCGTCGTTGATTCATGCGCGAAGGTTCGTGGGATCTTCATGCGCGCGCCAACCTGACCCCCCCGCCCACGCGACTCACGCTCGCATCTTCCTGCCTCGCGGATCGTACAGCGGCTCTTTCGCAACCGTCGCCGGCAGTCGCTCGCCGAAGTACACGACTTCTACGCCTGTCCCCGGATTCGTATGGCTCGCCGGGAGGTATCCATAGATGATCCCTCGGCCAATCGTGTGACCGTAGTTCGCGCTGGTCACGTATCCCAGCACACGCTGACCGTCCATGATTGGCTCCTTCCCCATCACGACAGCGCCTGGATCGTTCAGCGTCATGCAGCACAGCCTGCGCCGCGCTCCCCGCGCTCGAATGTCCCTCAGCGCGCCCCTGCCGATGAAGTCGCCCTTCCGCATCCGCACCGCAAACGCCGTGCCGGCCTCATATGGGTTGTACTCGGTGTGGATGTCGTTACCCCACAGCCGATAGCCCTTCTCGAGCCGCAGCGAGTCGAAGGCGCCGCCGCCCGCCGCGATTACCCCGAGCGCCTGACCCGCCTCCCACAGGAGGTCCCATAACCACAGGCCTTGCTCGACAGGCGCATAGATCTCCCAGCCAAGCTCACCCACGTATGAGATCCGCAGCGCCAGCGCCGGAATATCGGCTATGGAAATCTCCGCTGCGGTCATATAGGGGAATCCAACATTGGTCACAGCGTTCTCGCAGACTCGGCTCAACAGATCACGCGCCCGCGGGCCCCAGAGTCCAACGCAGCACAGGCTTTCGGACGAGTCGGCAACCGCGACCGATCCGTCATCCGGCAGGTGCGCCTGGATCCAGCCAAGGTCGTGGAGCCCCATCGAACCACCAGTAACCACCAGGAAGCGGTCAGGACCCAGGCGCGTCACCGTGAGGTCGCACTTGATCCCGCCGCTGGGCGTGAGCATGGCGGTGTAGGTGATCGTCCCGACCGGTCTGTCCATCTGGTTGGTCGTCAGCCGCTGAAGCGCGGTAAGCGAGCCATGCCCTGTGACCTCAAAGGTGGACAAGGAGGTCAGGTCGAACATGGCCACCCGTTCGCGCGTGGCCACGTGCTCGGCCGCGATGATCGGCGACCATTCGCGGGCTTCCCAGCCGTTCCGCTCCGTTCCGCGCACGGCGAACTCGTCAAGCAGGCCTTCGTTCGCCGCGTACCACTCGGGACGTTCCCAGCCAGCGCTCTCGAAGAAGGCAGCCCCAAGCTCGCACTGCCGCGAATGGAAGGGCGACAACCGCAGATTCCGAGGTTCGGCGATCTGCTGCCGCGGGTGGATGATGTCGTACACCTCGCGGTATTGCTGCGCGGCACGCGTTCGAACATAGGAGCGGTCGTAGGCGTGCCCGTGGAAGCGCCGGATGTCGCACTCTCGCAGATCGCTGGTCGGCTCGCCGTTCACAATCCACTCGGCCACGGCCTTTCCCACGCCGCCGGCGTGCGTGATCCAGACCGCCTGCGCCGACCAAAACCCCCTGACCTGGGGCGACTCGCCGAGCACCGGGAATCCGTCCGTAGTGAACGAGAAAATGCCGTTCAAAGTGCGTGTCAGCCCCACGCCCCTGAGACTCGGCATCAGCTCGCCGGCCGCCTCCCGCGCCTTCTCGAAGTGCTTCGGTGTGAACGGCAGCTCCGCCGGCGCGATCGGCGCTTCGTCATAGTCGAGAAGGTCAGCGGCCTCCACCAGCAACGGCTCATGCCGGTACGAACCGATGCCGTAGCAGTCGCCTTCCTGGCGGAAGTACATCGCCGCGTCCTGGTGGCGCACCAGGGGCTGGGAGATCTCCTCGGTCGAGCCGGCCAGTTCCTCGATCGGCGTGGTAACCGCGTAGAGGTGCTGCATTGGCGACAACGGAATCGGCACCCGGGCCATGTCGCCCACCGTCGGCGCCCAGATTCCCGCGGCCGCGATTACCTGGTCCGTCCGAATGTCACCGCGGGTCGTCTGAACTCCGCGAATCCGACCGCGAGCGATGTCGAGGCCCGTGACTCTCACCCTTCCGTGGAAACTCGCGCCATAGCGCTCCGCCTCCCTTGCCATTGCTTCCGCCGGTCTCGTCGCCTTCGTATGCACGTCGGACGGGACGTACAGTGCGCCTAGGATTCGGTCGGACAGCAGCCGAGCCAAGCCTCGCGCTTCGCGCGGACCGAGCAGATGCGCCTCCACGCCCCAACTCAGTCCGTATCCGGCCTTGCGTCGCAGATCGACCAGGCGCTCCGGCGTCCAGGCGACTTCGAGGCTGCCTACGGTCTTTGCGCACGGCTGACCGTCGAGCTCCAGCTCAGTCCACAAGTCCACGGAATAGCGCGCAAACCCCGTCATCGTCTTCGATGGATTCACCTGGAACACGAGCCCCGGAGCGTGCGATGTCGATCCGCCAGTCTCGAACAATGGCCCTTGCTCGACCACCACGACATCACGCCAGCCGAGTTTCGTCAGGTGATACGCCACGCTGCAGCCGACGATCCCGGCGCCGATGACGACTGCTCGTGCGTGTCTCGGAATCATGCGTGCGGACATCCCTGCACATCTCCCGCGTCAAATCATGAATGATGACGGCTGAGTCGATCTACCCCCGTGGCTTCATATGTTCATTTGGAGACAAGTGACCTTACGACCTCCACGGCTCGCCCGACATCGACCCCTCCCGCCACCTGCACGGGCCCGTCGCCGTAACACGCTACTGTTCGACCTCGCTCCTCCCCATCCATCATTACCTCGACGTGCGCGCGTCGATATGTCAGGAGTTCAGGCTCAATGGCCGCTGCCACGGCGAGGGGATCGTGCAGATAGAACTCCTGCACGTCAGATCGCGCCTGAAAACTGTTCGCCAGAATGCGGTTCCCCAATTGGGCGGACGCGGACGTGCTCTCGAACCACCGGGGGCCGCTGTCGCGATGCATGGAGGTCTTGTGAGTCACGTCCAGTCCGACGAGAGTGACGGGCACCCCGGACGCGAACACGGCGTGCGCAGACCACGGGTCTTCATAAATGTTGAACTCCGCGTGGGGCGTGACGTTGCCGGGAACCTCAACGGCCCCACCCATGACGACAATCGCCGCGATGGCCTTGGCCATGTCCGGCCGACCATCCAGTGCCGCGGCCACGTTTGTCAGCGGCCCAAGCGCGATGACCGTTATCGGTCCCGGCGCCGCAAGAGCGCGATCGCGAATGAGCTCGACGGCGTCCGCTCGATGCGGTTTCCGCGCAGTGGAAGGCAAGTTGACCCCAAGACCATCGGTGCCGTGAACGTGGTACGCGTACGAAAACGAGCCGCGCGCCGGCCGGTCGGCCCCAATGGCTACCGGTACGTCGCGTTCGCCAGCAACGTATTCGACGAGCCGCAGCGCGTTCTGAGTCGTCTGCGCAAGCGTGGCGTTACCCCCGACGGTAGTGATGCCTTCGAGATGCAGATCCGGGCAGTTCAACGCCATCAAGAGCGCCAGGGCGTCGTCAGTGCCGGGGTCGGTGTCAATCATGACTCGCCGCATGCGCTTCATCCTCGACTCAATGAACTCGGAAACACACTTCTACCCTAGTCTCGGGGATGCGAGTTGGTGGGCAAACCAAGGCCTCGGTTCCAGCGCAACAGTCTGGGCGGGGACCTTGCCCCATGGAGTGGGCCGCGCAGTAGGCTTAGCCTGACGTTCGAACCTCCGAGCCATTCGCGGCGCGCCGATCCGCCAGCACCAAAATGAGCGAATCGATCATCCTGGGAACTGCTGCCGCGGCCATAGGCGCCGTCTTGGCAGCGACGGCAGGCCTCTGGATCGGTCGGCAGATGGGCCGGCAGCCTGAAAGCCAGGACGACTCAGCCGGCCGCATGGCCCGCGACCTCATGGTCGTCAGCGACTTGCTGGCCGACCGGCTGGCCAAAATCTGGACGGCTGGCGACGGCCCCGCGCCCGGCGTCGGCGACAGCGACGCCGTCTACCACCACGTGCGCGAGTCCACCGAGACGATCCTCAAGCAGGCCGGCGCATCGCCCAAGACCGCCCTGGCCGTAGGCGCCCTGACGGCCAAGCACGTACGGCCCGGTCCCATTGCCGGCGCGGACGGCGAACAGCCGCGACCCGGACCCGCGCGCCGGGCCGGCAACCGCCGCGCCCCTGGACCCAACCCCGCTCAGCAGACCGGACAGACCGACTCCTCGACTAGTCGGTGACCTCGACTTCGTACTGGGCGATGGCGTCTTCGTTCACGCCCACGCCCAGTCCCGGACGCGTAGGCACGGGCAAATAGCCCTCGGCGTCGATCCGCAGTGGTGCGTCAACGATGCCGCCGAGTTGCTGGTAGTGCTCCACCGTCCGGTACGGCTCGTCCAGGATGAACTCCACGTACGGACAGTTTGGGATACACACGCTCAACTGCATGTGTGCGGCGATTCCGAGCCCGGTAACCCCGTGATGCGGCACGAAGAGCTTGCCGGCAAACTCCGCCGCCGCGGCGATCTTGATGAATTGCGACAAGACCTCGCAGCTCGCTGCCGTGTCTGGCTGCAGGATGTCGTAGGCGCCCACCCGGATCATCTCCACAAAGTCGGCCATGCCCAGGTTGCCCTCGCCTCCGGCAATCGCGATGTCGGTTTCTGCCGTCAGGCGCGCGATAGTCTCGAAGTCGTCTCGCGGCAGTGGCTCCTCCAGCCAGTACACGTCCAGCTGCTCCAGTTCACGAGCCTCCGCCAGGGCGCGCTCGTAGTCCCAGGCGGGACGGTGGTCGCTGGACGATCCGCCTGCCAGGTTGGCGTCCACCATGATCACCATGCGGTCGCCAACCGCGTCGCGGACTGCCGACACCAGCGCCACGTCCTCCGCCAGCGTTGGAAACGCCGTACGCAACTTGATGGCGGTAAACCCCTGCTCCAGGTAGGCCAGTGCGTCCTCGGCCCGCTGCTCAGGCGTGGCCGCCACAATCGTGCTCGCGTATGCCTGCACCCGCGTGTCGCGGTAGCCCCACAGACGATGCAGCGGCTGACCGGCCGCCTTGCCGATGATGTCGCAAAGCGCCATGTCGAACAGGAAAGTCCCGGCCTGCCGCATCACCTCGGCATGTCGCGCCAGGGCATACACGTCCTGGCCCAATAGCTGCGGCGCCACCACGTCACGATTCGTGACCCCGCTGCGCGTATCGCCAATACCCCAGCCGGTCAGCCCCTCGTCCGTCTCGACCTTGACGATCACCGCACCGCGCGAATACTCCACGCGCCCCGGCGGCCCCCACGCATGCACATACGGATGCAGATGCGGCACATCCACCTGGCGAACGGTGATATTGGCAATCTTCATAGTCGGCCCTTAACCCGGAGCAAACCACGCCCAAAGATCGTAGCAGTCAGTCGTCCGATGGCGAAAAGAGGTCGAGTATCGTCCGACACACACATGTTCTGCTATTTGAAATCCGTGCAAAGGACAAAATCCATCGCTACATCCAGAAAGATCTATTTTTCCCTCCAAAACCTGTCTCGCCGTCTCCTTAAGCGCGCACGTTTTTTCCTTTCACTGATAGACTCGCTTCTGCCCTTAGCACTGAAATCTGCCTCCTGTGCATACTGCATACCCTGCTTGATGCGCAGCTCCGCCTGACGGCGCTCCGCTGCTCGGGACAATTGCCGACGCCCGACTTTAGGTGCTGAACTATGCTTAAGGATCGGATCTCGATCCTCATCAGTCGGAGCCGAAGCCTCGCCTGAATGCGGTCGTTTCCGCAGTAGCCTGCCAGTGGCCCCTACTCGGGATGCGTCTCGCCTGCCCTGCGCGACTCGCAGTTCATTCTGTCGCCTCTCACTGGATCTCCGGATCTTTGGCTTGCCCGGGCCTGAACCCGACCCCACGCTCAACACTCGGCTACCACTTTGACTACGGGCACGTGCGCTTCTTCGCCACCTGACGTCTTGCCTTCTCGCCTGCGGAGACTTCCATTCGTAGTCTTCCCAGTCCGACTGCCTTGCATTCACATATCTCTCTCTCAGATATCTAAGGAAAATAACGAACAACCCAAGAGCGAATCCAACCAGTACAAGAGCCAGAGGCAATCCTCGCTCGTATGTATTGCCTGGCATGAGACCAATCACCGTCAGCGCAATGCCAGCCACCGCTACCAATATCAAGGTCACGCGAATTCACCGGCCATTCGATTGATTCCAATCTCAGGCAGTCGGCTTGAGAACGGAGAAAGACTGTCGCTGAGTCCGCTATATTCGACAGACGGACGCACGCCACACCGACTTTCCCGCACAGACTGTATCCTTCCGAGAAACTGCGCAAGCGGCGCCCGCATGGCGGCCGAGCCAATTGGCGCCGGCAATCTCATTCGCGATCTTGCCAGGTTCATTGGCCAACAAGACAACTGCATCTTCGGAATACCTAGTGAAAGTGTTGCAGACTCAGCTTCCTCCCCATCTGCCAGAATAGTCGCCACTCTTCATTTTACGATTAACCAACAAGAGAAATCCTGTTACGACACCTATGAAGATTGCGACTATAGCGATGAGTTGAAGAATATCGCCAAGTTCGCATGCCCCTGAGCAAAAGTCGAAAAGCTCGCTGTAGTCACGCTCGATCATCTACGACGCTCCTCAACAGACCTCAAGGGAAGTCGCCAGGACTCGAGGCGGTGCAATACCTACTCCCTCAGGTGTTTCAGCGCCTCGAATTCGGCCATGCCGCCTAGCGCGATGTAGCCCTTGTCGCTGCCGGCGCTGATGAAGGTGCAGCCAGCTGCGACCCACTTCTCGACCTGCTCGACGTTGCCGGCGGCGATGCCCGGGGCCTTGCCGTGCTTCTGGCAGGCTTCGACCATTCGCATTACGGCCTCGTCATGTTCGGCCGAGTCGCGGGCGAAGCCGATGGAGTTCGCCAGGTCGGCGGGGCCCAGCCAGCAGCCGTCGATACCGTCCACGGCCATGATGTCGTCGGCGTTCTCGATGGCTTCCTTCGACTCCAACTGGATCGCCACAAAGACCTCGTCGTTAAAGCGGTCGATGTAGTCGGGACCGTAGGCGCTGGCGCCGCCCGCGCCGTTGGAGCGGCCGCCGGCCGGTGGGAAACGCGACGCAAAGGCGGCAGCCTCGGCCTGCTCAACCGTGTCGACCATCGGCACGATGATGCCCAGGGCGCCTTCGTCCAGCAGTCGCCCGATCTCGTCGTAGCGATTCACCAGCGCACGCGCGATGGGAATCGAGCCGCCGGCCCGCACGGCCATGAACGCCAGCATGGACGAATAGCGGTCCCAACTGCCGTGCTGATTGTCGATCAGCACCCAGTCGAATCCCATCTGCGCCACCATCTCCGCGGGGAATGGCACGCCCAGGCCGCAGCCGACTCCAAGCGCAACCTTGCCCTGCTCCATGCGTTGCTTTGCCGTGTTGGTAATCACCAGTTCGCGCTCCATTCCCACCAAGTCGGTGTGCCGGGTATGACGCTAGGCGGCAGCGGCAGCTTCGTCAATTGCCGCCGCCCACGTGGCCACAATAGCCAACCACAGACGCCCGGCTAGCGCGGAATCAGCCCCGTTTCACCCCGATGCCGACGCCATCGCCCACCTGCACGATGGTCGAGTCCAGCTGCGGATGATCCAGGAACGACCGGTTGAACGACCGGATAATCGGCGTCCACTGACGCGGGCGGTTCGGGTCGTCGGTCTCCATGGCGGCCTGGCCGCCCCACAGCAGATTGTCGACGCAGACGACGCCGCCCGGACGCAGCCGCTCCACGACTGCTTCCAGGTAGGCCGGGTAGTCGTCCTTGTTCGCGTCGATGTAGGCGAAGTCGAACGGACCGGGCAGATCCGCCAGCAAGTCCAGCGCCGCGCCGCAGCGCAACTCCACGCGATCGACTACTCGTTCGTGTGTGAGGTGCTCGCGTGCGCGCTCGAGAATCTCGCCATCGATGTCCAGGCAGATCAGGCGGCCGTCGCGCGGCAGGGCGCCGGCGATCCAGGTCGCTGAGTACCCAAGGTTGGTGCCGATTTCCAGGGCCGTCCGGGCGCCGCAGGCGCGCACCAGCGTCGCCAGCAGCCGCGCGGACTCGCGCTCAGTTATCGGCTCGCGGTCCTTTTCGGCCTCTCGCTCGATTCGGGCCTGGGCCCCGCTGATCGCGGGATGAATGTCTTGCAGATAGGCCCAGTCGCGCGCTGGGCGGTCGGGATCCTGGCGTCGGCGTGCAGACATCGGCGGCTCAGTCCCAGGGGTCGCGGCCGTCAGACGACTTCGGCCAGCGCGAGACGACGACTTTCGGATCGGTAAAGAACCGCACGGCGTCGCCGGCCTGTCCGTGCAGGTCGCCAAAGAACGAGGCTTTGCGCCCCGCAAACGGGAAGAAGGCCATGGGGGCGGCGACCCCGACATTTACGCCCACATTCCCAATGTTGACGCCCGAGACGAACTCGCGAGCGGCTGGCCCGCTGCTCGTGTAAATCGACGCCGCGTTTCCGAACGGGCTGGCCTCGATCTTGTCCATCGCCTCTTGCAGCGTGCCTACCCGCAGCAGGCTGGCCACCGGCCCGAAGACCTCTTCCCGCGAAATCCGCATGTCCGGCGTCACTTCATCGACCACGGTCGGACCGACCCAGTAGCCGTTAGGCAGTCCCTCCGCAGTGGCGCCGCGGCCGTCAGCCACCATCCGAGCGCCTGCTGCCGCGGCATCGTCGAGCGTAGCCAGGATTCGATCACGAGAGTCCTGCGAAATCACCGGCCCCATGCCGACGTCCGGGTCCAGCCCGTCGCCCAGCCGCAAGGCCTGCGCGGCCGACGTCAGGCGATCTGTGAACTCCGAGTAGACATCGTTCTGCGCCACCACCACCGACCCTGCGAGACACCGCTGGCCTGCGCAGCCGAACGTGGAGCCCATCAGGTTGGGAATCGCGGCGTCCAGGTTGGCGTCGGGCAGTATCACCAGGTGATTCTTGGCCCCGCCCTGCGCCTGCACTCGCTTGCCGTGCTGCGCGGCCAACTCGTAGATGCGCCGCGCAACCGGCGTGGTGCCCACAAAGGAAACGCCCTGTACACGCGGATCCGCAATCAATGCTTCGGCCGTCTCCGCGCCGCCGTGCACCAGGTTGATGACGCCCGCCGGGAATCCGGCCTCGGCAATCAGGTCCATCATCCGCGCCTGGCTGATCGGGGTTTGCGGCGACGGCTTGATCACGTAGGTGTTGCCGGTGGCCAGCGCATAGGGCGCGAACCAGAACGGCACCATCGACGGAAAGTTGAAGGGACCGATCTGGACAAACACGCCCATCGGCTCGCGGATCGATGTCTCATCAATTCCCGCGGCGATGTCGGCTGAGAAGTCACCCATTTGCAGCGTGGGGATTCCCGCCGCGACCTCGATGTTCTCCAGGGTCCGGATCAGTTCGCCGCGCGCCTCTTCCAGCGTCTTGCCGTTCTCGATCGTGATCGTGCGCGACAGGTCCTCGAAATGCTGCTCGACCAAGTGATGCAGCCGGAACAGCAGCCGCCCACGTTCCACCGCGGGCGTCGCGCGCCACGAATCGAATGCATCGTGAGCGGCCCCCACGGCATCCGCCACATCGTCGTTCGACGACGTCGCCGCCTCGGCAACCACCCCACCCGAGGCGGGGTTCGTGACCTCCGCGGCATCCGTGCCGCGCGGCGCCGTCCACTCACCCGCGATCCAGTTTCGGAGCGTCTCTACCTCCGCAGCCATGTCGCGGACCTCCTTGCCTTCTGCCTCGCGCGACGATACGACATCAGCGCTGACGCGCGTAGACTGTCGCGCTTCCCCGATGGCGGAACCCCATGGTCGCACTCGCGCTTTCCTCCCGCGATCCAGCTTCGGCCAATGGCCGGCCGATCGACGCCCTGGACACGCCGGCCCTGGTCTTGGATCTCGACGTCGTTGAGGCCAACATCGCCCGGACCGTCGAGATCGCCAAGGCCGCCGGCGCCCGGCTGCGACCGCACATCAAGACCCACCGAATGCTCGCGGTGGCGCAACTCCAAATCGAGGCCGGTGCGCAAGGCATCTGCTGCGCCAAGACCGGTGAAGCCGAGGTTTTTGCTGACGGCGGGATCGACGACATCTTCATCGCCAACCAGGTCGTCGGTGCCGCCAAAATGCGCCGGCTGCGAGCGCTGGCCGAACGAGTCCGGCTCGCGGTCGGCGTCGATCACTCCGACCAGATTGACCTGCTCAACCAGGCCTTTCGGAGCGCCGATCCCCTGGACATCAGCATCGAGATCGATGTTGGGCAACGCCGCACCGGCGTCGTCGAACCGCACGAGGCCGTCGACCTGGCGCAACGCGTCCTCGACGCTCCCGGCCTGGCCCTCCGCGGCGTTTACACCCACGAAGGGCACGACTACGCCGCCCAAGACGACGCGGACCTGGCCGTGATCGCCGACCAGGCCCAGCGCCAGATGCTTGAGGCCGCGCAGGCTATCCGCGACGCCACCGGCGCGCCCTGCGAGGTCAGCATGGGATCGACGCCGTCGCTCTTCGCCCGAAAGTTCCATGCGGGCATCGACGAACTCCGGCCAGGCACCGCGGTCTTCAACGACGGTTCCCACGCCAACTTCCTGGGTCACACCGACTGGTGCGCGGCCACGGTGCTGGCCACGGTGGTCAACCTTCCCGCGCCCGACCGCGTGGTGGTTGACGCCGGCGCCAAGGCGCTCACCTCTGACCGGCGCGGCCCGAGCATCCTGGAGAACAGCGGCTTCGGCATGGTCGTCGGGCGACCGGACGCCACCATCGTCAGCCTCTCCGACGAGCACGGCGTGCTCTCGGTACCGGACGCGGGCGCCTACGGGATCGGTGGGGTGCTGCGGATCATTCCCAACCACATCTGCCCGTGCGTGAACCTCTACGATCATGCCTTCGTCGCCCGCGCAGGCATCGTCCAGGATGTCTGGGAAGTCTCCGCGCGCGGGCAGAGCCAGTAGCCGGCCCGGATCGCCGGAAAGGGGATACGACGCGTCATGGGAGCCCTTAATGGCCAGGCCGCCCTTGTCACCGGCGGCGGCAGCGGGATCGGCCGGGCGGCCGCGCTGGCGCTGGCGGGCGATGGCGCCTCGGTAGCCCTCGCAGGTCGTCGGACCCACTTGCTCGAGGAGACCGCTCAGTTGATCGGAGCCTCGGTCGGCGCCAGTGCATTGGTCCTGCCCGCCGACCTCGGCGGTGCCGACGCCGCCCGTGACACTGTCGCCCAAACCGAGGCCGCGTTCGGCCGGCTGGACGTCCTGGTCAACAACGCCGGCGCCAACACCGCATCGCGCAGCGTGGGCACGACGAGTGCCGATGACATCGACACCCTGACGCGCATCAACGTGACCGGCCCTCTCACCCTGACCCAGGCGGCGCTTCCGGGGATGCTGGATAGGGGCGGCGGGGTGATCGTCACCGTGGCGTCGTACTCGGTCGTGAGCCCCGGGCCACCCGGCGGGACGGCCTACAGCCTCTCCAAGGCTGCCGTCGTTGCCCTGATGAAGAGCGTGAATGCCGAGTACCGCAACCGCGGCGTGCGCGCCTGCACCATTTATCCCGGCGAAGTGGATACCGAGATGCTGGACGCCCGCCCGCTCGTACCCGGCACCGAGGCCCGCGCGTCCATGATGCACGCCGACGACATTGCCCAGATCATCCTGCTCTGCGCCCGCATGCCGGCGCGCACCCTGGTCGAAGAGATCTACGTCCGCCCGACCCACCTGCGCAACATGCAAGCCGATATCGCCGCCGCGATGCAGTATTGATCGAACTACGTATCTCACAGCCACGACTGGCGTGGAAACCCAGCAGCCGCGAAAGGCAGGGGCCGCAATGAAACAGCTCAATGGTCAGGTCGCGCTGGTCACCGGCGCCGGAACCGGGATTGGCCGAGCCAGCGCGATTGCGCTGGCCGGGGAAGGCGCGGCGGTGACGTTGGTTGGGCGGCGACAGGCGCTGCTGGACGAGACGGCGGCCACAATTCGAGGCGCCGGCGGTACGGCGTTGGCGCTTTCGGCCGACATCACGGATCCGGATGCCGCGCGCGACGTGGTGGCCCGGACGGAGTCCGAATTCGGCCGCCTGGACATCCTGGTCAACAACGCCGGCGGCGGGAGCAGGTCGCGTACTGTGCGCCGGATCGAAACCGACGATTTCGAGGCGGTGCAGCGTCTCAACGTCACGGCCCCGCTGGTGCTCACCCAGGCGGCGCTGCCGGGGATGTTGGACCGTGGGAGCGGCACGGTCATCACCATTTCGTCGTACGCCGCGGTCACCGCCGGTCCCATGGCCGGCGTCGCCTATGGCGCCGCGAAAGCGGCCGTCGCGAGTGTGATGAAGAGCGTCAACAACGAACTCCGCAGCCACGGCCTGCGGGCCTGCACGATCTTCCCGGGCGAAGTCGACACGCCGATCCTGGAACGCCGCAAGCTGATCCCCGACGCCGAGGCGCGCGCCACCATGATGCACTCCGAGGACCTGGCCGAAATCGTCCGCCTCTGCGCCTGCATTCCCGGCCGCACGCTGATCGAGGAGGTCTACGTGCGACCGACGCAGTTGCGCGACCTGAGCGCCGATACCGCCGCCGCGATGGAGACCTAGCGGCCGACCCTCGCCAGGAAGTCCTTCGCGCCTTCGGCTATCCAGGCGTTCAGGCCGGTCGTGACGAAGCCGACGCCCATGTCGACGTAGCGTTCGACGTTGGCGGAGGTGACCAGGGTTCCGGCGTGGCGGCCCGAGGCCACGATGGTCGCCAGGGCTTGATCGATCACCGCCTGTACCTCGGGGTGGGTCGAGTCCATGTGACCAAGGCTCTGACCGAGGTCGCCGGGCGCGACGTAGAAGATATCCACGCCCTCGACCTGCAGGATCTCGTCCAGGTTGTTCACGGCCAGAATGTCCTCGATGAGGATGATGGCCAGGCACTCGTCGTTGGCCCGCTCGTAGAAGTCCGAGGCGCCGTATCCCTGGCGGGAAGTGGTCATGCCGCGCTTGCCCACGGGAAAGAACTTGGATGCGTCGGCCACGGCTTGGGCCTGGTCGCGCGTGTCCACGTGCGGCACGCAGACGCCCTGGGCGCCCAGGTCGAGCACGCGGTAGATGGGCCCGTAGCGGTTCTCGTTGACGCGCACGATGGAGGTCATGCCCCAGAGGTCGGCGGCGCGCGACTGGTCGGGGATGTCGCGGTAGTCCAGCGGTCCGTGCTCGCCTTCCAGCCAGACGGAGTCGAAACCCAGCGGGCCCAGCCACTCAATCAGGTCCGCCGTCATCCCGGTGCCCATGACACCGGTGGCCAATTCACCAGCGGCCAGCTTGTGCTTCACTCGGTTCGGTCGCATTGAAGGCATAGTTCAGGTCCAATGTCGGCGGACGCGGGCAGTGTGACCGACCGGTGCGCGGGCCGCCAGCAGCGCTGACCGGACCTCTCTTGGAGAGGGTGAAGAGGCGCGTCCCTTTGAGGAGACTGATACCGCACACCCGCCCCTCGGGTTGCGGAAGGGTCTCTCAGGAGAGGGAAGGATCCGGCGACGGTTGGGTACGGGGCGTCAGCCGGCCAGGCGGTCGACGGCAATCACCACGCCAGCCGCGGCCGCGGCCGCCGCCAGGACAAGGCCGGCCAGCCAGCGGGTTTGGGCTGCCATTGCCCGGGTCAACCCGGCTATCTCGGCCGTAAGCCGCAGCTCCAAGTCTTTGAGGTCAGCCCTGGTTGCCAAATGCTCGTACGCACCCTCGAGGCGGGCCAATCGCTGCGGGTCAGTGGTCATCGGTTCCTCCGTGCGCGGGGATCCCTGGCCCCCGCCGATCAAGTGACATCCAGTCCGTGGTCGGCGACCACCCGCCCAGTCGAATTGTAGCCAGCGGGGTTACGGTTGCGGCCTCTGCGTAGCCTGAGGGTGGTTGGGACCGGCGGTGGAGTAGTTCAGGGGACGATGAGGGTTAGGCACAGGCCTCTCTTGGGAAAGAGTGGCTTGAATGGCGTAGGCTCACGCGCTCGCGTCGTTAGGTGAACGCCATGCCGGAACGCAAGCCCCACATCCTGATGCTGATCAACGACGAGCATCGCCCCGACGTCATGCCGATCGAGGGCGACCCGCACATCCGTACGCCGACGCTGGATTGGATGGTCGACGGGGGCTTCTACTTCCGGAATGCCTACACGCCGTCGCCAATCTGCGTGCCGGCGCGCCAGAGCTTCCTCTCGGGCCTCTACCCGCGAAATTGCGGATGCGCGAACTTCGGGGATTCCATGCCGAGCGAGGTGCTGACGATTCCGGGGCACCTCTCACGCTACGGCTACACCACCTGCGCGGCGGGCAAGATGCACTTTGTGGGGCCGGACCAGATGCACGGCTGGCACCAGCGCATCGGGCGCGACATCGTGGGACGCAACGGCTACGAACCGGCTGACGATCCGGAGCACCAGGCCCTGATCGAGCGCGATCCCGGCACCGGTTCCTGGCCGGACAAGGTGAAGCAGGAGATCCGGTATGCGCGCGCCGGACGCGGGCACTGGATGCAGCACGACCGTTACTCGGTCGACGGCGCCCTGATGTTCCTGGACGAGCACTTTGTGAACGAGCCCTACGACCGCACCAATCCCGCCCCGCTGCTGATGGCGGTGAGCCTGTGGTCGCCGCACTATCCCTACCAGTGCCCGGACGACCTGTTCGCGTATTACCTGCGGCGGGTCAAGCCGTACGAGGAGGACGTGCCGGAGCACTTCGATTGCCCGGACTTTTTCAAGGTCGAGGTGGGGAAGGATGTGACCTACCGGGAAGCCCACCGGGCCACGGCGGCGTACTACGGGATGATCGAGTGGATGGACGCGCAGTTCGCCAGGGTGATCGACAAGCTGCGCGAATTGGACGTTTTGGACGACTTCGCCATCGTCTTCCTGTCCGATCACGGCGAGATGCTGGGACAGAAGGGCCTGTGGGAGAAGCAGCAGTACTTCGAGGGCTCGGCGCGGGTGCCGTTCGCCGTGCGCTGGCCGCAGCGCTACCCGCAAGGCGGCGCCACCGTTCAGCGCAACGTCTCGCTGGTGGACCTGTTTCCCACAATCTGCGACATCGCCAACGTCCCGATACCCGAGGGGTTGGACGGTCGCTCGGTCGCACCGCTGATGGAGGGCCGGGACGAGGACTGGCCGGACGACGTCTACAGCGAGCTATGGGCCGTGCACAACGGGCCTTCGGTGATGGTGAAGCACGGCGACATGAAGCTCTTCCGCTTCGACGGCCACGAAGGCACGCTCGGGCTGGGTCCGGATTGCCCCGAGCAACTCTTCGACCTGGCGCGCGATCCCGACGAGACGGTCAACCTGATCGATCACCCGGACTACGCCGACCGCCTGGCCGACCTGCGCGCACGGCTGGATGCGCTGCCGGATCCGCGCAAGAAGGACGCGAACAACCGCTTTGTGGGCACTGAACGCGAGCCATTTGCGGGGCGCGGGGGCGGGGCCAAACCCAAGGGACGGGGGATCTCAGACATCGGCTTTCCGATTGGCTAAGCGCATGATTCACCGGGTGCGGATGGCGCCGACGATCGGCCGGCGGCCAGTGAATGCCCCGCACACGGAGGACGACAGATGACAGCCAAAGCCAATTTGCAGGTGGTGCTGGCGCGACGGCCGGTTGGCGTGCCGGTGGTTGAGGATTTTGCGCTGGAGGAATCGCCGATCCCGGAAGCCGGAGCGGGCGAGGCGGTGGTTCGGACGGCGTACGTCTCGGTGGACCCGTACATGCGAGGTCGACTGTGGGAGCAGCCGCATCGTGGGGATCCCGTGGCGATCGGCCAGGTGATGATCGGCGAAGGCGTGGGCGAGGTCGTGGCCTCCAGCGATCCGGCCATGCCGGTGGGCGAGACCGTACGCGGCTACTTTGGCTGGCAACAGTACGCGTCCGCCACGACGGGCGAACTGGAACGCATCGACCGCCACGCGGCACCGCTGTCGACCGCATTGGGCGTCCTGGGCATGCCCGGCCTGACGGCGTACTACGGCCTGCTGGAGGTCGGTCAGCCTCAAGCCGGCGAGACCGTGGTGGTTACCGGCGCGGCCGGGGCCGTGGGCAGCGCCGTTGGGCAAATCGCCAAGATCCAGGGCTGCCGCGTGGTGGGCATCTGCGGGACCGAGGCCAAGTGCCGGCACATCGTCGACGACCTTGGGTTCGACGCCGCCGTCAACTACCGCACGGAATCGCTGGACGACGACCTGGCCGCGGCCTGCCCCGACGGGATTGACGTGATCTTCGAGAACGTGGGCGGCGAGATCCTGGAAGCCATGCTGCGCCAGATCAACCTGCACGCCCGCATCGCCCTTTGCGGCGCGATCGCCCAGTACCACACCGCCGAGCCGCCGCTGGTTCCGCCGCACTCGCGAACCCTTCACCGCCGCCGGTCGCGCATGCAGGGTTTCCTGGTCAACGACTTCGCCGAGCAGGACGAGGAGGCGATGGCCGCCCTGACCGAATGGGTGACGAGCGGCCGAATTGTGTACCGCGAGAGCATCGTGGAAGGCCTGGAAAACGCCGCCGCCGCCTTCGTCGGCCTTTTCAGCGGGGCGAACACCGGGAAGCAACTGGTGCGGGTACGGCCAGAAGGAGTGTAGCCCAACACTGTGAGAAACTGTCCAACTCGACCTAGTCCAAAGATCCAGCCTACTGTCGATATAGAGGCCGCCTGGGCCGATTACCGCTTTCACGCGCCAGCAGCCTACTGAACCGAGGGACCTCGATGCCCGAGACAATTAAAGCAGCAGAGCTACCGATTGTCAGCATCTTCAATGACACCTACCGATTCTCCATACCAGATTATCAGCGCCCCTATTCCTGGACCACTGAGCAGGCAGATGAACTTCTCGACGATCTCCTATATGCAGCCGACCAAGCCAGTGAATTTAGCGAGTCATCACCATATTTTCTCGGCAGCGTAGTCATAATAAAGAAGGATGACGAGCCTGAGGCTGCAATCGTCGACGGTCAGCAAAGACTCACGACTCTAACCATACTGCTCTGCGCACTACGAGATCTTGCTGGTCCCAACAGTACTTATATACACGAGTACATTCAATCAAGCGACAATCCGTTCGCGGGCATAAAGGGGCATTTCCGCCTCTCGGTGCGAGAGCGTGATAGCAGATTCTTTCAAGACAACATCCAGACGACGGGCAAGATGCAGCATTTTATCGATCACCCTCCGCCTGATCTCACCGACAGCCAGCAGCGGATGTTCGAGAACGCCGATCATCTTTGGAAAGAACTAATGAAAGTCGACGAAGGCCGCCGCGACACGCTCACGAGTTTTATTATACAGCGTTGCTTTCTCGTAGTTGTTTCAACTACCGACCAAGACTCAGCTTATCGAATCTTCTCCGTCCTCAACGACAGGGGCCTAGATCTTTCGCCCACCGACATCCTCAAGGCACAGATCATAGGTAGCTTGGAGCCAAGTATACGATCCGACTATACAAGAGTATGGGAAGACTCTGAGGAGCATCTAGGCCGT
The DNA here is from genome assembly GCA_022824495.1 of Chloroflexota bacterium. Classification (GTDB taxonomy): domain Bacteria; phylum Chloroflexota; class UBA11872; order UBA11872; family UBA11872; genus UBA11872. Next base: position 25,931 of record JAJDZU010000014.1, on the reverse strand, counting down.
GACGAGTTCAGGTCTCTCTTCGCTCATATTCGCATGATTTATATGAAAGAAAAGGCGCGCGGAGAGTTGAATAAAGAGTTTCAAGAGAGTGTATTGAGGGAGAATCCGAACGGCAGGACGTTCATTGACGAGGTACTCAGCCCCTATGCTGACGCGTACGAACGAGTTGCCTTGCCGAGTGGAGATGGACGCAACAAGGTCGATCTTTATTTGGAGCATCTTGGACGCCTAGATAACTCTGACTGGATTCCACCAGCGATGGAGTTCGTCAAACGCAATCCCGACGAAGATTCTACGCTCCGATTCATTCGTGACTTGGAGCGGCTAGCATACGGGTTGTTCATCATGAGGGCGGACATCAATAACCGCATACGGCGCTACGCGCGTGTTCTGCGTGCAATTGAGGAAGGTCAGGACCTGTTTGAGGCAGGCCCACTCCAATTGTCGCACGATGAGCAATTTGACATCCTCCAGAGGCTGAAGGGTCCTATATACTCACAATTGCGCGTGCGAAGACCACTCATGTTGCGACTCGATAGCCTGCTCGCAGATGAGGGGGTCATTTTTCAGCATAGGATAGTCTCCATAGAACATGTGCTCCCACAAAACCCTCCAGAAGACTCGGAGTGGCTAGAGTGGTTTCCTGACGAAGATGAACGAAATGACTGGACTCACAGGCTTGGCAATCTCGTCCTGCTTTCGAGGCGAAAGAACTCGCAAGCAAACAACCGCGAATTCGGGCGGAAGAAGCATACTTATTTCATGAGAGGAGGTGTCACGCCGTTCGCCCTGACTACTCAGGTAGTGCATGAAGACAAGTGGACCCCAGACGTACTAGAACGGCGGCAGGCAGCTCTGATTAGTGCGCTGAAGACTGAATGGCGATTGGACTGATAGACTGCCGAGACGCACTATGTCCGGCAGAATCGGGTCTGCGGTACGATCAAATCAGGCCAAGGCCGCGAATCCCCGTCCAGTCCTCGGGAGCATTCGTGCGAATTCAGAAAATTCGGATGGCAACCAAGAGCAGCGCGTCCATCACTGAAGCGAGCGACGTGCTGGGACAACTTGTAGACCGCGTTCAGTATGGGCATGAGCGCATTGTGCTCACGCGGCATGGCAAGCCGGCGGCCGCCATTGTGCCGATCGGCGATCACGAGGTCCTGGAACGGCTTGAGGACGAGATTGACCTGGCCGATGCGCTGGCGGCGCTGCGCGAGCCGGGACGAGTCTCGTGGGCCGAGTTGAAGGCGGAGTTGAAGCTCTAAACGCCGCTCGGTTGGCAGCGACTAGAGGCGCTCACGCCTGATGCGGGTGCAAAGACTCGACTGCTAGTCCGAAGAGTTAGTCGTCCGGCTCGGTAAGCCAGGCCGGGTCGAAGCGCGCCCAGGTGAGGCGTTCGTAGGGCACATCGTCGCCGGATTCGTACAGGCAGCCGAGGCGGCCGTCGGGTAGCTGGCAGAGGTCGGAGTAGGCCGCGGGACCGGCGTGAAGCAGGCGGCCTGCGCTCCACGTCCTGGCCCCGTCGGCGCTGTAGCGCACGGTGAGGCGCTGGCGCACGGTGCTGGCCGGGTTGGAAAAGACCACCCAGGTAGCGCCGCCGGGGGCGTCGTCCAGGCGCAGGGCGCTGCCCTGGCAGCGCGGTTCGATCAAGGCCTCATCGATTTCGCTGGGGCCGAAGGTTTCGCCGCCGTCGGTGCTGCGGGTGGCGACGCGGCGCTTGGTGTCGAGTTCGTTGCGGCTGTTGAGGTAGAGCGAGCCGTCATCCAGTTCCACGGCTATGGACTCGTCGGTACCGTCCGCGGCCGCGGCCCCGATGTGCCAGGAGGCGCCGGCGTCGTCGCTGTAGACCACGACGGACCGGAACGGCACGTCGTCGCGCGAGTGCCCCGAGCGCGGCATGTGGTTGCAGGGGATCAGAAGACGGCCCGAGGCCAGTTGGATCGAGTGACCGGGGCCGAAGGCGTACCAGGTCCAGGCGGGTTCCATGACCTGGTCCTTTACATCAATCGGCTCGGCCCAGGTGCGTCCGTCGTCATCGCTGAAGGTCATGTAGGGGTGCCGCCAGGACTCTCGACGCACGACTCGCTCGACTGTGCCCAAGGGATCGTTGCGAACGAACGGCAGCCAGATGCGACCGGTCATTCGATCAACGACGGGGGCGGGATTGCCGGCCGTTTGTCCGCTGCCAGCCACGACCACGCGCGGCTCCGACCACGAGTCGCCGTTATCCGTGCTGCGTCGCACCAGGAGGTCGATTTCGCCGTGGTCGTGCCGGCTGTTTCGGCGGCCCTCGCAGAAGGCCAGCGCGGTGCCGGCTGTGGTGACCGCGAGCGCGGGGATTCGGTAGGTGTGATAACCGTCCTGGCCGCTGAGCCAGAGGGTGGACTGGGTGGGCACTTGTACTTCCTTACACCGAGAACGCGCCTACGGCTTGCCGGCGTATTCGAACGATACGTCAGTGCCGTGGCAGGCGACGCCAGGCAATTTGGCGCGCCTATACTCGCGCGCCCTCCGGCAAGCCGACCGGCAAGCCATGAAGCTGCGGGACGTCAATACGACCGACATTGGCAGCGCTATTCGGGCGGGCTGCCGGACGATGGCCAGCGTGTTCAACGCGGACGACAACGACGTTCCGTTCTTCGGATCGCAGGTCTGGCCGGACCCGCACCTGGCCTTCAGTTCGGTCCATGACGAATCACACGTGCCCGGACGCCACCTCAACGCGCTGCTGACGGCGGAATCGCTGGGATTCCCAATCGATGAGGAAGCGGTCGAGAAGCACGCCCGCGCCGCGTTCTTCTCGTACGGGGGTCCGCTTCCCCTGCCGCTGAACCGCGAGCGGATTGACGGCCCGCTGGAGAACTTCCGGCCCCACAATGTCCGCGAAGGGTTCCACGCCCTTTATGCGCTGGCTCGATTTCGGGATTCGCAGCGGGCGCGAGAGGTGGCCGAGGCGAGCATCGAGGCAATCAACCGGCTCTGGGATCCCGATCGCGGCTGGGCCGAGAAACAGATTGGTGAGACGTACAGCGTCAATTTCCACCACCAGGGCACGTTCATCACGGGCATCGGCTGCGCCATCGGACCGCTGGTCAAGTACTACCGGGCGACGGGGTTCGGACCGGCGCTGGAACTGGCCATCGTGCTGAAGGAGAAGGCCGTCGAGGAGTACTTTCTTGCAGACGGCAGCTATGACACGGACCGCTTCGGCGATCACACGCACTCGACCACGTGCGTGATGTCGTCGCTGGCGCAGCTCGCCGATTTGCTGACTGATGCGCCGCTCATGGAACGTGTCCGGTCCTTCTACAACCGCGGTCTCTGGGAGATTCGTGACCAACTTGGCTGGGTGATCGAGAGCAGCTCGCCGGACGCCCCTCCCGACCGCGGCGAGGCCAACAACACGGGCGACATCCTGGAGACCGCCCTGATCCTGGGTCGCTGGGGCCACGCCGAGGCCTACGACGACGCCGAGCGCATCCTGCGCGGGCACTTGCTGCCCAGCCAGTTGCGAGACATCTCCTGGATTGACGAGCCGGCCAATCCTGCCGGCGAGGACGGTCGCCGCGACGTGGCCAATCGGCATTGGGGCGCGTTCGGGTTCCCGGCGCCCTACGGCCATCACCCGGTGGGACTGCCGCGGATCGCGTTCAACATGGATATCGTCGGCGGCGCGGTCGCCTCGCTATGCGAGGCCTATCGTGAGGCGACCCGCTTCGACGCGGCTGGGCATTGGGTCAACCTGCTGTTCGACCACGAGACCGCCGAAGTCAAGGTCGAGTCCCCATATACCGGCAATGACCTTGTCGTCACCCTTAAGCAACCGGGACCGCTATTCGTACGAGTCTCAGCCTGGGCGAATGACCCGCCGAAGTTGACCGGCACCGTGGAGCACCCGTTGCGGACCGGGCGCCATCTGTTGCTGGCTAATCCACCCGTCGGCGCACCGCTCACGTTCGCCATCGAGCTACCCGCCACGGAACTGCAGTTGCGCCATCGCACTCGTGACATACGCGTCCGCCTGCGGGGCGACGAAGTGGTCGGCATGGACAACTTCGGGCAGAAACACGCCTTCTTCGACCCGATCGACTGACGTCCGAACCTGTGGTGCCCGGAACGGCACCGAGCGGCTAGCCTTGCGGCAGGAGCGACGTACCCAGCCATTCGGTCGCGGCGGAAAAGAGCGCCGCCGTTCGCGGGTCATCGGCGTCCATCTGGCTGATCAGCAATTGCCAGTCCGGAATGTCCGCGCCCTGGGCCGGGCAATAGCGCGGAATGTCCAGCACGCGAACCTTGTACCAGCTGACCTCTACCGACCAGTCCATGGCCTCGACCAGCGGCGCCTGGAGGTCGAATCCACCATCGTCGCCCCATGGCGCGTAGGGCCCGCGATCAGTCACGGGCGCCAGCACCGACCGTCCTGAGTCCAGCCACTTGCCTGTCGGTGTCTCAGGTTGAACCAGACGAATCTCCACCCAGGTTCCGAGCGGCAGCCACTGGTGGGCCACCCCGAAGGAACGCTCGCGATCCAGCACGGCCCACGCGTGATTTGCTTCGGGGTCACAGCGCCAGCCCCATGCCGTGCGAAACCCAAAGTACCCGGCACACCGTCCGTCGACGACATGACCGCAGTCCCAGTGGGTGGGCGGGCCGTAGCCCGAGGCGCGCGCCCAGCGCCACGTCCCCACGCCGTCGCCTGCCAGGGGTGACCCATCGGAAGTTGGAACTAGGGAGTCCGTGGGGCCCGCGGCCGCAGAGACGCTGGAAGAACCGATGATCAGTACGGCGGCGGCTCCGATGGCAAGCACGCACCGCCGCTGGGTATGGCTTAACAAAGTCGCGGCGAACTCAAGCCGCCGCTATCTCCGTTCGAACAGCCCGAGTCCCGGCCTCGCAGCCCTGCTGCGGCCGAGTCCTCCCGATACCTCGGGCGCTTGGCTCCGAAGTCTGCCCTAGATTCCAGCGCGTGCCAACACTATTTTGCGGCTGCGGACGACGCATCTGAACCCCCAACAGCGTGTCGGGTTTTCGGTTCAGACGCGCTTTACTGAATATCTCGGGATGGTCATTCTTCGTCGGAGATCAGGCGTGCTCGCTGCGGCGACTCCGAGACGCCGTCTCGCGGCCGTCCAGCTATCGGCGCCACACGACGCCTGGTTACGCGTCAGCGATCGGTAACGCGATGCGTTCCCCGCCGTTGGCCTGGGATTGCAGAGCAGCCAACATGACCTCCAACGACAGCCGAGCTTCACGGGCACCGGACGATGGCCTGCCACCGCCACGAATCAGCTGGACCAGTTCAGCAACACAGCCGGCGAACCAGCCGTGGGTGTGCTGCACCCGAGCCAGCGGTTCGGTGACAAGGCGCTGGTTGCCAATATCGACCGTGACTGAAATCTCGTCGCCTGGAAACGCGCGGCCCCTGATGCAGCCCTTCTCACCGTAGATATCAATGTCAAACACCTGCGGCATCGTTTTGCACAGGTTCCAGAATGCACGGACGCCGTTCTCAAACTCGATCAACACGCTGAGCGCCGGATCGGTACGGGGGTTGTGACCTCCATCACCCGCATACCGAGGACCGTACGTCTCCAGACCGGGCTCGGGAAGCGCGTGCACCGCGATGGGCCGCGCATTGGCGAACCACAGAATGCTGTCGCAGATGTGGGTGCCCGTGCGAAAGAGCATGGCCCGTGGTCCGCCCTGGCTGGTCATGATGCGCTGCACGTCGCCGATCGTTCCCTGGCGGATCAATTCGGAGACCTGCAACCACGGTGACATCCAACGACGGGTGTGGTTCACGAGCATCGGGATGCCGGCGCCCTCGGTTGCGGCAATCATGCGATCGGCGTCGGCCAGCGTGGTTGCGATCGGCTTTTCGCACAGGATGCCTTTGACGCCGGCCTCGACGGCATCAACCACGACTTGCGCGTGTGCGTCGTCGCTGGTGACCACACTAACGATGTCCAGGTCTTCCGCCACCAGCATGGCGTGGTGGTCGGGGTAGACGCGTAGGTCCGGCAGCAACGTCGACCACTCGCGCTTGAAGTCGGCGGCCCGTTCAGGGCGGAGGTCACAGCCAGCGACGAGTTCTGTTTCCTGGACACAGTCGTAGGCGGCGGCGTGGGACACCGGCAGGCGGATACCCATGCCGGGCCCCTGGGCCGGCTCAGGCAGGCGCGCAGCGATGCCTGATAAGCCCACGATGGCGGCCCGCAGTCTCACGGTCATAGGCTCTTCGGCGGTTTCGGGCAGATCCAGCTAATGATTCTCGGTTTTAACATGCGAACTGTCGCCCGCTCGCTGTGCGCTCGTGTCGCCCCAGCAGTAATCCTAGACGTCAGCCGTGCGACGCCGGTGGCGCAAGCGACTCCAGAGATTGGCCAGGATCAGAAGGGCCATCGCCGTCAAGACGATGGCGCCCCCGGCCGATATATCGCCATAGAACGCAAAGGTCAACCCGCTGACGGCACTAAGGACGCCAGCCAGAACCGAGGTAGCCATGGCCGCCCGCAAGCCGCGGGCAACGCGCAGTCCCACCAAGACCGGGATGACCAGCATGGCGCCAATCAAGAGCACGCCGACGACGCGCATGGACAGCGTGATCGTCGCGCCGGTGAGCACAGCCAACGCCAGATTGAGCCGGTCAGTCCGGACTCCATTTACCTTGGCCAAATCATCGTCAAAGGCCATCTGCGCCAGGTCGACAAAAAACACGCCGACGAAAAGCAACACAACAACGGCCAAGGCGGCGAGCAACCACAAGTCCAGGGGAGCAACGCTGAGGATCGAGCCAAAGAGAAAGGAGAAAAGATCGACGTTAAACCCTCCGGCGACTCCAATAACCACCACGGCGACTGCCAACGAGCCGTACAGCACCACGGCGAGCGCCACGTCCCCGGGCAGCCGGCCGCGAGCGCGGAGTTGCTCGACGACGATCGCGCCCGTGGTTGCGGCGAGCAGGGCAACCAGGGTGGGCAGAAACCTGGAAGCCAGCCCAATAGCGACCCCCATCAGGGCCACGTGCGCGAGGGTATCGGCAATGAGTGAGAGACGTCGGAGTACAACGAACGTACCCAAGACCGGCGCCAGGACGCCGACCAAGACCCCGCCAGCCAGGGCGCGAAGCATGAACTCGTACTGCAGGATGGCGGGCATAGTTACCGGTGCCGATGCAACGCGCCCTCGAATTCATGCGCCGTGTCGTGGATCAGCACATCCACCGGCGCCCCGTACAGGGTGGACATTTCGTCGACTGTGAGGTCGTGCGGCTGGCCATGCAAGACCAGCCGGCAATTGAGGCACGCCACCGTGGTGGCCTCGCGCAACATCGCGCCGATGTCATGCGACACGATCACGATGGCCATGCCACGGTCTCTGCTCAGGTCGCGCAAGACGGCGTACAGCTGCTCCTCGCCGGAAACGTCGACACCGGCTGCCGGTTCGTCCAGCACCAGCAGGTCCGGATTCCGCACGAGGGCGCGGGCCAGGAGCACTCGCTGCTGCTGTCCGACCGAGAGCTCGGCGAGCCGCCGAGATCGGTACGCCGTCATGCCAACCGTCTCAATGGCCGCCAGGACGTCCGCTCTCTCGGAGCGTCGAAAAATCCCAAGCGGCGATACGCCGCTATACGTTCCAAGCGACACAACTTCGGAGACGGTCGCCGGAAAGTCCCGCCACGCGCCGTTCACGACCTGCGGCATGTAGCCCACGCGGCCCCACTGGTCAAAGTCGTTTACGTCGCGACCAAACAGGCGCACGCGTCCCGAGTCGGGCTGAAGCAGGCCCAGCGCCAATTTGATGAGCGTGCTCTTCCCGCTGCCGTTGGGCCCCATGACGGCCGCCAGCTCCCCGTAATGGATGCATAGCGACACGTCCTGGAGCGCGGCCACGGCACCATACGCGAAGCTCACGCGCTCCCACTCGATCACACTGGGTGACGCGGCCTCGGTCATGCACACTCCAGGGCCAGCTTGAGGCTGGCCAGATTGTCGCGCATGAGGCCAAAGTAGTCGTCGTGCGCTTCCAATTCGGCCGGGGTGACGCTCTCGATGGCATGGATCGGGATGAGTTCGATCCCGGTCTCACGCTGGATCGTCTCCTCGAGAGTGCCGGCCACCACGGGCTCCACCAGCACGTGCCCGAGCCCCAGGTCAATTATCCGATCGGTGATCTCCGCCAGTTGCTGTGGCGACGGCTCCGCCTCTAGTGACAGCCCCGCGATGGGAATCTGTTCCACGGCGTAGCGAGCCGCCAGGTAGCCGTAGGCCGCGTGCGACGTGACAAAGTGATCGTGCCGGCAACTGGCCAGGGCTTGCGAGAACTCCGCGTGCAGCTCGTTGAGTTCATTGATAAGCGCGGCTGCATTTTCGCGGAAGACGTCGGCGTTGTCGGCGTCGGCGTTGATCAGGGCGTCGCGGATTCGCTCCACCTGAACGACGGCCAGCACAGGGTCGAGCCACATGTGCGGATCGAGTTCGTGAGCGTGGCCCTCGTCTTCGTGATCGTGGCCTTCGCCTTCCTCCTCGTGTTCTTCGCCCTCTTCGTCGTGGCCTTCACCTTCGTGGTCGTGGCCTTCGCCCTCTTCCTCGTGTTCTTCACCCTCCTCCTCGTGGCCTTCACCCTCTTCCTCGTGGCCCTCGCCCTCGTGGTCGTGGCCCTCGCCCTCTTCCTCGTGGCCCTCGCCTTCGTGGTCGTGGCCTTCGCCCTCTTCCTCGTGGCCTTCACCTTCGTGGCCGTGCATAGCGCCAGCTATCGCCTGGGATTCGTCGGCCGCTTCCAGGACTACCCGTGTGTCGCTGTCTTCCAGCGCATCAAGGGCACGCTCCAGCCAAGGCTCAAGCTCCAGCCCGTTCATCACAACCAGGTCTGCCGCCCCGATCGTCCGCAAGTCCGAGGCCGTTGGCTCAAACCCATGCGCTTCCACGCCCGGTCCAACCAGCGTGGTGACCGTTACCAGACCGCCGCCAATTCGTTCCGTGAAGTAACCCAACGGATAGATGCTGGCCACGACGGACAGACCATCGTCATCATCCGCGTCCTCCCCGCAGGCAAGACTGGCAACCAGGACCAAGACAATTGCGGCAATGGATGCCATTCTTCTGATACCAAATCTCATCTCATCAGCCTCCGTGGGTGGCGATTGGGTGGGCTTCAGCGGCCCGTTCCTATTGCAGGCAGTCTGGACAGGTCAGGTAGAAATCGACCTGGTGGCCAAGCACCCGGCCGGGAATCTCATCGCTCAGTTCGCAGAGCAGCCGCTCCAACTCCGAACTGCGAAACTCTTCCACCGTCTCGCACGACGAGCAGATGAGATGGTGGTGATGCCACGAGTGGTCAATGGAGTAACGGGGCGATCCGTCGGGAAGCAGTGCCCTACATAAGACCCCGGCCTCCGCGAGGAGCCTGATGGTTCGGTAGACCGTTGCACGCCCCACCCCGGGAAGTTCCTCGTTGATCGACTCGGCGCTAAACGCCCCCCGCTTGCTGGCCAGCAGGCGCGCTACCTTTCGCCGAGGGCCGGTGGCTCGGTGGCCGAGATTCTTGAGAATCTCGTCCACGCGGGCGTCGAGTGAGTCGGTCACCATTACTTATTGATACTGCGTATCACAGCTAACGATACCGAGTATCACAAGCGGCATCGCCGCGTGCAAGTTTCTAGTTCAAGCCCAGCTGGCGCGCAACGCGTCGCCTGACAAGCGCCTGGCTGCACACTTAGCTACCCAACGCTCGCAGGCGCCGGGCGCCTCTCGAATCTCGGCCGCTCCCGCCGCAGTTCACACCCGATTGGCTTCTCGCCGAGCTTCCAAGTTCCCATCGTCAGCCTATGCCCCGCCGGGCACGCGATTACCCACTGCAGCTGGGCAGCGTCCGCTCAGCACACAGGAGTCTCAGTTGGTCCGGATGGCACGCCCGGAGGGATTCGAACCCCCGACCCCTGGTTCCGAAGACCAGTGCTCTATTCCGCTGAGCTACGGGCGCGTGTGTCAGCGAGTCTAGCGACCTGACGGGACGTCAATGACCCTGAATGCACGTCGTCCGCGATGCGCACCTGGCGAATCCGCGCCGTACGAGCAGCCGCCGGCTCGCGTGGTCGCCGCGGGCTCACCCGTGGTTACAGGCGGACACGGACGCGCGTCAGCCTTCCAACCGCTCCTTGATGGTGGTCATCCAGGCATTCCACCGGTCAGCAAACGTCTGGTCGATGTCGCGATGATCTCCGCGCAGCGCGCCAAAGCCGGACTGGATTACATCCACCCGGCAGCCGCCGTCTTCACGGAAGAAGTCAAACGACAGCACGCTGGGCCAGTTCTGCACCATGCGCCAGGTCAGGCGCACGCCACGGTCGTGCTCGCCGACGCGTCCGATCGCCGGTCCCAACTCCGGGTCGCGAAAACCGATCCGTCCGCCTGTACCCGGCGTAAAGCGCAGGCGCTGGAGCGGCGAGAGGCATTCCGACAGCACCTCTTGATCGGTAAGCGCATCGAACACAGCCTCCGGCTCGGCGGCAATGACGTAGGACTGTTCCACGATGATGGACCGGCTCTCGGCCATGAATCCCCCTCAACTGGCCCGGTGTGTTTGAACCCGGCTCGAAAATGTACAACGGAACGCGGGCTAGGGGTGCGTTGCATCCCACAGGGCCCGCAGAATTCGTTCAGCCTCCTCGGCGTGCTCGGCACGAACGATCAGGCGATGCTGCATGCCGTCACCCATGAAGCTTGTCGGCAATGGTGGCACGGCTCGGGCCGGAATGCCGTGGTCGCCGAGCAGGCTCACCCATAATTCCGCGATCGCCCGTGTGGGCGCCGTGCGTATCACCTGGTCACCCGACGGCTCGCCCAACACCAGCCGGCGCGCGAACGCAAGCCAGCGCAAGTCCATCAAGCAAGGGCTCCCCGCGGCGAAGCAACCCGAGTGTGTGACGAATCCGGGCCGCGCACGCTCACTCTATCCCGCCGGGATGTCCTCCGGGGGCACGCCGGTCTCTCCCGCCGAAGGCTGCGGGGGGTTGGCCTGCTGCTCGGTGAAATCGCCGGGCACGAGAAATCCGGCGCCCATGCGGATTTCGACAAAGTCTCTCCAGGTCCACACCGCCGGATCAACGGCCACCCCGCCGACATGGACCTCCCAATGCAAATGCGGACCTGTAGAACGGCCCGTATTCCCAACGCCGCCGAGCGCCTGTCCGCGCGCAACCACATCCCCGGCAGCCACGTCGATTCGGTCCAGGTGAACCACGACAGAAAACACTCCGAATCCGTGATCCAGGACCACCGTGTTTCCGCGGATCGCCAGCGGCCCGGTCCACGCGACATTGCCCGCCGCCGGCGCCGCCACCAGGGCGCCCAGCGGCGCCGCCACATCGTCGCCCTCATGGAGGTACGGAATGCCACCGGGATGAAACACGCGTCGCTGACCATAGGGCGAGCTTTCCGTGCCGCTCGTGGGAATACCGAAGACCCCGGTCCAGGCAGGCGGCCCGCTGACTGCACGCACCAACGACTGAACGAATGCACGCTCATCCGCCGCCGAGTGCGGATCGAGCAAATGCGCGATCTCCTCGTTCACCGTGATTTCTGTGAAGGGAAAGGATCCGCCCGCAACCTCGAACTCGTGCTCGCGGGCTTCTCCGCCAACCTCCACCAACAGCCGGCGGGGCCCCGGTTCGGCATCCGCGGCCAAACCAACGAGTCCGCGCCAGACGCCTCCATGACACGCAATCGGCACCGACCGGCCCTCCATCGATAGGCGCACGTCGGACCGGCCGGTACCCAGCTCGACCAGCAGAGTCGCGCCCTGCACGACGGGCGATTGATCAACCGTCAGCGAGAAGTCTGTCGACAGAGCGAGTCCAGGCGGCTCGGGAGTAACCGCCCACTCCGGAAACAACCCCGCCTCGCGCGCAATGTCGCCGCTGTTGGCAAAAATCACCTCGCCAGCCCGAGCCCACGGCGTGTCCGTGGTCCACTGCTGCAGAACGACCCGCTGGGCCCGCACAACTCGCACACCCCCGAAGTCCTGATAGGCGATGGGCAGACCAAAGCGAGTCAGCCAGTTCGGCACCGCCAGAAACTCAGCGCGGATGTCGGGATTGGCGTCCAGCAGCGCCAGGTGATTTGCCGCGACCACCTCAAACGGCTGGCCGTCATCCTGCGGCAGCGCCCGGTGCATCGGAACCTGCCGGAACGACTCTAGCCACGGGTCGAACCCAGCCTGATGCAAGTTGTCCAGAGTGTTCGCGGCATTTGCGCGGTCCGCGCCCGGGTCCCACTGCAACACCATTTTCTGGAACGCCTGGACGGTGAAGCCGTGTTGCTGGAATCGCTGGGAGATCGGGTATCCAACCACCGGGATACCGCCCAGTTCCTGAAACGCGGCCCAGAAGCGGGCCTCGGCGTCATCCCAGACCGCAAATCCGACGCCCTGACCGCCGGTCTGCATGTAAAACCAGCCGTCGGGAATGGCAAAGTCCGGTGCGCACGTCGTCGGAACCGCACCTTGCGGCTCGCTCGCCCGCGCCCCTGCGAAGCCAACCAGGACCAGGACAATCGAGAGAGCCGCGGCGCCAAGGACGGGACGAATCAAAAGTCGGGCCACGAAGAGGCAGCCTAGCACCGGTTGGGCACGTATGATTTTCCGACTGACCAACGTCGGGATGCGCCGCGCGTGACGCGCGGATGCGCACGAGTCGACCCGCCGACACTCAACATTCGAGCCACGCCCATGCCACTTCAGTCTTCGCCAACCCCCCGCCGTCCCAGCTGGGCACGGCCGCTCGCCGGCATTGGCCGTCGGCGTTTTCTGAGCCTGGTTGGCGCCACCGGCGCCTGGCTGACGGCCACCGCCGGCTCAGCGTTGGCAGCGCCAGCCGGGGATTCCGAGGCGCCGGATGGACAAGCCGACGCCTCGCGTACGACGTGGTGGGTCAATGACGCGCCGATCATCGACGGAATGGCGCCGCGCATTCGCGACACGCTCTCAGCCACCGCGCGCGAATTGCCGTGGCACGGACGCACCGTCAAGGGCAATTCCGCCGGCGCCTTGTACACGCCGATTTTTGTGCGTGACATGGCGACGATCCAGCCCGTCCTTCCCTATTACCTACCGCCCGACTTCATGCACACACCCGTGGAAGGATTCCTGGCCTCCCAGGATCGGTTCGGCACCTCCAACGGCGCCGTGGCCGCCACCCTCAACGCCCAAGGGTCGGTGGACAAGGCCACGGTCGTAAGCGATGAGGAAACCAGCGCCGTGCACGCGGCCTACGCCTACTATCGCGCGTTCGGCGGGACCGACTGGCTTCGCAGCGACGTCGATGGACGTCCGGTAATCGACCGCCTCGGCGACGCCCTTGGCTACCTCTGGACCAACCGCCGCTGGAGCGACGGCAGCCTCCTCTACCGGGGGCACACGACAGACTGGGGTGATGTCAAGCGCAGGGCTGGCGCTGAACCCACCGATCTTGAGACCGGCGATGGACTCACCATCTCGCCCTTCGATCAGGCCTGGCACTTCCGAGCGCTTCACGACTTCGCCTCGATGCTGGACGCAGTAGGTCGGACGTCCGAAGCCGAAAACCAGCGCGCACGCGCGGCGCAGGTCCAGGCCGAGACCCACGCACTGCTCTGGCAAGCGAGCCGCGGACATTACCGGGTCCACGCGCATGCCACCGATTGGACCGACCCGTTTGACGAGGACGCCGTCATTCCCATCAGTAGCGTGCTGTCGATTTATGCCGGAATCGCTTCGCCTCAACAGGTCATTCCTATCTTCGAGGCCACCGCGCGGGCCGAGACCGACGCCGGCACCAACCGTGCTGGACTGACGCTGTCGCCACCCTATCCGGATGATTTTTTCCAGAGCCGGCGGATGGCGGGTGGGGAGTACCAGAACGGCGCGGTGTGGGATTGGTGGGGAGGACTGCAAATCGTCAGCGAGTTCGAGCATGGGCAGGCCGATCGGGGGATTGGCCACCTGGAAGCCGTCGCCCGAGCCTGGGAGTCCGTCGATGGTGTACATGAGTGGTTTCACGTCCCCAGCCAGTCCGGGCAGGGGTCGACTCAGTTTGCCGGTGCCGCCGCCACGATGGCCCAGGCGGTGATCCGCGGACTCTTCGGCCTCGATGTCTCGACCGATGCTTACCGTGTCACAAGTCGACTGGGCGGTTACAGCGGCGGCCTGCGAGCCGTGCGGCCAGGAGGAGGCCGGATCGAAGTCGTGCAATCCGCCTACCCGGCCTTCCTCTTCTTGGACATCCGGGCCGAAACCGGAAACGTTGGCCGCGTGGCGTTACGTGTGCCGCGCGGCTGGGACAACATCATTGTTTTTGTCGATGGTCGCGTCACACCAGCGACGCGCTGGGCGTCCGGAATCGACGACTACGTAGGTACGTGGTCGATCGGTTCGGGAACACACTCGATCATCGTGGCAAAGGTGGCCTGAACGCCGCCGATCCGATCCGAAAGGAACCGCACTCACGCGTTTGCAAGGCCGCCGAATCCTGAACTTGCGGGTGCGCTCGCCTATCAGATCCGCTCGCGCGACGGCATCTTCCGCGGGAGTTCTAATCCAGCACGGCCTTAACGGGCTTCAACAGCACGGCTGGCTGCGAGTGCCGATACGAACCGCGGAACGGATCGGACAGGGCAACCTTCCCACCTATGCCGCGGCCATCAGCTTTCAGTTCGTGATCTCCCTGTTCCCCCTGCTCGCCGCAATCACGGTAGGCGTGTCGCTCTTCGTAGACCCCGACACGCTGGCCGCACAGATTCTGGAAGTCGCAGGCTTCATAGCGCCGCACTCGGAGTCCCTGCTTGGCAGCACAGTTCGGTCCGTAACCGACCTGCGCGGGCAGGTTGGTGTTGTGTCGCTGCTCGGACTGCTCTGGACCGGCTCGTACATCTTCGCGGCGCTGCGCCGCGGCCTGGACGTGGCCGTGGGCGCGCAACGCCCTCGCAACTACTTGCAGAGCCGGCTGGCCGATCTCGGGGTCGGCGTGATGACGGCGGCAATGCTGGCTGCCTCGTTAGCACTTACCGCTGGCCTGACCGTCCTGCAACAGACCGACGTGCTGGGCTCCGACAGCCCGTTGGCCACGCTTGGCGTGCTTCTCCGGTTGTTGACGGTTCTCCTTCCGGTGGTGATGACAACCGGAATCTTCGCGCTTCTCTTCGGCGTGCTCCCGGCACAGCCGCTTCCGCGACGGCCGGCGCTGCTGGCGGGTGCCCTCGCGGCCGTGCTGTTCGAAGTCGGAAAGAGTGTATTCGTCTGGTATGTCGTCAGCTTCGGCAACTTCAATGCCGTCTATGGCCCGCTGGCGACCATCGTCGTACTACTGCTGTGGCTCTACTACAGCAGCCTGATCGTGCTCGGCGCCGCAGCCTTCGGATCGGAGTTGGGGCGGTCGTCTGGAGTTGGAGCGGGAATGGCACCTTCAAGCTCCGGGTCCGAGGCGACAGGCTAGGGAATCCCCCCTCGCACAATGACCAGTTCGCGTGTCAAGGTCGGATGCGGGCATCGGTTGACCGACCTCGCACGCCATTGCTACCGTCCGCTCCACAGTTGCGGCGTATGTAGGGAGTCACGCCTATCGAGGAAGCTCGCGCAATCCGGGCCGGTCGGGAGGCCGCGCCCGCTCTTCGGTGAGAAACGGCTTTCGCCGAACAGTTCTGTTCCCGCCGGATCGTCGGTCCGTTGCCGATGATCGAAGAGCCAGCGGCCTAACGCGCGCCGCGGCTCAATGAGAGAGACGAAGGAGTGAGTTCATGGCTAGCGTCACCCTTGATCGTGTGACCAAGCGCTTCGGCGAGGTCACCGCCGTGCAGGACGTATCGATTGAAGTCGAGGACCGCGAATTCCTCGTGCTGGTCGGACCGTCCGGGTGCGGCAAGTCCACCACCCTCCGCCTGATTGCCGGCCTCGAAGAGTTGAGCGACGGCAACATCTACATCGGCGACGACCTGGTTAACGACATCGCGCCCAAGGACCGGGACATCGCGATGGTGTTCCAGAGCTACGCGCTGTACCCGCACATGAGCGTGTACGACAACCTGTCGTTCGGGCTGCGTCTGCGGCACACCCCGCGCAAGGAGATTGAGCGTCGGGTGCAGGAAGCCGCCGAGATGCTGAATATCGCCGAGCTGCTGGACCGCAAGCCGAAGGCTCTTTCCGGCGGTCAGCGCCAGCGCGTGGCCCTCGGCCGCGCCGTCGTGCGCGACCCGGCCGTCTTCCTGATGGACGAGCCGCTCTCCAACCTGGACGCCAAGCTGCGGGTGCAGACGCGCGCCGAGTTGATCCGGCTGCACGAGCGCCTGCAAGCGACCGTGATCTACGTCACGCACGACCAGATGGAAGCCATGACGATGGGCAGCCGTATTGCCGTGCTGCGCGACGGCGTGCTTCAACAGATCGGACCGCCGCAGGAAGTCTATGAGGAGCCGAGCAACATGTTTGTCGCGGGCTTCATCGGCAGCCCGGCCATGAACTTCTTCGACGCGCGGCTGACGGGCACGGCGGATGACATGTACGTCGAAACCGAGTCCTTCAAGGTCCCGGTACCGCCCGACCGGCGCGCTCCATACGTGGGTCACTTGGGTCAAGACGTAGTCTTCGGCATTCGGCCGGAGGACATCTTCGACCCGAACTACAAGCCGGACCAGATTCCGACCGACGCCACCATTTCGTCGGACGTGGATGTGACGGAGCCGCTGGGCAGCGAGGTATACCTCTACATGCTGGCCGGCGACGAGTCGTACATCGCCCGCGTGGACCCGCGAACGACCGCCAGTATTGGCAACCCATTCGACCTGGTGCTGGACATGAGCAACATGCAGCTCTTTGACCGCGCCACGCAGGAAGCCATCCGCTAAGGACCGGCCTGGCGGAATACCCGCCTGAAGAGCCTGCAAAGCGGGGGACGGCTGATTGCCGCCCCCCGCTTTCGTTGTCGTGCCGTCCTGGCGACCCGAGGCTCCACGCTTGAGTCGCTGCGCCTGCGGGCCAGCGGCACCACTCGGAAGAGCGATCCACACTCCCCGACGGAGGACACGCCTTGGACATCCGGGATCGGGAACTTCCTACCGATCGGCAGGTCAGAATCACAAGACTGACCGGCCGGTGGTTTCATACGCTGAGCGTCCAGGGCCGGTTGGCTTGACGTCTGCGAGGGAACGGTGCCGCGCATTGGGCTAAATGCACTGGTTTTGCGGACCGATGCCTCGTACCGCAACGCTGGGCCGAGCCGGTATGCAACGAATCTGGTAGAGGCGTTGCTGGCGCAGCCGAGCGGGCACGACTTCACGCTCTTTCTGAACGAGCAGGTGCGAAAGCTGCCGTTCAAGCCGGCGAGGCCCGTCCGGGTCTTGCGAACCCGAGCGCCCACCTCCCGCACGGGTATCCGCGTGCTCTGGGAACACCTGCTGGCGCCCTGGCACATTGGCTCGGCCCGGCTGGAACTCGTCCACTCCATGCTGAACGTCGTTCCACTGGCCGCGCCAACGCGGCACGTGGTGACCGTGCATGACCTCTCGTTCATGCGGACGCCCGGGGCGCACCCGACACACCGTCGTTGGTATCTGACCGCCGCCACGTGGCTCTCGGCGCGTCGCGCCAAGTCTGTGCTGGCGGACTCGTGCGCGACCAAGGACGACGTAGTCGACCTATTGGGCATCGATCCATCCAGCGTGCATGTGGTCTATCCGGGGCGCGAGGCCACGTTTCATCCTCGATCGATGGCCGAAGTCAACGAGTTCTTGCAAAGCAAGAACGTCAGTCGTCCCTTTGTGCTCTTCGTTGGCACGCTGGAGCCACGCAAGAACGTTGACGTATTGGTGCGAGCGTTTGGCGAAGTGGCTCGCGAGGGCTTTCGGGGCGATCTTGTCTTGGCTGGCGGCAGCGGCTGGGCCACGGCGAGTATCGACACGGCCCTCGGCGAAAGTCCCGTGCGCCGGAGAATTCATCGGGTAGGTTATGTTAAGCAGGAAGACCTTCCCTACTGGTACTGTGCAGCCGATCTGGTCGTGTACCCCTCCAGCTATGAGGGCTTTGGCATTCCGGTTCTCGAAGCCATGGCAAGCGGCACGCCAGTCATCACCTCGAATCGGTCTTCATTGCCCGAGGTCGCCGGTAATGCGGCGCTGACCGTGGATCCACACGACATCCAACAACTGGCGGCCGCGATGACCGACGTCCTGGCGTCGCCTGAGCGGCGAACACAGATGAGTGAACGTGGATTGGTCCAAGCCGGGAAATTCGACTGGACGGTAGCCGCGGAGCAATGTCTCAAGCTGTATCGACACGCCCTCGACCCAAGCTGACTCACGTGCCCAGTCCACGGCCAACGCCGCCGGCCGCGACCAACGTGAACTCGGGCGCTCGACGCCGCCATCACCACACGGCATGGCGGTTCTTGGCCTCTCCGCGCGTCCTGGCAATCGGCGACCTCGCGCTGCTTTTTGGCGCATTCCTGCTGGCATATACCACCCGTTACACCTGGCGCCTTGGTCCGGCGCTCAATGAATTCCAGTTCACCCCCCTGGATGCCTACTGGGTAGTCGCCGGTCTGTTCATACCGGTGACGCTCCTCAGTTTTGCCGGGCTTGGCCGGTACCAATCGCGTCGCGGCGCTTCCCTGATTGAAGACCTGGGGCGGATTGCCGTTGGGGTATTGATCGGAACGGCGGCCGTGATCGTAGTGTTCTTCGTCTCACGTCCCGTCTTCTTCTCGCGCCTGATGTTTCTCTACCTGGGAGTGTTTGGCCTTGGTTTTGCCTCTGTCTGGGTGCTTATGCGCCGGATCGGACTCGGTCTGCTGCGCCGCGCCGGCTACGACAACCAACGCATTCTGGTGGTGGGTGGAGGCGCCGTGGCCAAGTTCCTTATGCAACAACTCACCGCCCATCGAAGCCTGGGCAATCGAGTAATTGGATACCTCGACTCTAGCGACATCGGTGCAAGCGCCGCATTCGGCCGCTTCGCACGTCTGGGAACCGTGGACGACCTGGCCGAGGTGATTGAGTCCGAACAAGTGGACGTGGTGTACGTTGCGCTGCCCTCAAGCGTGCAGCACGAACTCGCACCTGTCATCGAGCGGTGCCGCCGACAGGGGGTGCAGTTTCGGGTGGTGCCAGACTTGCTTGAAGCACAGTTCGGTCGGATGGAGATCCATCCGGTGGCCGGGATTCCACTGGTGACCCTGCGCGAACCGGAGATCACTGGGTTTCGGTACATGCAGAAACGCGCGTTAGACCTCGCGGCCAGTCTGACTGGTCTGATGCTGACCTTTCCGCTTTGGGTGTTGATCGGGGTGGCGATCCGGCTGGACTCGCCTGGCCCCATCCTTTTCCGCCAGACTCGGATCGGGCGAGATGGCCAGTCTTTCCGAGTGTTCAAATTTCGGTCAATGGTGCAAGACGCCGAAGAACGAAAACACGAGCTGTTCGGTGACGAGCGCCACCCGCTGCTGTTCAAGGCGAGGGACGATCAACGTCGTACGCGTGTCGGTCGCCTACTCCGACGCCTGAGTGTTGACGAAGTGCCGCAACTCTTGAACGTACTGTTGGGTCACATGAGCCTGGTGGGACCCCGAGCACAGGTACCCGCCGAGGTGGCGCAGTACGACGAATGGGCGCGCCATCGCCTGCAAGTGCTGCCTGGACTCACTGGCCTCTGGCAGGTCAGTGGACGAAGTGACCTGGGTTTTGACGAAATGGTGATGCTGGACACGTTCTATGTATCCAACTGGTCACTGGGTCTCGATCTGCGCATCCTCCTACAGACGATTCCGACCGTCTTGAGCGGGCGGGGCGCCTATTGATCCAGATCCCGCAACCGTGACGAGGCCCCACACGGCGCTGGTTCACGACTGGCTAAACCAGCAGGGCGGGGCCGAAAACGTGCTGGTGGAAATGCACCGCATGTTTCCGGCGGCTCCGGTCTACACCTCGTTCTACGAGCCCGCACTGGTTGATCCGGCCTTTCGGCGGCTCGACATACGCCACACGTGGCTCCAGCGACTTCCCCTGTGGCGCACCAATCACCAGGCGCTCTTGCCGCTTTACCCGCTGGCCTTCGGAGGCCTGCGGATTCCGAGCTCTGATCTCGTGCTGAGCAATTCCAGCGCCTTCTGCAAGGGAGTGCGCACAGCTCCGGGGGCTGTGCATGTCTGCTACTGCCTGACGCCCACCCGCTTCCTCTGGATGCCGGACACGTACCTGGCCAGCGAACGGGCGCCGGTCTGGTCGCGGCTGTTGCTCCCGCCGGTCCTTGCGTGGGCACGCCGCTGGGACCGGCAGGCGGCGCAACGAGTGACCCAGTTCCTCGGCATTTCAAGGGCGGTGGCCGACAGAATTCAACGCTTCTACGGCCGCTCGGCTCGGATCGTGTATCCCCCGGTGGACGTGGACCGCTTCAAGCCAACAACCGACGTTGACGACGCGTTTCTGATCGTGTCCCGCCTGATCCCCTATAAGCGCATCGACCTCGCGGTTCGCGCCTGCACCGAATTGGGCCTTCCGCTGCGGATTGTGGGGACCGGACGCGCCGAAGCTGGACTGCGGGCGCTGGCGGGGCCGAGCGTCAAGTTTCTTGGTAGGCTGCCCGACCGCGATGTGAGCGTGGAAATGGCGCGCTGCCGTGCGTTTCTGTTTCCGGGTGATGAGGACTTTGGAATCACCCCGGTTGAAGCACAGGCCGCCGGCCGGCCCGTCGTGGCGTACGGCTCAGGTGGGGCACTGGATACCGTGATCGACGGGACGACAGGCATTCTCTTTCGTGAGCAGAGCGTCGCGTCGCTTGGCGCCGCGCTCCGACGAGTGGAATCAATGACCTTTGAAACGGACACGCTTGTGGCCAACGCCCGCCGATTCAGCCGCGAGAATTTCAGGCGCTCGTTACTGGAGGCGGTGAACGACTGCCTGCGGACTCACAGACGACCACCGGTCTCGGCAGCCTGATGTCAGCGGAGCGCGTGGGCCGAATCCTGGGCCGCTGGTGGTGGTTTATCGGTGCGGTCACGGTCGCCACGCTGATCGGTTCGTTTCTCTGGCAGGCCTTTGGTCCCGTGAACTACGAGGCCGAGGCGGAATTGCTGTTGGTGCTGGAGCTGCCGCCGGATAGCGAAGACCGCCAGTTCGGGATCGAGAACAGCCGCGCGCAAGCCTCCTCTGTTGTAATCGAAGATCTGGTTCGGCTGGCGCGCGGCCGCAGTTTGCTCCGAGAGGTCGTGGCCGCGGTGGCCGAGGAAGGCGTCGCGGTTGATCTGGAAGTGCTGGCGAGCACGATTGACGTCTTTCCGCTGGCGCGAGGGCTGCGGCTCGAACTGACTTGGGAGGACCGGTCGGCGCAGACGATCATTGACGCCGCCGTGAAGCTGCTGGTCGAAGAACAGACCCGGCTGTATCCCAGCCTGAGCGAATTGGGAACGTTGCGTCTCATCGACAAGACGGACGAGGCCGCACGACCGCGGCTGGTATTTGTGATTCTTAACGCGGCGCTGGCGACCTTGGCCGCACTGCTGGCAGCCACATTCGCGGTCCTAATTATTGACTGGCGGCTGAACCGGCTGTTTGCGGATGACGTGCCTGACTTGCTGGACACGACCGTGATAGGGACGGTGCGGTGAGGACGGAAAGTCCGTCACCCCCGGCACAGCCGCCGATGCGTCTCTACCTGGTAGGCGGAGCCGCGGCCGCCATCGTGGCCGCTGTGATTGCACTCATCGTGGTGCTGGTGGCGACGCCGGTGTATCGGGCATCGACGGATGTGTCGATCCGGCCGCGGATCGCCGACCTGGGAGCGGCTGAGGCTTCGGCGCGGCTGATTCGGAACTACGCAGCCTGGGTGGATTCGGAGGCTTATGCCGCACGGTTGCCGGAGGCTGATCGCGGTGGGCTGTCTGATGGGGAGATTGTTCGCAATGTCCGTACGAACGGGGACGGCGATCGGCTGGTGGTGACGATTCAGTCCGAAGATTCGAACGCCGCACGAGCCGCCTCGACGGTGAATGGGTTGGCGGCGTTGCTGGTGGCGGAGGTGGCGACGCCGGAGCGGATGAATGACCGGGAGCGGGGTCTTGAGGTTTCGGTGATCGATGCGGCGCGGGCGCCGGGGGCGCCGGTGTGGCCGCGGGCCGAAGTTGCGCTGCCGATAGCGGCTGTGCTGGGGGCGGTGTTGGGCATTGCGGCGATCTGGTTGATCTGGCCGCTGACGCGGATGTCCCGTGGCTGATCCGAGGATCATGGCGGAATTGCCGGATGGCGAGGGCTTGGCCGAAGGCTTTACGGAGTTGCGCGCCAACACATTGGTGGCACTCGGAGACACTGCGCACGCCGTTGTGACGGTGACGAGCCCGCATGCGGAGGAGCCGCGGCGGCATGTGGCGGCGCATTTGGCCGCGGCCCTGGCGCAGACGGGGCGGCGCGTGCTGCTGGTTGATGCAGATGTCGACGACAAGGTCAGCGAGGGGGAACCGGAAGCGCGAACGGTGCCTGACCATCTATCCGTTCTGACCTCTGAAGCGGTGAGGGCTGGCGATGCGGCGTTGCTCTCGGGAGCCGTGTTTCTGGAGTGGGTTCGGTCAGAGGCGGATCGGCACGACCTGGTGATCGTGGCGGGGCCGCCGCTGTTGGATGTGCCGGATGGGCGGGCGGTGGCGGCGCGGGCGGATGGCGTGTTGCTGACGGTGGTGCATGCGCAGACGAATCGCGACGACGCGATTCGCGCGCGCGCGATCCTGCGGGAGGCCGGCGCGAAGCTGCTGGGAGCGGTGGTCGCCGAAGGCTAGGTTCGGCGGCTTGGCCCCTGTTCGCGCGTGGTGGGCGCCCCGCCCGCGAGGAGGCGTTGGTAGGCCTCGAACGTTGCCTGATTGGGTCCGGACATGAGACCGTCCGGCAGGTCGGCTTCAAGGGCCTCGACAGTTGAATCCACCTCGGCCGGGGTGCGGAAACCGACGAGGGCGGTGGAGATGGCCGATTCGTCCAGGACCCAGCGCAGGGCGAGTTGGGGCGTGGTGAGGTCGACTTGCTCGGCGGCGGCGGTGACTTCGTCGACGGCCTCGAGGGTTTCGGGCAGGTAGTCGGGATGAAAGAGCGGGAGGCCGAAGGCGTTGCCCAGCGCGCGCCAGTCTCCTTCTTCGAACTGGTGGTCGGGTTTGAATGCGCCGGTGAGGACGCCGTGGGCGAGGGAGCCGTAGGCCATGACGCCGATGCCGTTGTCGGCGCAGTAGGGAATGATCTCGTCGGCGTGGCGGCGGTCGAGCATGTGGTAGCCGACCTGGTTGGCCACAATCGGGGTGACGGCGAGGCACTCGTCCATCAGGGCGGTGGAGAAATTGGAGACGCCGACGTGGCCGATCTTGCCCTCGGCCTTGAGGTCTTCCATGGCCCGCATCGTTTCGTCCCTGGGAGTGTCGAAGTCGGGCCAGTGGATGAGGTAGACGTCGATGTGGTCGGTGCCGAGGGCCTTGAGGCTGAAGTCGCACTGGGATTTGATGGTTTCGGCGCGTCCATCGCGGATGAAGGCGTCGGGGTTGTCGGGCTGGGGGACGATGCCGGTCTTGGTGACGACGACGATGTCGTCCCAGTGGCCCTGGAGGGCGTTGCCCATGAGGGATTCGGAAGTGCCGAGGCCGTAGGCGACGGCGGTGTCGAAGAGGGTGACGCCGAGGTCGAGGGCGCGGCCGATGGCGGCGGTGGCCAGATCGTTGTCGATGGAGCCGTAGCGGGCGCCGCCCATGGGCCAGCCGCCGAAACCGATAGCGGAAACCTCGGGGCCGGTGTCTCCGAGTTTGCGGTATTGCATGGGTTGGGTTCCTTGGCGGGTTGTGAGCGCAGAATGTCGGGATGGGGCGATGGCGTCAATCGGGGGGCGGGGGTTGTGTGCGCGTAAGAGTTTTTTCTAAAAAACTCTTGAGGGCGGGGGGCGTCGTTTTTGGGGTGATTTGGGGCGGCGCGGTGGGCGGCGTTGAGCATGGGGGCGGGGGGCCGACGGCGGGGTGGATTGCGGCTGGCGGAGGAGTGCAGCCGAGGGACTCGGGGGCAGGCCCATTGGACGGGCTCAGGGCAGGCGGCGGGGCGGTCGGCCACCCGACGGCGCGACCGGTCCGGCGCCTGGGTGCCGGGATCGGGAAATTGGGGTTGCGTGTTCATGGGGTCAATGGTACTCTTTATGAGTACCGATGGCAAGTGACAAGTGAATAGGCGGGGCGCCGGTTCCGTACCCGACACGGAGCCGGCCCCGATTGAGGGTCCGCCGGGCTGTGGGCGATGGGCTCAGCGCAGGTAGGAGCCTCGATCGCTCTTTGGTGCGCCTTGATTGGGGATAGGGCGCGGAGAGAGCACCTGTGTTGGCCGTCAAGGTGGGGCAGCCCGGTGCGGCGAAAGCCCATGCTTCGTCCACGATGTTGAACCCCGAACACCCAAAACCCGACGCAGGCCGGAAGACCGCCGGGAGCCGACTTCGCCTCTAGACTGGGCGTGGATCCGGACGTTGAACGCGAGGTTGCCGTTGCCTGAAACCCGGTCGCCCGTGGTGGTGATCTGCGCCGACGGCACAGAGCCGGCTTACATGGATGCGGCGATCGACCATGGGTGCATGCCCACGCTGGCCCGCTTCCAACGCGAGGGCGCGTATCACCTGGTCCCGGCGGCGATTCCATCGTTCACCAACCCCAACAACATGACCATCGTCACCGGCCGGCCACCCGCCGCGCACGGCATTTCCGGAAATTATTTCTACGACGCCAAGCGCGAGGCGGAAGTGATGATGGACCACCCGCGCTTCTTGCGCTGCGAGTCTTTGTTCGCCCGGTTCAGCCAGGAAGGCCGCCGCGTGGCCGCCATCACGGCCAAGGACAAGCTGCGCACCATGCTGGCCACCGGCTGGCGCGGCGTCTGCTTTTCCGGCGAGTTAGCGCACGAGACAACCGAGCCCGAGCATGGCATTGCGGGTGTCACCCGGCGCATGGGCCGGGACAACCCCGGCATTTACTCCGGCCGCATGAGCGACTTCGTGATGGCCTGTGGCATCTACCTCGTGCGCGAGCGACTGGCCGACCTGCTCTATCTATCGCTCACGGACTTTGTGCAGCACACCCATGCGCCCGGCTCGCCCGAGGCCGACGCGTTCTACACGTCGCTCGACCACCGCCTGGCCGAGCTCGACGCGCTGGGGGCCGTGATCGTGCTGACCGCCGACCACGGCATGAACGACAAGTGCCGTCCCGACGGCACACCCAACATTGTCTATTTGGAAACGCTGCTGGACGGGGCGGTGCCCGGGCCGTCCCGGGTGGTGCTGCCGATAACCGATCCGCACGTGACGCACCACGCGGGCCTCGGGTCGTTTGCGACCGTCCATCTGCCGCCCGATCAGGTGGAAGCGGCCATCCAGCGTCTACGCGACGACCCGCGCATCGACGAGGCCCTGCCCCGCGCCGAAGCCGCAAGAGAGTACGAGCTGCCTGCCGACCGCATCGGCGAAATCGTCCTGCTCAGCGATCGCGGCTCAGTCTTTGGCCGAGCGCCCGGCGCGCACGATCTGTCGGTCCTGAGCGCCTCCCGCCTGCGCTCCCACGGCGGCCTGCACGAAGTGACAGTGCCGTTTGCGTCGAATCGCCGACTGCTACCTGAGGTCGACGCGCGAGCGGACAGGCTGCGCAACGCCGATGCGTTTCCGGTTGCGATGGAGGGGCTGCAGGTTTAGGCGAGCGTTCACCGGATGCGGCCGTGCGGCGGGAATGGCGGGGTCGACTGCGGGAGGCCCCTGAGAGACCTCTGCGAAACTCGGGCTTGGTTGCGCGGAAGACCCCTTGTATGTGCTGAGGCTTGTATGTTTCGGGGTCCTTGGAAGTGGCCAAGGACAGCGTGGACGGGCCGGGACAGACCGTTGACCCCTGGGTCCCTTGAGACCGTCGGTGAGCGAGGTCGTCC
>JAJDZU010000019.1 GCA_022824495.1 Chloroflexota bacterium | reverse complement strand
TTGGTGGGGGGTGAAGGGGGGAACTGTCTCTGGCCAGCCGGCCCCCAGAGGGGGCCGGCGGGCCCGAGACAGTGTGGGCGGGTTTTTTTGCGGGTGGGCGACGACGGGTGGGGCTGTGAGGGGGCGGGCGGGAGGGGAGAAGGCAGAGGGTCGAGAGGTGAGTGGGGGAGTAGGTGGTTGGGAGCATTTGGTCTGGCTGGGTTGCCAGGGGGTGTGGTTCGACAGGCTCACGAGAAACGCTGGGTGCGCCGGGATTGCGCATGGGGCTGGGTGCCGGCCCTTCGGCAAGCTCAGGGCAGGCTTTGCGCGGGGATGACGGGTTGGTTGCTGCTGCTTCGGCGAGAAGGGAGGGGGCATTTGGAGCAGGGGTTGCAGGGTTTACTCGGACAGTGTACACTTTCTGAGGGCGAGGGGCAAGTGGCCAGGAAAGGAGCGAGCCGAGAGTAGTGAGCAGTGAGAGAGGAGCAGGAGAAGTATCAAGAGCTGGCGACTGATTTTGCGCCCGGCATTGGGGACTGATGGCATCTGATTGATGAATGGTGGCTGGTGAAGAGACCGAGGCGCGTGGGGCTGGTGGGATCCCGCGTCTGACCGGCGCCGGGGATGGCGGGTGCAGGCAATGAGATCGCTGCCAGTACGGCAATCAGTGCATGCGTTGCTAGCAGTGCAGGTGACTCCGGCCGGGATAGCGACGAGGTCGACTCCGGGCATCACCACGCAGGCGAGCGCTGAGGTGCGACGACTTCCGCTAGTACGACATCGTAATGAGTACGACACGTGACAGCTTAGGTGACGTTGATCGACTCAGGGAGGAACGGACCGGAATCGGCGGTGGGAGGGCCCGGTGGTGCTTGCGGCGATCGCTGGGCCCAGGCGCTACCAAATGATTGCTCTGTGGATCGCGCGGCCGTTGGCGACGCTGAGGGGATTGGGGTCAGGCGGCGTCGTGGTGGCGGTCTCGGTCACGGCGTCCGGCGAAGAGGCCTTGGATGACGCATTCGAGGCGAGACACGCGTTCGTCGAGGCGAGACACGCGCTTGGTCAGGGCCTGCACGTCCTTGCGCACGCCGGCCAAGCCGGCATTCAATTCCGCGCGCAGACGCTGGCTATCGGCGCGGAACTCGGCTCGCAGGGCCTGCATATCGGCGCGCGCCTCGCGGCGGAACGTGAGCAGCAGGCCGATCATGGTGGCGCCGACGCCAGTCAAGGTGGCGCCGACGGCGAGGATGCCGATGAGTTCGGGGGTCATGGGCGGCTCCTAGTGCGCAGTTGTACTGCGTCCGCCCTGTGGCTGACACCGTCGCACGGGCCGAGGTGAAGGGACTTGTGGGAGTCGATGGTAGATGGAAAAAACCGGCACTTGTCTCGCCTTGGCTAGAGACCCTTGGGTGACCCGTCATTGGTTGCCCGGAAGACCCTCACCCCCAACCCTCTCCCGCGGGGAGAGGGAGGAAGAGCGGCTGCATCTTGGAGGGCGCTCGGCGCCTGGGTTGGTCAGGCGGCGTCGTCGTGGCGGTCGCGGTCACCGCGACGGGCGAAGAGGCCCTCGATGGCGCCTTCGAGGCGGGACACGCGTCCTTCGAGGCGAGACACGCGCTCGGTCAGCGCCTGGACGTCCTGGCGCAAGCGCTCAATGCCGGCGTGGACTTCGGCTCGGAGGGCATGGTGCTCGGCCTGGACTTGCCCCCGGAAGCTCTGAATTTCAGCACGGACTTCGGCGCGAAGGGCCCGGTTGTCGGCACGGAGGGCCTGGGTGTCGGCGCGGAGAGCTTGGGTGTCGGCGCGGGCATCGCGCCGGAACGTGAGAAGCAGACCGATGAGAGTCAGGCCCAGGGCGATGATGGCGATGAGTTCGGGGGACATGGGGTGGGTCAGGCGGCGTCGGTGCGGCGGTCAGGGTCGTCGCGGGTGAGGGTGAGGCCCTGGACGGCGCCTTCGAGACGGGCGGTGCGCTCGGCGAGCGCCTGGACGTCCTGGCGCAGGCGCTCATTGCCGGCGTGGACTTCGTCGCGGAGGTTCTGAATGTCGGCGTGGACCTCTGCTCGCAGGGCGTGGTTCTCGGCCTGGACTTGCCCCCGGAAGTTCTGAAATTCAGCCCGGACTTCGGCGCGAAGAGCCCGGTTGTCGGCACGGAGGGCCTGGGTGTCGGCGCGGGCGTCGCGCCGGAATGTGAGCAGCAGACCTATGAGGGTGAGGCCCAGAGCGATGATGGCGATGAATTCGGGAGTCATTGGGCGGCTCCTTGGTGTGGGTCTGCTTATCCACCGCCCATGGGAGTTCAACGGTAGCACGGGCCGGGGGGTGAGGAAGGAGTGAGTTCAGAGGACTGAGCGGTGAGAGTTGGAAGGCCCGTAAGGGGCTGAGGCGGAGACGTGGCGACGGCAGGGGTCTGGGGGTGGGGGCATGAACCGAAGGTCCGTTACCGAATGCCACGGACAGCGTCCTTCGGCAAGCTCAGGACAGGTTCGGCCTCTCCCCCGGGAGAGGGTGAAGAACGACGGGCCCGGCGTGGGGAGTTTGACAGCGGGGGTTGCTGGGGGTGGGGGCACGAGCGGAAGACCCTCACCCCAACCCTCTCCCACAGGTAGAGGGAGAAGACGGCGGCCCGGGAATGGATGCGCGACGCGGGTCGGGGTGGTACCGAGCGCATTGACCGGAAGACCCCTTGTTGGGTAAGGGGAGAGGGATTAGGAGCGGACGCAAATCGAGGTCGGAGGGCGGTATGCAGTGGTTCCGAGGTAGTGGGATCGTGCGGCTCTGGCCCTGGGTGGGGTGGCGGGGTAGCGTGGCGGGGTGTGGGTGGGGAGGGTGACGGGGTGGGATGAGGACGTTTGCGAGGGTGGTTGAGGAATACCTGGGCGATCTGCGGAAGATTCGCGTCTCGGGTGGGGCGACGGGGGAGCGGTCGGGGTATGGGCCGCTGGCGAATCTGCTGAATGAGATTGGCGGGGGGCTGAGGCCGAAGGTGTTCTGCGTCGGCGAACTGGCCGACCAGGGGGCGGGGCATCCGGACTTTGGGCTGTACGCGGCCAAGCAGGTGCAGCGCGGCGGCCAGCCGAAAGACGACCAATTGCCGGAGCATGGCGTGGTGGAGGTGAAGGCGGCTGAGGACGACGCGTGGCTGACGGCCGAGAGCGAACAGGTGAGCAAGTACTGGGGGCGCTACCGGTTGGTGCTGGTGACGAATTACCGCGACTTCCTGCTGGTGGGCGAGGATGCGAACGGGGCACCGGCGCGGCTGGAGAGTTTCCGACTGGCGGCGGACGCGGAGGCTTTCGAGCGGCAGTTGGAGAAGCCGCGCGCCTTCGCCAATCGGGTGGGTGTCGGGCTGGGCGAGTATCTGCGGCGGGTGTTGTCGCACCGGGCGCGGTTGGCCGAACCGCGGGACCTGGCCGAACTGCTGGCCTCGCATGCGCGGGATGCCCTAGCTCGAGTGGAGGCCGCGGAAGACCCCTCACCCCAACCCTCTCCCCCAGGAGAGGGAGCAAGAGCCGCCGCTCCGTTGGGGGCGGTGCGGGGGGCGTTGGAAGAGGCGCTGGGGGTGCAGTTTAAGGGTGAGCGGGGAGCGCGGTTCTTCCGGTCGACGCTAGTGCAGACGCTGTTCTATGGGGTGTTTTCAGCGTGGGTGCTGTGGGCGCGGCAGACGCCCGCGCCGACGGGTGCGTTCAATTGGCGTGAGGCCGTCTGGCACTTGCGCGCGCCGGTGCTGCGGGCGCTGTTTCAACAGCTCTCGGATCCGGGACGATTGCAGCCGCTAGGACTGGTTGAGGTGCTGGACTGGACGGCGGCGGCGCTGAACCGGGTGGAGCGCGACGCGTTTTTCGCGCGGTTCAACGAGGGACAGGCCGTTACTTACTTCTACGAACCGTTCCTGCAAGCCTTCGACCCGGCGCTGCGCAAGCAACTGGGCGTCTGGTACACGCCGCCGGAGGTGGTGCGCTACATGGTGGCGCGGGTGGACAAGGCGCTGAAGGACGACCTGGGGATCGCCGACGGGCTGGCGGCGGAGAACGTGTACGTGCTGGACCCGTGCTGCGGGACGGGCGCGTACCTGGCGGAAACGCTGCGGCGAATCGCGGCCAACCTGCAAGGCCAGGGGCTGGGCGCGCTGACCGGGGCTCGTGTGAAGCAGGCAGCGACCGAGCGGGTGTTCGGGTTCGAGATCATGCCGGCGCCCTTCGTGGTGGCGCACCTGCAAGTCGGGCTGACCATGCAGGCCCTGGACGCGCCGCTGGCGGAGGATGGGGCGGAACGTGCGGGCATCTTCCTGACCAACGCGCTGACCGGCTGGGAGCCGCAAGCGCAGAAGCCGCTGCCGTTTCCCGAACTAGAGGAAGAGAGAGACCGGGCGGAGGAGGTGAAGCAGGAAAGGCCGATCCTGGTGATCCTGGGGAATCCGCCGTACAACGGGTTTGCCGGCATGGCGGTGGACGAGGAACGGGACCTCTCGGATGCCTACCGCACGACCCGTCGGGTGCGGCGTCCCGAGGGCCAGGGGTTGAACGACCTGTACGTGCGATTTTTCCGCATGGCCGAACGGCGAATTGCGGAGAAAACCGGGCAGGGGCTGGTGTGCTTCATCTCGAACTATTCGTGGCTGGACAGCCTGTCGTGTCCGGGAATGCGAGAGCGGTACCTGGAGACCTTCGACAGGATCAGGATCGACAATCTGCACGGGGATCGGATCATCTCCGAATACGCACCGGACGGCCGGACAAGTGAGACGGTCTTTGCCGTTCAAGGCCAGTCGCCTGGGATCAGAATCGGTACGGCGATCGCTCTGCTGTCAAAGTCCGGCAGTGCGGCCAAGTCATCTTCTCATCGGCATGTCTGGTACCGGGACTTCGACCAAGCAAGAGCCGAGGTACGGCGGTTGGCGCTGCTCGAGAGCGTGGAAGGCACCGAAATTGACACTGGATATTCGAGGCTGGAGCCCGAAGTCCGGCTCGGTCTTCCGTTCAAGTCGTTGGCCGTCAGCCCGGAGTGGTTTGACTGGCCAGCGCTGCCGGACTTGCTTCCAACGTCGTTTCCGGGCGTCAAGACCAGCCGCGATGCCTTTCTTGTCGACACCGATCTTGACCGGCTCAGGGCACGGGTTACCGACTACTTTGACCGAGGCTTGAGCCACGCGGAAATTGCTCAGCGCTATCCCCGCATAATGCAGAGCACACAGGGTTTCAACGCGCCCTCGGTCCGGGAGGCGCTGCTGCAACGGGGCGGTCCGACTGAATCAGGCTTCGTCCGCCACGCCTACCGGCCATTCGATACACGTTGGCTCTACTGGGAAGCCGATAGCGGACTGCTTGATCGTCCTCGCTCCGAGTACGTGCCTCATGTATTCGACGGAAACCTATGGCTCTCCTCGGTCCCTCGGCTCCGGAGAGACGAGACCGAGCCGCAGACCGTCTTTACCCCACACCTTGCATCCCTCCACCTAATCGAGTGGAGCGCCAGCATGGTTTCCGCCTGGCTCAGCGAAGAATCGCTGGGAAACGACCCGGCGAACTCGCGCCGCCCCAATCTGTCAGCTGCTGCCCGCCGCTACCTGGAACACCTGGGATTAGGCGTCGAGGACCTCTTTCACCATGTGCTTGCGGTGCTACACGAACCTGACTACCGGGAAGCGAACGCGGGCGCGCTGCGGATGGAGTGGCCGCGGATTCCGTTGCCGCACTGGTCGGAACTGTCGGCTCGCCGGGACACAGGGGCAAGCGACCTGACGGCGAAGGTGGACGAGGCTTCCGAGACCCTGGCCGGCTCGGTCGCTCGCGGGCGGGAGCTGGCCGCGCTGCTGGATCCCGAGACACCGGTTCCCGGCGTGACCACCGGCCAGCTTCGTCCTGAGATTGCCTCCATTGCCGTGCCGTCCACGACGCACGGGCACAACATGTTCGGCGACGATTTCGGCCTGACGGCGGGCTGGGGGCACTTTGGGTCGGGCCAGGCGGTGATGCCGGGGCAAGGCCGCGCGGTGGAGCGGGCGTACACGGGGTCGGAGCGTGCAGCCCTCGGCACCGCCCTCGACACCCTGGGCGAGACTACCTTCGACATCCACCTGAACGACAACGCCTACTGGCGGAATGTGCCGGCGAACGTGTGGAATTACCGGCTGGGCGGGTATCAGGTGTTGAAGAAGTGGCTGTCGTATCGGGAGCGGAAGGTGTTGGGGCGGGAGCTTAGGGTTGAAGAGGTGGGGTATTTCAGTGAGGTGGCAAGGCGGATTGGTGCGATTCTCCTGGTGACGGACCTAACAGCCAGATGAAGCGCCTACGGGGTGTGGGACGCATAGTCGACAAGCACGCCGAAATGCTCGCCGCGCTGCTTGCTTTAGTCCTACTAATTGGAGTAATCATCGTTTGGGTTAAGTCATCCCATGACTTCACCGCGATCCACAGCTATGGCTTGCTGATCGCCGCAATCTTCGCCTTCCCTCTCGGTTTCTGGCGCAGCAGAGTGGCGGAGCGGCAGGCTAGTGCGGCACAGGAGCAGGTAAGAGCAACACAGCAGCAACTACGCACTTCCCAACGTCAGGCTGACGCAGCACAGGCACAGGTCGAAACAGCCAAACAGAGTCTCTTAAATGAGCGCTATCAGCGGGGAGCAGAGATGCTTGGCAGCAAGGTGCTGGCAGTCCGCTTGGGCGGCATTTATGCGCTGCAACGCCTCGCAAAGGATCAGCCAAAGGAATATCACGTCCAGATTATACGCCTACTATGCGCCTTCGTACGTGTTCCAACATTGGACGGAACTGAAGACCCTAATTCAGACAGACTCGGAACAGAAGAAGTTCTCGAATCACACAATGCCGAAATAGGCCTTCGGCCACGTCAAGACGTTGAGGCTGCTATGGAAGCGATCGCCAGTCGTAGTAATGAAGGCATTGGACTTGAAAGGGATGCAGAGTTTCGCCTCGATCTTCGCGGCGCTCAACTTGGTGGTCTGAACCTGATGAACATCAAGGAGGTGAATCTGTCTTGGGCGAATCTATCGTCTGCTGACCTATCTCAATTGAACCTACGACCGCACACAGACATGTCCTGGATACATGCAGTCAATGCCAATTTCTCTGATGCGTGTCTTATAGATGTGAATCTATCTGTAGTACGCTTCTGGGGCACCGATCTGTCTCGAACGCTGCTCTCGGGTGCGAATCTGTCGGGCGCTGTGTTCTCAAACAACAAAGATACTAGATGCATACTTACCCAGGCTCAGCTTGACTCTGCCTTTGCCCACTCGAGCCATCCGCCTCTCATCGACGGTGTCTTGGACGTCGACACCGGCGAGCCGCTGATTTGGAAAGACAGGCCTCTCCGCAATCGAATCTAAGAAGAGTCGCCGACTAAAGTCAGGCTTCTCGTGGTTCAGCAACCGCGTTAACAGACTTACTACCTCGTCGCAACTCTAAAGACGAAAGAACGCGGACCGGATGACTAACGGAGTCCGCAAGTGACTTCGACGGTCCAGCTTGCGTTTTTTCCCACGCTCATAGCTCGTACATTTCGAGATCTTCGGCTGCTACAAGAGCGCTATTGCCGTGACGAAGTACGTGACCTTGGCAAAGGCGATATCACTGGCTCAAGTGGTCTCCGCGCCGGTCTAACGCAGGTCTAGTCTCGCTCTATCAGCTCAAGCCGATCGAGGAACTCTGTCGCCTGACCGACTTGCTTCTGGTTAACCTCCCATCCGAGCCCTTCGGCACGATCTACGACGTCTTTCTCAGACAGACTTGAATCTCCACCAGAAATTACAAAGTGTGTCTTCGCGGCCACAGCCAAAGACAAGTAATCCAGATCTCCACCTGCCTGCTTGACCTTCTTCACCGCTGACTCTAGTGCTTCATATTCTAGTTTCAAGTCATTACGAATGGCATTGGCCACGTGCTTTCCTTCCTCTGTCAGGCTGTAGTCATATCGTCTGCGCTGGAATCCGGCAGCGTCCACTGTTCCGAAAACGCTGACCGACTCAGAGACGATTCCCATGCCGCGTAATTCACCCAACGCATGCTCGATTTTTGGGGAGTACGGCCCGTAGTAGTGGGGACGAAACCCAAGATCCTGACCAAGGAGCTTCGACATAAAATACGCATTCTTCTGGAGGAACGTTCTTCCACGCATATCAGAACCCCATGCCGCGAGCATGAGAAGCAGAGTTGTCCGCAGAGTCATGGGCCACCTCCGGCGTGTCTACGAATCTCCGTCTCGATTTCGGCTTTGATTCGGTCATGTCGCGATGCAGCCAAGCGGCGAGCAGCCGCTGATTCGTCGCTATCCCGCGGAGCATAAACGGCCAGCCAGCGCTCCTGCAAGGCTCCCTCCACCGTGTTGAAAATCGTCGACGACTCTGAAAACGCGCTCCCACCGTTCCCCTCATGAATCTGAATATCAGACTCGCTCGACCTTGGCGACCAGCCTACTGCGTATTCATGCAGAATGACGCACTCGGCTTCACAGCCCAAGATAGCCGCCACTTCTTCTTCGATTCTCTTCTTTGCTTCTGGCTTTACACCTTCCACCCATGCCCGAAGTGATTCTGGCGAAAGGTCATTGACACGAATCGTGAATACTTCCTTGAGAAGTCGGCGCTCATACAGCCTTGCGAATAGCCTTGCAAACCAAGTCTCCGACCAGCTCGGGCTCCTTGCCTCGGACACGATTCGCAGGTCATCGCAAGATAAGTAATATTGCAAATAGGCGTCATCTTCAGCGTACAGAAATGCATCCCTGAGAAACGAGATCTGGTCGACTTCAGTTCCGAGCTGCAATGCACGCAGAATCATCGCGTCGGTGATTCGGCGAATCCTGTGGCTATAGACTTGAGAGTTCATATAGTACTTGGCCAATACGAACTGTTCGAGCGCCTCGATGCCCCCGCGTGTGAAGGCCATATAGGTATCATAGTCGTCATTAATGGCGCAAAGTGTATTGTGCAGCCTATCGATGTCATAGGCACCGTATTCCACACCGCAGGCCGCACTGTCACGAAGGAGATAGTCCTGCTTGTCGGCATCGGCAGGGCCTGTGATTATTTGAGTCAGCACCGTCGTTTCAGCTGATCCAGTCAAGACTCCGAGAATCTTCTCAGCGTACGCAGGTGAAACGTGACGGCCGATTTGCTCATCAGAACGGATGATGCGGTGACCTATCACTTCGTGGATAGGCATGGTTGATCCTGACGGCGTGTCGGCGTTGAGAACTTCAAGCACCTCTTCGGAAATATGTGAGAAAGGTCCATGCCCTACATCGTGGAGCAGGGCTGCATGTCGCACGAGCTCTTGGGATTCAGGGTCGAGGTCGAGCTGCTTGGCCATTCGGCCGGCCACATGCGTCACTCCGAGCGAGTGTTCAAAGCGTGTATGGGTGGCACCTGGATATACCAGTGATGCGAGTGCGAGCTGCCGGATTCCTCGAAGCCGCTGGAATACCGGCGTGTCGACAAGATCCCATTCCTTCTGTTCTAACGCGATGAACCCGTGCACGGGATCTCTGACCTCGCGGGTCGGCAAGGCTTCCTACCGTGCTGGGCGTTCGTGTTCTGTAAGGTACCACCTTCCGGCAGGGAGTGAATCAATCGCGCTGAGCCGGGACTGACTGATCTCCGGATCGCGGAGCGAGCGGGGTGCCCTGGGTGCAGTCGGATGGTTGGTTGCCGCTGGGTCCCGGCCGGGGACGCCGGGATGGTGGAGCGAGGTGGGGCGGGTGGTTAGGAGGGGTGGGTGGGAGCGGACTGGAGGACGGTGATGGCTTCGGTTGGGAATCGCTGGTCCAAGGAGTAGACGGCCGCTCCCACCTGTGAGCGGGCGGCGGCCCAAACGAGGGCATCGGCGAAGGAGACGCGGCCGGATGGGCGGCAGAGCAGCAGGGCGCTGAGCACGAGGTCCTTTTGGAGCCGGAAGGTGTGGAGGTTGGCTTTGCGTAGCAGGGCCATGAGGCTGTCAACGATGGCTGTCCTGGGTACCCGGTATACGGATTGCAGGACGTAGGCGGTCTCGACGATGACGACATCGGTGACCAGGAGCGTGCGGTCGCCATCGATGACCTGCGCGCTGATCTCAGCGAGGTGGGGCGGGTCGCCGGTGAGATAGCGGACGAGGATGGAGGTATCGAGCAGATCGCTCACCGGGTGCCTGGCGCCTGGTGTTTTTGGGTTGCGGCGTCATGCCAGCCGCTTTCGCGCGCCTGCCGCCATTCCTCGGGGGCCACGCGGGCCTTGATGTGGGGCGCAAGGCTGCCCTTGAGGGACTGGCGGTGCTCGGGCGGCAGGAAGACGATCTGGACATGGTCGTCGACGGCGCGCTGAATGGTGATCCAGCCGGGGCCGATGCCGAGTTTGTCGCGGATCTCCTTGGCGATGACGACCTGACCCTTGGTTCCTACGATGTTGGGCACAGTTATACCTCCTGGATTGAGTATAACTGCGAGGGTTTGATCGGTACTTGGGGGGGCAGTCGGTTCAGCACGAGCGGGCGGGGGTGGGTGCCCGGAAGAGGCTGGTTGGGAACCGGCTCGTACGCCAGAAGGGATGCGGCGGGCGACTGCCTTAGGGGTTGGTTGCTGCTGGCTTTGAGTGGACGGTGGGGGTGGCAGCCACCCTCATCCCAGCCTTCTCCCTCAAGGGAGAAGGAGAAGGACGGCGCGCTGGTGGGGGTGGTTGCCGCATCCGGCCGGGTGTGGTTCGACACGGCCCGCCGAAGACTCTGGGCCGGCTCACCACCAGATAGCGAGGAGTGAGGGGAGAGTAGTGAGGGGTGAGAGAAGACGGGATGTAAGGCGAGTTTCCCATTCGGCAGGCTCAGGACAGGCTCTCGGGGAACTTGAGGATGACAGGCGGGGAACTCGGACTGGTGTGCAAGGAGATCGGGGTGGCAGGGTGCGCGGAAGACGGGCGGGTCACAGACCCGCCCCTACGCTGGAGTGGATCCGGAGGGCGGGGGTGGGTGCCGGGAAGAGGCTGGTTGGGAACCGGCCCCTTACGAATGAAGAGGCGAGGAGGGAGCGGAGAGTAGTGAGCGTTTAGAGAAGAGAGAGCCTAGACGGGCGGGGCGGAGACGCGGCGCCTTGTGGCGGGAGGGCTCTACAGCTGGCTCTCATGCAATCCTAGATGTACATGTCCTGAACATAGGCAAAGTTGATCGCGGCGTTCTGACCCTTGGCGAGAACTTGCAGGTATAACTCTATGCCCACGGTAAGCAGCGGCGTCCCCTCAGTCACGGCTTCGAAGAGCGCAGCGTCAGTAAGCCCAAGCCGACTAAATGCACTATTTGATGCTGCGGTGGCACTGGCGACAACGACTTCTTTACTGTTCTCAATCAAGAAACGAAGCCTTTCGAAGAACAGACTTCTTTCAGGTTCCCGGTGTTGGCCTAGAAGATCCGAAGTCTCCGTGAGTGTATTTGGTGTAACAATAACCCGCTCGGGACCCGTATCGCTCCCAATCAAACGAAGCAGCAAATCAAAATCCTCCGTAGAAAACCTACGGAGGCGACGATGCTTAGAGATATAGTCCCGACCAGCGCTGCCTACAACCAGAAGCACCAGAAGATTGGCATCAATAAAGTACCCGGATACCATGCCTCAATTCAGAGCAGCCAACCTGCGGTGCTTTAGTGACGTCACGATGCCAGACGCGTCGTCGATATTCACAACCTTGTACGAGCGCCGTACCGGGGTCACGTCGGCAAGCGGATGGCCAGGGACAATAGTCTCAACGAGTTCAGGTCGATCGTTAGGTCTTGTGAAGCTGACGGTGATCTTCCAAAGATCCGACTCGTTTTCGAAGTCAACTTCTTCCAGATCCACCCGGCCTATCTCGTCATCGGCGAAGAGCTCAGAAACGTAGCGTCTGGCCGTACGCACTGCCTCCCGCGCGTCCATCGCACTCTCCAGCCTGTCCGGTGATGCTTGAATTGTAGCGAGAGCGGCCAGAAGGGCTGCACCTGACGGAGACGGCATGGCGGGGGTGGTTGCCGCATCCGGCGGGGTGTGGTTCGACAGGGGCCCTTCGGCAGGCTCAGGGCAGGCTCTTCGGGGACGCCGGAATGGTGGAGGGGAGGGTGCGCTATCGGGGTTGGGAGCACGGGATGGTTGGGGAGTTCTGGGTCTGCGCATGGTGCTGAGTCCCGGCCGCGGACGCCGGGATGGCGGAGGGGAGCGGTGCGCTCGGGGGTTGGGAGCACGGGATGGGTGGGTGCGCTGGGATGGCGCATGGTGCTGGGTCCCGGCCGGGGACGCCGGGATATCGGAAGGGGAGGGTGCGCGATCGGGGTTGGGAGGACGGGATGGTTGGGGAGTTCTGGGTCTGCGCATGGTGCTGGGTTCCGGTTGGGGACACCGGGATATCGGAGGGGAGGGTGCGCTAGAGGGGTTGGGAGAACGGGGTGGCTTGGGTGCGCTGGGTTTGCGCATGGTGCTGGGTCCCGGCTGGGGACGCCGGGATGGGGGAAGGGGAAGGAGCGGCGCGTGGCTTAGGCCACTACTTCGAAGCCGTAGAGCGTGGCGCGGTTGAGTTGGAAGCGGAGGGTGAGGGGGCGGGTGGTGGGGATTTGGGTTTTTTGGCTCCAGGTGACGGGGGCTTCGAGGTGGTTGCCGGTGAGGGGGGTGGATTGGTTCAGGCGGAAGCCGTCGAGGGGGGTCCAGTTTTCGTCCTGGAGTTCGACTCGGATGGAGCCGCCTTGCTGGGTTTTGGCGTTGAGGTGGAGGGTGTGGCCGTGGAGGTGGAGGGGTGGGGTGCAGAATTCGGCGTGTTCGTCAGCGACGAGGCCGGCGAGGCGGCCGCGGGGCCAGGTGGCCCAGGCGACGCCTTCGCCATGTCCCAACGGCGGGTGTTTGTGGGGTACGTAGAAGGCGCCGTAGGGGATGCCGATGCGGTCGCCAGGCAAATCGACGAGCCCGGTGCCGGCGAAGACGCAGCCGCCATCGACTGAGCCCTCGGGCCCAGGCTGAAGGCAGGGGCCGCCGGGGATGACGTGCCAACCGATGTTGTCGGCGCTGGCGAGGGCGACGACGGAGGTGGTGTCGCGGGAACGGTCGTAGATGGTGGGGAACATGAGGTGGGTTGACGGATTGCCGGGGTAGGTGGTTTTGGCGTTGGTGTAGACGTCGCTCCACGGGGTGTCGATGGGGGAGGCGGTGACGAGGGGGGTGGCGAGGGGCCAGTCATTGAAGTCGGCGGTTTCGGCGCGGGCAATGGTGCGGCGGCCCCAGGTCCAGCCGCGGGTGTACCAGACGTAGCGCTGGAGGGCGGGATCCCACTGGGCGACGTTGCCGGTGTCGGCGAAGTGCCAGGCGATGGGCTGGTGGTGCACGGTCCAGCCGAGACCATCGGGCGAGGTGGCGGCGAAGATGGCGGCCTGGCCCTGGTGCATTTGGGTCATGGGGTCGACGGGGGTTCCGGGAGGGGGCAGTTCCTGGAGGCCGGGGACTCTGTCGGTCTTGCCCATGAACATGCATTTGTAGCGCTGGTGGGCGGGGGCGGTGGGGTCGAGGAAGACGGCGGCGCCTATGAGGCCGCGGGGGCCGATGAGTTCGCGGCCAAGGACGATGTTGTTGGCGCGGGAGCCGTTCCACTCCTGGAGGCCCAACTCGGGCCTGCGCCAGGTGATGCCGTCGTCGGATTCGGCGTAGCAGAGGACGACGCCCCAGATGTCGCGGGCGGGGAGCGATTGACGGCGTTGGGCGTCCCAGAGGTCTTCGGGGGCGCCTTCGTACCAGAGGCGGTAGCGGCCGCCATCACGTATGACGGTGTCGACGCTGTCGACGAGCCAGTATTCCCAGGGTTTGTCGCCCATGATGAAGGGGTCTGACTTGGTGGCGGGTTGGAGTTGCAAGCGGATGCCGTGGGGGACGGCCTGGTGGGCGGGGGTGAGCCAGTCGTTGCCCTGGACGGGATCCCAGGAGCGGCGTTCGATGCCCCGGGAGTCAAGCCAACGGGCGCGGCCGGCGTGGACGTAGCGGTAGTCGACGAAGGGGTGGTAGCCGGGGGTTACGTGGAAGGGGGGCGCGGCGCCGGGCCAGGTGGTGGGCATTTGGGGGGTCCGGGGGCCGCTGGTGGGGGATTTTTGCATAGGCGGGGGTGGTTGCTCTTGCGGAAGGGGAGAGGTGAGAGGGAAGAGGAGTGAGATTGGGAGAAGAAGGGGTTGGTTGCCGCATCTGGCGGGGTGTGGTTCGACACGGGTCTCCGATGGGCTCCGACCCGGCTCACCACGAACGGGTGGGGACTGCCGCTTCGACAGGCTCAGGACAGGCTCAGTGCGAACGGGATTCGTAGCCTGGGCACCGCTCACGCAGTATGTTGATAATTGACGCCCGCACCGCCAGAAGGTGAAGCATGCCGATGCAGTACAAGCTGCCGTATGTGCTGCGAGCGCCATCCGAAGAAACGGAGGGCATGTACCTAGCGGAAGTGCCTATCCTCCCGGGTTGCCGGGCCTGGGGCACGACGGCCGAGGAGGCCGTGTTCAATCTGGAAGGCGTGGCCGCAGACTTTATTGCATCTTGCGAAGAGCACGGCGACGAACTCCCCGCGGCTATCGCTGGAGCCGGGGAGCTCGTTGTAGCGGTTTGACCTATCGGAGACCCTTGCATAACCCATAGGCGGTTGCCCGGAAGACCCCTCACCCCAACCCTCTCCCCCAGGAGAGGGAGTAAGAGCGGCCGCGGCTTCGAAGACGAGGGGCGTTCCGCAAAGTGACTTATCGGGAGTTGACCCGCAAGTTGAGGTCGCTGGGCTGCGAGTTCGACCGCCAGTCACGGGGTTCGCACGAGATTTGGCGAAATCCCGCGACCGGGACGCGGACCACGATTCCAAACTGGGGTGGCAAGGACCTCCGGACCGGGACGATCCGAGCGATCATCCGGGACCTTGGCGTTGACCGAAACAGCTTCGATCGGGCCTGAGTGTCCGGACCTTGATGCGCGGGATTGGTTTCAGCGCGGGTTGGCTTGCGAGGCCGCGCGGACTGGCCGCTTCGGCGGGCTCAGGAGAGGCCGCCACGAATGGGTGGGGGCTTTGGGGGCCCGAAAGCGATACTGTGTTTCGGTGGGAGGGCGCGGCGGATTTGGGGCGAGTCTGCTTGTGGGGAATGGAAATGAACCGGCGCCAACGGCCACCGAAGACTCGGATCCGGGCACGGAGGCTGAGCTTGAGGGGTAGGACGTAGCTGTGCAGGACGGCGAGCCGGAAGGACGGGAGGCCAGATCATGCTTCGACAGATGACGGCGATTATCGAGCGCGATGGGGACTTCTTCGTCGCGCTCTGCCCTGCGTTGGACATCGCAAGCCAGGGCGCGAGCGTGTCAGAGGCCCGCTCAAATCTGAAGGAAGCGCTTGAGCTCTTTTTCGAGGCGGCTTCCGACGACGAGATTGAGCGCCGGCTGCATGGTGAGATTTATGTGACGCAGGTTGAGGTGGCGGTTGGCTAGGCTTCGCGTCCTGTCGGGCCGTGAGGTCTGCTCAATCCTGGCACGGCACGGGTTTTCTGAAGTTCGACGCCGGGGCAGCCACGTTTTGATGCAAAGGGTCAACGACGGAGATACGACCACTGTCCCAGTGCCAGACCACAGAGAGCTTCGCGTGGGAACGTTGCGGTCGATCATCCGGCAATCGGGGCTGCCCAGGACGTTATTCGAGTAAGCGCATAGGATCTTGAGGGTCGTTGCACCAGCGGCAGCGGGGGCCGGGGTGACGGACGTGGGGGGTGAGTTTAGACTGGGTGGGATGAACGGGGTAGTGACTTAGATGTACCGACCTGAATTGCAGCGCCGGGGTTCCGGGCGCCGGGTGACTGCGCGAGGAGTGTGCCCTCTGAGGTAGCGAATTACTGGTTGCGAAACGCTTGCCGCGGATGGGCCTCCGAGCCGGGAATGTCCGCGGTTTTTTCTTTTTCCCAGACCAGAAGGATTCGGGCTGACGCATGTTGAGTCTCAGCAAGGTTTCGTACGCGTGGGGGCCGCAGCAGGTCCTGAACGAGGTGTCGCTGTTTGTGGGGCGGGGCGAGAAGGTGGGCCTGGCAGGGGTGAACGGGGCGGGGAAGTCGACGCTGTTGCAGCTGGCGGCAGGGTCGGTGGAGCCGGATAGCGGCGGGGTGAGCCGTCCGAACCGGACGGGGATGCTGCCGCAGGAGCCGCAGGTCTCGTCAACGTTCGGGCCGGAGGCGACGGTGATGGAGGTGGTGATGTCGAGCGGGCCGACGGCGGAGATCGCGTCGCGGCTGGCGGCGGCGGAGCGTCGAATGGCGACGGCGGGCGATGACGAGCTGACGGAGGCGGTGGAGGCGTATAGCGATATCGAGGAGGAGTTTCGCAACGCGGACGGGTACCGGGCGCAGTCGGACGCGGGGGCGATTCTGAGCGGGTTGGGGCTGGAGGCGGAGCTGGCGGACCGGGCGGTGGCGACGTTGTCGTCGGGTCAGCGGACGCGGGTGGAGATGGCGCGGGTGCTGGCAAGCCGGGCGGACCTGTTGCTGCTGGATGAACCGACGAATCACCTGGACGTGGACGGGACGCGCTGGTTGATGGGGTTTTTGGCTGATTCGCCGGCGGCGGTGCTGATCGTCTCGCACGACCTGCGGTTGCTGGATCACGCGATTACGCGGGTGTATGAGTTGGACGGGATGTCGCGGCGGGCGACGGCGTTCAAGGGGACGTATAGCGCGTACCTGGTGTGGAGCGAGGAGCAGCGGGCGGCGCTGGAGGTGACGCGGGAGCAGCAGCAGCGGCGAATCGACCGGTTGCAGGCTTCGACGGACCGGCTGCGAGCGCATTCCATGAAAAGCGAAAAGGTGGCGCGGCGGGTGAAGGTGATGGACCGGCGGCTGGAACGGATGCGGGAGGAGCAGGTGGAGCTGCCGCTGGAGCCGGGCGAGATCGGAATGCGGGTGGGGCAGGCGCCGCGGTCGGGGCGGGTGGCGCTGCGGGTGGATGGCGTGGCGCATGCGTATGGGGCGAACCGGGTGCTGCGGAATGTCTCGCTGGAACTGGAACGGGGGCAGCGGCTGGCGGTGATTGGTCGGAATGGGGCGGGGAAGTCGACGTTGTTGAATATCGCGGCGGGCGCCTTAGAGGCGGATAGCGGGTCGGCGGAGCTGGGTCACAACGTGGCGATGGCGCACTTTGCACATGCGCTGGATCCGGAGACGGCGGGGCGGTCGGCGTATGACTTTGTGCGGTCGCTGCTGGGTCCGGTGGAACCGACGATTCGCGGTTTCCTGGCGACGTTGATGTTTCACGAGGACCACATTTTTCGGCCGCTGCGGACACTGTCGGCGGGCGAGCGGGCGCGGCTGGCGATTGCGGGGCTGATGCTGGAGCGGCGCAATCTGCTGCTGCTGGATGAGCCGAATAGCAACCTGGACCGGACGACGCAGGCGTGGCTGGTGGAGGCGCTACAAAGCTATGGGGCGTCGCTGGTGGTGGTGTCGCATGATGTGGAGTTCGTGGCGGGTTTGCAGCCGGATCTGGTGTTGCTGATGCCGGAGGAGCGGTTGGAGGCGTATGAGG
Source organism: Chloroflexota bacterium (assembly GCA_022824495.1). Classification (GTDB taxonomy): domain Bacteria; phylum Chloroflexota; class UBA11872; order UBA11872; family UBA11872; genus UBA11872. The sequence goes on along the minus strand of JAJDZU010000019.1, from coordinate 72,376 downwards.
AGGGGCACTTGGAGCGGGTGGCGTTGGTGTAGGTGGTGGCCACCACACGTGAGCGATGCCACTTAGGTGTCCGAGGACCGGGGTGGTGCCGAGCGAATCCGGTTGAGGCCAGATAGGCGCGTCCGTCTATCCTGACGACGGAACAGCGGGCGGGAAACTGTTGCGCTGGAGGCTGCAATGGCCAGTGAGAAGATTGTCGCCGAACCTGGACCCGACAACGTTGGCCTGAGTGACCGGGTAAGCCACTTGGAAGGGGCCTACGGTCATTTGGCGACGAAGGCTGACCTCGCCGAACTCAAGGCTGATCTGACTGCGGCTATCGCCGCGCAAACGCGCTGGCTGGCGGGTCTTGTGCTTGCGTCAGCGGCTGCGGCGGCAGGTGTCGTTATTGCGGTTGACAGGCTCGCAGGCTAGAGGACCAGCGCCGACACCACACGAACGCGGCATGTGGCTCGCTCGCGGATGGTGGGGGCGTTGAGTTGGAGGACGGCGGAGAAGGCTTCCTGGGGGATGTCGACGCTGCCGACGCGGTTCATGCGGCGTTTGCCGACCTACTGGGATTCGAGGAACCTCTTCTACGAGAGCTAACGAGATTCGTCAGAGTCGAAGCGAATAGCTATCTAAACAGGTCGCTATGAGTTCCGGTGCGAACGAAGATCAGCCTGTCGGTTTCCGGTTTCCAGATCAGTAGCCAGTCAGGCTCAATGTGGCACTCCCAGTATTGCGACCAATTTCCCCTCAGCTTATGCGGTCGATGGCGAGGATCGAGCGGCCGGCCCGCGAGTAATTGATCAATTATCGATCTCAACTTCTCGGGATCTTTACCACGCCTCTCGGCGCGTCTCAGGTCCTTATTGAATTGTTTGCGAAAAACAGGCCGCAAAATAACGGCCTACTGGTCTTGCGATTCGTTGCTCTTATATTTGGCATACTCTTCCATAAACTCATCCACGTCGTTGTATTCGACTAATTCATCGCCAGCCTCCACCTGCCGCATTGCCTCAATGGTCTCAGCATTAGGGATCCGATACGTGGCATCCTTAGCCACAGGTTTAGCATGGCGGACTCTAGGTTTGCGTAATTCAACCTTGTCCTTTATCGCCATGTCTTCCTAACGATCATCCATGCGACTGGCAGCCACGCTGGCTGTGAATAGGATTCTATCACGACTCCAGATCCGGGACCGCGGCACGGGGCCGGTTAGCGGATGGTGGGGGCGTTGAGTTGGAGGACGGCTGAGAAGGCTTCCTGGGGGATATCGACGCTGCCGACGCGTTTCATGCGGCGTTTGCCGGCCTTTTGGGATTCGAGGAGCTTTTTCTTGCGTGAGACGTCGCGGCCGTAGCACTTGGCGAGGACGTTTTTGCGGAGCGGGCGGACGGTTTCGCGGGCGACGATGCGGGAGCCGATGGCGGCCTGGACGGCGACTTCAAAGAGCTGGCGGGGGATTTCGCGGCGGATGCGGAGGGCGAGGTCGCGGCCGATGACGGGGGCCTGGTCGCGAAGGACGAGGGTCGAAAGGGCGTCGACGACCTGGCCGTTGACGCGGATGTCGAGGCGGACGAGGTCGGCTTCGCGGTAGCCGAGGAAGTTGTAGTCGAGCGAGGCGTAGCCGCGGCTGACAGATTTGAGGGTGTCGAAGAAGCCGGTGAGCATTTCGGCGAGGGGCAGGTCGTATTCGATGAGGACGCGGGTGGGTTCGATGTGCTCCATGCGGTGGTGGGAGCCGCGGCGGTTGGCGAGGAGTTCGCTGACGCGGCCGATGTAGGCGGTGGGGGTGATGATGCTGAGGCGCATCCAGGGTTCACGGATGGCGGCGATCTGGGAGAGCTCGGGGAAGTCGGCGGGGCTGTCAAGCAGGGTGATTGTGCCGTCGCGGGCTTCGACTTCGTACTCGACCTGGGGCGTGGTGATGACGAGTTCGATGTCGAACTCGCGTTCGAGGCGTTCGCGGACGATGTCCATGTGGAGAACGCCGAGGAAGCCGGCGCGGAAGCCGAAGCCGAGGGCCAAGGACTTCTCGGGCTGGAAGGTGAGGGCGGGGTCGCTGAGGCGGAGGCGTTCGAGGGCGTCGCGCAGGTCGGCGTAGACCTCGGGGTTGGTGCCGTAGAGGCCGGCGAAGACGAGGGGTTTGGGCTGGCGGTAGCCGGGAAGGGGTTGGATGGCGTCGGCGCCCTGGGGGGCGACGGTGTCGCCGGCGGGGAGGTCGTGGGTGTCCTTGAGGCCGGTGGCGACGTACCCGACGTCGCCGGTGCCCAGAACGTCCTGCTGGCGGCGGGTTGGGACGAAGACGCCGACGTCGACGGCTTCGGCACGGGTGCCGGCCTGGACGAGTTGGAGTCGGTCGGCGCGCTGGAGTTGGCCGTCGACGATGCGGACGTAGGCGACGACGCCCTGGTGCTGGTCGTATGAGGAGTCGAAGACGAGGGCGCGGAGGGGGGCGTTGGGATCGCCGGGGGGCGGGGGCGTTTCGGCGACGATGCGGTCGAGCAGTTCGCGGACGCCGTCGCCGGTCTTGGCCGATACGCAGAGGACTTCTGAGGGATCGGCGCCGAGGAAGTCGACGAGTTCGCGGGCGACTTCTTCGGTGCGGGCGGTGGGGAGGTCAGTCTTGTTGACGACCGGGATGATGGTGAGGTCGAGTTCGAGGGCGGCGTAGGCGTTGGCGAGGGTCTGGGCCTCGATGCCCTGGGTGGCGTCGACGAGGAGTACGGCGCCCTCGCAGGCGGCCAGGGAGCGGGAGACCTCGTAGCTAAAGTCGACATGGCCGGGGGTGTCTATGAGGTTGAGCGAGTAGGCGGTGCCGCCGACCTGGTGACGCATGTGGACGGGGTGGGCCTTGATGGTGATGCCGCGTTCGCGTTCGAGATCCATGGAGTCGAGGACCTGCTCGCGCATCTGGCGACGGCTGAGGGTGGCGGTGAGCTCCAGCATCCGGTCGGCCAGTGTGGATTTGCCGTGGTCGATGTGGGCGATGATGCAGAAGTTGCGGGTGCGCGCTTGTTCGGAGGAATTGGGCTGGGGCATTGGTGATTCTATCGGCGGCTCGGGTGGCCCCGCTGCCTTCCCGGCCGCGCAGGCCACAGGACCCGGCGAGGGCGCCAGTCGCCTGGAAGGCAGGATGCGGGCTCCAGCCGCCTAGCGATTCCGGGGCGGGTCGACGCGGACGGTGATTATGTCGGTGCCGTGGAATTGCTGGTGACTGACGGATGAGGCGTACTGGCGCAAGAGGCGCAGGGAGATTTCGCCCTCGGTTGGAGTCGCCTCGTCGTGCTGCTGGAGCTGGCGCACACGGTCCTCGACGTTTACTTCGTCGCCGCCGCCGATGAATTCCAGCTCGGCGACGGGGCCGTCGCTGGAGGCGACCACAACCAACCGCCGAATTTCCTCGTCGTCCTCTTCGTCGTCTTCCTCCAAGTCCAGACTCAGGTCGAGGTCCAGAGGGGCGAGGGTCAAGAGCGTTTCCTCGGCTACCGCGCTGAGCCTGTCTTTCATGGCCTGGTCCCAGCCGCGACGGTCGGCGAATTCGGCGACAAATTCGTTGAGGTCGGGCAAGGCGTCGATGTGAAGGCGGGACTGGAAGCGCATGCGGCGGGGACTGGTGAGTTCCAGGTAGAGAATCATGACGACGGCGGCGAAGCCTCCGGTGGTGATTCCGCTCTTGAAGAGGGCACCCCACACGGGTCCGAGGTCGGGCAGGTTGAAGAGGTTGAACTGGAAGGCCGCGCCGATCCAGAAACACATGCCGGCGACGACGACCTTGTCCCGGCTGTCCTCGTTCTGAATGACCGTGCGGGCACCGTCCACGAACAGCGTGCCGGTGATGAGGATGAGGTAGCCGGTCATTACGGGACCGGGGATGGTGCTGAGCAGTCCGGAGGCCTTGGGCACGAACGCGAGGACGATCAGGATTCCGCCAATGATGTAGCCGACGCGGCGGGAGGCGACGCCGGTGATCTGGGTGAAGGCGGCGAAGCCGGGATTGATGATGTTGGGAACGGCACCCGCGAGCCCTGCCATGAGGTTGGACACCCCAACTCCGGACAGGGCGCCCTGGACCTGGCGAAAGTCGACGGCGCGGTCGTCGCGCCATGACACGCGCTGAGCGGCAATGGCAGCGCCGTTGGCCTGGATGGAGATGATGAGACCCAGGAACAGGAAACCGGGCAGGAGCGTCCAGAAGGAGAGGCCGAAGTCGAGGCCCAGGCCCGGCGCGGCCTGCGGCAAACCGATCCAGGGGGCGTCCAGGACACGATCGAAGCTGTAGATGCCGAACACGGCGGCGACGACGCAGCCACCGACGATGCCGATCAGCGGCGCCCATAGCCGGAGCAGTTCGGATCCGCGCAGGGCCAGGGCGGCGACGATGACGAGCGTGGCCAACGCGGTGAGAGGGGCCGCCACCGGCTCGGTTTCGGTCGCGTCGTCCAGCAGCCCGAAGACGACGGAGGCCAGGGTGATGGAGAGGATCATCATGACGGTGCCGCCGACGGTTGGCGTGACGATGCGCCGGAGGATGACCAACCAGCGGGCAACGACGAGCTGGATGACCGCGGAGACCAGGACGAGCGCGGTGAGGGTGGCCGGTCCGCCGTCAGCCACGGCCGTGATACAGAACGGGATGGCGAAGGCGGCGGTAAACATGGGCAGGACCGCGCCGGCGCCGGCCGGGCCGAGCCGACGGACCTGAAGGATGGTGGAGAGGCCGCAGACCAGGAGCGAGGCAAAGACCATCCAGATGAGGTAGGACTCGTCCCGACCCGAGGCACTGGCCACGATGACGGGCGTGACCAGGAGGGTGGCCGACGCGATGAGGCTGAATTGCAGGCCGTACCCGAGCGAGGCGATCAGGGGCGGGTTTTCGTGCGCCTCGTAGCGGGGGTTCTGAAGCGGTGCCGTCGCCAGAATCGCCTCCCGCCGCAGCCCTACAGTAGTGGGCCGACTTGGACGGTCAACCGAACCGTCGTTGAGATGTGGGTGCGAGCGGACTGATCATTCCGAACGGGGCACGAAGATCCAATCATGGCCGTGGCCTCATCTCTCTTCTTGTCCGTTCCAGCTTCGGAATTGTCGTGTTTCTGTATTTGCGCTATTGCTGACATTGGTCACCATGGTGAGGGGGGACGGCAATGCAAGCCAAGAAGAAGAGACTCACGCTGGACCTCGACCCTCCGGTGCAACGGCGCCTGAAGGCGGTGGCCGCGCTCAAGGGTATCAGCATGCGACGGTACTGCCTGACCGCGATAGAGCGGGCGCTCACTCGAGACGCGGCCAACGGCGCGTTCGCCGGCAGGTTCAACATCGAAGCACTTGTAGCCCTTCAAGAGGAGGCGTTTGGCGACAAGGTTCTGCCGGGCAACGGGGCTGAATTCATCCGGGAGGCGCGTGAGTCCAGGAGTGATTCTTGACCGAGTACGTTGTGGTGGATGCGAGCCTGGCCTTCAAGTGGCTCGTAAAGGAAATACACACCGACGAGGCGAATCACCTTGGCCGGGTGTGGAACAGCCAGGGAATTCGTATCGCAGCGCCAAGCCCATCGCGGCTATCGTCCATGCGCTGGCTGATGACTGGCGTCCATCGCGGACCAGGGAGCTATGAGAGCCGCCGGAGGTCCTTAGCAGACGGTAGACGGACCCATCATTGAGATGTGTTTGGGTGTCCCAGGCGAACCTGTACCGCAGGCGTGACTGAAACTGCGCCCAGGCTACGCCCTGGACTCAATGACAACGGGGCCACCGCGCTTGACTTCCACATTCAGGTTGTGCCTGTCCAGCATCCGCATTCCGACCCGGGGAGTGGCGTTGGCGGCGTCTGCCTCCACAAACCTCGGCTGACCATCCCACAGTACGGCAACGCCGTAGGAAGGGAGCATTACTTCGCTGCCGTCGGCCAGGGTTGCCCGACTCGTACCACGGAAGTCCAATCCCAATTCCGTCGCCAACGAAGGGGTCACAGTTAGGAATCCGGTAAATCCAGTGTCTATCACGGCCTCGATTTCCCTTGTCCGCCCCGCCTGGCCTTGTACGACTATGGTTATCACAGGCTCATAGGCGGCGTTCACCACGCCCTCAATCACTCGGCTCTCCGTAGGGGTCGACCGCCAAAGTGATAGAGCGCCCGATATCCGACCCGGAGCAGCCAGACGTCAATGGCGCCAGGGCGCTGTGCCCGCAACTGGTCCGTCGCGGCAATCACGTTGTCGCCAACAGCCCAGCTGCCGCTCTCAACGTCGATGGCGACAACCTCGCCTCGATGATCCGCCTCGACCTGCGGACGAATGTCCCGCTCGTATATCTCGTCGCCGAGACGGGCCGTCTCTTCGCGGGGGCGGCGTGGGAGCCCCGCAGCCCTTTCTTCCGGCGCGGTCGTCGAGGTTTCTGCGCCTGTCATCCGTTCACCTCTCCACACACACCTTAGTGCTTCGCGGCATCTGCCGTTGACGCCCCATGGGACCGGAGCAGTGACAGGCCGGCGATGGTGGATTCCGTGAATGGGTCACGATAGCTGGTGGGCCCTCGTGGATTCGAACCACGGACCTCGCCCTTATCAGAGGCGCGCTCTAACCGACTGAGCTAAGAGCCCGCGAGCGGCCGGGACACTGGTCCCGAGCGCTGCGATGGGACAGTATACGCCCGCCGTTTCGGGGTTTCAGCGGGCCGTGCCGGACGTAGAATCGCGGCAGGGGACGTGGCTCAATTGGTAGAGCATCGCCTTTGCAAGGCGGGGGTTGGGGGTTCGAGTCCCCCCGTCTCCACCACCCGCGACGAGAACAACGCTGGACTTCAGCGAACCGTGCGATAGCGGCAGCACCCGTCTCGCCGAATTGCGTATGTCGCTCAGACGAGACCTTGGCGTAACCAGGGCTTGGTTGCCCGGAAGACCCCTCACCCCGACCCTCTCCCCCAGGAGAGGGAGAAAGAGCGGACGCATCCTCGAGGTCGAGAGGTGTTTTGCAACGGTCTCTCGAACGGGCGCGAATCCCCAACTGCGTAGCCGGATTGAGGATTCATGCGCAAATGGCGCGGATTGCGTTAACAATGGCGCGTTCTGCCACTCATTTGGCGCGTCATGTGGCCTAGCATGGATTGAGCCACCGAGGAGATTTCATGATGACCGCCCCAACGCGACAGGCGGCAGAACGTACAGCGCTCGTGACCGGCGCTTCGTCCGGCATCGGCCACGCGACCGCGGAGAAGCTGTTGGCCGACGGCTACATCGTCTATGCCGCCGCGCGCCGAGTCGATCGGATGCAAGATCTTGCGGACATGGGCGCCACGACGCTCGAGATGGATGTGACGAAGGAAGACGACGTTGTTGCCGGCGTGGAACAGATCAAGGACGAACACGGCGGGACGGACGTTCTTGTCAACAACGCCGGATTCGGGCTGTACGGGGCGATGGAGGACACGCCGCTTGACGAGGCCCGGTACCAGTTCGAGGTGAATCTGTTCGGAGCCGCCCGGCTGACCCAGCTGGTGCTTCCCCAGATGCGGGAGCGAGGCGCAGGAAAGATCGTGAACATCTCGTCGATGGGCGGAAAAATCTATACGCCCCTGGGGTCCTGGTATCACGCGACGAAGCATGCAATGGAGGGCTGGTCGGACTGCTTGAGGTTCGAGCTGAAGGGTTTTGGCATCGATGTCATCGTGATCGAGCCCGGGGCCATTCGCACGGAGTTCGGCGATGTCGCCTTTGGGCCAGGCTTGGAGCGGTCGCGCAACACGGCGTATTCCGGATTCGTCAGCCGGATGATGGAAATGCAAGAGCGGATCGGCGAAAACCGGACGCTGGGGTCGCCACCGTCATTGATCGCCGAGACGATCGCCAAGGCGCTCAAGGCCAAGCGGCCGAAGACCCGTTACGTCGCAGGGCAATACGCCAGACCGTTGCTCTTGCTTCGGCAGGTGCTCAGCGACCGGATGTTTGACCGGCTGATTGGCAGGATGCTCCGCTAGCGGCGGGGACCGTTACCTGAGCCAGCGAAGGCGCCAATGAAACCAGACAACTCGTTCTCCGTCAGTCCTGGTTGGAGTGTGCTGATGAGCGATCTCGGGATCGCTCCCGGGAATGTGCTGCGCAGGGCCGGGTTGCCCGGCGACCTGCTTTCGAGAGGCCAGTCGTGGCTCTCGCCGACGGAGTTTTTTGCCCTGGTCCAGGCGATCGAGGATGAAGCCGGCGACCCGAAGCTTCCGATCCGGATTGGCCAGGCTATCTCGGTCGAGGCGTTTGACCCGCCTATCTTCGCGGCGATCTGCAGCCGGAACCTGAACCAAGCGGCCGTCCGCATCGCGCAGCACAAGAGGCTCATTGGGCCGGTTCGCCTGCGGGTCGCGAGGTCCGATCGTGAGACGAGGATCGAGTATCGATGGCCGCACGAGCTCCAACCGCCGGCATTGCTGGCGATCACCGAGCTCATCTTCTGGGTGGCGCTGGTTCGGCTCGCTACTCGAGTCGAGGTCAAACCTGTGCGTGTCATCGCTCGCAGACCACCAGATGACGTCGGCGCCTACCGGGAATACCTGGGGGTCGCGATCCAAGCGGGACCGGATCAGTCCATTGCGTTCTCCGCAACGGATGCAGCTCGCCCGTTCCTCACCGCCAACGAGTCGATGTGGGAGTTCTTTGAGACGGGGTTGCGAAGGCGCCTTGCGGAAATGGAGGCAACCGCCAGTTCCTCCGACCGTGTTCGGGGCGCGCTCCTGGAACTCCTGCCAGCCGGAGAGGCCTCAATTCGGTCGGTGTCGGAGTCCCTGGGCGTCCCTGTACGAACGTTGCAGCGAAGGCTTGGCGACGAGCAATCGAGCTTTCGGGCGGTGCTCAATCAGACTCGACGAGATTTGGCGCTGCACTACCTGGAAAGTTCGCAACTGCCCGTGGGCGAGATTTCGTTTCTCCTGGGATTCGACAACACAAACTCGTTTTCGCGTGCATTCAACGACTGGACGGGTGAAACGCCGAAGCAGGCGAGGGCCGATCTCCGCGCCAGGAATGACTTGCGAGGCAGTCTCACGGGCCGTCATGGCTGATTGCATCCGGAGTCTTCAAAGATCTCGGGCGAACTTGCCGGCGATCACGTCCTGAGCCAGTGGACTACGGACCAAAACGCCGATGTTGCGGTCAAGGCACGGCGGCAAGTCACGTGGCTCAGTTGGTAGATCATCGCCTTTGCCAGGCGGGGGTTTTGGGGGTTCGAGTCCCCCGTCTCCACCCTTTGCGAGGTACGTGAGCCTTACTCATTGATCCTCGTCTGCTTTGATCGGCCATTCCGCCGCGGCGTGCCTGGCGGTGGGAGTGGTACTAGCTGTTTCGAGGGCGGTGAATCGGCCAATGCAGCCGCTGTCGATGCCTGTCCGGGCTGCAGGAATGGCCCGGGGTGACCCGTCTGCATCCACCGCCTGCGGGGAGCATTGCACATTGGTAACTAATATGTCACCATGACGCAGATGCTCGAGATCAGAGAATTCGTCGACTATCGGGGACGCAGCCCGTTCGGTCGCTGGTTCGACGGTCTTGACGCCGGGTCAGCAGCCAGAGTGCGGACGGTTCTGGCCCGAATGGAAGCTGGAAATCTGTCCAATGTCAGAGGCGTTGGTCGAGGGGTGCTGGAGTGCCGCATAAACGTCGGTCCGGGCTACAGGGTCTACTTCGGCAGGGACGGTGACACCCTGATTGTTCTTCTGGGCGGCGGAACGAAGGTGCGTCAGCAACGGGACATCGAGAAGGCTCGTGAACTCTGGCGGGAGTACAAGAATCGCAAGCAGCAGGAGGTGTGATAGATGCCGCTCACCCGCGAATTCAAGGAGACGGTGCAGACCCGCGCCGAGCGCGACCCGGACTTCAGAGAAGAGTTGCTCAAGGAAGGCGTGGAGTGCCTGCTTGCCGGGAATCTCGATGCGGGCAAGATCGTCCTGCGTGACTACATCAACGCGACCGTCGGGTTCGAGGAGCTTGGCTCCCTCACCGGCAAGTCGCCCAAAAGCCTGATGCGCATGTTCGGGCCGTCCGGCAACCCCCAGGCTCGCAATCTATTAGAGGTCATCAGTCGCATTCAGCAGCACGAGGGTGTGCAACTCGAGGTGAACGCCGTTCGATAGTTGATGGGATCAAATCGCCTTTGGTCCGATCTCATGGGGAGCGTGCGCGGGTCTGGCAGCCCTAAGAACGTCTGGTCACGGTGGAGCGAACCCGAGCGAAAGTGTTCCCAGGCGCTTCAACGACAGATTCCGGCCCGTGCTACGGTGCCGGAATTGGCCTTGGGGGTGGATGCTTGATGGACCTGACGAAGGACGTGCCCCGGAGCGGCTACGAGAAGCTGGGCGGGATTGGGTTCCTGCCGCGCTCGATCGATAAGGGGCGAGCCGACCTGGCGGGCACGATGGGCGAGTACGTGGTCCGCTGGGGACGCACCGAGCGCATGTGCGATTTCCTGAGGATCGAGACCGATGCGTTTATCGAGTCGCTGCGCACCCGTGCCACGGACGAGGAGGTGCTGGCCTGGGTGCAGGAGCACATGCAGCCGCGCACGGCGGAGGAGATTGACGACTTCAACCGGGAGATGGCCACGGACGAGCCGCGCGAGGGCTCGACCTGGGACTGGCCGAGGTTCAGGGAGTTCCTGGAGGAATGCGGGCAGGGCCACCGGACGGATATCCGGCGGCACTATGACCGGCTGGACCTGGATGAGGGGCGCGAGGTTCCGCAGGGCGGGCGGACGGACTGGTAAACGGCCTGGCGATCTTGGATCGGCTTGGCGGGAGGCGAGTTACGTAGCCCCGTAACATCGGCGGCCCGTTTGTTGGTTGCCGTCCGCTGCTTGATCTGAGTTTCTACCAGCGACCGGTCGACGTGGTGGCGCGCGAGCTGATTGGGTGCGTGCTACGGCGACGGCTGGACGGGCTGTGGCTGGGCGTTCGAATCGTGGAGGCGGAGGCGTACGGCCTGGACGACCCGGCGAGCCACGCCTACCTGGGGCGCACGCCGAGCCGTGAGCCGATGTGGATGCCGCCGGGGACGATTTACATGTACCACTCGCGGGCGGGGGCGTCGCTGAACGTGAGCTGCGGGACTGGGCCGGAGGCTGTGCTGATCAAGGCGGGTGCGCCGGTCGTGGACGACGTATCGCCGAAGGCGGCGCTGGATGCGATGTACCGGTTGAACCCGGCGCCGGATGGCCGATCGCGGCGACCGGAGCGGCGGCTGTGCGCGGGGCAGACGCTGTTGTGCCGGTCGCTGGACCTGACGGTGGCGGAGTGGACAGGGCGGCAGTTCGACCCGAACCGGTTCTACATCGAGGCCAGAAGGGTAGAGCCGCGCATGATCTCGACGTTGCGGCTGGGGATTCGACCGGAGCGGGACGACGGGCGGAGGTCGCGTTACGTGGATCGCGAATTCGCCGGTTCGGCCACGAGCAATCCGTTTCGGCGCGGAGCCGTGGCCGGGCGGGACTATTGGGAGATCGAACCCGCGGAGGGTTGAGCCCGCTCAGTCTTCCAGGAGGACTTCTCGGAACCCCCTGATGGTTGCCCGGAAGACCCTCACCCCAACCCTCTCCCACGGGGAGAGGGAGCAAGAGCGGCCGCGGCTTCGAGGACGACGCGGATTGTGGAAGGGTTTCGCCTAGGCGGGCGGGGCGATGGCTCGGAGGGTGGCGAGTTCGTCGTCGGTGAGGGTCAGGTCCGCCGCAGCGGCGTTGGCGCGGGCTTGCTCGGGCGAGCGTGCGCCGGGGATGGCGCAGGTGTTGGCGGGGTGGGCGATGGCGAAGGCGAGGGCGATCTGGGCCATGCTGCGACCTTCGCCGGACATTGGGCGCAGGGCTTCGGCGGCGGCGGCGCGCTCCAGGAAGCGCTGACGCGCGTCGCCAGTGTTCCAGCCGGAGCGGGTGGGGTCGTCGAACTGGTGGTCGGGCGCGAACTTGCCGGCGAGCACGCCCTGGGCCAAAGGGCCGCGGATGAGGACGCCGATGTTGCGCTCAAGGCAGAGCGGCAGGGCGTCGGCTTCGTAGGTGCGCTCCAGCACGCTGTAAGGAATCTGGGCGACGTGGCAGCGGCCGTGGGTGTCGAAGTACTCGATCTCGCTCGGAATGAACGAGGAGGTGCCGTAGGCGCGGATCTTGCCGGCTTCAAGCAGGCGCTCGAAGGCTTCCAGGAAGACGTCGTGGCGCGGGTGCTCGCGGATGTGGCACTGGTAGAGGTCGATGTAGTCGGTTTGCAGGCGGTGCAGGCTGGCGTCGCAACAAGCGTAGATGTGTTCGGGCGTTGTGTAACTGAAGGAGTGGCCGTCGGGTCGGGCCAGGTTGCCGACCTTGGTGGCGACGAAGACGTGCGGACGGCGGCCGCCGGCGAGGGCCTTGCCGAGGACTTCCTCGCTGCGGCGGGGTCCGTAGGAGTCGGCGGTGTCGAAGAGATTGATGCCGGACTCGATGGCGGCATGCACAGTGGCAATGGCGTCCGACTCGGGAACGGGCCCCCACTGCCCGCCGAGCGCCCAGCAGCCAAGACCGATGGCGGAGACGCGCCAGCCGGTTCGTCCAAATATGCGGTATTGCATGGGTGTCGTCCTACAAGGGGCGTGGATTCCCGCCGCTAGAGCCTGGTGTTGCGGCTGCGGGGGTCCTGGTATGGGAACGGGTCGTCGCGGCTGCCCTTGCCGCCATCGTCGCCGCCGCAGGCGGCCAACGCGACGGCGGCGGCCAGAGCGCCACCCGCCAGAATCAGGCGCCGCCGGGCCAATGGGCCGCTCCGGCTCGAATCGTCGTTAGACGTTCGGGTTTCATCAGCGGGCATGACCTGTCCCCTCGAGAATCGCGAGTCGTTTGGCGCATGGTATCGAACGCGCGGCGAGTTTGACGGTTTCGTCACGCACCAGCGGGTTGCCGGGCGAGTACGAATCGTCGGCTCCCGGACGAGGGGAGGTCCGTCACAGCGTATCGACACCGCAAGCGGCTATCGCGGCTGCGCAGGCAGCAGACCCGAACCGTCCAGCCCAGGGCTTGGGCGGGAGCCGCGGGCTGGGGCATGATGCGCGCGGTTTCTCCCTGTTGAGCTGCCCGTGCCAACCACTACATCGCAGGTCGTGTTTCTTGAAGGCGGCGCCGTCGCGATCGAGGACATCGAGGTTCCCGATCCGGCGCCCAACCAGATCCTGGTGCGCTCGACCCGGTCATTGATCAGCGCCGGGACGGAATTGAACATCCTGGAACTCTCGGCGACGGAACGCCGCGATCCCGGCTATGCCCTGGTTGGCCAGGTGGCGGAGGTTGGCCGGGATGTCGAAGGTTACGCCGTTGGTGATCGAGTTCTCACCTGTCTGCCGCACCAGGGCGCCGGCTTGATCACCATCGATCCCGACCTCGACGACGTGCCTGCCTACGCGGGCCATGTCCCCGACGACGTCAGCGATGACGATGCCAGCTTCGCGGTGCTGGGGGACGTGGCGCTGCATGGGGTCCGGCGGGCGCGACCGGGGCTGGGGGACTCGGTGGCGGTCTTTGGCCAGGGCGGGCTGGGGCAGATGGTCACGCAGTTTGCGCGCATGGCCGGGGCGTACCCGGTAGTCGCGGTCGATCTGTTGGACGAACGGCTTGAGCTGGCTCGCCGGTCGGGGGCGACGCATACGGTCAACGCGCAGCGCGAGGATGCCGTGGCGGCGATTCAGGACCTGACAGGCGGCGGGGCGCGGGTGGTGTTCATGGTGACGCGCACGCCCAAGATCCTGCCGGACTGCATGCGGGCGGCGGCGGCCGGCGGAACGATATCCATGACGGGCAGCCCGCCGGGGACCGTGGAGATTGGCCTGCAGGTGGAACTGCTGCGCAAGGAACTGTCGCTGATCGGCACGTACCAGTCGATGTACCCGCGCGAGCCGTATCACATGTTCCAGTGGACGCGGGCGGCCAACCGGCAGTACATCCTGGATGCGATGGGGCGCGGCGAGTTCAGGGTCGACCAGCTGATTTCGCACCGCGAGCCGTATACAAAGGCCGCGGACCTGTATGACATGATCAGACGCGGCCCGGCGGGGTGGTTGTCGATCATCCTGCAGTGGGACGAGGCGTAAGGAGGATATTGATGGCGCTGCCGACGTTCTACTTCAAGAGCACCTGAACGAGTTGCCGAAAGGCCCGTGCGGCCTTGAATGCGACAGGCCTGGAATATGCGCCGCGTGACTATGCGCGGAAGCCGCTGACTGCCGACGATATTCGAGCAATCGCGGGACCGCATTCGCTGCGAGAGGTGATGAACCCGCGCAGTCCGTCGTTCCGAAAGCTGGGGATCGAGCGCGACACGATTGACGACGCGCAGGCGCTGGAGCTGATGCTGGACAACCAGAACCTGGTGCGGCGTCCCACGCTGGCCGCGGGGAAGGTTCGGGTATTCGGTTTCGACGCGGACGCGTACGAGGAACTCGCCGGCGCTGAAGCGTAGGCCCGCTGTCGGATATCCTCACGTTCTGGCAGTTCTTTACTGGAGGTCGCCGTGGCCCTGACCCAGGCGCAGCTTGACGAACTTCGCGAGATCGACACGCCCACGATTCTGAACGCGATCGAGACGTTCGGCGTCCGGCCCAACACGCTGGGATTCACCGGCACCAACATCCGCTACCTGGCCCCGGACATGGGCGTGATGCTGGGGTACGCCGTCACGGCGCTGGGCGACACGATGAGCGAGGACGCGCCCAAGAGCCCGGACGGCATGTTCCAGATGTGGGAAGCCGTGGACGAAACGCCGAACCCGGTGGTGCTGGTGATCAAGGACTTCGGCGATGATCCGACACACTCGGTGCACGCGGGCGACGGGATGGCCACGCTGGCGCACGTGCTGGGCGCGGACGGCATCGTGACGGACGCGGCGCTGCGCGACCTGGAGGGCGTCAAAGGCGCCGGCATCAAGCCGTTCGCGCGGGGACTGGCGCCGTCGCACGCGAACAATCGCATTATTCGCGCGCAGATTCCGGTTGCGATCGACGGCATGGACGTAAACCCGGGCGACCTGGTGCACGGCGACGAGAACGGCGTGTGCACGATTCCCATGGAGATTGCCGACAAGGTGGCGGCGGCGGCGCACAAGATCCTGGAAGGCGAGGAGGCCACGCGGCTGAGCTACCTGGAACCGGGCTTCAACCTGGACGACTACGCGAAGTCGCGGGGCCTTACGCGCAAAGACCCGAATCGCGGTTTCTAGGGCGATCGCGATGTAGCGGCCGGCGGTACGGCGCTTAGGTATCAGAAGGCCGTACGTCGGGCCATGCAGCTTGCCGGCAACGCAGGGCGTTGGCCGCGTCGAACAGCCGTCTACCGTCGGCCCGGGAAGTCCTTCTTGGTGACGACCGGATAGGTCTTTTCGGTGCTGAGCGGGGTTGGCTCCCTGGCCAAGTCGCCAGACGCCGTGCGATTGCGCAGCAGGTGAATGGCCAGAATGGTGTAGAGGCCGTCATCCGCCGACTGGCGACCGCCGAGTTCAAAGTACTTGGGGGACATGATGGACATGTCCTCCAACGGAATGTCGGCGGTGGTGCGCTCCTGCTGGCGGAAGCGGCCGGCGAATACCTCGCAAATCATGGCGTTGCCACTGGGCATGCGCGATCGTCCATAGGCTCGGCAGACGAACGGACGGACTGGATAGATCTGGCAGAGGTTGTCGGGTCCCAACATGGGACAGCGGGTCACCTCGGTGCGGAAGCCCTGGCCGACGGCGCGGACAAAGGCGCTGGGGTGCTTGTTGCGCATCTTGATCCAGCGGCTGAGCGGGTTGCCGTATTGCTCCATCTGGTCGGTGACCCGCTTGTAGATCGTGAGACGCTGTTCCTTCGTCAGATTCCGGCGCATCCAGTCGTGGATGAGCGCCCATTCCTGTTCGCCCGCGAGCACCTGGTGCATGCAGCAGCGGGCGCAGCCTTTCTGGCATTCGAGGATCGGGTTATCGCGGACGACGACCTCGGACCAGCCTTCCATGGCGTCGTAGAGCTCGGGGAGGCTGTCAGCCGACCCGGCCATGCGTGAGTAGAAGGCATGCAAGTCGACGGTTTCGGCGGAGGGCTTTTCGGCCAAGGTCTGTGCGTCCGGTTGGGTCTCGCCAGAAGTATGGCAACTTCGCAGTGCTTTATTCGACTGGTTTTCGGCTCGGCGGGGGACTCGACCTCAGTTGACCGGCGTGTATGCGCCCCAGTCCGGTCGCCGGCCGTCCACGTCGTCGACCTGGTAGACCTTGGCCATATCCCAGCTGGTGAGCGCCTGGCCGGCGTAGCGGCCGACTTTGGGATCGGCGGCCAGCGCCGCGACCACCCGACCGAGAAATCGGGGCGTTTCGGAGACGGCGAAGTCCACATCCTGCTCGATGGCGTCGCGCCAGGTCGCCTCGGTGACGCCGAAGTGGTCCAGCATCCACTCGGAGCGCAGGAAGCCGGGTGTGATGGCCAGCGCGGTGATTCGGTTTTGGTCGTTGTGCTCGCGGAGCTCGTGGTCGAAGGCCAGCGCCAGACGAATGGCCGTGGTCTTGACCAGGTCGTAGTAGAACTGGCGCCGGTAGCCCAGCTTATTGCCGTCGGTGACTTCAACCACAAGGCCCTGGCCGTACTCGAGCATGAGCGGCAGGGCGAAGTGGCTGGTGATGATGTGGGTGTGGATTGCCTGCCGAAGCAGGAGCAACCCATCCTCGAGCGAATGCTCCCAGAAGCGGCGACCCCAGACGACGATGTCCTCGCCGCCCCAGATGTCATTGACCAGGATGTCGAGCCGGCCGTCCTGTTCGTTTCGGATGCGGGTAATGAGCGATTCGACCTGCGCCGGTTCGGTGTGATCGACCTGCACCGCGATACCCGAGCCGCCCGCGGCATCGACCAGTTCAGCCGTTTCCTCAATCGTTTCCGGCCGCTTCATGGGCGACTGGTGCTGACGCGTGGTACGGCCGGTGCAGTAGACGGTGGCGCCGGCGGCGCCAAGCTCAACGGCAATGCCGCGCCCGCAGCCGCGGGTAGCGCCGGCGACGAGCGCCACCTGGCCGCGCAGCGGCCGAGGCTGTTGGACGGTCATGCGCCGCCAGTCGGCATGCGAGGCCGCGTGCCGGAGCCGAAGCCGGGAGCGATTGGCGTCATGGGCGCAGATGCCATGAAAAGAAGAGACGAAGTGAAGAAGTGAACGCGGACGCGCGGTCAAGTTTCCCGGCAACGGGCTATCTTCCCACCGGGTTGCCCCGGCAGTATTGTCGCTGCTGACGAACTTAACGACTGTGTTCGGGATGGGAACAGGTGTGGCCTCATCGCATAGGTCACCGGGAAACCTGACCACGCGTCACGTAAAGCTGCAATTTTGCCGACCTAACAGCTACCAAGCCCTCGACCGTTAGTACGGCTCTGCTGAGCGGTTCACACCGCTTACACATACCGCCTATCAACCAGCTGATCTCGCTGGGGTCTTACCTGGTTAGCCCAGTGGGAGGCCTAGTTTTGAGGCTGGCTTCGCGCTTAGATGCTTTCAGCGCTTATCCAAACCGGACATAGCTACCGAGCGATGCCGCAGGCGCGACAACTCGTGCACTAGCGGTCCGTCCATCCGGCTCCTCTCGTACTTCGGACAGACCCTCTCAAGCCTCCTACACCTGCGGCGGATAGAGTCCGAACTGTCTCACGACGTTCTGAACCCAGCTCGCGTGCCACTTTAATGGGCGGACAGCCCAACCCTTGGGACCTTCTTCAGCCCCAGGATGTGACGAGCCGACATCGAGGTGCCGAACTGCGCCGTCTATGTGAACTATTGGGCGCAACTAGCCTGTTATCCCCGGGGTAACTTTTATCCGCTGACCACGGCCCTTCCACTCGGAACCGCAGGGTCGCTAAGCCCGACTTTCGTCTCTGCTCGACGTGTATGTCTCGCAGTCAAGCTCCCTTGTACCTTTGCACTCTACGGCTGATTGCCATCCAGCCTGAGGGAACCTTTGGGCGCCTCCGTTACATTTTAGGAGGCGACCGCCCCAGTCAAACTGCCCACCTGAGACTGTTCCCGCGCCGGATCACGGTCACGGGTTAGGGACGCAGCTGCGCACGGGTGGTATCCCAAGGGTGACTCCACCGAAGCTAGCGCCCCGGATTCACCGTCTCCCACCTATCCTTCACATGCACAGACGCGACTCAATCCCAAGATGCAGTAAAGCTCCACGGGGTCTTTTTGTCCTGCCGCAGGACGCCCGCATCTTCACGGGCATTGCAATTTCGCCGGGTGGTCTGCCGAGACAGTGCTCAATTCGTTACACCATTCGTGCGGGTCGGAAGTTACCCGACAAGGAATTTCGCTACCTTAGGACCGTTAGAGTTACGGCCGCCGTTCACCGGGGCTTCGGTTCCGAGCGTTAACCCGTCGCCTTAACCTTCCGGCACTGGGCAGGTGTCAGCCCCTATACATCACCTTTCGGTTTCGCAGGGACCTGTGTTTTTGATAAACAGTCGATTGAGCCTGTGCACTGCGACCTCCTCGAGCTCCGGTGCGCGCAGCACCATCACCCTATCGAGGCGCCCCTTCTCCCGAAGTTACGGGGCTAATTTGCCGAGTTCCTTAGCAGACCGTGTCCCGATCCCCTTCCGGTTCTCGCCGGTGTCTACCAGTGTCGGTTTGCGGTACGGGCACCAGGCCAACTCGCTACGAGGCTTTTCTAGCCGGGTCGGGTTCATCGAGTTGCTCGCGGTTGCCCTTGAGCTTCCCATCACGCCTCGAAACTAGCACCGTGGATTTTCCTGCGGTGCCTTCCTACGCGCTTGGACGTGCATAGCCATCAGCACGCTCGACGTACCGTCCCGGGTCCCCCCTTCGCTGTTAACGTTGGCCAGGTGGTACAGGAATATAAACCTGTTGTCCATCGCCTACGCCTTTCGGCCTCGGCTTAGGCCCGACTAACCCTGAGCGGAGTATCCTTCCTCAGGAAACCTTAGACATTCGGGGTGCAGGATTCTCACCTGCATTGACGCTACTCATACCGGCATTCGCACTTGTACACGCTCCAGCCATGCTCACGCTTGACCTTCGCGGCCTGTACAACGCTCCCCTACCACTCGCGCGTTGCGCGAGTCCGTGGCTTCGGTGTCCTGCTTGAGCCCCGTTACATCTTCGGCGCGGGGTTCCTAAACCAGTGAGCAGTTACGCACTCTTTCAATGATGGCTGCTTCTAAGCCAACATCCTGGCTGTCTCTGCAACCCCACTTCCTTTCCCACTTAGCAGGAACTTCGGGACCTTAGCCGACGGTCTGGGTTGTTTCCCTCTTGACCATGGAGATTAGCCCCCACAGTCTGACTGCCGGGCGCGTGCCGTGGCATTCGGAGTTTGACAGAAATTGGTATCCGTTGGGACCCGCATTCAACCAGTGCTCTACCTCCACGACACCAAAGCCCGACGCTAGCCCGAGAGCTATTTCGGGGAGAACCAGCTATCTCCAGGTTCGTTTAGCATTTCACCTCTACCCGCAACTCATCCCCCAGAATTGCAACTCTGGTGGGTTCGGACCTCCACGGAATGTTACTTACGCTTCATCCTGGCCACGGGTAGCTCACCTGGTTTCGGGTCTACTCCACGCGACTGGTCGCCCTGTTCAGACTCGGTTTCCCTACGGCTCCGGACCAAAGACCCTTAGCCTCGCCGCGTAGCGTAACTCGCCGGTTCATACTCCAAAAGGCACGCCATCACGCATTCCGTCATGTTGAGACGCGAGCTCACGCTTTGCTGCGCGGGCAGTGGTCCGAAGACCGCCATCCGCGCCTCGCCACGCAAGCTGCATCTCTAGTCGGCATAGCGCTCTGACTGTCTGTAAGCGCTTGGTTTCAGGTTCTATTTCACTCCCCTTCCGGGGTGCTTTTCGCCTTTCCCTCACGGTACTTGTTCACTATCGGTCGCCAGAAATACTTAGCCTTGGAGGGTGGGCCCCCCAGGTTCCCACAGGGTTACACGTGTCCCGTGGTACTCAGGATCACCGGTCGCAGGCCGCTTCACTTTCGCCTACCGGGCTCTCACCGTCTTTGGCGGGGTGTTCCAACCCCTTCGGCTAGTGAGCGACTTGATAACTGCGTGACGCTCCCATAAGCGTCCACCGGGTCCTACAACCCCGCGTTTGCAACGGCATGGGCCTTACACAAAGGCGGTTTGGGCTTTTCCCCTTTCGCTCGCCACTACTCAGGGAATCTCGGTTGATTTCCTTTCCTCGGGGTACTTAGATGTTTCAGTTCCCCCGGTACCCTCCTGGGGCCTACTTTGGCTCGAAAGCCTTCAGCCCGAGGTGACGGGGCATTACCCCCGCCAGGTTTCCCAATTCGGGTATCCACGGATCAAAGCCTGCTCGCGGCTCCCCGTGGCTTATCGCAGCCTGCTGCGCCCTTCTTCGGTTTCTGACGCCAAGGCATCCGCCAAGCGCTCTTCATAGCTTGATCTCCGTTAGGCCGGCAAAACTGCAGCTTTACGCATTTCGCGTAAATCTTCACTTGTCAAGGTTCGCAGCCGAAACGCCTAAGCGGTTGGCTGGGGGCCACTCGCGGATTGCTCCGCTGGGCAACGACCCATCATAGGCGACCGCCCGCCCGCGGTCAACGGAATGTTCTCGCCACCTCGCACGAGCGGCCGCCGCTCAGCGCCCGGCCGGGACCCCGCCGGGTGTTCACGACGAGCAATGGCAACGCTTCGCGCGACGAGGCGGGAGACGCACCGAGGCCCGGCGCCTGGGCGCCGGGCCTCGGGATCTGCAACCGCGTGGCGGTTGCGGACAACGGCTTGCCTAGAGGGCGGGGAAGCCGAACTTCTGGCGCGCCGCGTTGAGCTGGTCGCGCTGCGACTCCAGGGAGTCGGCCACCCACTTCTCGGCGCCGGAAATGGCCTCGTCAACCGAGACGTCGCCCAGGTAGGCGGCGGAAATGAAGGCGTTCCGCCATTCGTTCATCTCCCACCAGTTGGGCAGGGCCATCATCAGGTGCCGGCTCTCCGGCGCGTCGGCGTAGCGCTGCAGCCACTCCATGCCGTCGGGCGGCGGGTTGGTCGCCGAAGCGTCGTTGAAGGCGGTCTTGATCATCGGCAGGTGACCGCGGTCGATCGCCACGCGACCCTGATAGACCGCGCTGCCGAGGAACACCGTGAGGTCAACGGCCTCTTCGATCGTGCCCAGGCGCTGGGCGCCATTGGTCACGAGGTTCGGCTGGTCATTCCAGGAATGCACCTCGAAACCTTCCGGACCGATGGGCATGGGACCCAGCGACCAACTGAAGCGGTCCTTGATGCGCGGCACGTGGAATCCGGACGAGTAGACGCCGGAGCCCAACCAGGACCAGACCTTGCCGGAGGCGAACGGGTTGCCGAATTCACCGGAGACGCGCTTGCTTTCAGCGTCCGGGAAGGACACGCCCGTGTCGTGAATCATGCCGACCGAGAACTTCAAGCCCCAGTCGCCGCCGTTGTCAAACACGGCCAAACCGGTCTCATCGGCGTTGCGGTAGGCCAGGCCGCCGGAGCCGAAGCACATGGGCGCCCACTGGAATTCGTAGTCGTTGCGAGCCCAGGAACCCCACTCGTCGGCGTCCGGGTTGGTCGCCTTGCGAGCGGACTCCAGGTAGTCCTCGGCGTAGGTCCAGCCTTCGCTCGGGAACTCGATACCGGCCTTCTCGCCCAGGTCCACGTTCATCAGGATGCCGCCGGTCGCGCCCTGGAAGGGCATGCCGAACTGGTCACCCTCGATGACGGTCGGGACCGAGCCGCCCTCACCGTGGGCGTGGTCAAAGTTGACCGTGTAGAGGTCCGGAATGAAGTAGTACTCGTCGACGTTGTAGTCGTCGCGCCTGGCGAGCACGTCATTGATCTGGGTAAATCCGCCGTCGGCGACGAAGGCGCCCAGCATGCCGCCGTCCAGCATGGCGACTTCCGCCTGCGTCCCAGCCGCCATCTGCAGCGGGAAGGTCTCGCGGTAGTCGGCCGGCTGGGGCTCAAAACGAATGTTGATGTTCGGTCGCGACTTGGCGTACTCGCGCAGACCCCACTGCATGGCCGCACCACGCGGGCCAGAGGTGTGGTCGCTGACATACCGTACGGTGACCGACTGGGCCTGCGGAGCTGCCGTCATGGCCGCGGCCGGAGCCTCGGTCATGGCGGGAGCCGCGGTTGCCGCAACAGCTGCCTGTGTCGCAGCCGGGGCCGGCGCGGGTTCCGGTTCCGATTCGCCGCAGGCCGCAAGAACTGCCGCCGCGCCGATGCCCATCGCACCGGCACCTGCCGCGCGGAGCGCCGCGCGACGGCTCAAGGTCTTTCGCATCAATGCCTCCTCGCGCCCCAAACACACAGAACAAATTCAGAAATAGGGGCGCTTTTCGCTGCCGAGAGGATAATCGTATTGCTAGGCCGTGCGCAACGCTTTCAGGCCGTACGCGGAATCCGGCGCCTGGGAGGCTCACCGCTGTCCGCCAGGCCGACTGCAACGCGACCGACCTCTGGAAGCCTGCTTGCCGCGCTGGCAACGTCGAGGACCGGATGCGCCGCCGGCATCAAGGGCACGGACCGACTTGCGCGAAGGAGCCGGCACCTGCGGAGCGGTGACGCTTCATTCCAGAGCCCGAATACCGGACCGTGTCTAGCCGACGCCTGGCCGCAAGATCGTCGCTTCCGCGCTTGTCCGTAGACTGCCCGCGTACCTCGCAGCCCACTGCAGCTGAAGGACACATTTCAATGCACCTGACCCAGTCCGAGGCGCTTCGCAAGCGCGACCAACTCGTGGATGCCGGCTATACCGTCATCCCCGGCGTCGTGGGCGAGCCGATGCTGAACGAATTGCGGGCGTGGACCGAGGACTACTTTGCCAACCACGAGGTTGATCCGAAGTATCGCTATCGGGGCAGCGACATCCAGGTGATCCCACCGGACCGCTGGAATGAGCGGCCGCGTGAACTCTCGGAGCGCGTGTTCCCGGACCCCATCGCCGAGCGGTTTTTGTCGTACCCGGAGTTGCTGGCGGCCTGTGAAGCCATTCAGCTCGAGGATCTGACGGCCAGCGGCGGCATCATCATTCTTTCCAAGCCGCCAAAAGGACCGCCGCTGTACTGGCACCAGGACTTTATGAACTGGGAAAGCCCGGAGGCCGCCACGCCCTGGCCAACGAAGGTCTTCCTATCCGTATACCTGACCGACACCACGCTGGCGAACGGCTGCCTGCAAGTCATTCCCGGAACTCACACGAAGCGGATCGAATTGCACGACTCGCTGCCCGATGCCCACGAGGCCGAGATTCAGGCCGTTGACGATCATGAAGGCCATGCGGCCTTCGCGGAGCATCCGGACGCGGTTGACCTTCCGGTGCGGGCGGGCGACCTGGTAATCGCCGATGCCCGGGTGATGCACGCGGCGCGGGCCAACACTACGAACACGCGGCGCACGCTGGTGTTGGCCTGGCACGACGTGTTCCCGTTTCCGAAGGCACCCAGCTGGTGGACGCGACCGATTCCGGACATGATCCGCGAGGCGGACCTGACCGCAACCTACGAGAGCCGACGAAGACCGACGGCATACATCGGGTAGCCAGGCGTCGAGGCTTGGCGACCTGGGCCAGCGCTGCCGCCGCCAGACAGAGCGTCGGCGCCCGCATCCGAAACCTTGCTGACATGCTGAGGTCCCGTCTCGGCCGCCCGGCGCCCGCCGCATGACCGGCGGTCGAAGGCTCCGGCGCACACGGGACCTTGCCGCCGCACCGACCACCGAATGGCTCGTAAAGGTTGGCGTGACCTTTGCGGTTTATCTCATTGCCGCTCTTCGGGCGCTGCCGCTACCCGCGGGAGATCAGTTCCACTACGGCCATGTGGACAACGTGCTGAACCTCTACACGCTGGAGTGGATGCGCTACGCGATCGTGGCGGACCCGCAGCGGCTGTTCACAGGCCTGGCTTACCACGGCATGGGCGATTCGCTGTTTTATACCCATTTGCTGCTCGGCGGCCTGCCCATTTACGCCCCGGTGGCCGCGGTGTTCGGTCCCGGCGCCGGGCTCAATGTAATGACTATCGCCAGCCCGATCCTGAACGGACTCGCGACCGCCGCCGCGGCATGGCTGCTGGTTGGTCGTTGGTGGCCCGCCGCGGTCGCCGGGTTCATTTTCGCGTTTGCTCCGATCCAGCAGGAGTTTTACCAGTTCCACCACCTGATGCTGTTCTGGTGGACGCCCCTGGCGTTGGCGTTCTGGTTCTGGTTCGTGCGCGGCCCCACCTGGTGGAAGTTCAGTGCCGCGTGGCTGTGCGTGTTCATTCAGTTCGCCAGCGGCGTGTATCTCGGCTTCATGACCCTTGTGTTCTTGCTGCCACTGGTCGTGTCCACTCTTCCAACCTGGTGGCGTCAATCACTCAACCGGCGGCTAATTGCTCAGGCCTCAGCCGGGACACTGTTGGCCACCGTGCCATTTTTGCCGTTGCTCGTTGGCTATGTCGGGTTCTGGCTTGACCACCAGGAATCGCGCACGATCAACGAAGCCCACGTGCTCAGCGCCCGGCTTCCGAATTACCTTCCCTGGATCTCGCAATCGCTGCACTGGTTTCAGGCGGTGTGGGCACGGGTGCCAGGTCTGCAACCCATCTTTCCCATCGTTATACCCACGATCCTGGCGGCGCTGGGACTGGCCGCCGGCCTGGCGCGACGACCACTCCGAACAGTCAGCCTGGCCATTGGCTTGGCGGGACTGCTGCTGTTTCTGCTGTCGTTGGGCCCTGAACTCTGGTGGCACGACGAGGCCACCGGGACTCTTCTTCCGTTTGCGGCGGCACACGCGGTAATTCCCGGCTTTGCCTCACTGAGAAACCCCACGTTCTTTGCCTCCGGCATGGTTCTGGCCATGGCCCTGCTGACGGCCGTTGCCATGGCACAGCCTTTTCGCTTGCGGCGCTGGAAGGGCTGGCCGGCGCGCGCGGTCGCGGCGCTGATTCTGATCGCGCTCGCGGTCGAATTCTCGCGCCCGCCGGTTCCGGTGGCCTCGATTCCTTCGGAACCCGACTTGCAAGCCGCCCTGGCCGAAGCGCCGGACGGCGCGGTCGCATTCATCCCATCCGGCGCAGACTTCACGTCGCCGGAACCGTATGTCAGGCGGATGTGGTGGTCGCTCAACGGCGGTCGGCAACCGGTGGTGAGTGGATACTCAGGCTTCGAGCCCCGGGGCACCAAGTACCTGGCGCGACTGATCGATCGGGCAGGCGCCGCGACGAAGCCCAGGGTGCTGGATTCGCTGATTGCGTTTGGCATCCGCACGCTGGTCTTGGACCGCCAGCACCTGGCCGACGCGGAGTCCGAGGCCTGGCTGGCGTCTGTCCGGTCGTGGAATCCGGATGCTGTCCCGGTCGCGGGCGAACGCTTCGTTGTGATTCCACTGGGCGACGCGAGCACTCCCGTTACGAGCGGGTGGTCAGCGGTGGAGCTTCGGCTTGTTGTGCGCTCCGCGCCGCCGAGCGCGGACGTGGCCATCCCGGTCACATTCCGCAACACCGCAGAGCTTCCGTGGCAGCCACCGACCGGACGCCGGACCCGGCCAGCCGAACTAACCTGGGAGTCACTCAACTCTGACGAGAAGTTGCGGGAGCACGTTCTCCTGCGGCCGCCGCCAATCATTCCGGCCGGCGGGAACACCCAGGCACTTGGGCCGGTGATGGGAACCGCGCCGCCGTCGCCCGGGTCGTATCGGGTTTCGCTTTCGGTTGATGGGCACCAGCTCACGAGTACCAACATCGAAATCCGGGCCCCGGCCGTCGGCAATGTCGGCGCCAATACCGCGGATCTCACAGTCCTGCCGCCGCCGATCTGTCTTACGTCCGGCGAAAACGCATTTCTGCGAGTCGAAGCTGTAAACACAGGGTCGAATCATTGGCTCGACTCGCATCGGCTGGGCACACGCTGGTCGTTGCCGGACAACCGATTCATCACAGACGATCTGACCGGGCTTGAAGATCGCCTGGTTGTCCCCTACGACTCGCGAACGACAACCTGGACCAGCATCGCGCCTGGATCTGCATTTGTGTTTGAGGGCGCTGTCAAGGCTCCGGAGTCGCCCGGCGCCTACACACTCACGATTGGCATGGTCGAGGAGGAAGTGTCCTGGTTCAGCGAAATCGAGGTTGCCGCCCTTGTGGTGGACGCTGACAGCCCTAGCGCCTGCGCACAGTTAGCCCAGCCGAGCTAGACCAGGTCCGCGGACGAGAATCAACTGGCGTCGGGCGGCAGTCGCCGTGGTTCGACATCAGCAACCGTGGATGCCGGATTGGCCGTGCCCGGACGTTACGGGTGGGAGCCGACGGTCAGACTCGAACTGACGACCTGAGCTTTACGAAAGCCCTGCTCTACCAACTGAGCTACGTCGGCGCACGAGGACGAATCGTAGCACCGGGTGACTTCGGTTCAGCAGGCATGGCGCGGCGCGAATCTGGCGCGAATGCCGATGTTCTAGTCAGCAGCGAAGGCAACGATTTCCTCGAATGCGGGACGATATCCGTCAGTGGTGTCAACAGCCAGGACAGGGAGCTTCAGTCGAATTGGCTCATAGGACGCAGGTGCGTCCGCCGGCTGCTCGGCGCTCCGCAACTGGTCCGGATCGGAATCGTCGTGAAAGCGTCGACGCCACGGTTCGTTTCGCCAGCGCCGCCGTCGGCGATCGCGGACAGCATCGTCGCCGGCTACGCAGGTGACGACCCGGATGTTGGCCGACTCGGTCAACGCGGTGAGCCGCGGCGCCCAGCGTTGGTGTTGAAATGCCGCTTCGGCGACCAGGGTGACGCCGCGCCCGATCAGGAGGTCGACCACGTCAAAGAACGCCGCGGTGGCCGCGAGATTCGCCGCATCGCCTCGCCGCGGGACGAAGGACCCGGACGTGGCGCCACTGACAAAGCCCTCCTTTATCTCGTCGCGGCAGATGGCCGGACAGTGAAGCGCCCGAGCCAGGGCGTGCGCAAGCGTCGTCTTCCCGGAAGCCGGCGGACCGCTAACGACCAGCAGCGTAGGAGGCATAGCCGCCATCGTAAGCGGGAAGCGGCGGTATGGCCGCGATCTGGTCCCGCCACGGTGGACGTGGCGTTAGGCGTGAAGGACTTCGTCGAGCACGCGCCACAGGCCACGGCCGTCGTTGGGAATCACACCGTCGGCCACATTGACCAGGGGCTGCGGCGACCCCTGAATCGCCAGGCCGCGACCCGCCCAGGCGAGCATCTCGAGATCGTTCAGGTCGTCGCCCACGGCCAGCGCTTCCGCGGCCGGCACACCCAGCCGCTGCGCGAGGCTCGCCACGATCCCGCCCTTGGTAACGCCCGGCGGCAATACCTCCAGGCCGACGGATTTCAACCGCCGACTGCGCCAGACGACGACAGCGGCCCGGGCGCCCAAGGCGGACCGCAGCTCCGTCTCAAGACCCGCCCCCAACTCGCGCGGCACCAGCCCGAAGATCTGCGCCGGCGGCGGCGCCAGTTCGGCATCCGGCATGCGGCAGACGTGCGCTCCCTTGGGATCCAGATAGCGAACGTAAGGGTCGCGACTACGCCAATCCCCGTCGACCAGGTAACGGCTGCCCGACGTAGCGGATTCGATCCAAATGGCAGGCACGCCGGAGGCACGCAACAACCGCCGGGCCCGATTGGCGGTGGCATGGGGAATCTCGCGCGATTCCAGGAGTCGACCGTCGGCCGTGCGCGTGCTGGCGCCGTTGTTGAGCACGAATAACGTAGAGGCCGGAAGCGCTCGGGCCGGCTCACGCATCGTCAGCCAGCCGCGACCGGTTGCGATGACGAGGTGCACGCCGGCATCAGCAATCTGGCGCAGCATTGCCAGGAGGGCCGGTTCGATTGACGAGCCGGCCCGCGCAAGGGTGCCGTCGACGTCAAGGGCAACGAGTCGGACGCTAATGGTCGTCGATGTCCGGCGCGTCACCTTCGTCGGCCTCGATGGCGTCGAACTCCTCGTCGGAGGGCATCTCGCCCGATTCCATGCGATTCAGGACACCCTCGTACTCATGAGGTATGTCCTCGCCCATTTCTTCCGACATGCGTCGAGTCATGCGGGCCAGGCTGCGCGGATCGCCGGACTCCAGACCCGGCATCAGTTCGGCCAGATCCGCATCATCCATGCCAAAGTCATCGCCACCGACGTCGTCCGAGGCTGCTGGCGCGCCCCGCAACAGGGTGGGCCGAGAAAACTGCCGCTCCAGGGCCGCCGAGCCGCAATGCGGGCAGTTGGGATGCACCACGGAGGCGAGGGTTTTGAAAAGGCGCGACGACCGGCGGCCACAGACGGTGCAGCGATATTCGTATACCGGCATTCAGTGCATCCGTTCGGTTGTGGCGCGCGATTGTAGGCTCGCCCGATCAATTGCAATGACATCAAGGCGGAAGGTTGTTGCCAGCGACAGTGTCTCGCTCAGGCCGATGAGTAGCTCCAGGTTCCGACAGCGTGGGCCGCTTCGAGGCGACTGGCGGCGGCGCACCGGGCCCCGTGCCGCCGGCATTACGGCGCTTTGCTGGCTCGCCCGCCTGGCTGTTCGTCCCAATTCCCCCAACGGCCAACGACTCCCCCGAAATCCACGGATGTCCGCGCTGGTGATAAAGCCGCTGGCGCTTGGCGACGTGCTGCGCGCGACAGGCTTCACGGCGACCCTGCGGCAGGAGCTTCCGGAGTCGCGTATCACATTTGCGGTCGGCGACTACGCCGCGCCAGCGCTGGCCAATAACCCGGATATCGACGAGATCCTACCGATGGGGATGCTCGGAACGCCGAGGCGCTACGACGCCGCGCAGTATGTGGCCTTCGTTCGACGCATCCGTCAGCGGGGCTTTGACGCCGCCTTTGTGCTTGACCGGTCACCGGCGATGGCTCTGCTGCCGTACTTCGCGCGGATTCCGTATCGCATTGGGCTCGACAGTCGACAGCGCGGCTTCCCGCACACGACACGAGTGCCAGTCGACATGGAGGACAACGAGGTCGAAACCTATCGCCGCGTCGCACTGTCTGCGGGACTGCATCCAGTCGATACCGCTTGCGTATTCCGGCCGACTCGAGACGACTTTGCGGCGGCCCGCCGGCTGGCCGAAGAGTTTGACCTGGACTCCGGAGGCTTGCGGGCTGTCGTCGCCCCGGGCGGCGGCGTCAACCCTGGCGCCGTAGTCGTCACAAAGCGCTGGCCGGCCGAGCGGTTCGCAGCCGTGGCGGACTGGCTGGTCGACACGTATGGCGCTCGGGTCTGCCTGGTAGGCACGGCGCCCGATAGCCCGTCAATTGCCGCCATGAGGCGGTCGATGACTCAACCGGCCGCCAACCTCGAAGGGCACACCACGTTTGGGCAGCTGGGAGCCCTGATCGCGGGGAGCGACCTCTTTATTGGCAATGACTCGGCGAGCGCCCAACTGGCGCTGGGCGTTGCCACACCGTGTGTGACGCTGTTCACGGCGACCGAACCCTGGATTTATGGCACGGATTCGCGGCGCGCCGTTTCCGTCTTCACCGGAAGCAGGGACCAGGGGCTCGGCGGTCCACCACCGGTTGACATGGTCACCGCAGCGGTGCGGGAACTGCTGTCACGGCCGTCTGACTCCAATGGTGCTAGCCAGGAGTGAGCCCCGACGAGTCCTTCGCGGGCGGTCTGACCGCCGCTGTCGATCCCACGCGATATCCCACGGTTCGCTCGGCAGCCCTCGCCACGCCGTGCTCGTGCCAGACGGCAACCGGGGGGCCGCCAGTCACCGCCCGGCAAATGCGACGCAACGGACAGCCGGGGCACCGTGGCGAGCGCGACACGCAGACGGTCGCGCCCACATCCATCAAGCCCTGGTGGTAGTCATAATGGCGCCGCGCCGGAACCAGCTGCTCGGCCAATTCGCGCAACCGCCGGTCGTCGCGATACACGGAACCGTCCGAGGGCAAGCCCACCGCCCGCGTAAGCACCCGCGCGATGTTGGTGTCCAGCAAGGCCGCGCGGCGGCGCAGACCAAAGACGTACACGGCGGCCGCCGCGTATGGCCCGAGACCCGGGAGCTCTCGTAAAGCCTCGAGCTTGTCGGGCATCCGGCCGCCGTGCTGCTCAACCACGATTCGGGCCATTTCCTTCAGCCAGGTGCCTCGGATGTGGTAGCCCAACGGATCGGTGAGCGCCTTCACGTCCTCCAAGGTCGCCGCGTGCAGGTCCTCAACGCTGGGCCAGCGCGCCACGAACTCTTCAAATACCGGCGCAACCCGTGCCGCCTGGGTCTGCTGCAGCAGGATTTCGGAGACCGCAACCTGGTAGGCCGAGGAGATCGAGCGCCAGGGCAGGTCGCGGCCGGCGCGACGATACCACCGCACAATCCGGTCCTGGAAGCTCCGCCGAAACTCGGGATCCACGTCAACCGGCGGCTCGTCCGGGTCGTACAACGTCACGCGGCGAACGCCCTGACCGATGGGTGAGGCGAGGACATTGAGCCGTCCGTGATACTTGCGGACATCCCGATCGCGATCAGACCGCCCTTTCAGGCAACCGGAGATACAGTGACGCGCAGCCTACGCCAGACGTGTCTTGTGCTGATCGGCGCGCTCGCGTTGTGGGCTTGCGGCGATGCGGCGCCGGAATCCGCCGGGCCGCTCGTGACCTCGGCGCCGTCTGCCCCTCCAGGCATCATCGTCGCTCCGCGCACGTCCAACCAACCGCCCCCGCAAGCCTCCGACACAGCCGCCGCCTCACCCACGGCAGGGCAACCAGCCGAAGCGCCGACGGCGGCGGCGACGCCCGCACCTCCGCCGCCAACACCAACCCCCACGCTCCCGCCGTCGTACGCCGTGGCGCCGGCGCCCGAACCGACCGAGCGCCTCAACCTGCTGGTTCTCGGCGTGGATCAGGCCGAGAGCTTCGTCGGCAATACCGACGTCATCATGGTCGTTAGCATCGACCAGGCCTCGGAATCGATCTTTGTGCTGTCGCTTCCTCGCGATCTCTGCCTCGGAGCGTGTGACGGACATTCGTCGCGGATCAACGAGGTGCTCAAGCGCCGGGGGATGGAGGACCTCAAGCAGACCCTCCGATACGTGACAGGCCTGCATATCGACCATTGGCTGATGGTGAACTTCCATGGCGTCGAAGCCATCATCGATCAGCTGGGCGGGGTGCGCGTGTGGTCTCCCCGTGAGTTCGATGAGCGTTTCGTCTATTTGGATACGGGCGAGGAGATTCGGCTAACCCTGGACGAAGGCTGGAACACGCTCGATGGTCGCGAGTCCGTGGCCTACGCGCGCTCGCGCAAGTACGACCCTGGCGGGGACTTCGCGCGCATTTGCCGGCAGCAGCAGGTGGTTCGCGGGCTCCGCGAGCAATCGCTCTCGCCGGCCCTGGTCGTCAACGCGCCCGGCCTGATCGCCAGCCTGAGCGGAGCCTTCAAGACCGACTTTCCAATCGGGAGCGTGCCGGCACTTGGCAATCTGCTGCTGAGCATCCCCCCGGAACGCATTAACTCGTGGGCGGTCCACGCGCGCGGCCACGATCTGATGGTTCCGGAACAGGGGCTGGACGGCGCAATCCTGTGGCGGCCGGACCTGCACGCCATTCGCGACTTTGTGCAGGACAGCTTGCTCGAATCAACCCGCGTCCACCTGGACGAGCAAGGCAACCCGACCTTCGTGCGCGATAACTGCGAGAGCTACTTCCCCTAGAGCCTTAGGTCCGGGATTCCGACAGACTGACCCTTTGCGACGGGTGACTGGTCGGCGAATACCGCCGTTTCCTCCCAAGCCGGGTACAGGCGGTTCCTTAACGACTGGCCGATCAGTCGGAGGCGCACCGGCTGCGGGCGGTCGGGCGCGAATTCGAACACGGCGTTCTGGAAGTACTGGCGGATGATTCCAAACGGTGCGTCGTCCGAATACAAGGTGCCGGCGGCTCCGGTATCCGGCCTTGCCTCGGTGCGCGGGGCGCCAAACTGTTCTTCGCCGCCGTAGGTGTTGAAGAAATCGAGAAACCCGATCTCGGTGCCGTCAATGGCGAAGTTCGACACGCGGTGCCCCCACGTACCAATCATCTCGCCGGGTTGGTCGGAAATGACGTTCGCCTCAACGCCCAGGTCAGGCGCCCCACCACGTCCTCCCCCCAGAAAGTCCCAGACCGGCCGCGGCAGGATGGCCCGCCTGCCGACGGCGTCCGCCGTCCAATCCATGACCCCGCGTTGGAAGTACTGCGAGACCGTACCCTCGCTCTCGATCAGGGGTTCGGAGATTGGCCATCCCCAGCGATCAATCCCGCCGGTGGTCGTGAAATACGCCGCAAACGGCGCCACCCGAAGTTGACCCGTGCGGCGGACGAGCCAATTGGTGAGGTTGTGAGCGGTTGGTGAGGTGTGCGGCGCCCGCGCTGCAATCCCAACCGCCAGGTCGGCCGCTTCCGTCGGCGGCATCGTTTGCTGCAGTCCCGTCTGCAGTGACTGCACGCGGTGGTTGAGCGAGTCGGCCGCAAAGACGCGGCCGGCCTCGTCGACCGCCACGCCTCGAGGGAATTGAAACTCCCCCGTTTGCCGTCCCTCGGCGCCGACCGATCCAGCCGTCGTTCCATTGTGCTCGATGATGATCAGCCGCTGATCAATGTCGTCCGTTATGTAAAGTCGATCGGAGAGGTCCACGTCCAGGCCAATCGGGTTTCTGATCACGGGCGCTTCAACCACGACTCGCGCGAATGAGCCATCGAGCTCAAAGGCTTGGATGCGATCACGGAAAGTGTCGGCGACGTAGACCAACTGCGATGTCCCCACGGCGATTCCGGTCGGCGTGCCGAACTGGCCCGGCGCCCGGCCGCGCGAACCCCAGGCCAGCATGAACGCACCGTTGGGATCAAACTTCTGTACCCGGTCGTTGAAACCATCAGCTACGTAGACATCGCCAAACGTGTCGAGTGCGATGCCGCGCGGTGCGTTGAACTCACCTGGATCGGAGCCGCGGCGACCCCACTGGCGAAGGAAGGCGCCCTGCAGGTCGAAGACCTGCACTCGACGGTTGCCGCCATCCACAACGAAAACCTCGCCCTCGCGCGACACAGTTACGCCCTGCGGCCGCCGTAGCTCTCCCGTCGCGGAGCCCGAGCCGGCCAGGATTCGCACAATGCCGCCGGCCGGCGAGTGAGCCGCGAGCTGATTGAGCCGCGAGTCGGTAACGTAGATCAGCCCATCCGGGCCGACCGCCACACCCCACGGCGCGCTGCCGGCGCCCTGTTCCAGGTTCGGAAAAAACTCGGCGCCAACGTCGGCGGCGACCGCGGCGCCTCCGGCAGCCAGCGCAATCGTCCCCGTCAGACCTGCCTGGAGCGCGCGGCGTCGAGGAATCTGCGTCATCGAATGATGGAGGACTGGGTCATCGTTCCTCAATGTGACGAGTCTAACGCCGCGGAATCGTCCGGCAGCCGCGACGGCGACGGTGCTGTTAGAACGCCGTAAGGCCATGGCCGTGATGCGGAGTCACGGCCTGACGTCACGCAGACAGCTCGCCGGCGCTAGAATCCGCACCTGCGCAGCGTGCGAGGTGCGGCCGTGATTCGTCTGGCGCTTGTCGGCTGTGGACGCAACGCTCCAGCCCTTGTCGCCGCGGTCACCGCTTCCGACCACTGCGAACTGTCCGTAGTCGCCGACATCGATCCCCAGCCGGCAGGGTCGGTAGCGCGCGCGGCCAACGCCATTCGGCACGTCGGAGATCTCGGGTCCCTGCTCGCATCAGGGAACGCCGACTTTGATGCGGTGATCGTCAACACGCCGAACGACTCACACGCCCATATCGCATTGACCGCCATTCGCGCAGGTCGGCACGTGTTGGTCGAGAAGCCGCTGGCCTTGTCGGCTGACGAAGCCAGGGAGGTCACGCAAGCCGCCGAGCGTGCCGACGTGCGGCTGATGGCGGCCCACACGCTCCGTTTCATGCCGGCCAACGTGCAGGTGCAGCGGGCGCTGGCCGCGGGCGAATTGGGCAAGCCCGGCATGCTGCGCAGCCACCGCTGGCTTCGTCGTTTTCCTGGACCGCCGGGCGGCTGGAAGCACGACCCGGCGCGCAGCGGCGGCCTCTGCCTCCATGAAGGCGTGCATGAGATTGACCAGGCGCTCTGGCTGATCGACGAGCGCCCAACGCACGTTCACGCCCTGGCGGGGCCCGAACTCTTGCAGATCCACCTCGGCTACGCGTCGGGCGCCATGGCCGTCTGCGGCATTGCCACGGGGCTGCCGCTCGGCGGCGGCTACTACTCGCTGACGCTGATCGGGTCTCTGGGCGCCGCCTACGCCGACGACCATCACAACATGCACCTGGTCTACCGGGGCGGACGACCGCAAGCGGCACTCACCGACCTGCGGGCCTCGGCCGTCCGCGCGCAGTTCGACGAGTTCGCCCGAGCCATCGGCGAAGAGCGCGCTCCATCCGTGTCCGGCGCCGACGCCGTGGCCGCCCTTCAGATCGCCGAAGCCGCGGCCGCGTCCAGCGCGTCCGGACACACCGCCCATCTCACGGACAGTGGCTATGACCTCGCCTGAGCGTTACCGCGTACTGGCGCTCAGCGCCGCCAAGCACGACTACGTGCCGTTGGCCTTCAAGGACCACCCGCGGTTCCAGGTCGTCGGCGTATCCGACGAGCCGTCCGCCGCCGGCTGGGTCCACGAATGCAACGAACGGTTGGCCGCCGACCTGGGCGTTCCCTACGAGCCCGGCGTCGACGCCGCCATCGCCCGGCATCGGCCGCACGTCGCCGTGGTCTCATCGGAAGCCGCGCGCCACGCCCAACTCAGCGTGCAAGCGGCCAATGCCGGCCTCCACGTCGTCCAGGACAAGCCCATGGCCCCAACGGTCGCCGACTGCGACGCCATCGTCGAAGCCGTCGAACGCGCCGGCGTGCGGTTCCTGCTCTGGAACCGCAACACCCAACCCGCCATTGAAGAAGCGCGCCGGATCGTGCACGCCGGCGAAATCGGCGAGCCGCGAGCCATCCACGTCGACTTCTTCTTCTGCAAAGACGCAGGCGTACTACTGAACTCTGACGAGCCGGAAGAGATCCCGGACTCCTGGCTCAGCGAAGGCGAACTCACCGTCGAGGGCATCTACCCCCTCGCCTACATGCGCCACATCCTGGGTCTGGACGCGCTGCGCGCTTTTGGACGCGCCTCCGCCCACTTCTTCCGGCGCCATGCCGAGCGCGGGGTCGAAGACATCGCCACCGTTTCTCTGGAAATGGAGCAAGGCGTCATTGGCTCACTCTGCAGCGGCCGGATCGGACGCCCCAGCCACCCCAACATCGGCGAACTTCGGGTGCATGTCGTTGGATCCACGGGCGCGCTGGTCATCGCCGAGCCGCGCCCGGAAGTCGCTGTCCACACGCGCGGACTCGCCCCGGACGACGACCGCAACCGGCGCACCGACGAGGAAACCGACCGCCGCCAGGTCGACCATTTCGTAACCGCCCTGGACACTGGCGGCGACACCCTGCTCACCGCCCGCCACGGCCGCCACATCGTCGCCACGGTTACCGCAGCCCTGGAGTCGGCCCGCACCGGACGCTCATGCGAGGTGTCGCGCCCGAGCTAGTGGCAAGAGTGCCGAAGCGCGCACTTCGGCATGAGCGTCGAAACCTGACGCGCTAGTCGCTCCGCTGCTGGCTCAACAGGATCGTTCGCAGTTCGCGCACATCCTCGCGAACCTGGTCGATGCTGGCCTGAAGCCGGTCGTCGGACTTTTGCAGACCGCTGATGGCTTCTTCAACCTTGCCCCAGCGGTAGAACGCGCCGCCCGCGGCGACCAATGCCGCGACAGCGGCGGCGGCGGTGATTATCGACTCGGTCATGGCGGCTTCCTAGGAGTCGCTCGCGGCCACTGCCGACGAACGGGTGCACCCAATCAATCGCGCCTTCCGGCCACCGCCCATCACCGCCAGCGCTTCATTTCAAGGGTATCACTGACATCGCGCGAAGCGTTTCTCGCGGCTCCCGTCCGAACCACCACCCCTACGCCTGGTGCAAGGCGACGCCGACTGCTCAGCGCGCCGGTACCGGCTCCGCCGTGGGTGTGAGCAGGGCGCGCAGGCGAACGTTCAAGGCGGACCTCGCATGACTGGCGAGGTCGCTGAAATCAGTGAAGTTGCGCGACTCCACCGCATAGGCGCCGCAATCTGGTTGCAGTCCCGACTGGCACTGCTCCTCGTTCTTGGCGATCAGCGTATAGAACGGCTCTTGAAGCGGCGCGTCGACGGTTGCAACCTCTGCAATCCCGGGATCCACAAGCGGTGCAAGGTCCTCGGGCGTCATGTTGACCACGATGATGACCGTTCCACGATCGAATTCCGACTTCACCACTTCGAAATCAACCTCCCCGCGCGCATCGCCGTGGACCATGAGCGTTGTCGGCTGGCGCGAAGCGGCGTCGTCAAATGAATCCACGGTGCGGACCGCATACTCAGCGCTTTCGCGGCCGTCAAGTGGAAGCCGGCGGCCCTCCTGCAGATTCGACGGTTCGAAGTACACGATGAAGTCCAGGCCGAACCGCCCAAGCATCCGCTCGAAAAGCAAAAACAGCACGAACACGCTTACAGCCACCATGAGCCCAAAGAGCAGGCGCTGGGCGGGTGGGGACAGGCTTTGCATCACGTGGGTTGCACTGGGCCGCGGCGAGTGATTGTAGGCGCGCGACGCGCCGGGCGGCCGGGAGTCAGCAGTCGTCGCTGAAGTCGAGGATGCCCCCCATGGTGGCGCCGGACACGCCGGCGGTTCCCGTGACCGCTCAGGTGGTGCTGTAGGTCAGATAGGCGTCGCGCAAAAACGAGAACAGGCCGCGCCGCCGCCGCCGGTTTCGACTTCCGCAGGCCGGGCAGCCGCGGTCCACGGGTCCGCGCCCGGTCTCGAAGAATCGCAGCAGAACGCTATAGCGACGGCCGCAGTCCAGGCAGTCGTACGCTTTGGTGGTGAGTGAGGGCATCGCTTCATTCAGGGTAGCCTACCTGCGGATCTGAAAAGAACATGGCTGAGGCGCGTCACACTTCGCGCATGAGCACGATTGATGTAGTGGCGGGCCTCCGGCCATGACGGTGGTCCTGCTCCTGGCCGAGGCCCGCCCCCTCCCCTCTCCCAATGCCTGAGTCGGCGCTCGGCCCGGCACTCGTCATCGCCGGTTCGGCCCTGACCGCGCTGGCGGTGATCTACCTTGCCGTTCTGAGCGGACGGCCCGTTGCCGCGCCCACGCTGCGAACCGAGGCCGCGGCGCGCGGTCGCTTCACGCGCAACGCCCTCACGCCGCTGCTGGCCAGCGGCTTCGACCGCGCGGTGTTCTGGGTCTTCTGGATCGTCGCGCTCCGAATCCTCGGTCCCGAGCGGAATGGTGAATACGCCTTTGCGGTGAACCTGCTCACGTATTTCGCCGCGCTGACCGACTTCGGCCTGGGCACGGTGCTCACGCGCGACCTCGCGCGACGCGATGACGACCTGCGTCCCCTCTTTGGCGCCGGCCTGGTCATTCGCCTGCGCCTGGTGGGTGTTAGCGCCCCGCTCATGGTTGGACTGGCCCTGGTCTACTACGCGACAGGGTCAATCTCGGCAATCACCGTGTTCACGGCGGCCGTCCTGGCCGTCGGCCTGGTGCCGACGGCCCTGGGTCAGGCCTACGCCTCGATTTACGGGGCATGGGAACGCATGGACCGCCGAGGTCTCGTCGCGGCCGGCACTTCGGCCCTGACCGTGGGTCTGGGTCTGCTGCTGCTGGGCGCCGGGGCAGGTGTACTCGGGCTGGCCGTCGCCGGATTGGTGTCGGGCACGGCCTCGCTGCTGGTGCTGGCACGGCCGGTCGGCCTTGATCTTCTCAAGACTAGTGGGCAGGGCCGAATCCACCGCAGTGCGTTGCTCGCGGCCGGATTCCCGCTGATGCTCAATGGACTCCTGGCGACGGCCTTCGTTCAGCTCGACATCCTGATCCTCCAGGCGATCGAAGGTACCGCCGTGGTGGGTCACTACAACGCGGCCTACAAGTTCATCAACGCCCTGAACGCCGTGCCGGCCGCCGTGGTCCTTGCCGCGTTTCCCCTGATGGCGCGCGCGGCGCAGGATCCGGAGGCGCTGGGCCGTTGGGCCGCCCGCACCTGGCGTGTGTTGATCTCGCTCGCGGCCCCGGCAGTCGTGCTCCTGTATGCGCATGCCCAGCCTCTGGTCGGCGCTCTGCTCGCCGAAGAGTTCCTGCCCTTTACGGCCCAGGCCCTGGCGATCCTGATCTGGTTTCTACCGCTGAGCTACCTCAACGGCACACTGCAATACGTCGTCATTTCCCTTGATCGGCAGTGGTGGCTCACGCCGGCATTCCTGATCACGACGCTATTCAACGCCGGAACCAATCTCGCGCTTATTCCGGTGTTCGGATTTCGAGCCGCGGCCGCAACCACGATCGCCAGCGAAGTCGTGCTGCTGATCTTTCTTGCCTGGATCCTCCGTCGCGAGCGTCTGCTGCGGCAACTGCTTGAACCCGCGCTTCGACCCGCCCTGGCCGCGGGCTGCCTCGCGCTGACTGCCTGGTTGTTGCGTGACGCGGCCTGGATTCCAGCCGCCGTGGCAGGTCTGGCCGTCTACGTGAGCGTTCTGGCGCTCAGCGGCGGCATCAGCCGCAAGCGGCTACTCGCGAGCGTCGATCGCTAGCGAATGGGCCCGCCGAGCGCCGCGCGCAGTTCGGCTTCGTTGGCTAGCGGGACACTTGGCGGAGCTATATCCACCGGACCCAGCCAGACGTAGTCCACGCCCGGATGGACGATGCCCGACAGCTCGCCCACGGCGGTGAGCGGCCGATCGTCCGGCCGCAGAAACGCGATGAATGCCTGGTAGGAACCCGGTTCGGCCTCCGCGGGCACCCACAAAGCAGTCCGCAGCTGGTGCGCGTCGCCCGGTTGCCATTCTGACGTTCGACGCAATTGGCGATCCTGCGCATAGAGTTCCTTGGCATAGATCACCCCGCTGGGCGTGCGCAGCCAGATACGCAGACGAAGGTCGTAGTCCAGCGGATGCTGGGCGCGCAGGAAGACGCTGAACCGCACCCCGTCTCCCGCTTCGCGAGGTCCCTGGTCGGCCCGCGTTCCCGTGTACTGGATCTGGTCGATCTGAAAGTCGCGGTCGAGTAGGACGCGACCGCGCCGGTTCACGAGATCCAACACGTTGGTCATATACAACTGCAGGACGCCATTCCGGTAGACCTCGGACCGGGCCTGCCATTGCGACGTCAGCCAGGCGGCGACGTGCCCCTCGGGATCGGCCTGCTCAAGACCTGCCAGAACCACCCAGAGCCTTCGATGGTTGTTGGCCGCCCGTTCCAGCTTCTTGTTGACTTCCCTTGCCGTCACGGCCGGCGGTACTTCGTCCGGGAGAAACCAGACATCGACCTTGTCCAGGAAATCCGGAAAATAGTGGCGCCAGTACCACCCCTGCCACGGACCGGCGAGGACCACCGCATCCCTGAATTTCCCTTGGTCGCGACCCGGACGCAGGGGACGGGCCAGGTTCTCAATGGTCGAGGTAATCGAGCGGTAGTCGCCGCGTCGGTAATCGTCAAAGTAGGCGCGCGAGGCGTAGACGGGCCCTGCCAGACCCACGAGCAGCACGGCGGCCACCGGCGCCACTACCCAGGTCCGGCGCGGCGCGAGACCCAGGGAAGCCGCCGCCAGGATTGCCAGCGCTGGAATAGCCGGAAGTAGGTAGCGGGCCTGATAGTCCTTGTTGAACACCAGCAGAACTGCCAGGAAGCCGAGCACGGCCACGAGCTTTGCCAGCACCAGGCCCGCAGAGCGGCGCACGACGGCCCAGGCGGCACCGACCAGCACGAGCGCAGCCAGAACGCCGGCGACATAGGCGCCGGCCCGCCCCCCGCCGCGTACCGACGCGTCGCCTACGAAGACGTCCAGCCACGCGCTGGCCGCCACGTCCCGAACAAGGTTCAACCCCAGTTCTCCGGTTCCAAATGCCGGAAGACTGTCCTGAATGCCGCGAGCCAACAGGACCCATGGCAACGCAATGGCCACGCACACCAACTGAACGGCAACGAAGGCCAGCACGCGGCCGCGCCGGCGACTGAAGTGCCACGGAAGCGTCAGGTTCATGGCAACCAGGGCCAGCGCGGCGATGTAGTCCACGTAGGCGCCGACCACAATGGTCAGCGCCAGCCACGTCCAGTCGCGGCGGCGGCCATGTCGCATCGCTCGCTCGAATAGCCATAGCGCCAGCGTGCCGAACAGGGCCGCGGCGGCATACATTCGCGCCTCGCGGCTGAAGAAGATCAGCATTGGCGACGCGGCTACCACGGCAGCGGCAAACACGGCCGGCCACGGGCGTAGGTACATGCGCGCAAGCTGATAGGTCGCGGGAATCAGCAGCACACCAAAAGGAACCGAGAGCCAGCGCACGATCGGCTCCTGCTCGCCGAACCAGCTTGCCCAGTAATGCAGCGCGATGTAGTAGAGCGGCGGGTGCTCAAACGGCGCCTCGGCAATGGCCGCGACGATATCCAGCGGGAGCGAACGCGCGTACCAGACCGCCGCGACTTCGTCGAAATCGAAGTCGCCCAGGTGCTGGAGTCGAAGGCTGCGCAGAACGGCTCCGGCGACTACAACCGCCAGCACCACGGTCGTCGGCGTCACATGCCGAGCCAGCCGCTCCGCGAACCAGCCTCGACCGGTCGCGCCGACGCTAGGCCGAGTGGTCATATGCCTCCAGCGTACGCTTGGCGATTGCCGACCAGGCGTGCCGGCCGGCGATAGCTCGGGCGCCCTCGGTCAAGAGTTGCCGGCGCGGCGGATGGTCACGGATATCCGCCAGGGCCTCCGCCAGCCCTCGCTCGTCGTGCGGCGCGACGAATCCCACTTCGCCGGCCCCCACGTCCACGGTCCCTTCCATCGGCGGATGCGTGGTGATGACGGGCACACCGTGTGCCGCGGCATTCATGAATGACCCGCGACGTGCCGAGAGACCGTCCAGAAACGGAAGGGCGATCGCATCGCACGCGACGAGCCAGCGCGAGATTACGTCTGCTGGCTGGACGCCTGTGTCAACCAGACGAACCCCGTCGAACGTGTGAGGTGCCACCGCGGGCTCCGCCCGTCGCTCGTTGGCTGGCGGTTCCGCGGCCCCGATCAAGGCCAGCAGCGTTCGCGGCCCAGCCAGTTCGGGGCGACGCAGGGCCGCCGCCAACACGCCCACGCCCTTGCTGCGCTGCCGGAAGCCGAAAAAGCCAACGATGAAGTCCTCTTGATTCAGACCGAGAGCCGCCCGAGCGGCGGAGCGGTCGCCGATGCCCGCCGGCGGCTCAATCGTCGGACCTGCCGGAATCCAGAAGGCATTGGCGCCATGGCCAACCTGCGTCACGGCCCGGCGCCGGTCCACGGCGTCAACGTACAGTGCGGCGTGGGCGGACCTGGCCAGGCCACGAACCACGCGAGCCCTTAGCCGGCCGGCCTTCGGAAACAGAAACGGCTGTAACAGGTCGTGAAAGGTCACGACCAGCCGGCTGGGAGTCCCGACAAGGCGCAGCGCGTGTCCAAGGCCCATCAGTTCTCCGGGTCGCGCAAATGCCCCCGCCTGATAGTGCATGTGAACAACGTCCGGCCGCAGGCGTCTGGCCAGGCGAAGCGTGCTCCACAGCGCCTGCAGTGGAAACCGGTTGGCCACCGCGTAAACCCTCGCGGCCGGATCGCTTGCGGCACGGGACTCGGTTGCCACGTGGCACGTAACGCCGCTGGCCGTCAACGCCGCCGCCAACCTGGCCACGTGATCGCCCACGCCGCCAACGAATGGCGGAAATTCACCGCTGACAAAGAGGACGCGGCGCGTCGGCCTCACACCGGCATCGGCGGCTAGCGCCGCCACCCGGTCCACTGCCAGAGAGTCACGGCCGCGATCTGCCGCAGTTCTCCGCGGGCGTGATCGCGCAATGACGGCCGCAGCATGCGCACCGCCTGTTCCAGCAGTCGCATCACCCCCGTACTCGCGACAAACAGTCGCAGAAGCGCGGCCACCGGCCAGCCCCAGGTCTTGGTCACGTAGCGATACCGGCTGTGAAAGAAGCGCCGTTCCCGAGCCACCGGATCCTGATCGGCGCTGGCCCCACCTGCGTGTCGAACCGTGGCGTCCCGGGTCACGCCGCAACGCCAGCCCTGAAGACCGAGGTCGCGCAGCAGGTCGACTTCCTCCACGTACATTTCGTAGCCGACGTCAAAGCCTCCGGTCTCGACCAGCGCCGCTCGCCGAATACACAGGCAGGCGCCCGTCAGCCACTCCGGGTCGGCATCGGCCGCGTCGCGCATGTAGTACCGGCGAAGTGCAGGAAGATCGGGCAGGAAGCGCTCGATGATGGTCCCGTCCGTCACCGCGGCGGCCAGTGTTGGCAACCGCCGCGCCGGCGACGTGGGCGCACGGTCGCCGGCCACATGCATCGGCGCCACGCAGCCAAGGTCGGGCTCACGTGCCAGGTGCGCCAGCATGGCGCCCATCGCGCCCGATTCCAGGTGAGCGTCGGGATTCACCAACAGCAATGCATCACCCATGGCGGCGGCGATTCCAATGTTGGCGGCGGCGCCGAATCCCAGGTTTCGATGCGCTTTCACCATCCGAACCTGCGGAAACTCCCGCCGGACGATGGCCACGGTTTCATCGGCCGAATCATTGTCGACAACGGTAATGTCCAGCGTGCCCGGTATCTCGCCGCCGGCCTCGTTCAGCGCCGACAGGCATGGTCCGATGTCGGCGGCGGAGTTCCAGGTCACCACAACCGCCGAGACCGACTGTAGCGGAGGGGAACTCACCGCCGCGCCTTACCGTCCGTGGCGCTCCAGCACGCGCGCAGGGCCCGCTGGACCTGCCATTCGTGCTCCGCCATCAGGGCTGCCAGCAGCAGCCCGACGCCTCCGTCCCGGTATCCCCGCTGGCTCACCATCCGCCGCCAGAATTCACGCAGGGGCTGGAGCACCACCGCCGTGGGACGTCGGCGCATACCCGATTCGAACAGCATTTCGGCCACGGGTCCGGCCAGGGCCCGCTGGCGCGCGCGAAACTCCTCCACGCTCGCATAGCTGAAATGTTCCAGCGGATGCCGCATTCGCTCCACCGTCCCGTTGATTTCCACGAGTTCGTGGACCGGACGATCGGCCGCGTAAACAGCGCGGTGACGATTCATGATCCGCAGCTGGAAATCCGGCCACCAGCCGGCCCCTTGCATCCAGCGGCCGAAGATTCGGTTCCGACGCGGTACCCAATATCCGTCACACGCTTCGGACCCCACGCGTGTTGCGACTTCCTGGCTCAGCTCGGGCGTAACCCGTTCGTCCGCATCCACGAACAGGACCCAGTCATGCACGGCAAGCCGTAGCCCGGCGT
Source organism: Chloroflexota bacterium (assembly GCA_022824495.1). GTDB lineage: Bacteria > Chloroflexota > UBA11872 > UBA11872 > UBA11872 > UBA11872. Next base: position 29,058 of record JAJDZU010000019.1, on the reverse strand, counting down.
TGCGTTGCGTCGGAAAGTCCGTCCAGCGACGCTCCACCACGCGGACGCCGGGCGGCAGGTCCCGGGTGGTTCCGTCCGTGCTGAAAGAGTCGAGCACCAGCCGTTCATCGGCCCAGGCCAGGGTTGCCAGGCAGTCGGCAAGGTTGGCCGTCTCGTTTCGCGCGATGACAATTGCGCTGATCGCCGTCATCGGCGTCACTCCGCCTTCAGGGCCACCCGGGCCGCGGCGTACGCCTCACGACGAGGTCCAGGCAAGCGAGCGCGAACACCAAGCCCCAGCCACATCAAGCCGATGGCGGCGCGTGCCGTTGGGCGGGGGCCGTGCTGCCGGTACCAGCGCGCCCGACTGCGAAAGAGTTCCGGCAGCATCTCCAGATCGCGGTCGGCGGTTGTCGACGCGCGGATGTGCGTGACCTGGGCCGTGGGCACGTAGCGAACCCGCCAGCCGTCATCCCAGAAGCGGCGGCACAGGTCCACTTCCTCCGCGTACATCCAATAGGCCGACGAAAACCCGCCCACCAGGTCCAGGGCACGACGCCGCATCAGCATGAAGGCGCCCAGCACATAGCCCACGTCTCTCACGGGCCCGTTGGACCAGAGCCGCCCATTCAGACGGGACCCGCGAAGCCGAGCCGGCATTGGCACAAGATCGAAGACCGCCTGTCCAAGACCCGGAAAAGCAAACGCGGAGTCCTGGGGAGAACCGTCCGTATTCAGCAGCATCGGCCCGACGCACGCAACGTCTGGCGCGCCGTCGATCGCCTTCGCCAACGCCTCCAGGGCGCCGGGATGCACCCAGACGTCGGCGTTGGCAACCAGAACCAGTGGCGCTTGACCGACCGCGACGCCGGCATTCGCAGCCACGCCGTAGCCCGGATTGTCGGGCCGAGTCAACCGTCGCGCCGCAAGCGTTGCGTCGTCGCAAAGTGCGGCCAACGCCGGATCGTCGGCGGTGTCCACGATCGTCAGCGACTGCACCAGGCCGCCGGCCGAGCGAATGCTGCAAGCCGCACGGCACGTCACGTCCGCCTGCCCGTGAGCTACGACCACGGCATCGATCATGCTCGGCCGACCTCGTCCTTCACCGATCGCGGGCGGCGTGACGCCGCCCGCCTGCGCCGTGAGCGCTACTTCACCTCGACGGTCGCGCCCACCTCTTCAAGCTTGGCCACCATGGCGTCGGCTTCCTCGCGCGACAGGCCGTCTTTGATCGTACCCGGCGCCGCGTCCACCACCGCCTTGGCCTCGCGGAGTCCAAGACCCGTGATCTCGCGCACGGCCTTGATGACCTGGATCTTGCGTTGGCCGGCGCTGCTGATCTCCACCGAGAATTCCGTCTGCTCGACTTCGACAGCCGCCGCGCCATTGTCGGCCGGCATGGCCGCCACGGCCATCGGCGCGCCGGAAACGTTGTACTTCTCCTTGAGAGCCTCGACCAATTCCGAGAGCTCGAGCACCGTCATGGAATCGAGTGACTCGAGAATGTCGTCCTTCGTTACCTTGGCCATTACGCGCCTCCTTCGGCGGCTTGCAGTTGGTCAACGCGCTCCTGCAGCGCGTACACCAGTCCTGAGATCAATCCATCCAATGTATGCACCAAATTGGAAATCGGGGCGCCAATCGCCCAGACCACTTCGGCGTTGAGCTGGTCGCGGCCAGGAATCGACGCCAGTTTCAGCACCCGATCGCCGTCCAGCACCTCGCCATTCAGCGCCCCGCCGCGAATCTCAACCGTCGGGTGCTGCAGCGAAAAGTCGCGCAGCACGCGCGCCGCGGCCGGCAGGTCCTCGCCGCTGAAGGTGAACGCCGACTGCCCGTTAAGCAGCACGTCCAGGCCCTGAATCCCGGCTCGGTCAGCCGCCAGGGCGGCAAGGTTGTTCTTGACCACTCGAATCGTCGCGCCCGACGCCCGCACTTGCGCGCGCAGCTCCTGCTGATCGGCGACCGACAGGTTGGTAAATCCCGACACAATACTCAGCGAGGCTGACGCCAACTGGTCGGTGAGCGCGTCGACTACGGCGGCCTTTTCCGCACGTGTCGCCACTGGCAATTCCTCCTTTGGAAAGCACAAAACAAAAAACGAACGGCGCGCCGGGTCGGCTTACCGCTCGATCATCCGTTCGCGCCTCGGCGGGCTCTCCCGACACGAGAGATTGCTTGGCCCGCTGTCTCCGGCTATACAGCTGTTGGGGTCTGGGTCGAACTGGGCTCCTGTCTACTCCACCGCCGCCGCCGCTTCGGCCAGCACGGCCTGCGAGTCAAGGCGGATGCCCGGACCCATGCTCGAACAGATGCTCATTGTATGGATGTAGGACCCCTTGGCCGCGCTCGGACGTGCCCGCACGACGGCAGCGATCAGGGTGCGCAGGTTTTCGATGAGCGCCTGCCGGCCCATGGAGGCGCGGCCCGCTACCACGTGCAAGTTGGCCAGCCGGTCCACGCGGAATTCCACGCGGCCTGCCTTGAGCTCATTCACCACACGCCCGACATCGTTCGTCACCGTTCCGGCGCGCGCATTCGGCATCAGCCCGCGCGGTCCGAGGATTCGGCCCAACGGGCCAATGATCCGCATGTTGTCGGGCGTCGCCACCGCCGCGTCGAAGTCAAGCCAGCCACCCCGAATTCGCTCGGCCAATTCGTCGGTTCCCACCTCATTCGCGCCGGCGTCGCGCGCTTCCTGCGCCCGGTCTCCGCTGGCGAATACGATGATTCGCTGCTCCTTGCCGGTGCCATTCGGCAGCGTCACCGTGCTGCGCACTTGCTGATCGGCGTGCGTGGGATCGACGCTCAGATTGGCGTGGAACTCCACGGATTCATCAAACTTGGCCATCGGCAAGCCCAATAGCACGTCCACTGCGTCCGCCAGCGAGTGTTGAGCGGTGCGGTCAACGCCCGCTCGCGCCTGCTGATACCTCCGGCTGCCTCGCGCCATGCTCAATCCTCGACTTCGATGCCCATGCTGCGGGCGGTGCCGGCCACAATCTTCATGGCCGCCTCGACTTCATAAGCGTTCAGGTCCGGCATCTTGATCTCGGCGATCTCGCGAACCTGCGCTTCCGTGACCGAGCCCACCTTCTCCCGGTTCGGCTCGCCCGAGCCTTTGTCCACCCCGGCGGCCTTCCGAAGCAAATCGGCCGCCGGCGGCGTCTTGGTGATGAAGGTGAACGAACGGTCTTCGTAGATCGTGATCTCGGCCGGGATCACCGATCCGATCTGCTCGCGCGTCCGCTCGTTGTACGTCTTGGTGAACTCGATGATGTTCACCCCGTATCCGCCCAGCGCGGGGCCGACCGGCGGAGCCGGCGTCGCCTGCCCGGCTTCCAATTGCAGCGTGATTGTCGCGAGAACGCGTCGTGCCATGGTTCGTCAGCCGCCTGGTTAGATGATCGACCCGCCACCGGATTTTTCGACCTGGAGGAAGTCCAGCTCGACCGGCGTGTCGCGTCCAAAGAATGAAACCAGCACCCGCAGGCGCTCCTTGTCTTCCATCACCTCGTCCACCGTGCCAAAGAAGTCGGTGAACGGCCCGTCGATAATCTTCACCCGCTCGCCGATCTGGATTCGGACTTCCGGCCGCTGGCCCTCGCCCTCCATCTGCCTGAAAATCGTGCCCGCCTCGTCGGGTGAGAGCGGAATCGGCTTGTGGCCGGACCCGGCGTCCGCGCCAACGAAGTTCACCACGCCCGGCGTGTTGCGAACCACTTGCCAGGCGGCGTCCGCTTCGTGCTTCGCCTCCGGGTCGCGCGAGTTTTTGGTCTCGTCCAGCGACAGCATCTGCACCAGCACATAGCCGGGGTACATCTTGCGCTTCACCGTCCGCCGCTGCCCGTGGCGAGACTCCTCGACGTCCTCCTCGGGCACCACGATTCGGAACACCTTGTCCGTAGCCTCCATGGAGCGCACGCGCTGCTCCATGTTCTGCTTGACTTTGGCTTCGTAGCCCGAGTACGTGTTCACCACGTACCACTCGGCGTCGGCGGGAATCGGCCGATCCGGCGAACTCTCCTCGACGCTAATTTCGGTGGCTGCTCGACCTGCCTCAGCCATCAGCTTCCAGAGCCTTCCATCACGAGGTGATCAATTCGAACAGGCGGTCGAAACCCAGATCGGCCAGCCCGAGAATCATCGCCATCAATACACTGATCGCCAGCACCAGCGCCGTCAGCCGAGCGGTTTGCTCCGGCGTCGGCCACTGGCACTTGCGCAGCTCCTGGTACGCGCTGCGCACGAATCGCGCCAGTGGTGCCCGGCGTACATTCCGGCGCAGTTCCCGTGTGGACAGCATCGGCGATCACCCGCTAACGCGTCTCGCGGTGAGCCGTGTGCGTGCGGCATGCGCGACAGTATTTCTGCAACTCAAGCCGGTCCGGGGTGTTCCGTCGGCTCTTGCTGCTCACGTAGCCGCGCGAACCGCAATCCCGGCACTCAAGCGTCACGACGAGCCGATCACCTCGGCGAGGCATATCCAACTCCGCGGCCGCTGGGCGACCGTCCATTCAGGGGCGCGCTTCGCGTTTGCCACGGCCACACGCGCCCGCCAAGCACAATAAAACCCCGGCGGGTGGCCCGCACGGGACGCCTCAGTATACGACGAATCGAGCGATTCGTCGCCCAAGCGACAGGCTAGCCCGCGAATCGATCCATGGCGGTGGCAATGGCCGCCGCCGCCGTTATCGAACCCAGCATCAGGCCAATCATCCACTTCGTCAGCCGCGATTCCAGCGCGTGCAATTCGCCCTTGAACTCGGCTCTCAGCACGGCCAGGTCCGCTCTCGTGGCGAGGCCCTGGCACGAGGCCTCGCCACGAGTGAATCGTTCTCGGTCGTACATCGAGATGACGCTAGCCGGCCAGCCGATCCACCGCCACGGCAATGGCCACCGCCGCGCTCACGGAACCCAGCATCAGGCCGACAATCCACTTGGTCAGCCGGTTCTCCAGATCGCCGATGGCCTTGTGGAGATCGGCTTTCGTCGCCAGGTGCTCGTAGCCGCCTTCCAGGCGGCTGAGCCGGTCTCGGTCATCCATCGAAAGAGCGGTCAAGGTTCTGCCTCCATTGCGGTAGGTAAAACGACGTCCGCCCTGCACACAGTCTATGACCTCGCCACCTAACCCCAGGGCATCGCCACCTGCACGTCGCGTAGCACGGTCAGACCGCAAGCGAACAGCCCCCGCCGGCTTCCGACGGCCGCGCCCCCTTTTGGCAACCACGCCCCCACACCGCAGTATTGGTTACCGCACGGCTGGAGATTTCACCTATGTCCACTGCTGGACTCACCTACGCCGGGCGTTTGAGCGATTTCGCCGCCGGGACCTGCCACCGAGTGCGCGCGGGCGACCGCACTCTGGTGCTCATCCGCAACGGCGACGGCGTTTACGCCCTGGACAACCGCTGCCCCCACATGGGCTTCCCCCTCGATCGCGGCAGCGTCGACGACGGCATCCTCACCTGCCACTGGCACCACGCCCGCTTCGACCTGACGACCGGCGGCACCTTCGACCTCTGGGCCGACGACGTTCCCGCCTTTCCGACGACAGTTGTCGACGGCGACGTCTGGGTCGACCTGCGCAACGGTCGTGACGAACTGGCCCACCACCGTCGCCGCCTGCGCGCCGGCCTGGAGCAGAACCTCTCGCTGGTCATTGCCAAGGCCGCGGTTTCACTGCTCGAAGGCGGCGCGGATCCCCGCGAACCCTTCCGCATCGGGCTCGAGTTCGGCACCCGCTATCAGAGCGACGGCTGGGGCCCCGGCCTCACCGTCCTGACCTGCATGATGAACCTGCTCCCCCATCTGCCGCCGGAGCAGCACGCCCGCGCCCTCTTTCACGGGCTGTCGAACGTCGCCGGCGATTCAGCCGGATCGCCTCCAAAGTTCGAAGTCGGGCCCCTGCCCGATGCCCCCGCCGATTCGGCCACCCTCAAGCGCTGGTTCCGGCGCTTCGTCGACGTGCGCGACGCCACCGGCGCGGAACGCTGCCTGCTTACGGCCATACAGGCCGGCGTGGACCAGGCCGCCATCGCCGACATGCTTTTCGCCGCGGCCACCGACCATCGCTACCTGTCCAACGGCCACGTGCTCGACTTCACCAACAAGGCCCTGGAAGCCCTGGACATTGCCGGCTGGGACCTGGCCGAGACCGTCATTGGCTCCCTCGCCCGCGGCTACGCCGACGCCGGCCGCATGGAAGAGTCCAACGCCTGGCGCCGCCCGATCGACCTCGTAGAAATCCTGGAAGAAACCTTCGAGGAACTCCCCGACATCCTGGCGGCCGACATCAAGCCGACCCAATGGAACGGCCGGGCCGCCCTCATCGAAACCGTCTTGGGCGAAGATCCTCAAGCCATTGCCGACTCGCTCACGGACGCCCTCCGCCACGGCGCCGATCCCGTCGAGCTCGCCGGCGCCGTCACCCAGGCCGCCATCACCCGCGTCGCCCAGTTCCACGTCACCAACGAGTTCGGCGACTGGGACCGCGCGCTCCACACCCTCTCGTTCGCCAACGCCGTCCGCGGCGGCCTGGAACGATCAGGCTCGCGCGAACTGGTGCGCGGCATCTACGACGCCGCCATGAGCGTCTACCTGGACCGCTTCCTCAACGTCCCGCCCGCCCGCCTGCCCCGGGCCAACGGCCACACGTCGGGCAGCGAGCTGCTGGAATTTCTGCCCGACCTCCTTGACCGCCAGCAACAGGTCGACGAGGCCGCCAGTCTCGTCGTTGACTACCGCGCCACCGATGCGCCGGTGGAGACCCTGCTCGCCGCGCTGGGCGGCGGCCTCTTGCGCGAGGACCGGAACTTCCACACCATCCAGGCCGTCGAAGCCAGCATTCACCAGGCCAACCTGAGCGACGACTCCGCCGACGCCACCCTGGCGCTGGTGGCCGGCGCCCGCTACCTCGCGGCGCACGCGCCCACCGTCCGCTCCCAGGGCCAGACCTTCCAGATCGCCCAGCGCCTGCAACGCGGCGAACGTTTGTTCGAGGAGGCGTCCGACTGACCGGCGACAACTCCGAAGGTGTCGTGGCCGTATTCCACGGGATCAAGAAGCCCTTCACGTTTCTCAGCTTCCCGATCCCCGACCCGGGCCCCGGGGCCGTGGTCCTCAAGATGCGCCTCGCCAACATCTGCGGGTCGGACCTGCACTACTGGCGCGGCGACGCCGACCTGGTTGGCCGCGGCTTCGAAATGCCCTATGCCCTCGGCCACGAGGGCGTCGGCGAGGTCTTCCGCCTGGGCAAGGGTGTGACCACCGACTCGGCCGGCCAGCCGGTGCACGAGGGCGACCGCGTCGTCTTCCGCTACTTCGACCCCTGCGGCCGCTGCGCCGTCTGCCTGAAGGACCACCCCTACGCCTGCCCCTACCGGCAGCGCGAGCGCCTGCGCGGCGTACGCCACTGGCCCCACTTTCGCGGCACCTTCGCCCAGTACTACTACCTGTATCCGCGTCACACCATGTTCCGCGTTCCCGAGCAACTCACCGACGCGTCCGTCGCCGGCGTGAACTGCGCGCTTACCCAGGTGGTCTCGGGCCTTGACCGGGCCAAACTTCGCCCTGGCGAAAGCGTGGCCATCCAGGGCGCCGGTGGTCTGGGCCTCTACGCCGCCGCCATAGCCAAATCCCGCGGCGCCGGCCCCATCATCGCCATCGACGGCATTCCCTCTCGGCTCGATCTGGCCCGCGCCTTCGGAGCCGACGAAACTGTCGACATCACGCAGGCCGACTCCCCCGAGGCCCGCGTGCAAGCCGTCCGCGATCTGACCGGCGGCCTGGGCGCCGACGTCACCCTGGAACTCGTGGGCCACCCGGGCGTCGTCGCCGAAGGCGTCTACATGACCGCCCCCGGCGGACGTTTCGTCGAAATCGGCAACATCAACGTGGGCTGGGCGGGCTCGTTCGACCCGTCCGACGCCGTCCTGCGCAGCGTCACCCTAATCGGCGTCGCCCACTACCGGGCCCGTGACCTCGCCGGCGCGCTGGCGTTCGTCGCCCGCGAGTCCGGACGCCTGCCCTTCGATCAAATGCTCGCCAGCCGCTTCGACTTGTCGGACATTAACCAGGCGTTCGAGATGCAGGATGCAGGGCGCGTAACGCGGAGCGCTCTGGCGCCACACCCCGCCCACTAGGTGTAGCACCTCCCACAGGCACGCCTGCACCGCCCCTGTGGCGTGACGCCACGCGCCGCCCACGCGGCGGAGCACCGTTCCCGCCGAGACCCGCATGCTGGCGGCCGCGGCCCGGAACGCCGCCGCAAACGGGCTGGGCTCGCCGACGCCCGCCGCGGCCGCATCCAGTCTCGATGGCCACCAGTTCCAACGCCCCAGCAGCAGCACGATGCTGGGCACAAACAGCGCCCGCACGATAAACGTGTCGATCAGGACTCCCAACGCCACCGCGAATCCCAACTGGTAGACGTCCCGCAGCGGGAAGGTCGTCAGAACCGCGAACGTGCCAGCCAGGATCAGGCCGGCCGACGTGATGACCCCTCCGGTCTGCGCCACCGCGGCACGGACCCCTCCGGCCAATCCACGCGTCCGAATCTCCTCCCGCACCCGCGAGATGATCAGGATGTTGTAGTCCGCCCCCAGCGCCGCCAGGAAAATGAACATCCACACGACGTTCTGATAGCCCAGCCCGGGATGCCCCAGCACCTGCTGGAAAATCACGACTGAAATGCCCACGGCGGACAGGAAGCTCAGCAGCACGCTGCCCAGCAGATAGGTGGCCGCCACCAGGCTGCGCAGGAGCAGCAGCAGGATGATCCAGATCATCACCGCCACGATCGGCCCCACCACCGCCATGTCGCGGTTGACCGCATCCCGCGCGTCGGCCTGCAAAGCCGTTGGACCGCCAACCACGACTTCCGCATCGGCCAGCGAACCAGTGGCCGCACGCCGCGCAACCTCGCGAATCTCGGAGACCCGCTCGATCGCCGGAAGCCCGTAGGGGTCGTCCGTCATCACCACGTCCAGCCGAGCCGTGGTGCCGTCCGGCGAGACATAGCGGCGCCCGGCCAGATAGGTCGCCAGCACGGCTCGCGTCTGCTCATCCGCATCGGCCGGCCCGCCCATGGCCGGCGCCGCGCCCGGCGGCCCAGCGCTCAGCGTGGGCGGCAGGCGAGGAACAGCCGCCTGGAGCGTCGCCGCGTCTACCGCAGGCGGGTCGCCGGTTGGTCGTGTCGGCCCCATTACGCGGGCCACGCCCGGCACGCCGGCCACGGCCTCGGCCACCCGGTCCAGGTCGACCAGGCTGGCATCCACGTTCGCGGTGCGCACCACAACATTGGAAGGCGCCAGTTCCCCCGCGCCGAAGCGCTCGTCCAGGATCCCGGCCCCAACCTTGGCCTCGGCGCTATCCGGGAATCCGTCGATTAAGTTGAAGCTGGACTTGGTGCTGGACGCCCCGGCCGCAAATGCCATCAGCAGGACCAGCGTGGCCGCCAACGTAGCCAGCGGGTAGCGAACCACCGTGTTGGCCACCCGCGACCAGAGGCGTGAACGCTCCGTTCCGCTCACCCGCATCCGGCCCGGCCAGAACGCCGCGCGACCCAGCAATACCGTCAGCGCCGGAATCAGCGTCAGCCCGCTCACCAGCATCAGGAACATCGCCATGGCCAGCATCGGCCCCATTGATTGGAACGATCCGAACGTCGCCAGCAGCAGCGCCAGCATCGCCACGATCGTGGTGCCCCCGCTCGACGCAATCGACGGACCGACGCGTTGCACCGACACTCGCATGGCCCGCCAGCGGTCGGGCTGTCGACGCAGTTCCTCCCGATAGCGGGAGACGATGAACAGCGTGAAATCGGTGCCGGCCCCGAACATCAGCACCGACATCAGCGCCGTCACCTGGCCGTTCAGCGTCAACCCCAAGTTCTCGGTCAGCAGGGCGGCCACGGCTTGCGCCATCAGCACCGTCCAGCCCACCCCGACCAGTGGCAGCAGCGCCAGCGCCGGCGAGCGGTAGATCAGCAGCAAGAGCACCAGCACCAACAAGACCGTGAACACGGTGATGCGGAAGTCGAAGGCCCCAATCACCTCCGTGGCGTACGCCCCAATCCCCGCCGGACCCGTCACCGCGACCGTCAGGCCCGTGGGAACCGTTCGGGCCCGCGCCTGCTCGCCAATCCACGCCAGCACGTCCAGGAACTGCGAGTCCGACGGCGCGCCCGTGATCGTGACGATCGCCATCACCGTCGTCCGGTCAGGAGCCAGCAGCGATCCGGCCAGGTGCGGAGTCGTACTCAGCGCAACTACCGATTCAATGTCCGGCGGCGCCCCCTCCGCCTGCAACGCCGCGTCCACCTCGGCCACCGTCGCCAGGTCCGCATCCGAAAGTCCGTCGGGACGGTGAAAGACAACGATGGCCGGAACGCCCTGGCTGCTCGGGAACTTCTCGGCAACCAGTTCCAGCGCCCGCTGGGACTCCGAGCGGCTCGGCAGGAAATCCGCTTGGCCGTTAGTCGTGACGTCGGAAAGGGCTGGCGCCGTCAGGTAGAGAACGAGACCGACGACGACCCAGGCGAGAATGACACCGGCGGCCCGACGCCAGCCACCGCACGAACCAGCCAGCAGCCCAAACATCTCGCGAAACCCCGGCGCGCATGCGAACTTCCACCGCTACATAAGATCCTGCGACCGGCTAAACGGGCCTGTCGTGGTATTCCCCACAGTCCGTCCGCCTATCGGCCGCCGCGGCCTGGGATGTCGTTAGGTCCGGCTTGCCGCCTCCGCTGCCGCGGGCTCGATTCGCGACGGCCACCAGTTCCAGCGCCGCAGCAGCAGCACGATGCTCGGCACGAACAACGCCCTCACGATGAAGGTGTCCATCAGCACGCCCAGTGCGACCGCGAACCCAAGCTGATAGATATCGCGCAACGGAAACGTGGTCAGAACCGAGAACGTCCCCGCCAGGATCAAGCCGGCCGAAGTAATCACCCCGCCGGTTCGCGCCAGCGCCGTGCGAACGCCTTCCACCAGCCCCCGCTCCTGAACCTCCTCCCGCACCCGCGAGATGATCAGGATGTTGTAGTCGGCCCCCAGCGCCGCCAGGAAGATGAACATCCAGACTGGGTTCTGATAGCCGACCCCGGGGTGATCCATGAAGTTCTGAAAGATCACGACCGAGAGCCCAACCGCCGACAGGAAGCTCAGAACCACACTGCCCAGCAGGTAGGTCGCCGCCACGACGCTGCGCAGCAAGGCCAGGAGAATAATCCAGATCAGCACGATCACTATCGGACCGATGAGCGCCGTGTCGCGGTTCACGGATGCCCGCGCGTCGGTTTGCAGCGCCGTCGGACCGCCAACCAGGATCTCCGCGTTCTCCAGCGACGTTCCGACAGCGACCGATCGCGCGAGCTCACGGATGTCCTCAATGCGATCGATCGCCGGCACCTCGTACGGCTGGTCCTCCATCACCACGTCCAGCCGGGCGGTGGTCCCGTCGGGCGATACAAAGCGTCGGCCGGCGAAGTAGGCCTGCAGGACGGCCTGCTGCTGCGGATCCGCGTTGGCCGGCGGGCCCGCGGCCGGTGCGCCTCCAGGCGGACCGCTGGGCGTTCCGTCCCGTACCGCCGGCGGCAACTGCGGAATCGCCGCTTGCAGCGTTGCCGCGTCGACCGCCGATGCTTCCCCGGTCGGACGCGTGGGCCCGCTGACCCGTGCGACGCCCGGCACTGCCGCCACGGCCTGTGAGAGCTGATCCAGGTCAACCAGGCTTCCGTCGACATCGGACGTGCGGACGTAAATGTTCGTCGGCGCAAGTTCGCCGGCGCCAAAGCTGTCGTCCATGATCTGCGCGCCGATCTTCGACTCGGCGCTGTCGGGGAATCCATCGATAAAGCTGAAGTTCGGCTTCATGCTGGGTGCGCCCGCCGCGAACACCACCAGGAGCACCAGCGTCACCGCAAACGTGGCGACAGGACGCCGCGTCACGACGTCTGCCACCCGCGACCAGATTCGCGAGTGCTCCGTGCCGCTCACGTGCATCTGGCCCGGCCAGAAGGCTGCGCGACCCAGCAGGACCGCAAGCGCCGGCACGAGTGTGAGACCGCTCACAAGCATCAGGAAGATCGCCATGGCCAGAACCGGACCCATCGCCTGGAACGATCCAAAGCTGGCCAGCAGCAATGCCAACATGGCCGCGATTGTCGTGCCCGCACTCGAAGCGATAGCCGGCCCGATCCGTTGGAGCGATACCTCCATCGCTCGCCAGCGATCCGGCTGCCGGCGCAACTCCTCGCGGTAACGCGCGACGATGAACAACGTGAAATCGGTTCCGGCGCCGAACATCAGCACCGACATGAGGGCGGTGACCTGCCCGTTCAGCGACAGCCCAAAGTTGTCGGCCAGCAACGCAGCGACCGACTGCGCGACCAGCAACGTCCAGCCCACCCCCGCCAGGGGCAACAAGGCAAGCACCGGCGAGCGGTAGATCACGAGAAGCAGCACCAGGACCAGCAAGACCGTGATCATCGTGACCCGGAAGTCGAAGGTTCCAAATACCTCGACGGCATCGGAAACAATTCCGGCCGGGCCGGTGACCGCCACCGTCAGACCAATGTCGTCGACTTCGGCCCGCGCCTGGTCGCGAATCCATTGCACGGCCGCTCCGAACGTCTCGGTGTCGCGGGCTCCCGAAAGCGTGACGATCGTGGTCACGGTCGTTCCGTCGGGCGCCGTCAGCGCGCTCGCGGCGTCGGGTGACCCGCTCAATGAGAGCACCGACTGGATTTCCTCCGGCGCGCTATCCGACTGCAACGCCGCGTCAGCCTTCGCTATGGCCGCCAGGTCGGCATCCGACAGCCCCTCAGGGCGATGAAAGACGACGATGGCCGGCACACCCTGTCCACGCGGGAATTTCTCCGAGACCAGTTCCAGGACGCGCCGGGACTCCGAGTCGCTCGGCAGGAAGTCTTCCTGGCTGGTAGTCGTCACGTCGCCCAGCGGCGGCGCCGCCACGATCACGACCACGCCCACCACGATCCACGCGACGATCACGGCCGTCGCCCTGCGCCAACTGGCGGCCAGGCTGGCCAGCAGTCCAAACATCGACACCTCGCCCCGCCCCAAACCTACGACCGCAGAGTGTGGCAGGTTTTCACCTCAGATTGTGAATAACTTCACCAAGTCGGATCAGGCTGGTCCGCCGCCGACCGTCGCAACCCCGTCGCGGTCGGGCTAGAGCAGTCCCAACTGCTGCCGAAAGCCCAGCGAATCGAACATCGCCCAGCTCTCGGCAATCCTGTCTCCCTCGAACCGGTAGATGTAAATCGCCGACGCCTCGAACGTGTTGCCGCTCGGCTGGATCCCCAGGCCCTGGCCCGTATGCGTGCCCCGCCAGGTCACCCGCGCAATGATCTTGCCCGGCGCCATGATCCACTCGTCCGCCGTGATGCTCAGGTCGGGAAATGAACTGCGCAACTCCGGAATCTCGATCTTGAACCCGTCCCGCCCGATCGTTCGCCCGTCCTGCATGTGCAGCACATAGTCCGTCGTGAACAGCTCGTCGATCAGGCTGATGTCGCCCTCGTTCCACGACTCCTCGTAAAAGCGCTCGATCAACGCCCGCTCCGCCGCCCCGGCCACGCCCTCCGGCTCGCTCCCGCCCAGCGCCACCGACGCAACCGCCCCCACCAGCGCCCCCACTACTGCCGCCAGCAGGGCCGACACCAGCACCGTGTACATGACCGGTCGCCCCGATGTCGTCTGGCTCACGGAATCCAGTCCTCTACAGCACCGACCTCCGGCGCCGGCCAGTCTAAGACGCACCGACCCATCAGCGACTCAGCGGATTGCGCGAACACTAAGCCTTCAAATCTGCGTCGTCGTCGCCTCGATGCTCCCCCATCTCCTCCAGCACCGACCGCACCGTGCTCGCGGCCACGTCCAGGCCGCGAAAGTAGACCTCCCGATACGTCTCGTCCGATGCCCCGAAGTAGAAGTGCGTAGGCGCGTACTGAATCCCCGCGAACGACCTGGCCTGGGCGGATTCCGGGCCGTACCTGCCGGCAATCGCGGCCGTCGTATCTTCTCTCCACTTCTGGAATTCCCGTGATCCAACCACCCGCTCCGGCGACCGCCACGCCAGTTCCTTCAGTCGCGGCACGGCTTCCAACGCCCTGGTCAACTGCTCGAATGAACCCGAGTTAGTCGACATCGCCTTCGTCCAACCTCATCGCCCGAACGCCGGCACTAAATCCACGGATTCGTCGGATCCTCCAGCGGCAACGCAATCGGCCGCCCTTCCAGGTGCGACCGGTACGCCCCCACCATCATCTCCACGCCAATCAACGCGTCCTGCCCCGTGCAGGTCGTCGGATTGACCTCGCCCCCGTGAATCAACCTCACCAGTTCGCACCCGTGCAGATGGTTGCTCCAGGTCATCGTGTCTACACCGTCCGGTGCCCACGGCTTGTCGGCCGCAATCTCTTCCCAGCCCACCTCGCCGTCCGGCGGGAAAACGTCTCCCCGCGGTAACAGGTGAAACTGCCCGCGTGGCTGATTGCGCATGGTCACCAGCGCGTGCTGGTAGTAGCAGTCGGCCCCCAGCCGGTCCGAGCCGTACGACCCGTCGCCCACCGGCACCGACTCGAACGTCCCGATCACCCCGCTGGGAAACAGGAATGTCGCCGACACCCGGTCGCCCGCGATCGGCCCGGCCCCGTTCTCGGTCCGCCCGGCCGCGTCCGCGCGCGTCGCCGGCCGCCCGTCCTGCAACACCAGCCCCGACACCTGCACCGGCGCCTCGCCCACCAGGTACAGCATCGCGTCAAACACGTGCGGGGCGTGGATCATCGACTCTTCGACCCCCACCCGGTGGTCGCCCTTGTCCATCGCGCGAATCCGCGTCAGCGGCCCCCACTCGCCCGCCTCGCCGCGCGCCCGGATCGTCTGCATCCCCGGGTGCTCGCGGCTGCGGTGCGCCAGGATCACGTGCGTCCCAGCCGCCTCGGCCGCGGCCATGACCGCCCGCGCCTGGTCCGCCCACGGCGCCAGCGGCTTCTCCACGTACAGGCCCTTGGCCCCGGCCTCGATGGCCGCCAGCGTTTCAGCCACCCGCCCGTCGTCGTACCAGTGCCGCGCGATAGCCACGATGTCCGGTCGCTCCCGCTCCAGCATCTCGCGGTAGTCGGCATACGTCCGCTCCGCCCCGCAGGCCGCCGCCAGTTCGTCGCGACCCTCGTCCACCGGATCCGCCAGCGCCACCATCCGCACGTCCGGATTGGCCTGCCACGCCCGATGCAACCCATGCCCGGCCCCGCCCAGGTCGCTATTCGCAATCGTCACCGCGCGCAATGCAGACATCGGCAGCTACTTCCGGGACTCGCAAGCCGACGGGAGTCTACTGGCTACCCGCCGCCCGCTACTGGATCGACCGGTACCGCCACACCGCCAGCGGCACGAACACCGCCATGATTCCCGCCATCCAGGCCAGCGCCTTCACCAGCGGCTCCCAGAAATCCGTCCCCAGCGCCAGTCCCCGCATCGCGTTGACCGTGTGCGTCACCGGGCTGTTCTCGGCAACCACCTTCAGCCAGTCGGGCATCGTCTCCACCGGCACGAACACCGAGCTCACGAACACCAGCGGAAACAGCCACACGAACGACGCCACCTGCGCCGTCTCCGCCCGCCTGACGCTGGTGCCGATGGCCGCCGAAATCCAGCAGAACGTCTGACCGAACAACACCGCCACGAATGGCATGGCAATCGCCCCGGCCACCGTCCCGTGGTACCGGAACCCGATCAGGAAGCCAACCCCCAGCATCAGCCCGACAACAAAGACATTCCGCGTCGTATCGGCCAGGATCCGCCCCGCCACCACCGCTGACCGCGCCATCGGCAGCGTGCGATAGCGATCGATCATCCCGCTGGTCACGTCCACCGCCAGCCCCACGCCCGTCTGGGTCGACCCGAACAGCACCGACTGCGCCAGGATCCCCGGCAGCAGGAAATCGATGTAGTCCACCGGCCCCGTTTGGATCGCCCCGCCGAACACATACGCGAACAGCAGCACGAACATCACCGGCTGGATCGTGGAAAACACCAGCAGGTCCGGCTGCCGCCGGTAGGCCAGCATGTTGCGCTTCCACAGTTGCAGGATGTCGCCCGGCGCATGGCGCGCCTCCACCCGCAGCGCGTCCATCGAAACCACCATCAGACCGCTCCCGTGGGCGCTTCGGCCGGGTCGCTCTCGGCCCGGTGCCCGGTCAATGAAAGAAACACTTCATCCAGCGTCGGCTGCCGCAACCCGATGTCGGCAATCGCCACCTCGGCCTCGTCCAGCCGCCGCACCACCCCGGCCAGCCGCGCCGGTCCGTTGGATACCGCCACCGATACCGTGCCCGTGGCCTCTTCCACCGTCGGCGGCCCGTCGCCCTCGGCCTCCAGCACTTCCCGCACCTGATCCAGCGCCGTCAGGTCGCTCACCCGCACCGACAGGTGCTCGCCGCCCGACCGCGCTTTCAGGTCCGCCGCCGTGCCCTGGGCAATGATGCGCCCGTGGTCGATCACCACGATCTCGTCGGCCAGCTGATCGGCCTCTTCCAGGTACTGCGTCGTCAGCAACACCGTCGTACCGGTCGCCACCAGCTCTCGAATCACCGTCCACAGTTCCAGCCGCGCCTGCGGATCCAGCCCGGTCGTCGGCTCGTCCAGGAAAAGCACTTCCGGATCGGCCACCAGGCTTGCCGCCAGGTCCAGCCGCCGCCGCATCCCGCCGGAGTAGGTCCTGGCCGCGCGGTCCGCCGCCTCAGTCAGATCGAACCGCGCCAGCAACTCGGCCGCGCGCGACGCCGCCGTCGCCCGTCCCATGTGGTACAGGTTCGCCACCATCTCCAGGTTCTCGCGGCCCGTCAGCGTGTCGTCGATCGCCGCCGACTGCCCCGCCAGCCCGATCAACGGACGCACCCGCGTCCTTTCGCGCCGCACGTCGAATCCCGCCACCGTCGCCGAACCCTCGTCCGGATCCAGCAGCGTCGTCAGCACCCGCACCAGCGTGGTCTTGCCCGCCCCGTTGGGCCCCAGCAGTCCCAGCACCGTCCCCGCGTCGATCTCCAGGCTCACCCCCGCCAGTGCATGCACGTCCCCAAAAGACTTGTGAACGTCGCGCACCACCACGATTGGGCTGCTGCCGTTAAGGCCTTGTTCCATTGGCTGCGATTCCCGGACTTGGTTGATGGGCCGTATCCCCGCTAGCAGTCTGGCAAGCGTCCCACGCACCCCCAAACCACTGTGTTGGCTTTATTACGGTCTGCAGACCTCAACTCGGCCGCCTTTGCCGCCGCCGATACCTACCTCGTGACCTGCCGCCTGCCTCGCACCCGCACCACCACCTGCCCGTCCCGCACTTCCACCGGAAACGTCCGCGCCCGCACCTTCTCGTCGTACAAGGCCTCGCCCGTCCTGATGTCGAATTCCCAGTTATGAAACGGGCACCGCAAAATCTCGCCCTCCCGCTCGAACTCCCAGTACCCCACCCGGTCCGACACCGGATGCGGCCGAATCCGCCCCCGGCACAGCGGCCCGCCCCGATGCGGACAGTGATTCAGCAACGCGTACAACTCACCGTCCAGATTGAACACCGTCACCCCGTACGTCAGCGCCCCCCGAACCTCGCACCGCTCCCCCGGCGGCAACTCAGCCATCGGACAAACCACAACCTCGTCGGAGGCGGCCGCCGTCACGCCAGGCGTCTCAACATGCTCGCCAGCCCGTTGTGCAGCGTCAGCCGACGCCTACAACCGGAATGCCGCGCGCGCCGTCTCGCCAAAGATGTTCGCCCGCATCTCCGCCGGAAAGTCCGGCGCCACCGAGGTCGGCGAGTCCCAGTCCCAGTGCGGGAAATCGCTCGCGTACACCAGCGTCTCGTCCGCCCGCGCCTGTTCCAGGAACCAGTGCAGGTCCTCGCGTGACCCCGGCTGCTCCATCGGCTGCGTGCCCACCCGGATGTGATCGCGGAAATACTCGCTCGGTAGCCGCTTCACCCACGGCGTGTAGTCCCGTACCGCCTTCCAGTCGGCGTCGAAGTGGTTCAGCAGCCCCGGAATCCACCACGTATCCACTTCCACGAACACCCAGGTCAGCGTCGGGAACTTCTCGAACACCCCCTCGCAGATCAGGCTGGCCGTGTGCGCCTGCGCGATCTGCGGACGCGCCATCCGCATCTCCAGGTAATACGTCGGGAATCCCGCCGCCGTCGGCGGATTCGTCTGCCCCCGCCCCTCGCCGCCGAAGTGCGTCACGATCGTCAACCCGTACCGCTCCGCCGCCTCATATATAGGGTGATAGATCCGGTTCCCGTACGGGTGGCGTCCGCCCGCCGGCAGCATCACCCCCACCACCGCCGGGTGATCCCCCAGCCGCTCAATCTCCTCCACCGCCAGCACCGGGTCGTTCGGCCCCACCGCCAGCGTCGCGCGGAACCGCGAGTCCTTCGCCACCCAGTGATCCATCGTCCAGTCGTTATGCGCCCGGCAGATGGCGGCGGCATAGTCCAGGTTCGTCATCCCCACCGTTGGGTAGACCATCTGTCCCGTCAGGATCGCCACGTCAAATCCGTAGGGATCCAGGTGCTCCTTGACCGTGAACTCCGCGAAGTCCGTGTCCTCGTCCACGTCGTGATCGGTCCGGTAGCCGTGCGAGTTCGGCATGTTCGTCCAGCCGCCGTTCGGAAACATGGACCCGAAGTCCTTGATTTCCTGCACGTACTGCCGTGGCAGATAGGGAAAGATCTCGTCGATCTTGTGCCACAGGTGGTGGCAGTCGCAGTCCACCAGGTACGGCGCGACTTTGCGATAGGTGGGCGCCCGCTCGGCGGGGCGGGGCAGGGAGTCTACGGCCGCCATGACTCGACTCCAGCGCAATCCTCAGCGCAACCCCGATGGTATCCCACCTATCCCCGGCCTGCGCCACGCGGAGGCTACCAGCAGCACCGGAATAAGCGTCACCAGCGTCAGCGCCGCGGCTGCCTTGGCGACCGCTACCGGCCACTGCCAGTCGGATGCCACCAGCCGCCAGAGCGACTGCGCCTTGCTCCGCGTCGGCTCCGTCGCGCCGTGAGCGACAAACTCAAGATCCTGATCCGGCCACGTCAGCTCCCCGTTCACCCACAGCCGCCCGTCCTTGAAGCGATCCCCCTTCACCATCCCTACCCGCAGAGATCCCGTTGGCTCAAGGTCCGCCACGACTTGCAGAAACAGCCGACGCCCCTCGTCGGTGGTCAATAGCGGAACGTCGATATCAATCCAAGCGGGGAGATCGCCTGCGGGGACTTCGACCCGTCCCTCCCGGAGCACGCGGCCCTGCCCCGAGTCAAAGCCCTCCAGCACCCGCCAGATCGCCTCGCCCGAGCGCGGCTCCGGGTTACGCTTCGCCAGCGGCACGCTCAGCCCTGAAACCGCGCCCGCTGGCATGGGAAACCCCTGCGCCAACGACTGCTGAGTCTCCAGGCTTACCCAATACGTCACGTGTCCCGCTGTCGCTCGTGAATCCACCAGCGGCACGCGATACACAAGCCCCACGAAGAGAACACCCACGGTCAAGACCGCGATCGTGGACCCGATAGTCACCTGTTTGATTCGACGCTCGCTGAAGGTGTCTCTAAATGGCTCGGATCGGGCCAACGCGGCAGCGGCGCTCAGGGCTATTAGGAGAGTCCCACCAAACTCAAGGGTCTCCTCCATCACTAGCATCAGATCGCTTGCCCGGCCTCGGAACACCGCCAGGGTGACCGCCTCGCAGAGCAGAGCGAACAACCACACGGTCAGGCCCAGCGCAAACGGCGCCCGAACGCTTCGAGTCCGCATCCCGCGTATCCAGAAGATTCCCATCAGAATCGCAAAGGCCGCGATCAGCGGGCTCACGAGCAGAACCCAGACATAGGGTCCCGCTCTCGAAATTAAATCGATGCCCAGCAGGCGCGATCCAAGAGCCGGCACGATCGTCGAGTGAACCTCGGTCGTCTCTTCCCAACTCAGCACGAATGCTGTGCCCGACAGCAAAGTCCATCCCCCAACGACGATCCGATCCTCACTTCGTCGACGACTCACGGCAGCGGCCAGCATCGCGAGCACGCCCAAGACCAGCAGCGCTGCGGTTGAAACCCGGTTCGCCAGCCTGCCCTCATAGTCAATATCCGGATTCAAATCCCGCGGAATCGACTCCGGCGGCAGCCACGCCGGAAACGCCAGGCTCACCAGGTTCGGAACCACCACCCCGCCCCACCAGAACAACACCGCGCCCAGCAGCGCCAGCCGACCGACCCAGCCCGCTGGCGGCCCCGTCACCAGCGCGCGCATCCGCTCCACCGCCCGTCCTCAGCCGTGCTTCCGCAGCACGTACCCCACCCCGGGCCTCGTCACCAGGTGCCGTGGATCCGCCGGATTCCGCTCAATCTTCTCCCGCACCCGCCGTACATACACCCGCGCCAGGTGCTGGTCCCCCGCATACTCCGGCCCCCACACCTCCTCCACTAGTTGCGCCGGCCTGAACACCCGGTCCCGGTTCCGCGCCAGGAACCGCAGCAGTCGAAACTCCGAGGCGCTCAACCCCACCGGCCGCCCCGCCACCCGAACCTCCGCCGTCGCAAAGTCGATTGACAGCCCGTCCGACTCGAACGGCGGCCACGCCCCTGCCGGCGCCCGCCACAGCACCGCCCGTAGCCGTCCCAGCAGCTGATCCAGGTCAAACGGCTTCGCCAGGTAATCGTCCGCCCCCGCCTCCAGCGCCCGAGCAATCCCCTCGTCGTCCTCAGCCAGCGTCATTGCAACCACCGGCGCCTCACACACCTTGCGCAGCCGCTCCAATACGCACAGCGCCCCCACATCCGGCAATCCCAGGTCCAGCAACACCACAGCCGGCGCATCGGCCATGGCCTCGTCCAGACCTCGCGCGCCAGTCCCTGCGAACACCGTCCGGAAGTCGCCCACCCCCAGGTCCGCGCGCAACTGCCGCACGTACCGCAGGTCGTCCTCAACCACCAGCACCAGCGGACGCCCTCCGCTGCCCGTCATTCAGCCTTCCTTCGTATGCGTTCGGCCTGTCAATCCATGACCGCGCATGGTGCGACACCCCCCGCCCGCCCGTACACCCGGCCAATCACTCATTAGCCAAAGTACGAACCCGAAACATAGGATTATGTCCACTAGTCCCCGAGAGGCCCACACGACATGGCCAGCAACCATTCCGACTACCCCGTCCAGTTCTCGGTTGACTATCCCGACAGACCCCTCAATCGCGTCACCACGCTCTTCCGGATCATCATGGTCATCCCCATCCTCATCGTCGCCGCCCTCATTCCGGGCTTCGTCAACAGCGGCCAAGCCAGCGGCTCCGAGCAGGCGGCAATCTCCATCCCGCTCGTCTGGCTGCCCCTCGTCCTGATTCTCGTCTTCCGCCACAAGTACCCGCGCTGGTGGTTCGACTGGAACCTGGAACTCAGCCGTTTCGTCTACCGCATCGAGGTCTACTTCCTGGCCTTGCGCGACGAATACCCCTCCACCGACGACCACCAGGCCGTCCACCTCGACATCGACTACCCCGACGCCCAAACCGACCTCAACCGCTGGCTCCCCCTCGTCAAGTGGCTCCTGGCCATCCCCCACTACATCGTCCTGGCCATCCTTGGCATCCTTGCCTTCGTCGCCGTGGTTCTCGGCTGGATCATGGTCGTCATCACCGCCCAGTACCCGCGCGCCCTCTTCGACTTCATCGTCGGCGTCATCCGCTACGGCGCCCGCGTCCAAGCCTACGCCTTCATACTCACCACCGACCGCTACCCACCCTTCAGCCTCGACCCCTAACGATCCGCATGAGTGCCACCGGATTGATAAGGAGCCGGAGCCACTCGCTGGAAACCTGGGCCAGCCCGCACGACCAAAGAAGAGTCGTCCTGGCCCAATAGTGGGGCCGCCGCGTGTTTCGCGCGTCGCCTCAGTCGAACCGCGGCGGCTCCCGCATCGGCTCCCGTGGCGGAAGCTCTAAGTCCACGCCCCTGAGCGGCTCGAACAGCTCATGAATCGCCGTTCCTGGATTACGGACCGGCCCACGCGAGTAACTACCGCGTACGGCCTCGCCCGTCGAGACCGAGGCTCTGTTTCGCCTCTGCGGCGGCCGCAGTGGCGGTGGATTCGGCTTTGGTCGTGGAGGGGTGCCGCTGCGCGGTGCCGAATCATTATGGCGCTCTCGCGTCACCCAGTCGGCACGCTGTACTCCGCCCGTACGATCTCGATGGCCCGGTCGTGACATGCATTGTTCAGCTTGTCGTCAATGGCTACGGCCACTTCCGGCCCTGACATCGTTCGCATTTCCAGCATTCGAGCCTTGATTTCCACGTCGGGGTCGTACTGGTGCCACCACAGGTACTTCCACTCGTCGCTGATTGCCTTGAAATGCTGCTTCGCGCCTTCGGCTTTGGCCGACTTCATTGAGGGATCGACGGTTATCAGCGCCAACGCAAGCAGCGATGCCAGCATGGCCAGCACCGCGCTCACCCACGGCGGCAGCACATCGATGACAAAGCTTGAGCCGGCAAAGAACGACACGGCGGCCACGCCGGAAATCAGCCACTGGTGCCGCCGCCGATATCGATCGGTCAACGCCGCGAAATACAGGTAATTGCGCTCAGCGTCGAGCCGCCCATCCCACGCTATCTGCGCAATCCCCGCTTGGGAGATTGCCTCAGTCACTCAAGCGTTACTCGCTTGCTGGGGATTGTTCATTCTAGCCAGCGACTCGAGCCGGCCAACACGTCAATCCCCCACACCCGCCGGACCACGGATTGATCGCCCTAACCCCACAACCCCATATCCCCTCAACCTCTCGCGCCGCTACCGCCGCGTCCCCCCAAGAGCCTTCCGCACAGGCGCCTCCCGATCAGCCTGGCGCAGGAACTGCATCTCTGACCCGCCCGATTGCCGTTCGTGATCACGCACCCAACCCTTTGTGGTGAGCCGCGCTGCATTGCGTCGGAGAGCCTTCCTGAGCCTGTCGAACGGGCCGTGCCAAGCCTCACCCCCAGCTACGGCCACCGACTTCCCGTCATCCCCGCGCGGAGCCTGCCCGTGAGCCAGCCTCGATTCCTCGTACGTAAGCGAAGGTGCTTCCACCTGAGGCCCCGGGATGAGAGTCCCGTGCCAAGGGCGGTCTTGACGACTATTGAGAGTCGATTATCATTTCTCTATGTCGAGAGCAAAGCAGCAGCTAACCGTCTTCCGAGCCCTTGGCGAAGCCGACGGCCCTCTATCCGCCAGGGAACTGTGGAGCCGCCTGGGCGGAGCGGGTGTCGGTCTCGCCACCGTCTACCGCGCGCTCCGACGGGGTGTTGAGGACGGCACGCTGGAGTCGGTCGAGCTGTTGGGCGGCGGCGTTCGCTACGAGCCCAAGGACCGCGAGCATCACCATCACTTTCTTTGCTCGATCTGCAACCACGCGTTCGACCTCTTCGGCTGCGTCGAGGGCCTCGAGTCCCTCGTTCCGGACGGGTTTCAGATGACGGGACATGAGGTCGTGTTGCGCGGAACCTGTGATGAGTGTGCCAACGCGGCATAACCGTCGCCCGCCGGCGGCGGATGCTCTTCGATGGACCTACGGAAGCAGGGCAGTCGAAACCATGGCTCATCCGCGCGTGTCTCGTCGTCTCGAGAGACCTTTGCAAAGTGCCCCGCGTCACCGGCGCCGCGGCCGCTCTTGCTCCCTCTCC
The DNA here is from genome assembly GCA_022824495.1 of Chloroflexota bacterium. Taxonomy (GTDB): domain Bacteria; phylum Chloroflexota; class UBA11872; order UBA11872; family UBA11872; genus UBA11872. The sequence continues at coordinate 5,361 of JAJDZU010000019.1, read as the reverse complement.
CGCTGGGAAAGGGTTGGGGTGAGGGTCTTCCGGGCAACCACGCTCGGGTTCTGCATGGGTCTCTCTTGAGGGAGATTTGAACGCATGTTGATCAACACATCGCCCCGCTACCCGAACCTCGAAGGGTCTCGACGTATCAAGCAGGCCTTGCGCGAAGCGCTGAGCCTCTCCGATGACGTCGCGGTCACGGTCACCGAGTTGGCGTGTCTCGAAGAAGGCTGCGACCCCATTGAAACCGTGATTGGCCTGCTTCGGCCCGACGCGCCGCAGCTTCAGTTCAAGCTACACAAACCCATGGACGCCGTTGACGCAAAAGACCTTCTCCAGGTCTGCACGGCGTGGGGATTCGACGTACAGATGTCGGTGCTCGAAGCACCGCTCCAGGAGGACTAGATGGACGCCCCTCGCAACATACCCGTGACGATCCTTACCGGCTTTCTTGGCTCCGGCAAAACGACCCTGCTGAACCGGATCCTGCGGGAGGAGCACGGCAAACGCATCGCCGTGGTCGAGAACGAATTCGGGGAGGTCGGCATCGATCAGGCGCTCGTCATCAACGCCGACGAGGAAATCTTCGAGATGTCGAACGGCTGCATCTGCTGCACGGTGCGCGGTGACCTGATCCGCGTGCTCGGCAACCTCATGAAGCGCCGAGACAAGTTCGACTACGTGTTGGTGGAGACCACGGGGCTCGCCGATCCCGGTCCGGTCGCACAGACGTTCTTCATGGACGACGAGATTCGCGCGGAGTACGCGCTGGACGGAATCGTCACGCTCGTCGACGCGGCCCACATCGAGCAGCAGCTCGGCCGAAGCGACGAGAGCACGGAACAGATCGCGTTCGCGGACGTCCTCGTTCTCAACAAGACGGACCTCGTCGACGGCGACAGGCTCGACAGGCTCGAGACCCGGCTCCGGGAGATGAATCGCATGGCGCGAGTCATCCGCAGCGAGTGGGCCGACGTCTCCGTCGATTCGGTACTCAACCTCGCTGCCTTCGACCTGGACCAGGTGCTCGAGCGGCGTCCCACTTTTCTCGAGCCGGAGTACCCGTTCGAATGGACGGGTGTCTATTCGCTCGACACCGGCCGCTACGAACTCAGCCTGGCCGATGGGCCTGACCCGGCGATGTCTCTCGTCGTCGTACCCGACCAGGGCACGGAAGACTCCGCACTTCGTGAAGGTGCGGAATGGTGTGTGCGTCGGTACGCCGAACCCGCGGAGCCCGTTCGTCCGGGAGACGAGATCGCTGTCGGCAAGCACCTCAACCTCCAGCTTGACTCCCCGGGGCGCAAGTCGTTCTTCCTGGAGGTCGATACGCAGGCGAGGGTCGGCCTCTTCGCCCAGCACACCGCGGAGGAGTTCGATCTGCAACTGACGAGCGCGAATGGGGCAACAGTCGGGCCTGAAGACGGTCCGTCCTCCAGGGTGCCGCCCACCACGGAGACCGGCGGCCCTGGCGTCAACGGCGTGGTCCCCGTCGAGGTCGAGCGAACCTGGGTCGCGCAGCATGAGCACGACGACGAAGTGGGCTCAATCGCAATCGAGAGGGACGGCGACGTCGATCCCGGCCTGCTCAACACGTGGCTTGGCATGCTGCTCCGTGAACGCGGGGTCGACATCTTCAGAATGAAGGGCTTCATCAGCCTCGCGGGCGAGTCGCGTCGCTTCGTGTTTCAGGGGGTTCACATGCTCTTCGACGGGCAGCCGGATCGTCCATGGGGAGACGCGCCCCGCCGCAATCAGCTCATCTTCATCGGCCGCAACCTCGACGAGGAGAGCATGCGGCAGGGATTCGAGGCATGCCTGGTTTGATCCGGGGCATGCCTGACTTGAACGGCGGCAGCCCGAGGGGCGTTCTTCGCCCGGGCTGGTCCGCGGAAGTCGGCGACTACGCCATCGCCGGCGGGTGGACGCCGCGCGGCGAGGCGCTGGTAGTCGCAGACGCCGCGGGTGGCGTCTACGCGTTCGACGGCAGGTCCGGCGCCACCATCTGGGCGCAGCGCGAAGCCCATGAAGGCGGTGTGCTCGCGCTGGCGATGCAGCCTGACCGACCCGCGTTCGCCACGGCCGGCCAGGACGGCCGAGTCCTGGTCTGGAACTCCGACGAAGGTCGGGTCAGCCAGGCTGTCGACGTCGGGAATGGCTGGGTGGAGAACGTGGCGTGGTCGCCGGACGGACAGTGGTTCGCAGCCTCCTGCTCCCGGCAGGTTCACGCGTACCGCGCGGATGGAGTGAGAATCTGGCGATCCGACGATCATCCCAGTACCGTCAGCGCGATCGCGTGGTCCGGCACAGAGGAGCTGGCGACGGCCTGCTACGGCCGGGTCACGTTCTTCGACGCGTCCAACGGCGAGGTTCGCCAGAAGCTGGAGTGGATGAGCTCCCTGGTGTCGATGGTACTGAGCCCGGACGGGGACATCGTGGCCTGCGGCAGCCAGGACAACTCGGTGCACTTCTGGCGTCGCTCCACGGCGCAGGACTCGATGATGTCGGGATATCCTGGGAAGCCGTCGGCCTTGGCCTTCGACGACACCGGCACTCTTTTGGCCACCGGCGGAGGCGAGTCGGTGACGGTCTGGAGCTTTCGGGGAAGTGGCCCCGAAGGCACGCGGCCCGGCGTCCTGGAACATCATGTTCAATCTGTAACGGCCCTCGCCTTCGCTCGCCGGGGGATGCGCCTGGCCTCGGGAGCTCGGGACGGAATCGTCGTCGTGGCCTCGCTCGGGCGCGATGGGCAAGGCGATCCGATAGGCGTCGCAGCTTTGTCGGACAGGGTCGGTGCCTTGTACTGGCGACCCGATGGGCGCGCGCTTGCGGCGCTCGACTCTCAGGTTGGCGCGACGGTTTGGCGAGTAGTCGACCAGTGAAGCACGCCCGTAGCGGGGTGGGCTGCGGAGCCATTGCGTTCGTGTTCTCCGCCAACCACATCCGATCCGGCATCCAGCGGACGAAGCAGGCACGCCCGTGAATGCTCAGACTCAGCGCATCCGCGAAGCGCTCAGCAGACAAGAACCATTGGCTACGGACCGAGGCCGCGTTCTTGGGCAGCTCGTGCTCTGCGAGGGCTGTTGCTGCGGGCGGACAGACAAGGGGTTCGAGCCGGTCCCCCGCGACTGGATGAAGCAGCAGTGGAAAGACGAGAAGCTCAACAAGTCAGTGCAACTGACGATCTCCGGATGCCTTGGCCCGTGCGATCTGGCAAATGTCGTCTGTGTCATCTCGCCCAAGGGGCTGCAGTGGCTTGGAGGCCTCCAGGAACAGTGGCAACACGACTTGCTCCTGGATTGGGCCAGGACCTCGCGTGACGCGGGCGTCTTGCTCGAACTGCCGGCTGAACTGAACCGCCACCGTTTTGGCCGGTTCGCGGCTGGGTTCGGCTCGCTTGCAGAGAGGGCTAGCGCACTCATTTTTCCTAGACTCCGCAGCCTGTTCGGGCTTGGTTCGTGAGGCAGAAAGTCCTGATGATGCTCTTGCAAGATTCCAACAGGCGCGCCACATGTGGGTTCAGGACGGGCGGTTCATTCCGTGACTGATCAACCGTGGCAATAGATGCGGCAGTCATTAGAAGCGATGCTTATAACTGAGCGAATTCAGCTGGGCCAGTGCCTCGGTCAGCCACGGGAACAGCCCGTGCTGGAATGTCTGCCAATGCTGTGATACCGTGGCGCGTACGGACAAGTTCGCTCTCCGTTGCCTAGATGGCTTGTGTGGTAACTTCCACCATCCAATAGAGGGTGAGCTTGTTCCCCCAGCCAGCGCCCGATCCGCTCAACCCCAACAATCTGCTAGCTCGCTAGTCTTGCAAAACGCTCATGTCCCTGATTCCGATCTTGCTCGTCTTGACGTCGGCTGTGCCCCTCGCGGCAGCTGACCTGCCCAATATCGTCTTGGCGTTGGCAGACGACCAGGGCTGGGGGGAGGTCGGGTACAAGCGGCATCCATACCTGCTGACTCCCACTCTGGATGAAATGGCCTCGTCAGGCCTGCGCTTCGACCGCTTCTACGCTGCGGCGCCGACCTGCTCCCCAACCCGCACGTCGATCCTGACTGGACGCCATCCGAACCGCTCCGGCGTGTTTTCGCCGAATCACACCACGCGGCCGGAGGAGATCACGATCGCCCAGATCCTGAAGGCTGCCGGTTACCGCACCGGTCACTTCGGCAAGTGGCACGTCGGGGCCGTCAAGGCCGCATCTCCCACCAATCCGGCCAGGATGGGCTACGACGAGTACCTCGCGCACGACAACTTCTTCGAAATGCACCCTCCGCTGAGCCGCAACGGAGCGGCTCCGACGATCGTGCAAGGCGAGAGTTCGGAGATTTGCGTTGACGCGGCGCTCGAGTTCATCGAGACTGTCCAGTCCGCCGGGGATGCCCCATTCTTCATCACGCTCTGGTTCGGCTCGCCGCACAGTCCGTACCGCGCCACGGACGAGGATCTCGCGCTGTACGCCGACGTTCCCGGAGACGAGTTGGCAGCCCGGTTCGCGGAGATCACCGCGCTGGACAGAGCGCTGGGCCGGTTTCGAAGCGTGCTGGAGCAGCGGGGGCTGTCCGAGGACACGCTGCTGTGGTACACCTCCGACAACGGCGTCACCATAGAGGGCATCCCAGAGGAACAGCGGGGAGATCTCTTCAATGGCGGCTGGCGCGGGCACAAGGGCCGTCTCTATGAGGGAGGGCTGCGCGTGCCTGCGATCATCGAATGGCCCGCGAAGATCCCGCAGCCAAGGATCACCCAAACACCCGCGGTAACGACAGACATCTTCGTCACGCTGCTCAGCCTGCTCGATCTCAGGCACCCCGATCCCAACCGGCCGCTAGACGGCATAGATCTGACCCCGCTGATCTTGCGCGACGAGATGCCCGAGCGCGCGGCGCCCATCGGCTTCTGGACGTACGACCGGCGCGCAGAGGCGGACAACCCGCGCTGGATGGCTCCCGAGCTGACCAAGGGGACCACGCCGACCGTGCGAAATCCCGGTATCGACTTCGTCAACTTCCGGCATCCGGTGGCCAAGACCACGGATTTCGGAGGCGTCGCTGCTTGGACGGACAACCGCTACAAGTTGGTCCGGTTCCGTTCCGATGCCCCGGAGTTGTACGACTTGCTGGCCGATCCCCGCGAGCGCCGTGATCTCGCTTCGGAGCAGCCCGGCCGCGCCAGCGAGATGCTGGCCGCCATGGAGGCATGGCAGCGCTCGGTGGAACGCAGCCTTGCCGGAGGCGACTACTGAAGATCGGTTCTCTAGACCCCTCGTCTCGGCGCAAGCGCGACGATTGAGTCAAGTTCGATCATAGGACCCATGCCCAGCCGCCGGACGCGCAGCCCCGGCAGCCTTCGGCACGAAGCCCAGC
>JAJDZU010000006.1 GCA_022824495.1 Chloroflexota bacterium | reverse complement strand
GTCACCGCTGGAAGCCGTCGGGTAGGTGAGTTGGGGCGCGAGGCTGGCCCACAGCCAGATCGCGCCTGCCGCGAACGCGAGCCAGAGAACTCGTCCCACGGGTCAGGCGCGGCGCGCAGGGGGGCGTGAGGCCGGCGGCATTCCCCGCACTTAGGACTCGGCACCGGACCAGCGGTGGACCTGGCTGAGGCTCCGCTGATACGCCAAGTAGTCGTCCTTGCTCATGCGGGGTTGAAAGTTGTCCAGCACGCGTCGAGCCTCTTGCGCGCCGTTGCCCAGGAGGTCGGCGGCCATCCAGGCGAGGGCCTTGGCCGGTTCCAGGTAGGCCATCTGGGGGTCCTCGATGGCCCAGTCCACCGCGTGGTTGCTGCCCACCGCTCCGGCCATGGAGGGATGCAGCGCCGGCATGATGTGCGAGACGTCGCCCATGTCGGTCGACCCCGTCCGGTGCCCCTGTCGCCGCGCCTTCGGCTCGCCGTGTAGGACGCGCTGGTTGGCCAAGAACAGCTCGGCCAAGTCCTGATCGTTGATCAGCGGCAGGTAGCCGGGCAGCGTGATGATCTCCACCTCGGCGCCCAGCGCCATTGCGCCGGCCTTGAGCGCGCGGTCCACCTTGGCGGCCGCCGCGTCGATGGCATCCGTGGTCTTGCCGCGCACGTAGGTTTCCAGCGTCACGTCTGACGGAATCACGTTCACCAGGTCGCCGCCGCGGGTGATGATGGGATGCACGCGGATGGCGTCGTTGTCGCGGAAGGTCTCGCGCACGGCGTTGATGGCCGCCAGACCGATGTGGGCGGCGTAGAGGGCGTTGACGCCCAGGTGGGGCGCACCGCCGGCGTGGGCGGCCTTGCCGATGTACCTGATCTGCTTGACCACGCAGCCGTTGTTGGAGGCGGTGACGGAGGCCATGCCGTTCTCGTCGGGCTGCGAATGGGTGTGGATCATCATGGCCAGGTCCACGTCGTCAAACTCGCCGCGCGCGATCAGTTCCGGCTTGCCGCCCAGGAACTCCAGTTCGCCCTCCTGCACCAGGCCGTGGCGGTACTCGACCTCCACGTACTCCTCGGCCGGCACGGCAAACAGCACGATGGATCCGCACAGGTCCCGCAGGATGGTGGGATCGCTCAGCGCGGCCGCCGCGCCCATCAACCCGGCGATCTGCGCGTTGTGCCCGCAGGCGTGGGCGGCGTGCGTGTCCGGGTTCTCCATCGGGTGTCCGGCCACCACCAGCGCGTCCAGTTCGCCAATCAGCGCCAGCGTGGGCCCCGGTCGCCCCGTGTCGATCTTTGCCTTGACCCCGGTTCGAGCCAGGCCCGAGCGGTAGTCCAACTCCAACTCGTCGAACTTGCGCTGCACCAGCGCCGCGGTCTCGAACTCCTTAAAGCCCAGTTCCGGGTTGCGCATGATCGTTTCGCCGACTTCGACGATGTCGTCGCGGTGCGACTCCACCACGGCGGCGATGCGCTCTTTCAAATCGGCGCTGGCGGACATACCCGTAGCCCTTCGGATTCTGGTGTGGGCAGTCTGCCACGGGGCGTGGAGAAACCGGGCCGCCAGGACATCGTTTTGCAGGACACTCTTCTTTTGTTCGGTTTTCGTACGGTATCCTGACGTCCCGTACTCCCCAGGGTGTTCCGCTGGCTCTTCTCGACACCGAGCGTCCCGCCGCGTTGCGGGTGGCCGTGCATGAAATCGAACAGCGCTGGGGGTTGCATGCCGCGGGGCGGTTGTTTGGGGTTAGCCCGCCGGAGGCCGGGTTTTCGACCGGGATCGGGGCGCTGGACCAGGCGACCGGGTTCGAGGGGATTCCCAGGGGGCGACTGAGCGAACTGACGGGGCCAGCGGGGAGCGGGGCGCTGACGCTGGGGTGGCGGGTGCTGGGCGCCGCGCTGGATGGGGGCGGGTTGGCGGCCTACGTGGATATGCCGGGGACGTTCGCGCCGACCGCGGGGGTGGCGCTGGGGCTGGATTTGTCGCGGCTGGTGGTGGTGCAGCCGCCGGACGCCGAGACGACGCTGCAAGCCGCCGCCACGCTGCTGCGGAGTAATGCCTTCGAGGCGGTGCTGCTGGACCTGGAGTCGGCACGGCCGCGCGCCAACCGGTGGTCGCAGCTGGCCGACCTGGCGGGACGGGGATCGGCCGGGCTGGTGGTGGTGACGGCGGCCGGGAGCCAGCGGGTTGCCGGGTTGCCTTACCTGGCCTCGCTGCGCCTGGGCGTGGCCTGCCGGGGCTGGCGCTGGCAGCGCAGCCGCCTGACCCGGGCACCAATGGGGCTGACGCTAGAGATACGGGTGCTGAAGTCGCGCAGCGACACGGGCGTGCAGCAGCTGGTGATCGATTGTCCGTTTATGAGGAGGTCCAGTGGACCGCAAGACGTTGTGCCTGTGGATTCCGCGTTTCCGGACCACGGTGGAAGCGCAGACGCAACCGTCGTGGTCGGCGCAGCCGCTGGCGATCTACGCGCGGCAAGCTAACCAGCGGCGGCTGATCGAGGTTTCCGAGGCCGCCCAGCAGGCGGGATTGCGGCTGGGGATGGCCGTGAAGGAAGCGGCGCAGCGCTGTCCGGAGGGCGTCTACGTGGCCGACGATCCGCCGCGTTACGGCAAAGCGTTCGGGGCGGTGCTGGACGTGCTGGAGCGGTTTTCGCCGGTGGTGGAGGACGCCGGGGTGGGGCTGGCGTTTGCCGACGCGGCGGGGCTGGCGCCGCTGTACGGCCCCGGCGCGGCGCTGGGCGCGCGGGTGCGCCGCGGGGTCGAAGCGGCGACCGGGCAGATCGCCCAGGTTGGACTGGCGACGGGACGGCTGGCGGCGGAGGTTGCGGCGCGTACGACGGGGGATTCGGGCGTTGCGGTGGTTTCCGGGGAAGACCGGGCCTACCTGGCCGAGCACCCGGTCGACCGGCTGCCGCTGGATGAGCGGGCGCTTGGGCATCTGCGGATGCTGGGGATCGGCACGATCGGCGCATTTGCCGAGTTGCCGGCGAACGCCGTGCGGATGCGGTACGGGGTGGAAGGGGCGCGGGCGCGGGGGCTGGCGCGTGGGGAGGACCCGCGACCACTGAAGGGGCGGACGCAACCGGTCGTCCTGGATGAAGCGATCGATTTCGAGTGGGAAGAGCACAACGTCGACCGCCTGATCTTCGCGCTGCAGGCCCTGGCGCAGCGCCTGGCCGCGCGGCTGGCGCGCCGGGGCCTGATGGCGCAGCAGGTGGGCAGCCGGATCGAGCGGTCCGACGGCACGGTGCAGCGGTTCACGCTGGCCTTGCCCGAGCCGTCGGGCAGCGCGGCCAGCTTGCGGGACGCGGCCCGGTGGAGGCTGGAGGCGTGGGCCGGGGATGTCCGGAGAGACCTTTGCATAACCCCGGGGTGGTTGCCAGGAAGACCCTCACCCCAACCCTCTCCCACGGGGAGAGGGAGCAAGAGCGGCCGCGCACTAGCAGACGAGAGACGTTATGCAAAGGTCTCCCAGGGCGAGGCGGCGGTGCAGGAGATTCCGCTGCACCGGCCCGGGGTGGTGCGCATTGGGCTGAACGTGGAGCAGCTGGTTCCGGGGGCCGGGACGCAGCGGTCGTTGCTGGGCAACCGGTCGGAGCGCGCAGCGCGGGCCAACCACGCGATCAGCCGCCTGCGGGCGCAGTTGGGGGACGACGCGGTGTTCCGCACGGAGCTGTGCCCCGATGCCTGGACGCTTGAGACGGCCAGCCGCCGGATTGACGCCTATATGGAGACGGGCGCCCAAGGCGACGCCTCAGCGCTTTCCCCGGCGTGGCTGGCTGGACTGGCGGGCGCGCGGGGGCTTACCCGGCTGTTCACGCCGCCACGTCCGGTGCGCATCAGCAAAATCGACGGGGTCAGCCGGGTAACGCTGGAGGGGACGACCAGGAAGGTCGTCGCTCGCTACGGGCCGCAGCGGGTGCAAACCGAATGGTGGGCGGAACCGGTGGACCGCGACTACCTGCACGTGCGGTTGGATGACGGGCGGGGGCTGGTGCTGTATCGCGATGGAGCTCAGTCGCGTTGGTTTGCCCAGGGGGCGCTGGATTGACTGGTCCCGCCTACGCCGAACTGCACGCGCACAGCAACTTCTCGTTCCTGGACGGCGCGTCGCATCCCGAGGAAATGGCGGCGCGCGCCGCCGAGTTGGGGCTGACGGCCCTGGCGATCACCGATCACGATGGGGTCTACGGCGCGGTGCGGTTCTCTCATGCGGCGCGAGAGCTTGGCCTGCAGCCCATCGTGGGCATGGAAGCCAGCATGGCCGGCGGGCATCACCTGACGTTGCTGGCGCGTGACCGGGAGGGCTACGCCAACCTCTGCCGGCTGGCGACCGCGGCGCATCACGACCGGCCCAAGGGAACGGCGGAACTGGACCTGGACGCCCTGGCGCAGCACACGCGGGGCCTGGTGGGGCTTTCAGGGTGTCTGCAGGGGGCGATTCCGTCCGCGGCGCTGGCGGGGGACAGCCGGAAGGCAATTGAGCTTGCGGGGTCGTACGCCGGGATGTTCGGGGAAGGGTGCTTTTTCCTGGAACTCCAGGATCATCGGCGAGAGGCGGAGCACCTGGCGAATGCGGGGTTGCTGGAGATCGCGCGGCACACAGGGCTACCACTGGTGGCGACCAACAACGTTCACTACCACGACCGGGCGCGGGCGCGCTTGCAGGACGTGCTGGTGTGTATCAAGCACACCGTCACGCTGGAAACGGCAGGTCGGCGGCTGCGGCCCAATCACGAGTTCGGGCTGAAATCCGCCGCGGAGATGGCAAGGCTGTTCGCCAGCGTTCCGGAGGCGATCAGCAACACCCTGCGGATTGCGGAGATGTGCGCGTTCGACCTGAGCCGAAAGCTGGAATACGGCTTGCCGAGGTGTCCCACGCCGGAAGGCGAGTCGGAATACGACTACATGAAACGGCTGGTCTGGGAGGGCGTACGTCGGCGGTATCCGGACCCGAACGCGACAGTTCGGCAGCGGGTAGAGCAGGAACTGCGGTACGTCAAGAGCCAGGGGCTGGCGGGGTACTTTTTGACCGTGCGCGACCTGGTGGCGTTCTGTCACCGCAGCGACATCCTGGTCAACACGCGCGGTTCGGCCCCGGGGTCGATCATCTGTTACGTGCTGGAGATTTCGATGGTGGATCCGATGGCGGCCGGGCTGATGTTCGAGCGGTTCATGTCGCCGGACCGGGACGAACCGCCGGACATCGACCTGGACATCGAGCACCAGGAGCGCGAGCGGGTGATCCAGTACGTCTACCAGCGCTACGGCCGGCGGCGGGCGGCAATGGTGGCGAACGTGATCTGCTTTCGAGGCCGCTCGGCCATCCGCGACGTGGGCAAGGCGCTGGGGCTGCCGCCGGCCCAGGTGGATCGGCTGGCGCAGCGCTTGCAGTGGCATCCCAGCGTGGAGATGCCGGACCCGGATCAGGCCGGCGGCGACGTGCCGCGCGAGATCTCGGGTCGTGTGGGCCGCGACCTGCTGGAGCTCAGCCGGCAGATCGTGGACTTCCCCCGGCACCTGGGGATCCATACCGGGGGGATGATCATATCGTCGCGTCCGCTGGATGCCTCGGTGCCGATCGAGCCGGCGACGATGGAGGGTCGCAGCGTGGCGCAGTGGGACAAGGACGACTGCGCGGATGCCGGGCTGCTGAAGATCGACCTGCTGGGGCTGGGGATGCTGACGCTGGTCCAGCGGGCCTTCCGGCTGATCGCGCAGCGGCACGGGCAGCGGCTGGCGCTGGCGGATTTCACATTCGACGACCCCAGGGTCTATGACGCGATCTGCGCGGCCGACACCATCGGCTTGTTCCAGGTGGAAAGCCGCGCGCAGATGCACGTGCTGCCGCAGACCCGGCCGCGGTGCTTCTACGACCTGGTGGTGCAGGTGGCGATCATCCGGCCGGGGCCGATGACCACCAAGATGCACCGGCGCTGGATTTTGCGGCGCATCGGACTGGAGGAGGCCAATCCGGTGTGGCCGGGGCTGGCAGGGGTGCTGGAGCGCACGCTGGGGCTGCCGATCTTCCAGGAGCAGTGCCTGCAGATCGCCATGGTGGCGGCCGGGTTTTCAGCATCTAAGGCCGACGCGCTGCGGCGGGCGATGAGCCGGAAGCGTTCTCTGGCGCACATTCAGGCGCTGCAGGACGACCTGATGCAGGGGATGGCCCGCAACGGCATCCCGGCGGCGACGGCGGAACAGATCTATGCGCAGATCGAGGGGTATGCGGGCTACGGGTTTCCCGAGGCGCATTCGTGCGCTTTCGCGCTGCTGGTCTACGTCTCGGCGTGGCTGAAGGTGTACCACCACGCGGAGTTCACCTGCGCGATTCTGAACAGCCAGCCGATGGGGTTTTACAGCCCGCACACGCTGGTGGGCGACGCCCAGCGGCACGGGGTGACGGTGCATCCCGTGGACGTTCAGCGCAGCCGGTATGAGTGCACGATCGAGCGGGACGGCGCGGTGCGGATGGGCTATCGGTACGTGGAGGGGGTGGGAGAGGCCTACCGCGAGCGGTTGGACGACGAGGTCGGCCGCGGGCTATATCGCTCGTTGGAGGACTTCTGCCGCCGGGCGCGGTTGCCCAGCAACGTGCTGGAAGCGCTGGCCACGGCGGGGGCTTTTCGGAGCCTCGGGCTGAGCCGTCGCGAGGCTCTCTGGCAGGTGCAGGCATACGCTCCGGCGGCCCACGGCGGAGAACTGCCGGGGTTGGCGGCCGAGCTGGAGGAACCGGTGGCGCTGCCGGCGGCGGACGCGCTGGTGCAGGCGCACATGGACTTTGCCGCCACCGGCCTTTCCACGCGCTGGCGTGGCCTGGAGTTCCTGCGGACGATGCTGGCGGAGGCCGGGGTGCTGCGGGCCGCGGACCTGCCGGCCCTGGCGGCCAGCCGGCCGCAGCCGCAGATTCGTCGGGTATCGATTCCAGCGGCCGTGCGCCGGCCGAGCCAGCGAACGCGTGAACGATCCGTCGTCGGGACGCCGGGTGACAGTGAAGGGCGCCCGCCCAGCCAGATCGGCGCGGGGCGATATGGCGAGCGCGGCCGTCGCGCCGGAAATAGCTACGACGGGCGGGGCAGCGGCCAGCAGTTCCGGGGGCTGGGAGATAGCGGCGTTCCAGACGCCCTGCGCGAACAGGCCCGCACGGGAATCATGGTGACCGTGGCCGGCATTGTGATCAACCGGCAGCACCCGCCCACCGCGCGCGGCTACACCTTCCTCTCGCTGGAGGACGAAACCGGGCTGGTGAACGTGATCATTCGCCCTGACATCTTTAGCCGTTACGAACGGGCGATCCTGGACTCACCGGTGATGATGGTCGACGGCGAACTCCAGGATGAGCACGGAGCCGTGCAGGTGATGGCCGAAACCTGTAGGCCGGTCTCGTCCGACTCCCTGGGCACGCCGCGGTCCCGTGACTGGCAGTAGCTCAGACACGAAAACGTCAGGCGTCGATCGTTACGGGCTCCTCACTGACGGCCCAGGCAACTGTTCGGGCTCTGCGCCAGCGTCTGAGCCGGCGCGACCCGGCCAATTCCGCTCAGGGGAGCCGGGGCGTCAGCTCCTGTCCTCCTCGGTCTGGGCGAGCGCGCCCAGATAGACGGCGCGCACGGCAAAGGCATGCCGTACGTCGCCTACCACGTCCTCGAAAAACTCGTCGCGGTAAGCGTGGTTCGTCAGGACGCTGATCGTGAAATAGAAGCCCGAGAAGGCAGCCATGAACACGGCCACCTGCAGCAGCTCTGCGGTCAGCGCTGTTCCCAGCCAACCAAGGTCCAGCAGCACACGCGGTTCGCTCTGCGTCCAGGACGCAATGGTGCTCTGGTGCATGGCGATCAGGCCGAAGATGAGGAAGAACACTCCCACGAGCGTGCTGACGAACAGGACCCGCAGCGCCAGCGCCACGAGCACCACGAGTCCGACGTTCATCCATTGCGCGGGTCTGAGCGGCGCGTCCATTCGCAGCGAGCCGGTCGTAACGCCCAGGCCGGCGGCGGGCGTCTCTTGCACAAGCTCGATCACCCGCCTGGGGCGATCGAAGGTTGCAAGGTCGCTGAGTTCGACCGGCAGCCGGGAGATCAGGAACGCCACTGCCACCAGCGCGAATAGTCCGATCAACGCGACGAGGCGCAGGGTCTCAAGCGTGCCTGCCATCTGCCACACCTCGGCGGTAATGAACAGGAACGTCACAAAAATGAGCAACAGCGGCAGCGCCCGCGCGAAGAGCCCCAGCACATCCGTCGCGTCGCGGATGAGCCGCCGGGCGCCCCAGCGCAGGATTGGCAAGAGCCCAAAGCCCACCGTCAGGTAGGCGCCGAGCAGAAGCAGCGCGTTCCCGAGGATTCCGAACGCCGCACTCTCCCAGTCTCCGAGGATGAAGCCCGTGAGCGCCGGCGACGTCAGCAGGAAGACGAGCATTTCCACGGGTCCCACTTCATCGGGCAGTGCCAGCAGCTTCCGACGGCGCAGGGCGTTGATGCCCATCCAGCCCCCCGTCACCGCCGCGAGGACACCGATGATTGAGAGCACGTTCGCCCACCACGGCCAGTCCAGCCTGATGGTCGGGAACACGCTTACCGCAAAAACGACGATGAGAAACGGCAGGGTGCGAGTCAGGATGTCGCGCCGGGTGCTGTAATCCTCGATGAGATGGGGCACGCCCTGCCGGCGAAACCAGGCCTCGGTGGCCTTAAGGGCCTCGGCATCCGTGGACCGCGCGCTCACGCTTCGCCGTTTTCCGCCATTTCCCACAGGCGCGCCAGCGCGTTGGCCAGCAGCATTTGGCGGGGGGTGCGGCAGCGAACGGCCAGCAGGCCGGGGCTGGCGACGACCACGGCCAGGCACCTGGCGCGGCTGGTGGCGACGTTCAGGCGGTTGAGGCTGTACAGGAACTCCATGCCGCGCGGGGCGTCGTCGGCTGAACTTGTGGCCATGGAGTAGATCGAGATCGGCGCTTCCTGGCCCTGGAATTTGTCCACCGTGCCGATGCGCAGTCCCTTGAGTTCCGGCCTGGACCCGAGCTCGCGGATCTGCCGGTTGTAGGGCGTGATGATCAGCACGTCCTGGTCGGTCAGCGTGTGGGACACGCCGTCGGCGTCGACCCACGATGGGTTCGAGCGGAGCAGCCGGTTGACCTGCTCGGCGATAGCTTCGGCTTCTTCCTCCGAGTCGCTGATCCGGCGTTGATGCGGTACTGACACGAAGCGCAGGCCGGTTCCTTCGAAGGGAGGCGACCCGGCCAGGTCCAGGTTTTCGCGTCCCGGATGCGAACGCAGGCTGTCCTCGTAGAAGATTTCGGACGTGAACCTGCAGATGCTCGGGTGTAGACGCCAGGTGCCGTCCAGGAACAGTCCAAACTCCCTGGGCATGACCTGGGCGCCGTCCAGCACGTGCGCCAGTACCGACCTGTCGGCGCCGGGCGGATGCACGCCTTGCAGCGGCTGGTCCAGTTGTTGCGGGTCGCCCAGCAGCAGCAGGCTGGTGGCGCAAGGCGCCGCGGCCAGGGCGTCGGCCAGCGACATCTGCCCGGCCTCATCGATGCAGAGGACGTCGACCGAGCTTCCCATCTTTTCGCTCGCCCACAGCCAGCCGGTACCGCCCACGACATCCAGGAATCCGGCGGTCAGGCTGTCGCACGCGTCGTCAGTGCTCTCCAGGCGCTGGAAGCTCTCCGAGGCGGGCTCGTCGTTGGTGCGCTGGCCGATTCTGACGTCGGCGCCCCGTGACTCGGCCACCCGGGCGGTCTTCTCGAGTAGCTCGCCGATGACTTTGTGACTGTTGGCCGTCACGCCGACGCGTTTTCCGGCCTCCACCAGGTCCACGATCATCTCGGCGCCCACGGTGCTCTTGCCGGAGCCGGGCGGGCCCTGGACGGCCAGGTAGCTCTCGTCCAGCGTCTGGACCAGGCGCCGGGCTGCAGCCTGCGCATCCTCGCCCTCGCCCGCCAGCGGCGCGTCTTCGGCCTGGCCAACACGCGGCGGCCGGCGCATCAACAGGTCGCGCGCCGCCTGGTTTGGCCCGTCGGCGTCAATACCGTTTTCGACGACCAACCGGGTCAGGTGCTTAAGGCTGCCGGGCTTCGGCCGCGGGTTCACGTAGTTGAACTGGATGAGCGAGGTGGGCTGTGGCGGAGGTCGCGACGAACCGAGACGCAGCTCAACTTCGCAGGTTTCGTCGTCAAGACGGACGATCCGTCCGGCGTCCTTGCCGTCCTGCGTGCGAACCGCATCGCCAACCGAGAGCTTGTGGTCCTGTTCCGCAAAGCGGAAGCGATAGAACGTGGACCGCGCGCGCGGGTTGGGGTCGGGCCGCGCGTCTAGGAACGTGAGCCGCCCGAGTACATCCGTCTCTTCCGCGCGTTCGTCCTCGGTGAGCTCGTCCTTCAAATGGAAGTAGCGCCACCACACGGCCTTGTGCTCGCGGCGGTGCCAGTCAACGAGGTGGGCCAGCAGCCAGCGTCCGCGCTGGGCCGCATCCTCCAGCGATGACCCGTCCGTCAGATCCTTCGGCAGGTCCTCGGTCAGCCGATCCACGAGATCCTTTATTTCAAGCTGCTCTTCCGAGTCCACCGTTTCCTCGGGTTCCACAACCGTTGGCCGCGGCGGAGCCTCGGCGCCGACCTCCATTACGAGCGCCGCCCGCTGCTTTTCCAGCCACTCGCGCAAGTAGTAGGTGGAAACGCAGTCGTCGCGGTTGTAGGCCTTGATCTGGTCCAGCAAGGCGTCCCGGTCGGTGTCCGGCTCGGGTTCCAGCCAGTGCTCGAACTCCACGATGCTCTCGCCCGCATCCCGCAGGTCGATTTCGCGCTTGAAGTTGTAAAGCGGCTCCAGCCGCTTGATGGAGTAGCTCTCCACCGAGGCCCGGATGCCCTGCCGCACGACCCGGTACAGATCCACGAACACCTGCCCGCGCAGGAGCTGGTCCACCTCGGTCTCGCGCGTGGCGTAGCGCCCGGCCAGCCGCTTCATCGCGCCGGTTTCGTAAGGCGCGTAGTGATAGACATGCATGCCCGGATAGGTGGTCCAGCGGTCCATGATCAGGTCGATGCAGTCCTCGAACGCCTGGCGCTCGGCCGCCGTTGACACATTGCCGTCCTCGATCGACCAGAAGGCGTGGAAGAGCGGTTCGCCTGCTGCGTCGGTCTGTCCCGGTTCGATTGCCCCGAAGAGGTAGTCAATCCCGTCGACCTCATCCGAGCCGTAGAACGGGTCGCCCTCCAGGTCCAGGAACAGGTCACCCGGCGAAGGTTCCGGCAGGGCCCAGAGACCTCGATCCGGCACCAGCGCCTTGTCGCGGTCGCGCTCGGGCGGAATGCGCTCCGAAATCACGCGCCCCTCGCCGCGAACCTGGATGGCCGCCTGCTTCTGCACCCGCTCCAGGGCCTCGGGGCTGACGCCCTCCACGCGCTCCGGCAGCGGCGGTGTCGGGTTGGCCAGCCCGCGGCGCGTGGTGATGTCAATGTCGTGCAACGCACGGCGCTGGCGCGTGGACAGGCCGGCCACCAGCGCCAGGTCGTCCTCCCGCCGCCACTGGGCGCGGCACTCCAGCGTCCAGCTACAGAAGTCGCAATGTCCGACCGGCTCCGGCTTCGTGGGGACCGGATAGACCTCGTCCGGGCTGTCCAGCAACGCCTCGAACTCCCTCGCCACCAGCCGGTAGTAGGCCGCGTAGTCGGCAACTCGCAGGCTGACGGTCTCGCGCTGAACGCCACCCAGCACCAGGTGCATCCGATCGGGCAAACGTCCCTGCATGGCGCCCAGCAGATCCGAATACATGCAGATCTGCAGCACGGCGGGGGCCGAAGGCTGGCGGGCCAGCTTGGTGTCCACGACTTCGTAGCTCCAGGGCCCCAGGTCGCTGGGCGTCTCGACCCGCTGGAGGAAGTCCGCGTACCCCAGCCGCCGCTCGTCCAGCAGAACGCCCTGGTAGATCACCTCGGCGCCTCGTCGCATGGCCTGCAGCGTGGCCGCGTGTTCCGACCTGATCTGGCGGGCCGGGGACACGGTGTCGGGCGGCCGGATTTCGGCAATCTCCCGACCCTGGGCGCGCAGTTCTTCCAGGTAGCGCGCCTCGTACTCCTGGCCGCGCCGGGCCATGCGGTCCAGCACGGGGTCGTCGCGGACCGGTCGCCGGACATCCGGCATCAGCGTCGCCGCACGCTCGAGGTTGGCCAGGTGCCGGCATTCCAGGAACCCCACCAGGTCCGTCGCCGAGTAGGCGAGGCGCTGGTCGATCAGCTGCATCGCAAAGTCATCCGCCCGTCCGCCACGGCCGGCGACGCTCGCCCGGCCCCAGGCTTATGCAATCGGCGCAAACGCGCCGCGGGCATGCTACGTGAGTCGCACCTCGATAGGCCGCCGCCCTTGGCCGACTAGTTCCCTAGCGCTGCCTCGCCAATGGCCCGCTCCATGTCGTCGAGCGACACCGGCGGTCCGTCGTACTTCAGTACGCCGTACAGCCGCTGGATGGGCCTCACGGCGCGGATTCGAACTTCGCCGTCCAAGATGACATAGCGCAGCCGGTCTCCTGGCTGGACTGCCAGCGCCTCGCGGACCGCCTTTGGCAGCGTTGTCCGCCCGTCGGCTCCCAGCTTCGATTCAATCACCTGGACTCCTCGGTCTTTGATGGGTGTGCCCTGACAGCAATACATAGCACCGGAGAGCCGCAATTCACAGCCGCGCGCTCGTTGGGCGTCTCTCGACATGCCTGGACGGCTACTCTCGCAGCATGCCAGCGCACGTCCTACAGACTTGACCGACGCGACGGCCCTGACTTGGCGCCGCCTTCGGCTGCCGGGCGGATCGGTTGCGATTCCTGCACGCGCCGACCAGCCGGGCGGCGAGTTGGACCAGGAACTGCGGCTGCTGATGCGCGCGCTGGGCCAGCGACCGGAGGCGCCGCTGCTGGAAGCCGCTGCCTGGGACGCCGGCCTGGCCATCGCCGCGGCCGCCGCCGGATGGCCGGACGACGGCATGCTGGTTCCGCTGAACCTGGGAGCTTCCGAGAGTTGCCAGGCCGGGGCCGGCGTCTGGACGGTGCTGCCGCCGGATGAAGTGCTGCCGGCGGAGGCCAGCTTCGCCGTGGTTCGCGCTCCACATTGGATGGGCCGCGCCGGGGCGGAATGGGTGGTTCGCGCTGCGGCAAGGGCCCTGCCGACGGGCGGGCTGCTGGCCCTGCTGGGCGACCGGGCGCGCGGCATCGAGTCCCTTCGCCGTCGCCTGCCGCCGATCGTCGGCCCGATCGTCGACCGCGCCGTCGGCGAGCACCGCCGTCTCTACCTGTTCGAGAAGCAAGTCGACGATCCCCCGCCCCAGCAGTTCGCTTGGACTTCCACCCCGCGAATTGCCGGTCGCGAGATCACGCTCTGCCAGCACCCCACCCTGTTCTCACCCGCCCGCGTCGATCCCGCCACGGCGTTGCTTTCCGAACACCTGCCGGACCGGGACGGCCGTTGGCTCGACCTCGGCTGCGGCTCGGGCGCGCTGACCGTGGCCGCGGTGCGCCAGGACCGCACGCTGACCGCCGTCGACTGGAGCTACGCCGCCGTGGAAACCACCCGCCGCACGCTGAAGGCCAATGGACTCGAGGCGGACGTACGGCTGGCGGAGGGCGCGCCGACTGGCGAGCAGCCCTTTGACGTGATCGTGTGCTACCCGCCGTTCCACGTCGGCCCGCGCGTGGACCACGGCCCCGCCGCGCGACTCATCCAGTCCGCCCGCGGCTGCCTGGCGCCCGACGGCGAGCTACGCGTGGTCCTGTCCAGCGCCCAGAGCCCGCGCGACCTCCTTCAACCTAACTTTCGCGAAATAACGCCGGTTGCCGGCGCCCACGGCGCGCAGGTCTTCAGTTGCCGTCAGCCGGCTACCGCTCGGGGTCGCCGTCGCTGATCGGGGTCAGGACCTGAAGTCGAAGACGACCTTTGCGCCCGCGCCGGACTTGGCAGTCATCACGGCTTCCACGGCGTCGTCCAGGTCGAAGGTGTGCGTGATGATCGGCTCGACATTGAGCTCGGGGATCAAGTCCAGGGCCCGCTCGAAGGTGTGTACGCGCGTGTTGCTGCCCACGATCTTGCGTTCGCGCGCGAAGAAGTCGTAGAGCCGCAGTTCGAACATTTCCGACGGATTGCCGACGCTGATCACTAGCACCGTGCCGGAGTCGCGCACCGTGTCCAGGCACGCCTGAAAGGCCGGTCCGGCGCCCGCCGCCTCGATGGCAATGTCCGCGCCAAAGTCATCGGTCAGGCTGCGAGCGGCCTCCACCGTGTCGTCCACGCTCGGGTCCAGCACCAGGTCAGCGCCCAGCGTGGCGGCCAGCGTGCGGCGGGTCTCGCCCGGTTCGCTCACGATCGTCTGCCCGGCCCCCTGGTGCTTGGCGACCTGCAGCGCCAGCAGCCCGATCGGGCCCGCGCCGGCGATGAACACCGTGTCGCCCGGCGTGACGGTTACACGATCAAACCCGCGCACCACGCAGGCCAGGGGCTCCGCCAGGCTGGCCGTACGCATGTCCGTCCCGGGTCGCATCGGGGTGAGGTGGTGGCGGTTGGCGATCACCACGTCGGACCAGGCGCCCCAGGCCATCGGCATGCGGTTGGAGCAGAAATTCAGCATCCCGCGGTCGCATTCGGGGCAGGCCTCGCAGGAGTTGTTCGGCTCCACCGCCACCGCGTCGCCCGGTTTGAGGTCGTCGACTCCGGGACCGACGGCCTGCACCGTGGCGGTGAACTCGTGCCCGGGAATCCACGGATCGGATCGCTCCGGGAACCACGAATCGAACTGCCAGCCGTCCCAGTAGTGCAGGTCGGTCCCGCAGATGCCGGACACCGCGACCTGGAGTACCACCTCGTCGGCTTCGGGCTCGCGGACTTCGCGGGACTCCAGCCGCAGGTCGCCCGGCCCGTAGAGAACAGCTGCTCGCGTCTGCCTGGATTGCATAGGCCACCGGTTCTCCAGACGGTCTCTTGGCACGCTATCCGAGCGGGCGACCGGGCGCAACAAGCGCGCCGTAATGCGTGTTCGGCTCTACAACTCCGTGGCATCCGCAGCGCGCATGCGCAGGCCACGACGATTGCCGTGGAACAGCAGCTTGTCGACGAGGATCTTTGGCCCCTTCACGACCAATGTTGCGTTGGGCCAGAGCGTGCCCATTTCGCCGGCAAACTCGTTCATGAACGACGTGCCGGCGAGCGCGACGGATGAGAGATCAAGCACAACTTCTTGCGCCTCGGGTTGATAGTCGCGGCGGATTAGCGCCGCGATTTCGCGCGCCCGCCCGCGAGTGGCGAACGCACGCCCGTGCATACCAAGGTCGACAGAGGTCTCAATCACCGTTGTGTCCTTCTTGGGTCGGCGCTCTACCTGCGACGGTGGGATCACTGGCTCAGTGGAAAGAGTAGCGATACCAGAGTCCCCGACCAAGACTTCGTTAGCGTTATTGCACGAGTTCCATCGGGAGTCGCGATGACGCACCCATTGCCGGACACTATCGTCAGCCGTCGGTGCGTGCCCGACATTGACACATGGTGCATCTTCGTCAGACCTAGCCCGCGCTGGTTGTCGTCGACCCCAGAGACGCCTTCTTCGAGCGCTCTTTCGACGGCGTCTTGGTGCGAGGACAGTCCCGGATACCTCCGCTGAAGCGTTCTCAGGATCCCGATGCCCGCATCGGCCACGGCAATCTCGGCGAAACGCCCGCTGTTTGTTCGCCAAGTCTGTGCCAAGCACACCACGCCAACGTCGGAGCGCGCATGCTCGATTGCATTGTCGGCAGGTTCCCAAAGGCCTTCGAAGATTTCGTCCAGAAGCACGCTAGATCGGATGGTGCCGGTTCGCTCGAACCCTTCATACACCTGCTCAGTGACCTTGACCACGTCGGCGATCCCGACTGTCGTTAGGCGCAAAATGGTGTCTTTGATCTCAGACGAAAAAGGTCCCGAACGCTGCCTGCCAGCGAAGCAGACGTCGAAGTTGGAGAGGAACCAGCAGAGCCCTGAGACCTTCTCGAGGTATTCGCAGCAAGTCGAATCAGTGGGCAGCGTGACGAGTACCTGGTGGCCGGCGTGGGCCAATGCAACAGCATGAATCGCAAGGGCGGCCTGTGCACTCGGGCGAATCGACTTTAGGCCACGGAGATCAATGCTGACTTGGCCACCCGCATTCTCGGTCTGCGACTCCACGACCTGAGAGATGCTGGTGACATGTCGCCGAAGCACAACACCGGTCACCAATTCGGTCCGCAGCCTTCACTGGTTCAGAATCTGGCCATCCAGCCTAATGGTCCGGGCATGGGCCAGATGCGCGGCACATTTGCCACCTACGTGGTCTCGAACGCCTATTGAGCACGATTTCTCGCGTGTAAATGCGCCCTAGCGGGCCCCTTCCGATACCATGAACTCCACGAGCGTGCGCCGGCCGCCCCGGCGCCAGGGCTGATGGGATCAGGCGCATGGCCAACGACCAGGCAAAGGCGATCGACTCCGCGATTCAACAGATCGAACGCAAGTTCGGGACCGGTTCGGTCATGCGCATGGGCGCCATGCAGGCCGACGCGGTGCCTGCGGTCTCGACCGGTTCGCTGTCGCTGGACGTGGCCCTGGGCGTGGGCGGATTGCCCCGGGGTCGCGTGGTCGAGATCTTCGGCCCTGAAGCGTCCGGCAAGACCACCCTCGCGCTGCACGTCGTGGCCGAGGTGCAGAAGGCCGGTGGCGCCGCGGTCTACGTGGACGTTGAGCACGCCATGGACCCCACCTACGCCGAAGCTCTGGGCGTGGACGTGGGCGAGTTGATCGTCTCCCAGCCCAACGCCGGCGAAGAGGCCCTGGAAATCACCGACGTCTTCGTCCGCAGCAATGCCGTGGACCTGGTGGTGGTCGACTCGGTCGCCGCGCTGGTCCCGCGGGCCGAGATCGATGGCGACATGGGCGACACGCAGGTGGGCCTGCAGGCGCGGCTGATGTCGCAGGCGATGCGCAAGTTGACAGCCAACATCAGCCGCTCGCGCACCATCGTCATCTTCATCAACCAGTTGCGCGAGAAGATCGGCGTGATGTTCGGCAACCCCGAGACCACGCCCGGCGGCCGCGCCCTCAAGTTCTACTCGTCGGTCCGCCTGGACATCCGGCGCATCGGGCAGATCAAGAAGGGGACCGACGTCATCGGCGCGCGTACCCGCGTGCGGGTCGTCAAGAACAAGGTCGCGCCGCCCTTCCGGTTCTGCGAGTTCGACATGATGTTCGGCCAGGGCATTTCCTGGGAAGGCGACCTGCTGACCCTGGGTGTGGACCACGGCGTACTCACCAAGAGCGGCGCGCACTACAGCTACGACAGCACCCGCCTGGGCATGGGACGGGAGAACGCCAAGGCCTTTCTGCGCGAGCACGCGGACATCGCCCAGGAGATCAACGCCGAACTGCGCGAGATGCTGCTGACGCCGCCGGCCGGCACCCAGGCAAACGGCGCCCAGGCGACCGCCGCGTCCTAACCGCGCGCCCACCGTATGGCGTATCAACCCGAGCGCCCTGTGATTGCCGCCGTCAGCGGCCAGCACATGGACGAGGCGGTGGTTACGACGGCGGCCCTGCTGGCGCGCGCTCGCAGCACCTCGGTCCTGCTGCTGCACGTCATCGAAGTCAGCCATCGCCTGCCCCTGAACGTGTCCAGCGACGAGATGCTTGGCCAAGCCGAAGCCGTGCTGGATGACGCCCGACGATTGCTGCCGTCCAATGGCGCGCCGGTGCGTACGGAAGTCAAGCAGGCCCGCTCGGCGTTCAGCGCTATCGTCGAAACCAGCCTCGCCGAGGAGGCCGATACGATCGTCGTCGGCGCGCACAGGTTTCTTGGCGAACACGACTGCGATCTGGGCCGCACCGCCACCCACGTACTCCGCCACGCCGTGACGCCGGTCGTCGTCTGCTACGACCCGATACGCTAGCCCGTGGCGCTGCGTGGTCGGGGAATGGGCATGGCGGACGACGGGCTGATGGTCTTCGGATGCCGCGGGCATCCCGTGCTCACCGACGGCATCTGCCGCGAACTGGGTTGCAGGCCCGGCGAGATCGAGATCTTCGAATATGGCAACGACAACACCTTCGTCCGCGTCATGGAAAACGTGCGCGAGGCCGACGTGTTCGTCGTGCAGACCTCGCAACGTCCGGTCAACCATTCGGTGATGGAGCTCTTCATCACCATCGACGCCATGCGCCGCGCCTCGGCGGCTCGCGTGACGGCCGTGTTGCCGTATTTCCCGTACATGCGCTCCGACAAGAAGGACCAACCGCGTGTGCCTATTTCCGCCCGCCTGGTGGCGGACCTGCTGGCCACGGCCGGGGCTGACCGCGTGCTGACGCTGGACCTGCACGCCGACCAGATCGGCGGCTTCTTCAGCATGCCCAGCGACCACCTCACCGGCATGCCGCTGCTTACGGATTACTTTGCCGGGCTCGACATCGATGATCTGGTCGTGGTGGGCGATACCGGCCGCATCAAGGCCGCGAGCGAGTGCGCACGGCGTTTGCGCACCCAGCTGGCGGTGCTGGACAAGTTTCGCGATCCCATCACCTCGGACGTGACCATCCGCGGCCTGGCCGGCGACGTGCGCGGACGCACCGTGCTCTACGTGGAGGATGAGGTCGTGACCGGCCAGTCCATTCGCGAGGGCCTGCGCGAAGTCCTGCGCCACAACCCCAAGGCCATCTATGCCGCCTGTGTGCACCCCGTTTTCATCGACGAGGCCTACGAACTGATCGAGGACTCTCCCGTCGAGGAAATGGTCGTGACGGACAGCGTGCCGCTGGACCCAGATCGCCCCAGCGGCAAGATCCGCGTGATCTCGGTAGCGCGCATGCTGGCCGAAGCGATCCGCCGAATTCACACCGGCGAGTCCGTGAGCGCCCTCTTTTCCGAAGCGGCGGTTCGCTGATGTCGGCTTCACGCACGCAACTCACCATTGAGAAGTCCGAAGCCCGCGGTCGCCGCGGCATGGTGGCCACCAAGCACGAGGCCGCCAGCGCCGTGGGCGTGGACGTGCTGGCCGCCGGGGGATCGGCCGTTGACGCTGCCGTGGCGGCCGCTCTTGCCGTCGGCGTGGTCGAACCCTGGAGCAGCGGCATTGGTGGCGGCGGGTACGCCGTCGTAGCCGGTCCCGAACTGGCTGAGGTCGTGGCCTTCCCCATGCGGTCCGGGTCCGGGGCCACGCCGGACCGCTATCCGCGCGATGGACGCTCCAACGTCAGTGCCTTCCTCTGGGACGGCGTGGTGGACGACGCCAACATTCACGGCTACCGGGCCATGGGCGTTCCCGGTGCCGTGGCCGGGCTGGGCCTGCTGCACGAGCGCCACGGTCGCCTGCCCTGGCGTGACCTCGTTCTCCCCGCGGCGACGTTGGCTCGCGATGGCTTCGAACTCGGCTGGTTCGACACGATGTACATGGAGGGCGCCGCGGCCGCCGCCCAACGGCATCCCGAGCTACAGCGGAACTTCTACCCCAACGGCAACCCGCCGCAGTCCGATCACATGGAGCGAATCCGCATCACCCAACCTGAACTCGCTCAAACGCTGGACGTGTTGGCCGAGGATGGTGTTGAGGCGTTCTACCGGGGCGACATCGCCGCGGCCATTGCCGCGGCCTGCGTCGAGAACGACGGAGTCATCGAACGCGCCGACCTGGCCGCCTATCACGCCAGCGTCTCGCCGCCGCTCACCACTACCTACCGCGGCGCCGAGGTCCTGACGCCGGGGCCCGGCTGCGCTGGACCCACCACCATCGAAACGCTCAACATCTACGAACGGGCCGCGTCGGGGGATATGTCGCACGACGACGTGGAGCGGCTGCACGCCTACCTCTGGTCGTCGCGCCTGGCCTTTGCCGACCGCTTCGAGTTCATGACCGACCCCGAACGCGCGGACGCACCCTGGGACGCGTTAGCCGCGAAGGACTACGCCGCCACGCGCGCCGCCCGGATTGACCCAAAGGCCCCGCCTCCAATCCCCGCCGCCGGTGACGCCTGGGCCTACCAGGACCCGGCCCGCGCGCTTGAGCGCCAGAAGTCGGAAACCTCGACCACCCACCTCTGCACCGCCGACGCCGACGGCACGCTGGTGTCGCTGACCAACACACTCGGGGGTTCCTGGGGTTCGGAAGTCGTGGCGGGCGAGACCGGCATCGTCTGGAACAACGGCATGTTCTGGTTCGATCCCGTGCCCGGACGCCCCAACTCCGTCGCGCCCAACCGCACCGGTCTCAACAACATGACGCCCACGATCGTGCGCGCGCCGGACGGCCGCACGCTGGCCGTTGGCGCCTCCGGCGGGCGCCGCATCACCAACTGCCTCACGCAGCTCATCGCGCACGTATTCGACTTCGGCATGGGCGCCCAGGACGCCGTGGCCGCGCCGCGCCTGGACGCCAGCACCCCCTGGGTAACGGTCGATCCGCGTTTCGGCGACGAGGCAATCGCCGAGTTGCGGTCGCGCGGCTGGGATGTCCGAGTCCCCGTCTACCCCGGCCGCACCGCCTTCGCCAGCCCCGCCATCATCCTGCGCGATGCCGACGGCGGCCTCGGCGCCGGCGTCGATGTCTTCCACAGCGCTTCCGCGCAGGGCCTCTGAGACCACGTCGAGCCGACACGGGCGCCGCCTGTGTTCGAATACTTCCTGATGAACCGAGTCGCTCGCCGTACTGTTAAGCCGTTGACTCCCTCCACTGATTTCGCATGAAGAATCCAATCCAAGTGACACGTCGAAGCCTGCTCGCCGCGGCTTTGGGCGGTACCGCGCTTGCGGTTTTGGCCGCTTGCGGCGAGGACACGCCATCGACGCCGGCCGAGCCGGAAGCCTCGCTGCCAGTTACGCCGTCGACAACCTCGCCAGGGGCGCCGGCGGCGACTCCGGCCGCGGCCGCCGCTGCACCGATGTCCGGCCCGCCAGCCGGAACCCGGTTGCCCGACATCGCGGCCCGCGTGCGGCAGGCGCAGGGTGACGTCGGCATCCTGCCGCCCGCGCCGGCCAGTGCGTCCGACAGCCCGATCGAGGTGCCGGCCGACGTGCTGGCCGCGCGCGCCGACCGGCTGATATCCCTCAGCGATCGCGACCAGTTATCCGCCACCGCCTGGCGCAACATCGGTTGGAAGACGGACTTTGATACGTCGCTGGTCAGGTTCGACGAGATCTTCTCGGGCGGCGTGCCCCGCGACGGCATTCCGCCCATTGACGAGCCCAAGTTCACCGACTACGCGGAAGCCGTGCAGTTCATCGCTGGTCGCGAGCCGGTCATCGCGCTTCGCGTCAACGGCGAGGCCCGCGCCTATCCGCTGCAGATTCTGACCTTCCACGAGATCGTGAACGATGTCATCGGCGGCCGGCCGGTCGCCGTCACGTTCTGCCCGTTGTGCAACTCGTCGGTCGTATTTGATCGCGAGATCTTCGGGTCGGTCCTGCGCTTTGGCGTTTCCGGCAACCTGCGCAACAGCGACCTCATCATGTGGGACGACGTGACCGAAACCTGGTGGCAGCAGCTGACGGGCGAGGGCCTGGTCGGCCACCTTGCCGGAGTGACCCTGACGTTCCTGCCATCGCAGCTGATCGCGTTCGACGAGTTCAAGGCCGCCTTTCCCGACGGCCGGGTCCTCTCCCGCGACACGGGATTCACCCGCCCCTATGGCCGCAATCCGTACGGTGGATACGACACCGTCGACGACCGGCCCTTCCAGTCCGATGGCCGCATCGAGGAACGGCCCTTCCTGTTCCAGGGCCGCCTGGACACTCGCCTGCGGGCGACTGAGCGTGTCGTTGCGCTGGAGATCAACGGCGAAGCCGCGGCCTACCCGTTCACCGAACTGAGCGAGCAGCGTGTCGTCAACGATGACGTTGGCGGTGAGAAGATCGTCGTGCTCTGGACGCCTAATACGGTGTCGGCGCTGGATAAGACCTCCATTGCCGACTCCGGCTCGGTTGGGTCGGGCGTCGCATACGGGCGAGTGGTCGACGGACGCGAGCTGACCTTTACGGTTCAGGAGAATGCGTTCAAGGATCAGGAGACGGGATCGACGTGGGACATCACAGGCCGCGCGCTGAGCGGGGAGCTGGCTGGCAAGGAGTTGCCGCCGCTGGTCCACGCCAACCACTTCTGGTTCGCCTGGGCGGCCTTCCGGCCCAAGACGCGCGTCTACACCGCCGCGAGCTCCTGAACACGCGGATCGACCGTAGGCGGCTGCTGGGCCTGGCCTCGGTCGCCGGATTGGCCCTTGTCGCCTGCGGTGAACCGGCCTCCAGCGCGACGACCGACCAGCCGGAGCGCGTGTCGCCCGAGGCGGAGCAGCCGCCGTTTGCCGCCGTGGTTCCGCCCGACACATCGATTGCCGGGGCCGCCAGCCGGATGCGGCTGCCAACCGAGATACTTGAGGCACGCCGGTCAACGCTGGTGACCGCTTCACCGGCCGACCTACGGCGTGCCCAGGAGCTGCGCGACCGGCATTGGAACACCAACTTCCAGATCACCAGCGTGTCACTGACGGAGCTGCGCACGGGTGGCCTCGCGGGCTTTGACGCGGATCCGATCGACGCACCCCGATTCGAGGATCTACACGCAGCCGACGCCTTTCTGAAACCGACCGACCCGGTCATTGCGATTGACGCGCACGAGGATGTCCGCGCCTATCCGCTTCGGTTTCTCCTCTGGCACGAGACCGTCAACGACGTGGTCGGCGGTCAGCCGCTACTGGTCACTTACGACCCCCGGACAAATCTGGCGCAGGTGTATGAGCGCCGCCAGTTGGGTGCGGCTATGCGGTTTCGAGCGACCGACGCCATGCACCTGGGCGGACGACTCTTGTGGGACTCACTGACTCAGAGTTGGTGGCGTCAGTTCACGGGCGAAGCCATCGTCGGCGACTACACGGGCCTGAGACTTCGGCCGCTCCCATCGCTACTGGTGAGCTATCAAGACTTCAAGGGCATGTTCCCGCAAGGCCGCGTTCTCGAGCCGGGAAGCCGCCCCGATGACTTTGATGCGTCGGTCTACGGCACCACCAGGTACGCGGGCTACGAAGGCAGCCGGGACTCGACGCCATACTCCGCCGGCGTGGTCGATCCCCGTTTAGATTCAACGGAACGCGTCCTGGCGCTGGACCTCAACACCGACGCCGTGGCCTTTGACTTCAGCCACCTGGCCAGCCAGCGCGTGGTGAACCACGCCGTGGGCGGCCAGCCAGTCGTTGCCTTCTGGTCGCCGGGCGCCTTGTCCGTTCTGGATACGCCCCAAATTGACGAAGCGCGCGACGTGGGAATGGCCGCCGCCCACGGTCGCGAGGTCGATGGCCGGCGGCTCACGTTCGAGTTCATCGACGGCGCTTTCCGTGACCGCGAAACCGGCAGTGTCTGGAACCTGAGCGGACGAGCTATGTCAGGCCCGTTGGCGGGCGCGCAGTTGCCGCCGCTCGTCCACAACGCGCCCTTCTGGTGGGCCTGGGCGGCTCACCATCCGGCGACGCGATTGGTGACGAACCTCACCTAGGTCCGCGCCGCTCGGTTGCTAGCCTCTAGTCCTCGTATCAATCCCGGCCCAGCGCGCTCATGGGTTTTCGGCACGGGCCTCCGTCGGGACGGGCGGGCTTTAGTCCCCGCGAGTACCTGCGTGCCCTCAGCACCACCTTCGCCTACACGCCGCGCGTGCTCGGCATGGTCTGGCAGACCAGCCCCGGACTCACCGCCGGAGTGGCCGCCATTACAGCGGTCCGCGCCCTGATTCCGGCAGCAACGATCTGGCTGACCAAGCTGGTGATCGACGCGGTCGTGGAGGCCATCGCCGTCGGCGGCACCGGCGAATCGGTCAATCGAGTGATCACACTGGTCGTGCTGCAACTGGCCCTGGCCCTGGCGGCCACCGCGCTCGATCACGGCGGCAGCGCGCTGCGGGCCATGCTGGGCGACCGCTTCTCCAACCGCATCAACATCATGATCCTGGAGAAGGCCGAGACCCTGGATCTGGCCTACTTCGAGGACTCGACCTTCTACGACATGCTGGAGCGCGCCCGCCGCGAAGCCAACATGCGCCCCACCGGCCTGGTCACCAACACCTTCTCGCTCGTTGGCAGCGTCATCCAGCTTGTATCGGTCGCGGCGCTCCTGGCCTCGCTGGCCTGGTGGATTCTGATCGTGGTGGCGGTCACGTCGATCCCCTACCTGGGCGCGGACATGTGGTTTGCCCGCCTCAATCACCGGATGCAATGGCGGCGCGCCCCGGACGCCCGACGGCTCTGGTATCTCGGTTATGTGATGACGTCCGATGAGACGGTCAAGGAAGTCCGGCTCTTCGACCTGGGCGGCCACCTGCTCGACCAGTACCGTCGCACCTTCGCCCGCTTCTACCGCGAGAACCGCAAGCTCACCATCTCCCGCGAGAGCGTCACCTTCGTGCTGGGCATCCTGTCGGCGGGCACCGCCTCGGGCCTCTATATCTTCGTGGCGCTGGCCACCATCGCCGGCCGGCTGACGCTGGGCGACCTGACGCTCTACCACCAGGCGCTCGTCCAGACCCAGGACCGCCTGCGCATGATCTTCGCCAGCGTCAACTCGATGTACGAGGCCAACCTGTTCCTCACCAACCTCTTCGACTTCCTCGCCTTCGAACCGGACATTCGCCCCGATCCCGGCCGCCGCGCCGTTCCCCGGCCCATCAAGGACGGGATTGAACTGCGCGACGTCAACTTCGCCTATCCGGGCGTTCGCGAACCGGTGTTGCGCGGAATCAACCTGAAGGTGAACGCCGGCGAGACCATCGCGCTGGTGGGGGCCAACGGCGCGGGCAAGACCACCATCGTCAAGCTGCTGACCCGGCTCTACGACCCATCCGCCGGCCGAGTGCTGATCGACGGGCGCGACATGCGCGTGTACGACGTGGCCAGCATTCGCAGCCAGATCGGCGCGATCTTCCAGGACTTCGTGCGCTACCACGCCACCGCCGGCGACAACATCGGCTATGGCAACCTGCCGCTGAAGGACACGCCCGGCCTGGTCGAGTCCGCCGCCAAGCGCAGCGGCGCGGCCGAGGCCATCGAGGGCCTGCCACGCACCTACGACACCACCCTGGGCCGCTGGTGGGGCGACGGCACGGAACTCTCGGGCGGCGAATGGCAGAAGATCGCCCTGGCCCGCGGTTACATGCGCGACGCGCAACTCCTGATCCTGGACGAACCTACCTCCTCCCTGGACGCCCGTTCCGAGTACGAGGTCTTCCAGCGCTTCAAGGAACTCGTGGCCGGTCGCATGGCCGTGCTGATCTCGCACCGCTTCTCCACCGTGCGCATGGCCGACCGCATATACGTGATCGAGGACGGCCGCGTCTCCGAGCACGGCACCCACGAGGAACTGATCGCCCGCGACGGCACCTACGCCACCTGGTTCGGTATGCAGGCGTCGGCCTACCAATAGCCAGCCGGGGCGGCTGCCCGTACGATCACGGCAGCAACTACTACGGGAGACGTGTGATGTCAGAGACAGCGACATTGAAGGTTGGTGACGAGGCCCCCGATTTCGAGCTTCCGTCGAAGCCCAGGGGCGAGGAGCCGTTCAAGCTGAGCGACCAGCGCGGGTCGACGGTCGTCATCAATTTCGTGCCGGCGGCGTTCTCGCCGACCTGCAGCAACCAGCTCCCGATCATCGAGGAGAAGCTGGCAGGGCTCGAGGGCACGGTGACGGTCGCAATCTCGACGGACAACGGGTGGTCACAGCAGGCCTGGGCCGAGCAGTCAGGGATCAGCTATCCAGTACTCAGCGACTTCAACCCCCTCGGTGCCACGGCCAGCGCCTACGGCGTGCTCCTGGAGGGCATGAACATCGCCAACCGCGTGGTCATCGTGGTTGACGCCGATGGCAAGGTCGCGCACATCGAGACCGCTCCGGACGTGCCCGAACTGCCCGACTACGACCCGGTCATGGCCTGTCTATCGGGCTAGGCCCAGGGGCGTCAGATGCCGTAGACCCGCGTGCCGCGCCCTACCTGGAACTCGGCTTCGGCAGGAACGGGATCAGCGAGTTGGCCAGCGCGGAAATGTTCCGGCTTTGCACCCACACGGTGCCCATGCCGCGGAACTTCATCACCAGGCCTTCGCCGCCGCCGATCAGCGAGCGGATGCCGCCTACCTTGCCGATGCTGTAGTCCACGCCTTCGGTGAACGCCACCATGTGGCCGGTGTCCACCACCAGTTCGGAGCCGTGCGTGATCTCCAGCTCCTTGACCGCGCCGTAGGAGTCGAACCAGATCGTGCCGCCGCCGCTGTCGGCGTAGGCGCGCAGCAGGAACAGGCCCTCACCGCTGAACAAGCCGCGCCCGCCCGAGAAGCTGGTGTCCAGCTCGACGCCGCCCGTGGAAGCCAGGAAGGAGCCCGACTGGACGATCAGGCTCTCGCCCGAGCCCAGCTCGTGACCCACGATGTCCCCGGGCACGGGCGGCGCGAGGCTCACCCAGCCGTTACCGGGTCCCTCGCACGTGAAGGTGTTCACGAAAAAGGACTCGCCGCCCATCATGCGCTTCAGGCCGCCGAATACCCCGCCGCTGCCCATGCCGGTGGTCATCTCCACGTCCTGCTGGGCCACCATGGCCCCCGGCTCCGCCTTTATCGACTCGCCGTTGGACAGTTCCAGCGTCAGCATCGTGTAAGCCGGGTTGTACTCGATCTCGGTCCGCATACATGAATCTCCAGGTTCACTCACTACAGCCAGTGTAGGCGCGTCTGTTCCGGGTGGTCGGGGGCCGGGCAATCCTGGGCGGGGCACCTACGGCTAGGCGCGGACGGTCTCCGAAGACACCTGGGCGGCGGGCAGATTCCAGGTGAAGGCACTCTGCACGACTGGCTCGCCACCGAGATCCTCGTTGGTCGCTTCCCAGGCCTGAAGCGCGTCTAGCACGTTGCTCCGAAGGTCGTCGAGATCCTCGCCCTGCGCCACGCAGCCGGGAAGTTCATGAACCTCAGCCCAGAAGCCGGTCTCGTCGGACTCGGCCTCGAAGACCGCGACGGTGTACGAATGCAGCATCAGAGCGCCTCCCGGTGACTCGCGGCGGTCGGTACCCGCCACTACCTCGTGCCGCCCTGCTGTATTCGAGACGGTACGAGAGGCATTAGCCGGCAGCAAACTCACGTCCGACTGACAGCCCCCCATCCGTGCGTAACAATCAAGCCAGCTTTGCGTCGATTCACCGAGAGAGGTCTCCCTTGCAGTTCCCCAACCCCGTTCGGCAGAAAATCCAGGCCGGCCAGCCGTCCTACGGTTCGTTCCTGAACCTGGTCTCGCCCATCGCCGCCGAGGCGCTCGTCGTGGCCGGCTACGAGTGGCTAGCCGTGGACGTGGAGCACGCCCAGTGGGACATCGGCACCACCACCGAGGCCTTCCGCGCCATCGAGTCCCGCGGCGGCATTCCCATGGCCCGCGTGGAGTCGCACGACCCCGTCGTCCTGGCCCGCACGCTGGACGCTGGCGCCATGGGCGTGATCGTTCCCCACGTCAGCACGGTCGCGCAGGCCCAGGCCATCGCCGACGCCTGCCGCTATCCGCCTGTCGGCCACCGTTCGGCGGGATCTGGCCGCGCCACCATCAACATGGCCGACCGCGACCGCATCAACGACGAACTGCTGGTCTGCCCGCAGATCGAGGACATGGAGGGCGTCAACAACATCGAGGCCATCATGGCCGTGGACGGCATTGACGTGGCTTTCATCGGGCCGAACGACCTGGCCATTTCGATGGGCCTCAACACGTCGGAAGCGTTTGTGGACGCCGACCACGTGGCCGCCATTAACGCGATCCTCGCCGGGGCCAAGGCCAACGGCAAGCCCGCCGGTACGCCAATCTCGGACGTGGCCAAGGCCCGCGAGTTGGTCCAGCAGGGCTTCACCCTGATCGACTTCGGCAACGACCTGCGCATGCTCACCACCGCCGCCAGCGACGCCCTGGCCGGCATGAAGGCCTGACGCTCGCGGCCATGAAATACGTCACCAACGACAAGGTCGCCGTGATGGGCGCGGCCGGCGCCGTGGGCTCCAACATCGTGCAATCGCTGCTGGCCTCCGGCGCGGCCAACCGCATCGCCATGTTCGACCCCTTTGGGCCCGGCCTGGAGGGTGCGGCTGCCGAGATTCACCACTGCGGCTTCCCGGGCGCCGAGGTCACCTGGACCACCGACTCTGCTGAGGCCCTGACCGACGCCGCCTATGTGCTCAGTTCCGGCGGCGCGCCGCGTCGCGAAGGCATGACCCGCGAGGATCTGCTGCGCGGCAACGCCGAAATCGCCGCCCAACTGGGCCACGATATCGCCGCCAACGCGCCGGACGCCAAGCTGGTCGTGATCGTCTTCAACCCGGCCGACGTCACCGGGCTGGTCACGCTCGTGCATTCCGGACTGCCTGCCTCGCACGTCAGCACGCTGGCCGGCCTGGACAGCACCCGCCTGCAGACGCGCCTGGCCGAGCACTTTGGCGTGCCTCAACACCGCGTCACCGGCTGCCGCACGTACGGCGGCCACGGCCAGGAAATGGCGCTGTTCAAGGGCGAAACGCGTATCGACGGCGTCCTCTTGAACGACGTCATCGCGGGCGCCGCCACGGTCAACGGTCTTGGGCTGGACGCCGACGGCTGGTCGGGCATCCGCCAGGACGTGCTGGACGGCGGCTCGCGCATCATCAAGCTGCGCGGACGCTCATCTTTCCAGTCGCCCGGCCACCAGACGGCCATGATGGTGCATGCTGCCGCCGGCGGGTCGACCTTCGAGTGGCCCTGCGGCGCCTACCTGACCGGCGAGCCCTATTCGCACGTCATGATGGCCATGCCGGCCGAACTCGGTCCGGACGGCGTTGCCTGGTCCATGCCGCAGGGCGACGATGGCGAAATGGCCGAACTCGACGCGGCCTACGCCCACCTGCAGGCGCTGCGGGACGAGACCATCGAGATGGGCATCATCCCGCCCGTTGCCGAATGGTCCTCCGTCAACCCCAACCTGGCCTGACCTCGGCTAGCTGAGGATCCGCAGCACCTCTGCGGGCATCAGCCGCCCGACGTTGGTGGCGCTGTACACCGCGTGCTCCACGCGGCGGTCAGAGTCCAGCACGAACGCGCTGGCCTGGTGCGACTGCCGATCCTCGTTTCGGTACGCCCCCAGCGCGTCCACCGACTCCGGGTAGGCAAGCTCGCCCACCAGCGGCACGTCCACCTGCAAGCGCTCGCGCGTCGCCGCGGCGTCCGCGGCCGAGTCGACCGACAGGCCCACCACCTGCACGCCCAGCGCGGCAAAGGCGTCCAGCACGTAGCTATAGGCGACCAACTGCCGCCGGCAATGCGATCACCAGTGGCCGCGGTAGAACAGCAGCACCGCCGGGCCAGCCTCCAGGTCGTCCGGTATGCGGGCCGGTCGGCCGTCGTCCCAGCGCCCCGTCAGTTCGGGGAATCGGTCGCCTACGTTCAGTCGCGTCATGCCGGTCATCCTCTCCAGCGCGGCACCCGCAGCGTGGCGGCTCAGGAATCGCCGGTCAACTCTCGTCCGCCCGCGAGGCTCCTCTTCCCGTCGCCGCTCCGGTCTGCCAGAATCGGTCAACCCGTGCAGCCTCTGTGAGTGAACCCCATGACAACCGAGCAGCCCAACATCACCGCCTACCTCAAGCCCGTCTGCGGCTGGAGCGCCGGCGTCCGCGCCGTGTTCGACAAGTACAGCCTCGACTACGAGGACAAGGACATCATCAACGAAGCGACCAACTATTACGAGATGGTCGCCAGGAGCGGCCAGCCCCTCTCACCGTGCGTGGTCGTGGACGGCCGCATGCTGGCCGACGTCAGCGGCGAGGAAGTCGAAGCCTGGCTGGCCTCCAAGGGCTACATCCAGCAAAACAACCTCCCCACCCCCGTCCCCATCGACCAGGCCTGCGCCGACGAACTCCACGCGGCGAGCGTCACCTTCCAGGAGTAGCCCGAACGCCTGCACCGGGCAGTCGTCGGAAGCCGGGTCAGGCTGATTTATATAATCCGGGTTATGCATTCGCCGACTAGCGGCGAGGAGGCAGCGCCATGAGCAGGCTGCTGATCACCTTGCAGCCGTCTGTGTTGCAGTGGGCGCGTGAGCGGGCAAGCCTGGACGTTGACGCGCTTGCCCGCAAGGTTGGCGTACGGCCAGAACGCGTGGCCGAATGGGAAGCCTCGGGCACGATCACAGTTGCGCAAGCCGACAAGGTCGCGCATCACACCCACACCCCAGCGGGTTTTCTGTATTTAGACGAGCCGCCCGAGGATCGTTTGCCAATCTCCGACTTTCGGACCCGCAGCGGTGACGCACTTGAGCGGCCGAGTCCTGATCTCCTGGAGACCGTCTACCTCATGCAGCGCCGTCAGGCCTGGATGCACGACGACCTCGTTGAGGAAGAGAGTGACCCGCTGGACTTTGTGGGAGCCTTTAGTCTGGACTCTCGGCCTGAGCGCGTAGCTACGGCGATGCGCGATGCACTGCAGTTGAGCGACGGATGGGCAGCGGCCGAGGGCACTTGGTCAGATGCCTTGAGACGGCTTCGTGATCGAATCGAAGATGCCGGCGTACTTGTCGTGTTCAATGGAATCGTTGGAAACAATACGCGGCGAAAACTCGACCCAAACGAATTTCAGGGCTTTGCCCTTGTCGACGAATATGCTCCTCTGGTGTTTGTTAACAGCGCTGATTTCAAGGCCGCGCAGATATTTACTCTGGCCCACGAATTGGCGCATATCTTTATTGGATCGGATGGAGTCTCTCGGTTCGAGGTACTGCAGCCTCCGCCGGACGAGACTGAGAACCTCTGCAATAGCGCCGCTGCCGAGTTTCTGGTACCGGAGGCAGAGCTAAGTGAATTCTGGAGTGACGCTAGACGGGCGCGGGATCCATATCAGTCCATTGCGCGTCACTTCAAAGTAAGTTCACTTGTCGCCGCACGTCGTGCCCTCGATTCTGAGTTGATCAGCCGGCGGATGTTCTTCGACTTCTACTCAGACTATAGGGATGATGAACTCCGCAGTATTCGGCGTGGCGAGTCTGGCGGCGGGAACTTCTGGAGCACTCAGCGATGGCGTATTGGTCCGCGATTTGGCACCGCCGTTGCTCGCGCCGTCAAGGAGGGTCGCCTGCCGTATCGTGAGGCATATGGCCTTACGGGCATTCGTGGCGAGACCTTTGAGCGCATGCCTGAGAAGATGGGCCTGCCAATTTAGTGATCGCGAGTTCAACGGCGCGCGAGCCGAGGACCTATGTTCTCGATACCAACGTGTTCGTGACAGCCTTTCGCCAGTACTATGCGCCGGACCTCTGTCCGGGGTTCTGGGAGAGTCTTACGCATTATGCCCACCAGGGAAGAGTATCGAGTATCGATAGAGTTCGTGCGGAACTTCTTTATCCTGCTGGATTAGTCGAGTGGGCTGATCAGGTCGCTGGCGTGATGTTCTTCTCTACTGCTGAACGAGACGTTGTACAAACTTTTTCGGAGATGCAGCAGTGGGTCCGGCAGCGACAACAGTTCTCGCAGGCTGCTGAGGATGAGTTTGCTCGCGTAGCTGACGGATGGATTGCAGCTTACGGAAAAGTCCATAGCGCGATTGTAGTTACTCATGAAACTCTTCGGCTAGAGTCAAAGAACAGAGTGCCCCTGCCGAACGTCTGTAAGCAGTTCGGAATCCAGTACCAGGACATTTACACTGTGTTGCGTGAGCTTGATATTAGGTTCGACTGGCGTTGATAGCTTGGATCGAACACGAATGTCGCGCAAAGTGAGTGTGGCACTGGCTATTTTCGCCATGATGCGTTGGAATCTACGATCCTAACCGGGACGAGTGTGACCTAGCCGCGCAACTCCGCGCCCAACCGATGCTGCAACGCCCGCACCACCCGGTTGTGCGCGCGATCCGCCTGCTTATCCGTCAGCGTCCGGTCCGGTGCGGCGTAGCTGAGGGCGTAGGCGAGGCTGCGTTTGCCGGGGGGGATTTGTTCGCCGCGGTACTCGTCGAAGAGGCGGGCCGACTGAAGGAGCGGACGGCCGGCGCGCAGGATGGCGTCGTAGACGTCGGCCTGCGTCACTTCGGCGTCCACCACGATCGCCAGGTCGCGCAGGGCTGAGGGGTACTCCGACCAGGCGCTGAAACTGGGAGGGCCTGCGGAGGCTTCGCGAACCGCCGGCATGTCCACCAGCAGCGCCCAGGACCGTTCGTCAAGGTCGAAAGCCTCGGCCACCTCGGCGTCCACCTCGCCGTAGGCGGCCAGGAGGCGGCCCCGGTAGGTAACGGCGGCAAAGGCGCCGGACGCGAAAGTCGGGTGCTGAAGGTCGTCGTGACTCGCCTCGTCGGCTGGCACGCCTGAGCGCGACAGCAGTTCGTCAACCACCCCGCGCACGAACGGCAGTTCCACGGAGCCGGTTTCGTTCCAGCGACCGGCGCTGACCCGCTCGCCGATCACGGCGGTCAGGAAGTTCGGTTCCTCCGGCAGGTCGCCGTCTCGCGCCAGGAACGAGGGCTGATAGTCAAAGAGCAACAGGTCCCGGTCCGCGTGCCGGCGGTTTGCGCGCAGGGTTTCCAGCATGGTGCCCAGGCCGGTCAGGCGCAGGGCGTTCTCTTCCATCGAGAGCGGGTTGCGCAGGCGCAGCGGCTCGCGGTCAAGGGGCAGCAGCCGGTCCGCCAGGGCCCGTCCAGCGTCGTCCATGGCCGTCTCGCGCACCGCCGCCCACGCGTCCGCATCACCCAGCGGCGACTCCGGCGGAGCGTCCAGCAGGTCCGGCGGCACCAGCCTTGCCATCCGCGCCTCGCTGGTCAGCGCATATGTCACGCACTCGGCAAAGCCCAGGCCCGCCATCACGTCCCGCGCTTCGTCGTCGCGCTCGTCAATCTCTCCCGGCGCCAGGTCCATCACCTGCCCCGTGGGCAGCGTGTCCGGAATGCGCTCGTAGCCGACCAGGCGGGCCACTTCTTCCACCACATCCGCCGGCGCCGTCACGTCGCGTCGCCAGAACGGCGGAGTCACGCGCAGCGCGTCCCCGTCCTCGTCCAACCCGAACTCCAGCGAACTGAGCGCCTGCCGGACCTCGCCTCGGTCATAGGCCACGCCCATCAGCCGCTCGATGCGGTCGAACGCCAGCGACACCGGCGCCGGATCCGATGGCTCGGGGTAGGCGTCGGCTGTCAGGAACTCGCCCCGGCCGGCGCCAATCTCCTCGATGAGCTGCACGCAGCGACGCAGCGCCAGCACCGTCAACTCGGGTGGCAGGCCTTTCTCGAAGCGTCGCGACGCCTCGCTCCGCAGGTTCAGGCGATGCGCCGTACGGCGAATGCTGACCGGATCGAAGGTGGCCGATTCCAGCAACACGGTCGACGTCCTGTCCGTGACCTCGGTATCCAGGCCGCCCATCACCCCCGCCAGCGCTACCGGCCCCTCGGCGTCCACGATGCAGAGGGTCTCCGGCGTTAGCTCGCGGTCCTGGCCGTCCAGCGTCACCAGGCGCTCGCCCGGCCGCGGCGTGCGAACGCCGATGAATCCGCCACGCACCGTGTCCCAGTCGAAGGCGTGCAGCGGCTGCCCCAGTTCCAGCATCACGTAGTTGGTGGCATCCACGATCGTGCTGATCGGACGCACCCCTGCCTGTTCCAGCCGGTCCCGCATCCAGGCCGGCGACTCGCCGACCGTCACGTCATGCACGAGGGCGGCCGAATACCGGGCGCAGAGCGACGGATCGTCGATCTGCAGTTGAACCGGCTGGCTCGGTCCATCCTCTCCCGCGCGGTCGTCAGGAACCGGCGAGCGCACCTGCGTTCCGTACAGCGCCGCTGCCTCGCGGGCGATGCCCAGCACCGACAGCGCGTCCGGGCGGTTGGCCTTGAGCTCGAACTCCAGCACTTCGCCGCCCAGCGCCTCCGCCAGCGGCCGGCCCAGCGGCGCGTCGGGATCCAGGACCAGGATTCCCTCGTGGTCGTCGCTGATGCCCAGTTCCTTCGTGGAGCACAACATGCCGCGCGAGACCACGCCCCGAATGCGCGTCGGCTTCAGTTCCTTCAGCACCGGCTCATCGGCGTAGGGATCCCAGAGCCGCGCACCTGCGGGAGCGAAAGCAATCCGGTCGCCAACCTCGAAGTTCCAGGCGCCGCAGACCACCTGGATCTCCTCGCTGCCCGTGATCACGGTCGGCAGATTCAGTCGGTCGGCGTTGGGGTGTGGGTCGATACGTACCACTTCGCCCACCACGATGCGGTCCCAGTGCTCGCCGGCGCGGTGGATCGCTCCGACCTCGAAACCCGCATTGGTCAGGCGCGTGGCCACGTCGTCGACGGACGCCTCGATCCCCGTCAACTCGCACAGCCACTCGAAGGGAACCCGCATGGCTCAGCGCAACTGCCGCAGGAACCGCAGGTCGTTGCGGTAGAAGGACCGGATGTCGGTCACGCCGTACTTGAGCATGGCGATCCGCTCCACGCCCATGCCGAAGGCGAAACCCTGGTACACGTCCGGGTCGTAGCCCACGTCGGCCAGAACCTTCGGATGGACCATCCCGGAACCCAGGATCTCGATCCAGCCGGTCCCGCCGCACACCGGGCAGCCGTCGCCGTTGCAGGCGTGGCAGGACATCTCGGCCTCGGCGCTGGGCTCCGTGAACGGGAAGTAGCTGGCCCGAATCCGCAGTTCGCGGTCAGGGCCGAACATGGCCCGCACGAAATAGGTCAACGTCCCACGCAGGTCGGCCATCGTGATGTGCTTGTCGATGGCCAGGCCCTCCACCTGCATGAACTCGGCTTCGTGCGAGGCGTCGCGGTCCTCGTAGCGGTAGACCTTGCCGGGCACGATCACCCGTACCGGCGGCTGGATCTGCTCCATCACTCTCGCCTGAACCGGCGACGTGTGAGTTCGCAGCAACAGCTCCCCCGGCCGGGCCTTGTCGTCAATGTGGAACGTGTCCCACATGTCCCGCGCCGGGTGGTCCGCCGGGATGTTCAGCAATTCGAAGTTGTAGCGGTCCCACTCCACTTCGGGCCCGCTGACGGCCCGGAAGCCCAGGGGCGCCAACACCCGGCGAATCTCCCGCAGCGTTCGAGTCAGCGGATGCAGGCTGCCCAGGCGCACCGGGTAGCCGGGCATGGTCACGTCCACCTGCGCGCCGTCGGCGCCGCGCCGCAGCTCCGCCTGGCGGGCCTCGAACGCCGACTCGAACTCGCGTCGCGCGGCGTTGGCCGCCTGGCCGGCTTCGCGCCGTTCCTCGCGCGGCAGGCTGCCGACCGAACGCAGCAGGCCGGTGAGCTCGCTGCGGCGTCCCAGGTGCGTGACCCGCCACTGCTCCAGCGCCGCGTCGTCCGTGGCGGCGGCCAGCTCCGCGCGGGCGGCGCTCAGCAGGGCGTCAAGTCGCTCTTGCACCGTTGGTCAGCTCTGGGGGAGTGCCGCGCGCTGCCGCGCGGCCTCGAACAGGATAACGGCGGCCGCGGCCCCTGCATTCAGCGACTCGACGCCGCGGAGCATCGGTACGCCCACGGCTTCCCGGCAGGCGGCTCGCCAGGCGTCGGACACACCGCGCGTCTCCGCGCCCACCACCAGTCCGCAAGGGCCGGTCCAGTCAATATCGTGATAGCCGCGCTCGGCGTCGGCCGCCGCGGTGTAGAAGGCAATGCCTTCCGCCAGCGGCTTCAGGTCCGCAGGGGTGGCCGCGTCTCGAATTGGAAGTCGGAAGTGTGCGCCCACCCCGGCGCGCAGGGCCTTGGGTCCGAAGGGGTCGGCGCTCCCCCGCGTGCGAACGATCAGCGTCGCTCCGGCGGCCGCGCCCGATCTGACCAGCGTTCCCACGTTCCCCGGATCCTGCACGCCGTCGATCACCAGGACCAGCGGCGTGCCTTCAAGCTCGGCGACCTGCGGTCGGTGTCCAACCGCCACGATGGCCTGTCGCGAGGCGCTGTCGGCGGCTGCGGTTAGCACGTGCGGCGCGGCGGTTAGCACCCTCGCCCCGGACTCCGCCGCCGCGTCGGCCGCAAGCTTGATGTCGGGTTTGGGGTAGTCCGCAACCAGGACGGTCTGGAGGACGCCGGCTTGGGCGGCTTCCATCACCAGGCGCGGACCCTCGAGCAGGATGAGACCGTCGCGCTGCCGCACGGATGCTCGATGCAATCGGCGCGCCAGCGCTACCTGCGGATTCCGAACGCTGGTAATCATGGCGGGAGTGGCCCCGCGCCGGGACTACGCCGCCCTAGGCCGCGGCTCGGGCAGTGTCGGCCAGAGCTTCGAAGGCGGCCGGCTCGTTGGCCGCGAGGTCCGCCAGTGCCTTGCGGTCCAGCGTGACGTTCGCGGCCTGCAAGCCACGGATGAACGTGCTGTAGGTCAGGCCGTGCAGGCGGGCGCCGGCGTTGATGCGCATGATCCAGAGGCGCCGCATCTGCCGCTTGCGAGCCCGCCGGTCGCGGTAGGCGTACTGCCGCGCGTGCATGAGTTCCTCATGCGCGGCACGGAAGTGCCGGCTGCGCGCGCCGCGGTGGCCGCGCACGGCCTTCAGCACCTTGCGGTGCCGGCGGCGCTTGGTTACACCGCGCTTAACACGAGCCATTGGTTTGCCTCAGTTTGTCGCCAGCAGGCGTTCAGCCTGCCGTCGCTGCCCCGGCGGCAGCGAGTGTTCGCGATTCTTCGCCCGGCGAGCGCGACGGCTCTTGCGCCGCCGGTACGGGCCGGCCCACGACTTGGACGACGTGATTTTGCCGCGCCGCGTGCGGCGCAGACGCTTGATGGCTGCCTTACGGGTTTTGAGTTTGGGCATCGGGGACAAAAAGGACGCGACGCACGGATCGGCGTCGCGCTCAGGCGAGCCTACCATAGCTTCCAGGCACGCTCCGCTTTTCCCGCCAAACTATTGCCAGCCCCAGCGTGCGCTGCTTACGCTAAACAGGCCCCTTTCTGCCCGCCGCCCCGCTGTGGAGCCGGCGCGGAACCTCCCACCCCTCGGCCGCTGCATGCGAATCGCGGTACTTACCGACGTACACGCCAACCTGACCGCCCTGCGCGCGGTAATGAATGACATCCGTGCGCGGGGTCCGTTCCAGCTCGTCGTTTCCGCCGGCGATCAACTCCTCGGCGGCCCTCGCCCGCTGGAAGTGTGGGACGAGTTGGAGGACGCCGGCGTCGCGCTGCTGATGGGCGACACCGAACGCGATCTGGCGCTCGGTTCGTTCAAGCCCGTCCCCGGCCGGGGACTCCGTCGCGACCTCATCCTGGCCGTCTTCGACTGGACGGTGAAACGGCTCCCGTCGGACCTGCGCGAACGCGCGGCAGCCCTGCCAAAGCACTTGCGCCTGCAGATCGACGACGGACCGGAACTGCTGCTGGCTCACGCTAATGGCGTCAATCTGCAGGACTTCATTTGGGCCGACACGCCCGCGCCCGAACTGGATCGCCTGCTCGGCCCCAATCCTCCCGCCTTGATGGTCGTGGGCCACATCCATGCACCGCTCGAGCTCGAATACAAGTCCACCACCATCCTGCGCCCCGGCAGCGTAGGCCTGAAGTACGAGCCGCACTGGGCCAACGTGGCCCACTGGGCCGAGGTCTGGTGGGATCCCGGGGACGCTGCCTGGTCTTATCGCGTGCACCAGGTCGAGTGGGACCACCGCCTCGAAATCGAAGCCGGCCGCGCCGTCAACTATCCCGGCGTCCGCATCCTCCCCGGCTACGAAGCCGGCTGACCACCAAGCGATCACGGACTGGCCTTGGGGTCTTGTCGCGCCCTTGTCCGGCTGCCAAGCTTGCTAGCGAACCCTGAAAGCGAGATTTTCCGTGGCAACCACAACTCCCGACCAAGTCCGAGATCAGCTACGTTCCGTCATCGACCCGGAGATTGGCATCAACAT
Source organism: Chloroflexota bacterium (assembly GCA_022824495.1). Classification (GTDB taxonomy): domain Bacteria; phylum Chloroflexota; class UBA11872; order UBA11872; family UBA11872; genus UBA11872. Next base: position 231,105 of record JAJDZU010000006.1, on the reverse strand, counting down.
CGTCGACCTTGGCCTCATCTATGAGGTCGACATCGTTCCCTACGTTGCCGGCGAAGGCGAACCCGAAGCCACCGACGGCGACGAGCGCGCCACCGTCACCATGACGCTTACGACTCCCGGCTGTCCGGCCGGTCCCTACATCCTCCAGCAGGTCAAGCAGGAAGCCGAGTCCCTGGACCACGTCCGCAAGGCCGAGATCGACCTCACCTTCAACCCCATGTGGAACGAAGAGATGATGAGTGAGGACGTGCGCTGGATCCTGGGCCGCTAGCTCCCGCTGCCCGATTCACGCCTGATGCGCCCGCCGGCAAGAATCCGGCGCCGGTCGCTCCTGGCCGTCGCGGCGCTCGCCCCGGCCAGCGCCGCCCTCGCCGCCTGCGGCTTCGCCGGTGTCAGCCGGCGCGATCCCACCGGCGCGCCCTTCATGCACGGCCTCACCCTGGCCGGCCTGTCCCAGACCGACTTCGCCGAGCAGCGAGCCGCGCGGCTGATTGAGTCATCCGTGGCAACCGGCGCGGACTGGGTGTCGATTGCTCCCGGCTGGTACCAGGCAACCAGCGACGCATCCCGGATCCGCCCGGACCCCGTTCGGACACCCCCGGACGGAGACATCAGGCGGTTGATCGATCGGGCGCATGCCGCCGGCCTCCGCGTCATGCTCAAGCCATTCGTCGACAGCGACGACGGCGTTTGGCGCGGCGATATCCAGCCAGCCGACCCGTCCGCGTGGTTCGCCGACTACGGCGCGATGACCTACCGCTACGCTGAACTCGGGGAGAGTTCGGGCGCCGACCTTTTCTGCCTCGGGACCGACCTGGGATTCTCGGAGGCCGCGCGGGCCGACGACTGGCGCCGGCTGATCGTGGGCGTTAGGGAGCGCTTCAGCGGGCCACTGACCTACGCGGCCAGCCATGCGCCCTCGGCGGGTCTGGGCGGCTACGCCAACGTGCCCTTCTGGGATGACCTGGACTTCATCGGCATCAACGCCTACTTCCCGCTGGCCGATCGCCTTATCAGCCACGCCCAGCTCGCCGACGCCTGGAATGTCTGGCTGGAAGAGATCGAAACTTGGCGCGCAGACCGAGGGCTTGACCGTCCGGTCATCTTCACCGAACTCGGTTACCGCAGTGCCGCAACCGCCGCCACCCAGCCGCGGGCGGCCGACCCGGTCAAGCCGCATGAGGTCGATCCCGATCTCCAGGCCAACCTCTACACCGCCTTCTTCGGCCTGCCGTACCGGCTCGAGTCCCTCCAGGGCGTCTTCTGGTGGCGCTGGAATCCCGATGCGACCGACGCCCACGATTCCACCTTCGCCCCCAACGGCAAACCCGCCGAGTCCGTCCTCCGCCGCGCCTACACCGCGGCCGCCCGCCGACCGTCCCACTCCGCCGCCTGACCCGTACCTCGCCTCACGCCCTGGGATGCAGCCGCCGGAAAAAGCGTCGTCGGCTTAAAGGTCCTTCAGTGCGCCCCTGCAGGCCGCGTCCGCCTCACGCGTGGCATGCTGGGATTGAGCACCGGGCCAACGAGAGTTCCGCCACGATGACCGACCTTCTCACTGTCTACCTTGCCGGCTTCGGCATCATGGTCACGCTGCTCCTGGGCACTATTGGCCTGCTGCTCCGGCTCATCGGCGATGTGCGCGCCGACATACGCGAACACCGCGAAAGCACGCGTGCTGATATGCGCGAGTTCGAGCGCGCCATGCGGGAGATTGGGTACGACGTCGCCGCGCTGAAGGCGTCGTCCGCCCAGCCACCGCGCTGAGCCACACTAACGAATCCCAGTCCAGGCCATGCGCCTGAGCTACACCAAGCTCTCCCTGTACGAGTTCTGCCCCTACGCATACCGCTTCCGCTACGTTGAGCGCATCCCCATCCCGTTCTCACCCCGGCTCACCGTGGGCGCCATCGTTCATTCGGTCCTTCACCGGGCCTTCGAGCGTCTGCGCGACGGCGTTCGCCTCACCCGCGCCGACCTGCACGAACTGCACGCCGCCTACTGGCGCGACGCCCCGCGCCTGAACCGCGAGCGCTTCCCCGACATCTGGGACCGCGGCCACGAACTCCTGGACGGCTTCTGGTCCGCCCGCGGCCACGCCCCCGGCCGTCCCGTCATGCTGGAACGCCGCTTCCGCCTCCGCCTGCGCCCCGACGACGCTCACACCGTCGAAGGCGTCATCGATCGGGTGGACCAGCGGCCCGACGGCCTCGAAATCATCGACTACAAGAGCGGCAGCCGCCCGTCCGAACTACCGGGCCGCCTGCGCACCCAACTCCACACCTACGCCCTCGCGCTCGAACGCGGCTTCAACAGTGCCGTCTCCAGGCTCACCGTCTACTACCTCACCGACAACCAGGGCATCTCCCAGTCCCCCGACCCCGCCGTCGCCGACGACGTGCTCAACCGCTACCAGGCGCTGGCCACACGCATCGGTGCTGCCGACTTCACGCCGACCCCGGGCCAACACTGCCGCTATTGCGACTACAACGACCGCTGCGAGTACCGCTGGACCGAAGACACCAACGAGACACGCGAAACCGAGGTCTCAGCCTGACCGGGCGCCTCTAGGCCCTCCCGGCTATCCGAGGGGGCTGCGAACGAAAGCCCGCGTTCCGCCTAGGCCAGTCGCCCGTTATTCGCGAACTGGCAGCCGCGCGCCTCGAACTATCGGTTGAGAATGTACGCCTCAAACTCGTCGCGAAACGCCCGCACGGCCCCGCGCACCGGCTGGTGCGCAAACTGCCCCAGCCCGCAGAACGAGGCCATCATGCTCGCGCCCAGGTCTTCCAGCAGGTCCAGGTCGTCCATGCTCCCCTGCCCGTGCATGATTCGCTCAAGGATCTGCACAAGGTTGGGGGTGCCTTCCCGGCAGGGAATGCAGAACCCGCAACTCTCCTCCTCGAAGAACAGCGCGTCGCGGTAGGCCGCGTCCACCATGCAGACCGTGTCGTCGTAGACCACGACCCCGCCGGTGCCCATGATCGTGCCCAGCGCGGCCATGGAACCCGGCTCCAGCGGCGCGTCCAGGTGCTCCGGACCCAGCGGCGCCGATGACGCGCCGCCCGGCTTGAAGCCCTTCAGCGGCCGTCCATCCAGCACCCCGCCGCCATAGTCGTAGATCAACTCGCGTGCGGTGGTGCCCAGCGGCAACTCATGCACGCCCGGCTTGGCCACCCGGCCGGACAGGCAGTACATCTTGGTGCCGGCCGCTTCGCCATGGCCCAGGTTCTGGAACCACTCGGCCCCGTTCTCGATGATCGCCGGCGCCGCCGACAGTGTCTCCACGTTATTGATTGCCGTCGGCAACCCCCACACGCCCACGTTCGTGGGGAACGGCGGCTTGTACCGCGGGTTTCCGCGCTTGCCTTCAAGCGAATTGAAGAGCGCCGTCTCCTCGCCCACGATGTAGGCCCCGGCGCCGCGGCGGAACGTCACCTCGAAATCGAAGCCTTCCTTGCCCATGATGTCCTGGCCCAGGTAGCCCGCCTCGTAGGCCTCGCGGATTGCCGCTTGTGTGCGCTCGTGTGCCAGCCCGTACTCGCCGCGGATGTACACGTACCCCAGCGTGGCGTTGCACGCGTACGCCGCGATCAGCATCCCCTCCAGCATCAGGTGAGGATCCAGCTCCAGCGAATACCGGTTCACGTACGTGCCCGGCTCGCTCTCGTCGCCATTGATCACCACGTACCGCGGCGTCTTGGGGTCCGATCGCACGAATTGCCATTTCAGCCCGGTCGGGAAGAACGCCCCGCCGCGCCCGCTCAGCCCTGACTCCTTCACCACCTCCGAGACGTCCTCCGGCGACATCTCGTCCAGAACCTTCTTCAGGGCCTGGTACCCGCCCGCCGCGAGGTAGCTGTCCAGCGTCCACGACTCCGGGTTACCGAAATTCTTGGTGACGACGAGTTCCATCAGTCTTCTCGCGCCCGCAACTCGGCCAGCAGGCTGCGGGCCTTCTCCGCGTCAAGCGGACCGTGCTGCTCCAGGTTCACCATCACGGCCGGCTGCAGATCGCACAGCCCCAGGCAGGAGACCGACTCGGTCTCGAACAGCCCGTCCTCGGTCACCTCGCCCACGCGCGTGCCCAGCGCCTCATTCAAGGCCTGCAACACCGCTGGGGCTCCCGAGATGTGGCAACTGAGGTCCCGGCACACCCGCAGCACGTACTTGGCCGAGGGCTTGCGGTGGAACATCGTGTAGAACGTCAGCACGCCAAAGACTTCGCTCTCCGGCAGGCTGAGTTCCTCGGCGATCATCGTCACGGCCTCGGGCGGCACGTACGAGAAGACGGCCTGCGCGGCATAAAGCGCTTCCAGCGTGGCGCCCGGCTCGTCCTTCAGGTCGGCCAGTCGCGCTCGCAGGTCATCCAGCTTGGCGTGGTCCCCGGGCGCAAGCGTCGAGCGACGCGGCGCGCCAGCATGAATCGCCATTGGGCCTCCCGCGGCAAAGGGGCGAGCGGCGGCAACGCCTGTAACCTCTGGGCGCCGCACGCCGGCAACAGGAAGCGGAGTCTACCACCGGCCCATTTCCGCCACCGCCGCGTGCATTGCCTGACTCGGTCAGCCGATGGCAACGCGCCTCTCGCAGACAACTAACCGGATCATCGTTCGCCCGGTACGGGTGGTTCAGGTGGCGGAATCCTCCTTGACGTCTCGGCAAAGACATTCCGAACCACCTCGGCCTCTAGCTCGCCGATGTAGTTCGAGTCTCGTTCGATGCGTTGGCACTCATGCTCGCCAAGCAAATGCACGCCCTCGGCCGTGACCTGTCCGAGGCTGATCGGAAAGGCCAGACCGTGCGCCGATGTCCGAATGATGTCAGCCATGGCGCGGTAAAGAAGCACGCTGGCCAGATCCAAGTCGGTGTTCGGTAAGTCGTAGTGCGCCAAGCTCGCTCGAGCGAGATAGCCAAATGCCTCACCCGAACCAATCGCCGAGAAGTCGTCCGGAGAGTGAATGGTCGATTCGCCCATGAGGTTGATCCTGAAGATCCAGGCATGTCCGGCCGTGTGGCCGGCGAAGAGGAACGAGCTTCGCAGGGGATTTGTCGCCGACGACCCGAGCCATCGGCCCAATGCCTCACGCTGAACCGGATTCACCACGTCCAGCAGCTTGTGCCGCAGATCGTGAATCGAAGCGTCCTCAACACCGCTTCCAAGGTGCTTCTGCAACTCGTGCTCGATGACCTGAGTCGTGCCCACATCCCCGGCCGAGCCCCAAATGACCCGTGGGCCCAACCGGCGCAATTTCGGCGTTGTGAACCTCACCGATCCCATAGTTACTTGGCTGTCGGCCGCCACAACGATGCCCCCCTTGCACGCTGCCGCGACGATGAGGGTCACGCTCTAGTCAGACTCGAGCAATGCTGTTTGTGGCGTAGTCGGGCCACTGCTTGTAGACCGAGTACAACAAGTCTCGGAACGACATCGACATTGCCCAGTCGCGCACGTCGAACAGATGATTTCCCATCCATCCGGCGTTTGATTCCAAGGTAGAGGCCGCGTCGGCTCCCAGGGCGGTGAGCCGGTACCGTGGCCAGGTTCGGCCAGGATTCGCTACCGGCTCGATGAGCCCCTCGTACTCAAGCTGGTCCAAATCTGGATATATCTCGCGAGCGAAGGGGCCGTATCTGTAGGGCTCGAACGCATAAAAGTCCGGCGCGTCTAGGTGAGCGCCAAGCTGCTGGTGGAATACGAAGAGAGTCTTCATGAGCCGCATAGGGTCGATAGGCGCCGCAACACTCCCCTTGCGCCCGGAAACGGCCAACAGGAGCCAGTTTTTTCTCGTCACTCGGCGGTTCCCTTCCTCGCCGAAGACTGGCAACCTGATCGTAGCAGCGGCCAAGGGCGCCGTAGTATCGGTCGAGGTGATTGATCAGGCACAGCGCGCCCTAGATCAGACGCGCTACCCTCGCCCACTTACCTTGCTGGAGAGCCGCTCATGGCGCTCACGCGGCCACAGGCCCGCGAACTCCGCAGCCTCATGCACGGCTGGACCCGAGCCTCAAACGACGTGGCCGAGCACCTGCGCGGCGTGTCGGTAAGCAGCGACGGTTTGGACATGAAGGCCCTGCGTGCGGCCGTGGACCGCCGCTCCGAAATGGAGGAATTGCTGATGTCTTTCTGGTCTCGAACGACGGCGGCCTGACATGTCGTCGGATATAGACAAGGACCTTCCGTTTTCCCTTGGTGTGGTCAACAGTGAGATCTCCTCGGACGTCGACGTCGGCGTGGCCGTCGCCGCCGACCTGGGCATGTCCCAGATTGAGATCGAGGACTTCTGGGGCCGTGCGGCCTACGAGTGCGACGACGCCCTCGTCGAACGCACCCGTGCCGCCGTTGAACGCGCTGGCCTCTACGTATCCGCCGTCGGCACGCAGGCCTTCAAGGCCCTCATCCTGCCGCCCGGCGACGTAGGCGACCTGGCCTCGATCGATGGCTGGGACCAACACCGCAGCGAACTCGACGGCGGCATCCGCGTCGCCCAGGCCCTTGGCTCGCCCTACGTCCGGATCTTCTCCTGCCGTCGTGACGACATGGTCGGCCTGGGCAACCCCAGTCCGCGCCTGCCTGACGGCGGACCGCTGCCCGACGACCGCCTGGCCGGCACCGTAAACGTCTTGCGCGATGCCGGCGACCGTGCCGACGCCGCGGGCGTCACGCTTCTGGTCGAGAACGTCCGCAGCTGCTGGGGCAACACCGCCGTCAACACCGTGCCCATTCTGGAAGCCACGGCCCATCCGCGCGTCAAGCTGATTTGGGATCCCGCCAACGACTTCGTATCCGGCGGCAACACGTTTCCGCTGGGCTACAAAGTTGCTCGCCCCTGGACACAACATGTCCACATCAAGGATGCCAGCGTGGTCGATCACGCGACCGGCCTGATCGCCTCGGAGTGCGTTGGCCGCGGCGAAATCGACTTCGTCGGCCAATTCCGCGCCCTCATCGACGACGGCTTCGCGGGCGCGGTCAATCTGGAAACGCACTGGCATCCTGAGCACCGCAGCAAGGAGGCCAACACCCGCGAGTCCTTTGCCGGCATGCTGGAAGCTCTCAAACTCGCCCAGCGCAAAGGTGCCTGAAACTCCGGTCCTGGCCCCCGGCGACGCGCCGGTCACCGATGACGAGATCGCCGCCGGCCACGCCGCCGTCGGCTACGTCAACGGCCTGATCCAGGGCGCCGCCGGCCCGACGATCCAGCGCACGCTCGAGCAGTCCATCCAGGCCGGTGAACGCCGCCTGGCCCGCTTCCGTCGCTTCCTCGACAGCCTCGGCAACCCGCAGGACGGTCTCCGCTGCGTCCACGTCGGCGGCACGTCCGGCAAAGGCTCCGTCGCCGCCAAGCTGGCGGCCGGTCTGTCCGCCTCCGGTCTGCGCACCGGCCTGCACTGCACGCCCTACCTGCAGACCGCCCTGGAAAAGTTCGTCTGCGACGGCCAACTGGCCCGGCCCTCGGACCTAGTCGACCTGGTCGACTGGATCCGCCCGTATGTCGACCGATTCGCCGCCACCGATCCCGACGGCCAGCCCACCTACGGCATGGTCTGGGTGGCCCTCACGTTGGAGTACTTCGCCCGCGCCCGGGTCGACATCGCCGTCATGGAAGTTGGCGCCGGCGGACGCTTCGACCTGTCTAACGTCATCAACCCCGACCTGGCGCTGATTACCAGCGTGGGCCGCGACCATCTCAAGAGCCTCGGCGGCACGCTCGAAACCGTGGCCTGGCACAAGGCCGGCATCTTCAAGCCCGATGCAATTGCAATGTGCGGCCCGCTCCCACCCGAGGCCCAGCCGCCGGTGCGCCAAGCCGCTGCCGCCATCGGCCAACCGCTGGTCGAGGTTCCGCTGGACGGCGCCGACTTCCGTTCCCGCAACACCCGCCTCGCCGAGGCCGCCCTTGAAGTTCTGAGCGCTTCGGGCCCTACCCTCTCGCCCGAGGTCAGGCAGGCGGTTGCCCGTGGCCGCCTCGCCGGCCGCTTCGAACGCATGCCCGGCCGAACCGCCGTCTACCTGGACGGCGCCCACAACCGCGACAAGGCCCGCGCCCTGGGACAGGTGATCGACGTCGGGGGCTTGCCCCGACCGCGTGTCGGCCTTATCGGCATGGTCGGCTACCGCGCCGCCGCGGAAGTGCTGCCGCGGTTGCTGCCTCACCTCGACGTCTGGGTGGCCACCGAGCCGCGGGTCTACCGCAAGCCCGCGCTCCCCGTGGGCCAGCTTGCCGAGGCGGGCGACAAGCTAGGACAGCCCCCAATCGCCCAGGCCTCCGACCCGCACGATGCCCTCCAGGCCGCGCTCGCGTTCGCCGGCAACCACGGCTCCGTTGTCTCCGGCGGCTCGGTCTACCTGGCCGGCAACCTCCGCGCCGCCTGGTTCCCCACCCTGCAGGTCGTGCGAGAACGCACCATGTGGCCGTCGATTGGCGCTAGCGGGCCGCACGGACGCGCCGCGCTGGCCGATACTTACCTACAGACCTGAGGCGAGGCCGCGACCTATGGACGAGCACGACGAGGAGGGCCTGACCTACACGCTGGAGGAAGCCACCGAACTCCTGCCCGAGGTCCGCCGCATCGTCGGCAGCCTGCAGCAGGTCTGGATGGAGGCCGGTTCCGAGCGGCAGGCGTTCGAGGTCGCCCAGACCTCCAGCCGCCGCACCCCCGTCGAAGTCAGCCTCGCCCACCAGGCGCTCGTCGCCGCCCTCTGGGACGTGCAGCCGCTGGTCGCCTGGTTGCGCTCGCGCAACATCGTGCTGCGCGACCCCTCCACCGGGCTGATCGACTTTCCGTCGGAACTCGACGGCGACGAGGTGTTCCTCTGCTGGCGTCTCGGCGAAGACTCGATCGACTACTGGCACGGCCGCGACGAAGGCTTCGACAACCGCAAACCCCTGCCCCCCGACGCCTGAGCGGGCGACGGGTGGAGGCTGGACAGACCCAGGCGCCGCGCCTACCAATGACTGTGAGGGCTATTGCACGTGAGTGTCATGGCTGATCGGCGTTTCATCCCCCGGTTCGCATTGGGGCTGGCTTTACTCCTGGTGTCTCTGGCCGTCGCCGCGGCCTGCGGCTCGTCCACCTCCGCGCCCACCGATGCCTCCGCCGGCGAGCCGCATCGCATCTTTGTCGTGCACTCGTACAGCGACGAGTTCTCATGGACCAGGGAACTCCACCAGGGAATCATCCAGGGCCTGGCCCAGGAAGGTCTGACCAGGGATCGCAACTACCAGTTGCAGACCTTCGAAATGGACACGCGGATCAACTTCACAAGCCCGCAACAGATCGACCAGCGGGCCGCCGAGGCCCTCGAGGCCCTGCGAGCCTTCGAGCCCGACCTCCTGTTTGTCACGGACGATGTCGCGCTCGAGCACGTGGCTGTCAGGTACACCCAGGAGAGTCCCGACGCTCCGCTCCCCACCGTGTTCGCCGGCGTCAATATCGACCCGACGATCTACGCCCCCATCAACAGTCTCGACAAGCCTGGCGGGACGATTACCGGGGCCTTGGAGCGCATTCCGCACACCGAGGCCTTCGCAACCGCTGAGCGGCTATTCCCCGATGTGACCAGGGTCGTCATCCTCGCCGATGCCGGCCCGGGCGCCGCGGCCGTTCGTACCGCCTTCCAGCGCGTCAATCAGGCAGCCGAAGCCAGGCCGTTCGAGGTCCTTGATTTTCTACTGTTGGAAACGTTCGAGGAGTGGAAACGCACCGTCGTCGACTACCAGAACAAGGCCGACCTCATCGCCGTCGTGAATTTCCACCAGCTCCGCGATGCAAGCGGCGCCATCGTCCCTCCAGCCGACGTGATCGAGTGGATGGTGGCCGAGAACAACCTGCCCGAGCTTGGCCTCGTGGCCGACTGGGCACGCGACGGCATTCTGGTCGCGGTGGGCAACTCGGGGCTCAAAACCGGGGCCCACGTCGGCGCGCTGGGCGCGGACATTCTCAATGGAGCCGACCCCGGCACCACGCCCATCGTCGATCCGAAACAGACCGACACGAACTTCAACCTGGCGCGTGCGCGCAGCCTCGGGATTGAGTTCCAGCCCAGCGAGCTGGACAAGGCCGACGCCGTCTACGACACCATCGGCGGCCAGTAATCGTCGAGGACTTCGGCGGCCGACTGCGCACCTGTCCCCGTCCCGGAGCCAAAGCTCCGGGGATCGAGGCGCCGCGCCAGCGAGTGCGGCTGGTTCGGACTAGCCGCCCGCCACCGACGGGACGATGGACACCTCGTCGCTTGGGCCGACCTCCGTGTCAAAGCCCTCGCGGTAGCGGATGTCCTCGCCGTCCACGTAGATATTGACGAAGCGGCGCAGTTCGCCGTCCTCATCCAGGATCCGTTCGGAGAATCCGGGGTGAGCGGCGTTCAGCTTCTCCACTAGGTCGCCGACGTTCGTGGCGTCGATGTCCACGCTGTTCTTGCCGTCCGTCAGGTTGCGGAGCGGGGTAGGGATTCGGACACGGGGCATGAGTACGTCTCCTGCGCGATCTAGGCTGGCGTCAGCACGCCGCGGTCGGCCAGCGTCTGCTCAAACGATGTGATGCTCGGTCGGATGTCATAGCGGGCGTCCACTCGGCCGTCGATAGCCTCCTGCGTCTTGAGTCCGTTGCCGGTCACCAGCGCCACCGTCAGGTCGTCCCGAGCGATTACGCCGCGTTCGGCAAGCTTGGCCAACACCGCAATTGTCACGCCGCCGGCCGTCTCGGCAAAAATGCCTTCCGTGGAAGCCAGCAGGCGCATGGCGTCCACGATCTCGTCGTCGGTCACGGCTTCAATCACGCCATCCACTTCCTGCGCCAGCTTCAGCGAGTAGAACCCGTCGGCCGGGTTGCCGATGGCCAACGACTTCGCCACGGTATCGGGCTGGCGAACCGGTCGGTACGTGGTCTGTCCGCGCGCGAAGGCCTCGGCCACCGGCGCGCAGCCGTCCGCCTGGGCGCCGTGGATGCGGGTGGATTGGCTGTCCAGCAGCCCCACATCCACCAATTCCTTCATCGCCTTGCCCATCTTCGTGTACAACGAGCCGGAGGCGATCGGCGCCACGATGTGATCCGGCGCCACCCAGCCCAGCTGTTCCACCGACTCGAAGGCCAGCGTCTTGGATCCCTCGGCGTAGTAGGGCCGGATGTTGATGTTGCAGAAGGCCCAGTTGTAGAGGTCGGCGATTTCGCTGCACAGCCGGTTCAGTTCGTCGTAGGTGCCTTCCACCGCCACGATGCCCGCGCCATACACCGCCGCCCCGCGGATCTTGCCCACTTCAAGGTCGGCGGGCATGAATACGTAGGTGGGCATGCCGTGACGCGCCCCGGCGGCCGACACCGCCCCGGCCAGGTTGCCGGTGGACGCGCAGGCGAAGGTCTCGAACCCGAATTCGCGGGCCTTGGTGATCGCCACCGCCACCACCCGGTCCTTAAAGGAATAGGTGGGGTTCACGGTGTCGTTCTTGATGTGCAGGTTGGTCAGGCCTAACCGCTCGCCCAGGTTGTCCGCGCGCTGCAGCGGCGTGAACCCGACCGGCCAGGTCTCGTCCCAACCACCCTCCACCGGCAGCAACTCGTGGTAGCGCCAGAGGGTGGGCGGCCGGCTGGCGATGGCGTCGCGCGAGATGGTCTTGCGGATGGCCGCGTAGTCGAACTGCGCTTCCAGCGGTCCGAAATCAAACTCGCAGATGTGCGTGGCCTGCAGTGGGTAGGCGCGACCGCACTCGCGACAGCGGAGCGTCTGAGTCGTGGACATGCGAATGATCCTTGGCAGAGGCGCCGACGAAGATGTCAGCGGATGGCGAATACCCGAATCGCCGGGTAACCCGGCTCGCCCGCGTCACGCGCGGGCTCGGCCATCGCCATCGGCCGCCGAACAGCTTGGGAGAGTTTGCCTCTCACTCCGTCGCAAACCCCTTGGCGCTCCGCGCCCCGCCCGGGGCGCTGCCTCGCGCCGGTGACCCTCGCATCTCGCAGCTTCCGCTACCGGAATTGGCACCCTCTCGAGCGTTCGCTCGAAGGTTGCCCGGCTTCGTTGGGCCGACTCCCTCCACCAATCTTGATGCGAGGTGTGTCACGTCAAACTTGGTGTCCGCCCAGCCTAGCACCTTGGTCTTCTCAGCTATGGACATTCCGTCAGGCGGTAGTGGGTCACTCTGACCTTAGCCGTACTGGGAGCAGTGATCGCCGTAGTGATCAACGATTCGATCTGTCATGAGAGTCCAGTCCCATGGGCTCCCATCGGCCCTGGCCCCTGCGAAGTAATCCTCAGTGACTCGCCAGCTGAGATCGAACAGATTCTCTTCCGTTCGTGTGCCAAACGGCAGACCGGTGAGCTCCGGGCCTTCGAGAAGCAGCCATGTACCGGCTGCCCTGATTTCGGCCCAAACCTCTTCTTCTAGGCAGTTCTCGTAGCTGGCGCTCCAGTCCAGAGTCGACATTGCGTGAGAGAGCTCGTGCGTCATGGTGCTGGCAATGGCCGAGGTTCGCTCAGCCAGCATCCACTCGACGATCATGATCGTGTGCTCGTCAACGATGTAGCGACCGGACACCAGTGGATCTGGGTCCTGTCCGACCCGGACCTTGACCGTTGAGCCTCGTTCACTTTCCGTCATGAACGGAACCGCCGTGACAAGAAGATCCCAGGCCGGCTGCAACCGAACGTCGATCCGAGGCTCTTCTGGAACTGGAATTGGTGTGACAGGTCTTGGATCGACTGTCACGCCAAACGCCCATCCGAAGGAAGCTCGGAGGTTGTCTCCATGATCGCTTCGGCACGCGGCTTCGGCGCCAGCTCCATGGACCCGCGGGTAGATTCCGACGTTCTGGAGACGGCCCGCAGCGAACTCGAAAGCGTCGTTGGCCTCGACGCAGGTTGTCGGCCATTGGGCGACGGCCGTGGTCGGAGCGGCCAGAAGGACCACAAAGACAATGCCCGTAGCCAGGAAGTGTCGGGTACGCATGGCGGGAACTCCCCGGCCGCAACGCGACCCCGAATGAACCGCTGGCAACTGACCTGTTACCACACGGATCGCGCCCAGCGACCTACCCGAGGCCGCGAGGTCAGTGCTGATCCGTGTGGTTCAAGGAGGGTAGCGCACGGGTAGTGGGTCAAAGTGACCCACTACCCGTCAGGCTGCTGTGGGCAAGTCTTCCGTCCAAAGAGGGGCGCGCAACGGCGCGGTTACCATGACCGGCCTCATCACGTTGCTGGCGTTGGTCAGCGAAAAGGGGGAACGCCAGCTGTGACTACCATCTGGCACCTCGACTTGGAGACTTACACAGAAGCTCTACGTGCCGCCGTCGATAGCTCGGAGGCCACGCTTCGAAGCGGGGTATGCACCGGACCGCCGTGCGACCGCGATCCCTTCTCGATGTCAGAGGCAGCACTTCCCAGAATTCGCGGCGGTACCGAACTTGAGGAACCCAGCTACTGCGACGGATGTGCCGAGGTATTCGAGGCGCACCGAGTTGCCCAAGCTCGCTTCGACGCTGTAAGGGCGGCATTCGATGCTGAGCCTGAAGCCCGCGTCATTGTGTTGCGCGAAGGCCTCAACGTCGTCTTGCATCTGTTGAAGACTATGCAATTGGACGCCGACAGGGAGCTACGTGGCCTATTGGAGTCGGCGCTGAACGCCCACCGACAGCTTGCTCACTGCGTGGATAGTCTGCCGGACTCCCCAAGATACGAAGCCGCTCGCCATGGACACGGCCTGAATGCGCTGTGGCTGGACCTCGAACTGGGTGAGACGTAGCTGCTACTAAAAGGGTGTCGGTGGACGCCGACGGCGGTCACTGTATTGAAGTGCGACGAGTCTGACAGCACGAGAGGCGTTTTCCGCTGCTGATCACTCCCTCTGAAGAGCCATTCGACCGCAGGAATAGCGCCGACAGCGAACCGCGGCTGCTCGCGACTCCTGACGGCCGACCATGACGCCGAATCAGGCAGCCGCGTCAGAGCAACATCCAAGCTTGGGCAGGAATCGGATGCACCGAGATTGCATAAGGCCGTCCATGAGGCGGGTCGGCCCTTCGGGGCGATGGCGCCGGAGCCACCGATAGCCGTCTGAAGCAAGGCTCGCAGAGTTTCCGCAGTCGCCGCGACCAGCCATCCTTGCCGCAGCACGTGCACCAGCAACCCTTGGCGCCCAAACGCGTGCGGGTGCCGTCCACCGTGCTCCCCGAGAACCTTAGCTCGGCTTGGTTTCGCACTACCTCCGTTCGAGCATGGGGCTCTCAGCTGTCAATCAGGCTCATGGGGCGTTCCGCTAGTCGCCTGCAGCTGCTACACGAGCTCTATTGGCCGACACGCGGCTGGTCGCGCCGCCGCGTCGGGGATATGCCTGGAACAGCCCCGCCAGGCGTGCTAAGATCGGCGACTGCCTGAAAAGGCATCCGCGCATTTCGGCGGCGCTTGATTCATCAGCCGCCCCGGTGGCGCACCGGCCATTACTGGCCGGGTGCGGGCGCGACGGCACCTTAACAGGGGAAGAGTGAGTGCGAGTACTCGTGTCATTCCAATGTGTTTGGCGCGACAGTAATTCACGTGATTCGAGGATGACTCGGTGGCTGCAGGGCTCCGGTACACCCGGGCCCTGAAGTAATTGCGATCTGTATCACGCCCGCCAGGGCGTGTGTTGAGATTGGATTGGCGAGTTTGATCCTGGCTCAGGATGAACGTTGGCGGCGTGCTTTACCAATGCGAGTCGAACGGTACGGGGAGGCTCTTCGGAGCGCCCACGACCGTGGCGTCCGGGTGCGTAACACGTAGCTTACCTACCGGTCGGTGGGGGAAAACTCCGGGAAACCGGAGGTAATCCCGCATATGGTCGCCTGGTAGACAGGTGGACGAAAGCTGTGGCAGGGGAACCTGTCATGGCGCCGGCTGAGGGGGCTGCGGCCGATTAGCTAGTTGGTGGGGTAATGGCTCACCAAGGCAGTGATCGGTAGCGGGTCTGAGAGGATGATCCGCCACACGGGGACTGAGATATGGTCCCGAGCCCTACGGGGTTTAGCATGGAGGAATCTTGCGCAATGGGCGAAAGCCTGACGCAGCGACGCCGCGTGGGGGATGAAGGCCTTCGGGTTGTAAACCCCTTTTCTGGGGGACGCAAATGACGGTACCCCAGGAATAAGCCACGGCTAACAGGGTGCCAGCAGCCGCGGTAATACCTTGGTGGCAAACGTTATCCGGAATCACTGGGCGTAAAGCGCTCGTAGGCGGCACGACAGGTGTTCGGTGAAAGCCCCCGGCTTACCCGGGGAGGGTCCGAGCAAACCGTCGAGCTAGAGGCAGGCAGAGGACCGTGGAACGTCCGGGGGAGTAGTGGAATGCGTAGATCCCGGACGGAACACCAGAGGCGAAGGCGGCGGTCTGGGCCTGTCCTGACGCTGAGGGGCGAAAGCGCGGGGAGCAAACAGGATTAGATACCCTGGTAGTCCGCGCCGTAAACGATGGACGCTAGGTGTGTGGGGGGCTCAACCCCCCTGCGTGCCGGAGCTAACGCGGTAAGCGTCCCGCCTGGGGACTACGGTCGCAAGACTAAAACTCAAAGGAATTGACGGGTGCCCGCACAAGCAGCGGAGCGTGTGGTTCAATTCGAGGCTACGCGAAGAACCTTACCGGGGTTTGACATTACACGGCTATCCCGCGAAATCGGGAGTTCCTTCGGGACCGTGTAACAGGTGCTGCATGGCTGTCGTCAGCTCGTGCCGTGAGGTGTTGGGTTAAGTCCCGCAACGAGCGCAACCCTCGACGCTAGTTGTATATGTCTAGCGTGACTGCCGCGGACAACGCGGAGGAAGGTGGGGATGATGTCAAGTCCGCATGGCCCTTATATCCCGGGCTACACACACGCTACAATGGCCGGTACAACGGGCAGCAACCTGGCGACAGGAAGCGAATCCCTTAAAGCCGGTCTCAGTTCGGATTGCAGGCTGCAACTCGCCTGCATGAAGTCGGAGTTGCTAGTAACCGCAGGTCAGCACACTGCGGTGAATACGTTCCCGGGCGTTGTACACACCGCCCGTCACGCCATGAAAGTCGGCAACACCTGAAGCCGGTGAGCTAACCCTTGGGAAGCAGCCGTCGAGGGTGGGGTTGGCGATTGGGGCGAAGTCGTAACAAGGTAGCCGTAGCGGAAGCTGCGGCTGGATCACCTCCTTTCTAGGGATGACACCTCTCGGCCTCGGCCGAGAGGTCACCCAGGTTGAGCGATCACGTGGATCGCCGTTCTTCGAACGGCAGCCGCGCCAGACCCAAACCCATCGAGTCGACCGGAATGGCACGACCTCGCACTCACTCTTTCCCTGCTAAGGCGCCCCCACGCCAACACCGCCATGTTTGTATCTCTGGGCTTGCATCTATTCGTGCGCCCTCTCTCAATCCCGCTCCTGAGACCTTTGCGTAACCCGAGGCACGGGTGTGCGGGGTCAATCGCCTCAAGCGGCTGCCGGTTCCGCCCCTCTCCTGGGGGAAGGAGAATCCTGGCGCCTTCGCCAGACGAAGGTGGGGGCTTCCAGGCAACCAATCTCCCCAACGACCCGAGCTGTGTGACCATGTACGCGAGCGTCGGGCCGGTCAGGCGGCCGCTCCGGCTTCGGCCGGAGAGGAAAGTCCGCACTTCACAGAGCGCGGTAGCGGGTAACACCCGTCGCCCGAATCGGTTCGCGCCGGCAAGGGCCGGAACAGGGGCACAGTGACGATGCCCATGCCCCCTCGGGGGCGCGGGAGTGAAACGGCTAACCTCTACCGGAAGCAAGGCCAAGTCGGGACGCCACCAGGCTGCTCGCCCAGTCCCAGGTAGGCTGCACGAGGCCGGCGGCAACGCCGGTCCAAGATAGATGGCCGCCCACGACAGAATGCGGCTTATCGACCGGTCCGACGCTCACCGGTCATCGGGACCGTTCTGAAACCGATCCCCCGGCGTCTTCTCGGTTCAGACCGGCTGCCCGATCCCCACCGGCCAACAAGTCATGCCGCCCGGCCCCCGCCGGTTCGCTACAATAGCGAGCGGGGTGGAGCAGTGGTAGCTCGTCGGGCTCATAACCCGGAGGTCGTCGGTTCGAATCCGACCCCCGCAACCACCACGACCCTCTCGTTGCTCACATTCTCTACGGGCGGATGTTTCTTCGCGCACCGGCACCGACTGCCGGCGGAGGAGTTCGCCATGACTGATCGCCGAGAGCAAACGACCAGTGGCGCGGAAGCACGGCGAACCCAGGAGCGAGCTCGCCGCCTGCCGGAATCTCACAACCCATCAACAAGTCGCCGCCGCCGATCCTCGCCAACTCCAGGCAGCCATTCAGGAAGGCTCGGAAAGCGGAATCAGCGACAACACGCTCCAGAATGCCTGGACGCCAGCCGACTGGTGCCATCAAAGCAGAGCCACCCGCGTCAAAGCTAGCGTGTAAGTTTTGAGTAAACGCTAATGCGGTTTCCAATCGTGATACATAAAGACGAGACGAGCAGCTACGGAGTCACGGTTCCCGATCTACCCGGGTGCTTCTCTGGAGGCGAATCGTACGAGGAGGCGATAACCTCGGCCCACGAAGCTGTTGCTTGTCATATTGAAGGCTTGCTTATGGATGGCGAATCCATCCCGGAACGTAAGCCGATTCATCTACATCAAGGCAATCAGGACTTCGAAAACGGAGTCTGGGCGCTGATAGACGTTGATATTTCTAGACTCTCCAGTAAGACCGTGCGTGTCAATATCACAATGCCCTCACGCGTGTTGTCCATCATTGATGAAGCGGCGGATCGAGAAAGAGAGACCCGGTCCGGGTTACTCACGCGCGCCGCTCTTCAATTCGTGGACAGACAGACAACTGCATAGGTATCCATGACTTAGTTCCGTCGTCAACAGGAGTCTTCGGAAGCGCTGAGGCTCACACCCTGCAGACCACATTCTTTGGCGAGCGCGCTGCTAGGTTGCTTCCGTTAACTCAGTCGGATAAATCGGCGTGTCCTTTCCGTAATGCAATCGCAGCGCCCAGTCCCAGATGCTGAAGTACGGCACCGGGGTCAGCACCTCGCCTGCCAGTGAGCCGGATATCGCCTTGCCGCTCAACCCATCCCACCGGCTTCCGGTTTCCCGGTCGATGAGGTCGGTTCCGTCGGCGTCGAAGGTGAGGCGACGCCCGTCGATCCGCGATTCGTAGGTCCGCACCAGCCGACTCTTCCCGTGCGCAAAGGCCACCACTGGCGTGTCGCCCACCATCGCTTGCTGCACGCCCAGCCGGGCCGTCTCGTCGAAGTAGAACCCGGTCGCCGCGCCGTCGATGTCGACCCCGATCACCCAGATGTCCCTGGGCTGGCTCTGGATGTGAAAGGTGCTGTTGGGCGCGCCAACGGATAGGCGCTGCTTTAGGACGAGCGTGGCCGGGTGCTGCTCGAGCCATGTGCCCCAGGGCGTCAGTGAAGCGACCACCGGCTTCAGGGTGGCGCCGTCCAGCGGACCGTCCAGCGCTTCGCCGAACACCTGGCTCCAGATGCTGCCGGTCTCGTGGTCCCACCAGGTCTGCGCGCCCTTGTAGAGCGCGCCTTGCACCCCCAGGGTCAGGGTTTGCCCCTCCCACACCCGTTCAAAGACCAGCCCGCTGTAGCACAGCGGGCACCAGGTAATGGCCACCGGCACGCCGCCCACCACGTCGTTCACGATCTCGTAGCTCACCAGCGGCTCGATCGGATAGGCGCGGGCGTCGCCGTTGATCTCCACCGCCAGCACCATCTCGTGCGGCTTCAGGTTGATGTTGTCCGGCGTGGTCAGACTCGGGTTGTAGATCGGCTGGATGGCGTCCCGCAATATCCGCACGTCCCACCGCAACTCATACGCCGTCGACCGCTGCGGCAGAAACAACAGCACCCCAACCACCGCCGCCACGCCCACGGCTTGCAGCACGCGTCGTCCTCGCATGCCACGATCGTAGACCGAAGCAATCCAAGCGCGTCGAACGCGAGCTCATGGAGTGATGCGAAGGTGGGATCGCAAGGCATGCATCGGCTCGCCGCGGACGAGAGCCCCTGAAGACAAAGCGAATCTGCCGACGCCGTCTGCTGGCTCTAGCTGCGGTCGCACCTGCGCTGGCCGCCTGCGGCGAGACGGTCGCGCCTCGACGCCTGTCCCAGCTCTGGCCCGAACCCTCGCCGTATCGCGCCGCCGCCCTGGCCACCGCCGGCTGGCAGGGCTACTGGTACGCCCGCGTCGTCGGCAGCCTCATCGCCACCCAGCCCGACCTTGGCCTGCCGGCCAACACCCTCGAAGCCGATCACCATGCGGCCCTCGCCGCCACGCGGCCGGAGGCGATCCCGATCGCCCTGCCATTCGCCACTGCCACCGTGGACGACCCGTCAACCCCGGGCGGACCGCCGCGGGTGCGGCAAACCGACGGCGTTATCCGCGTCCGCACAGCCGCCCTGTACATGCGCCTCCTCCAGGCCCTGGCCCGCGCCCACCGGCTGCGCGCACCCGCGGCGCCGGCCCCTGCCCGAACGCACGAACTCCGGCTCGCGGCGGCAAACGCCACCCTTGCCGTCGAGGCCTCCGACCGCATTCAGGCCGACCTGTTCCGGCCCAGGCTCGGCGTCCTCTTCGACTCCGACGACACCTACGACCCGCTCGGCAACATCGACCTCATCTGGGCCACCGCCGATGCCGCACGCCTGGCGCTCGCCTCCGGCTCAAAAGAGACCGCCGCCAGGTTGCAATCCGCAGCCGACCAGCTATATGCCTTCTACCGGAAGAGCCTTCCCGAAGAGATCGACGAGGCCCATCGACTGGTCAGGGCGCAGGCCCGGCTTGGCCCGGTGACGGCCCGTGACGACTTCCGCGTCTTCATCCCCGTCCAGCAGCGGCGCCTCGCCTATCGGCTCCGCGACCAGCAACCCGCCAACATCCTCGAAGTCGCCAACGCCCTGTCCGCCCTGATCCGGCTGACCCCGCTGATGCCGCCTGAAAGCGGCGTCGGCGAGCGCGCCGGCGATCTGTTCCTGGACCTGGCCACCTCGTTCGACCGGGACAATGGCTGGCTGCGCGACCGACTCACGTATACCGCCGACGAAGTCGCGACGCTCCTGCGCGCGCTCCGCCTGGCCGCTTTCCACGGCCAGCCGCCCATCGAACGCCGCTACGCACGCGATTTGCTGGCGACGGCCTGGGACTCCCTGGTCAACCGCAGCGGCCTTATGCGCGGCGCGCCGCCCGGCCGCGCCGAAGGCGTGGCCCAGCCCTGGGAGCAGCACCTGGACGCCTCCGCCTACCGTCACCCCGCCGTCCCCACCAATGCCGCCCCGCTCTTCGCGCGATCCGCAACCCGCGATGCCTCGGGCTGGACCTCCGTCGACCCCACGCTGGACACCGCTTCCGCCCTCGGATTGGCCCTCGAATCTCTCTGGCTTCACGCCACCTTCGAAGCCCTGAGCGCCGAATCCGCCGCCTGACGCTAGCCCGAATGTTTCACGTGAAACATTCGGCCGGGCCAGCGCCGCAGCGCCAGCGCCCCGATCCCAGCGGTCGCAATTCCCGCGCTCACGATCATCGCCAGGCGCAATCCCTCGCCCACGATGATCGGATCGGCCCGGATCGACTCGATCCAGAACCGCCCCACCGAATACGCCGCCAACACCCCCAGCGCCAGGTCACCCCGCCGCGACGTGAGCCCGCGCCTCGCCACCGCCAGCGCTCCCAGAAAGACAACGAGCGCCCACAGCGACTCATACAGAAACATCGGGTGGAAGCCGTTCTGTTCCAGGTACAACAGCGGCCGGAACTGCTCCTCCACCGAGAGCGCCCACGGCAGGTCCGTCGGCGCCCCGAACGACTGCTGGTTGAAGTAATCGCCCCAGCGGGCGATGGCAACACTTAGCGGAAACCCCAAAGCCGCGGCGTCCAGCCATCGCAAGAAACTGATGCGCGCCAGCCTCGCGAAGATCGCCATGCCCAGCAGCCCACCCAGCAACGCCCCGTGAAGCGCCACCCCGCCTTCCCAGATCTGCCAGGCAAGCTCCGGCTCATCCGCAAACCGTCGCTCCCACTCGAACGCCAGGTAGTAGATCCGCGCGCCCAGGATTCCCGCCGGCACCGTCACCAGCAGCAGCAGCGGCGCCGGCCTAGGATCCAGTCCTGTCCGTTCTGCCTGCCACCGCGCCACTCGCGCTCCCGCTAGAACCCCCACCACCAGCAAAACGCTCCACCAGCGCAGCACCCCCCACGCCGGAACGATGAACTCGGAGTAGGGCTCAGGTATCAAGGGTTGGAGCTAGTCGTTGTCCCAGGTGATCAGCACCCCTAACGCCGTCTCCGGGTGGTCGTGGAGAAAGTGGAATGCCTCGGGGGCCTGTTGGTAGGGGAAGCGGTGAGTGACCATGCGGTCGGTGGCGATGCGGCCTTGAGCGAGCAGGTCCAGGGAGCGCGCGGAGGCGGCGACCCGGTCGCTGTCGGGCAGGGCGCCGCCAATCAAACGTTTGCGCTGGATCTCGCTGGACGACAGCGGCAGCGGGTCGTCCTCGTAGAGCCCAACCACCTGCAACAGGCCGCCGGTCGCGGTCATGCGTTGGGCCTGGTCGAAAGCCCGCAGGCCGGCGCGTCCGCCCACGGCGTAGATCACCACGTCGGCGCCCTTGCCGCCGGTCAGTTTCCGCACCTGAGCCACCGGGTCTTCGTCCGCCGCGTTGATCACCTCGTCGGCTTCCAGTTCGGCCGCCAGCGCGCAGCGGTTGGGCAAGGCGTCCACCGCCACTAGGCGGCCCTGTCCGTTGGCCCGGGCGACCTGCAGCATCAGGCTGCCCACCAGTCCCTGGCCCACGATCACCACCATGTCGTCGGGCTGGATGTTGTCGTTTTCGATCCAGAGGACGGCGCTGGTGGTCAGCGGCCAGAAGGTGGCCTGCTCGAAATCCAGCGCAGCCGGAATCCGCACGATTCGCGGACCGTCCGAAGCCGACGCAATCCGGCTGTCCTGCACCACGAACTGTGCGTGCGGCCCGGATACCCCCACCCGGTCCCCCGGCGCAAACCCCACGACCTTCGAGCCCACGGCGTCCACTACGCCGGCCACCGAGTAGCCCATGATCTGGGGGTCCACGGCTTCCGGCCGGATGTAGCGTCGCCAGAGTTCCGAGCCGCGGCTGATCAGGCTGCGCACGTTGCGTACCCGCACATCGTGCGGGCCGACGGCCGGCATGGGCGCGTCTTCCAGCACCACGTTGAACTTGCCCTCGGGCTTCGCTACCCGCTTCATGGCGTCCTCCTCGCGGCCGTGAGGTTCTACTCGCTGAGCGCGACCCACTCGCCGCTGCGCGCACTCTCGCTCACGGCGTCCAGCACTCGCATCTGGCGGATGGCCTCGTCGCCGTCCACCAGCGGCGCCGCCTCGCCGCGGATCGCGTCGCCCAGATTCTCGACCTCGGCCTGGTAGGTGTCGAACGGCGGAAACAGCTCCGTCACTACCCCGCGCAGCGTATGGATCTCGATGCTCGTCGATTCACCCGGCGCCAGCACGTGGCGTTCGACCCGCAGGGTTCCCTCGGTTCCGACCAACTCCAGGAAGTGCCGACGGGAGGACAGAAAGCTGAACGCCACCATCGCGGTTCGACCATCGTCGAACTCCAGCAGCGCGTTTCCGTCAAAGTCCACGCCGAACTCCGGGTCGTGCGTCATTCGCGCCGCCAGACGTCGCGGTTCGCTTCCCATGTGCAGGCGGCTGACGCTCACGCAGTAGGTCCCCAGGTCGCCCAGCGCTCCGCCGGCCAGTTCGGTCGAGAGGCGTACGTTGGCGGGGTCGCGGGTGATGGGGAAGCAGAACGCCGTGTTGATCTGGCGCAGGTCGCCGATCGCCCCGTCCGCCACCAATTCGCGCAGCCGGGCGTGCCGAGGGTCGTAGCGATACATGAAGCCCTCGAGCAGTTGCACGCCGGCCGCCCGACAGGCGTGCACCATCTCCACCGCCTCGGCGGCGTCAACCGCAAACGGCTTGTCCACCAGCACGTGCTTCCCGGCCCGCGCCGCCGCAATCACCCAGCGGTGATGCAGCGACGTCGGCAACGGGATGTACACCGCATCGATCACCGGATCCGCCAACAGATCCTCGTACGACCCATAAGCCGTCGGAATCTCCAGCTCCGCCGCGAACTTCCGCGCCCGCTCCAGCGACCGGCTCGCCACCGCCCCCAGCACCCCATTCCGAGCCTTCAGAATTCCCGGCCCCACCGACCGCCGCGCAATCCGCGCCGTCGACAAGATTCCCCAGCGGATGGGGTCCGCGCTCACGACCTCTCCGGATACCCCCGCCGCTGCAGAGGTTTGCGGGGCTTGACTTCGGGGTTGACGGTGTCGCGGGGCCAGTAGCCCTGGGCGATCCAGGCCATTTGTTCGGCGGAGCCCTGGCCGACGCGGTGGACGCTGACGGAGGTGGAGCCGCCGATGTGGGGGGTCCAGATGACGTTGGGCAGGTTGATGAGGGGTGTGTCGGGGGTTGGAGGTTCGGTTTCGAAGACGTCGACGCCGGCGGCCGCAATGGCGCCCGACTCCAGCGCCGACACCAGGGCCGCTTCGTCCACGATCGGTCCGCGCGAGACGTTGATCAGCACGGCGGTGGATTTCATGCGGGCCAGCAGGCCGGCGTCCACGAAGTGATGAGTGCGCGGCGTGTAGGGCAGGTGGACCGAGAGGATGTCCCCCTGTTCGAAGGCCTCGTGCAGATCCACCAGTTCCACGCCCAGGCCCTGCGCTTCCCAGGGCGAGACGGTGGGCGCGTAGGCGATGCAGCGGGTGCCGAAGGCCTGCGCGCGTACGGCCACGGCACGGCCGATCCGACCCAGCCCAATCAGGGCCAGGGTGCTGGCGCGCATGTCGCCGATGTGGTCGATCCGGCGTTCCCACTCCGCAATGCCTCGATGCCCGGCCTCCCACTCGCTCAGAATCCGCGGGATCCGCCGCACCGCTCCCAGGATCAGGTACAGCGCGGTGTCCGCCGTCTGCTCGGTGGCGAAGGTGGGGATGTTGCCCACCACCACTCCGGCCGCCGTTGCCGCCTCGATGTCGACGTGGTCCACGCCCACGGTCGGCGCGATCACGCCCAGCAGGTCGGGCAACTGGTCGAACGTATGAAGGCGGTAGTGCCCGTGCGAATAGATGACGCCCTGGTAGCCGGAAAAACGCTCCACGGCTTCCTCGTCGCTGGTCGGCGCCGGCACGACGTCCAGCGTGGCGCCAATGGCGTCCAGCGGCTGGCGGTGTTCGACCACCCGCTCGTGGCGCAGGCCGTCGGTCAGGGCAACGCGGAACGAATCCTCGGACATTGAAGGGCGGCCTCGCACGGTCAGGTCGCCGAACCGTAGCGCATCAGACGGCCGATGGCGCAGTAACCCTCAGTTCAGCTACCCGCCGGCCTCGTTCCACAGGTAACGCCCCGTGGCCAGCGACAAGACCACGAAGAGCGCGTTGACCAGCGGGAAGTAGATCAGGTGGGCTGTCACCGCGTCGCCGGACTCGCTTGAGGGGTTCAACGTCCAGTACCACTCCCACAGCATCAGCATGACGAGCACGATGCCCCCGTAGTAGGCGAAGCTGCCGCGCAGGTATTCCACGGCGCTGACATCGGCGCTGGCCGGGTCGCGTCGCCGTTGGAAACCAACCACCAGGATTACCATCGCCGCAGCCACCATGAACCAGTTCAGGATGCGCCAGATGGGGTAGTCGGTGGTTCCGTCGTTGTAGACCGGCGTCAGGATGAAGTTCACGGCCACGGCGACGCCGATAGCCACCAGGAAGAACGCCAGCAGCCGCTTCGCTACCGCCATGACCGACAGCCCTCATGAGACTCGATACCAGCCGACGCGGCCAAGCCGCCGCCCGCTGATCGCCGCTCGCGCCAAGTCTATGCCCTTGCCCGATCGACTTCCGCGTCCCCCACGCTCACCGTCCCGGCCCTCGCGACGACCGCGACGCCAAGGCGAGCGATAGACACCACATGGTGTATAGTAGCGTCATGAGCCGAACACAGGTCTATCTCGGCGACGAAGAGCTCGAGCTCCTGGATCGCGCCGTGCGCGCCACCGGCGCGTCGCGGTCCGAGTTGATCCGGCGCGCGGTCAGGCGCACCTTTGGCACAGTCTCGACGGCGGACAAGCTGCTGGCGATCAAGGCCACCGCAGGTCTGTGGTCCGACCGTCCATTCACCGGCGCCGAATACGTAGACGCCATCCGCGGTGACCTCAATGAACGGTTGCGCAAACTCGGTCTTGAATGAAGCTACTGGACTCTTCGGTAGCCATCGACCATCTGCGTGGAGTCGAGGCTTCCAGCACACTCCTGCTTAGCCTGATCACCACCGGCGAAACCGTGGCCGCCAGCGAAGTCGTACGTTTTGAGTTGCTGGCGGGCGTGCGCGATCACGAACGGGACAGCATGGAGCGCTTCTTCGCAGCGCTCACGTGGGTGCCGGTCGATGAGCCCGTAGTCCGCGCGGCCGGGTCTTTGGCCCGAAAGTATCGTCGGGCCTACCAGGGCATCGATGACGTTGACTATCTCATCGCTGGCACGGCGCTTCTCCTTGATGCCGATCTCCTGACCACCAACGTCAGGCACTTTCCAATGTTCGACGACCTAGAGTCGCCGTACTGATCGCGAAAACCATCCAGACCACACCCTTGGCCGCGCGCGCGAGCGAGCCCCGGATATCAGCGCACCAACGTCCACAGGCCAATCCCCCACCCCTGGTCGTCGTCGACGGCATGAACCTGCTCTGGCGGGCCGCCTACGGATTTCCGGCGCGAATCCGGGACGGCGAGGGCGAGGACGTGACGCCCGCGTTCGGCTTCTTCGCTCTGCTTCGGAAGGCCATCCACGGCCTGATGCCGTGCGAGGCGGTGGTGGTGTTCGATGGAGAAGGTTCCACGGCATCTCGCGTGGAGATGGCGCCGGACTACAAGGCGAATCGAGCCGGCGCCGACTACTCGCACCTGGCGTGGCTGCCGACCCTCTTTGAGGGCTTGCGGACCATTGGCCTCCAGTTTGAAGAAACGACGGGCGCCGAAGCGGACGATGTGATGGCGCACCTGGTGCGCGGCGCCGGCGCGGGGCGGTACCGCGTGATCGTGTCCACCGATCGGGACTTCTATCAGCTGATCGAGGACCACGTGGTCATCGCCAACACGATGCGCAAGAGCGGTGACCAGATCGTGGATGGCGCTGAGATACGCGCGCGCTTCGGCGTCGAGCCCTGGCAGTGGTGCGACTACATGGCCCTGGTGGGCGACACCTCGGACAACATTCCGGGCGTACGGGGCATCGGGCCCAAGCGCGCCGCGGCCGCGCTGGCCGGCGGACGCTCGCTGGAGAGCCTGAACGGAGTCGTCAAGCAGGCTTGGTGGGGACGGTATTTCGTCGGTAGCACCGACGCCGCATTGAAGTCACGCGATCTGATCCGGTTCGCTTCGGACGTCCAGACGTCAATCCTGATCACCGGCCGCCAGTCCCGGCCCCTTCCCCTCGCCGCCGACCTGCTCAGGACTATCGGCGTCTGGTAGCCGGCGGTCAGCGCCGCGGTACCAACGCCGGCAGTTCGCTGAGCCGCGCGATGGTGGAAACGCCTGGCGGCCCGCCACCCTTACCGATTCGGTCGAACCACACGCCCGTCAGCCCCGCGTCGCGGGCTCCAAGCGCATCCACGTCCAGTCGATCCCCTACGTGCAGGCAGTCCGACGGCGACGCGCCCACGGCTTCGCAGGCCGCCTGGAAGATCTCCGGTTGCGGCTTCGCGACGCCGATGTCCCCGGAGATCAGCACGGCGGCGAAGCGATCGAGAATGCCGACCGACGCGAGCTTTTGACGCTGCTGAGTTGACGACCCGTTGCTGATGACCCCGAGCCGGCAACCAGCCAGAGCGTCCAGGGTTTCGACTGCATCGGGAGAAAGCCGGCAGGCCCCGTCGTAGAACTCACGGTAGACGGCATGGATGGCGTCGACTTCGGCGTCGGGCATCTGATCCGGTGTCAGTCCGAACAGATCGCGAATTCGTGCGCGGCGCTGGCCGATGAACGAGGTCTCGCCGCGCAGGTAGCGCTCGAAGTGGTGGTCCAGCAGAGTGTTCCAGCGCTGCATCAAATGTTCGTCGGTGCCATCCAGCCGATCCCGGTACTTGTCGAAGACGCCCAGCGCGCCGGCTCGCGTTGCCGCGGCGTCATCGATCAGCGTGTCGTCGATGTCAAAGAACACGGTCTGCACTGACGATTCCGCCATGTCACTCCGTCCGCTGAAGGCAATTGCTCAAGCCAGCTTGCCGGACACCAATGCCCCTGTCGCGACATTCCCGCGTGCGGCATCGAACCATGGGCGACGAAGGCAATTGGCGACTATCAAGGGGTTCGAATCAGAGGCGCTACGCTCGCTCCCGTCTGTGGTCCGTCCTCTGGGGCACCGCATGCGGATCTGCCTGATCGGTGACAGCCACGGCTTTGTGCCCGGGCTGGAGGCCGCGCTGCAGGCGTGCCGGCGGCATGTGCCTGATGTGATCGTGCATTGCGGCGACTTCCTGACCTCGCCGTTTTTGCCGGATCCGCCGGGCGAGACGATCGAGCTGCTGCGCGCGGAGGGTGTCAGGGTGATCTACGGCAACAACGAGGCGTATTTCCGGGACTGGGGGACGCCCCGTTGGGAAGCGACCGTGGCCGAACGGCGGCGGCGTCCCGACTCGCCCGATTATTTCCTGTCGCTGATCGAACAGGGGCAGGCGGAGCTCAGTGCCGCGGACCTTGCCTGGCTTCGAGCGTTGCCTGCCGAGCTATCGCTGGATGGGGCGCGCCAGGGCGATGTCTATGTCTGCCACGGCATGCCCGGCAACCCGTTCGCCACCACCTGGGACACCGATCCGGCGTTTACGCCGGACTTCACCGCCGCGGAGATTGACGCCGCCCTCTCCCGCCCCGCCGTCGCCTCGGCCGACCTGATTCTTTGCGGTCACACCCCGGGTCCCACTTTGCTCCGCACGGCGCTGCCCAACGGCCGAGCGGCGCTGGTCGTACGCAGTTCCGGCCACCTGCCGGGCGAGGGGCCCGGCCCCTGGTACCAGGGCATCTGCGTGCTGACCGACCGCGGGGGGCCGCTCTCAGGGTTCGCGCGCTGGAGCATCGAGTTCGAATGGGCGCCGTTCGAGCCGCGCGACCCGAATTGGTCGGGTCTGGCAGGGGGTTCGACCGTCTGATGTCCGCCTACGACCCGATTGCCGACTGGTACGCGGCGCAAACCCGGTCGGGTTCGCTGCGACGGTTCCTCGATCACCTGGCTCGTGGCCTTCTCGAGATGGCAGGCGACGTATCCGGCACGAAAGTCCTGGACGCGGGCTGCGGCGAAGGTCACGTGGCGCGCCTGTTCGCGAGCCAGGGAGCACGGGTCGTGGGCGTGGATATCTCGCCACTGCTCCTGGAACACGCACGGGAACTTGAGGCGCGGGATCCGCACGGGATCGAGTTCGTCGAGAGAGACCTGGGCAAGGGGCTGCCTTCCCACAAAGGCGCGTTTGACCTGGCGACGGCGAACATGATGCTCGACGATTGCGAGGACTTGGCAGGTGTCCTATGTGGGATTGCCGGCTCCCTCAAGCCCAACGGCCGCCTGCTGCTGTCGCTGAACAATCCCTACGCGCTCGCCGCGCGCGGCAAGGTGGACGACTACTTCGCGTCCGGAACGCTCTCCCAGACATTCGGTACGGATCAAGCGGAGTACAGAGTCCCGTTTTACTACCGAACCTTCGAGGAGTGGGTGGCGGCGTTTCGGCAGGCCGGGTTCCTGCTGCGCAGCCTGGTGGACGTTCCGCCCGACCCAGGCGACCCGCATCTGCCGGACGACCCGGTGCCCAAGATCATGTTGCTGGAACTGATCAGGTGTCCGGCGTAAACGTTGCTCTCCGCCCACGTTCGGGCTGATCCGCTCAGTCGCGGCCGGTGCGATCGGCGCCCGCTGCCCCAGTGGCGGGCCAAAGACACATGAATGCGACTGCGCCACCGCCCGCCACCTATCGATGAAGTGGGCAGGCGTCATCCCAAAGGCCGAAACCACCTCTTACATCGGCGGGCATGCCATCCCCTTAGGCGCCCTCGTTTGCCGCCAGCCAGTCCATGAACGCACGCGGTCCAAGAATCCGGACGCCTTGGTATTGGCCCAGGTTGCGTAGCTGGCGGTCGCCTGTGACCAGAACGTGCGCCTTGCCGGCGACCGCCGTTGCCAGAATCAGGTCGTCTTCGGGCGTCGTGGCGACGCCTTGAACGTCCGCCAGCACCTGCACGAAGCTCGACCGATGCCGCACGAGGTAAAGGGCGCGTTCGATCTCCTCGGTGGTGAAGCGCTGAGCGAAGTACGGCTTAGCAAGCGTCCGGCGTAGTTCGGCGACGATCGGTGCCGAGGCCACGAGGTCGAGAGAGCCGTATCTCCACGCGTCGAGGATTAGCGCTACCGGGCTCGCCTCAGCGTGGTAGGCGGCCAAGCCGGACGCCAGGACGTTTGTGTCCGCGACGACCCGAATCACTCAGGCGCAAGTTGACGCTCCGCCCCGCGTCGATTCTCGGCTCGCACTTCGGCGACCGCTTGAGATACGGCTTCCTCGATTTGCTCGGTCGTCTGATCGCGAAACGCTCTGCCGAAACGCTCGAGAACTTCAAAGTCAGGTTCCCGTCTCGCGTCCAGGTCAGCCAGCCTCTCAATGTCTCTGGCCGAGACGATCCCAGCCACCGGAGTCCCGTTCTTCTCCACTACGAAGCGAACTTCGCCACTGACCACCCGGTTGATGACCTTGCTCCAGTTCCGCTTTGCTTCCGATGCCGCCACGGTCTTCGTCACGGCTTCATGCCCGCGCATATCAACCCTTTTCAACCCATTTGGACCAATATAGCCCAATTCAGGCCAAAACACCCATTCCTCCAGTCCGTTTCAGTCCTGGATGTGTAAACCATGTCTCCGAACGGGCGTCAGCTATGTCCCCGGTCTGCACAGTCTCCCCGCGGGCGGGGTCTTCCGGCCGCCGCGCCGTAGGCTTGGCGCGTGGTTGCGGGGTGGCGGGAGGATTGTGTGGCTACGGATGTAACGGTGCTGGGGGCGGGGAACACCGGGTTTGCGGTGGCGGCGAACCTGTCGCTGGCGGGTCGTTCGGTGACCCTGGGCGAACTGCCGGCGTTTCCGGAGGCCATTGCGCCGGTGCGCGAGTCGCGCCGGATTGAGCTGCTGGGCGTTGCGCACACGGGGTCGGCCCGGATTGCCGAGATCACGGACGACGTGGCGTCGGCCGCGGCGGCCTCGGACACGCTGCTGGTGATCGTGCCGGCGTACGGTCATGCGCCGTGGGCCGAGGCGCTGGCGCCGCACCTGCACGATGATCAGACCCTGACCCTGATGCCCGGCACGCTGGGCGCGCTGGAAGTCGCGCGCATCCTGCGTGAAGCCGGTGCGCCGCCGATTCCCGTGGCTGAGACGGACACCGCACCGTACGTCTGCCGCAAGACCGGGCCCGCGGAGGCGACGATCTGGGGAGTGGTTCCGCAGATGGGGCTGGGCGTGTTTCCGGCCTCGGCCACCGAGCGCGTGCATGCCGGGCTTGCGCGGTTCTTTCCCGGAATCGTGGCCCTGCCCGACGTGTTTGCCTGCGGCCTGGGCGCCATGAACCCCGTGGTGCATCCGCCCGGGGTGCTGCTGAACGCCGGACGCATCGAGCGCTCGCGCGGTGAGTTTTACTTCTACGACGAAGGCGTTACGCCCGGGGTGGTGGACGCCATCATGGCGCTGGACGGGGAGCGCCGGGCGGTGGCCGCCGCCCTCGGCCACCAGTTGCCCGACGCCGCCCAAGCATTCCACGCCGCCGGTTTCGGACCGCAGGCCGATCCGCCCGATCTCTGGGCCACCATCAACGGCAGCCGGATGCTGACTGCCCTCAAGGCGCCGGGCCAGTTGGATACTCGCTGGCTCTCCGAGGACGTGCCCTACGGCCTCCGAGCCTGGTCCGGTCTGGGCGACGCCCTGGAGGTGCCCACCGCGGTGATGGACGCGGTAATCACTCTCGGCCTCACCGTCCTGCACGAGTCGCTGGATACCAACCGCCGGACGTTGACGGATTTGGGGCTGGAGGGAATGGATCGGGACGGGATGCTGGAGTACGCGCGCGAAGGCTGAAACTCCGGCCCCGACGAGAGGAATTGGGAGATGCCGGCGAACACGGACGGCCTAGCGGATCGTGGCGCCCAGTCGCCCCTGATCACACAGTCTGATGGCCTGCACAATCCGCCGCGCTGGCTGCGGGATCAGGTCGTTCGCTACGTGGCGAGTGTTGAAGCGCCGCCGGGTGATCCGCTGCCGTTCCGCGAGAATCCGCAGGCGGGCGCCTCGACCGATATCGAGACCACCGTGTGGGCGCTGGTGGCCCTGCGGCAGGTGGGCGCCGAGGACGTGATCGAGCGCGCGCGACCGCGGGCGCTGGCGGCCTTGCATGCGGCTTTCAACCCCGAGTTAGGCATCTATGAGCCGACAGCGACCCAGATTGGCGGCGGCCCGGGCACATGGCGGATGCACTTTGACGCGGTGGTCCGAATTGGGTACGAGCTGCTGAACGAGCCCGCGCGGCCCTTCCCGCGTGGATTGGATCGCCTGTCCGAATTGCCCTGGGCGCCGGTCGGCAAGGACGCCTGGCGGCCGTGGCTGGACCAGGCCTGGGCCGAGGATCCACGCTCGGCCGCCAAGGCGGCGTTTCAGTACCTGTGGTTCTATACGCGGTTCGCGGGCTGCGACGGCGTTGACGATCTGGACGATCAGGGCCGGCAGGTGCTGGCCTATATGGAGGCGCGCCGCGACCGGGCTACCGGCTTCATTGGCATGGGGCCGGACGTGGATCTCGGCTGGGCCATGCGCGGCCACCGCAACCTGGCCCTGAATCTGCTGTGGCCCCTGGGGGTGGACGAGCCGGAGATCGAGCGCATGATTGACGCCACCCTGGCCTGCCGGCGGCCTGATGGGCTGTTTCACGATGGCGGCATGTGCGCCAACATGGACGCCGTTCACCTGCTGGCCGAATACGGGCGGCGGACTGAGCACCGCCGCGCCGAGGCCATCGAGTCCACCCGCCGCTGCGTCGCGGCGATGTTTGGTCGCCTGGCCTCGCCGGATGGCGGCTTCTGGTACGAGTTGGCCGAACGCGACGCCACCGATCCGGCCGAGATTCACACGACCAACGGCCTGGCCTTCGCGCTCTTCAGCCTTCACTACTGGCAGGCGCTGGATGCTGACGCTCGTGAGTATTTGGAGGAGGCGCTGGCGGGGATAGGGTGGGTTCAGTACGAAATCTAGGACGACAGTGACGATGACATTGACGGACAAAATATCGCGCGATACCGTATCTTCAACAGGTTTGATTTGTAGTTCAACTGTACGACGACGGATGCGACATTGTCGCGCTTAGTGTCGTGAAGGCTGTAGGAATCGATGCCTCAGTGGGATATCCACTTCAATGTCCGGGTTCGCGCCGGAGATCCGCGGCTGGTGCGGGCGGTAGAGCGCTCGCGCGCCATCGCCGAGACGATTCGCGGCATTCCGGTCACCGCCAGCGTGCGAAGGCGTCTCAACGCGCTCAACATCGCGCGCGCGGTGCGGGGCACGACAGCCATCGAGGGCACTCGCATCTCCGAGGACGAAGCGCTGGCGGTACTGGCGGCGGCCCCGGACCGGCCAGTGCTACCGACCAGCCGGGCGCGCGATGAGCGTGAAGCCCGCAACGCCCGAGCCGCATTGGAGTTCGTAGAGCGGACCGTGAGGACCGATCTGAGGCGGCCGCTCGACGAAGCGCTGATCAGGGAAATCCACCGACTGACGACGGACGGCCTCCGCTACCCGGGAAACGTACCGGGCGAGTACCGCAGCCATGCCGTGACCGTCGGGAACTACCGCCCGCCGGCTACCGGCGAGGAAGTCCGCCGCCTGATGGCCGACTTCGTGCGCTGGTTCAACCAGGGTGAGGCGCTGCGCTGGGACCCCATCGCCCGTGCGGCGATCGCCCACATTTACGTCGTGAGAATCCACCCGTTCGGCGATGGCAACGGGCGCAGCTCGCGCGCGGTCGAGAGCTTCATGCTTTGCCGCGCCGGTATCCACGCCTTCGGCTTCTACTCGCTGGCCAACTTCTACTACGAGCACCACCACGAGTACATTGACGCGCTGACGGCGGCGATGTTTCAGTCCGGCGGCGACCTGACGAACTTCGTGCTGTTCGCCGTGGAGGGACTGGCGGACGAATTGGCGACGGTCCGCAGCGAACTGTTGGCGATGGTTGGCGTTATGGCGTTCCGCGACTATGCGCAGGAACGGCTCGAAGCGGTTCCCCGACTTGGCCAGCAACGGCGGGCACGAATGCTGGACCTGATCCGGCGACTGACGGAGCAGTCGCTGCGCGGCGTGCCTGACCACCAGATGGCGACTGACGTATTGGTGGCCCTGGCGTATGGACGGACCGGTCGGCGCACCGTGCAGCGTGACCTGCGCCTGCTGCTCGATCAGCAATTGCTGATCGAGCGCGACGGCCATCTGGTCCCCAATGTCGAACTCATGTCCGAACTCGCTGAGGCATAGGGCAGCCGCCGGGTACCGCTGTCTATAGGCCTGTGAGGTTGCGCAGGCCGGCGGGCATGCGGCCGGAGCTCATCATTTGCATGACCTGGCGCGCCTGCCGGAACTGGCTGAGGAGCTGATTAACTTCCTGGACCGAGGTGCCGCTGCCGAGGGCCACGCGGCGCCGGCGGCTGCCATTCAGGATGTCGGGATTGGTGCGCTCGGCGGGGGTCATGGAGAGGATGATGGCCTCGAAACGGCCGACCACGTTGCCGTCCAGCGCGGCCTGGACCTCGGCCTTGTTGGCCATGGCGCCCATGCCGGGCAGCATGCCCAGCACCTGGCTGAGCGGACCCATCTGGCGTACCTGGTTCAACTGTTCCAGGAAGTCGTCCAGGCCGAAGGTGGCTTTGCGGAGCTTGCTTTGCAGCTCTTCGGCGCGCTCGAGATCGACGACCTCTTCGGCGCGCTCGACCAGCGTGACCACGTCGCCCATGCCCAGGATGCGGGAGGCGATGCGGTCGGGATGGAAGACCTCCAGCGGCTCGATGCGCTCGCCGGTGCCGACGTATTTGACCGGAATGCCAGTCACGGACCGGATGGAGAGGGCGGCGCCGCCGCGGGCGTCGCCGTCCATCTTGGTGAGGATCAGGCCGGTCAACGGGGTGCGGGCGTGGAAGGCCTGGGCGACGTTGACGGCTTCCTGGCCGGTCGTGGCGTCGGCCACGAAGAGGGTTTCGACCGGCTGGACGGCGCGGGAGATCTGTTCGATCTCGTCCATCATCCGGTCGTCCAGCTGGATCCGGCCGGCGGTGTCGACGATCACCTGCGAATGGGCGTTGCTGACGCCGAGTTCGAGACCTCGCCCGGCGATGTCGACGGGACTGGGCCTGGTGCCTTGCTGATGCACCGGCACGTCAATCTGCTTGCCCAGGGTCTGTAGCTGGGCGATGGCAGCCGGCCGGTAGGTGTCGGCGGCGACCAGCAGCGGTCGTCCGCCGTCCTTGCGAAACGCCAGCGCCAGCTTGGCCGCGGCGGTGGTCTTGCCCGAGCCCTGGAGTCCGACCATGAGGATGACTGAAGGGGGACGTTGCGCCGTGGCCAAACGGACTGTCTCGCCGCCGAGCAGTTCCACCAGGTTGTCGTGGACGATTTTGGTGACTTGCTGGGCGGGGGTGACGCTCTGGGTGACCTCGCGGCCAACAGCGCGCTCGCGCACCGAGGCGACGAACTGGCGGGCGACCCGAAAGTTGACGTCGGCTTCCAGCAGCGCCATGCGGACCTCCCGCAGGGCGGCGTCCACGTCCTTTTCGGACAGGCGGCCGCGGCGGCCGAGGTTGCCGAAGACGCCGGACAGGCGCTCGGTCAGGCTTTCAAACATGAGGCGGCATTGTCATGCGAAGGTCCGCTTCGATTGTACGGAGCGCCGGCGGCGGGCCAGGGCGCGGTCAAGTTTCGTAGCATAGGCGGCGTCGGACTTCGGTCCGCACGGGGCATTCGTCTAGCGGCCTAGGACACCGCCCTCTCAAGGCGGAGATCGCGGGTTCGAATCCCGCATGCCCTACCACTTCATTGCTGCGGGTGGCGGGGACTCGAACTCCTCGGCCGCAGCCTACGGCTGCGCCTGCCGAGGGCAGTGGCGGCTCTCGTCGGGCTCAGTTCGCGACCTGTTCAGGTTCGGGGCTTTCTCACCAGGTGGGCTGCAAGAGGCCAGCTTCGGGATCAACGAAACAGACTTGGAGTGACGGGGGCCGGATCGCCTCGACGGCGTGCGAGGGTCGCCAATTGGGACTACGACGTCACTCCGAGGCATACCCCATGATCAGGTCGCGCAGGGTCACCCCGCCGAGGGCATTGCGCTGCCGGTCGACAACCACGGCACGCGAGCGCTCAAAGCGTACGAGCAGGCGGACCGCATACTTGGCGAGCATGTCATCGGGCACCGTCAACAGCGGTTTGGACATGATCTCGTAGACGTTAACTCGCTTTGGGGAACGGTTGTTCGCGATCACTTCGCGCGCGATGTCACCAACCGTTATTACTCCCAACTCGTCGTCACTGTTACGTCGATTGACAACGAGAGAGTCGACCTGGTGCCGCTTCATCAACGCCATTGCCTGGGCCACGGTCGCGAGCCCGTCAATTGTGTGCATCTCCGTGACCATGAGGTCCCGTACACGGATGGAGATATCCTCGGTCATATCTCGGGTTCCACCTCCTCCAGGATCGTGGGTAACTGCGTCGCCAAGCCCACAGCATCCTCAATCGGCATCTGGAAGGCAATGCCTGCGCCCGGTTCGGTGTCAAGACCTCCAGCATCGCGGATCTGCTCCAGGATTTCGCGCGCCCGCGTGTCGGCCACCAGGAACAGCGCGACGTCGCGCTTGGCTGACAGGTCAAGGCCGAAGAAGGTCTTTTCGGGCCTGAGGCCGCCGCCCCGCACGCTGGTAATGACCGTGTCGCCGGTTGCGCCGGCTGACCGCGCCGCGTCTACGACTACGTCAGTCTTGTCGTCGCTCACCAAGGCGACAATTAACTTCAGCTTCACGGCTCAAGCCTCCTCACGAAATTTCGACATTCGCCTGCGGCTCAGCCAGGACGCCACCATAGCGTATCCCAGGACGGACATGATTGGGAAGACGCTGGCGAAAGCGATGAGTCCAAATCCATCTATCAGCGGGCTTCGACCAGGAACACTCGAGGCAAGGCCCAGCCCGAGGGCGGCAACCACAGGCACGGTGACGGTTGACGTGGTGACGCCGCCGCTGTCGTAGGCAAGCGGGACGATCGTCTTGCTGGACCGGAACGTCTGGAGTATCACGACGACGTAGGCGGCAATGATGTACCAGGGCAAGGGTGTGCCGGTGACAATGCGAAAGCAGC
Organism: Chloroflexota bacterium; assembly: GCA_022824495.1. Taxonomy (GTDB): domain Bacteria; phylum Chloroflexota; class UBA11872; order UBA11872; family UBA11872; genus UBA11872. The sequence goes on along the minus strand of JAJDZU010000006.1, from coordinate 194,665 downwards.
CCAGCGCCACGCCCACGGCCACGCCGATGGCCACGGCTATCCTCAATCCCCAGGCGTTAACGGCGCCGCCAGACACCTCGCGAGCCTTCAGCGCCACCGCAACGAGCGAGGGCTCGGCCACCGTCGTCGCGAAGCCGATCGCGGCGGCAAATGCGTAGATCGGCAGGTAGTCCCGCCAGTCCACCCCGTCGCTCAACCTCTCCGCCCCTATGGTCGCTGACGCGGTGAGTTGCCGCGCCATGGTGTTGCCTATCGGAAACAGCGCATTCTCCAAACCTATGAGAAACAGGCTAAGTCCCAGCAGTACCAAGATGGACCCGGTTGCTATCTGCCGCAGGTTGGCCGGCTTGCGGCGCAGAACGACGACCTGGAACAGAACGAGGATCACTACGATGGGCGCAACATCCAGAACCGTTGACAGCATGGCGTCGGCGAGGGCGCGCGGGAAGTCGCTCATGACGCCACCATTCCGTAGCCGAGCACGCCGACCATCGGGGTCAGGCTGGCGAACGCTATGAGACCGAATCCATCGACCATCGGGTTCCGTCCTCGGATGGTTGTGGCCAGCCCGACGCCCAGCGCCGTCACGAGCGGCACCGTGACGGTGCTGGTGGTCACGCCGCCTGAGTCGTAGGCCACGCCGACGATCTCGGCGGGTGCGAAGAACGTCATGGTCGCAACCATCAAATATCCACCGATAATCAACCTGTGAATCGGCCAGCCCTTCAGGATGCGCAGGACACCCACCAGGAGCGCCACTCCGACCGATACGGCAACGACCATCCGTACCTGGAAGGCATAAGAGTCGCGCGCCTGATCGTCATCGTTAATGGCGCCGGCTTCCGCGGCAACGTCGGCGGCCTCGGCGGCTACGGCAATCAGGGCGGGTTCGGCCACGGTCGTACCGAAGCCCAGGCAGAAGGCGAAGGCAAGCACCGCAACTGCGCTGCCCTTTTGGCCAAAGCTCTGAGCGATCCCCTCCCCAAGGGGAAAGAGACCGCTTTGCAGTCCCTGTATGAAGAGCGTCAACCCGGCGATGACACAGAGCAGCCCCACGACGACGCCCAGCAGGTCGGGAAAGGGTTGCCGCAACACCACGATCTGGAAGAACGCGATCACGACGATGATGGGAGCCAAGTCGCGCAGTGCGCCGACCATCAATGCGGCGAAACGGGTCACGCTTTTTGAGCGCTCCTTGGGATTCGTGAGGACCCGATGGGGACGATAAGCGGCACCATGGAGCCGGTCAAGATGCCCGACCGGGCCAACGAATCGTCAAGCCTTCCGACAGGCGAGACGCTTTCGGCAAGGGTAGCACGACATGACTTACAGGAAAATACTCTACCATAAAGGTCGCAGTGCAGGACACGCAATAACGCCAACGAGATTCACTATTTACCTTCGCGGTGGATGGAGTATACGCTAATGGAATGCCCAAAGGAAATCCCTCATACGCGATCGTCGAACGGCAATCGATAAGGGTTGGAGTTTCCAAGATTTGGATGAGGTCGCACGGAGCATTAGCGAGGGTTCTTTCAACAGAAGCAGACACTGTATAATTCCGTAATGATGTCCGGGTTACGATGGACCACACCTTCACAGATCATGACGTGTTGTTAGCGAAACTGGTCGAGGATCTGCAGCCAGAGCGGGATCTGGATTTGGGATGCGGTTCGGGCGGAAACGCCGTATGGTTGGCAGGTGACTGCAGTGGCCGAGCATATCTCCCGGTCAATGCGAAGATCGCCGGTTCGAATTCGGTCGGGACCGTCGGCTCCCGCTTTTCCTTCAATCACAATCACATTTGGAAGGGCCGACTTCTCCCTTGACGGGAACGTCCGGCCCCGGTCACTCGGACGAACAGGCGCGGACATGGATGCCTACGCCCATTCCGTCACCCGAATCTACAGGGAGACTTCCGACCGGAAGGTTCGCCGTACAGACCCCCTGACCTACCGGAATACCCGCCAGGCAGTCAAGCGGCGGCTGGAACTCAGGCAGTTGCGACGCTGAATGGATCCGGAAGAATCGTTGCTCTCAAATGCCTGACCGACACGCATGGTCGGGCGCGCACCAGACAGCGACTCCGAGGACGAGACGTTCAGCCCGTGGAGTCGGCTAAGGCTGGGTCGAGGCGAAGTTGACGCAGGCTTCGCAGACGGACTTCGGGATCAGGCCCCAGCGAATCAGGTGGTTGAAGACGAAGCAGCCGGCGCAGAAGCCGAGGAGTGACTCGAGCGCGGCGAAGACGGCCAGTATGGCGAGGACGACGCCTGCCGCTACCGACAGACCCGCGACGAAGTGCAACAGCAGCGCGGTGACCGAGCAGGCAAAGCCGACCGTCTGCGCAAAGCGCTTGGGCGGCCCCGGTACGAGCTTGGGTTGAGCGATTCGCGGCGCGATGAGCCTGGTCGACAACTGGCCCATCGGGCTCAGCGTGGGCCCGGTGGCTACGCGGGCCAGGAAGCCGTAAGCAAGCAGGAATGCCAGCCACCACTGGCCCGTCAGCAATATCGCAAGGGACAGGACCACGACCATGCCGGCCACGACTCGGGCAGCCACTTCGTTGACCGGATTGGGGAAGCTGAAGACCTGGCGAAGCCGGGTAGACATCGATCAACGCTCGCTGACTAGGGCTTGCTAAGGCGCACCCAGATGGGAGAGGCGTAGGCGACGGCCGGGGTGGATTGGGGAAGTGCGGGTTGGGCCGCCAGGCGCACGTAGTAATAGTTGTGGGTGCGCGGGTTGCCGCGGTCGGTCCAGGTCCAGTCCAGGGTGAAGGTGTCAATCGACTCGCGGTGGGCCAGTGCGCCGTTGCGGTAGACCTCGATTTCGCGGAGCGGCTGCGCGGACTCGGCGACGACTCGGAGTTGCGGATCGCCCGAGACCTCGCCCTCGCCGCCCATGGGGATGCCCGAAACCTCGGTGTGCAGCAGAATCTTGGCGGAGGCGGCGATGGTTCGGCGCTTCCAGATGGCGTCGAAGATGGCCTCTCGGGTCGGCTCGGTGGCCCACACGCCGGTCATGCAATAGGCGAAGTGCCAGTGGCGGGCGTGGTCGCTCGCGCCCAGAAAACCGATCTTTGCACCTTCGCGAAGGAAGGTCTCGATCCATTCGCGCTGGTCGCCGCGCGTCTGGATGATTTCCATTGAGGGCTCCCAGGCGGCGCGGTAGCCCTCGAAGACGTCGGGCTGCCGGTGGCCCTGGTAGTGACGCGCGGCCAGCACCTCGCCGGCGGGCATGCGGGCGTCCCAGCGCTCCATCAGGTCCTCAAGGCTCGGGGACATCAGGGTCAGCGCCCGCAGTTCCTCACCGAGCTGCTGGTCGCGGTAGAAGATATTGGTGTGGCCGGGGTTGTTGCCCCATTCGAACCCGAAGAGCGGCTCGAAGCGGCCGTCGCTGGTGAAGGCGGCGACTGTTTCCTCGACCCGCCGCCACTCGTTGTAGCTCATGTATTCCAGGTGCTCGGTCAGCGCCCACCAGTCCATGCGGTTGTGGTCGACGGCCCAGCGGAAGTGCTGCAGCGGCGTCCCGTCGTTAGGCGACATGCACTTGGAGAGGTGCGAGTGCCGGTGCATGTCGCCCCAGAGGAGTTGGTAGGTATGGTCGCCGACGGTGATGGTGCGGCCGTCGCGTCGAGCCTGGGGGGTGCTTCTGCGATCGCTTTCGTAGCGAGAGATCTCGACTCGCACCGGCGACGCCACGGCGGCGTCCGATGGCGCGACCGTCAGAATCTCGATTCGCTCGCGGTCCACCGGGGCGCTGCCCGCCCGCAGCCGTGGCAGACCGGCCGCCATGCGCTCCCGCGTGTGCATGGGGATGTACTCGGCCGCGTTGTGAGCCAGCAGTCTCCGATCGTCGCCTAGCGCCGCCACGCCGTAGCGGGTATCGGGCATCCCGTGGTAGGGGCTGACCGTCTCGGGCTCGGACCAGGACGAGCCGGCGTAGACCATGCGCTCGAGCTGCCAGCCGAAATCCTTCTGGTGGGCGCTGCGGAAACGCTGGAAAAACAGCTCGATTCCGTCACGCCCCGCGATAAGCCGCGGCGATACGGGAACGATGTTCTCGGGCGACAGGCTGTAGGTGAAGCTCTCGATTGGAATGGGCGCCTGGCCGTGGGTCCACGGGCTTTGCGCCCAGTAGGTCTTCCCTTCCGGATCGACGGCGGCCAGCACCAGTTGCCGCGTCATGTTGAAGCGGTGATCCTCGCCCCAGGGCGGCGATTGTTCCCAGGTCACCCAGGCCGTGTCGTCGGGGTCGACGGCAATGTCCGCATCCATGGCCAGCAGCGGCACATCGCTGACCTGCGTCGGCGGGCCGAGGGCGCCGTCCGGCCCAATGCGCCGGGCGAAGACGTGAAAGTGATGACCGGTCCAGGCGTCCCAGGCCAGCCAGACACCGTGGCCGGCGGACGCGCGCAGCGTGGGTCGCCAGGCCGACTGCCCGGCTAGCGAGGCCTCCGCCGGGGGCGTCCAGTCGCCCGAACGACGGCGGCTCACCACCACAACGCAGCGATCGCCGTCGAACGCTTGCCAGGCGACCCACGGCTGGCCGTCTGAATCTATCGCCGCGGCCGGACGGGTCAGGGAGGCTGGCGTTGAGGCCACGGTTTCCACCTCGTCGCCAGTCCAGGCCCGCACGACGAAGCGGCTGTCGAGCCGCTCGCCCCAGGCCACCAGGCGCCGATCGCCAAACGCGGCCACGGCGGGGTCCTGGATCGCGGTTCGGCTTTCCGCCAGCTCGACTGGATTCAGTTCGTCGGCGTCCAGCTGGCCGGCGTAGACCCGGAAGCGCCCCAGGCCCAGGCGTGCCATGAAGTCGCGCTCGTCATGGCCCGGCGCGAATTGCCAGTGCCCGCCCGGGTGAGACGTACGCAGACCGAAGAGCGATTCTTCGGCCCAATCACTCCCGGCCCAGGCGCCATAGGCGCCGCCGTCGGCGTCCGGCGCCACGTCGCAGGCGTAGGCGCCTTGCAAAACCGTGGGCGTGTCAGGCCGAGCAATCACCGACATGGCATCTTCGCCTGGGCCTCATACTCCTGTCGCGACGGAAGTCGCGACTTGAATCACTCCAAGCATTCTCTCCGATTCTCCAACATCCCGCGCCTTCGAAAGGCCATGCGAGAACTGGAGTCTGTTTCCGAGACCTTATCTATGCCCTTAGGTCGCAGGGCGACTTGGCACATGAAACCGTTGCATCACGCTCCTGTGTCCACACGCGTTGCCACCGCGCGATCACGGCACTAGCCTGATACGTGTCCGCGAGCCTGGACGACAGTGTCAAGCTGCGAATTGGCAGCAATAGCGCTTCGCCGTTCGGAGGGCGCCGGTCGCTCGGGAGGGGTGCGCGGGAACGGACCCTGGTATCACTGGCGTCTCCGGTACCACCGGATCGCAGTGCAGGCAGGCTCCCTCGCTCGTTGGAATTCCGCCGCCTCGCCGGACACGCGATGAAGGAGACGATGAGGTGACGTCTGCTGTGACTCCGATTCGCGGTCTTTTGGTTCCCGTGGTGTTGATCACGTCCCTGTTCCTGGCCGCGGCCTGCGGCGATGATTCTGAATCCACGCCCACGGCGACACCCACGCCGGCAACGGCGCCCGCGACGGCTGCGGCGGATACTCCGACGCCTGCTCCCATGCCTACGGCTACTCCGACGCCTCAACCCACGCCGACGCCGGAGCCCACGCCCACGGCAACGCCCGAGCCAACACCTACCCCCACGCCTACGCCCGAGCCGACACCTACCGCCACCGCCGATCCCGCCGCCGCAGCCGCCGCGGAGGCGGAGCAGTTGCTGGCCGCGGTTGCGCAGAATCTATCCACCATGTCGACCGCAACGTTCAGCATGGTCGACGAGACGGAATCGGGAGCCCCCTTCTTTGGAGCGACGTTGAAGCGGATGGAGGCCGTGGTTAAGGCCCCCGACAGCCTGCGGATGAAGGTTGACGTGGTGGCTCCGGGGTTTGGATTTGTAAAGGTCGAGATAGTCCAGGTGGGAGACCAAGCCTTCATCAAACTCACCGAAGAAGCCCCGTGGCTCCAGTTGCCCCAGGACCAGGTGCCCTTTGATTTCGCAGGCATTGCCAAGCTGTTTGGCAGCCTGCCCGGCGAGGTCGAGGACCTGACCGTGACGGGCCAGGAGACCGTTCAGGGCGCCCCGGCCACTGTCCTGGAGGGTGTCGTTCAGTCCGAGGCGTTGTCCGACCTCATAACGACCGCCGAGCCCGGTCATCCGGTCAACCTGACCCTGTGGATTGATCCGGAACAGGCGGTCTTGCGGCAGGTACGGCTCGAGGGCCAGATCCTTACCCTGGACGACCCAGGGACTTCTCGTCTCATCACCATCGAGGACATCAACGTCCCCGTTGACATTGAGCTTCCTGACCTGACCGCCGGGCGGTAAGCGTCGTGAGGTCGTCGCTCAGCCGGCTGGGCTCGTCCCAGCCGGTCGTCCTGACCGTCCTGTGTTTGGCGGTGTTTTCGACCGCCCTGGACCAGACCGTTGTGGTCACGGCGCTGCCGCGCGTGATGGTGGACCTGGAGATTCCCCTCACGGACCTGGATACCGCGTCGTGGATCATGACGGGGTATCTGATCAGCTACACCGTGGCCATGCCGTTGGCCGGGCGCCTGTCTGACGTCTATGGCCGAACCCGGATGTTCCAGGCGGCGCTGCTCGTATTTGCCGTCGGATCCGCGTTTGTGGCGCTTGCTCCGAGCTTCAACTGGATCGTTCCCGCGAGGGTGATCCAGGCCATGGGTGGGGGAGCGACGGTGCCCATAGGCCTGGCGATGGCCGTGGCGGCCGTATCGACCGAGAAACGCGGGGTTGCCATTGGACTCGTGGCCGCTTCCGCCGAAGCCGGATCGGTTGTGGGCCCGATTTACGGCGGAGCCATCGTGGAGTGGATCGGCTGGCGCTGGATTTTCTGGTTGGACGTGCCGCAGAGCCTGCTGCTGGTTGCGCTGCTGGCCATCTTGCCGAACCGTGCCAATCCCGCGGCGAAGATGGACTACGCGGGGGCACTTGCGATTGCCGCGGCGCTCACGCTCCTCACATTCGCGCTGGCCCAACGAGGCATCTTTACCGGTGAGTCTCTCGTCCCGTACCTCATGCTTGCCGCGGCGGTCGTCCTGGTCGGCGTCGTGATCGCCGTGGAGCGACGCGCCATTCAGCCGCTCCTAGCGTCCTTCCTGTACACCTCCAGGGCGTTCATGTCGTCCAACATCGCCCAGTTCCTGGTGGGGATCGCGCTGATCATGACGCTCGTTTGCGTGCCCCTTATGTCGAACACCGTGATGCAGCGGGAGACCTGGGAAAGCGCTCTGAACCTGGTACGCCTGACGGCCGCCATTCCGGTCGGGGCGCTGGCAGGCGGCTACGTCCTTCGCTGGACGGGCGTGAGAAGTGTGTGCATCGTCGGGCTCGCCTTGATTGGGACCGGCTTGCTGTTGATGAGCGGCTGGGACAAAGACGTTGGGGGCCTGCCACTAACTTTGCCGCTGGTAGCGGCGGGTTTGGGATTCGGCCTGGTCATCCCGCCGATAGGCGTCAGCGCCTTGAGCGCGGCGCCCGACGACTACTGGGGCGTCGCCGCCTCACTGGTCACGGCATCCCGAATGGTGGGCATGGCGCTGGGGCTGGCGGCACTGTCCGCCTGGGGAATCGAACGCTTCTACAGCCTGACCGCTGAGGTGACGCTGAGTGTGAACTTTGCGGAGACCCAGGCCAAACTGCTGGGAGCCGGCCTCACCGTGTTCCAGAATCTCTTCATGATCTCGGGGATCCTCGCCCTGGTTGCCATCCTGCCGGCCCTCTTGATGAAACCGGAAGAAACTGGTGAACCGGCCGAATCCGGTCTGGCGTCTTGATGCTTGTCGCAGCACATAGCCGGGTCGGGGTGTGTAAAAGCCCTGCGGTCGGGCCTTGCGGCTTCCGCGTAGTCCGCGAACGCGCCTGCCCTTGAGCGCACTGGTACAGCGCCCCCTGGGTCGGACCAGCGATCAGGTAACTACCCTCAGCCTGGGCGGCTGCGGGTTGCCGCGGGTGTCGTTCGCCGAGGGCGTGGCGACGGTGCACCGGGCGCTGGGCCTGCCCTGACGCTGCGCAGCCGCTGATTCGAACTAGCGCGCCTCGTCGTGGGTTTCGAATTCGGCGGGCATGGTGATCTCCAGGACCTGCCAGTCGTCGGAGTACTCCAGGACTTCGTGCTTGACTCCGGGGGGCTGGTACCAGGCGTCGCCCGCCTCCACCCGAATCTCGCCGATGTCCTCAAAGTAGAGCCGCGCCCAGCCGCTGATGAGGTAGACCATCTGGAATTCAAGATCGTGCGAGTGGTAACCCATCGGGCCGTCGCAGGGTTGTTCGGCGCGAATGATGTGGGCCAGCACCTTGCCCTCGGTCGCGTCCTTGATGCCCAGGTCGCGGTAGGCGAAGTAGGGCCGCAGATCCTTGCCCCAGCGGGCGTCCCTGGCGTGCGCCGCGAATGACCCGGTCGTCCTCTCGGTCATGCTGGAACTCCTTGCTTGAGTCGGCAGCGATTCGGGCCGCTATCGATCACCGGCGCGGTCCAGCTTGGCGGCGCGCCCAGCGAGCGGCAAGCGGTTGTCGAATCCCGGAGCCGCCTAGGACTCACTGGCTCGCACCCACACGGGCGAGGCGTAGGCCACGGCGGGGGTGGCGAGGGGGTGGACGGTCTCGGCCGTGAGCTTGACGTAGTAGTAGTTCTGGCTACGGGGGTTGCCGCGGTCGGTCCAGGTCCAGTCCAGGCTGGAGCCGTCCACGGACTCCCGGTGAACCGACGCGCCGTTGCGAAAGACCTGGATCTCGCTTAGCGGCTGGGCGGATTCGGCCGTCACGCGCAACCGCGGATCGCCCTTGATCTCGCCCTCGCCGCCCATCGGGATCCCGGACACCTCGGTGTGCACAAGAATCTTTGCGGATGTGGCGATGGTTCGGCGGTTCCAGATGGCGTCAAAGATCGCCTCGCGCGTCGGCTCGGTGGCCCAGACGCCGGTCATGCAGAAGGCGAAGTGCCAGTAGCGGGCGTGGTCGGTGGCGCCGATGAAGCCGATGCGGGCGCCTTCGCGCAGGAAGGTCTCGATCCACTCCCGCTGGTCGCCACGGGCCTGCATGATCTCCATGGCGGGCTCCCAGGTGGGCCGAAAGCCCTCGAAGACATCCGGCTGCCGGTGGCCGTGGTAGTGGCGGGCCGCCATGACGGCGCCGTCCGGCATGCGGGAATCCCAGCGTTCCATCAGGTCCTCGAGGCTGGAGGACATCAGCGTCAGCGCGCGCAGCTCTTCGCCCAGTTGCTGGTCGCGGTAGAAGATGTTGGTGTGGCCGGGATTGAGGCCCCACTCGAAGCCGAAGAGCGGCTCGAAGCGGCCGTCGTTGGTGAAGGCGGCGACTGTCTCTTCGACCCGGCGCCACTCGTTGTAGCTCATGTATTCCAGGTGCTCGGTGAGCGCCCAGAAGTCCATGCGGTTGTGGTCGATCGCCCAGCGGAAGTTGTGCACGGGCGACCCGTCGTTGGCGGCGATGCACTTGGAGAGGTGCGAGTGCCGGTGCATGTCGCCCCAGTAGAGGTGGTAGGTCTGGTCGCCCACGGTGATGGTGCGGCCGTCGCGGCGGACCCGTGGGGTGTCCTCGCGCACGCCTTCGTAGCGCGGAAACTCGACCTTCAGGGGCGGGTCGACGGCGGCGGCCGGGAGATCGAGGGTCAGGACTTCGATGCGCTCCCGACCCACGGGCCCGGCGCCGCCACGCAGGAACGGCAGGCCGGCCCGCCAGCGCTCGAGCGTCTGCATGGACGCAAAGTCCATGGCGTTGTGCGCGACGACGCGCCGTCCGTCCGGCAGCGCCGCCACGCCGTAGCGCGTGTCGGGCGTTCCGTGGAAGGGGCTGACGGTTTCCGGATCAGACCACGTCGAGCCGGAGTAGACCATGCGCTCGAGACGCCACCCGAAGTCGACGTAGTCCGTGCTGCGGAAGCGCTGGAAGAACAGTTCGATGCCGTGACGCCCCGCAATCAGGCGCGGCGATACGGGCACGATGAACTCGGCCGACTGCACGTGCGTAAAGGTCTCAATGGGAATTGGGACCTGTCCGGTGCCCCACGGAATCTGGGGCTGGTAGGTATCGCCGCCGGCGTCAGTCGCGGCCAGCACCAGTTGCCGCGTCTCGTTGAACCGATGGTTCGAGCCCCAGGGCGGCGATTGCTCCCAGGCCAGCCACGCCGTGTCGTCCGCGTCCACCGCGACATCCACGTCCATGGCCAGCAGCGGCAGGTCGCTGACCTGCACCGCCGGGCCGAGCGTGCCGTCGGGTTCGATGCGGCGTGCAAACACGTGAAAGTGGTGCCCGGTCCAGGCGTCCCAGGCCAGCCAGACGCCCTGCCTGTTCGACGCGCAAAGGGCCGGCCGCCAGGCCGATTGGCCCGGAACCGAGGCCACTTCGGGCGGCGTCCAGCCCTTGTCGGATCGTCGGCTTACTACGACGGCGCATCCGTCGCCGTCGAAGGCCTGCCAGGCAACCCACGGCTGGCCGTGGGAGTCAATGGCGGCGGCGGGTCGGGTCAGCGAGGCCGGGGTGGAGGCAACGGTTTCAGCCTCATCGCCTGTCCACGCGCGGACAACGAAGCCATGGACGAGGCGTTCGCCCCACGCCACAAGACGCTGCTCGCCACGAACGGCCACGGCCGGGTCTTGAATGACCGTGGGGCTCTCGGTCAGCTCGACTGGCGCGAGGTCATTTCCGCCCAGCTCGCCGGCGTATACGCGATACCGCGCGGCGCCCACTCGCGCCATGAAGTCGCGCTCGTCACGCCCCGGCGCGAACTGCCAGCCCCCGCCATGCGTGTTGGAACGGGCCGCGAACAGCGCCTCCTCGTCCCAATCGCTCGCGGCCCAGGCGCCGAACGCCCGCCCATTTGAGTCCGGCGCCAGGTCGCACGCATAGGCGCCCTGTAGGACGCTGGGGGTCGGTGCTTGGTCGACTTTGGACATCGCGTTTACGCCAATCCGCCGGGCAGCGCGCGTGAGCGAAGCCTACCCCGACGGTCGAAGCACCCTCGATAAACCTCAGCCCAACCGGCCTAAGTGCCGTTGCAGGACCCGGCCAAGCCGTCGGGCATTACTATGTCGAGCAGATGCTGAAGACAGTAAGTGCGGCAGCAGCGCCAACGCCGTTTGACCGGAAAGCCGGCAGCGCACCATGACTCCTCGCCGTATCGGCATCCTCACGGCCGGGGGCGATAGCCCCGGGTTGAACGCGGCTATTCGCGCGGTGGGCAAGGCCGCCATCGGGCGCTATGGCATGCGCGTGGTGGGGATTCGCGACGGGTTCCGCGGCCTGGTGGAAAACCGCGTGGAGGAGTTGGACTCGGAGTCGCTGGCCGGGATCCTGACCCGCGGCGGCACGATCCTGGGCACCAGCCGCGACAAGCCGCACAAGTTGCGGATTGGCGATCAGAAGATCGATATGACGGCCAAGGTCTGCGAGAACTACGCCAACCTGCACCTGGACGCGCTGGTCTGCCTGGGCGGCGGCGGCACGCATTCCAGCGCCCAGCGGCTGCTGGACGCCGGACTCAACATCATCACGCTGCCCAAAACGATTGACAACGACATTGCCCACACGGACACGACAATCGGCTTCGACACGGCGCTGTCCATCGCGACCGAGGCCATCGACCGGCTGCACAGCACGGCGCACAGTCATCACCGCATCATCGTGGTGCAGTTGATGGGTCACAACGCGGGCTGGCTGACGCTGGGGGCTGGACTGGCCAGCGGCGCGGACGTGGTGTTGATCCCCGAACTGCCGTACGACGTGGAATATGTGGCCGATTCGATCCGTCAGCGCAGCGTGGGCGGTCACGGGTTCAGCATCGTGGCCGTGGCGGAACGCGCGAAGCCGCAGAACCCGGAGGATTTGGGCCTGACGGACGAGGCGGCAACCGGCGGGCTGGCGTTTGAGTTCGCCGGTCCCACCCTGGCGCTCACGCACCGCCTGGAGTCGCTGACACGACTGGAGGCCCGCCTGACAATCCTGGGCCACGTGCAGCGCGGCGGGACGCCGACCGCCACCGATCGCATGCTGGCAACCCGGCTGGGCACGGCCGGCGCGGAGGCGCTGGCCGACGGGGCCAGGGGCGTGATGGTGGCGGCCCGCGGCGAGAGCACGGCGCTGGTGGACGTGGCGGCCGTGGCCGGCGAACGCAAAACCGTGCCGCTGGACCACCCGTGGATCCTGGCCGCTCGCGACACGGGTCTGTGCCTGGGAGCGCCGCTGGACTAGCGCCGCGGCGACCGGCGCCTACCCGGCCAACCGTCCCCGCGGGAATCCGACGCACATCCTGCGGTGGCCGCTGATCCTGAAGGGTCTCTCAAGGCGGAGGCGTCCCGCGAAGGCCGGAGTACCCTCGGAGAGACGGTAGTCCGCCGAATCCACCGAGGGAGTTGACGATGCTGCGCCGAGCCTGGGTTTCACTGGTTATTGCCGTTCTGGCGTTGACGGCGGTTATCGCCACCGCCGGCGCGTCATCGGATGAAGACGCGTATCCCGCAGCGTTGCGCACCCTCAGCGTGAGTGGCGACGGCGCGGCGTCCGCCGCCCCGGATATCGCGGACATCGAGCTTGGGGTTCAGACGATCGACGAAGACCCGACCGTCGCCATCGTCGACAACACCACCGCGATGGCCGACGTGATCGAGACGCTGGTCGATCTCGACATCGACGAGGACGACATCCGGACGTTGACCTTCAACATGTGGGTCGAGCAGGTGTACGGTCCCGATGGACCGACCGGCGAATTCCTGTACCACGTGGTCAACCAGATCATGGTGCGGGTTCGGGACCTGGACACGACCGGCGACGTGCTGGGCGCGGCGCTGGCGGCGGGCGCCAACAACGTCGGCGGCATCAGGTTCGGCGTGGAGGACACCCAGGCGCTGGAAGTGGCGGCGCGCGATGCGGCCGTGGATAACGCCCTGGCCAAGGCCGAGCAGCTGGCGGAACGCCTGGGGGTCAACGTGGGCAACGTGCGGCACGTCATCGAAACCTCGGGAGACCTCCCGCCAGAGCCCCGGCTCGAGCGAGCGATGGCGTTCGACTCCGGCGGCGCGAGCGTGCCGGTTTCCCCCGGCGACTTCACGGTCCGCGTGTCCGTGAGCATTGTGTTCGATATCGAGTTCTAGTCGCGGCGCGGCGGGAATGGCGTCGGGCTGGAAGGGCGCTCGGTATCGTTAGCGGGGCGGCGCCGTTCCATAGCCCCGTAGCTCAGTGGATAGAGCGGTGGTTTCCTAAACCATGCGCCCCGGTTCGAGTCCGGGCGGGGCTACCACGCCGCGCTGGCTCGAACGGCACTGGACTGCGATCTGCCGGCTGTCTCCGGCATCATGCGGGGTGTGCCCTTGATTGCGCTCCAGGCCGAGGAGTTGAGCATGGCCGTGCAGACCGTTGGCATCCTGAGTCCGGGCGAAATGGGGGCCGGCGTTGGCGGGGCCCTGCGTGCAACCGGGCTTACAGTCCTGACCTGTCTGGCAGGGCGTAGCCCGGCGTCGCATGAACGCGCACAGGCCGCCGGCCTCGAGGACGTGCCCGACCTGGGCGCGCTGGTGGAGCGCTGCGACCTGATCCTGTCGATCCTGGTGCCGGCGCGTGCCCGCGGCGTGGCTGTTGACGTGGGCGCCGCAGCGAGATCGGTCGGCGCTACGACGGTGCTGGCCGACTGCAACGCGATCGCCCCGCAGACCGTCCAGGCCATGGAGGCGGACCTGGAAGGCACCGGTGTAACCCTGGTGGATGCCGGCATCGTCGGCGGACCGCCGCGCAACGGCCAGGGACCGCGCGTCTACGCGTCAGGGTCGGCGGCCCATCGGCTCGGCGAGCTCGACGGCCGCGGCATTGACGTGGTGGACGTTGGGCCCGAGATCGGAAAAGCCTCCGCCGTGAAGATGTGCTACGCGGCCATGACCAAGGGAACCACCGCCCTGCGCACGGCGCTGCTGGTGGCCGCGCGGCGGCTGGATGTCTACGACGAACTGATCGCCGAAATGGAACACAGCCAGGCCGCCGCCCTCGGCGCAGCCAGGCAGGGCATGCGACGCCTGCCCACGGTGGCCTACCGCTGGATCGGCGAAATGGAGGAGATCGCCAGCACCTTTGACCACGTTGGCGTCACGCCCGACTTCCACACCGGCGCGGCCCAGGTGTATCGCGAGGTGGATTCCGCGTTCGCCCGCGGTGAGGACCTGTCCGACCTGGCCGAGGCGGTTACCCGGCTGGCAGGGACCGAAAAACAGGACAAGATAGATCAAAGACCAACCGACAGGCAGCCCCAAGGCTATGCTGGGTACGTCGCCTGCCGGAGGACGCGCTGACCGGTGAATATGAAGAACGTCGCCACGCTCGCGCGACGCATCCTGGCCCTGGCGTTGGTCGTCGGCCTCGTTCCGCTTGCGGCTGCCTGCGGCGAAAGTGAGGGCGGCGGGGCGAGCGTGCGGGATCCGGAGGTCAGCGGCACAAGGCTGGCCGACTTCACCCAGCCCGTCCCCGATAGCGCGGCCGGCCAGCCGGCGCCGGAAGTGCGCGGCACGTCGTTCGACGGTACGGCCGTGTCGATCACCAACGACGGGCGAACCAAGGCGCTGGTCTTCCTGGCGCACTGGTGACCGCACTGCCAAGCCGAGGTGCCTGTCGTGCAGGCCCTTGTGGACGCCGGGGGCGTACCAGAGAACATCGACATCTACGCGATCGCGACGGCCATTGACTCGGGGCGGGCCAACTACCCGCCGGAGGCCTGGCTGGAACGTGAGGGTTGGACCTCACCGGTGATTGTGGACACCCGCGACGAGGTCGCCCACGCCTATGGCCTTGGGGGATTCCCGTTCTGGGTCTTCGTGAATTCCGACGGCACAACCGCGCTGCGCGTGGGCGGGCGGATCTCGGCCGACGAGCTGACCGTAATCCTCCAGCACTTGCAATAGTCGTCGCTCACCGGCCATCGCACGTATCGCTTCTATACTCTCGTGCCAGCGGCATGGTTGGTCAGGCCCACCAGGGTCGAGAGGCGGTGACGGGGATGGTGTTGCGAGTCGTGGCGGGCTACCAGATTCTGATGGCGTCGGCGGTCGGCATCCACTTCATCATCACGACCCTCTACCACCCGGGCGGCGACGAACCGTTCACGGCCTGGCAGGTGATGAACTGGTTCATGGTCGTCAGCGTGGTCATCGCGCTCGGGCTGAGCTTCCGGCGCAAGCGCGCGCTGGACAGCGATCCCCACTGGCGGGAGTACCTGGAAACCAACCTCACCTTCTACGGGACCATCCTGCTGGCGCTCTGGTTCTTCTGGAACTGGTTCGGCGTCTTCAGCGGCCAGGACAGTGGCACGTTCTGGGGATTCATCAACCCCCTGTTCGTTCTGGTGGTGGGCTCCCTGGGTTGCCGCATGTGGAGTCGCCTGGCGGCCCTGCGCCGTTCGTCCTGATTCCGGTTGACGTCACGCCGGCCGGAGTTTGGCCTGAGCGAATAGGGATGGGACGGCCCGTAGGCCAAGATTCCAGGACTCGCTGGCGTGGCAGGCCGCCTCGCAGGGTTGTGACCGGTGAGAGCGGCGGTCCTTTGAATTGCTTACCGGCTGGCACGCGGGTACCGTGCCTGCTGTAGCCGCGTGCGAGGGCTGGCCGATGGTGCGCTGGGGAATCGTGGGCTTGGGAGACATTGCGGCCAGGGCCGTGGCGCCCGCCATCCAGGCCCACGAGGGCAGCGAGCTCGTCGCAATCTGCCGCCGCGACCCACAGCTGCTGGACCAGTACGCGCGGCAGTTCGAGGTCTCAAACGCGTACACCAGCTACGACGACATGCTGGACGCGGGCGGGCTGGACGCCGTGTACGTGGCGACGCCGGTGAACCTGCACGGCCCGCAGACACTGGCGGCTTTGGAACGCGGCCTGCACGTGCTGGTGGAAAAGCCGATGGCCATGGACGCGGCCGAGGCGGCGCGCATGGTCGAGGCGGCGGACCAGGCCGGGCTGCGGCTGGGCATCGCCTTTTACCACCGGTTCTATCCTATAAACCTGCGGGTGCGCGAGCTCGTGGAGTCCGGCGACCTGGGCGACCTGATCGCCCTGCACGCCAACACCTCAGGCCCCTTTTCCATGACGCCGGACGACCCCAAGTACTGGCGCGTCGACCAGGCGCAGAGCGGCGGCGGTCCGCTGATGGACCTGGGCAGCCACCGGCTGGACATCTTCTACAGCCTGGCCGGCAAGGCCGCGCGCGTGGCCGCCTTCAGCGACCAACGCGTGATCCCCGGCAACGTGGAGGACACGACCTCCGTAATCGTCCAGTACGAGTCAGGAGTCCAGGCCACGATCTCGGCGCTTTGGTCTATCAACCCGGCGCGCGGCGACTATGAAGTCTGGTGCACCGAGGGCCACATCAACGTGCCCTTCGCGCGCGGCGAGGAATTCACCGTCGAGCGCCCCGACCGCTCGGAGACGTTCACGCTGGCCGAGCATGAGTTGCACGATCTGCCGCTGATCGACGACTTCGTTACAGGCATCAACGGCGGCACGCCGGTGCTAACCGGCGAAGGCGGCCTGGAAGTCCAACGCGTCATCGACGCGGCCTACACCTCCGCGGCGGAGAGCCGGGTAGTCACGCTGTAGCCCCGCCCTACGTCGGCCAGTGCTCCGGGGCTCTCAGTCCCTCGGCGCGCGGGCGAAGGCGTAGAAGCCGGAGGCCAGGTCTTCGGCGGCGGGGCGGTCGGCGACGTAGCGATCCAGGAACTTGATCGGCGTGGTGAGCCAGGCGGCCACGAACTCGGCCAGGCGTTCGCGCAGCCGGTGACGGGAGAAGCCGCTGAGCAGGCCCTTGACGTAGCCGCGCAGCACCCAGCTGAGCGCTGAACTGGGACCCACGCACACGCCGACCTCGATGTCCTCAAAGTCCCGCAACAGTTCGGCCACGCCGCTGCTGGTGTAGCGCTGGTAGTCGTGGGGCGAGGCGTGGAAGCCCTGCAGAAAAGGCACCTCGATATAGATCAGCGCGCCGGGCGCACAGACGCGCGCGACCTCGGCCATGGCCTCGCCGGGACGGCGCACGTGCTCCAGCACCGCCGTGGAGAGGGCGCCGCCGAAGGCATTGGAGGCAAATGGCAGGCGGGCCGCGTCGGCCAGCACATGCACGCCAGGGTGCCGTTCGACATCGATGTTGACGATGGCCTGTCGCACGAAGCCATCCAGCGTGCCGGGCGGAAACTGGCGGCCGCCGCCGCCAACGTTGAGCACGCGCACGCCATCGCGTCGGGTCGGCTCCGAGAGGACGCCGCCAAAGCGCTGCAGGTTGCGGTGTGAGGCGTGGTTGTAGGTGGGGCTGGGCACGCGGTAGACGCGCCGGGCGATGCCCATCAGCCGTGCGCGAGCCTGACCAGTCATGCGGCGCGTTCCTGCCGATCCAGGTCGGCAATCGCCGGGATCAGGTCGCCAAGATCGTCGATGACGGCTGCGGCGGATTCATCGCGCGGATGCACATCGGCCGAGCGGAGCCAGATGGACCGAATCCCCAGGCGCTGGGCGGCGCGCACATCAATCTCCCAGTCGTCGCCCACCATCACCAGGGTCCGTGGCGAAAGACCCAGGCGTTGTGCCGCCGCCCGGTAGGGGGCGGGATGGGGCTTGAGCCAGCCGAGTTCGGTGCTGAACACCAGGGCATCCAGGTGCGGTGCCAGACCCAGCGCCCGCAGGCGCTCGAGCAACAGGTCTTCGCCGTAGAGGACGTTGGCTATGGCGGCGATTCGGAGACCGGCTTCGCGCAGCAGTTGCAACACGCGGACGGCCTGCGGCAGCGGCTGCATGGCCTTGAACCAGGGATCGAAGTAGGCCGGCAGCAGCACTTCGATGGTCTCGGAGGACGGTTCCCAGTCCATTTCGTCGAGCACGTGAGCCAGGATTCCGTGGGCGTCGGGCAGGGCGCACTCGTGCCGATACGCCTCCACCAGCGCCTCCTGCAAGGCCTCGCCGAACGATTCCGCCAGTTGTTCGTCGGTGAGTCCCGCCTTGATGAACGGCCGAACCAGCGGCGCGATAGCGGCGGCGCCGCGCATGTTGCTTGGCGACCCAACCAACGGCTCCTGGGTGAGGAGCGTGTCGCCGACGTCAAAGATCACACCGCGAATTGGCATCGTTGTCGAGTGTACGCGTGACGCGAGTTCGCGTTCGCCCGGCGGCAGGTCCCCGCTGGTGAGATACTGCCGCGAGGGGTACCACGGTCGGCGACGCCGGGGGGCGTTGCCCCGAACGAATACGGAGGCGGCGTGAGGGATCCGAACGAGGGTGACCGCGAGCCGCCTCGCAGGTCCCCCGACGATCCACCTCCCGGGCCCGAGTGGCCCGAACCGGGGGATTCCGACGACCGGCCGCCGGCAACCGGCGGGCTGGGGGGATTCGCTGCCGATTCGGGGCTGGTCTACCGGCGCGTCGGCGCGTACGTCATTGACTCGCTGCTCGTCGCGCTGACGACAACCGTGATTGGCGTAGCCTCGGGCATCATCAGCATGGACCTCGAAGCGCCGGCCATCGACCCGTCGCTGGCGTTGTGGATGCTGATCTTCGAGGTGCTCTATCGCTGGTCGGCGCAGTCCGCCTTTGGATTCACGCTGGGCAAGCTGGCGCTCGGACTGCGGCTCGTCGGTTCAGACGGAGGCCCGGCCGGACCTCTGCAAATCCTGGTTCGCGAGATCGCCCTGGGCGTCATGCTTGGGGTCGCCCAGGCCACCGGCTGGGCCATCCTGCCGGCCCTGGTGCAGGTGCTGCTGGTGTACGTGGTGATCCACCGACCGGACCGGCGCAGCTTGCATGACCTGACGGTTCAGACGCGCGTGATCCGGGTAAAGCCCAGCGACTCCGACGCGCCGATGCGGCCGGTCTAGCGCAAGGAAGCGCAGGTCTAGACGCCGGCGTCCTTCAGACCGATGCCGGTCGCCGCGATCAGTACTCGGTCAGCGGATTCGATTACGCCCGACGCGCGTAGACTCGCCGCGGCGGCAAAACCGACGGCCGAGGTGTACTCCAGGTCCACGCCCTCGAGTCGGGACAGGTCGGCACGGGTGCGGCGAGCCGTGTCATCGTCGATCTGAACGGTGCTGCCGCCCGAGGCCCTGATGGCCACCAGCACCTCGGCGCCGCGGGCCGGGCGGCCCACGGCCACGCCGCCGGCCACCGTGGGTTGCGCCTGGACAGGCAGCGGCGCGTCGGCGCCGGCGGCGAACGCCGCAGCCAGCGGCGCACAGGCTGACGTCTGCGCGGCATGCAGCCGGGGTAGGGATACCTGGTAGCCCGCCGCCGCCAATTCGCCATAGGCCTTGAAGGCGCCGAGCAGCAGGCCGCCGTTGCCCACCGGCAGCACGATGTGTAGCGGCGGGTCGTCGGCAAGCGCGGCGGCGATTTCCAGGCCAAAGGTCTTGGTTCCTTCCACGAACGCCGGGTGGCGGGCATGGGAGGCGTAGGCCACGTCGGGGGCGTGCGCCGCATGTTCGGCCGCCGTCGCCACGTCCTCGCGGCTGCCGGCGACCGCCACCACCTCGGCGCCATAGCCCGCAATCTGGTCGCGCTTGGCCGCCGGCGCGGACTCCGGCACGAAGATCCGCGCCCGCAGGCCGGCGCGCGCCGCGTATGCCGCCATGGCGGCGCCGGCGTTACCCGATGAGTCTTCGACAACGGACGTCACACCCGCCCCGGCCAGCACCGCGATTACGGCCGCTGCCCCGCGGTCCTTGAACGACCCCGTCGGCGACACGTATTCCAGTTTTGCCAGGACTCGCCGCACGCCATGCGCCGACCCCCAGCGTTTGAGCGGAACGATCGGCGTGTCGCCTTCGCCCAGGCTGATCTCCGGGATATCCGCGGACAGCCCAAGCGCGGGGCGATGCCGCCAGATGCCGTATCTGTTCGGATCGCGCAGCGCTGTCCAGCCGCGCGCGGCACTGGGCAGCGCAGCCGGTAGCAGCGGGTCCGGTGCGTCCATCTAGGCAACTCCCAGCCGTTCCAGGTCGGCATCGGACAGGCCAAAGAAGTGGGCGAATTCGTGGATGACCGTGGCGCGAATCTCGTCTTTCAACTCATCCACGTCGCTGAAGGCCGCAAGCAGCGGACCGCGGTAGATCGTGATGCGGTCGGGCAGCACCATGTTGTAGCCGGAGGTTCGCTCAGTCAGCGGCACACCGCTGTACAGACCGAACAAGGTGTAGCCCTCCGGAACTTCAGCGGCTGCCAGATCGACGTCCGACGGCCAGTTTTCGATCAGCACGTCCACGTTGGCCAGGCGAGCGCGCAGCGCCTCGGGAATCGAGGCGATGGCCTCCATCACGACTTCTTCGAATGCGGACGGTGTCAGCTTTGCCACGCTCAGATCTCGCTCAGAGGGCTCGGCAGGTCCCTGTGATAGCATCCCGCGCCCTCGCTCTGGGAGCCACGCGCCAGCATGGACGACGTACGCGAGCACGCGCTCGCGAACGGGCTGGCGGTGCTGACCCGCGAGGTGCGCACTGCCCCCATCGCCACCTTCTTCATCTGGTACCGGGTCGGCGCACGAGACGAACCCCAGGGCATGAGCGGCGCTTCCCACTGGGTCGAGCACATGATGTTCAAGCGTACCCAGAAGCTGGCCCCCGGCGACATTGGCCGCATGGTGGAAGGTGTAGGCGGCACCTTTAACGCCTTTACCTACGAAGACGCCACCGCATACCACGAGACGCTGCCAGCCGAGCATCTGGACCTGGCGCTTGAGATCGAGTCCGACCGCATGCTGAACGCGGTGTTCGACCCGGATGACGTGGAGGCCGAACGCACGGTCATCATCTCCGAGCGGGAGGGGCACGAGGCCTCGCCAATGTTCCGGCTGATGGAAGCCGTGGAATCCACGGCCTTCAAGGTGCATCCCTACGGTCATGGCGTGATCGGGAGCAAGACTGACCTGCGCTCGATGACGCGCGACGACCTGTTCGGCCATTACCAACGGCATTACGGACCGGGCAACGCCGTCATCGTGGCCGTGGGAGATTTCGCCACGGACGACTTGGTGACCCGGATCGATCAGCACTTCGGGGGCTTCCCGGCCATCAGCCAGCCGACATCAGTGGCCGAGCGCGAACCCGCCCAGGACGAGGCCCGGCGCGTGGAAGTGCATCATCCTGGGCCGTTCCCGGTGCTGATGCTCTGTCACCACACGCCGGAACGCACGCACGCGGACTGCGCGCCGTTGCTGGTACTCAACGCCCTGCTGTCGGGTCCGCCCAGCGGGCCCTTCGGCGGAGGGGGCACGCTGCGCACCTCGCGCCTCTACCAGCGATTTGTGGCCTCGGGCATTGCCGCTTCGGTGGGCGCGGACGTTGGGGTGAACATTGACCCGTCGCTCCACCGGGTGGTGGTAATCCTGCATCCGAGCGGCGCGCCGGAGCCGATCGAGGAAGCCGTCCTGGACGAAATTCGGCGGCTGCATGACGAGGCGCCCAGCCAGGCGGAGCTTGATCGGGTGGTTCGACAGACCTACGCGAAGCGGGCCATCGCGCTGGAGAGCGTCACGGCGCAGGCCGTGCAGCTGGGCATGCTGGAAATGGCCGCCAGCTGGCGGCTGGCGCAGACGCTTACGGACGATCTGCGACGGGTGACGCCGGCGGACGTGCAGCGCGTGGCTCGAACCTATCTGCGCGAGCCGGCCCGCGTGACCGGCTGGTTTCTGCCGGCGGCGGCCAACGGCGCGGCGGCGTGACTTCAGGCTCCCGCCACGCGATCAACGCGGACAGCGTCGCTCGCCACACGCTGCAAAACGGCGCGACGCTGCTGGTCTATCCGAATCCGGCCTCGCCGTCCGTGGCGATCGGGGCCTACCACGCGGCGGGCGCCGTGCTCGAGACCCGCGAGACCGCCGGGCTGGCCAGCCTGACGGCCGACGCTCTGAGCCGCGGAACGCAATACCGCACGTATCTCGAATTCAGCGAAGAACTGGACCGGGTCGGGGCCTCGCTGGCGTTCCACGCCGATACCGAGTACGCGGCTCTCGGCGGGCGCGCGCTGGCCGAGGATCTGGAGTTGCTGCTGACCCTGTCAACCGACGTCCTGGCGAATCCGACGTTTCCCAATGACGAAGTCGGGCGCGTGCGCGAACAGACGATGACCGTGCTGGCCCACGCCGAGGACAACCCCGGATCGCGGGCGTCCCGGCGCTTTCGCGAGCTTTTGTACGGGCCGTCGAGTCCCAACGGGTGGCCGGAAGACGGGTACGCCGCGACGGTTCGCGAGTTTCAGGCGGACGACCTTCGGAAATTCCACGCGCGCGCCTATGCGCCGGGATCGCTGGTGCTGGCGGCAGTCGGCGCGGTGGACCCACCCGCCGTGCGGGACCTGGCCGAACGAACCATCGGCGCCTGGGCGCCGGCGCCTGGCGCGGTGACGAAGTCGGGCTGGCGAGAGGCGCTGGCGGCGGCCGACGCGCCTCGGGCGGCGCCCGCCGAGCCCAGGCGCGAGGACATTGCAATCGAAGGTAAGACGCAAACCGAGTTTTTGCTCGGCTGGATGGGGATCCGGCGCACCGACCCGTCCTACTACGCGACCATCGTCGCCAATTTCATCCTCGGGCAGTTGGGCCTCGGAGGTCGCATCGGCTCGAATGTGCGCGACACGCAGGGATTGGCCTATCACGCCTCCAGTTACGCGGTGCCCGGCCTGACCCGGCAGCCCTGGTCGATTCGCGCCGGGATCAACCCCGCGAACGTGGACCGCGCCATCGAGGCCAGCTTGAAGGAAGCCCGTCAGCTGGCCGACACGCCGCCTGACGACGAGGAGTTGCGCTTGAGCAAGCAGGCTCTGGTTGGGTCGCTGCCTTTGCGCCTGGAACGCAACGACGGAATCGCGAACATTCTGCTGATGATGGAGCGCTACGAGTTGGGCCTCGACTACCTGGGCGTGTATCCGGACCTGGTCGACGCGGTCACGGCGGACGACGTGCGCGACGCCACCGCCGCTGTGGTGGCGAACCCGGCCTACACGCTTGTGACGGCCGGGCCTGAACTTAGAGGCGTCTAAGCGGTCGCTAGTAGGACGAAACCCTCGGCGGGCCGGGGTCGGCGGCCAGGACGGTGGCGTCAAAGCTGCGCTGCATCAGGTCCAGCTTGATGTCCTGATGGTCGGGGCTGTCCCAGAGGCTGTCGTGCTCGTGCGGGTCGGCTTCCATGTCGAATAGCTCGCCGATGCCGTGGCCGTGGTAGACGTTGAGCTTCCAGCGACGATCGCGGTACATGGTGGCGAAGGTGTGGTCGGGCTTATCCACCGCATCCAGGTATTCGCAGCGCACGAAGTCGCGGTGCGTGTCTGGCGACGCCGCGCCAGACAGGATGGGCTGTAACGTGCGTCCCTGCATGGCCTCGGGCACGGGCAGTCCGGCGTAGTCCAGCAGCGTTGGCGCGATGTCGGTCAGCTCAACCAGGGCGTCGCTGCGCAGGCCGGCCTGGATATGGCCAGGCAGACGCCAGATCAGCGGCACGCGGCTAAGGCCGTCGAAGAAGCGGCAGCCCTTTTGGGTGAGGCCGTAGTCGCCGGCCGACTCGCCGTGATCGCTGGTGAAGATGACGATGGTGCGTTCGGCCTGGCCTGACGCCGCCAGCGCGTCCATCAGCCGGCCGAATTGTTCGTCAATCTGCTCGATCATCGCGTAGTAGGCGGCCTGGACCTTCTTGCCCGCGAAGTCTTCCGGCGGCTGCGACTCGCTTTGGAAGTCAATGCCCGAGGCGGTGAGCCGATCCTGGTGCTCCAGGTCCGACGGTCGAAAGTACGGTCCCGGCAGCGCGTCCGGGTCGTAGCGGCGGTAGTACTCCCAGGGTGGGTTGAAGGGGGGATGCGGGTCATACATGTTGACGCTGAGGAACCACGGTTGGTCGGCGGGGCGCGGCTGGTTGATGAATTCGATCGACGCGTCGGTTCCCCAGGTGGTCTGGTGTACGTCGGGCGGCGTGTTGTCCTGTTCCGGCGTGGGCTCCATCAGGGCGCCCGTCAGGTGACGACGATCGAAGTTGTGCAGCAGCACCTCGTAGGGATCCACGCCTTGCGCCTGGACCCAGGCGGCATAGTCGTGCTGATCCAGCGGCCAGTCGTTGCGTGGCGCGTGGCTGTACTTGAAGTAGCGGTAGCCGTCGTTGACCCGCGGCTCGCGTCCATTGAAGGCTCCGGCCAGGTGCAGCTTGCCGACCAGCCCGCCGTCATAGCCGGCCTCGGCCAGCTGGCGGGTGACCAGGTTGGCGGCAACCTCGCGATGTACCCAGCCGTTGCCGTTGCGCGGGTTATGCACCCGGCTGGGATACATGCCCGTCAGGAAGCTGGCGCGGCTGGGCGTGCAGATGGGGCTCTGACAGTACGCGTGGGTGAATGCCGTGCCCTCCGCCACGAAGCGGTCGAGATTCGGCGTGCGAATGTGCGGGTTGCCCAGGGCGCCAATGGTGTCGAAGCGCTGCTGGTCGGTGCAGTACCACAGGATGTTGGGTCGTCGGTTCGACATCGGGACTTCGTATGGCTGGCTGCCGGGCAGCGAACCCTACCGCACGGCGGCGTGCTGGGGCCCGCGGCGGTGTTCGATATTTCCAGGTCAACGGTTCGATGCGGCCAATGCGTGCTAAATTGCACGTGGTGACCTTGGAATTGAATCTTCCGTCTGCCGCCGTCTGCGAGGTTTCTCGTTCACACCAAGCCTTTCGATTCTCGAACGGTATCCCTGAATCGACCTTTCCGACATCTGGTTCACTGCGGCGTTTCGTTGACTGACGGATGGTCTGGACCTCCCGCGCGAAGGCGGGTGTAGACGGACGCACGTCCACGGCGACGGCGTCCAGGAACGATTTTCGAATGAACATATACGTCGGCAACTTGCCGTATACGACCACCGAGGAAGAGCTGCGCGAGCAGGCTTCGCAGTACGGTGAACTGACCTCGTGCACGATCATCATCGATCGCGAAACCGGCCGCTCGCGCGGCTTCGGGTTTATCGAGATGGCCAACGAGGATGAGGCCCTGGCGCTGATCGAGGGCCTGAACGGCAGCAACATGGGCGGCCGCATGCTCACCGTCAACCAAGCCCGTCCGCGGGCGCCCCGCGGCGGTGGTGGCGGCGGCTACGGCGGCGGTGGTGGCGGCTACGGCGGCGGCGGCGGCTACGGCGGTGGTGGCGGCGGCGGCGGCTACGGCGGTGGTCGTGGCGGCGGCGGTGGCGGCTACGGCGGCGGCGACCGCTACTAGACGGCTAGCCCCGTCGGGCCAAGCGCCCGATGGACATCTGATTCGGAAGCGCCGGCACGTCCGGCGCTTCCGGCTTTAAGCGACGCCCAGTTCCGCCAGGCGCGGCGACTCGCCCAGGTAGTACCCCACGTCAACCAGCGCGCGCTGCAACGCGCGGATGTCGACGTGACGCGGCGGCACGCCCTCGGCGACCGCCCGGGCCGCCGCCATGCCGGCCACGCCACCCGTGACCTTGGCGATCCAGCGCCAGCGCAGGCTGGCCGTGCGGTCGCGGCCGATGGAACGTCCCGCCGCCAGCATCCCCTCCACGCCTTGCGGCAGGAATTGGCCCAGCGGCATGTCGAAGTGGTGACCCTCTTCGCGCTTCCGCAGGTCGACCAGTTGGCGAGTCCGTCCGCCCTTACGCACTTCGTCGTCATAGCGATAGAGTGTGGTCAGCACGTGCACCACGTCGTCGAACCGTCGCTCGGCCACGATGTCGTCGCGGCTGAGGGTGTAGTCGGGAACGATCGTGCGGCTCCAGCGCGTCCCCATGTAGGGCGCGATCTGGCTGACGCGGGCGTTCTCGAATCCCGGCACGTGCCGCTTGTAGAACTCGATCGTGTCGTAGGCGTGCAGCCGGGCCGAGGACTCGATGGTGGACCGCTGCATGGCATTCAGCGCCGATAACGTGTGATCGGGCCACCGGGTTTCGATGGTCGTCACGTCCTGGTCGTGCGTGGCGAACGGGATCTTGTACGCGTGGGCGCCACCCGGGATCGAGGCCACGTACTTGTATTCGCCGGACTCCCAGTCGGCCATCATGAACGGCAGTAGCTCGCGCGGGTAGTTGGCCCACACCCGCTCCAGGGCCACGAACAGCACCTCGTCCACCCAGCGCTGTTCCTCTTCGCTCAACGGTTTGTCGCGCTCGGCGGCCCGGAACTCCTCGTAGGTCTCCCAGTCCACGTCCTCGACGCGGAAGAACAGTCCGAATCCGGCCTCGGCGCTGGCGAACGCATCCTCGGTCTCGGCGCCCGCCGCGGCGGCTACGTCGGCTTCGCCGGTAGTGTCGATGACGACCTTGGACGTGATCGCGCGCCGGCCTTCGCCGGTCTCGAAGATCACTCCGCCGACGTGGCCGTCCTCAACGATTGCTCCGGCCACGGTGGTGGACAGGAGCAGGGCGACGTCCAGGTCACGCAGCCGCTGCAGGGCCAGCCGCTGGAACTCATTGCGGTCGATGACGGGTATATGCGCCATGCCGTCCCAGCGCCAGGGCACGTTGTCGCCGCCGCTGATGAAGTCAAAGGTCTTGATACCGCCGCGTGCGTCCAGGCGGTCCAGGAAGTCGCCCACCTGGCCGCCCAACCCACGGTCGTGCTGCTGCGGCGCCTGCCACAGGTCATGCCGCGAGCCAAGCCCCGGCCCGTAGTTGCCGCCCACGGCCGAGTACTCGTCAACCAACGTGGTGCGAGCCCCCGCCGCCGCGGCCTCAAGCGCCGCGTACAGCCCCGAAATGCCCGCCCCGGCCACCAGCACCTCGGTGTCATGCAACACCGGCACCTCACGCGCCGGCTCACGAATCACATCTGCCACGGCGGACCTCTCTCCAGTTCATCGGCGTCGTCACGAGTCCGGCGCCCAAGCTTGTCTGGCCGGGCACGGTAGCAGAGCCAGGCGGGGGGCAGGTCGAGAATTCGCAGCTGCCAGGGCCGCGTATGTAAGGGAAGTCTCAACAGCGGCGGCTCGCGTGCGTCATGATCTGCCGGTTGCGAAGCGAAGGCCGGCTCAGGGCGGGCGCCGACCGGACAGACGACAGGAGCAGAGGATGACCAACGGTCCGGCGGTCCTGGTGGAGGGCCTGGGCAAGACGTATCCGGGCGGCGTGCGCGCCGTGGACCGGATCAGCTTTGAGGTGGAGCGCGGCGAGTTCTTCGGCTTCCTGGGGCCGAATGGCGCGGGCAAGACCACCACCATAAAAATCCTGGCCACACTGCTGCCCAAGTCGGAAGGGCGCGTGGAGGTTGCCGGCCTGGACGTGACCCGCGATCCGAAGGCGGTGCGGCAGGCGATTGGCGTGGCGCTGCAGGAGGTGGGGCTGGACGACCTCTCGAAAGGTCGCGATTTCCTGGAACTGCAAGGGCTGCTCTACGGCCTGTCGCGCGCCCAGGCCCGGGACCGGGCCGCTGAACTGCTGGAGCTTGTAGGCCTGTCGTCGGTGGCCGACCGGCGGGTGGGGTCCTACTCAGGCGGCATGCGGCGTCGGATCGACCTGGCCGGCGCCCTGATGCACAACCCCGGCGTCCTGTTCCTGGACGAGCCGACCACCGGCCTGGACCCCCAGAGCCGGATTGCCGTCTGGGAGCACCTGGAAGAACTCAACGCGCGAGGCGTCACGATCTTCCTGACCACCCAGCACATGGACGAGGCCGACCGGCTCTGTCGGCGGCTGGCCATCATCGACCACGGCCGCCTGGTCGCGGAAGGCTCGCCGGCCGAACTGAAAGCCGGCGTGGGCGGCGACATCGTCCACGTGGCCTTCAACGCGGACGACTCAGCCGACGACCGGGTGGACGCTGCCCTGGCGGCCGTGCGCGACCTCCCAGGTATCCGGCAGG
The DNA here is from genome assembly GCA_022824495.1 of Chloroflexota bacterium. GTDB lineage: Bacteria > Chloroflexota > UBA11872 > UBA11872 > UBA11872 > UBA11872. The sequence goes on along the minus strand of JAJDZU010000006.1, from coordinate 166,776 downwards.
CGGACATCGCGGAGCGTGGCCTGACTGCCACCGTCAGCGATGGCGGCGCCGCCGCCCCCGCCATCATGAGCGCGTTTCAGGACGCCAACCTGTCCATCGCCAACCTTTCCATCACCCGACCGTCCCTGGACGACGTCTTTCTGCAACACACGGGCCGCCAGATTCGCGACTCGGACGCCGACGGCGACGCGGAAGACCGCATGTGGAGCCAGTGGATGGGCGTCAACCGGAGGTAATCCCAATGCTGATCTTGCGCGAGAGCTACTTCATCTACGTCCGCAACCTGAAGACCTGGCTGGCGCAGCCCTGGATGATCGTGGCGGCGGTGTTGTCGTCGGCCTTCATGTTCCTGTTCTTTGGCGAGCCGCTGCGCGGCATCACTGCGCTGCCGGGCTTTCCGGCCGACGACTACCAGGCCTTCCTGGCCGCCATGGTGATCGTGATGGCGGTGGTCTTCAGCGGCAGCGATATGGCGATGGTGCTGCTGACCGACATGATGTCGGGCTACGTGGACAAGCTGCTGCTGTCGCCCGTGAACCGCTTCTCGATCCTGCTGGGCACGCTGCTGATCGGCGGCACGCGGGCCATGGCACAGGTGCTGGCGATCATCCTGGTGGCCACCGCCATCGGCGTGCGCTTCGAGGGTGGAATCCTCGGCATCCTCGGTGTCATCGTCGGAACCACGCTGCTGGGCGTGGCGATGGGCTGCGTGGGGCTGATCGTGGCCATGCGCACCCGCAGCGTGCAGGTGACGGTGAATAGCTGGCTGCTCTTCATGCCGCTGGCGTTTCTGACCTCGGCCTTTATGCCCCGCGACCTGCTGACCGGCTGGTTCCAGGTGGCCGTGGGCCTGAATCCCATCGAGTACATCATGGTGGCGGTGCGCGCCGTGATCATCGAAGGCTGGGTCTGGGACAGCATCCTGCCCGGCATCTGGATCCTGCTGGCGACCACGGCGGTCCTGGTGGGCGCGGCCACCTACGAATACCGCCGGGCGACGAATTGATGCCTCGTCCGCGGAGGCATGATGAACTCTGGAGTGCCCGAACTCCGGACTTGGGGGCTACCGCTAATGACTGCCGGCCATAGGGGCGCGAACATGACCCCGGCGCATCCCGGCGACTTCGTGCAAACGGAAGTCATCGAGAAGTTGGGACTCAGCGTGACAAAGGCGGCCGAGATCCTGGACGTCCGTCGGGCGACGCTCTCGGACCTGCTGAACGGACGCGCCTCGCTCTCGCCGGAAATGGCGCTGCGCATCGAGAAGGCCTTTGACGTGCGTATGGACCTGCTGCTGCAAATGCAGGCGTGGTACGACGCCGCATGGATGCGCGCCCGAGCCAGCGAAATCAGCGTTCGCCGCTACCAACCCACCTGACCACCGGTGTCTACGCGCTTGGCCACCAGTCGATGAGGGCAAAGATCGTACGGATAGGAACATCGCATGGCGTTAGCACCCCCGAGCCGTTCATTGAAGAGGATGCCTGGGACTGGGAGTGAGCGATCCCTGGACATTGCGGAGCCTCCGTCCGGCCGACCCCTCTGGCGTGTACTGATCAACCTGAACGACGGGACGTGAGAACCTATCCGCTCGCGTACGCCGTCACCTCATCCAACCTGTGGCCCAATCGGTCTTCGGCAGTCTCCAGGTCGTACTGAGTCTGGATCCCCATCCAGAACGCGGCCGAGTTCCCGAAGAAGCGCGCGAGCAGCAACGCCGTCTCGGCCGTAACGGCCCGCTGGCCGTGCACGATCGCGTGAATCCGGCGGGGATCGACGCCAATGCCCCTGGCCAGCCGGTACTGGCTGAGGTTGAGGGGACGCAGAAACTCCTCGTTCAGAATCTCGCCAGGGTGGACGGGAGGAAGCTTGGCGGGACGTGGCGAAGCACTTGAAATCCGCAAGCTGGTTACATCCGCCATTTCACCCTCCGTGATAGTCCACGATTTCCACCGCATAGGCGTCGCCGTCTTCCCAAACAAAGCAGATGCGCCACTGAGCGTTGACGCGAATGCTGTATTGCCCCGTCCGGTCGCCAGCCAGGGATTCCAAACGGTTTCCTGGCGGTACGCGCAGGTCGTTCAGGCTCGCGGCGTTGTTCAAGATCATCAGCTTTCGTTGAGCGCGACGTTGGATGTCCCGGGAGAACTTGCGAACGGGCCGCCGCCGGGCAACCGCCTCGGTGTCCTTGTCCCGAAAACTCCCTATCACTTGGGATGGTAGCGCGTGACGCTATTAGCGTCAAGGACAAAGGTTCGGGGGTTGGTCCGCCCAGCCGCCCAAACCAGGAACCGGCGCGGAGATGGCGCTACAAGCCTCCCAGGCTGACCGTCTGCGTCTGCCCCGTATCGGAAGCCCTCCGGGCCGCCCACGCGGTTTCGTGCATCCAGAGGCCGTCGTCGGCGCTGATGGGCGGTTCGCCGTTGCCCAGGCAGGCCTGGAAGAACTCGTGCTTGAACTGGTCGAACCCGCCGCTCACGCCGGTGTCAGTGAAGCTGAGGCGGCGTTCGGGCGCGGTGACGCCGGTGCCTTCGCGCGTGAACCACTCGAAGCCGTCGTCGGACTCGGGGTTGAAGCGCAGCCAGCCGCGGCTGCCCCAGATCTGCAGGCCGTCGTGCTTCTGGCTGGAGGGCGTCATGAAGCCGCCGGTGAAGGTGCCGACCATGCCGTTGTCGAACCGCAGGCTGATGGCGTAGGCGTCCTCGGCGTTAATGGGTTCACCGCCCACGTTGTCGGCGAAACCGGCGACCTGGCGCACGTTGGCGCCGGTGATGTAGCGCATCAGGTCCAGGTAGTGGCAGCCCAGGAAGATCAGGTGCCCGCCGCCGCGGTCGCGGTCGTACATCCAGCCGTCGGCCAGTTCCTCCCACAGCCAGGTGCGCGGGTGCTCGGCCACGTAGTGCACCTGCATGCCGAACAGCCGCCCCAGCGCGCCGCTCTGCACGACCTGCCGAGCCTCGCGAACGGCGGCCAGGCCGCGCATGTTGAAGGCGACGCAGAGGTGGGCCGACGAGCGGTTCGCCACTTCAACCACCCGACGGTAGTCCTCGATGCGTCCGCAGGCCGGCTTCTCGTGGAACACATGCACGCCGGCTTCCAGGCAGTCGATCAGCACCGGCGGCATCTTGCGCGGTTCCATGGTTATCAGCACGGCGTCCGGCTTGTATTCGTCCAGCAGCCGCCGATGGTCGGTGTAGCTGGCCACCAGCTTGTCGCCCAGGATCGCCGCGGTGTTGACCTCGCGCCCGTACTTGGTCCAGCCGGGCGGCGGGCCTGAGCCGGGTTCATGGCTGCGGGCCTGCCAGTGCGGATCGGGCGAGGACCCGGTGATGGGCCGAAAGACGCCGGCAACCTGGCCGGTGGCGTCGGCGACGGCGACTTCCCCGACTTCGGGATGCTCGGCGCAAACGTTAATCAGGCCGTCCAGGTGCCAGCCGGCCGGCTCGGCGATCAGGCCGACGCGAAGGGTGTCAGACATAGCGGAATCTCAGGCGTGGCGGTGAGGCCGGATTGTAGGTTGTCGGCAGCGGCCGCCTCTTCAGGCGAACGCTCGTCTACTGCGAGGCGGCGACCCTGGAACGGCGCCGGCGCCGGCTGCGACGAGGCGGTCTGTCCGACGCACCGTTGGCCGACGGGGTCCGCTCACGGTCTGCCGGCGGTGGGCTGGCGCGGCGATTGGCGCTCAGGCTTTCGCCGGGCAGCACCTTGAGTCCACCCGCGCCGACCTTCGCGGCGGCGGCCAGGTCGCGCGCCGTGTGGCCATTGGTTGCGCCGTTGTTGCCTTGCATGTCCCGCCAGGTTCGTCTGACCAGCTTGCCGCCCAGGACACGTTCGATGGCGTTCAGGGCGCCCAGATCCGCGCCGCTGACCAGCGTGATCGAGCGGCCCAGGCCACCCATGCGGCCGGTGCGGCCGGTGCGGTGGGTGAAGAGGTTCGGGTCTTCCGGCACGTCGTAGTTGATCACCTGCCCCAGGCCGGCAATGTCCAGCCCGCGCGCGGCCACGTTGGTAGCGACCAGCACGTCGATGCGAGAACTGCGCAAGCGGTCGATCACGCGGCTGCGCGCCGGCTGCGCCATGGCGCCCTGAATCGAGTCGACGCGTATGCCGGTACTCTTCAGCCGCGCGCCGAGCCGCGACACCTGGCGCCGGGTTCGTCCAAAGACGATCGTGGGCGTGCCGCGCGATTCGTCCAGGATGTGCTGGACGGCGGCGAGGCGCTCGACCTCCGGCACAATCCAGACTTCGTGGTCGATGTCCGGCCGCTCGTCGGGCTCGGTGTCCAACTCGACCCACTCGGGATCGCTGAGCTGACGCTCGGTGATTCGCCGCACCCAGTCAGGCACGGTGGCGGAGAACAGCGACGTCTGCCGGTCCGCCGGTGTGTGGCGCAGGATGGCTTCCACCTGCGGCGCCATGCCGATGTCGAACATCAGGTCGGCTTCGTCCAGCACGACAACGCGGATGGACTGGGTGCGAAGGCTGCCGCTCTCAATCAGGTCCAGCGCCCGGCCGGGCGTGGCCACTACGATCTGCGCGCCGGCGTCCAGCGCCTTGCGCTGCGGGCCGTAGCCGACGCCGCCCAGGATTCGAACGACCCGCGCACCGAGTTGCTCGGCCAGCGGTTCGGTGACGGAAGCAATCTGCTCCACCAACTCGCGCGTCGGCCCCAACACGAGAGCCTGTTGCTCGCGGTCGTCGGCGTCGATGCGTTCCAGCAGCGGCAGCACGTAGGCCAGCGTCTTGCCGGATCCGGTGCGGGCCTGGCCCACGACGTCATGACCGTTCAGCAGAAGGGGGATACAGGCGGCTTGGATGGGGGTGGGATCGGTGATGGACTGGTCGGCGAGGTCGTCGGCGAGGTCTTGGCGAACTCCGAGGTCAATGAAACTAGCGATGGGAAGTGCTCCCTGGATCAGGCACGCAAGCTCAACATGGCGATAGGCGCGCAGTTTCCGATGTTCGCGCGCACTGCTTCTTCTGCTGCGCGCGGTGGCTGGTTATGTTTCAACCATACCCTAAAGCCGTCGCGCCGGGGCCGGTACAGGTGAAGAGGCTCACGCGGCGGCCGACGGCTGGCTAACCGCTACGCCTCGTCCGTCCAGACGTCCTGGAGCGCGAACCAGCTCGGGTAGGCGCGTCGGATCAGGACCGTCAACGCGTCGGCCATGCGCTGGACACCCACGGCGATGCCCTCGGCGTTGGGCTTGAGGTCCGAAAGTTCGACTTGATCCAGGAACTCGACGAAGACCGTGCCGTCGGGCTGCCGTTCGATGGCCGTTGGGAGCATGGGCGCGCCGTTGCGCAGGGCCAGCCAGACCGGACCGACTGGCAAGTGAGCCGTCCGGCCGCAGAGCTCCACGTCCACACCGGGCCCTGCCACCGGCCGGTCGGCAACGAGCCCAATGATGTCGCCGTTGCGTAGAGCTCGCAGCAACGGACGGGCCGCGTTCATCGGATCGTAGAGCCGCGTGCCCGCCCCGCGCCTGACCCGATTCGTCAGCAGACCCAGCCAGGCCGGCTCCACCGATTCGCCGGCGCTGTGAAAGGCGCCGTAGCGGCGGGCGCACTCCGAGGCCGCCAGGTCCCAGTTCCCCGCGTGAATGCCGAATAGCACCACGCCGTTTCCCCGGCGCTTGGCCTCCCGCAGCGTGGTTTCGTCAACAACCAGCCGCCGTCGCCGCCTCCAGAGATCCGGCCAGTGCATGGTGAAGAACTCCGCCTGATACTGCCCGTAGGCGGCGTACACGCCTTCGGCCAGCGATTCGATCCGCGCGTCCGGCGCGTCCGGTCCCACCACGACTCGCAGGTTGGCGCGCAGCCGGTCGGCGCGGGAACCCGCGCGTCGGTATACCAGGCGGCCAAGCCGCGCGGCCAGGGCGTCGACCAGTCCAGCCGGGATCAGCGCCACCAGGCCGGTCGCCAGCAGCGCCAGGCCGTAGAGCGTTGAGTCGCGGAGAGATCGCACGCGGTCAGTCATGGGCTGGACTCTGCTCGGCCGCTGACCAATGGTCGCAATCTCCGGAGAACCCGATGGTTGGGCCTTCGAATCCCCGAGTGTCGGGCAACTACGACCAGGCGGCGAGCAATCCGGTCATCAGCACGACGCCGACGAGGTGGTAGGCGTTGTTGAAGGCCCACAGGCGCACGCCGCGCCCTGCGAACAGGTACACGCCGAGACTGGTTGTGGCGATGACGCCGACCAGCAGCCAGATGCCCAGGATCGCGCCTTCGCCAAACCCGGCCGCGCCGGTCATCTTCACCAGCAGCGCCAGCACGTAGGACTGCACCAGCGCGCCAATCAGGGTCAGCCCCATCGCGGGCCCCGACCCGCCGCTCTCGGCGATCTCCTCCTGGGTCATGCCGACCAGACCAAGCCAGATGCCGCCCAGGCCGAACTTGGGCGCGTACCACCACATACCGAGCGCCATGGGAATCAGCGCCGCCACCACTACGGCCACGTAGTTGAGTTCGCCGGTCCAGAGGGTCATGTCGATCTGCCTTTCCTCGCACGCGGGCGCACCGTCGCTCAAGGTGTAGTCGGCGCCCGCGCCGTGCGTCAAGCGGCGGCGGCTCTCGCCTCCTTATTCAAACCGATCCCTACCGGCGCAACCGCGTGACGCCGAACGCGGCCTTTGTATCCTGTCCGCCGGTTGGACGCGTGCCCACGGGCCGTCCGGCCGCAAACGTACATTCACCACGAGCCGCAGCTGACGGGCGGGGCGCAGCTCTTCCCGAAAGGTTGTGGTGTGGAGCCCCGCTGGCCGTCAGCCGTCATCGTGCGCTGGTGGTGGGTGCTGCTGATCGGCCTGGCGGCCGGCGGTTCCGCCGCCTGGGGCGTCTCAAAGCTGGTTGAACCCACCTACCGCGCCGCGGCCACCATCGTCGTCAACCAGTCGGCCGCGCCCGGCACGGTGACCTACAGCGACGCGCTGCTCAGCCAGCAGTTGGTCAAGACCTACGCCCGCATGGCCACGCAGCGGGTCGTACTGGAGCAGGTTGCCGACGAACTCCAGCTGGCCGTCGGTCTCGACGACCTGGCGGAGTTGCTCAGCGGTATCGCCATCGCCCAGACCCAGTTGCTGGAGATCCGGGCCGAGACGCCGGACCCGGAGCTCTCCCGCGACCTGGCCAACGCTGTTGCGCGCGTATTCATCGAACAGCAGCAACCATTCCTGCCGCCGGGGCGTGCGGAGCAAGTACTCCGAATCGCGCAGCCCGCGTCGCAACCCACCGTCCCGATCGCTCCCCGCCCGGTTGTCAACGCCGTGCTTGGCGCGCTGGCCGGCCTGCTGGCTGCCGGGGCTATCGCGGCCCTTCTGGAGTACCGGGACGACACGGTCAAGTCGCCCGACGACCTGGAAACGCTGGGGCTGGCCCCGCTCGGTGTCGTGGGCGTCCTGAATGCTGGCGAGACCGGTACACCGAGCGCGGGAGACCTTGCGCCCTCGGCGGCGGAGGCCTATCGCAAGATCCGAACCGGCATCGATCTCTGGGGACTGTGCCAACCCCTGCGCCTGCTGATCACCAGCGCCAACCAGGGGGAGGGCAAGTCGACCACGGCGGCCAATCTGGCGGTGACCTTCGGCCAGTCGGATCGGCGCGTGGTTCTGGTGGACGCCGATCTGCGGCGCCCGCACCTGCACACGCTGTTCGACCTGCGCAATACGCGTGGCCTGACCAGCCTGCTGGTTAACCGGGAGGCGGCGGCGCCCGACGCGGTGCGCTCCACCACCTTCCCGAACGTGTCGCTCATTCCGGCCGGTGCGTCGCCGCCAAACGCCGCCGAACTGCTGGCCTCGGCGCGGATGCGCGACGTGCTGGACGAGCTTGGCGAACTGGCGGACATCGTCATCATCGACAGTCCGCCCGTGCTCGGCGTGTCGGACCCGGTCATCCTGGCGGCCTCCGGCGGGGCCGCGGTGCTGGTCGTGCAGTCCGGGGTCACGCGCCCCCGATCGCTGCTTCGAGCGCGGGACGTGCTGCTCAAGACCGACGCCGTGCTCCTGGGCGCGGTCATCAACGCCGCGCGGCCACGGGTCACCGCGGAGTATCACGGCGACTACGCATACGAGGGACGTGCCGCGCAGTCGACCGAGGCCACGGCCCGGGATCCCTCGGAGCGTGTCTGAGAGCCAGCCGACGCTCGGCGAAGTGGAGTCGCGCCGGGCTCGGATTCGACGCCGACATGCACTGGCCGCGGTCCTGATTCTTAGTGGAGCAGTCCTCGGCTTCACGGCTCGCTGCGGGCTATCCGCGCTGTTCGTCAACGTGGGAAACCTGGCGGTGCTGCGCGGGACGGATGAACTGGCCGTTTCCGCCTTCGAGACGGCCGCCGTCGTCGATTCAACCAGCGACGCTGAAGGCAACTATCGGCTTTCAAGAGCCCTTGGTCGGGGCGCTTACGACAATGCGGCCGACGAGTTGGCCGCGCTTCGTTCCCTCGGGGGCACGCCTCGCGGTGTTGCCAGCAGGTCGAGCGTGCTGTTGCACCTGGAAGCGATCCTGGCCCGGAGGACCGGTGATTCGAAACGCGCGCTGGCGCTCATTCGCGAGTCGGTCGCACGAGCCGGTGTCAACGCACCGGACGCCGCATTGGTTCTCCTGGACGAGCTTCTGCAGGACGTAGCCGACCCTCCCTACGGTCCCGCGCTGGCGACCGTCGAGCTTCCGGTCAATCCACGCCGCGACACCTGCGGCGACGGACGCCGCCTGGCGCAGGTCCGGCTTGCGCGTAACGACATTGCCGCGGGCGGGTCGGTACGCGCGGAGCTGGGCTGGATGGACGACGCCGGTCGTCCCGGCGGCATGGACTCGCGCCGATTGCGCAACCTGGCGCCCAACGGCGGGTTCACCTGGGGCGTTACCAGCGCCCGCCTGCCGCTGGGGTTCACTCCGCATCCCCAATCGCCCGGCGACGATTCGGCTCCGTCCGGCGCGATCCACGTTGGCTTCGCGGATCTGAACGGCCTGCCGGTTTCCGCCCTGGTCATGGACAACCTGAACGGGCCGGCCCGGACATCTCGTCTTCGCAGCGACTGGATTCCGGTTACACCCGGCGCCTGCTACCTGCTCGCCAGCGAAGTCTGGGTAGGCGGCGGCCAGCCGCACTTTGGGTTGTACCTGCGCGCGCCCGGACGGTCCGACACCGCGGTGTTCGGACTGCAGGGCGGTCTGCCGGACGGCTGGCGGCGCGAAGCGCGGTTGCTGCGATTGCCGCCCGACGTTGAAGCCGTCCAGGTCTTCTTGTGGAACTACCGCAGCAGCGGCACGACCGCGTTCGCCATGGCCTTCGTGGCCCGGCTCGATGGCTGAAGGAGCCGAAACATCCGCGCCGCGGGCTGACGCTCTTCAGTGCGGGAAACCCCTCGTCTCCTTCATCGTGCCCGCCTACAACGAAGCCCATCGTGTCGCGAACATACTCGATTCAATGGACCGTCAGACGCATCCAAGCATTGAGCTCGTATTCGTGGATGACGGATCGACGGATGGGACGCTCCGGCGGCTCGTCCGGGTGGGCAGCGTCCGGCCGGTGCGCACGATTCGCCACCCGCTCCCGCACGGCGTTGCCGCCGCTCGCAACAGCGGTGCGCGCATTGCGACGGGCGACATCCTGGTGTTCATGGACGCCGACCTGACGCTGCCCAGTGACTTCGCGGTCCGCATCCTGGCGCACTACGCCGCCGGAACCGATTACGTACTCGTTGGCTCGCGCGTGGCCGACCGCGCTCGGGCGCCTTCGCGCTACCTGCAGATCGAGCATGAGCTGGCCCTGGCCGGACCCGAGCCACAGCGCAGCTCGCAGGCGTTCTCCGTTCGCTCTCAGGTGTTCCAGGCGGTGGGCCCGTTTCGTGAAGACCTGCCGCGTGGAGACGACTCCGAATTCGGCGAACGTGTGATGGCAGCCGGCTTTCGGCGGGTCGAGGACCTGACCACTGAAGTCCTGCACGACCGCCCGAAGACCTGGGGTGCGTTTCTGGCCCTGCAGCGCCGACGCGGCCGCAACTTCGCCTACAGCCGCCGCAACCGGCGACGTCACGGCGTCGCCCACCTGCTAGCGGCGGCATTGGCCCGCACCGTCCTGACGGCCGCCGAGATCGTCACGCTGGCCGTTCCGCTGCACCGAGCCCGTTGCCTGGCTCAGCGTTCGCCGCGTGGACCTTCCGACCTGGCGACCTTCGCGCTACTGGACGCCACGGCTCGCGCGGCCCGCGCCGTCGGCGTCTGGCAGGGCGTGCATGAGGTACTGACAGGCGCCTACAGCCCCCGCTGAGCCCGACCACCGCCCATCAGCTGCGACGCGCAGGTGACCAACGCCAGCAAGCCCAGACCTACGACCAGGGATCTGATGGCCTGTACGTACACCGGGATGATCTCGGCGTTCACAAAGATGATCCGCCAGAACAACGCCAGGTACAGCACCGCGCCTACCGCCGTGGCGCCCGGCCGGTCCACCAGCCAGCCGTACAGCAGCCGGTACAGCAGCCCGAGCGCCAGGCTGCCGATCACCACGCCCGCCAGGCCGTGGCGCAGATACAGGTCGCCGGTATGCGTCATGCCGAACGACGTTCGATTGCCCTCCACGCCTCGAAACGCGCTGCTGACCTGCGGCGAGAACGGCGCCGGCTTGTCCGGCCAGATCGCTCGCGGCACGAACGCAAAGGCGGGAATCAACGCCAGGTCGGCGCCCGTGACTTCCAGGTCCACGGCGTCGCCGTACGCAAGGATCGACGCCACGACTTCACCCGAGGTGTGCCGGTTCGCCAGAGTCCGCAGCGCCGCGTGCAGAAACTCGCCCGGCCCGGCATCGGCCAGTTCGCCGGCCAGCGCCACGGGTGCGGTCGCCAGGCTCGCCGCATCCGTCGGCCGCTCGAGCACGCCCCGGTGAACCCGGTCCCGGTAGATCGTTACCGCGCCGAACATCACGACCACCGCCGCCGCAACGGCGAGCGCGAATCGCAAGCCGCCCAGCCGCCGGACCCGGAAGTTGTAGAGCCCCGCCAGGCCCACCAGTAGAAACGCGAAGACGTGCTTGGCGCCGAAGGCCACCGTGAAGATCGTCTCGACTGGCGCGATCACCGCAAGTACCGCCGCCGCGACGCCAGGCCCTACGCGTTCCCGCCGAAACAAATAGACGCCCGCCAGCAGCACGGCGAACTGGCTGAAGCCGCCGATTTGCAGCAGGAGGTTGAAGTCGTCGGTCAGCCGCTCCTGGAGATCGAGGCTGGCAAAGGTGGCCCCGCGGTCCAGCAGCAGCACGCCGCGTGCAATCACTCCCACCACATAGATCAGGCCCAGGACCATCCACGGCGCATGCGGGGGCAAGGCCATTGGTATCTGCGGTATCCGCCCAACCGCGCGCCGCCACCAGGGCGCGTAGTAGCCGGCGTACGTCAGCGCCAACGCCAACATGGCCAGGGCCACCGCCGGTCCCCGCGTGCCGGCGATGTTCACGAAGACGAACGCTTCCGCCAAATCGCTCCCCGCTTCGACCAGCAGCGTCCGCATGCCGAAGTCAAGAAAGAAGAACAGTCCGATCGGCACGATCGGCTGGAACAGGTCGCCGCGGCTGATCAACGCATGAACGGCGGGCGTCAGCGCCAACGCCGACAGCACCAGAGCCAGCACGGGAACCGCGGATTCGGCGGGCAGCGCGCCGATCAGGAGCGCGGCAGCGGCCCCCGCCACCGCGGCGCCCGCGACGGCCAGCAAGGCGACCAGGAGCGGGCTCGAGCGGCCCATGCCTCGCGTCGGCGCACGGCGCCGACCCATGACGTCCGCCCGGCTTGCAAGCACCAGCGGGCGCCTCCTCGGAGCTAGGCCATTCGCTCCGCTTGCTCGCGCGAGATCTCGTGGCGCAGCGGCTCATCGGCAAAGTGACGGGCGATCTCGTCGACCATCCGGCCCATCTGCCGCGCCCGCGTTTCCAGCGTGAAACCGGCGATGTGCGGCGTCAGGACCGCGTTGGGCAGATCCCGGAACGGCGAGTCGGCCGGCAACGGCTCCTCGTCGAACACGTCCAGCACCGCATCGATCTTCCCGGCGGCCAATACGTCGAGCAGCGCATCCTGATCCACCAGCCAGGCCCGCGCGCAATTGACGAACAGCGCCCCCGGCTTCATCAGGTCCAGTTCCCGCCGTCCGATCATGTGGTGCGTTTCGGGCAGGATCGGCGCGTGCAGGGTCACTACGTCGCTGGTGCGCATCAGCGTGTCCAGGTCCGCCAACTCGACGCCCATGTCGGCGGCCCCCTGCTCGTCCACAAACGGGTCGTACAGCACCACGTCGGGCGTGAAGGCCCGCAGCAGCGGAATCACGCGGCGCCCCACCATGCTGGCGGCCACCACGCCCACCCGGCGCTCGGCCAGCAACCCGCCGACGTTCGAACCGCCGCTGGACTGTTTCCAGCCGCCGGCCCGCAGGGTCGCCTGGTGTTCGATAAAGCCGCGCAGCCCCAGCAGGATGGCGCCGATGGTGTACTCCGCCACCGCTTCGGCAATCACGTCCGCCGCATGGGTCACGCGGATACCGTTGTCCCAGGCCGATTCGTCCACATAGGGCCGGACGGTCCCGGCGGCGTGCGCCACGATCTCCAGGTTCGGCGCGGCGGCCAGCGCCTCCAGGTCAAGCTTCGGACTGCCCCAACCGGTAATGACGGCCCGCACGTCGGGGTCCAGGTGCTCCATCAGGTCGTCTTGCGTCCAGGGTTCGTCGCCGTCGTTGCTGACCACATGGGCGGCCAGCGTTTCCAGGCGGGCCTCGTCCTCGGGCTTCAGGGTCATCTCGCGCAGCGGCCGGTGCACGGTGACCACGATGGTTCCGGTAGCCATGGGGCGCCTTCGTCCTGTGCGGGCTTTCCCGCGAACCGTACCGCGTGACGGCTCGGCGCTCATCCCGTTGCGGCCACGGCTGTATAGATTTCCGCCAACTCGCGTGCCGTTCGGTCCCAGCGAAAGCGTTGAGCCAGCGCCAGTCCGGCAGCCTGCGCGCTGCGGCGCACCTCGTCGTCCTTCAGCAGCCGCGCCGCGGCTGCCGCCAGTCCGCGCGTGTCCGTGGCGGGCGCCTGCAGAGCGGCGTCACCGGCGGTCTCGCGAAACGCGGGACAGTCCGAGGTGACGGCCGGCGTTCCACAGGCCATGGCCTCCAGCGCCGGCCAGCCGAAGCCTTCCCAGTGCGACGGTGTCAGCAGGACCTGGCAGCACGTGTATAGCGCCGGCAGGTCGGGCTCGGGCACATAGCCGGTTTCCACGATCCTGCGTTCCAGCCCCAGGCTTCGCGCCAGCCGTCGCTGTTCCGTGGTCAGGCGCTGGCCTGCCTTGACGAAGCCGCAGTCGACGCCGTGCGTCTGGCGCAGGGCATGCACGACCCGCAGCGCGCCCTCGATGTTCTTGTAGGCGTCGGCGCCTCCGACGTGCAGCAGCAACGGGATCTCCGGCAGCTTCAGCCGTTCACGAAGCTGGGCCACGCGCGCCGCCGCCGGAGCGTGAAAGTGGTCCGCCACACCGCTGTGCACCACATGCACTCGCGCCGGCTCGCAGGCCAGGTAACGCTGCACGTCGTCGGCCGTGGCCTGGCTGACGCAGACGACGCGGGCGGCCCGCGGGAGATGGCGAACGGCATAGCGAAAGGCCGTCAGTGCGACGCGAGACGTCCGCGCGCCCGGAATCCGGCCGTCGGCCATGCGCAACAGCATCAGGTCGTGACAGGTCACCACCGTGCGCCGTGCCCACAGCGCCGATACAAGGTGGGCGTAGGAGTGATCGACCACGTGATGCACGGTGGCCGATTCGCCGGACACCCGGCGCGGGTAGTCGGCATAGCGCACCCGGTACTTGCCCACGTTCTCGGCCAGGCGGCCGAACGGGCTGTCGTCGTGCTCCGGCCATGGGGGCGGGGTGACGGTGCGGACGTCCAGCGGCGGATCCAGGTACCGCAGCGCCCGCTCCAGCGTCCGGCCGTAACGGTCCATCGAGGGCCGGCACTCGCTCGGATTGACGAGATAGAGGTTGACGCGCGGCCGTGCGCTGGAACCCTCATCCGGCGGACGCTGCGCGCTCATGGCTTGCGTGCCAGGACCTCCCAGCTGGTTGCCCAGACCTGATTCAGCACCGGCAGCCGCAGCAGCCAGGGCGCCGCCCTGATCAATCCCAGCCGCGCCGCCAGCGGTAGTGGCCCCATGCGATCCACGCGCTCGACGTGGAACCCCGCGTCCAGGAACAACAGGCGTACCGCCGCTCGGGTAAAGCCCCGCCGGTGCGTGTAGTCGTTCCAGACCACCCGCGGACGCGCCATCGGCACCGACGCCAGCGCCGCACCGCCGGGCCGCAGTACCGAGTGCATCTCACGCACGGCGTTCCAGGGACAGTCCAGGTGTTCCAGCAGGTCCCTGGCAATCACGGCGTCGAACTGGCTGCGTGGAAAGGGCAACCGCCGTCCCGCCCCGGCGTCCCAGACCACGACCGCGCCGTAATGACCGGCGAGTTCAAGAGCCCCGCGGTCGTGATCGACCCCGATTACGCGCACGCCGCACGGCGCCGCGCGTGAGACGCCGCCCGTTCCGCAGCCCAGGTCCAGCACCAGCGAGACGGACCCCAGGCGTCGAAAGTACTCGCGTACGAGTTGGGGCGGCGCGCTGGTTCCCTGGTAATACGCACGCTTGCGAATCGGCGGCGCTGATTGGCGGTTCATACAGCTCATGGTTTCGCCGGGCGGGTGCGGACCCGCTCCAGGCACTCCGCCAGCCGGCGCGCGATTACCGGGTGCGTAAAGTGACGCTCCACCCGCATTCGACCGCGGGCGGCCAGGCGTGCGCGCAGGGTGGGATCCTCGATCACCTGTCGCACGGCGGCTCGCAGCTTCCCAACGTCACGTTCGGGCACGACGATGCCCGCGTCGCCAATTACGTGGGGAATCTCACCCGAGTCCGTCCCAACCACCGGGCAGCCCGCCGCCATCGCCTCGATCAGCACGTGCCCGAACTGCTCGGCCCAGTCCGCCGTGGCGTAGGACGGTAGGACCAGCACGTCCAGCGCTGTCAGGAGTACGCCAACCCGCTGGTGATCCGCGTCGTTCACGAGCCGCAGGCGGTCATGCAGGGCTGCTGCTCGGAAGCGCAACGTGAGCGCCTCGGCCAACGGTCCGCGCCCAATCACCGGGAAAGTCCACGTCAGGTGCCCAAGTCCAGCAAGCGCCTCCGCCAGGTCCAGCACCCCCTTTTCGGGGATCAGCCGTCCGGCAAAGCCGAGGACAACGCCGGACAGTCCCAGTTCGCGTCGTACCTGCCGCCGGGTCAAATCCGGCCGATCCGGAAGATCGACGCCAACCTGTGGAATGCGGTGGATCGGGTGGCCGAAACCTGCTGCGCGCAGTTGGTCGCAGGCCGCCTGGTTCCCGGCAAAGGCCGCTCGGGCCGCGCGAAGCGCGCCACGTTCCAGAATGCGCAGCGGCAGCGCCCGCCGGCAGTTCGGCGGGCCGCCCCACGCGAAGAACGCGAACGGCGGACACCCCGGCAGCAGCCGGGCCAGCCAGCGTCCCTGCAGGGCCAGCAGCGAGTGCGGCTCCTGTTCGACCAGCACGACCTCCGGCCGGAAACGCCTGGCCGCCAGCGCCAGCCGAGGATGGATGTGAAAGGTCAGGGTGCCGTGTCCGCGGAACAGCGCCCGAGCGACGAGCAGGCGCACGCGGGGATGCGCTGGCGTCTCAGGCTCGACGTGGCCGAAGTGCGGATCCGACCAGCCGTTCGGAACCACCAGCATGGCCGCGTGGCCCGGCGACAGGTCGGCGAACGCTTCCCACTTCCGCTGGTTAAAGCGCCGCAGGTAGGTATGACTCAGCACCAACACGCGCACCCGCCGTCACCCTTCCCTACGCCGGGTGGCTGCGTGTGAACCTAACCGGAACCGGCGCGCTCGAGACTTCGTGAGTACTGCGTCTCGGCCCGCCGTGGGAAAATACGCGCGCGTAGCGCGCCCCGCCGCGCAGCGCCCATACGGTAGCGGTCTTGTGCCCGTTCTGTCTCCGGCGGGTTGTCGGAGATGCAGAGCGGCAGGGCTGGCGGAACGCACCCGGGCTCGAATCATCGCGGGAGACCCTGAACGACCGGCTGGCCAGCCATGCGAACGCCCGACATCCACGACCTGCTGAAGACGCGCTTCGGCTATGACGAGTTCCGCCCGCTCCAGGCCGAAATCATCCAAACCGCGCTCGATGGACGCGACGCCCTGGTGCTGATGCCCACCGGCGGTGGAAAGTCCCTCTGCTACCAGCTACCCGCCCTGTGCATGGACGGTCTGACGCTGGTGGTTTCCCCCCTGATCGCCCTGATGAAGGACCAGGTGGATGCCCTGCGGGCCAACGGCGTGGCAGCGGCCTTTGTCAACAGCACGGTTTCACCGCAAGAAGCTCGCGGCACGCTCGCGGAGGCCAGGGCAGGCCGGCTCAAGATCCTTTACATCGCCCCGGAGCGACTGGCAGTGCCGGGATTCCGTGAGTTTCTCGGGTCGGTCAACGTCAGCCAGATCGCCATCGACGAGGCCCACTGCATCTCCGAGTGGGGCCACGACTTCCGTCCCGACTATCGGAACCTGCACGTGTTGCGCGAGCGCTTTCCCGCTGCGCCCCTCATGGCCCTCACCGCCACGGCCACCGCCCAGGTTCGCGACGACATCGTGAGGCAGTTGGCGATCCCGCAGGCGCGGCAGTTCGTGGCCAGCTTTGACCGTCAGAATCTGACCTATCTCGTCCGCCCCAAGCGCGGGGCCTTCGAGGCGCTGCTCAATCTCCTCCGACAGCACGCCGACGGATCGGCCATCGTCTACTGCCTCTCCCGCCAGAACACCGAGGACCTGGCGGCGGACCTCGCCGACGAAGACATGCACGCCCTGCCCTACCACGCCGGCCTGGACCCGGCCGCCCGGCGGGCAACCCAAGAGCAGTTCATTCGCGACGAGGTCCGGGTAGTGACGGCCACCATTGCCTTTGGCATGGGCATCGACAAGCCGGACGTGCGTCTGATCGTCCACTACCACCTGCCGAAAACCCTGGAGGGCTATTACCAGGAAACCGGACGCGCCGGCCGCGACGGGTTGCCCAGCACCTGCGTGCTCTTCTACGGCGCGTCGGACCGGCACGCGCTGACCGGCTTCATTGAGCAGATCGAAGACGAAACCGAACGCGCGCGTGCGAGGCACAAGCTGCAGCGAATGATCAGATACAGCCAGCTGCAAACCTGCCGCCGTGCGTTCCTGCTCGACTACTTCGGCGAGGCCTACGACCAAGCGGCCTGCGGGAATTGCGATGTTTGCCTCAGCGAGCGCGAAGAGTTTGACGCCACCGAAATCGCCCAGAAACTCCTCTCGGCCATCATCCGCACCGGCGAACGCTTCGGCGCCGCGCACGTGATCCAGGTCCTGCGGGGCGGCCGCGGACGCCGACTGCGGGAATCGGGGCACCACCGCCTGTCGGTGCATGGCATCGCCCGCGACTATGGGCGGGACGAACTGCATGACATCGTCAGCCTGCTGGAAGACGCGGGGCTGGTCGGACGAAGCACCGACCGCTACCGGTCCCTCGCCGTGACCCCGAGCGGCCGCGATTTCCTGCGCCGGCGCGCGCCGCTGACGCTCTCCCGCGTCAAGCCGCTGGAGGACGAGGCTCCCCAGCCGCGGCCCGGGCTCGATCACCTGGATTTCGACCGTGGCTTGTTCGACCGCCTCCGCGACCTGCGTTGGCGGCTGGCGCAGGCCCGCAACGTTCCGCCCTACGTGATCTTCGGCGACCGGTCGCTCCAGGAAATGGCCTGTTATCTCCCGCAGAGTCGGGAGGCGTTCTCAGGCATATCCGGCGTCGGCCGGGTGAAGCTGGAAGAATTCGCCGAGGACTTCCTCACCGTCATCCGCGACCACGCCGAACCTCTCGGTCTGACGGAGCGTCCAAGAAAAACGGGGCGGACGCGGCGTGACCGCGCGACGCGACGCCGGGGTTCGACCTACCGCCAGACGCTGGACCTCCTGCTGAGCGGTCTGTCGATATCCCAGGTCAGCGAGCGACGGCAACTGACCGAAGCCACGATCATGTCTCACCTGGAACGCTTGATCGCCTCCGGCGAAACGCTGCCGCTGGAGCGCGAACTGCCGCCTCAAGAGCGATTGACTCGCATTGAGCAGGCGTTTGCCGATACGGAATCGTCGAACCTCGCGCCGGTCAGGGATCTTCTGGGCGACGACTTCTCCTACGACGAGCTGCGGCTCGTGCGCGCCTGGCTGGACCAGCAGGGCCGTATGCAGGTCCGGCCTTCGGATACGAACGCCGAACCGCCGCCGGCCTGACGCACAGCATTCGCCATTCGTGCGAAGCTCAGGGCGGACACCCCGCCGCCCCGGTTGACGACGCGATGATCGACCTGCTGGAAGACGAATTCGGAGACATCATCGGCAAGGCCCGCTTCGGGCTGAACCTCTCGGCAGAGGAGGTCGCCGGGCGGGTCGGCATCTCCACCGATGATCTCGAGGTGCTGGAGGACTGCGTTCGCAGCCCGACCAAGGCCGAAAACGACGCCCTGGCGGCGCTTCTGCATCTGGACCCGGTGCGCCTGCTGGCCGTTGCCCGGGACGCCTACGTGCCCGACCCGGTACCGCTGGACCATGGCGGCGTGCGCATCCGCGTCATTCCCTATCCGCCCATGCGCGTTTATCAGTACGTCGTCGGGGAGCTTGAGTCGGGCCAGGCCGTCGTCGTCGACCCCGGCGCCGTGCCGGACCAGATCCTGGGCGTACTGGCCGACGAAGAATGGACGGCGGCTGCGATCCTCGTCACCCACGCGGACGCCGATCACATCGATGCGCTACCAGCGGTTCACGCGGCGCTTAACGTTCCCATCTGGGTCCATCCGAACGAACAGCCGCGGATGCCCGCGCTCGAAGGGGCCGACATCCGCAACTACGACCACGGCCAACGGTTCCGGGCCGGTCCGTTCGAGGTCGAGGCCCGCCGTACGCCTGGGCACGCCCCGGGGCACTCCTCGCTGGTGCTGCGGGACCTGGTGCTGGTAGGCGACGCCATGTTTGCCGGCTCACTGGGACGAACTTCGCTTGGGCCCGCCCACTACGCCGGGCACCTGGCGGCTGTTCGCGCGCAGCTTCTCTCGCTGCCGGATTCCACCCGCCTGTTTCCCGGCCACGGACCGCCAACAACGGTCGGCGAGGAGCTGGCGAACAACCCATTCTTCGCGTCGTGAGCCGCGAATAGCCGAACTTCCCCCAAATAGGCGAGAATAGGCGGCGCGCTCCAGCGACGGGTTGCCTGCGGCTACGAGCCCCTCATGTTCGCCTTTGACATCTCAACTCGATTCGCGGGCTCCAGCCTGCTCTTTCGGTCGCTGTCCTTGGACGACGCGCTTAAAGCGCTGGCGCAAACCGAACTGACCTACGTCGACCTCTGGGCCACCCCCGGCGTGCTGGAGCACCTGGACCCCACGAGCGACTCACCGGACGAAGTGAAGGCTCGAGTCGAGGGCCACAACCTCCGGCCCTCGTCCATTTCGGCCTACGCCACCTTCGGTAACGATCTGGTCGCGCGGCTGGAGTTCGCGGCGGCCATCGGCGCTCCGCTGGTGATTGGCAGTGCACCGGTGCGCGAGTACGAGCGGCGCGAGGCCGCCGACGACGTGCGGGCGCTGGGGCGCGCTGCCCAGGACCTGGGTGTAACCCTGGCCCTGGCCAACCAGATCGGCACCTGGCTGGACGAACCCTCAGAAATCGCCAGCTTCCTTGACGACGTGGGGCATCCGCGCGTGCAACTGAGCATCACGCCGCCCCATGCCCGGCTGGCTGGCACCACCCTGCGCGCGCTGGCCGACGCCGCCGATGGCCGCGTGGGCCATACGTGCCTCTGGAGCGTCAGTCCCGCCATGAGCGACGCGGACAACCTGGGCCCGGCCGAGGACCAGGCGCCGGGCCATGGCACGGTCGACTTCCGCGCGCTGACGTCCATGCTCGATGAGCGCAATTACTTCGGCATGTTCACGTTCATCTGGGGCAGCACGGAAGACGTACCGGCCGAGCAGACCGTGGCCGCCATTGCCGCCGCCCGCGCTCACGTGCTGGACGTTTCCGCCCCATCCTGATTCCACCGCGTCGGCGCCGCGAACACGGGGGTGCGTTTTGCCCTCGTGCTACGCTTGCCGCCGCTCACGAGATTGTGAAACGGTGCACAAAGCCCGGCCAGGCGTGACTCTCGCAAACGGGGACGCGAATCGTCCCGTCCAGGGGCAACGCAGTACACCTTTGACCTACCGCCGTCGCATCCACACCGCGCTTCTCATCCCGGCGTTGGCCGTGGCCGCCTTGGCCGTGGCCGCCTGTGGCGTCACCCCACAGACCACGCTCGAACCCACCACCGAAGCGGCCCGCACCGCGCGCGACCTGCTCATGTTTGTCTTCTGGGCGATGGTGGTCACCTTCGTGCTGGTCGAAGGCGCGCTGCTCTACGTCCTCGTTCGCTACCGCCGGCGCAGCGGCGATGGCATCCCGCCCCAGACCCACGGCAACACCCCGCTCGAGATCGGCTGGACCATCGCCCCGGCCATCCTGGTCGTAATCATCGTCGTCCTCACCGTTCCCGCGATCTTTTCCAACGCCCGCGCCGCCAGCCCGGACGCCCTCAAGGTTCGCGCCATCGGCCATCAGTGGTGGTTCGAGTTCCAGTACCCCGACATCGGGGTCGTGACCGCCAACGAACTGCACCTGCCCGTCGGCCGCGACGTGGAGATTCAGCTTGAAAGCAACGACGTGCTGCACAGCTTCTGGGTCCCCAGCCTGCGCGGAAAACTGGACATGGTGCCGGGCCGCGAGAACAAATTCACCATCAAGCCCGAGGTCACCGGCACCTTCCCCGGCCAGTGCGCCGAGTTCTGCGGAACCGCCCACGCGCTCATGAAGTTCTACGTGGTCGTGGAGACGCAGGCCGAATTCACCGCCTGGGCCGAGACCCAACGCGCCGAGCGCGTTCCGCCCACGAGTGACCTGGCCAGACTGGGCGAAGAGACGCTGACCCTCGGCGGCTGCGTCGCTTGTCACACCATTCGCGGCACCGATTCGGCGGGCGTGCTCGGTCCTGACCTCACCCACATCGGCAGCCGCCAGCACATCGCCGCCGGAATCCTCGAAAACACGCCCGAGAACATGCGCGCCTGGCTCAGCGATCCGCAAGGCGTCAAGCCCGGCAACACCATGGTGATTCCCGAACTGACCACCGAGCAGCTTGACGCGCTGGTGGCCTACATGCAGGGCCTAAAATAAGCATGTGTATGCGACGCGGCGCGCAGACGCCGCACGGAGGGTGACCGGATGGCGACGGTAACGGCAACCGCCCCTGACACCCGCACGTTTGCCGGCACGGCCTGGAGTTGGATCACCACGGTCGATCACAAGCGGATCGCCGTGCTGTACCTGGTCACCTCGCTCGCCTTCTTCATGCTCGGCGGGCTCGAAGCCCTGCTCATGCGCCTGCAACTGGCCACGCCGGAGGCCGACGTCGTGTCGGCGGAACGCTTCACCGAGCTGTTCACCATGCACGGCACCACCATGGTGTTCCTGGCGCTGATGCCGCTCAGCGCGGCCTTCTTCAACCTGCTGGTGCCGCTCATGATCGGCGCCCGCGACGTGGCCTTCCCGCGCCTGAACGCCCTGAGCTACTGGATCTACCTGTTCGGCGGCATCTTCATGAACATCAGCTTCGTGGCCGGCGGCGC
This sequence comes from Chloroflexota bacterium, assembly GCA_022824495.1. GTDB lineage: Bacteria > Chloroflexota > UBA11872 > UBA11872 > UBA11872 > UBA11872. The sequence continues at coordinate 145,028 of JAJDZU010000006.1, read as the reverse complement.
ACCCAACGCCGGCTGGTTCGGGTACGCGCCGCTTACCGACACCGCCTTTGAGGCCACCCACGCCATCGACTTCTGGGCCTTCGGTCTCCAGATCCTGGGCGTCTCCTCGATCCTGGCCTCGATCAACTTCATCGTCACAATCATCAACATGCGCGCGCCGGGCATGACCCTGAACCGCATGCCCATGTTCGTGTGGATGAGCATGATCACGGCCTTCCTGATCATCTTCGCATTCCCCGCAATCACCATCGGCCTTGTGCTGCTGATCTTCGACCGCTACATAGAAACCAGTTTCTTCATTCCCGAGGGCGGCGGCGACCCCGTGCTCTGGCAGCACCTGTTCTGGGTCTTCGGTCACCCCGAGGTCTACATCCTCATCCTGCCGGCCATGGGCATCGTCTCCGAGATCCTGCCCACCTACTCGCGCAAGCCGCTGTTCGGCTACGCGGTGGTGGCCTACTCCGGCGCGGCCATCGCCCTGGTCGGCTTCGGCGTCTGGACGCACCATATGTTCACCGTCGGCCTGGGCCCCATCGCCGACACCGCCTTCGCAATCTCCACCATGGCCATCGCCGTGCCGACAGGCGTCAAGATATTCAACTGGATCGCCACGCTTTACGGCGGCTCCATCAGCTTTAAATCGCCCATGCTGTTCGCCGTGGGCATGGTGGCCATGTTCATCATCGGCGGACTCAGCGGCGTCATGCTGGGATCGCCGCCGATCGACTCACAGGTGCAGGACACCTACTTCGTGGTCGCTCACCTGCACTACGTCCTATTCGGCGGCACCGTCTTCGGCCTGTTCGCCGGCATCTACCACTGGTTCCCCAAGTTCACCGGCCGCTTCATGCACGACGGCTGGGGCAAGGTGCACTGGCTGCTGATGCTGATCGGCTTCAACCTGACCTTCCTGCCGCAGCACATGCTCGGTATCGACGGCATGCCCCGCCGCGTCCACACCTACGCCGCCGACATGGGCTTTGACCTCTGGAACATGATGTCCACGGTCGGTTCGCTCATGATCGGGCTGTCGTTCCTGATCTTCATCATCAACGCCCTACGCTCGATCCGCCACGGCGAACCGTCCGGCGGTGATCCCTGGGACGGCGGCACCCTGGAGTGGACGATTCCCTCGCCGCCTCCCGTCTACAACTTCGCTGAGATTCCGGTCGTCGATGGCCGCTATCCCGCCTGGGACATCAAGCGCGGCGGCGGCCACACCGGCGCGGTGGCCACGGCTCCTGAGGCTGGCGCCGAAGCCGACGAGCCGGACATCCACATGCCCAACCCCTCCTACTGGCCCATCGTGATGGCCGCCGGCATGGTGCTGGCCGCCTGCGGCCTGATCTTCCACCAAGCCTTCATCCTCCTGGGCGCGATGCTCTTCGTCATCTCGCTAGTTGGCTGGATCGAGGAACCCGCCGGATGACCGCCGAGGCTCACGGCCACCACGAGGAGCACCACAGCTCCACCGGCCTCGACAACCGCAAGCTCGGCATGTGGGCCTTCCTGGGCTCCGAGACCATGTTCTTCGGCAGCCTGATCCTGGTCATGCTGATCAACAAGCACAACACGCTTGGCGGACCGGGTCAGGAAGTGCTGGATCTGGTCCTGACCTCGTTCACCACCTTCGTCCTGCTCACCAGCAGTCTCGCCATGGTCCTGTCATTGGCCGCGTTCCGGAACGGCTCGCTGCTCTGGGGCCGCATCTGGCTCGGCATGGTCATGCTGATGGGGCTGATCTTCCTCGGCGGGCAGGTCTACGAGTTCACCGAGTTCGTGACGCACAAGCACCTCACCCCCTCCACCAACCTCTTCGGCGCCTCCTTCTACACCCTGGTCGGGTTCCACGGCGCGCACGTGGCCATCGGCGTCCTCTGGCTCGGCACCGTCTTGGCCTATACCTGGCGCGGCCGCTTTCAGCCCGGCATGGACATGTGGGGCATCGAGCTGGTCGGGCTGTACTGGCACTTCGTGGACCTGGTCTGGGTCGCGATCTTCACCCTCATCTACCTGATCTGATGAGCGACACCCACGCCACGCATGGCGGCCACGGCGGAGACATGACGCACGATGCCGAACATCGCCACGGCTATGCCAAGTACGTCATCGTAGGCGTCATCCTCACCATCATCACCATTGTCGAAATCATGATTCCCAGCATCCCGGCCATCGCCGAAGCCTTTACTCGGACCGGGGTCGTGGCTTCGCTGCTGATTCTTTCGTTCGCCAAGGGCGCTGGCGTCGTCGCGTACTACATGCACCTGCGCGACGACAACCGCCTCTTCACCGCCTTGTTCATGTTCCCCTTCACCATCGCTTCCGCGATCGTGCTGATCCTCTTCCTCTTCTTCACCCTGTCGGGCGGTTAGGCTGGAAGATAGGAGCTAGAGGGCGCTGCCGAATCGATGGCAGACCCAACGTTGCGATCGGCGGACACGGCAGGTAACGAGGCGTTGGAATGACCTTCTACCTCATCCCTGAAATCACGCTCGGCGTGGTCGTGCTGGTGGGCTCCTACGCCTACGCGGTCAGCCCCTGGAACCCGGATCGGCCCGGACGCGTCGACTCCTGGCGCATCAGCCTCTTTGTCATTGGGACGGCAATCTTCTTCGCGGCCTTGCACCCGCCCATCGACACCCTCAGCGCCGAGTTCTTCAGCATCCACATGGTCCAGCACCTGATGGTGACCTTCATGGCGCCGCCGCTGTTGCTGCTGGGCATCCCCGCGTGGATGGTGACGCCCCTGCTCCGCCGGCCCATGGTGCGTGTCGCCTTTCGCTGGATCACCCAGCCCCTGGTCGCCGGGCTCCTTGGAGTCGCCGTGTTCTGGGGCTGGCACCTCCCGACGCTCTACGAGGGCGCGCTGAACGACCGGATCATTCACGACGCGGCGCACGTCACCATGGTCGGCTCGGCGTTGCTGATGTGGTGGCCGGTGGTCAGCCGCGTCCCGGCCGCCCCAGCGGCCGGCGTGCCCATCCAGATGTTCTACCTGTTTCTGCTGACCCTGCCCTCGGGGCTGCTGAGTTCGCTCTTCGTCTTTGCCGGCGAACCCCTCTACCCGGCCTACCTGCTGGCCGCCGATCCCGGCGGTCTCTCGGCCCTGGAAGATCAGCGGATCGGCGGTCTGATCATGAAACTCGGCGGCACCCTCCTGCTCTGGAGCGTCATCACCGTCAAGTTCTTCCGCTGGATGTCGCAGACGCCGGGCGAACGCGAACTCCTGGGGCGCGCTCCCAGGCGAGGCTAGCTGCCGGACCCCGCCACGACGCTAGCCCGCGCCCCGCGCACCGCATGCCCCGGGGTGGGATCCAGCGCCTCGTACGTGCCGGGCTCAATGTCGGCTTCCAGGTAGCCCGTCTGTCCCGGCCCTATCCGCGGCGAGTTCACCACGCCGCCCGGCAGCCGGACCTCCAGGCTGTGCGTGTACGCGCCAATGTTGGTTATCGCAAATCGCACGCGCGGCGCGCTCGTCCGGATAACCGGCGGCAGGATGGCAAAGTCCCCGATCTGAACCGCCAGCTCCTCGCAGGTCGGCGGCGTACAGGTCGTTTGCAGCGCCGTCACCGGGTCCGGCGTGGGATTCTCGATCACGGTCTGCATGGCGCCCACCTCACAGGCGGCCAGCACAACGACAGCGGCAACCAACGCGACCAAACGCAACGCACAGGCGCGGACTCGGGACATGCGGGAACAGCGATCCGTGGGGATTCGGGACTGATTCAAAGCTTAGGGAAGCCCCCCACCGCGCCGCAACACAATTGAGCGTGTCAGAAAGCTAGCGCGTTGAAGCCAGTAGCTAAACGACCAGTCTCAGGTCCACAATTGGTCTACGGCAACCAGCACGCCGCCCAGCGCCGCGAGCAACACGGTCAGCCGAACGGTCAAGCGCGTCTCGAGCGCGTGCAGATCCGCCTTCGTGGCGTAATGCCTCAGGGTTCGATCAAACTCGTTGCGAAGTTCGCTGTGCTCGTGGCGCAATTCGCGTCGCAGGTCTTCCAGGGTCAACGGCCCGCTGTCCGCGGCCATTACACCGACTCCATTCCCGCCGCGAAACCGCCGCGTCACTTTAGCCATTGAAGCTCGGTCGCCGTTCACAGTTGCATCCGACCGGCGCACAGTCACCCAGCCTCGTCCCGACAGAACTTCGCCTGCAACCAGGCCGACCTATCGGCGTATACTCAGGGAGGCGGTGACTTGCGCACCGCTGGGTCGGACGATGCGACGCGCGGGCGTTTTCGGCACAAGCGCCTACCGCTTCGACAGGCGAACCATCCCTGTCCTCTTTCCAAACGCAACCGCGCGACATCAGGCCGTCGGGAAACGCGCACGCCCGCGCGGCGGGTCCTCGTGTGTCCTGAGCGGTGGCTATCCGGCGGGGTTGAGGGTTAGATTCAGGGAGCGCCGGGCACCCAACGCGCCGCAAGCGCGTCGGGACTTGCCGTAGCAGGGGGATGGTGAATGATCCGTGGCGGTTGAAGTCGCACTACATCTGAACGAGGAAACGCTCGAAAACGCCCTGGCCGAACTTGTGGCCCTGGGCTCGGACCCGGGCTTTCTCAACAAGTCGGAACTCAAGAAAGTCCTGCCCGACGAGACCCACATCACGAAAGAAGTCGAAACCTGGTTCCGCATGCAGCTGGCCGAGGAAGAGATCGAGCTGCGCGACGAAGAACCGGAAGACACCGAAGGCAACGACGCCTCCAAGGTCACGACTATCCAGTCGCGACGGGAACGCGACCTGGAGCTCGAGTCCGCCAGCCAGGACACCGTGCGCAGCTACCTCAACGAGATTGGCCGCATCTCGCTGCTCACGGCCAAGGAAGAGGTCGACCTGGCGCAGCGCATTGAACGGGGCGACGAGTCCGCCCGCGAACATCTCATCACGGCCAACCTGCGCCTGGTGGTGAGCGTGGCCAAGAAGTACACCGGCCATGGCATCCCGCTGCTGGACCTCGTCCAGGAGGGCAACGCCGGCCTGATGCGCGCCGCCGAGAAGTTCGACTGGCGACGCGGCTACAAGTTCAGCACCTACGCCACCTGGTGGATTCGCCAGGCGGTTACCCGCGCCATCGCCGAGCAGAGCCGCACGATTCGGCTGCCGGTCCACGTCCACGAGAAGCTCACCAAGTCCTACCGCGTGCAGCGCGACTTGCAGCTGCGGCTCGGCCGCGAGCCGACCGACGACGAGATCGCCCACGAGATGGAGATGAGCGAGGAGCAGATCGGCGAACTCAAGCTGGCCGCCCGCCTGCCCATCTCGCTCGAAACGCCCATCGGCGAGGACGGCGACACCGAAATCGGGCACTTGATCCCCGACGACGACGCCGTGGAGCCGGTCGAGGCCGCAACCTCCCAGATGCTCACCGAGCACCTGGAAGGCGTCCTGGAGATGCTGGACCCGCGCGAGCAGAAGATCCTGCGCATGCGCCACGGGCTCGATGACGACACGCCCCGCACGCTCGACCAGGTCGGCCAGGAATTCGGGTTGACCCGCGAGCGCATTCGCCAGATCGAGTCCCAGGCCCTCCGCCGCCTCCGCCACCCCCGCCTCGCCCGCAAGCTCAAGGACTTCCTGACCTAATCATCAGCGGCGTCGACTGACGCAATAAGCCCCGCCGGCCACTGGCCGGCGGGGCTTGAGAGTTTTCTGGTGGGTGCGGGCTAGAAGCCGCCCATACCGCCCATGCCTCCCATGTCGCCCATACCTCCCATGCCACCCATACCGCCCATGCCGCCCATGCCTGGGTCGGGCGGCATGGCGGCTGCGGGCTTCTTGGTCTCGGGGGCGTCGGCGATCAGCACTTCAGTGGATAGCAGCATCATGGCCACGCTGGCCGCGTTCTGCAGCGCGCCTCGCACGACCGTCAGCGGGTCGACAACCCCGGCTTCCCGCAGGTCCTCGATCTGCCCGCTGTCGCCACTCCAGCCCATGGCGCCGGACGCGCTGAGCACGCGCTCCACGATCACGTCGCCAACTTCGCCGGCGTTGGCGGAAAGCTGCCGCAGCGGGGCCGCCAGGGCGTCGCGCACGATGCGCACCCCCATGGCCTGCTCGCCGTCCAGCGTTTCCAGCAACTCGTCCAGGGCCGGAATCGCTCGAACGTAGGACGTACCTGCGCCCGGCACGATGCCGTCGGCCACCGCCGCCTGCGTGGCCGACAGGGCGTCTTCCACGCGGTGCTTCTTCTCCTTGAGTTCGACTTCGGTCGGCGCGCCGACGCGGATGACGGCAACACCGCCGGCCAGCTTGGCCGCCCGCTCTTCCAGCTTCTCGCGGTCGTAGTCGGAGTCGGTCGTATCGACCTGCGACTTGATCTGCGCGATGCGCCGGGTGATGTCCTGGCGGGTGCCGGCGCCCTCGACGATCGTGGTGTCGTCCTTGCGGACCACGATCCGGCGCGCCTGCCCCAACACGTCCAGGTCCAGTTCCTTCAGGTCCTGGCCGAGGTCCTTGGAGATAACCTGGGCGCCCGTCAGGATGCCGATGTCCTCCAGGATCGCCTTGCGGCGGTCGCCGTAGGCCGGGGCCTTGATCGCGCAGACGTTGATCGCGCCGCGCACCTTGTTGACGATCAGCGTGGCCAGCATGTCGCCTTCCACGTCCTCGGCCACGAACAGCACGTCGCGCCGCCCCGACTGCACGATCTTCTCCAGCAGCGGCAGCATGTCCTGGGCGCTGCTGAGCTTGTCGTCGGTGACGAAGACCGAGGCGTTTTCCAACTCGCACGACATCGAGGTCTCGTCGGTCACGAGATAGGGCGAGATGTAGCCGCGGTCCAGCTGCACGCCGTCCACGAGTTCCAGCTCCAACGCGTTGGTGCGGCCCTCTTCCACGGATACGGCGCCGTCCTTGCCCACGCGATCCAGCGCCGTGGCGATCTGCTTGCCGATGGCCGGGTCGCCTGACGATATCGAGGCCACCCACTCCATCTCCTGCGGCTCGCTGACTTCGCGGACCTGCGCGTTCAGCGCCGTCTCGGCCGCCGCCACCGCCTTCTCCATGCCGCGCTTGATGATCATCGGATTCATCTCGGCGGCAACCGCACGCAGGCCGTCCTGGATCATGCGCTGAGCCAGCACGGTCGCCGTGGTGGTGCCGTCGCCGGCCACGTCATTGGTTTTGGTGGCCGCTTCCTTGATCAGCTGCGCGCCCATGTTCTGAAAGGCGTTGGGCAGATCAACGTCACGGGCGACGGTCACGCCGTCGTTGGTGATGATCGGCGACCCGAATTTGCGCGCCAGCCCGACGTTACGTCCCTTGGGCCCCAGCGTTACGCGTACGGCGTCGGCAACGGAGTTGACGCCGCTCAGCAGCGCGCTGCGCGCGGTTTCATCGAAAATCAGGTCTTTAGCCATGCCGGCCGGACTCCTTCGTGGCGGTCTCGCACTCCAGCGGTTGAGTTAGATAAAAAAGGCGCAACGCGCCAAGCGGCGCGCTGCGGCGCACCGACGTTCGGTCCCCAATTGTAACGCAGCAGCCGTACGCATTCGCACGCGACTCAGGAATCAGCAAGTCCTCTCGTCGAATGACCGCGCGAGGTGGTGCAACGCGTCAGCTGGTCGCAACAGCTCTGTGACCATCAGCTCACCACCGGCCAAAACCACCTCAATGTCGTCCGTCAGGCTCTTTCGCGAGCGCGGCGTCGTGGATGACCTAGGGAGGCTGCCAGCCGGCTGCGGCATCGTAGACGTGATAAGACACCGCCCCGGTGTCCGAGATCTCGACTCGTAGCGCCGGCGCGATGAGTGCAGCTTCTTGGACACCGTGTTCAACCCAGCGCGTCAGGCGCAGCGCCAGCATCCAGATGCCCGCTGAAGGCGTAGGTGTCGACGCTTGGACCGTCTCAAAGCGACCATTCGCTCCGAGCACTGCCAAGGTTGACGCCCGGGCATCAAAGATATAGGTGTGAGAAGCCGTACGTGCCCCCGGCGCAACCTGCCCAGCAAACCACTGCTTGACTTCGGGTTGCCTATCGTGACGCAGAGTCGGATTGGCCCATGGCGACGAATCGACGGGCACTAGCAGCCAGTCCTGACCCGACCACTCGCGCCGTGCGCTGGCCTCAAAGCTAGCCGTGAATTTCAGACCCTCCGCCGCGGCGCTTACGTCGGATAGTCGGACACGGACCGGCGGCAGCACGGAAGTCGCCTGCGCCTGGTCGGACGCGTTCGGCGCGTAGACGGAAATCCTGCCGGCTGGATTCCGCCAGACCTCATGCCATCCCGCCGGCGGATACAACCATGCCTCGTGCAACAGGGGCAGGGCCAAGAGATCTGGCAGATTCGCGCCCAGCGGTGTCACCTGCCAGGGGACGGGCGTCCGCAAATGTATCTCCTTAGGGTTGATCGCGCCGACTAGCTGCGCCTGGGGCAGGGCTGCCGCCACTCGCAACAGGTCTAACTTTATCCTCCAATCAGACCGCGAATGCGGTGGAAGGTATACCTCGGTTTGCGGCTCCACGGCGGCTCGCAGCGCTGCGAATGTCTGCGGATGCGGTGCAGGCTCAAGCATCAGGAATGCGGGCCGGACGCGATAGAGCGCCTCGTCGCCATCGCGCACCATGAGATCGAACAAGTCCGGGTCGGTGAGCCAACCCCGGGCGCGCATCGGAAGCTCGGCGACCCAGGCGTCCGTGGCATAGACGTACCCGAGGCCCAGCCGCCGGAACGCGGCCGGTTCCAGATAGTGGCGAGCGTCCAGGTATTCCGGCCCCGGATACATGGTCTGATGGATTACATCGACAAATCCAAAGTTGCTTGGCCTGCCGGTGTGCAGGAGCACGGCGAGGTCCAAATCGGGCACGAGCACCCGCGCGTCCACGTTGGTGTGTGCCTGGATGTATGCGGCAATGTGGCTGGACATCGCAGGTAGTGAATCCCGGCGCAACACCGCCGTACCGTCCTGCTTGAGCGCCGCTTGCCATCCCACGCCAGCATTGGCGAGTTGGACGCCGTGACTGAGCGCCCCACCCAGACTGCGGATGGGTGCCACGACGGTGGGCCAGACGACAAGGCCTGCAAACAGCGCGACCGCCACATAGCGCCAACGGTCGGACCGAAGACTGGCCAGGCGCGCGCAGATTGCCAGCAGAAAAGCCACCAGCGCCAAGTTGCGCGCGTGCCCGGCAAAGCGTTCAAAGTCTTCGGGACGCATCGTGTACTCAAACGCCAGCCAAACCAGCGACAGTAGGCACGCGCCAGACGCCAGCGCCAGCACCGGCCGATCGCGCCGTGCAAGGACCGCTGCCGTGCCCGCAGCAACCAAGGGGCCCACGCTAAGCAGGCCGACGCCGCCTCCCCGAGTGCCAAGGCTACCAACGACAGGCCAGTGGCCGGTGTCGAGGCTAAGGGCCCAGGTCAGGCCTGACGACACCCCGCCGCCTAGAATTCCTGAGAGTGCCCCGCCGCCAAGCAGGAGTAGCAGACCCGCCAGCGCCAGCCCCACGCCAGACCGCAAAGCCGTCGCATACGTCGCCATGCCCGTTCGGCGCGCCAAGACGAGCCGCAGGGCCTCCAGTCCTGACCATGCGACCACAACCATCGGCGTGAGCGTAGTCACCAGTATGCCCAGGAAGCCGACGAGCCCCGCCAACGTCAGCGATCTCAGCCAGGTGGCGCGCCTGGACTGCGCCGCGTGCGACAGGATCACAATTGCTAGAGCGTGGCCCAGCGTAAACTGGGCCGACCAGACATCCGGTAGAGATCCAAGTCGACTCCCGGCCGGTTCAGTTGGACCCCAGTAGATGTCAGTCAGGGCGGCCCGCAGGCCCGCCGTCGGAAATCCTACTGGTACTGGGAACGACAGGATTCCTGCAATCTTGCTGGTGTCACCCCACACGAACGTAGTAAGGCCGTTGCTGAGCAGCAGCGGGGCCACCATGGCTGTGATCAGCCACGATCCACGTTGGCGCATGGCCGTGACCACCACCAACACGAAGCTCACCCAGGCGTAGACGCCCACCAACTCCCAGACAAATGCCAGGTCCGGCCCTGCGGGCGGTGCCAGCAGCCCCGTCAGCAGACTGGCACCGTAGTGATAGAACGCCTTCGCGTCCGCGTGCCAAGGGAATGACACGGGAAACGCACCAGCCCGGATGGGTGCGGCCAGCCCCAGACTTACGTGTAGATCGGCAACCACCCCCAAGAGCTGCCGGCTGGCGAGCGCCATCCAGCCGAGCACGAGCACGACGCCGACAAACCCGACCACCGTGCGCGCCGAGAGACGTAAGTTTCCGGGCGACCGCAACGCCAGGGTAGCTCCCAGCCCAAGCATCACGGCCCAGCCCACCGCCGCGCCCGCCAGCCCAGGCACCGCGTACATCACAAAGTTGACGACGATGCCCCACAGCGCCGGGCCCACCACCAGCCCCTGCGCCAACGCCGACAGGTCGTGCTCCTGCCGCAGCGCCACCCGAACAACGATGTAGCCCACCGTCGCCAGCGCGGCCAGCTCCGCCGCCAGCAGCAGCAACCCCGGCAGCACCGCCGGATCGATGATCACCCGTCCCATCCCCACATCTGCATCGCTGACGGGCCGGTACGGCCGAATGCTTGAGTCGCAACAATCGCCTGGGAGTCGCGTCGCAGGTCGACTGGCTTCGGCAAAGAGGCTGTCAGGAGCGCCGTCCCCATTTGCTCGGGTTCGTCAGGGCAACGTGTGAAGCGTCGCACCCGTTTTGCGCTGGTCAGTCATCCCAACTCTTCGCTCCGATTAGATGGGCCGATCAAATGCGACCGGTGTAGTTGGTCGCTAAAACGTCCACCCTCTGGCGACTGGACGGCACGCAGGCGAACCCTTTCGTCCGCGACGGTCAGCAGCAAAGTGCTTTTCCGCGAACGGAATGCGATCGACGCTCATTAGTCGAAGGCGGGTGTATTGGCGAACCGTTCACTTTCGCGAGAGTTCCATTGGACGTCCTTGGATCCAAAGACGCTCTCGGCCACGCCTCAGCCGAACTAGCGCCCCTTCCAGTACGGATTCGGGGACCAGTAGCGACGGTTCTTGATGCCCAGGGCGAAGGTGGCCTCGGTGCTGAAGCGGATCGATGAGGTCAGCCGCGTCAGCGCGTCCTCACGCGTCGCCGCGCCCATCGCCCGATAGTCGCGGCCATCGATGACGGCGTTGGCGTTCCAACCCGACATGCCTTCCCAGACGCTGACCTCGACTTCAATGTCGTCAAACTCAATGTAGGTGACCTCGCGGTCGTCGCTCGTAGGCGGGTCGGATGACACGGCAGTCCAGACGGTGGCGAAACGGTTCGCGATTATACGGATGCGCCGGCATGGACCGGTGACCGCATCGAGCGTGACAATGCAGCCAGGCCGCTTCCCGCCCGCACCTGCCGTATGACGACGGACATCTTCTTCCAGATCGTGGCGCCGGATGAGGCGCTGGCGCGCCTCTTCGAGCACTTGCCTCGATCGGCGCGCAGCGAGCGCATCGGTTTGAACGCCGCCCTGGATCGCGTCACCGCCGCGCCGCTCATGTCGCCTGAGGACAGCCCGGCCTTTGCCCGCTCCGCCATGGACGGCTACGCGGTACGAGCCGCCGACACCTACGGCGCCTCCGAAGGCCTGCCCGCATTCCTGACCGTGGACGGCGAGGTCCCGATGGGCGCTGCCGCCACGCGTCCGCTCCGGCCCGGCACCGCCCAACTGATCCACACCGGCGGCATGCTGCCGCCAGAGGCCGACGCCGTGGTGATGGTGGAGTACACCCAACCGGTCGACGAAACCTCCGTCGAAGTCCTGCGCCCCGCCGCCCCCGGCCAGCACGTCATCCAGACCGGCGAGGATCTGGCCGCTGGCGACGAACTGCTGCCCGCCGGACACCAACTGCGGGCGCAGGATCTGGGCGTCCTCGCGGCTCTGGGCATCACTGAGGTTGATGCGTCGATTCCACCGGTCATCGGCGTGCTTTCATCGGGCGACGAAGTCGTGCCCGCGAGCACGCGGCCAGCGCCCGGCAAGGTTCGCGACGTCAACGCCACCACCCTCGCCGCCCTCGCCTGCCGGGCCGGCGCCGAGGTGCGCCAGTTCGGCGTCGCGCCCGACGCGCGGGCGGAACTGGAACGGCGAGCACGTAAAGCGCTAGACACCTGCGATCTGGTTGTGATCTCGGCCGGCAGCTCCGTCAGCACCCGCGACATGACCGCCGACGTTATCGGCAGCCTGGGCAGTCCGGGCGTGCTGGCCCACGGCATCGCCGTCAAACCGGGCAAACCCACGATCGTCGCCATGGCCGACGGAAAGCCGGTGTTCGGCCTGCCAGGCAATCCCGTGTCGGCAATGGTGGTGTTCGGGCTGGTGGTCGTACCCACGATTCGCCGGCTGCTCGGACTGAAGGCCAAGGAGGAGCCACCGCAACGTCCGGCGCGTCTGGCTCGCAGTCTCGCGTCGCAGTCGGGTCGCATTGACCTTGTCCCGGCAGTTCTTCAGCGGCGCGAGGGCGAGTGGTGGGCAGATCCGGTGCTCGGCCCATCCAACCTGATCGCCACCCTCGTGCGCGCGTCGGGTCTCATTCGGATTCCGCTGGACGCCGGCGGCCTGCCGAAAGGCGCCTGGGTTGATGTCGAACCCTTCTAATCCGGACCAGCGCGCCGTCTACCTCTACGACGTGCCCCTGGCCACGGCACGTGAACGCCTGGCGAATGCCCTGGACGAACTGCCCGACTGGCCGCCTCGCCGAACCCTCCGGCTGCCGCTGGACCAAGCCCTCGGCCACGTCACCGCCGCGCCCGTCTGGGCGGCCCTCTCCAGCCCGCACTTCCCGGCTGCCGCCATGGACGGCGTAGCTGTCTCCGCCACCAGCACGGTCGGCGCCGCCGAGACCTCCCCGAGGCGGCTCAGGCTGGACACCGAAGCTGTCTGGATCGACACCGGCGACGCCATGCCGCCCAACACCGACGCCGTGATCATGATCGAAGACATCCACGACCGCGGCGACGGCTCGATCGAAATCACCGCCGCCGCCGCCCCCTGGCAGCACGTACGCCCGATGGGCGAGGACATCGTGGCCTCGGAACTGGTGCTCCCCCAGGGCCGCCGTCTGGAACCCCGCGACCTTGGCGCCCTGGCCGCCGCCGGCCATTCCGAAGTGGACGTGGTCGCCCCGCCCCGCGTGGCCGTGATTCCCACCGGCAGCGAACTCGTCCCAGTCGGCCGAAGCCCTCAGCCCGGCGAACTGATCGAATTCAACGGCCTCATGCTCGGCGCCCTCGCCGAAACCTGGGGCGCCGCAGCGCAGCGCGGCGAGATCGTGGCCGACGACTTTCACGCCATCCGCTCAGCCACCGAGAAGGCCCTCGAATCCGCCGACATCGTCGTCATCAACGCCGGCTCATCCGCCGGCCGCGAGGACTACAGCGCCCGCGTCATCGCCGACCTGGGCCAGGTCTTCGTGCATGGGGTGGCCGTGCGGCCGGGCCATCCCGTGGTGCTTGGCGTCGCCCGCGGCAAGCCGGTGCTTGGAATCCCCGGTTACCCGGTCTCCGCCGCCCTCACGTTCGAGCTCTTTGTCCGTCCTCTGATCGAAGAGTGCCTGGGCCGCCCGTCCCCGCAACGCCGCACCGTCAAGGCCATTACCCCGCGTCAACTTGTCTCCCATGCCGGCGACGACGAGTTCATCCGCGTGCGCGTGGGACGCGTCGGCGACCGCATCGTCGCCGCCCCGCTGGAACGGGCCGCCGGCGTCATCATGTCGCTGGTCCGGGCCGATGGGTTGGTCACGGTCCCCCGCTTTTCCGAGGGCATCGCGGCCGGATCCGAGGTCGAGGTGGAACTCCTCGGCGAAGCCGAAGGCATTGAGCACACCGCCGTCGCCATCGGCAGCCACGATCCCGCCCTCGACCTGCTGGCTAGTGAAGTCTCCCGCCGCTCGCCCCCCATGCGCCTGGCCTCCACCAACGCCGGCAGCTACGGGGGCCTGGTCGCCCTGCGCCGCGGCGAGGCCCACCTGGCCGGCTGCCACCTGCTGGACCCGGCAACCGGCGTCTACAACGAAACCGACGTGCGCCGCGTGCTCCCCGGCCGCCCCGTCACCCTCGTCAACTTCGCCCAGCGCGAGCAGGGCCTTATCGTCCCGCGCGGCAATCCGAAGGGCCTGCGCACGCTGGCCGATCTCGTCCAACCCGGCATCCGCTTCGTCAACCGCCAACGCGGCGCCGGCACCCGCATGCTGCTCGACCACTTGCTGGCCGCCGAGGGCATCGACCCGTCCGCAATCCAGGGCTATGACCGCGAGCAATACACCCACCTGGCCGTGGCCGCCGACGTGGACAGCGGCATGGCCGACGTGACACTTGGAATCCGCGCCGCCGCCCGCGCCCTGGGCACAGACTTCATCCCCGTGGGCATGGAGCGCTACGACCTCGTCATCCCCAACGAGCACCTGCAGCACCCGCCCGTCGCCGCCCTGCTGGCCATCCTCCGCGACCCCACCTTCGCCGAAGCCGTCCGAGCCATGGGTGGCTACGACACGTCGCGCATGGGCGAAGTCATGGCCGAATTCGGTGGAGACGCCTGAGATCCATGGCCGTGCCCAATCCGCCCGACCTGCAGACCGCCGAGCTTCCGTCGGCCGCGGCCGAGCGTGCGGCAAGCCGGCGCGGGCTGGGCCTGTTGGCGGCCGTCGCCGCGCTCGGCGCGCTGATCTTCAGCTTCATGCTCGCGGGAACGGATCCGGCGCCAATCTCATCGTTGACGCCTGTGGACGCACCCGTTGTCCAGACCGTGCCGGAAGCCTCTGGCGCCGTCGCCGTCAATGTTCTGGATGCCGACGCCCTTGCCTCACAACTGCCCGGTGTCGGACCCGTCTACGCCGCCCGCATCGTCCACGCCCGCACGTTCTTCGGCCCCCTGCAATCTGCCGCCGACCTCCGAGCCCTTGGCATTCCCGACGACACGATCACACGCGTCCTGCCGCTGATCAGCTTTCGAGCGTCGGGTCGTCCTGGGATCTCGTCGCCCTCATGACAAGCAGTGCGACGATCAGCAACGCCACCTCGATCACGATCGGCAATAGCAGGCCGACTTCACGGACCCATGCCATCACGCTGATGGTGATGGCGACGAAGAAGAGCCAGAAGACCCGGCGCAGGTTGCGTCGCAGCGTCGGCGTCAGTCGCCGTCCGCGCAGCGCCAGCAGCGCCATCGTGCCAACCAGGGCCGCCTCCACGATGATCGGTGCCGGTCCCGACTGCAGCGACCACACGAAGACGATCAGCGTGATGAAGAAGATTGAGAACATCGCGGCGAACAGTGCGCGTATCTGGCGGCGATCCATAGGTTTTTTCGGCGCAGAGGCTGGCGTCGAGAATCATACGGGGCGGGGCTGGGGCCAGGCGCCCTGATCGTCGGCGCCAGCGGCGCATTTCTCGCTGGCGTGGCAGCAACCGCCTGGTGGGGCGCGACCCCGGCCTGGCTGACGGCAGTCCTTGCCGTGGCGATTCTTGCGGCGGGCGCCGCTCGCCCGAAACGCCTGGCCGTCCTGCTCATCCCGGCCGCCCTGGCCCTGGGCCTGACCCGCGCCGCTCACCACCAGCAAGCGCAGGCGCCCCTGGTTGTTGCGCCGGAAGGCGTGGAACTCCGTCTCGAAGGCGTAGTCGTCGACGAACACCCCGGCGCCCGCCGAACGCTGCAAGTCCTGGGCGCTTCCCGGTCCGGTACCAAACCCGGGTCGGCCGCCGGCCTCGTGGAGTTCTTCGCTCCCGGCGGCGCGGCCCCGGCGGGTGCCCAGGTCGCCGTAACCGGCGCGTTCGAACCCTCCGAGCCACGCGGCTCGCCGCAGCTTCGAAGCACCGGCCAGACCTTCGCCGGACGCATCGATACCCAGCACGTCCGCATCCTCGCACCGCCGCCGGATTCCAACCCACCCTGGCTCACCCGCCTCCGCGATCACATCGACCGCAGCGTGCGCGGCGTCCTGCCGGAACCGCACGGCGCGCTGCTGTCGGCCATCCTGGTCGGCAAGCGCTCGGCCCTGCCCGGCGACCTGCGCGCTGATTTCCTGGCGTCCGGCCTTATCCACGTCGTCGCCATCTCCGGCTTCAATATCACCCTCGTCGCCCTGGCCGTCCGCCGCATGGCCGGCTGGCTCATCGGCCGCTACAGCGTCCTGCTGGCCATGCTGGCCCTGCCCCTCTACGCCGCCCTGGCCGGCGGCGAGCCCAGCGTGGTTCGGGCCACCCTGATGGGCGAACTGATCCTCTTGGCCTGGCTGCTGGGCCGCGATACCGACGCCCTGGTCGCCCTGGCGGTGGCGGCGCTCGCGATAGTTCTCGTCGATCCGTCGGCCCTGGCCGATGTCGGCTTTCAGCTCTCCTTCGCCGGCTCGCTTGGCCTGGTCGTCATCGCCCCGGGAGTCTCGGAGTGGCTCACAGCCCGTACCCGCCTGCCCCGTCTCGCCGCCGAACCGCTGGCCGTCACCGCCACCGCCAGCCTCATGGTCACGCCGATCATCGCCCACACCTTCGAGCGCTTGCAGCTGGCCGCAATCCCTGCCAACCTGCTGGCCTTGGCCGCGCCGGTCTGGATCATGCTCACCGGCGCGCCCGTCGCTGTCTGGGCGGCCACCGCCTGGCCGTTCGGCGAGGTTCTTGCCTGGGCCGCCTGGGTCCCGCTGGAATACCTGATTCAGGCCTCCCGCCTTGCCGCCGACCTGCCCGGCGCCTCAATCCCAATCCCCGGCTTCAGCCTCGGACACGCCGCCGCCGTCTACGCGGCGATCGCCCTGCTGGTCGCGCTCGGCGGACGACAGCCGTGGCGAATTCCCCAAGTCCGCACGCGTCGCATCAGGTCCCTGGCCGTCGGTCTGAGCATCGCCGCGTTCGCCTTACCGCCCGTCCTGGCCCTGGTCGTCGCGCCGCGTCTGTTCCACGACCCGGCAACCCGGCTCACCGTTGACTTCGCCGGCGCCACACCCACGGTCTACGCGCGCCACGCCGATTCCAGCCTGGTCGTCGCAGGCGACCGCCTGCGGCCGCACGTCCTCGACGCCGCCCTGCCCGCATGGGACGCGACCGTTGACCTGCTGGCCATGCCGCGCGGCGACGGTCGCGCTAGCGCCACGGCCCTCGGCCTTCTGACGGAACGGCCCGTGGTGCGCGTAATGGCGCCAACGCTGCACGGTCTGGGGCTGGTCCTCGTCTCACCGGACGGCGCCCGCCGCGCACGGGTCGACGCTAGCGGCAATGCGTCCAGCGGCGGCCTGACCGTCGAACTGCTCCACGACGAATCCGGCGCCTGGACGAGACTCTCGACCACAGACCTCACGGCCCTGGTGGCGCCCCCGGGTGCCGCCCGCCCACCGCCCGGCGCATCACCCGACGTCCTGGTCCTCACGCGACGCAGCACCCTCGGTCCCTCCGACTTACGCTCCCTGGGGACAGTTGGAATCCGCCTGCTGTTGGTTCCCCACCCCACTCGCGCCCAAACCGCGGCGGTCGCCCTCAACCCCGAAGGAAACCTGAGCATTAGCGAGGTTGTTTCCGGCGCCATCGTCACGATCCGATCGAACTCCGGCGAAATCGAGGTGCGCCAGCCGAGCTGAGGCCTCTCGCGGGGTACGATCCTTGGCGGTTCGGCTTCGTAGCGAGGCTTACCAGTGCATACAGCGGTTGTCGGCGGCGGGGCCATGGGCGCGGCGATCGTGCGCGGTCTGATCGCGCGCGGCGGGCTGGAGCCAGCCGACCTCACCGTGGCGGAAGTCGTCGCTGAACGGCGCGCCGCGCTCGCCGGGGACTACGGCATCGGGGTTACGGCCGAAGCGGACGCCGCCGTCTCCGGCGCGGGCCTCGTCATCCTGGCCGTCAAACCCCAGAACCTTCAGGACCTCGCCCCCACGCTCCGCCCGGCCCTGGACGACACCGCGTTCGTCATCTCCATCATGGCCGGCGTCACGCTCGAAACATTGCGCACCGGCCTGGGAACTGACCGTGTGGTCCGCGTCATGCCCAACATCGCCGCCCAGGTCGGACGCGGCGCCTCGGTCTGGACTGCCGATAGAGGCGTCACCTCGGCCGACCGCAACCGCACGCGCGCCGTACTGGGCGCGCTGGGCATGGAAGTCGAAATTGAGGACGAGTCGCTGATCGACGTCGCCACCGCCGTCCACGGCAGCGGTCCCGCCTACGTCTACCTGCTGGCCGAAGCCTGGATTGCCGCCGCCGTTGCGCAGGGCCTCGACCGCGAGATGGCCACGGAACTGGTACGCGAGACCATCGCCGGATCGGCGGCCCTCTGGCAGGCCACCCGCAGCCACCCGGCCGCCCTTCGCGAAGCCGTCACCTCACCCGGCGGCACCACCGCGGCCGCCCTTGAGGCCTTGGACGATTTCAACCTCCCGGCCGCCATGCGCGCCGCCATCGACGCCGCGACCCGGCGGGCGCAGGAACTGGCCTAGACAGGACGCCGTCGGCCTCTGCTAGCGTGCGCTCGAACTCAACCGGAGGAGACCCAGCCCATGGCCGCCACGCTCACCGACGCCCAACTCGAGGAACTCAAGACCTTCGACTCCGCAACCATCGCCAACGCCATCGAGCCCTTCAAGGTTCGCGACCAGACGCTCGGCTACGTCGGCTCCAACGTGCGCGCCCTGTTCCCCAACAAGCAGGAGCCCATGGTCGGCTACGCTGTCACCGCCAAGGGCGACAGCACCACCTACGCGCGTCGACGCGACCCCGCCCTGCAATTCGGGCTCTGGGAAGCCATGGACGCGTCCCCCCGACCGTCCGTCGTCGTCATCCAGGACTCCGGCAACAACCCGTCCAAGTCCTGCCACTGCGGCGACGTGATGGGCACGCTGATCCGGGCCCTCGGCGGAATCGGGCTGGTCACCGACGGCGGCGTGCGCGACCTTCCGGAAGTCGAAGACCTGGGCCTCCACTACTTCGCTCGCGGACCTGTGGTGGCCCACGGCACGGCCGTTATCTACGACGCCGGCGAACCCGTGGTCATCGACGGCGTGCCCATCAAGACCGGCGACCTCCTGCATGGCGACGTGAACGGACTGGTCACGATCCCCGCGGAAATCGCCGGCGAGGTGGCCGACGCCGCCCGCGAGGTCATCGCCGACGAAACCCGGCGCAAGGCCTACGCCGACTCGCCCGACTTCACGATCCAGGGCTACCGCAAGCTGCTCGGCTTGTAGCGCCGCGGCACCCCGGCCGTGGCGCCCGCCGACAGCCGCAAGGCACGGGCGGGGGCGAAGCCATGGGCTCCGTCCGGTCGCTAGACATGCGAGTTGCGGTGGACGCCGTTGCCGCCGGCTCCGGCTTGCTGCCCGGCGCCGGCCCTCTGCGCCACACCACCGTCAACCTCATCGCCGCGCTGGCGGACTTGGCGCCTCGCTCAACCTTGCACGTCTTCTGCCCGGCCTTCGCTTTCCTCGACGAACTCGCCGGTCGCCCCAACGTCGTGATCCATCCGCAACGCGCCGCCGTCCGCACTCGCCCCATCCGAATCCTCTACCAGCACACCGCCTACGCCCACGCCCTCCGTCGCACCCGTCCGGACGTCACCCTGCATACCGTCAACGTAGCGCCCGTCGCAGGTCCTCGACCCCGCGTCGTCATGCTCCGTTCCCTGCAGGGCTTCACCCACGCGCAACAGTTCGGTTGGCTGCGACGGCGCTACTTGCAGTCCGCGATCCGTCGCGCGCTGCTCGCTGCCGACCGCGTCGTCGCCGGATCCTCAGCCTCTGCCGACGATGCGATCCGCTTGCTGGACCTGGATCCTTCCCGCCTCCGCGTCATCCCCCACGGCCTTGCCCCGCACATCGCCGAGGCGCTCGACAAGCCGCCGCCTGCGCGCCGAACCCAACGCCCCTACCTCCTCGCCGTCTCCACCCTCTACGGCCACAAGAACTATCCGCGCCTCTTGCAAGCCTTCGCCTCGCTCCGCCGACGCAACGCGATTCCGCACGAACTGCAAATCGCCGGCGCCGACGCCGATCTCACCGCCGCCGACCTGCGGCGCATGGCCGGGGAACTAGGCGTAGGCGACGCCGTGAAGCTCCTCGGCCCGGTCCCCCACGATCGCATCGGCCCCCTGTACCAGCAGGCCGACGCCCTGGTCTACGTCTCCCTCGCCGAGACCTTCGGCCACCCGCCGCTGGAGGCCATGGCCCTCGGCTGCCCCGTCATCGCCTCCACCACGACCTCCCTGCCCGAAGTCTCCGGCGGAGCCGCCGATCTGGTCGACCCGACCGACATGCGGGCCATCGCCTCAGCCATCGAACGAGTCGTTACCCAGACCGAGCGCCGCGCCGAGCTTGTGGCTCGCGGCCGAATACGCGCTCAGAAGTTCACCTGGCGCCACGCTGCCGAACGGCTTCTCGACGTCCTGCGAGAAGTCGCCCAGTCGCCAGCCGCAACCAGTCGCTAGCTGGCCGAGCTACCCCGCCGCCCTAGCTCCGCGGCCATCCGCATCGCCGCCTCCACCCGGTTCGGACCCTTCTTGTTGTAGAAGATCACGTAGCTGGCCGTCTCCGGCCCATGCCGCGCCATAACCAGGTCCGCGAGTTCACCGATCTCGGCGTCCGTGTAGACGTGCTCCGCCCGCAGCGCCCGTCGCTCGCGAGCCGAGACCTCGCCGGCATCGTCGCGTCCCATGAAGCGGTAATAGGCAATGTTTGGCGCCGTCAGTTCTCGCACGGGTTCTGGCAGCCCGGCGGTCGCCGCGCGAGGCTCGTCGGAAATCACCATGGCCAGGCCAAGCGCCCGCAGCCGCTCCGACGTCTCGACGCGACGTTCACCCTCCAGCCAGCTCGTGTGCCGGAATTCAATTGCAACCGGGTCGTCACCCAATCCATCCCGCAGGGCGGCCAGGTGCTCGTACGTTGCCTTCTTGGGTCGCACGTTCGCGCCCAACTGCACCAGGAACCCGCCAAACTTCCCCGCCTCCC
Organism: Chloroflexota bacterium; assembly: GCA_022824495.1. Taxonomy (GTDB): domain Bacteria; phylum Chloroflexota; class UBA11872; order UBA11872; family UBA11872; genus UBA11872. The sequence continues at coordinate 124,120 of JAJDZU010000006.1, read as the reverse complement.
GCAGCGGCTGCACGCCGTCGTACTGGTTCTTGATGTACTTGGCCGCCAACCCCGAATCTCGCGGCCGGTTCGCCACCGCCCGATGCGCCTTGACCAGGAACCTGAACGCGTCCGGCGTCTGCTTCGCCCACTGCGCATAGACGCCGGGATCGATACGCCGATAGAAGCTGGCGTTCACTTCCACCACCCGCAGCCGCGACGCGTAGTACGCCAACCGCTCCCCCGCCTTCGTCCCCCGCGGATAGAACCCCGTGTGGTCCGACCAGTTGGCCGTACCAACCCAAACGCGACCGGCGCCAGGCTTGGACATCAGCGGGGCTGTCTCCTCGGAGCGGCGTCACACGCCGCGCGTGCTCATGGGAAACCGCGCGGAGGAGGCTCCGACGGCGCGTCGGAGGAACGGCCGCCAACCTTCGCCGCCGGCCGTGGCGGCAGGGGGATGCCCACGGCCCTCAACAGCGCGTCCGGCTCTCAGCCATCCGCGGCGACGAATCCCTGGCGAACGGGTTGTAGGGGGTTGCCGCGCCGCCGGAACCTTCCTCACACGGTCAATTCAATGTACCGTACAAAAAGCGAACGTCAAGCCCGAACTCCGCCCCGCTCTCGCCGTTGCTACGATGCGGCACCAGCTTCAAGGTGAACCCCATGGCCCGCCCCAAGGTTCTCGTCACCGGCGCCGCCGGCTACGTGGCGGCCCAAATGCTGCCCACCCTCCGCGAACGCTACGACTGCACCCTGATCGACGTCACCACCACCGACCGCAACGGACAGGAAGTCCCCGGCGTCCAGGTCCGCAGCATGTTGGACGACCGCGAGACCCTCCGCCCGCTCTTCACCGGCTGCGACGCGGTCATCCACCTGGCCTTCATTCGCCGCACCGAGGACGTGCGAGAGCACTTCGACGGCGAGATGGACAACATCCGCATGGCCTACAACGTCTTCCGGCTGTCGCTGGAGGAAAACGTCCGCCGCGTCGTGATGGCCAGCTCCAACCACGCCGCCGACTTCTACGAACACCTGCTGCGCAGCCGCGAGATGGACATGCTGCAAGCCACCAACGACATCCGCCCGCTCTCCGACAACTACTACGGCTGGGCCAAGGAGTCCTACGAGCACTTGGGCTTCGTCTTCGCCACCGGCACGCTCGGCCGCAAGCTCCAAAATGTCCACATCCGCATCGGCGCCCCCCGCCAGCTCGATCCCACCGAGCTGGCGGGCGACATCCAGGGCTATTCCGTCCGCCGCAACCTGGGCGCCTACATCAGCCCGCGCGACCTCACCCAACTCTTCGTCAGGTCGATTGAGACCGAGAACATCGACAACGAGTGGGGCGTCCCCTGGCAGGTCTTCTACGGCATCTCCGACAACACCCGCTCGTTCTGGGGCCTCGAGAACGCCCGCCGCGTCATCGGCTACGCGCCGGAGGATGACTCGGAGGTCTCCTGGGCCCGCGAGGTGCACGAAAACCTCACGTCCAAGGGCGTCATCGGACGCGTCGGCCGGGCGCCGTGAGCATGGAGCCGCCCGTCGAACGACGCTGGGAACGCTGCCGACCCCAGCAGATCTGGGATGCCCTCGCCGAGTTCCCCTGCGTCTACGTGCCGTCCGGACCCCTGGAATGGCACGGCCGTCAGAACTCGGTGGGCCTGGACGCCGTCAAGTCCGAGGCCATCTGCCGCCGCGCCGTCGAACGCACTGGCGGGCTGGTCTATCCCACCGTCTTTCTCGGCGCCTGGGAGGTCCCGTGGCCGCTGGGCATGCCCGTCGCCCCCGACCTGATTCAGTCCAACACCCAGACCATCCTCGACTATCTGGCCCGCAACGGCGTCAAGGTCGTCATCTGGCTGGGCGGCCACGGCGGCAGCGAGGACTACCTGGCCTATCGCCGCGCCGCGCTGAACGCCATGCGGCAGTCCGACCTCCTGGTCCTCGCCGCTGTCGACGCCCACCTGCTCAGCGACTTCGAAAAGCCGATGGACCACGCGGCCGCCATCGAGACCTCGATCATGATGTATCTCGAATCCGACACCGTGGACCTGGCCGCCCTCGATCCGGCCCCCGACCAGTGGCCCGAAGGCGTCGGCGGCGACGACCCGCGCACCCACGCCAGCCGCGAAAAAGGCCGGCACTACGCCGAGACCCTGATCGGCCGCATCGCCGATGCCGCCCGTCGCCTCGTGGCGCTGGACGACCCCGTCGAGCGCCGCAAGCACCGCCAGTGCGTCGCGCAACAGGTCACCCTGGACGACATGGTCGTGTACTGGCGCGCCTACCTGGCCTCGGCCGATTCACCCGGCAAGACACCTGACGAGTCCTGGAACGAGCACCTGGAGGCATTCCGCGTGGGCGATTACGACCGCGCCCTGCAGGCCGGCGGCAAGTCGATCGAAGCCGCCCGCCGGGCCACCGCCGGCCGCCGCCCCGCCGGTCGTGAAGGCGAACGCTACGTCTGATTTCCCCACAGGCGGGTCCGGTCGAATAAGATAGGGCCGCCCAAAAGAGGCGATACCGCACCGACCCAAACATCCCGGCCCGCTCTAGCCGCGCGCCGCACTGTCGACACCGACCAAGGGAGCCACACGACCGACATGGCAAGCGACAAGAACCTCGACGACCTCGGCCTGACCCACACCGGCGACATCCACTGGAACCTCAGCACCGCCGCGCTGTACGAGCACGCGGTGCGGAACGGCGAGGCCGAACTCAGCAACTACGGCCCGCTGATCGCCATGACAACCCCGCACACCGGCCGCTCCCCCAGCGACAAGTGGGTCGTGCAGGACGATGGCAACAAGGACGAAGTGTGGTGGGGTCCCAACAACCAGCCGTTCGACGAGGCCAAGTTCGAGCCGCTGTTTGCCCGCGCCTGCGCCTTCGCGCAGGGCCGCGACCTATACGTGCAGGACCTCTATGCGGGCGCCGACTCGCGCTACCGGCTGCCGGTGCGCTTCGTCACGGCGTATGCCTGGCACAGCTTGTTTGTCCGCAGCTTGTTCATTCACCCCACGGCCGAGGAACTGGAGAAGCACGACCCGCAGTTCACGGTGGTGAACCTGTCGCCGTTCCAGGCCGACCCGGCCGTAGACGGCACCGGCACCGAGACCTTCATCGTCGTCAACTTCGCCCGCAAGCTGGTCGTCATCGGCGGGACGCGCTACGCCGGCGAGAACAAGAAGTCCATCTTCACGGTCATGAACTACCTGCTGCCGCAGCAGGGCGTGCTGCCCATGCATTGCTCCGCCAACGTGGGATCGGATGGTGAGACGGCCCTCTTCTTCGGCCTGTCGGGCACCGGCAAGACCACCCTCTCCATGGACCCAGACCGCCCGCTCATCGGCGACGACGAGCACGGCTGGAGCGACGTGGGCATCTTCAACTTCGAGGGCGGCTGCTACGCCAAGACCATCAAGCTCTCCGCCGAGAACGAGCCCGAGATTTACGCCACCACCCGCCAGTTCGGCACCGTGCTCGAAAACGTGCCCATGGACCCGGACACCCGGATGGTCGACCTCGACTCCGAGGAGATCACCGAGAACACCCGCGGCGCTTACCCGCTGACGCAGTTGACCAACGTGGTTCCCGACGGCCTCGGCCGCCACCCGCGCAACGTCGTGTTCCTGGCCGCCGACGCCTTTGGCGTGCTGCCGCCCATCTCGCGCCTCACCCGCGACCAGGCCATGTACCACTTCCTGCTCGGCTACACCGCCCGCGTGGCCGGCACCGAGCGTGGCGTCACCGAGCCGGAAGCCACCTTCAGCGCCTGCTTCGGCGCCCCCTTCCTGCCGCGTCCGCCCAGCGTCTACGCCGAAATGCTCGGCGAGAAGCTGGACGAGCACGGCTCCACCGTCTGGCTGGTCAACACCGGTTGGACCGGAGGCCCGGCCGGCGAGAGCGACCGCATCTCGCTGCCCTACACCCGCGCCATCCTCGGCGCCGCCCTCTCAGGCGAACTGGACGACGTGCCGTACGTGACCGACGAGGTTTTCGGCCTTCAGGTGCCAACGGCGTGCCCCGGCGTGCCAGCCGAGGTCCTGGACGCCCGCGGCCAGTGGTCCGACCCGGCCCGCTACGACGCCCAGGCCACCGAACTCGCCGCCCTCATGCACAACGCCTTCAAGCCCTTCGCCCCCGGCGTCTCCCAGGCCGTCCGCGGCGCCGCACCCCTGGCGGCGCGCCCAGCGGGTTAGCAAGGAAGTCGCGTTCAGTCCTAGAAGCTGCGACCGGTACCGTACCCGCGGTGCCGGGTCGCGTAGGATTGTGTGGTTGAAGCGCTTGCCCGACCTGCACGGCTTTGGTAGCGACACGGCGGGATACCGATGCTCACGCACATAGAAATCGAGGGCTTCAAGAGCTTCGGTTCGCCCGCGACCAAGGTCGAGGTCACCCCGCTGACCTTCTTCGTCGGTCCTAACGCCTCCGGCAAATCAAACTTCCTTGCCGCGCTCGAATTCCTTCAGCTCGCTGTCAAGTATGACGTCGAGACTGCCGTCGATTCATTCGACGGCAGTCTCGAGATTCGAAGTAAAATCTCCAATCAGAAGGTCAAATCTAAGTCTCTAAGAATCGGAGTTAAAGACACAACCCCAGAAGACCTTGAAGCCTATGAAGTCCCAGGATATCAGATGGAGTCTTACGACTACAAAATAGCTCTTGGCTTCGGCTCTGACGATAATTATCCATCGATTGAATCGGAGGTTTTTACGGCCAAGATAAGAGATCCTAACGGTCGAACTAGTGAATACGGTTTATATAGACATGGTCGTAAAGTAAGGATTCATGATGTGCTACCGGGGCGGGACTATGATATTCTGGAAATGTTCATTCCAGAGCAGGATTCAGCTCGTCTAACAGTAAACGCGACTTATAATTTACCGCCGGTGATAATGAAGTCAAGAATGTCGAATTGGAGATTCTTCAATATCAATGCCGACTCCGCACGACAAGCCTTTCGTGCGACACCGGGAGTCGAATTGGGCCGTTCGGGTCAGCGCTTGGGAGTTGCGCTGAAGCGTCTGGAACAGCGACGTGATGGAGAGGTGTTTGCAGCCGTGCAACGTGCGCTGCGCGCCATGGTTCCAGGCTTCAAGCATATCCGGCCGGTACCCGTTGGCGACAAGTGGGCTTTTCAAGTCGAAGAAGACGAAATCATCGGCGGGTTGATTCCAAGCTCAGTCTCCGATGGAACCGTGCGCTTGCTGACCTTGCTCACGATTACATTGGACGTCACTCCTGGAGACTTGATCGCGATTGAGGAGCCGGAAAACGGGCTGCATCCGCATATCATTCCCGAGATCGCGGAACATCTTCGCTACTGCGCGGACGAGGGCGCGCAAGTGTTCGTGACCACCCACAACCCGGATTTCCTTGACGAAGCCTCGCCCAACGAAGTCTTCCTGTGCGACAGAGTGAACGGATCTACGCAGTTGGTCCGAGCATCCTCCGTGCCAGACATCGAGCCATTTCGCCGGTCGTTCTCGCTCGGTGAGTTGTGGGAGCAAGGGGCCTTGGGAGGCACTCCCTGACGATAGGCGTCGGTGTTGAGGGGCCTTCAGACCAGGCATTTCTCCGAACACTTCTGCACCGTGAATTTCAAGGTGTGCTGTTCAATGTCCGCGCCGTCAGGGGTCGGACTCAGCTTGAGCGCCAAGCAGCCAGTCTGATTGATGGCTTTCGAAGTCTTCACTACCCGCTGTCGATCATCTTGGTCGACCGCGATTCAGACCCGTGCGTGACCGCAACGGTTGAGGCCTTCGACAGGGAAACCGTCACTGCGGCGCGTGCGCCAATCGGCCAGCGCGACGTCGTGATCTGCGTGGCGGTGGTCAAACTGGAGTCCTGGTATCTCGCCGATGAAGAAGCCATCCGGCGACTCATACCAAACGTCGAATACTCGGCACCGCCGGAGACCGGGTCCGGCAACGCTGAAACTAGGCTCCGCCGCCTGTGGCGAGAATCTGGGCGGGTGGGATATCCAGGCGGCGGCAAGATTGAACTCGCCCGCGCTGTCGCGCGAGCATTCAACCCCGACCGGGCAAAGCACCACTCCGCGTCGTTCGCCTATTTCTGGGATCGGATCACGGCCGCCATTCAGGCGGCATCCTGAATCATGGCTATCCAGTCACAGTTCACGCACCTCGCCGGAAGCGCGCATCGGCATGCGATGGCTCGAAGCCCACGTTTGACAATCTGCTTCAGGTTGCTTCCAATGCGGAGGCCGGAACCTTCAAAGCGATACATCCCATGACTACCCACTATTTCGCCTTCATCGGCACTTACACCACCGGCGCCAGCGAAGGCATCTACACCTATCGGTTTGATGCGGGTACCGGCGCGCTGGAGCGACTGAGCGTAATCGGCGGCATTTCCAATCCGTCGTGGGTGGAGGTCTCGCCGTCAGGCCGGTATCTCTATGCCGTCGGCGAGGAGACGCACGGCGTCATCAAGGCCTACGCCATCGATCCCGCCACCGGCGCGCTGACCTACCTGAACGAGCAGCTCACCGGCGGCCAGGTCCCCTGCCACATCAGCGTGGACCCCACTGAGGCCTACGCGCTGCTCGCCAACTACGGCAGCGGCAGCGTGGCCATGTTGCCGATCCAGGCGGACGGCAGCCTGGCCCCGCTGTCCGGCTTCGTTCAGCACCAGGGATCCGGCATCCACCCCGTGCGGCAGACCGGGCCCCACGCCCACTCGATCATTCTTGACGCCGCCAACGACCGCGCCTTCGCCCCCGATCTTGGCATCGACAAGCTCCTCGTCTACGACCTCGACCTGGACAACGGCACGCTGGCGCCGCACCACGTCCCCTGGGTCCGCACCCCGGCCGGCGCCGGACCGCGGCACTTCGACATCCACCCCAACGGCCGGTTCGCCTACCTCATCAACGAACTGGCGTCCTCGATCACCGTCCTCCGCTACTACGCGGACCTTGGCGTGTTCGGCGAAATCGAGACCGTCAGCACCCTGCCCGACGGCTTCGACGGCGAAACCACCTGCGCCGACATCCACGTCGCGCCCTCGGGCAAATTCGTCTACGGCTCCAACCGCGGCCACGACAGCATCGCCATGTTCGCCGTCGACCAGGCCACCGGCCGCCTCACCAGCCTCGGCCACGAATCCACCCAGGGCCAAACCCCCCGCAACTTCGCCATCGACCCCTCCGGTACCTGGCTCCTCGCCGCCAACCAGGACACCAGCACCATCGTCACCTTCCGCATCCACCCCCAATCCGGCCACCTCCACCCCACCGGCCAGGTCACCAACATCCCCAACCCCGTCTGCATCAAACTCCTGCCGCTGGCGCGATAGTTCTCAAGTCGCATCAAGGAACGTGCGCGGCCCGCTTTTGAAAGACTCCGCGCCGTGAATCGACTCGACGGCCACTGCGGTTCTTTCCAGAAGTCTTCCCGAATCGATCGGGCGGCGGGGCTGGTGCTCCCTGGTGAGACCGTTGCGTTAACCTCCGTCACTCCCTCGAAATCGGGAATCCAGGCGCCGGACCTCCTGATCCGAATCGAATTACGCAAAGGTCTCCAATGGATGAAGTAAAGATCTGGGCGCTCGATGGCGACTCGAAGGTCACGCCCCTGGCGTCGAAGGACCAGACCGACACGGAATCCTTGCTGGAGGAGACGCTCGTCAGGAACCCCGACCTGCTGATTCCGGGATTGAGGCTCGTCGGCCGGCAGACGCCCACCGACGGCGGGCCGCTCGATCTGCTCGGGGTGGATGAGGACGGTCGGCTGGTCGTGTTCGAGTTGAAGCGCGGGACGCTGTCGAGGGACGCCGTTGCGCAGATCATCGACTACGCCTCCGACCTGGACGCCAGGACCGACGTGGCATTGGCCGAACACATCGCCACCAACTCAGGTATGGGTGGCATCGAGACCATCGAAGACTTCGAGGAGTGGTACGGCGAAAACACCGACGGCCGGGGTCTCGACTCCCTTAGGCCGCTGCGCCTGTTCCTGATCGGCCTGGGAGCCGACGAAAGGACGGAGCGGATGGTGAGATTCCTCGCCGCCAACACCAGCATGGACATTTCGCTGCTCACGTTCCACGGCTTTGCCTACGACGGCAAGACGCTGCTTGCCCGTCAGGTCGAAGTACAAGCCGACGAAGATCCCGCTCCGCGCCGGCGAAGGCGATACCCGAACATGGAGGAGAAGAGAGCAAAGCTAAAGGAAAAAATAGAGAATTCCGGCATGTCCAAGACCTTCAGCGCCGTCGAGGAGATGTTCGAGGCGAACTGGCCCGGGCTCAGCAAAAGCCCGACATCCATTGGATTGAGTATCAGACTGCAGAGAAATAGATATGCACGCACTGATCCATGGAAGGGAGGCGTGACTATAGTCTTCTTCCCGAGCACCAAGGCCTTGTGCCTGGACGAGTTTCGGCAGCCCATACAGGAAATCCGATATGAGACATACCCGAGAGATCGAGACCCGTTGGAAGACCCCGGAACCGAGCTTAAGTTCCTGTTCACCGCCGAAGAGTGGGAGCAACACAAGGACCGCCTGTTCGCGCTGACAACGGCGGTGTACGAAGCTTGGAAGAATGGATGAACTCAATGAAGAGCTCGGCCTGCTACTCTCGGCCGCCTTCTCTGACAGCGAGTGCTGCGGCGTCCATGCTTCTAATACATCGCCTCATATGAGCATGGAAACCCTTCCAGATTTCTCTACGGAATTCGAAGTGGATATCCGAATTCTGGAGCATCGTATTCCAAAGGAGTTGCCGTGAATAAACGACTATCAGCAGCTTGCGCAGCCGCCGTTATCACTGCGGGCTTGATGGCTGGATCTGCACTCGGATATTTCAAGGGAGGCTGGCCTGAAACCTGCCTTGAGATGAACGACATGGTCGAAGCCTCTTCGCTAGGCTCCGGTGCCGTCGGTATCTACCAGCGAGCCTTCAATGACCAGTATAGCGCCGAAGTCACCTGCCGACGAGATCATCTGCAGGATGTTCGAGGCGCTTTCTCCTGGGCTCTCGACAACCCGTCAGCGATGAAAATGGGCCAAGGTGACTCCACGCAGTCGCTCGATCTGCCAACTGGTAAGTACCGAACAGTCGTCTCACACGACGGACCGACCCTGTCCAGGGTAGCTGTACTGTTCTACGTCGTGCCCTATGGCCATGCTGTAGAGCACCTACAACACGACCGGACCAGGAACATTACCACCGGAGAGGTCGACATAACTACCGCTCTCGGTACAACCAACTTGGTCGTTGAAGCGCATCCAGAATCAAAATGGGCCATCTATTTTGAGCGCATCGGAGACCAGACAAAATACACTACTAGTGTCAGAAGCTACGTTCCACCAAGCCAGCGATACCCTTCCTGCGAGGCGGCTCACCAAGCTGGCGTTCCGTACCGATTCTCAGTTGGTCAGGGTTTTCTAGCAGGCCACGTCCCATCCGAAACAGACCAGGATGGAAACAGCCTAGTCTGCGAGTGGTACTTTGAGTGAGCCTGAGTAAGGCACCTTCGCCAATAGAGCGGCCAATAGCAGGCTTTGGCCGTCGCGTTATCCCCGCAGTAGTCCTGGTTCGGCGGGCGCTGACGAGGTTAACTGAAACCTAGCGCCTTTCTGACGCACGCTGACATCCGACAGCGAGTTGCAGCCCAGCGTGACAAGTCAAAGCATCGTTGCTAAATGACGCTTGGCAAGCCAGGCGTCCCCTTCTGAGAACCGTATCTAAAAGCTAGATTACAGCTCATCTATGATAGTATGTGATCTCGACTAATAATCCTAATAGAACTCCGAAGTGCAAACATTTGTCATTCGCAATAATATCCAGTATGTTCCGTAAGTGCATCCATGACCACATCAGTCTCAACCGTGGCTCGTTGATGAGATGTCATCGTCCTCGTATTCAAGTGACATGCCTTTGGATCTAGCATACGCTTCAGCCGACCGGCGATCGAGAAGGGCCAAATTACTATATATGCTGGAGAGAGCGGAGTTTATATATCTCCCGATAGATTTTATATCGTCCGGCTCAAGCTGATCCTTGTTTAAAGTCTCATTTATACTGCTTATGGTTTCCCTCAAATCTGTCAGATCTTTGATAGTCTTGCGACTATAAGTCATGCTCATTCAAGGCTCCAAGTCCAGCGATAATGTCCTAGTTAGGCGGTGGCTACGCGGATCCAACAATAGTACCTTTTGTTCTTCGCTGCGTCGAGCAGCGATCGTGAAGAGTCAGGCTAGCAGTGTTGAAGTGTTAAAAGACTTAGTGGATCGAGTCGGCGTCTATCGCATGCAAGTTTGGCATCGGCGTTTTTCTCGTTTCGGACTGTGCACAACCTTTGAACCCCGGCTGTATAAGTGCTTTTTGCAGGTGTCTTCAGTTCGTCTCGCCAATCCTCCGCGCCTGCTCAATGATGTTCACGCCCACCGTTTCGCTCCACGCGTCAATCAGGCGTGCGAAGAGGTCGCCGGGGTGGCCGGTGCCGACCTGGGTGCCGTTGACGCGGGTGACGGGTAGCAGGCAGTAGGGGGTGCTGCTGAGGAACGCCTCGTCGGCGGTGAAGACGTCGTAGAGGGTCAGGTCGGCTTCGCGGACCTCCACGCCAAGGTCCAGGCTCAGGTCGCGGACGGTGGAGAGGCTAACGCCGGCCAGCCCCGTGCCGGTGCGCGGGGTCAGGATGGCGCCGTCGGAGACCACCATGAAGTTCGCACCGGTGGCCTCGGCAATGCGGCCCTCGGTATCAAGCAGCAGCGTGAAGGCGCCGGGGGCCAGGGCGTTGACTTCCTGTTCCGCCAGCGCCAGGAACATGCGGCTGCGCGTCTTCATCCGCGGGTCCTGCGTGGAGATGTTGACCTGGCGGATCGAGGGCGTCACGCAGTGCGCGCCTTCCTCGTAGGCGCGGTACCAGTACTTAAAGCCCAGCTCGTGCGTCCACACCAGCACCGACGGCCCGGCGTCGCCGCGTCCCACGCCCGGGAACTGCGGGTGCGAGCCGCGGGTGATGTTGTGGAAGATCCAGGTGTCGCTGCCGTCCGGCAGGTCCGGCTGGTTGCGCTCCACGACCTCCAGCGTGACCTCGGTCAGCTCCTCGGCTGTCAGGCCCGGATCCAGCCGGCAGTAGTCCAGTGACCGATAGAGCCGGTCGATGTGCTCCTTCAGCTTGAAGGGCTGCCCGCCGAACGTGCGCGTGGCCTCGTAGACGATCTCGCCGTAGATGATCGCCAGGTCGTTCGGCCAGTAGCGGGCCTCTTCCAGCGGGACGATCTCACCGTTCGAATAAGCCCAGGCGCTCGCGCTCATATCAAGAAATCCCTACCGGCGACTCGCGCGAGGGAGCCTAGCACCGGCTGTCTGGCGCCCAATGTTTCACGTGAAACATTGCGGAAGGGTGACTAGGGCAGCGGCTTGCGCAGGCGCCAGAACACGGCGTTGATGGTTGCGTTCACGGTTCGGGCGTAGAAGGCGTACGGGCCTGCGCCGTAGATCACCCCGATGTCCACGCCCCTCACGCGCAGGTCGGAAAGCGCCCGCTTGAGCAGGACCGTGCCCACCCCTAGCTGGCGGACTTCCGGCGAGACGCCCATCGGGCCCAGGCGTTCCGGCGCGGCCACGTCGGTCACCGCGAAGCCGCAGAACTCGCCGTCCTTCTCGGCCATCCACAGCGTGGGCGGGTCCAGCTTCAGGCCGGAAGTTGCCAGGTAGGCCCAGCGCCGCCCGACCGGGGCCGTGGCCAGGGCGCTCGGGTACTCGAACTCGCGCGCCACGTAGTCCCACGCCTTCTGGAAGTCGTCCATCGTCACCCGCCGCACCCGCAGGCCGTGGTCTCGCTCTAGCTCCTCTTCTGTCTCGGCGGTGTCCAGCGGCGTGCTGCGCAGGTCCACGTCCATGTCCATGCCGTCGCCGGCGCGCTCATAGCCCCGCGCCTCCAGGAAGCAGAGCGCTTCGGTATAGCGCAGGTCCAGGCCCTGCATGAAGCGGTTGTTGCCGGCGATGATCGCCACCGACTCGCCGGCCCCCAGGCCGGCCAGCCGGTCCTCGATGTGATCGAACATCCGGGTCGCGATGCCCTGGCGGCGCAAATCGCTCGCAACCGCAAACAGCTTCACGCCGCCGGCCGTCTGCAACTCCTCGCTCGGCGGCGCCCCGCAGGCCAGGCCGACCAGGCGGTCGCCTTGCCAGATCGTCGGATTCAACTCGGGGTCGAAATCGGGGTCGTCGAGGATGCGGTCCTTGAGAATGGCCTCCGAGAACGGCAGATAGGCGATCTCTCGCCGGCACAACGCCGCCGCCTCGGCCAGATCTGCGGCCCGCAGCGGCCGCATCTCCAGGTCCGTCACAGTGCCTCGATCCAGCGGCTCAGCGTCTCGAACTCACGCTCGGCCAGCGTACGCCCCGTGGGCACGCCGGGCCCGACTTCCGACTCCACGATCAGGTGTCCGCTATATCCGCGCCGCTTCAACTCCGCCAGGATCGACGGCCAGGGCACGTGGCCTTCGCCCAGCGCCCGCTTGGCAAACCAGCCGGGACCCAGCCGGCGGCGCGGCGGCTCCATGCGCTCGATCCAGGAGCCGATGTGCTCGAGGTAGAGGCGATACGGGTAGGCGCCCAACTCGGTGGAGCCGACGATGGAGTGATCCTTGACGTGCACGTGCAGCAGCCGGTCCCACACCGCCCCCACGCAGCGCGGCCCGAACGGCGTCGGCGTCTGCATCAGGTTGGCCGGATCGAGAATCAGGCCTACGGAAGGTCGATCCACCTCGTCCAGCAGCCGGCTGGCGCCCTCCGCCGATTCGGCCAGCGAGCCGTGGTGCATCTCGATCGCCACCATCACGCCCAGGTCAGCTGCCGCGTCGGCGCACCAGCGCAGGTGACGCGCCGCTCGCTCCCAGTGTTCCGGCTCCGCTTCCGGCGCCGCCACCCAGCCCGGCCAGACCCGCACGCTGCGAGCCCCCAGCACGGCGGCCCACGTCAGAAATCGGTGCGCCGTCTCGCGCGCGGCCAGCGCGTCGGCCTCGTCGAGCAGCGCAAAGTTGCCGGCGTGCGAGGCGATGTTCGCGATCTCCAGCCCCTCGAAGAGTTCCCTGAGCAGATCAAGCCGCGCGGCATCCGCATCGGGCGGCAACTGGTGACGCGTGCCGCGGAGCTCCACGCTGGCGTATCCGATCTCCCGCGCCGCGGCGGCGAACTCGGCAGCGGGCACGTGGTCAAACAGCAGCCCAGACAACGCCAGCCGCATGCCATCCCTCCGTTTCCGGCCGCCAATCTCCAGCCGCACCGTACGTCACCTCGGGCTTTTCGTGTCCCGGTCCGCGGCGGCGCTTACGATGCAAGGAGATGATCACCGCCACCAACCCAACCTGCGACGTCCCCTGAGGCGCCGAACCGTGCTGGCCGCTGGCCTGGCGCTGGGCGCCGGCGCCCTGGCCGCCTGCGCCGACCCGCCGGCCCCGCCGCCGCTGCCGTTCGCCGACGCCGATCGCGGCAACGTCACCTACCGCACCGCTGACGGCATCCAGGTCGTCGCCACCTTCACGCCACCCGACATAGCGCCGCCCTGGCCCGCGGCCGTGCTGATGCATCAGTACCAGGGCACGCGCGCCCAGTGGGACGAGATGACGCCGCATCTGTTGGCCGCCGGCCTGGCGGTCCTGGCGCCGGACGCGCGCGCCCACGGCGAGAGCGTGCGCCGCGTCCGCGCCGACGGCGGCTACGACTTCGAGACGGACAGGGCCAACACGCTGGACGACTGGCCGACCGACGTGGCCGCCGCCGTCGCCTGGCTCACGGCCCACGGCGACATCGACCCGGAGCACATCGGCGTCGGCGGCGCCAGTGTGGGGGCCAACACGGCCTGGATCGCATCCGCCGTGGTGCCCCAGGTTCGACGGGTGGTGGCCGTCAGCGGACGCTTCGAACCCGGTCGCCTGCTGATGGGCGAGAACATCCCCAACTTCCAGCCCCGCGGCGTGCTCTTCCAGTCAAACCGCGAAGAATCCCTCCAGTCGCAAGCCCTCTACAGCCGCACCGCCGAACCCCGCCAGGTCTCCATCTACGACACCCCCGGCCACGGCATCCAACTCCTCAAACACCCCGCCCCCCGCCGCGACTTCATCGCCTGGCTGGCCGAGGGGCTGTAGGCGGCAATCTGTCCCGCGGCTCGTGTGCCACGCACTGAAGACACCGACTGCCGCGCGGCTATAGGACTCGCTCACCCTAGACTGCTTGCCACGCAGCGAGAGTCGACGATCGGCCGACGAGTGGGAATGCCAGGACTGCGACAGACGAGGCTTCGCGCGGCGTCCTGGCGACTGCTGCTGCCGGCCCTGTTGACATTCGCGCTGGCCGCCTGTGACGGCACGTCGGTGCCGGAGCCGGCGCCCGCTCAGACGGCAATCGCAGCGGCCACGCCAGCGCAAGCGGCGGCGCCGGCCACACCCTCGACTTCAACAGTTTCAACCCCTGAGCCGCGCCGCGAAGCCACAGCAACTCCATCGACGGCGGCACCCGCAACCCCTGAGCCCCCGGCACGTCAGGAGTCCACGGCCGGATCGTGTGCCGAGCCAGTGGACGAGGCCCGCTGGCTGAGCAAGGAGTTCTGGGTCGAAGCGACGCTTGCCGACGTGCAAGCCGCGTTGGACTGCGGCGCAAGCGTCAGCGCAACGGACAGTAGAGGCCTGACCCCGTTGCATCACGCGGCCGGATTCAGCACCGAGCCGGCCGTCGTTGACGCCCTGCTCGAGTTCGGTGCCAACGTCAACTCAAAGTCGAGACCCGGATTGACTCCTCTCCATGTGGCAGCGCTTAGCAATCCTGAACCGAGAGTGCTGGCGATCCTCATTGACCACGGAGCTGACCCGAACGCGCGGAGTTCTGGTGACTGGACACCGCTGCACACAGCGGCGCTCTATGGGGGCCAGCCAGATTCACTTTCCTTGCTGGTGGAGCGCGGTGCTGACCTGGAAGCTCGGGACGATCGCAGCTTGACCCCGCTACTGTTAGCGGCGGCCGCAGGCGAGTTGCCGATCATGGTGGCGGTACTGCATCGCTTGGGGGCCGACCTGGAGGCGCGCAGTGATCACGGGTTCACGGCACAGCACTGGGCAGCAGGCTTTCACCCGAAGCCCGCCATGGTCGAGGCCCTGCTGGATCTCGGCATCGACATGGAAGCGCAAGCCGCCGACGGTATAACCCCTCTTCATTGGGGTGTGACGTTCAATAACGAAACGGCCGTAGTCGCCGCGCTGCTGGATCGCGGTGCGAATCTGGAGGCTCAAACAGCCGGCCAGTTCACACCTCTGCATACAGCGCTTGTGTTTGATGCCGATCCAAGACTGATCAAACTGCTGATCGAGCGCGGCGCAAACCTCGAGGCCCAGACCGAAGGTGGCTTGACACCCTTGCATGGTGCGGCTGAGCTGGAGGATCCCGTTTTCTCGAAGCTCTTGCTGGACGCCGGCGCCAAACTGGAATCGCAGACCGACGACGGTTTAACACCCTTACATGTGGCGGCCGAAATTGGGAGCACGGCCGTCGTCACGCTTCTCCTGGAACATGGCGCGAATCTCGAGGCCAAAGACAACAACGGCGACACGCCGCTTGATCTTGCGATTGCTGCCAACAACGCAGCCACCGCTCGCGTGCTGCGGGACCATGCAGCGGGGAACTAGGCCGGGCGCCGTTCAACCGGCGGTGTGGCTCGGGCTGCTCATCTTCGTTGCCATAGGGCTGGCCGCGTGCGGCGGCGCCTCAGAGCCAGCGCAGTCGCGCACACCGGCGGCGTGCCCTGTCCTGCCGGAGTCACTCGGCGAAATTCGGGAGGCCTGGACGACACCAGAGTTCTGGGCCTATGCGACTGTGCCCCTTGTCCATGCGTCTATGGACTGCGGATTCGACATCGGGGCGACGGATGAAGACGGCTGGACGCCGCTGCATCTGGCGGCGGCGTTGAATTGGGATCCAGCCGTGGTCGCAGCTCTTTTGGCCTACGGTGCGGACTTAGAGGCCAGGGACGACTTCGGCAACACACCGCTGCATTTGGCCGCATCGTTCGAAAACGAGGTAGCCGTCGTCGCGACATTGCTTAAGTACGGTGCCGACATCCAGTCCAAGGATGAATTCGGAGACACTCCGCTGCACGAGGCGGTCGAGAATGGCGACCAAGCCATGGCTGAAGCCTTGCTAGAGCACGGTGCCGATATCGAGGCGAAGGACGACTTGGGTCGTTCACCGCTGCATACGGCAGTACGTGAGACCAGGATAGCCATGTTCAAAGCTCTGCTGGACATGGGCGCCGATATTGAGTCGAGGGACGGCTTCGGCGATACCCCGCTGCACAATGCGATCGAGGGTGGCGATTCAGCCGTCGTTGCTGTGCTGCTGGAGCACGGCGCGGATTTTGAGGCTAGAGGCGACTTCGGCGATTCGCCGCTGCATATAGCTGTAGACGAGGGCAATTCGGAAGCTGTCCGGATGTTGGTGGAATATGGCGCCGACATTGGCGCCTACGACGGTCTGGGCGATACCCCGCTACACAGCGCCGCGGGTAAGGGCAATGCAGCTCTAGTCCAGGTGCTCTTGGACCTCGGCGCCGACATCGAGGCCAAGGACAATCTCGACAACACACCGCTTGAAACGGCAGCCCATCACGGCGACCGCGCCACGATGTCCGTACTGCTGGATCGAGGCGCGATCGTCGGCGATCTCTACTGGAGCGAAGCGAGCCTGCGCCTGCTTATTGACGAGCGAAGGTCAGGCTCAACTGCAACAAGGGCTGCCGGTTCCTAGCGCCTCTTTCTCACAGGCACTCGGTAGCCAAGCCGGCCAGTCGATGTCGGCAGACTAGGGCTTAGCCGCAGTCGCTGTAGCCGCAGGAGACGCACTTCATGCAGCCTTCGGCGTAGTGGAGCTGGCTGCCGCCGCAGGACGGGCAGGCGCCCACGAAGCCCTGGTCGCGCGCGGCGGCCTCAACGTAGGTCTCGGCTGCCGGCGCTGAACCGCTACCGAAGGTCGGCGCGCTCTGGGGAGGCGCCGTCGCGACCGTCGCGGCCGGCTGGTCGGCCGGATCGGACGTATACGTGCCCTCGCCCTGCAGGTCCACCATGGGGACGAAGTCACCGTTCTCGACGTCGATCTGCTTGGCCATCGCCTGGGCGATGCCGTCGCCGCAGGAGAGCACGCGTTCGGGGCCGAACCCGGCGGGCCGGTGGCAGGTGATCCCCCGCAGGGTCTTTTGCACCTCTGCGACCGGCACGCCCGAGCGCAGCGCCAGCGATGCCAGCCGGCCGATGGCCTCGGTTTGCGCCGCGGCGCAGCCGCCGGCCTTGCCCAGGGTGGCGAAGGTCTCGAACGGGAGCCCGCGCTCGTCGTCGTTGATCGTGACGAACAGCGGACCGCAGCCCGTGCGGATACGAGTCGTGGTGCCGTGAATCTGGTCGGGCCGCTCGCGCTCGACCGCGGCCACGATCGGCAGCGGCGTGCGGTCGGCGTGCTCGTCCGAGGCGCCGTTCGCTGCCGGCGTCGGCGTCAGCTTGGGCGCATGGCCGTTGCTGTGGCCGTTGACCGGGGTAGCCGCCACAGGCGCGGGAACCTCTTCAGCGGGCGCCGTGGCCTCGGCGGCCTGCGGCTCGTCGGTCTCGTCACGGCGCGTCTTGTCGCCGGAGTCGCTGGTCGTCAGCACCTGGTAGTCGCGGCTGCCGTCGCGGTAGACGGTCACGCCCTTGCAGCCCAGTTCGTAGGCCCGCCAGTAGCCGCGCTCCACGTCCTCGCGCGTGGCTTCGTGCGGGAAGTTGATCGTCTTGGACACCGCGTTCTCGGTGTGCGCCTGGAAGGCGCTCTGGATGCGGATGTGCCATTCGGGCGAGACGTCGTGGGCGGTCACGAAGATGCGGCGGGCCGACTCGGGCACGCCCTCCAGCACCTGTCGAGCTTCATCCGGCGTCTCGTCGGTGATCCGCAGGCTGCCGTGGTTGGACTCGATGGCGTCCACCAGCTCTTCGCTGAAGAATCCTCGGCGCCGCGCGTAGGTCTCGAAAATCGGGTTCACATAGCGCAGCGTGGTGGCGGCGTTGTCGTCGCTGTCGCGCATCACGTTCTTCCAGAAGATCAGCGCAAAGAGCGGTTCAATGCCGCTGGAGGCGTCGGCGATCATGCTGATCGTGCCGGTGGGCGCGATGGTGGTGACGGTGGCGTTGCGCCGCTCGCCGTGGCCCTTTCGGTCCCAGGCCGAGTTGATGAAGTTGGGGAACGCGCCGCGCGCGGCCGCCAGTTCCTCGGAGGCGCGACGGCCTTCGTCGTTGATGAACTGCATCACGTCGCTGGCCAGCGCCTCGGCCTCGGGGCTGTCGTACGGCAGGCCCAGGTGGAACAGCACGTCGGCCCAGCCCATCACGCCCAGCCCAACCCGGCGGTTGCCGTGCTTGACGATGGCGTCGATTTCCTCCAACGGGAAATTGGAGGCTTCGACCATGTCGTCCAGGAAGCGCACGGACAGGTGCACGTCACGCCGCAGCGCCTTCCAGTCGATGCGCGTGCGGTCGTCGGTGAGGTGCCAGTTGAGATTCAGGCTGCCGAGCACGCAGGCCTCGTACGGCAGCAGCGGCTGCTCGCCGCAGGGATTGGTGGTGTCCTGCAGCGCCACGTCCGGCGTCGGGTTCGTGCGTTCCAGGCGGTCCAGGAAAATCATGCCCGGTTCGCCGTTCAGCCAGGCGCCGTCGACCAGGCGCTCCCAGACGTCGCGGGCGCGCAGGCGCTTCGTGACCTCTTGGGTGCGCGGGTTCACCAGGTCGTAGTCGGTGTCGTCCCGCACGGCCTGCATGAAGGCGTCGGTGATGCCGACGGAGATGTTGAAGTTGGCGATGCGCCCGTCCTCGGTCTTGCATTCGATGAAGTCGAGGATGTCCGGGTGATCGACGTTGAGGATGCCCATGTTGGCGCCGCGGCGGGTGCCGCCCTGCTTAATCTCGCCGCAGGAGTAATCGATCATCGACATGAAGCTGATCGGGCCGCTGGCCACGCCGCCAGAGCTACGCACGAAGTCGCCGCGCGGACGGATACGTGAAAAGTTGAACCCGGTGCCGCCGCCGCTCTGGTGAATGATGGCCGCGTGCATGTCGGTGGTCTTGATGCTCAGCAGGTCGTCGTCGATGGGCAGCACAAAGCAGGCCGCCATCTGCGCGTAGCCCTGCGGCTTGCCGGCGTTCATCAGGCAGGGGCTGTTGGGCACGAAGCGCAGCCCGCGCAGCAGGTCGTACATCGAGTCCACGATCTCGGCGTGGCCCTCTGCGTCCACCCAACCGCGCTCGCGTTCCACGTCCACCACGCCGCGCACGACTCGGTCGAAGAACTCGTTCGTGTCTTCGATGGGGTGGTCGATGCGGTCCTTCAGGAAATAGCGCTTGCGCAGCACGGCCAGCGCGTTGTCGGAAAGGTCCGGATACGTTGTGCCTCCGCTAGGCATAGCGCGTCTTTGATGGAACCGAGAACCTGTAACTCGGTCGCCACCCTCCCCACGTGGCGGAAGGGATCTCAACCAGAGATCCATCCTCAGTATTACCACGCTCAAGTTCGGTACGAATCTGTCCCAGGCCTTCTCTGACCAGCGCTTCGTGGGCGCCCCAGGTGCTCGCCGAGTCCTGGGGGAAGGCCACACCCATCGAAAACTCCGTTTCCGCATGCCGCAGACCGAAGAGCACCAGGTCGTACGCGCCGGTGGATGGGATGACTTGCGCGAAATCTATGGCGAATTGCCGCCCGTCGCGCGTGCGGTGCAGTTCGCCGAGCAGTCTGATCACCGCTACATCTCCCATTCCGGTTCGCCCCACCCCACCGCCGCTAGTCGCAAAGGTCAGCAAACCGGCGGCTAAGGCGACTAATGGGCCTACATACTACATGTAGGTGGAGGAGAATGTTGACATCCCCTATCTAGCGTGTCAATTGCTCGATATGGATAACTCGTTCGTCTGACGTACGGTATCGTCACGGATTGACAGAATCCAGGTTCCGGGCTCGGTTCATTCGAGTGGATCGGCCGGTGGACGCGGAGACGGCGGTCACCGCGGGCGTCTACCCACACGTCATCCGCACTGGTCCACAGCGCATCCACAGGCCGTGAACGGGTCGGCGCAACCCGGCCGTCTCAGCCGGCGGCGGTCTGCAGTTCGGCGATGCGGCTGTCGCGTCCGACCACGATCAGCATGTCGCCCTCGATCACGCGCTCGGACAGGCCGGGGGTGACGATCAGCTCGTTGCCGCGCTTGATCACCAGCACGTTCACGCCAAACCGGGCGGCCAGGTTCAGGTTGGCCAGCGACTGGCCCGCAAATGGCGTGCCGTCGATCTCGGTGATGCCGAGGTGCGGCAGCAGTTCCAGGTAGTCCAGCATGCCGGGCGTGGAAACGCTCTGGGCCAGCCGCAGCGCCATATCGCGCTCGGGAAACACCACGCGGTCCGCGCCCACGCGTTCCAGGATCAGGCGGTGCACCTCGCTGGAGGCCTTGGCGAAGACTCGCGGCACACCCAGGTTCTTCAGGTGCGTGGTGATCAGGACGCTGGCCTCCACTTCGGCCATGGCCACGATGGCGAGATCGACATCCGTAGCGCCAATTTCGCGGAGCACCGCCTCGTTGGTGGCGTCACCCACCACGGCCTGGTCCACGACGTCAGTGGCCATCTGGACGGCCTGCTCGGACGTATCGAGCACAACGACCTCGTGCCCGGTCTCCGCCAGGGTGTGGGCCAGGCTGCTTCCAAACCGGCCGAGTCCGGTTACCAGGATCTGCATGGGCGCGGTCGGCGGCTAACCAACCTTGATGGCCTCCTCCGGATAGCGGACCAGCGGTTGATGCTCGCGCGTGACGAGCGCCTGGGCAAGCGTCAGGGCGCCCAGGCGGCCGACGAACATGGTTCCGATCAGCACGAGTTTAGAGGCCACGGTCAGATCGGCCGTGATGCCGGTGGAATAGCCGACGACGGCAAATGCGCTGACGGCCTCGAACAACAGGTTCGACAGCACCGTTTCGGAGCCGCGCTCGGCGATGGACATGAGCACGGTAGCCAGGAGCACCGCGACGCCGGACAGTCCAAAGACCGCCAGCGCGCGCATGACCGAATGCTGGGCGATGCGCCGGCCAAAGGCCTCCGGGTACCGGCGACCGCGAATGTGCGACACCATCGCGATGAAGAGCACGCTGAAGGTATTGACGGTGATCCCGCCGGTGACCGCGGCCGAGGCGCCGCCGATGAACATCAGGACGATCAGGACGATCAGCGTGTCGGTGTGGAGACGGCCCATATCGATGGTCGAGAAGCCGGTCGTGCGCCAGACCGCGTGATTGAGCGCGGCGTTCGACCGCAGGCCAAGGTCGTCCGCCGGCACCGCGCCGCCGAAATCCGGCGAAAGCACCAGCAGCAGCAGGAATCCCGCGATCAGGAGGGCCGGCATGGCCGTCAGCACGATGCGGGACTCGAGCCCCAACCGCCGCCACAGCCGCCGGCGTAGGACGTCGAATATCACCATGAACCCGATGGCGCCAATAATCGCCAGCGCCGCCAGGATGCCCACCGTCGTCGGGTCGTCGACCAGGCGCGCAAAGCTGTCGGAGCCGGGTTCGATGTCGAATCCCGCGTTGGTAAAGGCGGAGACGGCGTGAAAGATCGACCACCAGTGCGGATTGTCCACCGACGAATCGCCGCGCACCCGGAGAAACAGCAGCACCGCGCCCGCGCCTTGCAGGAACAGCGTGAAGATGGCGATGCGCCAGAACAGCCCCTTCAGGCCGCCGGGTTCGCCGCGACCGATGTGCTGGCCGAACATCAGGCGCTCGCGGGTTGACGTGCGCCGGCCGGCCAGCGAGAAGATCACAATGGCGCCCACGATGAAACCCAAAGCGCCGACCTGGATCAGCCCCAGGATCACGATCTGCCCGAACAGCGACCAGTGGTCGTGGGTCGAGACGACCGTCAACCCGGTGACGCACACAGCCGAAGTTGCGGTGAACAGCGCCACCAGCAGATCCGGTTCCTGGCCGTCGGCCAGCGACAGTGGCAGCGCCAGCAGCACGGTGCCCAGGAAAATCAGGCTGGCGAAGGCGACGATGAGGATGAGGCCCGGGCGGAAGGGACCGCGGCGCGCCAGGGTGGGGTCCACCTCCAGGCTCATGGCCACCCGCCGCGGTACGCGAACCACGCGGTCGCCAGCGCCTAACGGAGGAGGTGCACCATGGTGGCGGCGCGGTCCCGGCGGCATCAGACGTCTCCAGCCCGTCCTCGCCCAACCCCTGAGCGAGCCCCGGCGCGATCCAGTTGCGTCAACCGGCGCCACATCACAGCCGGGCAGTGTAGACGCGCGTTGACGCCGCGGCTGAGTGGCCCCTAGGCTTCGGCGGCCGTCTCCGGATCCGAAGCCGTATGCCTGAGCCATCCCCCGTACGCGTTGCCATGATCGGTGTGGGCGGTATCGCCTCCATGCACCTGGCCAACCTGTGGCGCATGCCGGAAGCCGACGTAGTCGCGCTGGCGGACATTGATCTCGCACGGATACCGGACACGCTGCGCCTGGCCGCCGCCAGGACGTCGCCGCCGGTCGAGCCGCCCACCATTGAGTCCTTTGATGACGCCGGTCGGATGCTGGCGGCCGTTGCACCTGACGCGGTGTTCATTTCGCTGCCGCCGTTCGCGCATGGCGAGGTCGAATACCAGTGCATTGAGGCCGGCGTCCCGATGCTGGTGCAGAAGCCGGTTGGTCTGGACATGCCGACCGTGCGCGGGATCGAACAGGCCATCGCCAAGCGTGGCCTGATCACGGCGGTCGGCTACCAGACGCGCTACAGCCAGGCGGCCGACACCGCCCGCGAATTGCTGGCGGACCGAACGGTGGGCATGGCCATCGGCACCTACCTGGGCGGCATGCCCCGAACGGCCTGGTGGCGGGTGCAGGCGCAGTCGGGCGGGCAGGTGGTGGAGCAGGCGACCCACATCGTGGACCTTCAGCGCTACCTGGTGGGCGAAATCGAGAGCATCCACACCGCCGCCGCGACAAGATTGATGACTGACGCGCCGAACCTGGACATCGCTGACGTCTCGGCGGCCACGTTCCAGTTCGCCAACGGGGCCGTCGGCACGCTGCTGAACACCTGCGGCCTGAACGATGTGCCGGGCGAACGGTGGGACCACGGCGTCACCATCGTGGCGCGCGACCTGTCGATGTGGGTGTGGCACGACGGCGGCCGGATCGCACTGCCGGGCGAGGTCCGCGAATTCACGAACAGCGCCGACGCCAAGTACCTGCTGGACGAGGCGTTCGTGCGGGCGGTGCAGACCGGCGATGCCTCCGACATTCGTTCGACCTACGCCGACGCGGTGCTGACCCTGCAAGCCACGCTGGCTATCGAGGAATCCGCGCGCACCGGGGCGCCGGTGCGTCCCGCCGACCTGGGCTAGAGGACGCGTTCGGCCAAACGCTCTCCGGTCTTCGTCTATTCGTAGGCGAAGTTGGCGCGCACGGTGGCCCGGATTCGCAATTCGCCGGCTTCCACCGGGACCGCGGCCGCGGCGGGCGCGGCTGCCATCGGCCGTGCCACGGCGAACTCGCTGCGCGCCACCGGTACGTAAATGCTGTCTTCCTGCAACGAGATCACGCCACGCACGCTGCCGCGCAGGGCGTCGGCCACCGCGCGCGCCTTGTCGGCGGCGTCCAGCGTGGCCAGGCGCAGGGCTTCGGCCTTGGCCGGGCCGTCGTCCTGCAGCGTAAAGCTGATCGAGCGCACGCTGTTGGCGCCGGCGCTCAACGACGCGTCCAGCACCCGCGATGTCAGTTCGATCTTGTCGATGGTCACGGTGACGGTGTTCGCTGACCGATAGCCGACGGGGTCGGCCGACACGGTGCGCTGTTCGGGCGCGGCGGGCGGAAAGACCGGCGACAGGCTCAGTCCGGTCGTCTGGATCAGGACTTCTCGCTCATTAGAGCTCACGCCGCGAATGGCTTCGATCAGTTTCTCGGCTATCGAGCTGGCCTGGT
The DNA here is from genome assembly GCA_022824495.1 of Chloroflexota bacterium. Lineage (GTDB taxonomy): Bacteria > Chloroflexota > UBA11872 > UBA11872 > UBA11872 > UBA11872. The sequence continues at coordinate 100,131 of JAJDZU010000006.1, read as the reverse complement.
CAGCCGCTTGAGCGGCCGTCTCGGCCGAGGCCTCGACGCCCAGCGTGACAATCGCCCGGTCGGGTGGAACCACGACCTCGCCCTCGCCGATGACGTGCAGACCGAAGGGTCGCTCGCCTGGCGGGATCAGCGTCGCGGCGCCGCCCACGTCGACCGAGCTTGGTTCCACGGAGACGTTCGGGTCGCCGGCCTGGAACTGCCGCAGGGCCAGGAAGCCAATGATGATCAGGACCGCGACGATCGCAAAGATCGTCAGCAGTTGCGCCTGCCAGGGGGCGCGCCGGTAGAGAGCAAACATTCGTCAATCCTAGCCGGTCTGACCTAGACCGTTCGCGCGAGGAGCCGGCGGCCCGAAGGTGAGCCGCCGGCTCCTCGTATGGTTACGGTTGGTCTAGCCGAAGCGGCGTTCGACCTCTTCCCAGTTCACAACGTTCCAGAAGGCCGCGATGTAGTCGGGGCGGCGGTTCTGGTAGTTCAGGTAGTAGGCGTGTTCCCAGACGTCCAGCCCCAGGATCGGGACGCCGCTGCCGTCCATGAGCGGGCTGTCCTGGTTGGGGGTGCTGGTAACGGCCAGCGAGCCGTCCGCCTGCTTGATCAGCCAGGCCCAGCCGGAGCCGAAGCGGGTGGTGGCCGCCGCCGCGAACTCGGCCTGGAAGTTCTCCAGGCTGCCGAAGGCCGCGTCCACGGCCTCGGCCAGCGCGCCGTGCGGGTGCGGATGGCTGTTGCCGCCGATCACGGTCCAGAACAGCGAGTGGTTGGCGTGGCCGCCGCCGTTGTTCTGCACGGCCGTGCGAATGTCTTCCGGCACGGCGTCCAGGTTGCTGATCAGGTCTTCCACGCTCTGTGCGGCCAGGTCGTCGTGACCCTCCAGCGCGGCGTTGAGGTTCATCACGTAGGTCGCGTGGTGGCGGTCGTGGTGAATCTCCATCGTGCGCGCGTCGATGGTGGGCTCCAGCGCGTCGAAGGCGTAGGGAAGGTCCGGTACTTCGTAGGCCATGTTGCAGGTCCTTTGCTAGCGTCGGCGCCGCCGGCGATCCGGCGGGTCGAGGGCTCGAATCAATCCTAGCCCGTTGCGGGACACTGCTAAAGCGTCAGGCGCGTCAGAATGGACCGGTCTTACCGGATGATCGCCATATACTTGCGTGGCGCCCGCGCTCGCGCGGGCGGTTGTCTGTCCGTTCTGCCCGAATGAGCACTCCAGGGGGAAGTGTCGGAACTGGTAGACGAGCGTGACTTAGGATCACGTGGAGATTTTCTCCGTGAGAGTTCGAGTCTCTCCTTCCCCACCCGCCCCGCGACCGGCCGGTGGATTTCGCCCAGAGGACTGGTATGCCCGCGACCGCTGAGAAGCTAGACGGCAGCCGCGTTCGGCTCGCGGTCGAAGTGCCGCCCGAGGACTTGCAGAAGGAATACGGACGGGCGATTCAGCGGGTAGGACGCCGCATCAAGATCCCCGGCTTCCGCCCCGGCAAGGCGCCGCGCCGCCTGGTCGAGAACGCCGCCGGCGTGGGCACCGTGATGCAGGACCTGCTGGAGGCCGTGGTGCCGCGGGCCTACACCTCGGCCCTGGACGAGACGGGCGTGAACCCGATCGACCAGCCGGAACTGGATGTGCCGGAACTGCCCTCGCTGGACGCGCCCTTCCTTTTCTCGGCCGAAGTCGCCGTGGCTCCCACCGTCGAGCTGGGCGACATGGACGACGTGTCGATTGAGGTATCGGTCGACGAGGTCTCGGAGGACGAGATCGAGGCCGAAATCGAGCAGTTGCGCACGACGCAGGCCGCCTGGGAGCCGGTGGAGCGTCCCGCGGTTGCCGAGGACATGGTGCAGACGCGGATTCAGATCGTGGGCGAGGGGCTCGAGCCCGAGGATCCACAGGCCTATAACGTGCTGGTGGGCAACAACGGCTTTCCCGTGGGATTCGACGGCGCCGTGACCGGCGCGGTGGCCGGTGACCAGGTGTCGTACGACGCCCAGATACCGCCGAACGACCCCAACGAGGCGCTGCGCGGCAAGGACGTGAGGTTCGAGATCCAGGTGGACGGCGTCAGCGAGCGGCAGTTGCCGGACCTGGACGACGAGTTCGCCCGCAGCGTCGGCCCCTTTGAGAGCGTGGACGCCCTGCGCGAGCGCATTACCGGCGCCCTTCACGAGCGCAAGACGAACGAAGCCCAGCACGACCTCGAAGAGCAGGCGGTGCAAGCCCTGGTGCAGCGCGCCACGTTCGAGGTCGCCGACGTGCTGATCGAGCGGGAACGTGAGGGGGTGCTTCGCGAGCGTACCGACGCCCTGGTGCAGCGCGGGGTTCCGGTTGACACCTATCTCGCCATGCGCGAGCAGACGCGCGACGAGTGGGAAGAAGAAGCGCGCACCGAAGCGCTCAACCGCATTCACCGCGCCCTGGCCCTGGACGCCTACGCGGACGCGCACGAACTCACGGCCGAGGCTGACGAAATGCAGGCCGAGGTCGACCGCGTGGCCGAGTACTACCCGCAGGAACGCCGCAACATCATCCGTACCAACCTCATGCGCGACGAGGCGGGCCAGCACGTGGCAACCAGCGTTCGTACTCGAAAGGCCCTGCGAGCGCTCGTAGACGCGGTAACCGACGGCGCCGCCTCGCTGCACGACCACGACCATCACCATCCCGAGCCCCCGCCCGAACTGGCGGCCGCGGCAGAGCCGGAGGATGACGCCGAGTCCGCGCAGGCCTAGCGTCGCCGGACGGGAAAGGACTTTCGCATGGGCATTCTGGTCCCCTACGTAATCGAACAGACCGACCGCGGCGAACGCGGGATGGATATCTATTCGCGCCTGTTGCGCGACCGGATCATCTTCCTGGGCACGCCCATCGACGACGCCGTGGCCAATACGGTCATCGCGCAGTTGTTGCTGCTGACCAGCGAGGACGCCGAAGCCGATATCAATATGTACATCAACTCTCCCGGCGGCAGCGTGAGCGCCGGGCTGGCCATCTTCGACACGATGCAGTACGTGCCAAACGACGTGGCCACGACCTGCGTGGGGCTGGCCGCCAGCATGGGCAGCGTGATCCTGGCCGGGGGCACGAGCGGCAAGCGGTCCGCGCTGCCGCACAGCACGGTGCTGCTGCACCAGCCGTCGCAGGGGTTCGAGGGCTTCGTGCAGGCCGCCGACTTGCAGATTCGAGCCCGTGAGATCGGCAAGGTCCGCGACCGGATCGAACAAATCTTCGTGGACGCCACCGGTCAGCCGAAAGATCGCATCCATGCGGATTCGGACCGGGACTTCTACCTGACGGCCGAAGAGGCCAGGGAGTACGGGCTGATCGACCAGATCGTGACCCCGCGCTCGGCGAGCGTGGGCCAGGACAGCAACGGCTCGGACTAGGCGGCATGGCCCGACCTCGGTACCCTGCCGGGACCTTTGTCCCTCGGAGCCGATATGGCGCGTAGTCGCTCGAACCGCGCGAGCTATCGCTGCTCGTTCTGCGGCAAGACACAGGACCAGGTCCGCCGCCTGATCTCAGGCTCGGCCGGCGTCTACATCTGCAATGAATGCGTCAACCTCTGCCGCGACATCATTGACGAGGAGCAGACGCAGGCCCCCAGCCCACGCGCAATGGCCGGGCGCATCCCCACGCCCGAACGCCTGTTCGAGCTGCTTAGCGACTACATAATCGGGCAGGACCGCGCCAAGAAGGTCGTCTCGGTCGCCGTCTACAACCACTACAAGCGGGTGGCGGCCGGCGCCTCGGACGACGAGTTTGAGTTGCACAAGAGCAACATCCTGCTGCTGGGACCGACGGGCGTGGGCAAGAGCGAAATCGCCCGCACCCTGGCGCGCATTCTCAACGTGCCGTTCTGTATCGCCGACGCCACCGCTCTCACCGAGGCCGGCTACGTGGGCGAGGACGTGGAGAACATCCTGCTGCGCCTGTTGCAGGCCGCCGACTTCAACGTCCCGCGCGCCCAGACCGGCATCATCTTTATCGACGAGATCGACAAGGTCTCGCGCAAGGCCGACAACCCCTCGATCACGCGCGACGTCTCGGGTGAAGGCGTACAACAGGCACTCCTGAAGATCATCGAGGGCGCCCAGGTCAACGTGCCGCCGCAGGGCGGACGCAAGCACCCGCACCAGGACTTCATCCAGATGGACACCCGCGACATCCTGTTCATCTGCGGCGGCGCGTTCGAAGGCCTGGATCGCATCATCTCGCGGCGCATCGGCCACGCGGCCGGCGTGGGCTTCGGCAAGCGCTCGCAGGACGAAAAGGCCGAGAGCGTGATGCACGAAGTCGCTTCAGACGACTTGCTGAAGTACGGGCTGATCCCCGAGTTCGTCGGCCGCCTGCCGGTGGTTGCCGCGTTGGATGAACTGGACGTCGAGGCGCTGGTCCGAATCATCTGCGAACCCAAGAACGCGTTGCTGCGCCAGTTCCAGAAGCTGTTCGAAATGGACGGCGTGGAACTTGAGATTACCGAGGACGGCCTGGAAGCCATCGCGCGCCGCTCCCAGGAAACCAACACCGGCGCCCGCGGCCTGCGCACAACCCTGGAAGACCTCCTCATGGACACCATGTTCACGCTGCCTTCCAAGACCGGCGTAAAAAAGGTGGTCGTCACGCGCGACACCGTCGACTCCAACAGCGCCCCCATCCTGGTCACCCAGCCCGGCAACGCCGAGGTTCAACAGGAGCAGGCCGAAGAGTCGGCCTGAGATAGGCCCCGCGCCCTAAGTCCAGTCCCACTCCGGCGGTTCACGGCACGGATTCACATCGTCAACGAGACCCGCAAGCGCTTCGACAGTCCGGGAGAGAACAATGACGAAATTGGCCGCTTGGAGCTTTGACGCGCAATACGGCGAGGGAGACGCACCGCCTCCAAAGAGACTCGAGCCTTCCCACATCAAACTCGAGCAACATCTCGAGGACTGGATCGCCAACGATGTGTCGCTGATCGGGGAGGGGTACACCCTGGTCGGCCGTCAGGTGACGATCGATGACGGACGGCTCGATCTGTTGGCTATTGACTCGCAGGATCGCTGGGTCGTGATCGAGATCAAGCCCGGGCGGCTAGATTCCGGCGCGCTCGGACAGGCGCTCTACTACGCCGCGTCGCTTGCCCGGCTCGACGTGGATGAGATCTACGAGAAGCTCAAGGCCGGGCTCGGCAAGTTCGGTGATGCGGAATCGTTGTCATTGAGAGTGAAGCAGCAACTGGCCGGCGACGCGGAGGAGCGGGAGATCGCCGTGCTGCTCGTCGGCGCCGGAATCCACGCTGGACTGGAACGCATGAATGACTTCCTTGCACGCTTCGGCGTCCCGATTAGTGTTGTCAGCTTCGAGGTGTTCGAGTTGAAGGATGGCCCAAGGTTGCTGGTTCGCGAGGTGGTGGACGAACCGGCCATGCCGCGCGCCCCAAGACGCCGGTTGACCGTTGATGCAATCCGTGACATGGCGAGCGAAGCGGGCGTGCGCGAGCAGTTCGATCGCTTTGTCGAGATGTCGGAGCGGGCGGGCCTGCCGGTACAGCCGCAACGAGCGTCAGTGAGAATTGCGCCACCGGCAAACCGCACCCGTTTCCTGATGTACGCGGGGCCGCGCGCCGGTGCGAACGGCGGCGAGCTGGGTATCTGGGTGGGTCCAGGGCGGTTTGCTGAGTGGTTTTCGCATATAGAAGAGGAAGAGGCTGTCGACTCGCTTGGTTGCTACGAAGACGGCGCCTACCTAGCCGGCGATGATCTCAACGACCGGCTCGATCAGATTGAGCGCTTCCTGACAGAGCATTTCAGACTGCCGGACTAGCGTCGGTTAACGCGTTCGTTATGCCGGCTTGACTTCAGCCGTAGAGGGGCAGGGCCGCTCCAACTCGTGGCCAGGTCCCAAAACGGGCTGGCAAAGCTCTCGCAGGTCCAGCCAGCGATACGGCGTCTTACGCAGCGCACCGTAGTAGAGGTTGAACCCGTCCACGTAGACGTTGGTTCGCAGGCCCATGCCGTTAAAATTTCAGGGGCCACCCGGAGGTGGCCCCATCCCAGCCGTCAGAAACAGCTGGGGGAATTGCGTTCACTATACCGGCCTCAGCCTTGCGTATGCGGAAACAATCCCCCCGCGACCGTCTGAACGCAGGCCCACCGACCCGTACACTCACCCGCCGACCATCGCACCGGAGTCCCCCGCATGCGCGCCGTCGTCCTTTCCTACAGTCATCACGGGTTCGGGATGGGCCGCACCGCCGTCCAGCTTGGGCATGAGATTGTCGGCGCGTTCGACCCGCTGGAGTCCGAACGGACGACCATGGCGGAGACCTTCGGCTGCCCAGTCTTCGATACCGCCGCCGAGTGCCTGGAGGCCGTGAACCCCGACGTCGCGCTGGTATCCGGCCGCCACACCCTGGCCCCTGACTACCTGCAGGCATGCGTGGATGCCGGCGTGCCCTCCCTGTTCGACAAGCCCTGGGCGGACTGCGCCGACCGGTTGCGACCGGCCGTTGAGGCCGCCGAGGCTGCGGGTGTTTGGGGTGCGCTCACCCTGCCCACGCGCGAACTCAAGGTGTTCGAAGTCATCGGCCAATCGATCGCCGACGGCACGCTCGGCGACCTGGCCCACTTCCACAGCCGCCTCAGCACCTCAACGCCCGCCCGCTACGACAACATGCCCTCCGCCTGGCACAACGACCCTTCCATCTCGGGCGGCGGTTGCTGGGCGGTGGAGTGCCAGCACGGCATCGACATCATGCTGGACGCCATGGGCGGTCAGCCGGTGCAGGCCGTGGCCGGCGTAATTTCCAACGCCATGTTCCAGCGCCCGTTCGAGGACTACGCCGCCGGCCTGTTTCGCGCCGCCGACGGCAGCACCGGCCTCGTGGAATGCAGCTACGCCTACCCGCTGGGCGACCATTCGGGCGAGTACGTCATCCGCGCCGTGGGCACCAACGCGATCATCCTCGGCCAGTACACCGCCGAGCTCGTTGGCCAGGTGCAGGTGCATACCAGCCAGGGCGTCAAGGTCTACGATGAGACGCCGCGCTCCGACATGATGGCCAGCATCATGGGCCGCTCCATCGAAGCGCTGGAAAGCGGCGACCCGCCGCCAATCCCCCTGCGCCAGGCCGTCCGCGTCCTCGAACTCCAGGACGGCGTCTACGACCTCGCCCGCCAGTCCTCCGCCACCAACGGCCCCCACCTCATGGCCGCCCCCGCGCCAAGACCTGCCTGAGGGCTTTCTCAGCGGCCCTGGGCCCCTGTTGGCGACGCCTGGGCGGCGTAGAGACGTTGGTACGGGCCGTCGGCTGCCATCAGTTGGTCGTGCGTCCCGGTTTCGGCTACGCGCCCATCTTCGAGTACAAAAATGCGGTCGGCGTTGCGCACAGTGGATAGGCGGTGGGCGATGACCAGCACCGTCCGACTCGTCGAATCGGCCAGCACACCGTCGTAGACCTCGCGCTCGGTCACCGAGTCGAGGGCGGACGTCGCCTCGTCGAGAATCAGGACGTCGGGATTGGTGAGAAGTGCGCGGGCGATTGCCAGGCGCTGGCGCTCGCCGCCCGACAGGTGCGAGGCGCGCTCTCCAATCTCCGTGTCGTAGCCCTCGGGCAGCGACAGGATGAAGTCGTGAATCCGTGCGATCCGGCACGCGCGCTCAAGGTCGCGGTCGTCCACGTCCGCCAGCCCGAACGTCAGGTTGTCGCGAATGTTCGCGCTGAAGAAGATGGGATCCTGCGCAACCAACGCCATTGACCGGCGGACTTGATAGCGGCTCAGCGACTGGATCGGGCGGCCGTCGAGCTCAATCTGCCCCTGGTCGACATCAAAGAACCGCGCAATCAGCTCCGCCGCGGTCGACTTGTCGGAGCCGCTCTCGCCGACCAGCGCGGTGACCTGTCCGGCCTCCGCAATAAGACTGAAGTCCGCCAGCGGTTGCACGTCGGTCGAACGATGGCGGAACGCGACGCCGCTGAACGCCAGCGCGGGCGGATGCGCCAGGTCGTGGTGCGCGGACACGGAGTCATCCTCGGTTGGAAGGCTCAGGGTTTCGTTGAGCCGGCGTGCCGCCGCAAAGATTGGCGCCAGTTCAAACCAATAGACGGTGGCCGTCATTGTGATCTTGACCAGGGCCATGAGCACGCTGATCAGCGCGGCAATGTCACCCGTCGTCAGCCGTCCGTTGAGATACTCGATGCTGCCCAGGCCGAATATCAGGATCGGCGCCGTCAACCAGGCGAGCGCGATGCCGACGTCGCCGGACGTGCGGCCGGCCAGGAACTCGCGCAGGTGGTCGCGGCTCAGCCGCTCGGCCAGATCTGAGAACCGGCTCGTCTCGCGGTCCTCGGCCCGGCTCGCCTGCACCAGGCGGGACGCGCCCAGTCGTTCCTGCGCGAACGCCGCCAGGTCGGATTGCGAGACCAATCGGTCGTACGCGGCCAGGCGGCGCAGCCCATAACCGAACCGTCGGGTGAGCACGAAGAAGAGCGGCGTCACGACGACGACGAGCCCCAGCAGACGCCAGTTGATGATGGCGGTGGTGATGACCGTGGCCAGTCCGAAGGCCAGAGCGAAGAGGCCGGCCCCCGCGCCCCAGCGAGCTTGCCAGGCCAGTTCAGTCGGATCGTCGATCACCCGCGCGGTCAGTTCGCCGGAACGCATGCCGTCCAATACGTCCATCCGCACACGCTGCACATGGGCGAAGACCCGCTCCGTCAGCCGCGCGCTGGCTCGAAAGCCAAGCCGTTCCGCGCGGGCAGCCAGCACCCAGCCGGTGCCGACTGATAGCGTCGGGCCAGCCGCGGTCAGGATCAGCACCCCGAGCGCGTCCGGGAATCCTGCGTAGACGCCCTCGTTCACGAGTTCGCGCAGGGCCAGGGCGCCGGCCACCGCAAACGCGATGGTCAGCGAGGCGAGGAGTGCGGTGACGGCAATCGTCGAGCGCTTCGGCGGCGCGACGGCCAGCACCTGTCGCAGTTCGCGCCAGCCGCCATCGCCGGCCTGGTCCTCGGGCTTCCCGGCCGGCACGCTAGGCCTCCGCCGCCGCGAACTGCGTGTCGTACATCGCCCGGAACAAGCCGTCCCGCTCCCTGAGTTCGGTCACCGTGCCCTGGTCGACAATGCGTCCGCCGTCCAGCACCAAAACCCGGTCGGCGTTGATGATGGTCGCCAGCCGGTGGGCGATCGCGATGACCGTGCGCCCCTCGCTGGCCCGATCCAGCGCGGCCTGGATGCGCCGCTCGGTCAGGCTGTCCAGCGAGGACGTCGCTTCATCCAGGATCAGCAGCGGAGGGTCTTGCAGCAGCACGCGGGCGATCGCCAGGCGCTGACGCTGCCCGCCGCTGAGCCGAACCCCGCGATCGCCTATCACCGTGTCGTAGCTGTCCGGCAGCGAGGCTGCAAACTCGTGAAGCTCGGCGGCGCGCATCGCCTCGCTCAGCTCAACCTCGTCCGCCTCCGGCGCGGCGATCTGCAGGTTCTCGCGGATGCTCTCGTTCAACAGGGCGGTGTCCTGCGGGACGATGCCAACCACGCGTCGAAGCTCGTGCGCGGACAACTCCGACACGTCCACGCCGTTCAGGGTCACCGAGCCCGACCGCGGCGTGTAGAAGCGCATCAGCAGGTCCGCCACCGTGGTCTTACCTGACCCCGTAGGCCCGACCACGGCCAGGAACTCGCCGGGCGCCGCCTCAAAGCTCACGTCGCGCAGCGGCGCCTCGCGGTCGTCGGTGTAGGCGAATGAGACGTTGCTGAAGGACACATCCGGAGCGCCTGAGCGGACCGGCTGGCGACCCGCCGCCGCATCCGGCGGGTTGTCCAGCAGCGGCGCGATCCGCCGCCAGGGCGCCAGCAGCCGGTGCAGCATCGTGTAGAAGTCCAGCATGAAGCCCAGCGCGGAGTAGAAGAGCATGGCTGCCAGCACAAAGGCGGCCAGCGTGCCCGGCGTGGTGCGGCCGCTGGCGGTTTCGGCGATGCCCACCGCAAACACCAGCAGCAGGCCCAGGCCGCGAGCCGTCATCCACATGTTGTCCTGGTAGTTGGCCAGCGTGGTGACGCGGTACGAGCCCTCGGTCAGCAGCCGCTGATTGAGTTCGCGCAAGCGAGCCTGGGCGCTGGCATGGGTGTGGGACGCCCGGATGAAGCGACGGCCCGCGATGGCTTCCTGCGCGAACGAGCGAACGTCCCCCGAGAGCTGGCGTTCGGTTTGCAGCGCGGCCTGCTCGCGCGGCGTGATGAAGCGCCGGATCAGCAGCAGGACCGGTGCCAGCGCCAGCATCGCCGCCGCCATTCGCCAGTTCAGGATGAACGCCGCGATCAGGGGACCGGCGAGCTCGATCGTTCCCAGGAACCCCTTCATGACCAGGTGCTGAGCCCAGTGACTCGCCGCCTGCGTATCTCGAATTAGCCGATCGGTCAGTTCTCCGCTGGTCTGCCGGTCGAAGAAGCGCCCGTCGCGGCGAATCATTCGGGCGAAGATGTCCGTGCGCAGGTCCTGGTTGGTGCGCACCAGCCCGCGCTCGCGGCCAATCCGGTTGGCGATGACGGTGAAACGATGGAAGCCGTACGCGCAGCCGATGGCCAGCACCAGGACCACGACAAGCCCGATTTCGCGGGCCGGCAGCGCGTCGTCCAGCAGGGCGCGGACCATGAACGGAGTCACCGTCTGCACAGCCACGCCGGCCGTGGAGATCGCCCACAGCAGCGCGTACATCCGCCAGCGCTTGACCATGTAGCCCGCAAGCAGGCGAGCCCCGGCCGGGATCCTGCGCGTCATGTCGCGAGCGACGCGGACGCGCAGAACACCATCGTCAGTCCCCCGCTACCAGTTCGTCACCGACCCGTCCGGCCGCGTCAGGTGCGGGGCCTCCCAGTGGCTGACCGGGAGTTCCTTCACAATATCCAGGTCAATCTCCACGCCAAGACCCGGCGTGTCGGGCACGGGGTACCAGACGCCGTCCAGCTTGTGCTGGACCGGGAATAGCTCGTCCGAGTAGAGCCGTCCGAGGTCCGGTCCGCGGTCCTCCAGCCAGGCCCAGTTCGGTACCGCCGCGCCCATGTGCACGCTGGCCGCCGTGCAGACCGGGCCCAGCGGGTTGTGCGGCATCAGGTCGATGTAATGGACCTCGCACCAGCCCGCCACCTTCATGGCCTCCGTGAACCCGCCCACATTGCAGATGTCCACCCGCGCAAAGTTCGTCAGGCCCTGCTCGATATACGGCGCGAACTGCCACTTGCTCGAAAACTCCTCGCCGATCGCGAAGGGCACGTCGGTCATCGTGCGCAGCGTGGCGTAGGCGTTCGGGCTCTCGTCGCGAATCGGCTCTTCCAGGAAATCGATAGTGCCCGGCGGCATGCGCTGGCAGTACGAGGCCGCCTCGGCCACGCTCAGGCGGTGGTGGTAGTCGGGGCCCAGCACCGGTCCTGGCCCCACGGCCTCGCGCAGCGCCGTGTGCCACTCGGCGGTCACGGCCACCGACTCGCGCGGCTCAAAGCGGTTGCTGCCGTCGCTGATCCCCGGACCGTACATGGAGGTCCGGATGCACTCCCAGCCATCCGCCACCAGCCCCTTCACCTCCGCGATCAGCTCGTCCAGGTCGTTGGACCGCGTGGTCACGAAGCAGGGCACGAAGTCCCGCTGCTTGCCGCCCAACAGCTGGTAGACCGGCACGCCCAGGCTCTTGGCCACCAGGTCGTGCAGGGCGATGTCTATGGCCGACATCGCCGAGGTCAGCACGCGCCCGCCCTCGAAGTACTGGCTGCGATAGACCTCCTGCCAGATGCGCCCGATCTGGCGCGGGTCCTGGCCGATCAGGAAGTCGCGGAAATGCGACACCGCTCCGCCCACCGCCAGGTCGCGGGTGCTCAGGCCGGCCTCGCCCCAGCCGTAGTAACCGTTGTCGGACTCGATCCGCACGGTCTGCACGTTGCGAAAGCCCGGGTTGAAGGCATGAAACTGGATGTCGGCGATCTTCATAACGGCGCCTGCCTCGGGAGCGAACGGCACGCCTCATGGTGCCAGCCAACGCCGCGACTCGGAGCCCGAGTTACTACTCGGCGATCACGAACCGCATCTCGCGCGGATTCTCAACGACGCGCGACGCCTCAAGCACCTCAAAGCGCACCACCTCACCGGCTGAATCAAAGTCCGCGATCACCCCCGGCCGAACCTCGTCACTCTCCACAATCTCGGACTCGCGCAGCCTGATGACCACCGTGTCCGTCCCGGGGTCATAGCTCACCTTCACGTCTGTCGGTCCCCAAGGAGACCATTGCCAAACGCCCCGCGTCCTCGAAAGCGCCGCCGATCTTTCCCCTCTCCAAGGGGAGAGGAGAATTCTGGCGACTTCGCCAGAAGGAGGTGAGGGGGCTTCCGGGCAACCACCCCCATTCCACCCTCAGGGTCCCGTCCGATCTCACTTCTCACTTCTCTTCGCTCACTCCTCGCCTTCGGATGAGGGTTCTTCCGCGCGCCCACTCCTGGTTTACGTAACGTTCTAACCCGAACGCCACCGGCTACAATGCAACTGGGCGGGTGTTCGCTGACCGTTGACTTGATACCACCTGATCGGCGGGGTACTGGAAACCCCGTCACGGAGGAACCGCCCATGGACGCCAGCATCATTAGCGACGTGGTTGTTGGCGGCGTCTTGGCCGCGCTTGTTCTTGCCCTCTGGCGTGATGTGCGGAGCCTCGGCGAGCGCGTGGCCCGCCTCGAGGGATGGCTCGAACGTGATCGCTCGGCGGCCGGTGATTAGCGCGAGGATTCACGAACTCGTCATCACCACGAACGCCGTGGGATCGTCCGATCCCCCACCCCGCTAAGCGCCTACGGACTCAATCGACTCCACGCCGCGCCATTCGTCCTCTCTCTGAGGTTCATATAGCCGCGGAGAGGCCTATTCCTCGCGCCCACCACCCTCAAAAGTTCGTCACCGACCCATCCGGTCGAACCGTGTGCGGGGTTTCGGTTTGGCGGGAGGGAATCTCCTTGATCACGTCCAGGTCGATCTCCACGCCCAGGCCCGGGCCGTCCGGCACCGGGTACCAGGTGCCATCCAGCTTGGGTTGGACGGGGAAGATCTCGTCGGAATACAGCCGGCCCAGGTCAACCGTCCGGTCCTCCAGCCAGGCCCAGTTCGGCACCGCCGCGCCCAGGTGCACGCTGGCCGCCGTGCAGACCGGCCCCAGCGGGTTATGCGGCATCAGGTCGATGTAGTGCGTCTCGCACCAGCCCGCCACCTTCATCGCCTCGGTAAAGCCGCCGACGTTGCAAACGTCCAGGCGGGCGAAGTTGGTCAGGCCCTGCTCGATGTAGGGCGCGAACTGCCACTTGCTGGAGAACTCCTCGCCGATCGCGAAGGGCACGTCGGTCATGGAACGCAGCGTGGCGTAGGCCGCCGGCGTCTCGTCGCGGATCGGCTCTTCCAGGAAGTCGATGGTCCCCGGCGGCATGCGCTGGCAGTAGGAGGCCGCTTCGGCCACGCTCAGCCGGTGGTGATAGTCCGGCCCGATCACGGGACCCGGCCCCACCGCCTCGCGCACCGCCGTGTGCCACTCGGCGGTAATGGCCACCGACTCGCGCGGCGAAAAGACCTGCCCCTCGGTCTCCCACAGGCCCCACACCAGCGTGCGGATGCACTCCCAGCCGTCCGCCACCAGGCCCTTCACCTCCTCGACCAGGTCGTCCTGGTTGCGTGCGTTCGTGGTGACGAAACACGGCACGAAGTCCCGCTGCTTGCCGCCCAGCAACTGGTAGACGGGCACCCCCAGGCTCTTGGCCACCAGGTCGTGCAGCGCAATGTCGATGGCCGCCATGGCCGAGGTCAGCACCCGTCCGCCTTCGAAGTACTGGCTGCGGTACGTCTCCTGCCAGATGCGCCCGATGCGCCGCGGATCCTGGCCGATCAGGAAATCCCGAAAGTGCGCAATGGCCCCGCCCACCGCCAGGTTCCGCGAGGTCAGGCCCACCTCGCCCCAGCCGTAATAGCCGTTGTCCGATTCGACCCGCACCACCTCCAGGTTCCGACGGCCCGGGTTGAACGAATAGAACTGGATGTCGGCAATCTTCATGGCAGCGCCTGGCACGAGAGCGGACAACACGCGTCATGGTGCCAGCCGGCGGCCCCTACTTGATAAAGCCCCTGATCCGAGCCGCCACCTCAGCCCGCTCCTCGTAGGGAATCACTGCAGAACGCTCCTCACCTCCGACGCGCCGCCGCTCTTCCTCCCTCTCCCCGTGGGAGAGGGCTGGGGTGAGGGTCTTCCGCGCACCCAACGAAGGACTACCCAAAGGTCTCTCATGAGCCATGACCGGTCCCTTGTCGGCATTCACCCCTCCGTCATCCTGATAGCGCGGGACGACGTGCATGTGAACGTGCGGAATCTCGTGGCCCGCCCCGACGCCATTGTTCTGGTAGATGGTCAGGCCGTCCGGCTTGAAGGCCCTGGTCACCGCCAGCGCCGCGCGCCGCGTGTCCCGCATGATCGCCGCCGCCTCTTCGTCCGTGAGGTCAAGCAGCGTCGGCGCGTGCCGCTTGCTGATAACCAGCAGCCGCCCCGGGTGCTTACGCCTTGGCTCCACAAACGTCAGCGTCAAATCAGTTTCCAGCACCACCGCGCAACCAACGCCCCCTTCCGTTTCGCGACCGGCAACGTGGTCGCAAAACGGACACCGCTCCCGCCGAGGCTCCGGCAGCTCGAAATAGCTCATCCCCGAATCGTACGGACCCGCGTCGGTGAGAGGCGGTGACGAAACCGGGACAGGTGCGTCGTCCTTGATCCTGCTGGACGCGCGGAACCACCGTTCGGCCAAGTCCAGCGCCTGCCGGGGTGTTTCCGGGCGCGCCGGGCATTCAGGCGCGGGCGGGCACGTTCAGGTCCGGGACGGCCAGTCGGGGTGTTTCTCCAGGAAGTCCTGGACTTCCAACTCGTCGTTGAGCTGGTTGAGCTTCAGCGGGTCAATCCCGGGACGAAAGCCGCTGCGAAACGGCCGGACACGACACCGCGGCCGGTCCTCGGCCTCCTGCGCCGCCAGGCCGCGGCGCAGCGTCTCGTTGACGACCTGATCGAACGGAACACCAAGCCGCTTCGCCCGCCGCTGAAGAGCATCGGCGAGGTCGTCGTCGATAGTGAGAGTGATTCGCATGGAGACATCACAGCGTCAATGAAGTTCGGCGTCAAGGTCTTTGCCCAGGTCGGCCTGGCCGATGACGGTGAAAGAGATTCACGCGATTTGCTTGGGAGTGATGGATGCGCTGGCGGAAACGGGTCGGATGTTGAATCCCTGATGCTCGTTTTGGGCTATTATTCGCTGCAAACCGAACGAAAACCGGACATGGACGTGAATCCGCACGGCGCTGCTAAGGGCCTCTGATGCCCCGTCAGACTGAGCCGAGCGCGAACAATGCGCTGGGATCCCTGCTGCAGGGAATGTTGCCGACGTGCCAGGTGCGGACGGAGAACACGCAGGCGATTGCCGGGCATCCGGGGCTGCGGCCTGATGTTCTGATCACGGCTAGCGGCCGGGCGCCGGTGGTGATCGAGGCCGAATTCGCGCCGGCGGCCAACGTGGAAGCCGAGGCTCGCGAGCGGCTGGGTTTGCGAACCACGGCTGACGGTCGTCCAATCGAGGCGGCTATTGCGTTGCGGTATCCAGCATCGATTCCGGACGCCGAGGACCTGGAGTCGGAACTGGCCGACGCGCGCTTGTCCTACGGCGTGTTCACTAACGGTGGCGAAGAACCAGACCGGTTTCCGACGTCAGGGTGGCTTGACGGGTCGGTTGAGGACCTGGCGGATCTGGTGCGGCTGGTGTCGGTGCCGCAGCACGCGGTGGATCAGGCGGCGCAGGTCCTGGAAGAGGGCATCGACATCGCCGAGAAGGTCATCGAGGAGGTCGCGGAGCTCCGGCCCTTCATCGCCCTGGAGATTGCCGGCCTACTGGGCATGACCAACGTGCGGCAGACCTGGCGCATGGCGGGTGCCATGATCGCCAACGCGTTGATCTTTCACGACCGGCTGGCGGGCGTGCACGCGACCGTCAAGTCGCTGGACGGAGTGTGTGGTGAGGACACGCTGAATCCGAGGCGAGAAGTTCTGACGGCCTGGAAGGAAATCCTGGCGATCAACTACTGGCCGATCTTTGCCGTTGCCAGGGACATCATCGGTCTGCTTCCGTCACACGACGCGGCCCGGCTCTTACGGGAGTTGCGGGTAACCGCTCAGGACGTGAAGTCCACAGGCATCGACAACGCGCACGACCTGACCGGCCGGGTGTTTCAGCGGCTGATCGCGGACCGGAAGTACCTGGCCACGTTCTACACGCTGCCCGCCTCGGCGGCGCTGCTGGCGCGGCTGGCAGTGGCCAAGATGGAGGGCGTGGACTGGTCCGATGCCGAAGCTATCGGCAAGTTGCGGGTCGGCGATTTTGCCTGCGGCACCGGGGCGTTGCTGTCTGCCGTGTACGAGCAGATTGCGGCCCGTCATGAGCGAACCGGCGGCGACGCCGCGGCCTTGCATTCCACGATGATGGAAGAGGTGCTGTACGGCTGCGACGTGATGCCCTCGGCCATTCACATCACCGGGTCCACCCTCGCCGGTATGCAACCCGGCGGCCAATTTGAGAACTCGCGTCTCTATACGCTGGCGTATGGGCGGCAGGACGATGGAACTGTGGCGATCGGCTCGCTGGAGTTGTTGCAGGATTCGCAGACCCTGACGCTGTTCAACACCAGCGACCCCGCCAAGCGCACCGGCAGCGTTGGCGAGGAGACGGCTACGCAGCTCGTTGTCGAAGTACCCGACCAAGGCTTTGACCTTGCGATTATGAATCCACCCTTCACCCGCGCCACGAATCACGAAGGGGCGCGGGCAAGTGTGGTGAATCCTGCGTTTGCCGCGTTCGATGCCTCGAAGGACGACATGAGCGCGATGGGTAAGCGGCTGAATGCGAGGGGACGGGGCACGGCGTATCACGGCAACGCGGGGATCGCCTCGGCGTTTGCGGCGCTGGGGCACGGGAAGCTGAAGCCCGGCGGCGTGCTGGCGCTGGTGCTGCCCTTGTCAGCGGCGGGTGGGCTGTCGTGGCAGAACTTCCGGCACATGCTGGCGCGCGATTACGCCGACGTGTCCGTGCTCAGCATTGCGGCCAACAATCGCGACATGGCGTTTTCGTCGGACACCGGCATGGCGGAGTGCCTGGTGATTGCGCGTAAACGGTGTGAAAGCGAGCCGCCGGCAGCGCGGGTGCACTTCACGTCGCTGGCGCGTCGACCGCAGGGATTCGCCCAGGCCGCCGCGTTGGCCGGCGCCCTCGTCAACGGCGCGGATGTCCGAACGCTCGAGGACGGGCCGTACGGGGGAACACGACTGACGATCGGCGACGAACAGGTAGGCGGCGTGCTGACCGCTCCGGTGATGCACAACGGCCTAGCCTGGGGCGGGGTGCGCCTGGCCGACTATTCGCTGGCGCAGACGGCCTATACGTTGGCGCATTCGCAGCTATGGCTGCCGGGTCAGCCCGAGCCGCTTGATCTGAACATGGCACCGCTGGGTGTTGTGGGTGAGCTTGGGTACGTTCATCGGGACATAACCGGGCCGCGACCCCGTGGACCATTCGACAAGACTGCGGCGGACCCTACGGCCACGTACCCCGCTCTTTGGAACCACGACGCGCGCCAGGAAACACAGCTGGTGTGTGAGCCGGACTCCCAACTCGTGGTTCGAGTAGGTATGGAGGCCAAAGCCGCCGAAATCTGGGCTACGGCTGGCCGCACCCACCTGAACCTCGACTTTACGTTTGGGTCGCAGGCGCTGGCCGTAGCTCTTACGGAACGGGAGACTATTGGCGGCCGGGTCTGGCCGAACGTGAACTTCAGTGACCAGCGGCTGGACTACGCCTTTGCCGTTTGGGGCAATTCCACCCTGGGTCTGTTGAGCTGGTGGTGGCACGCCACGCGCCAGCAGTCCAGCAAGGCCAACATGACCATTCGCTCCGCCGAATCGCTGCCGGTACTGGACTTCCGCGAATTGAATGACGGGCAACTCAGCAGCGCCGAGAGAGTCTTCGAGGAGTTTCGCGACAAGGAATTGAAACCCGCCTACCTGGCTGACGCGGATCCCAGCCGTGCGCTGCTCGACCGGTACGTGCTCTGTGACCTCCTGGGGTTCGATGAGGGTGTCTATCGGGCGGTCCGTCGGTTGGCGGCGAAGTGGTGTGCGGAGCCGTCAGTTCATGGTGGGAAACGGCGACCGTCGAATGCTGAGTTGGTTTTCTAGATGCCAGACGAGGTAAGAGAGACTACGATGCCACAAGTTATATGGCTTGAAGGAATACTGGATTACTTCAATTTCAACGATCCTCGAAAATCAGATGACAGCATAAGGATCGGATATGAGATTGGACAGCACATCATAGGATTGTACCTGATTGAGATGCTACTAAAGCACGCATTGCGTAACGCGAACCTATGCTATGGACGAATCCATTCCTTGAGTGAACTCTTCGCAGATTTGCCAAGGAATAACCGACTAGCTGCAGAGTCCAAGTATACAGAGATATTGACCCAAGAGACGGCCGAAGCCTGGGACTTTGAGAGTTCTGTGAGCTCGTATCTGGAATATTTGGGCCATGATCCTTTTACCGACACTCGATACTTCTGGGAGCGAAAACGACGATATGGTATTTCTATCATTTTTGGGTACGGATCGCTTCGTCGTTTAGTTTATGCGCTGTTTGTTGCCCTGCACGATTATCCAGAGCGTGCTTGCAACGAGCAGCGCTTCCATACGAAGTTCAGGTCTCTCGAGCAGTCACTAGAGGATCGATCACATCGAAGCGAGTCTAAGCGCCGTCCCAATTCGAATAGAGAGAACAAGCACATCAAGCTCGAAAAGCACTGGTTGGGAGGGATTCTTCATTACTTTAGTGTGAAATCCCCACATGAATCGGCTGACCCGCGAAATGCGGGGTTTCAGATTGGACAGCGAATCATAGGACTATATTTCATAGAATTGCTATTGAAGTATGGACTTGACGACATAGATAGGAGCTTTAGTAGGAGTCACAATCTACGTGCTCTGTTTAGAAGATACCCATTGCCACTTCGGCGGAGGATTGGCGCAAGGTATTTGAAGGTGATGCGTAGCACGGTCGAGCAAACATGGGACTTTTGTCGTTCGGTAGAGAGGCTGTTGGATCATTTGGGTGATAATCCGCTGGAAGAAACGCGGTATTGGTGGGAGGCTGAAGAGAAAGGTCGGCAGTTCCTTTCTTTGTCACCTTCACCACTGCGGCCGTTAGTGTACTCGCTGCTGATTGTGTTACATGACTTCCCTGATTACATTTCGCAAAGACCACAGCGCGAAGTAAAGTTTTTGTCATTGGAGAGATTAGTGAGTGATGGACGGTTTATTAGTAGTAGGTGAAGTCTCGGTATAGTAGATTGATTAACGCGGCTGTGTGATGTGTAAACGGGTCTTTGGCAGATGCGATAGGTATTATCGCGGGGAGTGATGTTGCGCCATGGTCTCGAAATCTTGGTGAAGAGTGATTGTCAACCGCATTAGCTTTGTTTGTGACGCGGAAAGGAGAGACGCGACGTACGTATCAACGACGTGGAAGCGATCGCTGATGAGAATTCCTAGAGGCTCTCCTGCTGGCATTCGCCGGAGTGGATGAATTGAAGGAGTGCGTCGAGGCCGCCAATGATCTGAAGGACTAGGGGTCGCTGGTTTCGAGTTCACGGCCGCCGATGCTTCAATCGCCGCAGGCGAGCGTCTCGAACACCTCGAGCGGCAAGCGATCCACGGCTGAGTGACCTTGAGCGCGGTTTGGCGCGTGCCGGGCTCGGTGGGCGCCGGCCCATCCGGGCTCATCCCTCGTTACCCTGTCGAGAGGTGGCCGCCGACCCTGGGTGCTGCCCGGGTGCATGATCCAAAGGTCGCCGCTGGAGGGAGTTACGCGATGGATCTTGTGAATGGGGTACCGCGGAGTCCGTATGAGTCGATGCATGGGATCGTGTTTTTGCCGCGGGCGATCGACAAGGTGCGGGCCGAGATTGCCGGTCAGCTGGGGGACTACATTTCGCGCACGTTCTTTTCCGGGATGCTGCTGGAGTTCCTGGGGATCGAGCCGCAGGACTTCGTGGACGCCGTGGCCGCGCGCGAGAGCGATGAGGAGGTCTGGGCCTGGGTCAAGGCGCGAATGCGGCCGCGGTCGGCCACCGAGATCATGGCCTTCAACCGCGAGATGATGGTCAGAACGCCCGACGACGACGCGGCCCGCGAACGCTTCTGGCAGTTCATGGCCGACATCGGCCAGTCCCACCGCACCGACGTCACCCGCCAGTTCGACCGCCTGGACCTCGACGAAGGCCGCGACGTCCCCCTGGGAGGCCGACAGTAGACAGTAGTCAGTAGCTATTGGCTGGCGGGGAGGGCTTCTTAGGCCATGAAACCGGAACGAAGCGCCGCGCCTGTCGCGGAGTCGGCTCGGATTACGAGTCTGGACCTGATTCGCGGCGTGGCCGTGCTGGGGATCCTGCTGATGAACGTCGTGCACTTCGGCTTCGGACGCGTGCCCTACCTCAACCTGAGCGCCGGCGGTTCGGAGTCCTGGCTGGACTGGGTCGTGGGCATTGGCGGCGAGATCTTCGTCGACCAGAAGTTCATGGGCATTTTCTCGCTGCTCTTTGGCGCTGGGATCCTGCTGTTCATCGAACGAGCGGAGGCCAAAGGCGGTCGCCCCGTCCTGCTGAATATCTGGCGAAATGCCCTGCTGCTCGGCATCGGCATCCTCCACACCCTGCTGTGGGAAGGCGACGTCCTGATCGTCTACGCCGTATCGGCCCTGTTCCTCATCGCCCTGCGGAAACTCTCGGGCCCCTGGCTGATCGGGATCGGCGTGAGCGTCTTCCTGTTTTCCGTCCCCGTGCTGCTGGTGAATCAAGCCGTCACCAACGCCACCGACGTCGCGCTCAGCGGTCTTTGGACGCCCTCCCGGGGAGACGAGGCCGACTTCGCCGGACTCAACGGCGCCGTGCTGGGACTCTCGCTCCTGGGCTATTTCCTGCGCGGCCTGGGCATGATCCTGATGGGCGCCGGGCTCTACCGCCTGGGCTTCATGCAAGGGGCCTTGTCGGCCAGGATCTACCGTCTGACGGCCGGCGCTGGCATCGCCATCGGCCTGCCGCTCGCCTCGATAGGCGTCCTGATCACCGCGTTGGGCGACTACTCCAGGGACGTGGCGTTCATCGGACAGCTTCCCAACACGCTTGGCACGATTCCCGCCTCGCTCGGCTATATGAGCCTGATCGTTCTCTGGAACCGAGGCCTGGACAGCGCCCTCAAACAGCGCTTCCGCGCCGTCGGCCGCATGGCCCTGACCAACTACCTGTCTCAGACTGTGCTGGGCGTGCTCACTCTCACGCTACTGCTGAGCGATCTCTCCGTGAACCGGGCCGGCCTCCTGCTCTTTGTCCTGGCCGTCTGGGCCTTGCAGCTGTGGTGGTCGCAGGCCTGGATGCAGCGGTACTGCTTCGGCCCGGCCGAGTGGCTCTGGCGCGCAGCGACCTACCGGCGAGGTCAGCCCCTGCGCCGCGCCTGACGCCGCGGACGCGGATCTACCAGACGGTGAATCCGCCGTCCACGATCAGGTCGTGGCCGGTGACGTAGGAGGCGGCGTCGGAGGCCAGGAAGACGGCGGCCCCTTGCAGTTCCTCCACCTCGGCCATGCGGCCCAGGGGGGTGTCGCGGTTCCAGATCGGCTGGGCTTCGCGAGTGCGGGGGGCGTCGGCCATCTCGGTGCGGGTGTAGCCGGGACTCAGCGAGTTGACCCGCACGCCGTGCGGCGCCCACTCGGCGGCCATGGACTTGGAGAGCTGCACCAGGGCGGCCTTGGACGAGTTGTAGTGCGACTGCGGCTGCGGGCGGTTGGTGATGCGGGCGGAAATGGACGCCAGGTTGATGATCGAGCCGCGCCCCGCCGCAATCATCACGCGGGCCTCGGCCTGCGAGCAGAGAAACGCGCCCTTGACGTTGGTGTCGTGAATCCAGTCCCAGTCCTCTTCCGACATCCCGGCGGCGTCCACCCAGTTGTTCACCCCGGCGTTGTTGCAGGCGATATCCAGCCGGCCCCAGGCCTCCACGATCCGGTCGACCAGATCGTTGACTTCGTCCACCTTGGTCACGTCAGCCGTCAGCGCCAGGGCGCGTTGCCCCGCGGCTTCAATCGCGGCAGCGGTGCTGTCCAGCGTTTCCTGCGTGCGCCCACAAACGGCCACGTCCGCGCCGGCCTCCGCAAACCCAATCGCCAGCGCCTTGCCAATCCCGGTTCCTCCGCCCGTCACCAAGGCGGTTCTGCCGGCCAGGCTGAATTGATCCAGGACACCCATTAGTCAGTCCTCAGAACAGAGACGCCGCCACCACAAGCGGCGTGCGCAAGCCAACGAGGCTAGCTGCCTCCGCTGGCGGGGGTTGCCTGCTGGCTTTCGCGTTCGGCCCTGTCGGCAAGGGCTTGCTGGCGGAGCTTTTCGCGTTCTTCCGGGCTCATGTAGTCGTCGCTGCTGGGGCGCTGCTTGGGGAAGGCGTAGCCGCCGGGGGCGTCAACCTGGCTGCCGCAGGCGCCCAGGGCCGTCAGCCCGAGCAGGGCAACGGGCGCGAATCTCAGGATGTTCCGACGTGACGTCATTGGACTGACTTTGGCTCGTTAGCTACCGGTTTGGGGAGTCGGAGTGTAGCCAGCGGCGGCCTGCGCTTGCAGCTTGGCGCGCTCTTCCTCGGAAATGTAGTACTGGTGCCCATCACCAACCCTGGGGAAGCTGTAACGCCCCGGCGCATCGGCATCAGAGCCTTCGCACGCAGCGAGGGCTCCCGTACCGAGAGCGCCCAGCACCACGGGCACAAGGCGAATAACGCGACGCCTGGAGATCACGGATTGAGTCCACCGGCCAGTCGTCAATAGTACCCCGATTCACCTGAGCGGCGGACTTTAGGTCGGCCGACATGTGCGAGTACGCGATTCCCTGGCCGCTAGACCGACGCGCAATGCCGCCGCGCCTGGCGAGGCCTCAACTCCACAGCCGATCGGCGGCTACGGCAATCGCGACCGCGGTACCCACCGAGCCGATCATCAGGCCGATCATCCACCTGATAAGGCGCGACTCAAGCGAGTGCAGGTCCGCCTTGGTGGCGTAATGGGTCACAATCTCGGTGCGTAGCAGGTTCATTTCGACCCGGAAGTCATCCCGCGTCTGGCTCATCTCGGACCGGAGTTCTTCCCGCGTCTGGATCATCTCGGCGCGGAGTTCTTCGCGCGTCTGGGTCATCTCGGCGCGGAGTTCTTCGCGCGTTTGGCTCAATTCGGCGCGGAACTCATCCCTGACACTTCGAATCTCTTCCCGTGTCTGGGTCAGCCCGGCCAGAAAGTCCTCGCGAGTCCGGCTGAGTTCGGCCCGGAACTCAGCCCGCGTCCGGCTCTCCTCAGCACGGAATTCGTCCTGTGTCCGGCCCAATTCGAGTCGCAACTCATCCTGTGTGATTGGGTGCGCGTCAACCGTCACGTCCCTGATTCCTTTGTGCGCCGGGCGATCACCCGGAATCTCGGCGGCCGGACTCGCATTCCGGGTCGTGACCGCATCGGTACCAAGCGCGTCCCACCCTTGGTACGGCTGGGCCGCTTGACGCGCATTCAGATGATAGTCGTAGTTGTGGAGGGTCCGTCGCCTTTTGGGGCCGGTTGCCGGAGCGCTAAGGGATATCGCCAGCATTCGGAATTGACGCCCATGCCCGTGGCTGGCACGGTCCGCATGGCAGCTTGCCGAGGTACCCGCCAAGATGTTGCGAGTTGGAATGATCGGCCTGGGCGGCATCGCCCGTTCTCACGCCCAGGGCATTGCCGAGCTGGACGACGTGGAGATCGTGGCCTGCGCCGACCTGATCGAGTCGACGCGCGCCGAGTACATGGACACCTACGACGTCGCCAGGGGCTACGCGTCGCACACGGAACTGCTGGAAGATCCCGACATCGACGCCGTGGGCGTGGTGCTGGGTCATCACCTGCACCACCGGCTGAGCGTGGATGCGCTGAACGCCGGCAAGCACGTGCTGGTGGAGAAGCCGATGGCGCTGACGCTGGAGCAGTGCGACGAGATGATCGCGGCCGCCCAAGCCAACGGCGTGAAACTGATGGTGGGCCTGACCAACCACTTCCTGCCGGTGAACATCAAGGCGAAGGAGATCCTGGATTCAGGCGAACTGGGGCCGCTGATCACCATCGTGAGCTACATGTCCAAGAACTGGAATCACGCCAGCCGGCGGCCGCAGTACCGCAGCCGCTACCACGGCGGGGGCATGTGGCTGAGCAACGGCGTGCACGTGGTGGACCGGGTTACCTGGTTCATGGGTTCACAGGCCTCCTCGGTGTCGGCATCGATCGGAACGCGGGCGCACTACCAGGCCGGCGACGACTCGGCCACGGCCTTTATCCGCTACAAGAACGGGCTGGCCGGGGTGGCGGTGTCGGTGGGCTTCGCCGACGGCGGGCCGATCCACGACACGCACGTCATCTGCGCCAACGGCAGCCTGAAGTTCGCGCACAGCGCCTCGGGCCGGGGCCTCTGGATCGGCAAGAACAACTCCTGGGACGAAGTGGAGTACGACTACTGGCCCCAGAACATGCGGCTGGAGTGGGGACGCTTTGCCGAGGCCATCGAGCAGGACATCGAGAGCCCGGTGCCGGGAGAGTACGGCCGCCACATCCAGGAGATCCTGCTGGCCGCGGAGACCTCGGAACTCTCCCGCAGCGAAGTCCTGCTGGATTCGGGCGAGAGTTGGAATTCGCAAGCCGCGGGCGAGCCGGTCCAGATTCAGCACGGCTGGGTGTAGCCCAATGAGCGCCCTGGAACGACGCCGCCTGGGTCAAACCAACCTGTACCCGACCCGTCTGGCCCTGGGGGCGGCGCACATGGGCGGGATGGTGCACGGCATTACTGTGCCCGAGGTGCGCGCCACGCTGCAGCGCATGTACGACCTGGGGGTGCGCTGCCTGGATACCTCGCCGCTCTACGGCAACAGCCAGGAGAACCTGGGCAAGGCCATGGAGGGCATGGACTTGCCGGAGCTGCTGATCTCCACCAAGGTCGGCTCCCATCCCAGCCGGCAATTCAGCTACACGGCGGAGGACCTGCGCTGGTCGATGGACGACAGTTCGCGGCTGCTGGGTCGCGAGAAGCTTGACCTGGTGCTGATCCACGACCCGCCCACGATGGAGCCGGTAATGGCATCGGGCGACGGCTTCGACACGCTGGAGGCCCTGCGCGACGAAGGCCGCCTGGAAGCCATCGGCCTCGGCGTGCGCGACCTGGACTTTCACCGCCAGGCCATCGACGCCGGCCGGGTGGACGCAATCCTGACCTACGCCGACTACAGCCTGGTGCGCCAGACGGCAGCGCCGCTGATCCGGCACGCCAAGGCCAACGGCGTGGGCGTGATCCTGGGCTCGCCGCAGTTGCAGGGGCTGCTGGCGCACGGCGACCCGATGATCGCCCTCAAGGTCCGGCCCAACCTGACCGACCTCTACCCGCCCGATGACATCCAGGCCGCCCGCGACTGGTACGCCTGGTGCCGCGAGCGCCAGGTGGACCTGCGCCACCTCAACATGCGCTTCGTGCTGGCCAATGACGACATCGACGTGGTCCTGACCGGCGCGGCCTCGGCCTACGAGATGGAAACCAACGTCCGCGAAGCTACCTCAGCCATCCCGGCCGACGTCTGGGCCGAAGCCCTGGAACGGGTGGCGGAGTTGGAGGCGCAGGCGGGACAGGTAGCCGGATAGGGTCGCCGAAACGCCGCGAGCCGGTATGGCCGTTACTGGCTGAACCCGCGCACCCGTATACGCTTGTTGGTGTCAGCGGTTGTGGCCTTGACGGTGACCATGTCTGCCGTGAGCGTTGCAACCCCTGATTCGAGCGTTGCAACCCTTGATTCGAGCGTCGCAACCCTTGATTCGAGCGCTGCAACGCTAGATGCGAGCGTTGCGACGCTAGATACGAGCGTTTCGACGCTAGATGCGAGCGTTTCGACGTTTGATTCGAGCGCTGCGACCCTCGATTCGAGCATCGCGAGGCGCTGATCCATGCGTTCCAGGATATGCAGGACGCTGTTCATCGTGTCGTCGTCCGAATGAGCGCGCTGCTCAAGCCGCGTAATGCGAGCGTCAATCGTCGTTGCGGACATGGTCCAGGCTCCTCGACTGGGCCCGCCCGGACACCCTTAACTCTTGGCTCAAGATTAGCATCGTCGGACTTGCAGAGAGCGCCATCCATCTCCACAGTGATTTGCCCTAGGCGCACGAGGTGAACCCAGCTGCCCGCCGGGCGCCAGGGCCGAGTCCCCGCAGCTCCTGACCGAAATCAATAAGCAGACGGGTTAGACGTCGGCAGCCAACCTACTGATCCACCACCGCCCCATCGGCCCCTAGCCGCGTGTGAATCTCGCGTGCCTTGTAGGGGGCGTTCTGGGCGGCGTCGGGTTTGAGGGTGACGCCGATGCCCGGGCGGTCGGTCAGGCGGATGTAGCCCTCGCCGTCGTGCGGGTGGATGCCCTCGACCATGGCGCTCTTGGGGGGCACGGTTTCGCCGAGCGGCAGCTCCTGCAGCGCGAAATTGGGCACCGCGGCGGCCACCTGCAGGCAGGCGGCGGTGCTGACCGGGCTGAGCGGGTTGTGCGGCACCACGCCCACGTGCCGCGCCTCGGCCAGCGCGGCCACCTTCTTGCTGCCGGTGATGCCGCCCACCATGCAGACGTCGGGCCGTACGTACTGGACCGCGTCGCGGCGCAGGCACATGTCGAACTCCCAGATCGAGCTGAAGCGCTCGCCGGTGGCGATGGGGATGTTGATCTTCGAGGCCACGTAGGCCATCTCGTCCAGGTTGTCCGGCGTGACCGGGTCCTCGAAGAAGTAGGGGGTGTACTTCTCGATGGCGCGTCCCAGCTGTACGGCCTCGGTTGGGGTCATGCGGCGGTGGATTTCGACGCACAGGTCCACGTCGTTGCCGGCGGCCTCGCGGTAGAGGCGCACGGCCTCGGTGGCGTCCTCGATCTTGTCGACGTGGGTCTTGAAGTAGATGACGTCGCGTTCTTCGTCCAGGAAGGGCGAGAGGTGGCCGACGGCGGTATAGCCCTCTTTTCGCGCGTTGGCAACGCCCTGCACCAGGGCCTCGCGGGTGTCGCCGAGAACGTGGTAGTAGACCCGGCAGCGGTCGCGCACGTGCCCGCCGAGCAGCTGGTACACAGGCACTTCGAAGTACTTGCCGGCGATGTCCCAGAGCGCGATGTCGATGGCGCTGAGCGCCCCCATCACCGCCGCGCCGCGGAAGTGGCTCCAGCGGTACATGTACTGCCAGTGGTGTTCGATCCGCAGCGGGTCCTCGCCAATGAGATAGCGGCCCATCTTCTCGATGGCGGCGGCGGAGGCTTCCAGGAAGCCCCAGGAGCCTGACTCGCCCAGGCCCACCAGCCCGTTGTCAGTGTGCACCTGCACCAGCAGGTATTGGTCCAGGAACAGCGGTTCGACTTTGGTGATCTGCATGAATGCTCCAGGTACGCGCCGGGAGCCTGCATCGTACGCGCCCCGAGCGGCTGTGGCAGGCTGCCGGTGCTCGGATGGCAGCCCAAGGCGGCCGGTCGCATGCAAGCGCAAGTCCTGGTCAGTCACTCGGTCGAGACGATTCAGATGGAGACGATTGAGTTGGGCGATCCGGGCCCCGGCGAAGTGCTGGTGCGCCATCACGTCACTGCCATGTCGCCCGGCACCGAGCGGGCCTCGCTGCTGGCGCTGCCCAACACGCCCTCCCAGATCTGGCCGCGCAACGTGGGTTATAGCGCGGTGGGCGAGGTTGTCGCCGCGGGCGCGGGCGTGGACCTGGCGCCGGGTACGCGCGTGCTGACCCGCGGCCGGCACGCCACGGCCGACCTGGCCCCCATGCGCGACGTGTTCCTGGTCGACGACGACGTGCCGGACCAGGAGGCCGCCTTTCACACCATGCTGCGGATCAGCATGCAGGCGGTGCGCAAGGCGCGGGTCGAAATGGGCGAGACGGTGCTGGTCATCGGCGGCGGTCTGATCGGGCAACTGGCCGCGCAGTTCGCCTACGTGGCGGGCGCGGGGCGCGTGCTGGTGGCCGACCTGGATCCCTCACGGCGCGAAATGGCCGAAGCCGTGCCGTGGCTCGAGTCCATGGACCCGACCTGTGAGGACGCACGCGCCGCCCTGGCCGAAGGCCACACGGGCGGCCCGCAGGTGGTGATCGAGTCCACCGGCTTCCCGGCGCCGATCAACGACGCCTTCATCCTGGCCGGCCACCTGGCGCGGGTGGTGATCCTGGGCAGCACCCGCGGATCGACCGAGCAGGTGAACTTCTACCGCGACGTGCATAAGAAGGGCCTGACGATCATCGGCGCGCACGACTCGATCCGTCAGCCCGACGCGGGCGACAACCCGTTTCTCAACGCGCTGGCGGTGCACTGGTCGCCGCGTCGCGACATCGCGGTCGCGTTGCGGCTGGCCGTGGCGGGCCGGATCACCCTGGACCCGTTGATCACCCACCGGGTCAAGGGCGGTGACTTCAAGGAGATCTACGACCTGCTGTTCGACTTCGAACCGTCGCTCGTGGGCTGCCTCTTCGACTGGCGCTAGCCGCCGAGTCTTGGCTCAGGCGTCGTCCAGTCGGCGCACGTAGTGGATCTGTCGCGCGACTTCCCGGAAGCCGAACCGCGGGTACAGGCTCTGGCCCTGGGCGTTCTGCACCAGCGTCTCGATCTTGGCCACGCGCATGCCGCGGGCGCGCAGGTACTCCAGTGCGTGCTCGATAAGACGCGAGGCCACGCCGCGCCGCCGGTATCTCGCGTCCACGGCCATGTTGGGAATCTGCCCAATGCCGGCGTCCGGCTGCGGACTGGTCGTGATGTAGCCGATGACCTCGCCGTCCAGCACGGCCACGAAGTGGTCGGACGGCGAGGCTTCCAACTCGGCTTTCACCCCCGCCCACTTGCGCGTCTCCCACAGCGGCTCCGTGTCCAGGCCCAGCAGGCGGTCGGCGTTCTGGTCGATGCTGACGCCGTCGAACCCTTCCAGGGTCAGCTCGCGGATGCGGGCGTTGTCGCGGCGCTCGTAGCCGCGGATGGTGATGGGCAGGTCGGGCGATTGCATCGGGGTCCCGTGGACTCAGGGCTCCCTGAGCCTATTCGTAGCCATTCCTACCGTCGAACGGGGGACGCGCGTTGTAGCGTGCCTGGCATCCGACTTCACAGGATCCGCCCACTTCATGCGTCAGGAACCGACAGATCTCCTCGCCAACGACGAGGAGCTGATTGACCCCGATCCCTTTGCGATCGCGCTAGGAATCATGGGCGTGGTGGCGGGCGGCGCCGCGTTCCTTGAGACCCGCAGGACACGCCAGTTTCAGGAGCGAACTCATCGCGACCGCTTTCGAGCCGCATGGTTTGACTCTCGCCGGACACTCATACATTTCCAGCAAGTGCTTGCGGAGTTCGAGTCATACATGCTCGAAGACGGGTATGGCGGAATGGTGTTTCGGCTTGGGGCCGTCCAGTTGCGAGTCGATCACTATCGACACCGCGCGCTGCGGCGCATTCACGCCCAGACCCTCAACACAGCGACACACTTAGCGGACGATATCGACGATCTCTCCGAGTTCCTGGGCCCGGAAGACCAGGAACGCGTCGATCACATCAAGTCGCGATTGGCCGAGATGGCGATTCCCGAGAGGTTCGGTCAAGTCATCTTGCTCGCTCGCGAGGGGCTGGCTCTGTTTAATCAGCTACTTCAGGCCATCGATCAGCGCGAGCGATTTCAGGAGGGCAACTAGCGTTGCAGATGCCGCGGGATTGACCGGGCGTTTTCGGAGTCGTACGCTCGATTCAGGTGAGAAAAGGTAAGTTTGGCTAAGGCAAAGTCAAGGTAAGTCTGAGGTTTCGAGAGGGGTGTCGGGTTAGCTCCCGGCACCCCTCTCGGTTTCTCTAGCGACTATCGTGCGCCATTGGCCCAGTTAGCCGTGGCCACGCCACTGGCTAGGCGCCAGTCGCGCAGAACATCCAGCATCTCGCTGCGGATCTGCGCCGCCGCGGGGTCATCCCACAGGTTGTGCTCTTCCTGCGGGTCGTTCTGCAGGTCAAAGAGTTGCCCCTCCTCCTCGCCGAGGAAGTGAACCAGCTTCCAGGTGCGGCTGCGCACCGCCGTCACCAGGTCCACGTGCAGGCCGTTGCCGTCGTCGCGGCCCTGTTCGGTGAAGACGTAGTCGCGGTGTGGCGGGATGCCGCCTTCGAGCGCCCGCAGCAGTGAGTGAGCTGCCATGTTTGAGTCCGGCTCGCAGCCGGCCATTTCCAGGATGGTCGGGCCCAGGTCGAACCACTGGACCAGGTCGTCGATCCGGCGTCCACCGGCAAAGCGGTTGGGCGACCAGACGATGCAGGGCACCCTCGTCACCGCGTCGTACATGGTCCACTTCTGGATGTGGCCGTGGTCGCCCAGGCAATCGCCGTGGTCGGAGGTGAAGATCACCACGCAGTCGTCGGTGTAGCCGTTGCGTTCCAGGGCGTCCATCAGTTCGCCCATCTGCGTGTCGATCATGGTCACGTTGGCCAGGTAGTGGGCCCGCTGGCGGTGCCGTGACTTCAACGGTGGATCGACGATGTGCACCACCGAGTCGTGATCGACCTCGGTGTTGTGCTCGCGCATGACGCGCATCGCTTCGGGCTGGCCGTCCAGATCGGCCTGCGAAACAGGCTGGATGGGCAGGTCGCGGTCCAGGTACGGCGCCAGCGCCTCGGGCGTCGGGTCGTAGGGCGGGTGCGGGCCGGGGAAGCCGACTTCAAGGAACAGTGGCCGGGTGGTGGGGTAGGTGTCCAGCCACCAGCGCGCCAGGCCGCCCACGAAGTTGTCGCTGTGCATGTCGGCGGGCAGATCCCAGGTGAAGGCGCCCATGGCTTCGTGGTAGTCGGGTCGCTGCCGGTACAGCTCGCGCTGTTGCTTGACGAGGCCGCGGGCGGCCAGCGCCTTGTCCCACTCGTCAAAGTAGTAGCGGCCGTCCAGGAAGCGGTCCTTGTTCTCGACGACGTAACGCTCGTGGAAGCCCAGCGGCGTCTCGAAGGGGACGGTGTGCATCTTGCCGACATTGAGACAGTGGTAGCCCGAGGCCGCCAGCTGCTCGACCCAGGACCGCCGCCATTCGCAGCCGTTGCGCAGTACCCCGGTCGTATGCGGATAGAGCCCGTTGAAGAGGCTGGCGCGGGCGGGGACGCAGGAGGCGGCGGTGACGTGGCACTCGTCGAAGCTGACGCCTTCGCGGACCAGCCGGTCGAGGTTCGGCGTGTCGACGTGCGGGTGCCCGAGCGCGGCAATGGTGTCGTAGCGCTGCTGGTCGGTGATGACCAGGACGATGTTCGGACGCCCGCCGGCGGCCGTGGGCGGCATCAGGCGGCGGCGAAGCGCTTCCAGGCGCGCGCGTAGATCTCGGCCGCCTGCACGACTTCCGCCATCGGCACGAACTCGTCGGCGCTATGCGCGTAGGCGATGTCGCCCGGTCCGCACAGCACGCTGGGAATGCCGGCGGCGGCCAGCGTGGCGGCGTCGGATCCGTAGGACACGCCGATCACGTTCGCCTCACCGCAGACGTCCGTCACGGCATCCCGCAGCACCTGCACGATCGGCGCGTCGGCCGGTGTGTCCAGCACGTCCCCGAACACAAACGGCGCCTCCACCTCCACGCGCAGGTCGGGGTGGCGGCGGCGCGCGATCTCCAGGACCTCCGCGAGTTCCGCCTCCACGTCGTCGACCGACTCGCCGGGGATCTGGCGACGCTCGATGATGGCCTCGCAGCGGTCGGGAACCATGTTGAACGAGGTCCCGGCCTTGATGATGCCGACCGAGAACGACGAGTTGCCGACCAGCGGGTGGGTGCGACCGGCCAGGCGCCGGCCGTATTCCTCGCGGAGGACGTGCAGGACGTCAGCCATGCGCAGGATGGCATTGTCGCCAAGCTCGGGCGTGGAACTGTGGACCGCGGTGCCGTGGGTGATCAGGGGCCAGTAACGGCCGCCGCGGTGCGAACGAACCACCTCCAGGCTCGTCGGCTCCCCGACGATGGCGCCATCCACCTTGACTCCCGAGTGCGGCAGCGCCTTGGCTCCGGCGCTGCCGGTTTCCTCGTCCACCGCTGCCGCGACGGTGAGCGGACCGGCCGGATCGGAGACGCCGGCGGCCCACTGGAGCGCCAGCAGCATGGCCGCCAGCGAGCCCTTGGTGTCGCAGGAGCCCCGACCATGCAGCCGGCCCTGGTCGTCCATGAACGGCTCGTGGCCGTTGGTCATCGGCCCCAGCGCCACGGTGTCCATGTGCGCTTCCAGCATCAGGTGCGGGCCGGGCGCGTCGGGTGCGATCGTGCAAATCACGTTTTCGCGGCCGGGGAAGACTTCCTGGCGGGTGATCTGCGCGCCGATGGAGCGGGCGAACTCCTCGACAAGGTCGCCCATTGCCGCTTCGCCGGTGCCGCCCTCGACGTCGGGCGTCACGCTGGGCGTGGCGACCAGCCGGCTCAGCAGCTCGCTGGCTTCGCGTTCAGTTGTGACGTGTGCGCTCATGGGCGCGTCATATTGGCACCCAGGCACGCACCGCGGCCAATCGCCGAGCCCGCGGTCGTACGGCCGGACGGGCCTGCTATGTCGACTTTTCGAAGAGGCTGGCCGGGAGCTCGAGATCCACGAGGCGGTCTTCCATCTGGCTGGTGACGGTCGCCTCGATGGTGTACATGTTCACCACCGTCTGGATCAGCGGCATCACCGGCTCGGCGACGCCTTGGGCCACGTCGGCGAAGTTCTCCATCTGCCGCCGGTACATCTCGACCCTGGGGACCGGGATTTCCCGGACCTCGTCGCTGCCGTAGAAGTGCTGGATGACCGGCTCGACCTGCGGACGCCAGGCTCGGCGGATGCCCAGGCGGCCTTCGCTGCCGGCAATGTGCAGTTCTTCACTGAGATGCGCCTGGCGGCTGCCTTCCACGTAGCCCACGCAGCCGCTGTCGTATTCGATCAGCCCGAACTGCCGGTTCAGGGTGCCGTAGACCTCGCTCATGCTCCCAACCGACAACACGCGGCTCGGCCGGGCGGCCACAAGGCTCTTCGCGTCGGAACCGAGCGTTCCGTCGGGATTGGATCCCTGGCCGGTGCCGCGTCCGCCCGCCCCCATCGAGGCGAAGTGGTTGACCGCGTTGATGGCGTAGCAGGTGATATCCCAGGGCGAGCCGCCCAGGCGCTCGGGATCGCGCCGCCAGTTGCGGTTGGGATCTTCGGCGCTCTCCTCTTCGTAGTCGAAGATGCTGAATTTGGCGCTGACGGAGTCGACCTGGCCGATGTTTCCCGCGGCCACCTGGCGCTCCAACTCGGCCACGAACGGGTGGTGGCGGTACATGAAGCCTTCCATCAGGTACGCGCCGGCCGACTTGACCAGTTGCGCCAGTTCCAGCGCTTCCTGCCCGTTGGCCGTGAGTGATTTCTCGCTGAGGATGTTGCGGGCGCCGGCGTCGAGGCAGCGCTCCACCTGTTCGCGGTGCTGGTTGGGCCAGGTGGCCAGCACCACGCCGTCCAGGTCCTGGTCCCGGATCATCTCCTCGTAGTCGGTGTACCAGGCCTCGCAGTCGTAGGTCTCGGCCCACTCGCGAGCGACCGACTCACGGATGTCGCAGCAAGCGACGAGTTGGAGCTTCTCCGATTCCAGGCCGGCGCGGCCATGGCGGGAACTGATCCCGCCGCATCCAACCACCCCAATGCGAAACGCCGGGAGATTGCTGGCTGACATGTCTCCACCCCCTGCGAGAGATCAGCGCGCCAGGCGGGTGCCGCGCGGGCCGCCGACCGGTTCGAACGGCATCATCGCAGAATGCCGGGCAGCCCATGGAAATAACCCGAGGCTCTGGACTCTCGGGGTGGGGTCGGCGAAGCCGCGCCCGAATGTTTCACGTGAAACATCGAGCCCGCCGGGGAAGCGCGCTACTCGTCATCCAGGGGCTGGCCAGCCGAACGAGTACGGATTCCAGCGAGCGTGGCGACTACGCCGTCCAGTGATCGAAGGGGTTCTTGCCGTCCGGCAGCGGCAAGCCCACGCGCGCTCCCTGCATGTGGGAGGCGTGGGCCAGCATGGCCATTTCCAGGTAGAGCTTCGCGTTGGGCAACTGCACCAGGTCCCACTCCGGCTGCTTGCCCTCCAGCATGTCCATCATCGAGCGAGCCATGCGCCGATGTGACCGCAGCCACTTGTGGCGGTCCGGCGGCGGCTCGGCGGGGACGACCTCCCAGCCGTCATCATCGATCAGTTCCGGGTTGGCCTTCGGATGCAGGTATATGTCGGGACCGCGCCCCATTGGACCCGGCAATGAGATCGTGCCCTCGGTGCCGTAGATGTCGACGCGGTAGGGGTCCGAGACCCCGTCACCCTGGTAGGACTCGACGTCGGCAGCCACGCCGCCCTCGAAGCAGTAATAGGCCTTGAGACCGTTGCCGGCCACCAGCCCCATGCCCTCCCAGCCGGGCCTGAGGTCGGACTGCTCGCAGGTGCGGCCGTCCTGGGTCAGGTGGGCGCTGCACCACAGCGGGGCGCCGAAGAGTTGCCACAGGAAGTCGAAGAAGTGGGGGTACAGGTCCAGGAACATCTCGTCGCCGCCGTGCTCGCCATCCTTGCCGAAGACTCGCACCAGGCGCGGCTCGCCGAT
Source organism: Chloroflexota bacterium (assembly GCA_022824495.1). Classification (GTDB taxonomy): domain Bacteria; phylum Chloroflexota; class UBA11872; order UBA11872; family UBA11872; genus UBA11872. The sequence continues at coordinate 65,386 of JAJDZU010000006.1, read as the reverse complement.
GCGTCCCGACTTGACCAAGGGAATCGCCACATGCTGAATCGGCGGATGGCCGCGCCAGGGATGGGCGACCACGCAGATGACGGACGACTCGTCGCAGGCGGCTTGCATGGCGTCCACGTCCGCGGGCGCGGTGGCGACCGGCTTCTCCAGGTAGACGTTGGCGCCCGCCCGCGCGGCGTCGATGACCAGGTCGCGGTGATCGCCGACCTCCCGCGAAGCCACCACGGCGATATCGGGCTTCTCGACGTCCAGCATCTCGCGGTAGTCAGCGTAGGCCGTGCGCGCGCCGGTTTTTGCGGCCGTCTCGGCCCGTCCCGCGTCGTCCGGGTCGGCCAGCGCCGCGATGTCGGCACCCTCCACCCCGACAAACGCCATGTCGAGGTAGTGCCCATAGTTGCCATGCCCCGTATGCCCAATGATCCCGACTTTGAAGCTCATGCCGGTCTGCTCCCTCAGGGCCTTCCGAGGCGCTGCGGCCGGCAACCGGCGAGACTCGCCGCGGATGGCGTCGGCCATCGGAGCCTATCGCAGCGCGGCGTTAGACCACCGGCCCGTGGCGCCGGAGTTTCGGCCTTAAACGAGCCGTCGGCCCGGCGTGTGCCGGGCCGACGGTCTCTCGCCCGCTAAATCGGACGAGCGTCTGGTGCTTAGGCCGACGGCGGCAGCGCGTCGATCCAGGCCTTCCACTCGTCGTACTCCGCCCTGGTGTTCTCGAGAACACGGTCGGAGGTGTTGATGATGTGCTGCATTCCCTCTTCGATCGACATGTCGCCGATGAAGGGCGAGTCGGCCGCACGGAAGGACTCGTACCACTCCCACCAGTTGGGGTGGCCGTTCTGCCAATGGTGGTGGTCCGTCTTGTCCATCCAGGTCTTGTAGTACCCGTGGTTCTCGGGCGGCCCGGCCTTGAACTCGTCGGACTCGATCACCGTCTTGAGCATGGGCAGCGAGCCGCGGTCGATCGCGATGCGGCCCTGGACATCGGGACCCGCGAAGTACAGCAAGGTCTCGGTGCACTCTTCCACCAGACCGTTCCGCTCGGCCGTGGCCGTGCAGTACTGGCCCTGGTTGGTGAAGTGGTGCGGGGCGCCACCGCGGTCGCCCTCCTCGATGGGTCCAAGACCCCAGGAGAAGCGGTCCTTGATGCGCGGGATGGTCCCGCCAACGCCACCGCCGGTCCAGTAGGTGGCCATCTTTCCGGCCGAGAACGGGTCGCCGAATTCCCCGGCGATCTGCTGGAGCTGGTCGAACGGCGGCGCCACGGCGTCCGTCTGCACGCTGTTGACCGCGTAGGCGAAGCCCCGGTCACCACCGTCGTTGAAGATGTCCCAGTGCAACTGGTCGGGGGCGCGGTACATGTGATTCCCGCTGTTCTGCAAGGCGCGCGCCCAACTGCCCCAGACGATCCAGGCATTGGACGCCATCCGCAGACCCCAAGTGCCTGCCTCCGGGTCTGAGGCTTGCATGTACAGGTCCCAGGCCTCGCGCTCCAGGTGGAACGAGCCCTCCACCGGCATTGGGATGCCCATCTCCTCCAGCAGCGTGAAGTTGAAGATTTTCCCATTGATGTTGCCCTGGTAGGGCATCCCAAACTGGGCGACTCCGCCGTAACCCGTGGTGTGCGGGGCCGGGCGGGACACCCGGTCGTCGTCGAACTGACCAACGGTCATTTCGTCCGGCGGGGCGTACCACTTGGTCGGGTCCCAATCGGGGTGCTTGCTCAGCGCGCCGTCGATGCGGGCGAAGCCGCCGCGGTGCACCCAGGTGTTGAAGAATCCGCCGTCCAGCAGCGCAAGCTCGGCCTGCGTGCCGGCGGCGATGTGGATCGAGAACGAGTCCACGTACAGGTGGTCTTGCGGCTCGAACTTGATAACGATGTGCGGGAACTGCGCGTGGAACTTGTCCAACGCCCAACTCATGGCCGCACCGCGAGCGCCTGACGAGTGGTCGTTGGCCAGCCGGATGACCGCGCTCGGTCGCTGCGCCATCGCCTCGACCTCGACGATCTTCTCGACTTCGACGACCTTCTCGACCTCGACGACCTTTTCGACTTCCTGGGTTACGACCTTCTCGACGACCTTCTCGACCTCGACGACCCTCTCGACCGGGACCTCCTGGCGGACGACCCGTTCGACTTCCTGCGTTACGACCCTTTCGACTTGCTGCGTAACGATCTTCTCGACCGGAACCTCTTTAACGACGACCTTCTCGACGGGGACTTCCTTGGTGACGACTTGCGTCTCGCCGCAGGCCGCCAGCGCTACCGCGCCGGAAATCCCAAGGGCGGCGGTGCCGCCCATGCGAAGCATTTGCCTTCGGGTAACCATATTCCGCCATGCCTCCCTTGCAGGCTGCCCCACGTGCCTGGAGGCCGTCACCCGTATCTCGCCGATACGGTTCGCAAGCCTCCCCACTTCAAGGGCGGGAAAGTGCCGAAGCCTAACTAGCGTACGGGTATGGGTCAAGACTGCTGGCTGGCCGTGCCCGGCGCCAAGCCTGGTGCGAACCCCTGCAACGACCCTCGGTCAGGTTCTCGTATCGATAGCGGAATATCAATCCGGATGTGAGTCATGCAGGCGAGCCCTTGGCAATGCAACCGGCCGATGCCCGGAGGCATCGGCCGGTGGTTTTCCGTGCGCCGTGAGCGCGCGAACTTAGCTGGACAGGGTGCTTGCCCAGTTCTTGTAGTCGACCCAGGCGTCGTGCTGGTTCTCGAGGATGGTGTTCGAGGCTGCCATGATCGCCTCGCGGCCTTCCTCCGGCGAGGCTTCGCCGATGAACGACCGGTCGGCGCCGCCGCGCCATCCATCGAACCACTCCCACCAGCTCGGGTGCGCCGACTGCCAGTGCTGGTGATCGTCGCGACTGGTCAGGATGCGGGTGATGTGCTCGTGCCCCTGCGGGGGCGCGGCCTTCATTGAGGGGCCGGCGTGCACCTGGAAGTTGACCGGAATGAACCCGCGATCGATGGCCGCCCGTTCCTGGACTTCGGGCCCAGCAAAGAACACCAGCATGTCCACGGTTTGCTCAAGCACACCGTTGGACTCGGCGGCGTTCGTTACCAGGTGCGGCTGCTGTGAGGTATGGACCGGCGCCTCACCCCGCGGACCCTCGGGCTGAACGTTGATGCCCCAGTCGAAGCGCCCGGCAATGCGGACCACGAAATTTCCGGCACTCCCGAAGTTCGCCACCCCCATCTTGCCGGCGGAGAACGGGTCGCTGAATTCGCCGGAAAGCATCTTGGAATCTTCAAGCTTGTTGGAGATGCCCTCCTGCCAGATGGCGTTGACGACGAATTCGTGCCCGCGATGGGCGCCGTCGTCGAAAATAGTCATCCGGCTCGCGTTCTCGTCGTAGTACAGGAGGTCCTCGTTGCCGTCGGCCAGCGCGCGGCCCCAGCCGGCCCAGAAGGCCCACATGGCGGACGAGGAGCGGAAACCAAACTGGTTGTTCTCGGGATCGGTCAGGGCCCGCACAGCGTCGAGAAACTCGGTCTGAATGCCCCAGTTTCCGGCGGACGGCTGCGAGATTCCCGCTTGCTCAAACAGCGTGTAGTTGTAGAGCACACCGTTCATGCCTGCCTGGAATGGCAGACCGAACGACGGCCCCGTGATGCCCTGGTTCCACGGAATCGGATGCTTGTTGGCGAAGTTGATCGTGTGCTGATCCGGCCACATCCCGTAGTCGGAGGGATCCCAGTCCGGGTGCTTGTCCAGTACGTCGTTGATCTGGACGAAGCCACCCTTGTCCACCCACTGGTGGAAGAACCCACCGTCCAGCAACGCGGCCTCGGCCTGCGACCCGCCGGCGAGCTGAATGCCGAACGAGTCCTGGAACATGTTGCTCTGCGGCTCGAACTTGATGGCGATGTCCGGGCGGACCTGCGCAAAGCGGTCCAGGGCCCATTGCATCTGCTTGCCGCGCAGGCCAGACGAGTGGTCGTGGGCGAAGCGAATGACGGCGTTGACGCGCGTCGGCGGCGCCTGAACTTCGACGACCCGCTCGACCTCGACGACCTTTTCGACTTCCTGGGTCACGATCTTTTCGACCGGGACTTCCACGACCTTCTCAACCTCGACGACCTTCTCGACCGGAACTTCCTCGCGGACGACGTTCACGACCTCTTGGGTCACGACCCTTTCAACCTGCTGGGTCACGATCTTCTCGACCGGGACCTCCTTGACCACGACCCGCTCGACGGGGACTTCCTTGGTGACGACTTGCGTCTCGCCGCAGGCCGCCAGCGCTACGGCGCCGGAAACTCCCAGGGCGGCGGTTCCGCCCATGCGAAGCATCTGTCTTCGAGTAATCATGTCCTGCGACCGCTCCCTCCCGGATAGCCCCCGTCCGGCGAAACCGCAACTCGAACCTGCAAGGCACGAGAGCCGCACCTCGCCACTTCGAGGGCGAGAAAGTGCGGCAGACTAGCGAGCGAGGCCGAGTCTGGTCAAGGCAGCCGCCCGCCCGGCATCCCCGGCTCAACGCCCCTTGTCAGGACCACCCATGCAAATCCAGTTCCAGGAACCGCGGTTCTTTAATCGCTTCAAGGTGCTCCACGCGGGCCGCCCGGTGATGGCCCTCAACCTGGGCGGCGCGGACAAAGACCTGTTCCTGATGCGTCCGTGCGTGCATCCCCTCTATACCCCGGCCGGGTATCCCGTGACCGAGATGGGCGCGCATAACTTCCCGCATCACAAGGGCATCTGGATCGGACACGCCAAGGTCAACGGGCTCAACGTCTTTCACGACCTTGTCGATGCCGGGTGGATTGTGCCGGTGGATATCCAGTCGGACGCCAGCGCCGCGCGGGCGCGCATCGACCTCAAGCTGGAGTGGCGCGACCGTCGGGGAACGGTGGTCGCCACCGAACTCCGCTCGCACGAGGTTCGGCGTGAAGGACCGGCGCATCTGCTGGACATGGTTTCGACGTTGCAGGCGTCGCATGGCGCCTTGGAACTGGGCGTGGACAACCACTCGTGGGCGGGTCTCCGCCTGATTGACGCGCTGGACCAGGATGACGGCGGCGTGATGCGTGACTCCGAAGGGCGGCAAGGCGCCGACGCGATCAACGGACAGCCGGTCCGCTGGGTTGATGTACGCGGGGCGATCGGCGAGCACGCCTGCGGCGCCGCGCTGATGGCGCATCCCGCCTCGGCGCCGGTCCCCACGTTCGCGCGCTTCTACGGAACCAGTCTGCTCAACCCCACGATGTACGAACCGCTGACCATCGCGGATGGCGACTCGTGGACCTTCGGAACGCGGGTTGCGGCGTACGACGGATCGCCCACGGCGGCCGACCTGCATCGCTGGTGGTCAGGGGCCGGTCAGGGTCCCGCCTGACGCCGGCCGGGCTACAGCCGCTCGGCGTGCTCCAGTTTCAGCACGAACATCGCCGCTCCGCCCACTTCAACTTCGACAGGCAGCGAGAGGTCGATCTCGCCCGTCCACGGCAGGGTCACCAGTTCGGTGCGCGTGATGCAGGTGCGGGCGGTGATCTCCTTGAGTTCGTCCAGGCGCGCGGCCTCCAGCGCCACCACGAAGACGGCGTTGGTGGCCTGCAGAAAGCCGCCGGCGCTGGCGACGCGGGTATGGGAAATCCCGGCCTCGCGCAGCGCGTTGGAGTATTCGCCCGCGTCATCGTCCTGGACGACGCACAGCGCCATGCGGTCGTAGGCCAGGGGTTCAGCCATCGCGTGCGTTCCTCGGCATCGGCCTCATAGGCGCGCGAAGGCGTCCACGCGCACCACGAACACGATGCCGTACGTCGAGCCGCTCCTGGATTGTCCGGAGGCGTGCGGCGCCGCCCCGCGGATTTTCTCGATCACATCGTCAACCTGTTCGGCCACGACGCCCACCATGAACACGGCGTTGCCCCGGCGCAGAAAGCCGCCCTGCGCGTCGATTCGGGTCGCGCGGTAGCCCGACTCCACCAATACGCGGGTCACACCCTCGGCGTCGTCCCGATGGACGACGGCAAAGATCAGGCGCTGAACGTCGTCTTGAGTGTCCGCCACCGCACACGAACTCCTGGCCGGACTGCCTATTCACCATAACGGAGCGATTGAGCATTCTGCTATGTCAACCCTGGCGAACAGGTTTCGAGGCCCGTCAGGTAGGGTCGGGGGGATCGAGCGCATCGAGCATGAAGCGGCGGTCGTCCGGCGGGAGATCAAGGTCGAGCGCCAGCGCCCGGGCCTCGGCCGACATCTTGGTCCAGGTCTTTCGCAGGATGTCCATGGTCCGGTGATCGGGCTGACGGGTTCGGAACTCGCCAAGCTGCGTCTCCAGGAAGACCAGGCAGAGCGCGTCTTCCAGGGCCTGGGCGTCCACGTCGCGCCGCAGGTTCTTCTTGCGCACCAGGTCCTGCGCGCGTTCGATGGCGGCTGGCTCGTAGCCGGCCTCCGTCATGACCTCGCCCAGGGTGGCGGCATGCAGTTCCTGCAGGGCCTGCCGCCACCGCAAATAGCCGCGGCGTCCCTGCGGATACTCGCGGCGCGGGATGGCCCAGCGCCGCACGTGGTGACCGTGGGCCGCGATCCGCAGCGCGTCGTCCGCATCGGGACGCAGCCGCTCGATCCGGGCCGACACCATTGCCGCGTGAGTCAGTTCCTTGGGTCGGGACTCGCCGCGGACTTGGATCCTGTGCGGGTCGGCACGATTGAGCTCGTCAATGCGGTCCAGCGCCTGCCTGAGTCGCGCCGAGGTCATGTACTCCGCCCGCGCAGCTATCAGCCAATTGTGGACGCATCAAGGGCCGGCCGCCAGCAGCTGGCCCCCGAGCCTGGCCGGACCTCGGACAGCGCGCCGTCAACGGTGCGGGAGGGTCGTCGTCGTATGCTGAACGCGTTCAGATCAACGGAGAAGCCCCATGGCGGTTCGTACTGCTGAGAAGCCGTTTGTGGTGGCGCCGGACGACGCGCCAACCCTGGATGTTTCGCCGGAAGGCGTGGGAACCGTTATCAAACACGACTTGGTGGCCAGCCAGGTCGCGCCGCCCAACTTCGCCATGCGGTTGTTTGACGTCGCGCCGGCCGGCGCCACGCCATATCACCAGCATCCCTGGGAGCACGAAGTATTCATCGTGGAAGGTTCGGGCGAGCTGAAGACGGCCACGGGCGCCGAGCCGTTTACCGAGGGCGAGGCCGTCTACGTGCCGCCCGACGCCATGCACCAGTTCCGCAACACCGGTGAGGGCCCGCTGAAGTTCATTTGCATCATCCCCAACAGCGGGGATTGCTAGGCGGCGCAAGGCGCTCTGGTACCCCCGAGGGAAGTCGAATCCCTGTCTCCACCTTGAAAGGGTGGTGTCCTAGGCCTCTAGACGACGGGGGCCGGGCGTGCAGGCACGGGCTGAAGTCAAGCCTAGCACCGGGGGTGCGCCTTGCGGCCAGCGCACCGGAGTCCGCACACTGGCCGTCCAGCCCCGCTTCAGCGGCCGCGCTTGGCACGGTCGCGCGGTCGAGAGGATCTCCCTAGATGGCCAAAGTTGTTGCCCGCCAGGTGGTCCCGGGTTCGCAGGAACTCGTGTGGCACCTGTTGTCGGATTTTGAGCGAATGTCCGAATGGTTGCCCGGTGTGTCGTCCATTGAGCACACCGGCGGGTCGCCCAAGGGATTCGGGCGTGAGCACCTGGCCCGCATGGACGACGGCCTGGAAGTCCATCACCGCGTGGTGGCCTGGGACGACTCGCGGCGTATCGCCTGGCGAATCGTTCGCGAGGTTCGCGATGGTCGTGAGGTCGGCTCGCTCCACAACGTCCGCACAACCATCGACCTCCGCCCCAGCGCGGCCAAGACGGAGGTCACGCTCACCGGCACCTGGTCCGGCGGCGGGCCCCTGGGCCTGATCAAATCGTTTACCAGCCGCGGCCGGATCATGAGCGAGTTTGAGCAGGCGCTGGCCAACCTGGACAAGCTGATGGCCGACGCCGCGGGCGGCGAATAGCGCGGGAGCTGTTCGAGGCGGCGCGCCAATGAACGAAGCGATGTCGCGCGTGTCCGGCGATCCCTCCCTGCTCGCGGCCCGTCAGAAGGTCGCGCAGGCGCGCGAGTTGCGGGCCGGCAGCGACATCATGCAGTTGCGCGCGGCCACCGATCTCCTTATCGAAGCCGCCGACGCGTTCGACCTTGCCGTGCTCCCGATCGAGTTCGGCGCGCTGCACCTGGACCTGGCCGACACGCTGAGCCTGCGGGCGCGCCTGGGCGATCCCGACCTGCTGGCCGAGGCCATCGATAGCTATCAGAAGGCGATCGTGGTCTTCAACCGCGACGAATTTCCGGAGGCTTATGCGCGGGCTTTTCACGGCCTGGGACTGGCCAACTGGGCCGGCGGGCAACTGGAATCGGCCCGCTGGTGCTTCGAAACGGTGCTGGAGGTGCTCTCGCCCGACGTATCGCCGTTGGATCACGCGCGGGCGCGGGCCAACGTGGCGGCGGTACTGGCGGCGTCGCCCGACGCCCGCGACCGGGCCCAGGCGGTCGGCGCCTACCACGCGCTGCTCGAGGGCGTGTCGCCTGACGAACACCCGGCCGAACACGCCGAGTTCCTGCTTGGCCTGGGCCAGACCCAACGCGTGCAAACGGAAGGCGACCGGCGCGCCCACCTGGACGCCTCGGTGCGGGCCTTCCTTCGGGCGGCGGACCTGGCGAGCGTGGGCAACCGCGACGACCTGCGTTCCGCGGCCCTCGCCGAGACCGCCCTGACCCAGGTCGAACTGACCTCGCTCGACCCTTCACGTTTCGAGCGCGCCCGGCGGGCCTTCGAAACTGCCCTGTCCGAGGTGCCGGCCGAATCGCAGCCTGACCGGCATGCGGAACTCCGGCTCGGATTCGGCCGGCTGTGGACGGGGCGGCTGCCCGGCGGCGGCCCGGCGTCCCGCGATGCGGCGCTGGAGCAATTCGAGGCCGCGTTGGCGCTGGCGCCGCAGGTGACATCCACCTCGATCGTGGCGCCCGCCCTGATCGAAGCGCCGCGCGTGATCGTGGAGGATCCGGCGCCCACGCAGCCGCGCATTGCGCGCGCACTCGAAATCAGCCGACATGCGCTGTCGGCCTGGCCGCGCGCCCAGTTCCCCACCGAGTACGCGCGGGTGAACCTGACCCTTGGGTCGGCCCTGCTGGCCTCGGCCGGCGGCGACCGGGCGGCAAGCATCCGCCAGGCCATCGAGGCATTCGAGGCCGGGCTCGACGCCATCAACCGTGAAGCCGAACCCGTGGCCTACGCCTCGCTGCAGGTCGCGCTTGCCGAGGCCCTGGCCGCGCGGACCGACGGCGACCGGACGGACAACCGGCGACGCGCCGCGGCGGCGGCGGATCGAGCGCTGGAGGCTTCGGATGAGGACCGGGCGCTTGTCGGGCGGGCGCACCACCTGCTTGGCCGCCTGGCGCTGGAGCGGAGCGCCGTTGAGCCCCAGGCCCTGGCGGAGGGCGCGGCTCACCTGTACCGGGCGCTGGAGGACCGGCCGCGCGATACGGAACCGGTTGCGCACGCCGAGACGCAAATGCTGCTGGGAATGGTCCTCGCGTCCCAGGCCGCGCGCGGTGAGCCGCAGGTGCTGGGGGCGGCCATCGAGGCCTACCGGGCGTCGGCCGCGGCCTATGACCTCCAGTCCCATCCGCGGGAGTCCGCCAGCGTGCATTTCAACCTGGCGGTCGCGCTCATGCAGCCGGGCGCTGGCGCCCGGGACCTGCACGAAGCCATCCGCAGCTTTGAGGTAGCCGCGCAGGTGTTCGACGTCGCCGCCTTCCCGCAACAGCATGCGATGATCTCCGGCAACCTCGCGCAGGCGCGCACCCGGCTGGAGGCTCTGGCATGAGCACGCATCCGGTCGACGGTCTTGATGTCGATGTCGCCGTCATCGGCGGCGGGCCGGCCGGGTCCACGGCCGCCACTCTGCTGTCGCGCGCCGGGTTCCGGGTGGCTGTCCTCGAGCGCGAACGCTTCCCGCGCGAACACATCGGCGAGTCGCTCTTGCCCATCGCCTTCCTGGCGCTGGACCAGATGGGCATTACCGAGAAAGTCCTGCAGGCCGGCTTCGTCCGCAAGTACGGCGCCACCTATATCTGGGGCCGTTCGCGCGAACCCTGGACCCTGCGCTTTTCGGAAATGATCGACGACGCGTTCTTTGCCTTCCAGGTCCGCCGGGCGGACTTCGACAAGATCCTGCTGGACCACAGCGAGGACTGCGGCGCCGCGGTCTGGGAGGAGACCCAGGTCACCGATGTCACGCAGGTGGGCGGACGCGTCACCGGGCTGCGCTGGCGCGGCGCCAATGGGTCCGAAGGCAAGCTGCAGTCCCGCTATATCCTCGATTGCTCGGGCCAGTCGTCGCTCCTGGGCAAGCGCTTCAACCTGCGGGAGTTCAACGAGGAGATGCGCCACATCTCCCTGTCCGGCTACTACCGCGGCGCCCGCAAGCTCTCCGAGGTCTATCCGGACCTGACGCTCAACGACGACGGCAACCTGCACATCGTCTCCAGCGAGGCCGGCTGGTTCTGGCACATCCCGCTGGCGAACGAGATCAGCAGCGTCGGCTTCGTCACCGACCCCAACCACGTGCGCGGGATGAATCCGCAGCAGCGCGTCGACTTTTTCCTTGAGAACGTGGCCATCACGCCCGAATTGCGTCGCTTGCTGGACCAGGCGGAGTGGATCTCGGACCGCGTGGAGATGGACAGCGACTGGTCCTTCTTCTGCACGTCGTTCCACGGCCCCGGCTACATGCTCTGCGGCGACGCGGCCTGTTTCGTGGACCCGGTGCTCTCCACCGGCATTGCCCTGGCGATGAACGGCGCGATTCGCGCCGCCCTGACCCTTACCGCCGCGCTGCGCCAGCCGGAACTGGAACCGCTGGCCATGCACTGGTACGACAGCGAGTACCGCAAGACGGCGCAGGACTTCCTGGAACTGGCCCTGCACTGGTACCACGGCGAACGCAACCGCGACGACTGGTTCTGGCAGGCCCGGCGCATCGTCGACCCGTCGCAGAGCTTCTCGCTGCAACAGGCGTTCTCGCTCATCGCCGCCGGCGTGTCACGCAGCCCCGGCGCCACCAGCCACCTCAAGCTCAAGCACGCCGGCGGCTTCAGCCCCGAGCAGCTCAAGATCATCTACCAGAACTTCGAACTCGAACTCAGCGACGAGCAGCAGACGCAACTGGAGGACTACCTGGAAGAGGAGCGGCAGGCCCGCGACTATCAGCCGGTCACCGTCGAGCAGCTGCTCGGCGGCGTCCCCACCTGGATGGACGGCGTGCAATGGCAGCCCTACATGCTTAACGACCAGGAGGACGTGCTGCGCCCGGCCACCCTGGTCGAGATTCCCGACGGCGACAGCACCAAGACCCACTTCCTCTCCATTGCCGCCACCTCGCTACTGCGATCGATGGATGGGTCGCGCACCGGCCAGCAGATCGTGGACGACGCGGTCGAAACCTGGGGCGCCGCCGTCGGCAAGTCCGCCACGGCCGTCCGCGCGCTGGTTGCCGACACGTTGCGGGAATTGCACGAAGAAGGTGCGCTGACCGTCGCCTGAACCTGCGTTGACGCGGTCTGGCACCGCCCACTACGGTACGTGGCGCTTAAGCTGTGGCTGCGACTCCGGTGCGGCAATTCCTGTGGGCGGCTAAATGCCTGGGAGAGCTATGCGACGTGTGATGCTCGCGCTGCTCAGCGGGCTGCTCTTGCTCGTGCTGGTCGCTCCGGCGCACGCGATCGACTGCGACGGCATCGCGCTGGACGACGGTTGCCTGTTTACGGCGACCGGCAGCGATACGGCCGAGCCGAACGACGGTTTTGCCGTCACCAACGACAACGACGTGCCGATGTGGGCGTTTGTCCGCGGCAAGAGCCTGCAGTCGATTGGATATCCGATCAGCCAGCGCTGGGTGGAGGGGCCGTTCACGTTGCAGGCATTCCAGAAAGTCATACTGCAGTGGTCGCCCGGCGAGAGCCGCATGAACTACTACAACACGCTGGATGCGCTGGCGAACAAGTACCCGGACGTGCGGCTGCCGAATGTTCCCCTGCACCAGGTGTTTTATACGGCCGGCTTGAGTTTTTCCGAGGTCAAGGATGTTCACCTGTCGATCCTTGAACAGAATCCCAAGATCCAGGCCGCCTTCCTGGCCGAACCGGACTGGCTGAACCTCTTCGGACTGCCGATTCGCTACGAAGAGCGGGAAGTCAATGGCAACCCGCAGGGCCTGCAGTTGCTGCGCGCGCAGCGCATCGTCTTTGAAGTCTGGAACGTCCCGGCGCCGGGGACGACGGTGGGGGCCGTTGGGCGGCAGAACGTTCCCGACAAGGTCAAGCGGCTGTCCAACGTGATCATCCCCGACGCGGCCAAGGCCCCGATTACGGCCACGATGGTCTCGAGCCTGCCGACGCATACCCTCCCCACGCCGACCCCGGCCCCAACGCCCACGCCGGCGCCCACGCCGGCGCCGCAACCCGCGCCGGCGCCCGCCGCGCCGCCCCCGAGCGGTCCGCGCACGCTGTATGCCGCCGAGCGCGTGGACTGCCGTGCCGAAAACGACCAGGGATTCGGAACCGTCGCGCGGATTCGAGCGTCGTCATTTGACCTCTTTACAAACCTCCGGACTGACAACAACATCGCGGCCGAGTTCTACATCGTTGACGCTGACAACATCGATGTAATTTTCCTGGGACCACATCTCTTCGAAGGCAAGAGGTCGTACTTTAGCTGGGAACGGTATCGAAATCCGAACTGGACGACCATAAAGATTGAGGACAATGCGACGGGCATTCCATTTGATCGAAGCCTCTACAACGCGCGGCTCGTCTACCAGAATGGGAGTATTGCCTTCTACATCAACGGTGCGCTGAAGCATTCCGAGGCCGGACTTCCATATTCTTCATTCACTTTGGGATTCGGATGCGCGACAACCCTTGGTGAAGGTGATCCGCACGTGACCTTCTCAGGTCTGCGCGTCGTGGGTTCGTGACGCGTGTTTAGAGCGATCGATCCGGCACCCCGCAGCTTGAATCCGCCGCCGCTGTAGGCACGCTGCAGGAACTGCACGAAGAAGGCGCGCTGGTGGTCGCCTGACCTGGATGTCCGCGGTCCTCGGTTGTACCTGGTCAAGCAATCCAGCCAAGCCTGATCGGTACGTTTGGATATAGCGTCGGCGCCGCCGGATCTGCTGTGTTGCCGCGATCAAGCTCCGAGAACGAGCCGCCGCTGTCTGTCGAACCCGGATTCAGGTGGCTTGGGAGAACATCTCCGCCAGTTCGTCCACCATTTCGCTCAGAACCGGGAACTCCTCCCGGCTCAGCGTGGTCAGGCGGTCGTGGCCGGTTTCCGGATCGTACTCGTGGCGGTGATACACGTCGGGCGTGTGGGCATGGCCGCTGTCCTAGCGGAGCGCGTTCCGCCCGGACCGTCCGAACTTCGGATCCGCGATTCTCGCGTGGTACCGGTACTTGAAGGCCCGGACCTGCGTGCGATTGTCGACGCTGCGAACGGCAAGTCGCTTGTCGACCTCAATCTCAATCCCGCCGCGGCAGACGATGTGGCCCCTGCAGCGCAGACGGTCGGATCTACCCGCAACCGGAACGAACCGCGTGCGATCCGCGATCACAAACGGGTGGGCGGCCAGGACTTCCCGGTGAATCAGTTCGTAGCGGTCGAACCAGAGCCAGCCGTGCTTTTCGCCGCGGGGGCGGTCAGGTCGGCGAGTTCGTCGGCGTCGTATTGCCATCGTGAAATCTCCGCCGTTTCCCGCATCTCGCCAGTGGCGGTCCGATCCAGCATCTCCTCGGTGGAAATCTCGTAGCGCAACTCGAACCGCGCAATGCGGCGCCGTAGCGTGCGTACAACGTCGCTTCGCCGTTGCGCTTTCAGATGCGGCGGGAAGTGAGGCAGCGAACCGTTTTTCGTGGCCATAGCGATGCCGAAACCTTGTGCGTCGTCCCCATCAGGATGCGCTCGCCCAGTTCCGACCGCAAGCTTCAGATGCCGACGAGACCCTCGGACGGCGTCGGCGGGCACAATTCACGAAAGCCATGCTGGCCAAGACCCGGCTTGACGACCACGAGAGGCGCGAGGCGTGATTTCGCTCATCCTGGACACCGATCTCGGCGACGATGTTGACGATGTCTTTGCGCTGGCCTATGCGGCTCGCCACCCCCGCATCAATCTTCGCGCAGTCACCACCGTGCTGGGCGATACCCGCTGGCGGGCGGCCCTGGCGCTGCGGTTGCTGGACGAAATGGGGGTCGACGACGTGCCGGTGGCGGCCGGCGCGCCAGGCGGCGAGGTCAACACCGTGACCCTGTCGGGAGACGTGGTGGTGCCGCCGGGCACCGACGATCCGCGCTGCGATGCCCGCGCGGTAACCGATGTGATGGCCGACGTGATCGCGTCAGCCGCACAGCCCGTCTGGCTGGCAACCATTGGCCCGGCCACCAATGCCGCGAGGCTGCTGGCTGAGCGGCCCGAGGTCGCCGAAGGCCTGGCCGGCATCGTGATGATGGGCGGCCGGCATGAACCCGCCTTCCCGCGCGAGCACAATTTCGGCACCAATCCCACGGCCGCCGCCGCCGTCTGCAACCGCGGCGGCAAGGTCCTGGTGGGCGACTACGTCGTGACCTGCCAGGCCCAGCTGCGGCGCGACGATCTGCCGCGCGTACGACAGGCGCCGGGCGTCGGCGACTCGCTGGCACTCATGCTGGAGACCTACTTCGACCGTCGCCAACGTGACTGGACCTCCATGTACGACCCGGTCGCCCTGACCCTGGCGCTGGACGAGACTTTCCTTTCGCTCGATCCGACGCCCATGCATGCCGATGTCGTTGACGGCCAGGTTCGCTTTGCCCCGGCCGACGGGCCGTCTGGCCTGCGGCTGGCCAACTCGATCGACACGGACGCGTTTCACGACGAATTGCTCAGCGTGATCGAACGTCCGGCGTGAGCCTGCCGCCGAACCCGGGCCTGCCGCCAAACCCAGGTCTGGCTCCCGATGGGCTGCACCTGCGTCTGGTCGACTCCGCGCTCCAAGTTCTGTCCAGCGACCCTCGTGTTCTGGCCGC
The DNA here is from genome assembly GCA_022824495.1 of Chloroflexota bacterium. Classification (GTDB taxonomy): domain Bacteria; phylum Chloroflexota; class UBA11872; order UBA11872; family UBA11872; genus UBA11872. Next base: position 50,336 of record JAJDZU010000006.1, on the reverse strand, counting down.
CTGGGCCGGCGGCAGCCTGGCCGACGGCACCGCCGACCGCTGGTCCGACGTGGATCTGCGTTTGGCGATTTCGGACGATGACCGCCCGGCCTTCATGGCCGGCATCGAGGAGACCTTGCAGGCGATCTGCCCGGTCCTGGGCTGGCGCCAGCGATCGACACGCAGCGCCGATCTTGTAGTTGTCACCTTCGAAGGCCCGCTGCGCGCGGATTTCGTCGTCACCTCGCCGGAAAGCCTCGACCGTCAGCGCTACGAACCGGTCGCGCCGCTGTTCGATCCCCACGGTCTGGGCGCCCGGCTTCAACAGTTCCCCTTCCAGCCCTCGCGTCGGACGCCCCGGGAACTGCTGGAGCGCGAAGCCACGCAGGTCCCCACCGAGGCGGCACGCCTGCAACGCGCGATTGAGCAGTCCTCCATCGTCGCCGCCATGCAGGCGCAGGCCAACCTGTTGGAGTCGGCCCAGCGACTCCTGCTGCTCCTGCGCGACCCGCAGGCTGCCGGCCTGCTGGGACCCAAGCACGCGGCGGATGCGCTGACGGCCGCCGACATCGAGCCGTTGCTGTCTCCCTTGGCCGCCTGGAGCCGCGACTGGCCCGACCCTGCGTTGGACTCAATTGAACCCACGCTCGCCGTCGTGCGACCGCTGGCGGCCCAGGCCGAATCTCTCTACGGCATTGCCGTGCCCTTGCAGCCGTCACCGCCAGGCCCCGATCCCGACACTCGTCCCGCCGGCCAGGTCGTCGAAGCCGGATGCGTCCTCCTGGTCCACGCCATGGTGGGCGCGACGTACTACAACCGCGGCATGTACACCGGGTTGCTCTGGGGCTATGCCGGCGCCGCGCGCCTTGCCGCCGAACTGGCTTTCGTCGCTTCCAGAGGCGATTCGCCGGTGCCGGCCAACGCGCCGGACTGCCTGCCGCCTGAAGTCGCGGCCAAATTGACTGACGCGCTGCGGCCCCTCCGACGGGGCGGCGTGATGGGGCTTCGCCGCGTGGCGACACGAGTCGCCTCGGCCTACAGCCACTTTCTCGAACGCGCCTGCACCCGGCTGGACCTGGAATACCCCGCGCGTCTGGACCGCGCTGTGTGCGACTACCTGCGGCGCGAAGGCGTGTTTGTCGGCCAGCCCATCTGATCAGCTTGTGCGTCGACGGCGCTTGCGTGCCGTCAAGAACGTCAGTCAAACGCAGACGTCCCTGTTTCTGCAGGGAAACACGGTCCGGAGCATCGAGTCTTGGTCGCTGCAATTGCGATATGCAGTTCGCATCACTCGCATTGGTTAAATCGTGCTGAACTGAAGGATGTGACACAATCGTTCTTGCGCTCGCTGGGAGGCGGACAGGGGCCGGGTGCGTCGATTTTTGGTGGTTGCGCTTACCGTGCTGCTTGGAGCGGTGAGCACGCTCGGCGACACGCGGGCGGCGGACGACCCGATCTACGCGCCAAGTCTGCCGCGTGAAGTTTATTTCGCGATCCTCGACCAGTGCGCGACAGCCTGGGATCCGACGGACCGCAACATCTACACCACCGACGGCGCCAGCCTGAACGACGTGGATCGGGCCACGCGCACAGCGTTCGTGTCCGCCTGGCAGATCGACGCCTGGCCGCGCTGGCGCTGGGAAGCCGATTGCCTGCGCGCTGCCGGGCCCGAAGCGGCGGCGGCGCTGGGTGCCGGTGGAGCGATTGACGATCCGGTTGAAACCCCCATTCCGGCGCCCCAGGCCTATTCCGCGATCCTTGATCGGTGTACACCCGGCTGGGACCCATCGGACCGCAACATCTATACGACGGACGGCTACAGCCTGAACGACGTGGATCGGGCCACGCGCACCGCGTTCGTGACCGTGTGGCAGATCGACGCCTGGCCGCGCTGGCGCTGGGAGGCGGACTGCCTGGGGGTTGATTTCACGGTATCGGTGGAGCCACCGGCCGCTGCGGCCGGGGCCCCGGCCGCCCGGCCGGCGACGCTGCACCCCACGTCGGTCAGCGCAACCAGCTTGCCGATCGGGGAGTATCGCGAGCTCCTGGACACGTGCGCGCCGGCCTGGGATCCGGCGGACCGCAACATCTACACGACGGACGGTTACAGCCTGAACGACGTGGACCGGGCCACGCGCACGTCATTCGTGACCGTGTGGCAGATCGACGCCTGGCCGCGCTGGCGCTGGGAGGCGGACTGCCTGGGCGTTGGCTTCAGACAATCGGTGGATCCATCGGCTGGCCCGGTCGGCATCCCGGCGACCCGGCCGACCACGCGGAACCCGACGACCGCCACCTCGCTCAACCCGATCAACTTGCCGATCGGGGTCTATCGTGAGGTCCTGGACACGTGTACGCCGTCCTGGAATCCGTCGGACCGCAACATCTATACGACGGACGGCTTCAGCCTGAACGATGTGGATCGGGCTACGCGCACCGCCTTCGTCACCGTGTGGCAGATCGACGCCTGGCCGCGCTGGCGCTGGGAAGTGAACTGTCTGCGGGGTGCGCCCACGCCTGTCGTCAGCGCGCCGGCGGCGGCATCAAGTGGTTCCGCCAGGACCGTGGGCACGGTGCAAACGACCTACGACCCGCTTGACCCGCCGAATCTTCCCGCCGAGGTCTACCGCGCGGTCCTCGATTACTGCGCGCCGGCCTGGGACCCGGCGGACCGCAACGTCTTCACGACTGACGGCTTCAGCCTGAGCGACGTGGACCTGGTCACCCGGACGGCGTTCGTCACCGTCTGGCAACTCGACGCCTGGCCGCGCTGGCGCTGGGAAGTGAACTGTCTGCGGATCGCGTTCACGCCGGCGGATGACTCGCCCGGCGGGGCGTTCGGCTTGCCCCCCGGCGCGGCCGGATCGCCCGGCGGGTCGGCCGGATTATCCGCTGGGTCGGCCGGGTCGGTCGGATCGTCTGCTGGTTTGGATGAGTCGCCGCCCGGCGCCGCCAGCCCCCGGTCACCCCAGGCGCCGGCACAGGACCCGACGACCCACCCGGTTTACCCCCTGGTCGTTCAGGCGGCTGTCGCACGTGGCGCGGACGATGCGCTCGCCCGACAGATCGCGATTCAGGTTGTGACGGAGGAACGGTTCGAGGACTTCCTGAACGGCACGCACGAGGCTGTGCTCTACGGCGAGCACGAATGCACGGTGCGGAGCGACGCCTGTCCGCTGGTCCCGGAGGCCACGCACATGGACGCCGAGCTATCGAGCGACGCGCCGTCGACTGCCCGGCAGGCCAGCAGTCAGGGAGGCGGCGTGTCTCTCGCGAGTTCGGGCGGGTCTGGCCGCTTCGCTGGTTACCACATGCCCATTTGTAGGCCGAATGGCGACGGGACGAGCACCTGCCACGTAAATCCCGACTGGCCCGTGCTGGAATATCGGAACGGCGAGTACTTCCGCTGCAAGAGCCTGTCGCCGCAGGGCTGGGGTGTCGGCTGTGTGCGGTACTAAGGCGACGGCTGCGCTGCCGGGCCTCGTCTCGTGTCTGCGCGCAACCGGATAGCTGCGGAGTTCTGCGCATTCACATTGCCGGTGAACGGCTTCAGGCGCTGAACGCGCGCGCCCGGCCGTAAGGCGGTGCCACGCCCCGGCCGCCGCTCATCGGCCTGGCCCACGCACATCAATCGCACCCGCAGTCGGCGCGCGTCGGGCACAATGGACGCCACCTGACTTGCACCAGAAGGCCGGCCCGTGAGGATCTCGCAGCGTGTTCAAGATTTGGCGGAATCGGGAACGATCGCCGTCAGCAACAAAGTCGCCGCCCTGCGCGCCGAAGGCGTGGACGTCATCAGCCTGGGCGCCGGCGAGCCCGATTTCGACACGCCTGACCACATCAAGCAGGCTGCTGACGACGCGCTCGGTCGCGGTGAGACCAAGTACGCCAAGCCGGCCTCGGGCGTGCCCGAACTCAAGCAGGCTGTCTGCAACAAGCTGGCCCGCGAAAACGGCCTGACCTACACGCCCGACCAGGTCATCGCCAGCGTGGGCGGCAAGGAAGGGCTCTACCTGGCCTTTGCCACCCTGCTGGACCCGGGCGACGAGGTCATCATCCCCGCGCCCTACTGGGTGTCCTACCCCGAGCAGGTCAAGCTCTGCGGCGGCGTCCCGGTCATCGTCAACGCCGGCGCCGACCAGGACTTCAAGATCACGCCGCAACAGCTGAGCGACGCGCTGACGGATCGCACCCGCGTCTTCGTCTTCAACTCCCCCAGCAACCCCACCGGCGCCGCCTACTCGCCCGAGGAGACCGTGGCCCTGGTGGACGTGCTGGCGGACACCGACGTCATCACCTTCAGCGACGAAATGTACGACCGCCTGCTCTACGGCGGCCGCACGTTCAAGAGCTTCGGCGCGGTGTCGGATCACGCCTACGACCACACCATCACGTTCAACGCCGGCTCCAAGACGTACTCCATGACCGGCTGGCGCGTGGGCTACGCGGCCGGGCCGGTGGAGCTGATCAAGGGCATGGCCAAGCTCCAGTCCCAGACCACCAGCGGCGCCGCCACCTTCACCATGCACGCCCTGGCCGCCGCCCTGGATGGCGACCAAGCCTGCGTGGAGATGATGCGCAGCGAGTTCGAACGCCGCGGTGAGTTCGTCAGCAACGCCCTGAACCGGATCGAAGGCGTCATCTGCCCCGAGCCCGGCGGCGCCTTCTACGTGTTCCCCGACGTGTCCGACACCTTCGAGCAGGTCGGCGTGTCAGGCTCCACCGAGTGGGCCAACCGCCTGCTGGAAGACGCCCACGTGGGCGTGGTCCCCGGCAGCGACTTCGGCGACGACAACTGCGTCCGCCTCAGCTTCGCCACCAGCATGGAGAACCTGGAGGAATCCCTCCGCCGCATGGAGGCGTTCCTGGAGTAAGCGGCCTCTCTGCGCGGGTTGTCGACGGAACCGCGATAGGACGCCCAAAGCCCGAGGTCAAGCTTCGGCTCTTGGCAGTCGGAGCAGTCGGTCGTAGGGCTATGCCGTAAGGATGATCGCGGTGACGATACCCATCGCCGTCAGGAGAACGGCGACGCCCCCGGCGACCATCGCGCCCATGCGGATGGTCAGACGTTGTTCGAGTTGTGCAAGGTCATCCTTCGTGGTCAAGTTTGTGCCAACGTCTTCGGCAAAGATGGAGACAATCGCCTCGGCCTTCGCCTCGTCAAACCCGGCTTGCTGTAGCCGCCGGGACGCTTTGAGGGTGTCGAACGTCACAGCCATACCCAATCCTAGGCGGCCCATTCCGGCAGTCGCAACCCAGGGCAGCGTCCGGATCGGGATGCGTACCGGCGCCCGTCCATAAGAATTCGCACGCGCCGACTTTGCAGACCCCGAGTCTGCTCCACTCGGCCGCCCTCGGCGATAGCCGTCAATTCCCCCGGGTCCAGCCTCACCTCGGCTGCCGAGGCCGACACGTCGTTCCAGGTCGCGTCGGGCGATTCCACGCCTGCCGCCTGCCCCGTCGCATTAGCCGGCGTTGCGACCGCCCTTGATGTAAATCTCCCCGTCCAGATCGCCAATCGTGTGCCGTGTGCCCGTGGCACCGCTGTGCACTCCCGTGGCTTCCTCCGGCAACTCGATCTGCTGCGCGCTTCCGCTCCGGTTGTACACCGCCCACCCGTTGGTGAACTCCCGGATGAATAGCCCTTCCCGACCGCGGTACAGCTCTGCCTTGGTGTCGTTTCCGCCAACGGGCCGGCCGAGCGGCGCATCCCAGAAGGCATGCCAACTCTTCTCGTGCGTGTGCTCATGCACCTCACCGGCCGCGTGCTCGGCCGCGTGTCCCTCCCAGACCTCATAGCCATGCTGATGCTTGAGGGCGCCGTCAAAGCCGATCACATAGGACACGTAGCCGTTGGAGTGGGTCAGGCTCAGCGTCGTAAACACACGCATCCATTGCTGATTGCGCGCAGAGTTGAGCGGTTCCTCCAGGATGCTCCACGCCTCATAACCGTTGACCTGGGGGAATCTGAAATTCGTTTCCGCCCAGAGCAGGGTGCTCTCGACTTCTACCAGGTACTCCCGCGTATGCCTGCGATGCCCCTCCATGAACGCTCCATTGACATACGGGGCCGAGAGCGGAATCTCCTCCGTTCGCGAATTCACCACAATCAGAAAGTCCTCCCCAACCGCTTCGCGGATTCGTCGCAGCATTGACACCTCGGCATTGATCCTGTTCCCGTGATAGAGGTGGGCAATCTCTAGATTCGAGTCTTCTTCCTGTGTCCACCAATCCATGAAAATACCGTCAAATAATCCGCACTTTGCGACGGCAATTGCTTGTTGGACAAAGTGGTCTTGCGCCGCGGGATGCGTGTAGTCGATCAGAAGCTCACCCCAACCTTCGTCGACTATTCGCTTTCCCGACTCATCTTTAAGCCAGTAGGGCCAGTCTTCCGGGTAATTCTCGGGATGGGCGCCGTAGTGGTAAATGGGCACAAGGTGAAGCCAGTTCGGATTCCGAGCCTGCAGCCGGTTCTTCTGCTCCAGCGCAAACCGCCACGGTCCGACAACTCGCATCCCATTCGGCGTCGAGCCCCACTCCAAGCCGTGACCCATGCCGGCCCAGAAAAGATCGTGATAGGCCCGCATTTGCTCAACGTATTCGAGCTCCCAAATGTCGTCCGGCACCGGCAGATTCAGAAGTATGTGACTCCACGCCCCAAAGACCGAAGGAAACTCCCGATTCACCACCCGCTCCACCGTCCCGTCCCGATCCATCTCACATACTCGGTCGTCCGTGACCTCTTCAACGACTTCCCTAACTTCCGCGGTAACGACCTTCTCGACCGGCGCCTCCTCGGGCACCACTCTCTCCACCGGGACTTCCACGCGCACCACTTTTTCGACTTCCCTCGTCACAATCCTTTCGACCGGGACTTCCCTGATCACAACCCTCTCGACCGGCACTTCAACGCGGACAACCCGCTCGACCTCTCTCGTCACGACCTTCTCGACCGGAACCTCCCTGACAACAGTCCTTTCCACCGGAACTTCCCTGGTCACGACCTTGATGTCGCCACAGGCCGCCATAGCTGCGACCCACAGAATCCCCAGAACGGCACTGCCGCCCGAGCGAAGTACCCGTCGGCACATGGCTATAACCACCGGTTACGACCTACGCGCTGGAACCCTTGCCTCAGCGCGCCCGCTCTTGCTCCCTCTCCTGGGGGAGAGGGTTGGGGTGAGGGGTCTTCCGGGCAACCGCCCCAAGACACGCCGAGGTCGCTTCGCCGCCGCTACCCGCCTGCCGCGATAGCGTTCACTTCCGCCGGGTCCAGCCCCACCTCCGCCGCCGAGGCCAGCACGTCGTTCCAGGTCGCGTCCGGCAACTCCACCCCCGCCGCCGCCACCGCCTCACGCGAGCTGCGCTCGATGTCGCCCGGTACCAGCACCTCGTCGAATCCCGGCGCCGTGGCCGTCTGCTTCACCCGGTTGATCGTGGCGTCGTTCATGGCCGCAAACCCGTCGCCCGCGCCCAGCGCGTCCGGGTCGATGGCCAGCGCGAACGTCCCGATCGGCGACTGCGGCTCGCCCGTAATCGTGTCCCCTACCAGGTTGGACGCCAGCAACTCGATCATCAGCATCAGCCCATAGCCCTTGTGCCCGCCAAACGGCAGCATGACGCCGTCGTCGTAGAGATCGTTCGGATTGGTCGAGGGCCGCCCCTGGTTGTCCAGGATCTGGTTGGGCGGAATCTCCACCCCCTTGTCCCGCGCCACCCGGATCTTCCCCTCCGCCGCCGCCGTCGTCGCAAAGTCCAGGATGATCGGATCCGCGTCCCCCGCCGGCGCCCCGAAACTGATCGGGTTGGTGCTCATCCGGCCCTCGCGACCGCCGAACGGCGCCGTGCGCATCATTCCCGGACCTCCCGCCACCATCAGGAACACCGCCCCCATCGAGACCGCCAGCTCCGACCACTCGCCCAGCCGCCCGATGTGGTTGCAGCGCGCGATTCCGCCCACCGCCACCCGCGAAACCCGCGACTTCTCCACCAGCCGCTTCGTCAATTCCTCCGCCGCCAGGTGCCCGAACGCCCCGCCGCCTTCCATCACCACCGAGGTCTCGCTCTCCGAGACCACTCGCGGCCGTTCCGCCGGCCGGTACGCGCCCTCCTTGATCTGGGCCAGGTACTGGCTCACCCGGATCACCCCGTGCGAGGGATGCCCCGACAGATTCGCGTTGATCAGCCAGCGCGCCAGCTTGCCGGCAATATCCTCCGGCGTCCCCGCCGCGCCCAACACCCGGGCGGTGGCCTCAGTCAACGGCTCAACGGCAAAAGTCGGCATGCGATCCTCACGTCATACGCGGCACAGCAAATCAGCCGCATGGTACGCAGCCACCCGCGCGGTTGCACGAATCTGACATCCCATCGCTAGACCTCCGCCACAAATATTCGCGCCATAGCATCCAAGATGCGATTCAGATCTATTCGCCAGAAGTGCGCACGTCTCGTCCTCAGCACCCCCGTCCCCACGCATTTTGAGCCACTCCGTATCATTGGGGTGCTGACCGCCAACCCCAACACACGTGAGCGCCTCTCAGTTTCCTCGGCTCTTTACGCGCGAGCGACACCAGCTTGCCTTGTTGAATGTCCTCGGCGGCGATGTCGGGAACTTGGACTTTCAAAAGCTCCTGTTCCTCTACTGCCAGGAGATTTCTTATTCAAACTCATCAACTTCCGCGATCTATCAATTCGTTCCTTATAAGTACGGTGCATTCTCATTTACATCCTACGCCGACCGCAGAAGATCGGTCGAGAAGAGCATTCTTGCTGATAATGATCAGCGCTGGATTCTAACCGACTTTGGACGTCGAATAGTCAGTCACTACGATGTAGAGCCGCCACCGACGTTTGTACATCGGCACCGCAACCTCCGTGGTGACGATCTCATTGCGAAGACCTACCGCGACTTCCCGTACTTCGCGACTCGAAGCGCGATTGCCGACCGTGTGCTCCACAATGAGCCGGACACTCTGAGAGATATTGCAAATGCCCGCCCTGAGAAACGTGACCCTGGGCTCTTCACGATTGGCTACGAGGATCGATCGCTCGAGTCGTTTCTCAACGAACTTATCCAAGCAAGCGTTACCCTGCTCTGCGATGTTCGACGGAACGCTATAAGTCGAAAGTACGGTTTCTCAAAGACCACGCTAGCTCGTGCTTGTCAAGGTGTCGGCATTCGCTACGAACACTTACCAGAGCTAGGTATCGCTTCGAGTCTACGTCGAAATATAAAGGACGAATCTGACTTGGCGCGTCTGTTTCACACATACACGAGTCGATCTCTACCAGAACAGCCAGATGCACTTCAGCGAATCCGCAGCTGGCTCGACGCGGGTAAATCAGTTGCCCTCACGTGCTATGAGCGTGACCCTCGCCACTGTCACCGACACTGCGTCGCGAACGCGCTTCGAGACCCCTCACTCGTGCTGCAGGCGGGCACAGCACCCTCACCGCCGCCCGTTGAGACGGCATCGCGATTGACTCACCTCTAAGACCGATGGCCAGGGAGCGAGTCCTTGTAACGGTCAAGACCTATCCCACTCTCTCGAGAAAGTACGGTGAGACCGTTTGTACGGCCGGTATCCGCGAGGACGGATCTTGGGTGCGCATTTACCCGGTGCCGTTTCGCCGTCTCGGAGAAACCGAGAGATACAGCAAGTACGATTGGATTGAATGCGATCTGCACCGCAGAATGGCTGACCCTCGTCCAGAGTCGTTTACGCCTGCTGACGTCAGCGACCTCAAGCCGATGGGAAGAGTCAGCACGGCTGACAATTGGAGCGAGCGACGCCGCCTGCTTCTCGAGAGTGCCCGAGTCTATGACAGACTTGACGACGTCATCGAGGGTGCCAAGGCCAACGAAATTTCGCTAGCCGTCTTCAAGCCCACGAGAATCATAGATTTCATTTGGGAGAGTGAGGATAGAGAGTGGGATGCCAAGAAACTCCAAGAGATGCGCAACCTGCATAGACAGCTGGACTTATTCGAAGACAACAGCTGGCGAAGGACATTCGAAATAATTCCTAAGCTTCCCTACAGTTTCTCGTACAGATTTCAGGATGCGGCAGGCCGCAGAAGTGAGCTCCAGGTTCTTGATTGGGAGACTGGTGCCTTGTATTGGAACTGCTTGGATTCTGCCAACCGTGATGAGACGGAGGCACTCGGCAAGGTGCGCGAGAAGTACTTCGATGCGTTTCTGAAGACTGACTTACACTTTTTCCTCGGAACGACCCAGCAGTTCCACAGCATCGCACCAAACCCATGGGTGATTGTTGGAGTATTGCCAATTCCCCACGACGCGAGGCTCCGCCTTCTCTGAGACAGTGCTAGCCGTCCGGGCACTGCGACCCAATCTCCTGACCCTGGCCGCCATCCTCGCAACCGCCTGCCTGCTTCACCTGATCGCCATCCCCATAACCCTGGCCGCCCCCACTCCCGATACCAACACCCCACCCCCAGCGGCCTCCATGACAACACCGCACCCGTCCAGCACCCATTCCCCCCACTCCGGACCTAACGCCGACATCCAGCCCACGCCCGAGCCAAAGGTCGACGACCGCCAACCCGGAAAACCTCCCCCACCCACCCCGGTCCCGGCAACCACGCCCGATGCTCGGCCGCAAGCCCTTCCGGGCGCCCCCGTCCTCCTCGGCCACTCCGTCCAGGAGCGCGCCATCCGCGGCGTCGAGCTTGGCCACGGCCCCCGCTGGCTCGCCGTCATCGGCGGCATCCACCAGGGCCGAGAGGCCAACTCCACCGTCCTCGCCAACCTGTTGCTCCACCACTTCCGCGACAACCCCGCCGAGATCCCCCAAGGCGTCGGCCTCGCCATAATTCCCGATCTCAACCCCGACGGCGCCGTAGCCGGAACCCGCGCCAACGCCAACGGTGTCGACCTCAACCGCAACTGGGACGCCGGCTGGCAGCCCGACGCTTATGGACCCTCCGGCTACGTCCCCGGCGCCGGCGGAACCCGGCCCTTCTCAGAGCCCGAAACCCGCGCCCTCGCCCGCTACCTGCTCAAGCGGCCGTTCGTCGCCGCCATCTTCCTCCACAGCCGCGGCGGCTTCGTCGTGCCCGGTCCCGGTGCCGGTTCCGTCCAACTCGCCAACACCATCGCCAGCGCCGCGCAATACACCTACCTCAGGGGCTGGACCGCCTACCCCCTCAGCGGTCAATCCTCCAAATACCTGGTCCAGCGAGCCATCCACGTCGCCATCGTCGAGCTAACCACCCACACCCACCCCGACTTCCCCCAAAACCTCCAGGGCCTCCGCGCCGCCCTCGCCTGGACCCAGGAACTGCCCGCACCAATCGCATCCCGCCCCAACGCCCCCGTACCCTCCGATACCTGCCCCTGGCTCCTCGCCCTCACCCCCCCAACCCCACCCCCCACTTCATGCCCCTGGTAAGAGACCTCCGCACAACTCCCCTTATCCTCAAATCTTCGTCCGCTCTTAATCCCTCTCCTGGGGGAGAGGGTCAGGGCGAGGGGTCTTCCGCGCAACCAAGCCCAGGTTAACTAAAAGCCTCTGGTAATCGCCCCCCACCTTCTCAGCAGCCGCCGTCCCCTTTCGTGTCCCTTCGTGCCCTTCGTGGACCCCTCCCATTCCTTCCTAGTCTTCTCTCACTTCTCACTCTTTCTCCCTCTCCCCTCACTCCTTCCCATCCCCCTTCACAATCGTCGACGCCAGCGCCAGCATCGAGGTCAAATCACTCAGATTCGCCGGCACCACCAGCGTGTTCCCTTCCTTCGCCAGCTGCCCGAACTGCGCGATGTACTGCTCCGCCACCCGCAGCCGCATCGCGTCCATGCCGCCGTCGCCGCTCACCGACTGCCCAATCCGCGTAATCCCTTCGGCCGAGGCCGTCGCCACCGCCAGAATCGCCTCCGCTTCACCCTGCGCCTCGTTGATCTGCTGCGTCCGCACCGCCTCCGACTCCTTGATCACCCGCTGCTTCTCGCCTTCCGCTTCGTTGATCTTCGCGTCCCGCTCACCTTCTGAGCTCAAAATCACCGCCCGCTTCTCGCGTTCGGCCCGCATCTGCTTCTCCATCGCATTCAGCACGTCTGTTGGCGGATTGATATTGCGAATCTCATAGCGCAGCACCTTCACCCCCCAGGGCGCCGAGGCCTGGTCCAGCTCATTCACGATCAGCCGGTTGATCGACGACCGCTCCTCAAACGTCCGGTCCAGGTCAATCTTTCCCACCTCGCTCCGCAGCGTCGTCTGCGCCAACTGCGAAATCGCGAAGATGTAATTCGTAATCCCGTACGAGGCCTGCCTTGGCTCCAGCACCTGCAGGTACAGCACCCCGTCCACACCTACCTGCACGTTGTCCCGCGTAATGCAGAGCTGTTCCGAGATATCCACCGCCTGCTCCTTCAGCGTGTGCTTGTAGGCCACGCTGTCCAGGAACGGCAGCAGGATGTGGAACCCGGCTTGCAGCGTGCGGCTATAGCGACCCAGCCGCTCGATCACATACGCCGACTGCTGCGGCACGATCACCGCCGTTTTGAACAGGACCACCACCACCAGCAGCAAAACCGCCGCCACCACAATCAGGCCCACGACACCCATCGCTTCCACGTTTAGTCCTCCTCGGCCCGCAGGTCCACGACCAGGTTTTCCACCCGTTCGATTCTCGCCCGCTGGCCCTCAGTCAGTGTGATGCGGTCTACATTCCGAGCCGTCCAGTCCGTCCCGCGCAGTCGCGCGCGACCCATCGCTCCCGGCTCAATCGTTTCCGACACCGTAGCGACCTCGCCCACCACCACCTCATACATCGGCGGCGGCGACCCAACCAGCCGTCCATACAACTGCCGCCGCAACCCAAACATCAGCACAATCGCCAGCAGTACGAAGAGCCCCCACTCCGTATACGGCTGCCCCGGCAGTCCAACCGCCACGCCCAGCCCTGTCAGCAGCGCCGCCACCCCCAGCAACACCAGGTAAAACTGCGCCTCAATCGCCAGCAGTTCAGCCGCCAGCAACACCACCCCGGCAACAATCCACACCCACCACGGCATCACCGCTACCTCGCCGGCCTCATCCCCCTCAGCCTACTCCCGCCATCCCGTCCAATCTCGCGCAGGGGCGGCGTCTCCGACCCGCCCGTCTTCTCTTTTTCTTCTCCCCTCCATCCCCGCTCTTTCCCCTCTCCAAGGGGAGAGGCAGACGCCGTCCGCGGCACTCGGTTTGGGGGGCCCCGTTGAGGTCTAGCCCAACCATTCGTGGTGAGCCAGCCGAAGCGGCCGTGCCGCCGTGCCTACGCGCAGAGCTCGATGTCGTGGAACGGTCACGCTGTGCGACTCGTCACCGTCGGTTCTGGTCAGCGTCATGTGGCTGCCTCGCTGCCGGACCGGTTCATACCCATAGCGACGACGCAACAGACGGGCCAGGTCTTCGCCCGACATGTCGCGGGGAAGCCTCATACGGCGATGGCTTCGTCCTTAACGAAGTGCAGCCGGACGACCCTCACCTCGCCCGTTTCGCCAAAGTGGCAGGTCACGGCGTCCCTCACCATTGCTTTCAGGTCGGTCCAATCGTCCCCCTGCGTGAAAATGCTGTAGCCAAGCGCCCGCGCGTCAAACCCGCCCTCCGCGGCTTCCGTCACCTCAAAAATGATCTCCGTGGGCGCCTTCACGTGAACTCCAGTACTCACCGACCCAGGTGATGCCCCATCCCGGGCCCCGGAACATTGCCTGCCAAAGTGTAGAAACACCCCCACGGGGCACACAACAACGCCACAAGCACCGAACGTCCCCGCCTCGGGGGACGGGCTCAATTCAGTCTGCCTGGTTGCCCTCCCCAATCTTGCGTACCGGCCGGTCTCAAACCGCCCTCTTCCGCGCACCCACCCCCAGCCCCCCAACCGTTCGTGGTGATCTTGTGTAGGGACGCGGTCCCCGACCCGCCCGTCTTCGTCCCCTCCGCCATCCCGGCGTCCCCGGCCGGGACCCAGTAGCAACCAACTACCCAACAGGTACCCAAGCCACCCCTGGCAACCCAACCAGACCAAAGACTCCCAACCACCCCCTCTTAGCTCCCTCCCCGCCCAGCCCACACCACGAAATCAAATCTCCCCTCCCCCTCCCCATCCTCTTCAAACCCCTTCTTCCCAAACACCCGCAAACTCCGCCCGTTCTCCTCCCCCACATCCACCGCAAAAATCCCATCCGCCCCTTCCGCTTCAAACCCAAACCCCACCAGCAACCCGATCGCCGTCGACCCGATCCCCCGGTCCCAGAAATCCTTCTGAATCTCGATATCGATCCGCCGGCAGTCCAGCCCCGGATACCGCCGCAGAACCCGTTCCACGTTCATTTCCTGCAGCCAGCACTCGCCCACGGGCGTTCCCTCAAACTCGATAACGAAACAAAACCCCGCCCAGGAAATCCCCCGCACAATCCCCTGCACCTGCTCGGTCGTATACGTCCTCGGTTCCTCGTCTGAGTAGTAGGCAACCTCCGGGTCATTCCACAACCCCACCACCAACTCCCAATCGTCTTCGGTAAGCGGCCGCAGCCTGACCGACCCCGCCCGCAACTTCACATCGTGGATCCGAAGCCTGCCGCTCCCCTTCTCACCACTCGCTACTCTCAACTCACTCTTTCCACGCCCGCGCTACGCCAGCGCCAGCCCTTCAATCTCCGACCGCGCAACCCCCACTCGCTCCGCCGCCTCCAGGAACCCATCCCACGTCGGCCCCGGCAGCTGCAGCGGCCCGTCCCCCAGCGCCGCCCGGGACCGCCGCTCGAAGTCCCCCGGCACCTGCACGTCGCTGAACCCCTCCGCCGGCGCCGCCGATCGCACCCGCTCCAGCTGATGCTGAATCAGCCTCCGCGTCTCATCCCCGCGCCCGAACGCATCCACGTCAATCGCAAACGCAAACACCGACGCCCCTTCGCCAATGTCCTCCGCGGCGCTCGCCGTCACCGCCGACAGCAGCGTCGTCATGATCGCGATCGCCGACCCCTTGTGCTCCCCGAACGTCAGCATCGTCCCCCCGTCGTAGAAGTCGTTGGGGTCCGTGGTCGGTCGCCCCTCCGAGTCGCGGATCCACCCTTCCGGCACCGACTTCCCGCTATCGCGCGCCACCCGCACCTTGCCCTCCGCCGCGGCGCTGGTGGCGAAATCCATCACAAACGAATCGCCCTCCAACCCCGGCGCCCCGAACGCAATCGGGTTCGTCCCCAGCCGCCCCTCGGCCGCCCCGAACGTCGACGTCATCCAGCCGCTCGCGGATCCCAGCGACATGTACAGCACCACCCCCAGGTCCGCCGCCAGCTCGCCCCACTCGCCCAGCCGCCCGATGTGCCGCCCGTTGATAATCCCGCCCATCGCAATCTGCGACTCGCGGCATTTGACGGCCAGCTCACGGGTCAGTTGGTCGGCCGCGAAGTGTCCCAGCCCCGCCTGCCCATCCAGCACCACCGTCGTATCGGTCTCAACATGCACCCGCGGCCGTGCCGCCGGATCCATGTGCCCTTCCTTGATCTGCCGCACGTACTCCGTCACCCGCTGCAACCCGTGCGAGGGATGGCCCGACAGGTTGGAGTTCACCAGCCAGGTTGTGATCTGCTCGGCCATGTCCCGGGGCACCCCGGCGGCCATGAATATGCGAGTGCTGGCGGCGCTGACGCCGTCGATGCTGAGGTCGATCATTGGGGGATCCGTCCGGCGGCGGTCCAGGGCATGGTAGGGCGTTTGCCGACATAATGACCGGCCCCCCAACGGAAACTCACCGCATGTCCAACCTGCTCGACCGCTGGACCTACCGCACCACCCCCACCGTCGTATTCGGACGCGGCTGCCTGGACGAACTACCGGAGCACGTACGCCGCATCGCCGACGGCCCGGTGCTGATCGTCACCGACAGGGGCCTCCTGGAGGCCGGCGTGGCGGAGCGCGTAACCGACGTGCTGGCAGGTGCGGGCATTGACGCCGAGGTCTGGTACGAGGTCGAACCTGAACCGCCCACCGACAGCGTGGACGCCTGCGCCGAAGCCATCCACCAGACCGAACCCGCCGTAGTCCTGGGCCTGGGCGGCGGCAGCGCCATGGACACCTCCCAGATCGCCGCCTGCGTCGTCACCAACGGCGGCCGGGCCGAGGACTGGATCGGCGTCGAGGTGGTCCGCAAACCCGGCGTCCCCACCATCAGCATTCCGACCACTGCCGGGACCGCCTCGGAGGTCACCGGCAACGCCGTCATGGTGCTGCCCGACCGCTCCAACAAGATGACGGTGGTCAGCCCCTACATCTATCCGCAGACCGCGCTGATCGACCCGGCGCTCACCGACTCGGTCCCGCCGCACATCACCGCGGCCACCGGCATGGACACCTTCTGCCACGCGGCCGAGTCGTTCATCACCAAACGCGCCACCCAACACACCCGCCAGCCCGCCGCCGACGCCATACGCCGCACGCTGGAGTTCCTGCCGCGCGCCGTGGCCGACGGGACCGACCGCGTAGCCCGCGACCAGATGTCCTACGCCTGCCTCCAGGCCGGCTACACCCTCGCCAACGCCGGCGTCATCCTGGTCCACGGCCTGGCCCACGCCATCGGCGCCCGCGCCGGCATCCCCCACGGCGTCGCCAACACCCTCTGCCTGCTGCCCGTCATGCGCCTGGCGGCCGAACGCAGTCCAGCCCTGATGGCCGAACTGGCGGACCCGCTGGGCGTTTCGGCTGACATTGCGGACGAAACGGATCGAGCACAGGCGGGCGTGGCCGTGATGGAGCGCCTGGTGGACCAGGTCGGCCTGCCCACGCGGCTCCAAGAGGTCGGCGTCGAGCGTGCCTGGCTCCCCGACGTAGCCGCTGCCACCCTCACCAACACCCGCGTAGTCCAAAACAGCCCCGTTCAACCCAACGCCGCCGAACTCACCAGATTGCTGGAGGGAATCTTCGCGGACTGAATTGCAGAGGCCCGGTGGCAACTGGTGGCGTGCTTACGGACGCAGCGCACGCTGACTCAGGCGACGGTCGGCCGGGGGACTCAAGCTCCGGAGCAGGCGGTGGTTCGGGTGCTCCGGCGGCGTCCCAGGCTCGGTGTCATCGAGCAGGCTTGGGCTGACTGTGCCCAACTCGCAACATTGCGGTGCCTTCGTCGGGGAAGAACCCTGGGCTATCGCTTCCGAAGGCGGGCCGGAATAACGGCCCACATCATGAAGAGACCAGCAAAAGCTACGATTCCCAGCAGCGCTTCAAGCGGCAACGGCAAACCTCCAAGCCCCGCCAGTCGCCTGGCAGAGCGGCTATTGCCGCCGTCTCACCTCCGAACCACCGCCTGTATCCGCGTCCAGTTTAGCCGCTAGCCGCGCTGCGCGTTACAGGTGAATGATCTCGATCGCGTCGTCGGTCACTTCCAGGTCCAGGTGCACGCGCTCGATGAACTCCAGGATCGCCCGCATCTGCGCGTCCAGCCGCCGCGGATCGTTTGACACGCACGAAACCCCAATGCGCGCTCGTCCTGGCACCGGATCTGCTTCGAGATCGGCCACCGCGGCGTTGAACGTGTTGCGGATGCGGCGCTTCAGCGACTCCACCGAGCGCCGCCGGTCCTTCAGCGACTGCGCGGCGTGAACCGCCAGCCCCACCTCCAGCGTCCCTACGTGCAAGGCCTTCGTCTCATGAGGGGTTGCCGCCCGGCGGCGGCTGGTCCAGTCTGACAGGCGAGCGTCGTCCGGTTCGCAATTCGAGGAGTTGATCAATGTCCGCTATCCCCCGCACGCTTGCCGACATCGACACGCCGGCGGCGGTGATCGACCTCGACCTGGTGCGGCGCAACATCCAGACCATGGAGCGGCACCTGGAGGGCACGGGCGTCCACGTGCGGCCCCATGTCAAGCACCACAAGACGCCCGGCATCGCCCTCATGCAGATCGAGGCCGGGGCGCCCGGCGTCACCTGCGCCAAGGTCGGCGAGGCGGAAGCCATGGTGGCGGGCGGCGTCGGCGACGTGCTGATCGCCAACCAGGTCGTCGGTCCCATCAAGATTGCGCGGCTCTGTGACCTCGCCCGTCAAGCTGCCGTCACGGTCGCGGTGGACGACGCGCGCAACGTGCGCCAGCTGTCCGAAGCTGCCGTTGCCAACGGCGTCACCCTTGGCATCGTCATCGAGATCGAAGTCGGCATGAACCGCTGCGGCGTCCTGCCGGGCGAGCCCGCCCTGGCCCTGGCGAAGCAGATTGATGCTGCCCCAGGCTTGGACCTCGTGGGCCTGATGGGCTACGAGGGGCACGCCGTCGGCATCGTGGACCGTGACGACCGTACGGCTGCTGCCCACAGCTCCCTGGCGGCCGTCATCGAGACCAAGGCCGCCTGCGAGGCCGCCGGCCTGGAAATCCGCGAGGTCACCGGCGGCGGCACCAACACCTTCGACATCACCAGCGCCATCGACGGCTGGACCGAGCTGCAGTGCGGGACCTACGTCACCATGGACGTCGGCTTTCGCCCGCACGCCGGCCATGCGTTCGAGCAGGCCATGTGGATCCTGTCCAGCGTCGTCAGCACGCCGGCGCCGGGCCGGGCCGTGCTTGACATCGGCCGCAAGTCCATGGCCTTCGAGCCAGGCGGCCTGCCGCTGGTCGAGGACCCGCCGGGGATCGAACTCCTCAGCCTCTCCGAGGAACACGGCAGCCTGGCCCTGCACGAGGGGGCGCCCGACCTGCAACCGGGCGACCGCCTCAAGGTCGCCCCCTGGCACGGCTGCACCACCTTTAACCTGCACGACACCCTCTACGTCATCCAGGACGACGACGTTGTGGACATCTGGCCAATCTCCGCGCGCGGCAAATTCACCTGAGTCAGGCTGAAACCTGCTCGTTCTGTCTGGTGTCGGGCGAAGGCGCTACGTCCTTTGTGTCGGACCTCGCTGGCAGGCCAACTGGTATCTGGGCTGATCCGAGTTTCGTGGTGAGTGCCGGGCCGCCGGCCCTGGGAAACCGAGTCGCGCACCAGCGCGTGCCACACCCGTGGCCCACGCGTCGCCCCGCTTGACACTCAATTTCTCCCGGTGCTAGCGTTCTCAGGTAGGCAGTTGGCCGCACGGCATTAGCCCAGCGGCCGGTCATTTCTCCGAGCCACCAGGTTGTTTTCTGTTCCTGCGTGGGTTCGCACGCCCCGATGTCAGGGCCTCGAATTCAGTACCAGCCCGTGATTTCGCACACTTTGCGGTCCCGGCCGCGACCTCCAGTTGAGCTTGCAGGTCCGGCGCGACGCCAAGGAGGACCGAATGTCTGACCCCAGCGGACGCTCCGGCGGCTATCGACGTCAGCGTCGCTCCGGTCGTGGCCGTCGCGGCCCGCGTCGTCCGCGCCAGTTGCAGCCCGACCCGGACCGCGAACTGGCTGAGCTGGAAGCCAAGCCCATGGAAGAGCTACGGGCGCTGGCCACCGAACTCGAAGTCGACGTCAACGGCTCCGCCGATCTGACCAAGGACGCCCTGGTCAACATGGTCCTCCAGGCCCGGTCCGAGAAGGACGGATCCATCTTCCTCGAGGGCAACCTCGAGCTCATGGACGAGGGCTACGGCTTCCTTCGGCGCGAATTGGGATGGCTTGCCGGGCCTGACGACGTTTACGTCTCGCAGGCTCAGGTGCGCCGCTTTGCACTGCGCAATGGCGACCACGTCAGCGGCCACGTGCGGCCGGCGCGCGAGCATGACCGCTACCACGGCCTCGTCCGCGTCATGGCGGTCAACGGCCTGACCCCGGACAAGGCCCGCGCCCGACCCCAGTTCGAGCGCATGATCCCCATCTTTCCCAACGAGCAGCTGGTGCTCGAATACTCCGCCACGGAACTCACCTCCCGCATCGTCGACATCATTGCCCCCATCGGGCGCGGGCAGCGCGGCCTGGTGTTGTCACCGCCAAAGGCCGGCAAGACAGAACTCATGAAGCGTCTGGCGCGCTCCGTGCTGAACAACTACAGCGACGTGCGCGTCATCGTGGCGTTGATCGGCGAGCGACCCGAGGAAGTCACCGATTGGCAACGCAGCGTCGAAGGCGCTGAGGTCATCAGTTCCACCTTCGACGAGCAGCCCCACAGCCATACGCGCGTTGCCGAGCTCACCTCCGCCCGCGCCAAGCGCATGGTCGAGAGCGGCGAGGATGTGATGATCCTGCTGGACAGCGTCACCCGTCTCGTCCGCGCCTACAACCTGGTGCAACCGTCCAGCGGCCGCACCCTTTCCGGCGGTATTGAGCCCCAGGCCCTGTATCCCCCCAAGAGCTTCTTCGGCGCGGCCCGCAACATCGATGGCGGTGGCAGTCTCACCATTATCGCCTCATGCCTCATCGAGACCGGCAGCCGCATGGACGAGGTGATCTACGAGGAGTTCAAGGGCACCGGCAACTGGGAACTGATGCTTGATCGCCGCCTGGCCGAGCGCGGCACCTTCCCCGCCGTCAACGTGCTTAGCTCCGGCACCCGGCGCGTGGAACTGATGCTGGATGCCGAGGGCCTCAAGTACTTCTGGACGTTGCGCCGTATGCTCAACGCCCTCGACCCCCACGACGCCTACGACTCGACGGAGCTCATGTTCGACCGTATGAAGCGAACCGCCACCAACAAGGAGTTCTTCGCCTCGCTGAGTGATGCGTCCCGGTGACGCCCCGCAGCGGCCGTGCGAATTGGGAGCAAGGAACCGATGGCTGACGTTCAGGTAGTTCTGCTTGAGACCGTGCCCAACCTGGGCGAAATCGGCGACGTGCGGTCGGTGGCCGCCGGCTACGCGCGCAACTTCCTGCTGCCGCGCCGCCTGGCCGTGCACGCCTCCCGGCAGCGACTGGACGACGCCCAGTTCCAGGCGGACCTCCAGGACCGTCGCGAAGAGAATGAACGTCGCGAAGCCCAACACCTGGCGGACATGATCCAGGGCGTTACGCTCACGATTCAGGTGCAGGTTGGCGGGCAGGGCCGGATGCACGGTCAGATCACCAACCGCGACGTGGCCGCGGCCCTGGTGGAACAGCACGGTGCGGAAGTAGACCGGCACCTCATCCAGATCGACAGTCCCATCCGCTCGCTCGGTCGCTACCTTGTTCCGGTTCGCCTGGCCGCCGGTCTGGAGGCCTCGGTGATGCTGGACGTCGTGGAACAGGAAGAGGAGCCCGAACCGGCGGCTGACGACGAAGCGGACGAAGCGGACGAAGCGGAAGAAGAATTCGACGTTACGCTGCTCGGACGGTAGGGACGGCCTCACCCGCCACGCGCGGCGGTTCCGAATATCTCTGATTCGCCAGCGGTAACGGCGTCTTCTCAGTCGTCACTGTGGATAACTGCTTGACGCCGGAGTCCGCACGCAGGCGGCGCCGGCAATCTCACTGACGCGGGTCCCCGGACACTGGCGGCTTATGCTGGGCTTATGTACAGCAGCTGTGGATGCTGCTCGCTGTGGATAACGTGGACAGTTTGAGCCGTGCCGTCCGTCTGAAGAATGCGCCCATGGCCGTTCCCACCGTCCGTGGTCCGATGCCGCCCGACTGCGTAACCATTCCATCCCGCCAGCAAATACCCCCCCGAGTTGCAGACCTGAACTATTCGTCTGGCGGCCCGCGTTGACCCTGGCCCCCGTGGCCTCGGCCACCGACCGCCTTCCGCCCCAGAATATTGACGCCGAACGCTCCTTGCTCGGCAGCCTGCTCATCGACCCCGAGGCTATAACCCGCATCGCCGGGCAGATTGGGCATGACGACTTTTATCGCGAAGCCCACCGGGCCATTTTCTCGGCGGTCACCACCCTGGCTGCTCGCAACGAGAAGACCGACTACGTCACCCTCTGCGATCAGCTGGCGCGCGACGGCACGCTGGCCGACGTGGGGGGCGAGGATCGGGTCGTGGAACTGGCGTCGGCCGTGCCCACGCCCTTCCACGTGGAGCACTACGCCGCCATCGTGCGCCGGACGTCCATCCTGCGAAAGGTCATCCAGAGCGCCACCCGCATGGTGGCCTCCGCCTACGCCCCGGAAGCTGTTCCCCAGGAGGTGTTGGACGAGGCCGAAAGCCTGATCTTCAGCATCGCCAACGAGGTGCACACCCGCGACATCCTCCCCATCCGCGAGATCCTTCACGAAGTCAGCGACCAGCTGATGTTCCGGGTCGAGCACCGCGGCATGCCCACCGGCGTGTCCACCGGCTTCCGCAGCCTTGATGCCCTGACCGGCGGCCTGCAGCGGTCCGACCTGATCATCCTCGCGGCCCGGCCCGGCATCGGGAAAACGGCCTTCTCGCTCAACATCGGGCTGCACGCCGCCAAGCAGAACGACGTCCCGGTGGCCTTCTTCGCCCTGGAGATGCCGGCCGAGCAGATCGTCCAGCGCCTCATCGGCACCGAAGCGCGCATGGACGCCATGCGCATCCGCGACGGCGAACTGGACGACGACCAACTCCAGCGCGTCGTCCGCACGATGGGACAGGTCGCCGAATACCCGATCTACATCGACGACTCGCCGTCGCTCAGCGTGCTCGAGCTGCGCGGCAAGGCTCGACGCATGCACCTGGAGCACAATATCGGCCTGCTGGTCGTGGACTACCTGCAGCTGATGACGGCTTCCGGCCACCGCGAAAACCGCGTGCAGGAAATCACCGAGATCACGCGCTCGCTCAAGGCCCTGGCTCGCGAACTCAACATCCCCATCATTGCCTGCGCCCAGCTATCCCGCGCCGTGGAGCAGCGCCCGAACTCCAGGCCCCGGCTGTCCGACCTCCGCGAGAGCGGGTCCATCGAACAGGACGCCGACCTCGTGGCCTTCCTTCATGAGCCCGAAGCGGGGGACGAGGAAGCGATCGGGCGCCCGGTGGACCTGAAGCTCGACATCGCCAAGCACCGCAACGGGCCGGTCGGTAACGTGGACCTGCGCTTCATCCGCCCGCAGGGTCGCTTCGAAGAAACTGCCCGGCGTGACTACTAGCGGCTGGCAACAGCCGCCTACAATGCGCCGAGAGCAACAGGGCGGGCTACGTTGGCCGAACCTCGGGAAAGTTGAAGAGTCGACGTGAAGACTAAGCGTGCAGTTGGAGTACTAGTCGGCTTGGCGCTTGCGCTGGCCATACTCGGGGCTTGCGGCGAAAGCGGCCCGGCGGCGCCGTCCGGTGTGGGCGCCCAGGCCGTTGCCGTGATGTCGGGATCTGACGGCGCGCCCATGGGCCGCGTCACGCTGACGCAAGTCCCGTCAGGCGTCCTGATCTCGGCCGACGTGCACGGGCTGTCCGCCGGCGGCCACGGATTCCACATCCACGCTGTCGGCGCCTGCGCCCCGGACTTCACCGCGGCCGGCGGTCACTTCGATCCCAACGAGACTGGCCACGGCCTCATGCACAACGACAACCCACATCCCGGCGACCTGCCGAACCTCTTTGCCGGTGCTGACGGCGCCGCCCGCGCCGACGTTTTCACCGCCGCCGTTACCCTGGATGCCGGTGCCGATCACTCGCTGTTCGATGGCGATGGGTCCGCCATCATCATTCACGCCAAGCCCGACACCTACGGCGAGGAGCCCGAGGCCGGCGACCGCGTGGCTTGCGGCGTGATCGAGCGGGCCTAGGCGGACTGGCCATATATGCGGGACAAGTACCGGAATCGTGAGCGCCGCTAGGACTGACCTGCAAGGCCGCGACTTCCGCGCGCCGCCCGTCATCCACGTCGGGCGCGGCGCGCTCAACCAATTGCCGGCCGCCTTGCGCGAGTTGGGCGCCGAACGCGCCGCCATCATCACCGACCGCGTGATGGGCAATTCCGAGTGGGCGCCCAGGCTCGAAGCCCTGGCCGCCGACGCTGACGTCGCCACCACCATCCTGGCCGACCTCACCGGCGAACCCACCACTCGCGACGTCGATGCCGCGTTGGCCACCATTCAGGCTGCGGACGCTGATGTCGTTATCGGCTTTGGCGGCGGCAGCGCCCTCGATACCGCCAAGCTGGCGGCCGTGCTGCACACCAACCCCGGCAGCGGCCCCGACTACGAGGGCTACGAGCGCATCCCCGACCCCGGCCTCCCTGTCATCGCCATTCCCACCACGGCTGGCACCGGCAGCGAAGTCACCCGCGGCGTCGCCATCACCGACACCGACCGCGACGTCAAGATGCTGCTGATGAGTTCCCACCTGGTGCCCGCCGCCGCCATCGTCGACCCCGAGCCCACCTTCACCATGCCGGCCGGCGTGACGGCTTCGACCGGATTGGATGCCTTAACCCATGGCATCGAGGCCTACGTCTCGCGCCGCAGCTTCCCCATCACCGACGCCCTCGCCATTGACGCCATTGACCGCATCGGCCGCTTCATGTCCCGCGCCTACCACCACCCCGACGACGCCGAGGCGCGCGAGGAGATGCTGGTCGGCTCGCTGCACGCCGGCCTGGCCTTCAACAACGCCTCGGTGGCCCTGGTCCACGGCATGTCGCGCCCCATCGGCGCCTACTTCCACGTGCCCCACGGCCTCTCCAACGCCATGCTGCTGCCCACCGTCATGGAATTCAGCCTCGGCGGCGACATCCCCCGCTTCGCCCACATCGCCCGCGTCCTCGGCGCCACCGAGACTGACGACCAGGCAGCCGCCGAAGCCGGCGTCGCCATCGTCCGAGACCTTGCGGCCGACCTCGAAGTCCCAACCCTCCGCGCCTGGGGCGTCGACGCGGATCGTTTCCGCGAAGTCACCCCCGCCATGGCCCGCGACGCCCTAGCCAGCGGCAGCCCCGCCAACAACCCCCGCCCCGCCACCCAATCCCAAGTCGAAACCCTCTACCAAACCGTCATCAGCCTCTGACTCAGATTCAAAAATGCACTTATGGTCGATGGCAATGCTCGCATACAAGACATGGTCGTTTATGCGACGATTGCAACGCGTCTACGGTGCTGATCGATTAATTCACCAGTGCTCGCTTCGATCAATCATTTCGACTAATCTAGTCACGACTGCAGCGTACAATAATGTGCTATCACCAACAGTCACCTCCTTCTCAATAAGCCCGTGATGATATTCAGCGCCTGCATACTCAACGCAAGTCATGGTGCGTGTATATCTACGGAGATTGCCCTCCGAATAGCATCTATATCTCTCCAAGCTATGCCTGACAATCCCAATGCCAACATTTAAACTAATACAATCACTCAAGAATGTCAAAACCTGATCCAAAATATCGTCAACACACTTGCGTCCTATTTTTGATCCATTCTCGCAGTCACGTATCTCAATCCAGGAGATGCCGAATCGTCTGCGCACAGGCAGTGTCATTCCGTCTAGTGCCAACGCTCGGCTTGGTCGCACCTGCATGATCCCGACAGATATATCGGGAATCCATGAAGTCATTCCAGCTCTGGCAAGTTGAACAAACACTCGCAGGATCACTGCCTCAAGAAAACGCAAAGATCGTGTTCGATGATGAAGCTCTATCAGTAGAATTGCCGTACTGATCTTCTTGTCAATGCCATGGTTTCTGAACGAGCATCCGATGAATCTCCTTGTGGCTTCTCGAAACTCCGCTCGGAAAACTCTGTTGGCGGCAACATCCGCAGTCTGTAGGTCCCACATGCTTGCAATTCATCCGTCCAATTCATATGGATTCACTGAGGTTCCGCTTTTCCCGTCAAGTGGTCTAGTAACCTACGATAAATAGATTGGGCGCTGATGCTTACAAAGAACATGGCGATAGCGGTGCCAAGGCTGATTAGATCTGGCTCACCAATTAGGGCAGCTATTGTCGCTCCTAATATGGCTAACAAAGAATACGATATTATGAAAGTCAAATATAGACCTCCTAGTGTGACTTTGTCGGTCCGTCCCATGCCTGGAAACGTGTCAATGGTGAGCAGTGAGCTCCAAACCAGCAAGATTGAAATCATGGCTCCTGACAGCGCGGCACCCTGTATGTGTGAGTTAGGCCAGATGAGGTAAACAGCGACACCCGCCAAGAAGGGAATCGTCGCCCGGACGAGAATTCCCGTTGGTCCAGCCCGAGCTTCATCTCCATTGACAAGTGAAACGATGGAAAAATAGTGTGGAGGAAATAGCTTTCGGTAAGCGAGTGTCAAGAAACTGCCACTTACTCCTATCGCTAGAATCAGAACTGAATCAACTATGTTTAGTCTCCTTTAGTCGGACGTTTCGGCTCTCAAACTGGCCAGCGCCGCCGGAAACTCCGCTTCACTGAACACCAGCCGGAACACCCCTTTCGCCGGGCCGTGCTTGACAGTGACCTTGCCCGCGTCGAAGCCGTCGTTGAACGCCTTCTCCAGCGTCTTGAACACCCGCTGCTTGTAGGCCGTGTCCGGGTTGTCCTGTAGGTGCCCGCCCTTGGTTTCGAACACGAGCAATTGATTGCCGAACGTTTCGCTGCCCATCGCGATGAAGTCAGGGTAAATCCGACCGTTCCGCCACCCGCGCAAGTAGTATTCGTGCTGCTTGCGGACGGCGATGCGGTGCCACCACTGGAGAGCTTTCTGCTCGTCTAAGTAGAACGCAAACTTGCGTTCCAGGTCGGAATCGAAGTGCCGTTTGAATATCGGCTCGAACAAGCTCAACTGCATCGGCCCGCCGCCATACTCCCTCTCCAGCGTCGGTTCGTCTGCGGCCACGGGTATCGAGTATTCGTGGACCATGCGGAAGTTGTCGCCCGCCGTTAGGTCGAAGCGGATGTCCTTGCTGAGCAGCTTTGCGCCAAACACGCGCTCCGCCTGCCGTTCCACCTCCGACACGACGTGCTCGCGCAGCCCAAACGCCAAATGAGCCCGACGATCATGGGTGTGGTCGTCGCTCTCGCCTGCGTCACGCAGGCGCCCTAGCAGGTCCTGGGCAACCCGGGCGGCCTGCCACGGGTTGGGCACGATGTCCGACAAGCGACGCGTGAAGTAGGAAACCTTGACCGTCTTGTCGATGTGCAGGTCTTGTGAGCTATAGACGATTCGCGTGTCGTCCCCGATGTCAACGGACGCCGTCTGCCGCTTCGCGCTGTCCGGCAGCGACAACTGCGGATCGGGCGCTGCGATGGCGCCCCAATTGACGTTCGGCAGAATATGCCGTCGATAATCCAGTTCACACCAGCCGTCGCCGTTCGTGTGCTGAACTCTGGGCAGGAAGATGTTCCGGTTTCGGAACGGTTCTCGCCGCCGCACGGTAACGAGCTTCAGAGTGCCGCCCGAACTCCACACGTCGTCGTCCAGCCCCGTCAGCCCTTCCTCTTCAAGACCCTTCTTGACCTGTTGGACCGCCTTGCCAACGTCGGTATTCCAGCAAAAGACGTGGCATTGATCCAGCGGCTCACGCCCGGTCCGTCGGGCGTTCGGCTGCCGCATGACCCGGCCCACCAGTTGCGTGATCGCCCGCTGCGCCCCCACGTTGTCCAGCATCACCAGCAGGTAGGCGAACGGACAGTCCCACCCTTCCATCAGCGCGGCCTTGGTGATGATCCAGCGGACTTGCGAAAACTCCGACAGCAAGTCCTCGCGGCCCAGTTCGTCGTTCTGCGCGGACTTTACTTTCACGGATTCGGGCGGAACCCCCAGGTTCTGAATCAGGTGCTCGCGCACGTCTTCGGCATGCACCCGTTCACCGTCGCGCTGGTCCCTGCCGGTCCGTTCCACGCGCACCACCGCGATGGGACGGATATATCGCCCTTCGCTCATGTGCAGCGACACCGCTTCAGCGTCCAGGCGATCCAACTCGTCGGCCGCCTGCCCCAGGGTGTACTGCCATTCGGCCTGGGTGAACGACGTTACTTGCACCGGCAGCTTGATCATTTCCTCGGCCTTCAGGTCCACGCCCGAAATGTCCACCAGCAGGTTGCTGATATTGCGGTTGGGCGTGGCCGACAGTTCAATGACCAGGCTGGGGTTCAAGCGGTTGACCGAGCGCACAAACTCTTCGTTGTTTTCCTGCTTTCTCTGGCCGTAGGCCTTATGCGCTTCGTCCAGTACCACCACCGGCCGCAGCATCTTGAACACGTTGAACAGACTGTGCTTAACCGGACTGCTCGCCGATGTAGGGTCAACCGGATCCAAGTCAGGAAACTGCTGCAACAGGCGTCCGTCGCCCAGCGCGTCGTCGCTGTCGGGAAAGAGCGTCGGGTAACGACCTGAGTCCCGGAACATGCGCAGGAAGTCTCGGCCTCGCTGCCGGTTGGTGGCTGGCAGCATGAGCAGCATCACGCACAGATAGTTAGCGACATCCGCCGCGGTAAACGGGTCTTCCTTCTCCAGCATCTTGACCCGTCCGCCGCTGGCCCGCTCCAGCATCTGCCGGTAGGGATGCTCGCGGCTCCAGAGAGCGTCTTTGGTCTGCTGGTAGATGGCGCGAGTCGGCGTGATCCACAGGGTAAAGCCGGTCTGCCGGTTCAGCCGCTCCAGCGCGGCGGCTGCCAGCAGCGTCTTGCCGCCGCCGGTGGGCACCTTGAAACAGACGTGCGGGATCGGATAACCGGCCGTCGCGGTGCGGTCCACGTGCGCGCCGGCGCCCATGGCCACGCCGCCGCTCTTCGTCAGCGTTTCCCATGCTGTTTTGGGGTAGTTGCGAACGTCGGCGGGGACCTCGACACCCGCCTGCTCCAGCGCCTCGACGCCGGTAATGGACGCCTGTCGAGCCTTTTCCAGGGCCTCCCGCCAGTGCGTGAAGGTGTCCAGCGTGCGCCACTGGTACTCCTTCAGTTCCATCGCGGCCCGGCTATTCCTTCTTGTGCATCTGGTAAGGCAGTTGCACGAAAGTAATGCCCCAGTCGGTCAATTCGCGCTGTCCGATGTACTTGCCGGCGGCGAAAACGATGGCCTCGCGGCCCGCCGCGCGACAAGCCGTGCTGATCCGCTTGGCCCGTTCCTCGTTCAGCACCGCCGCATGGCTGCGCAGGTATTCCAGGTCGGGCTGATAGAGCAGGTAGTAGCTGGTCGTGTCGTCGCTATAGAACAGGCCGTCATTGTCCTGCGCTTCCAGCGCGCGTTCACCGGCGGCTATGCCCGAAGCCGTGTGTAGCAGGTAGGCGGCCAACGAGGGAAACGCCGGCAACGCTTCACCCGTGAGCATGCCCTCAATCTCCATCGGAGGGCCTAGCGTGCAGTACGTGAACGAGCCGCCCAAGCCATTGCACAGAGCCTCATCTCGGGACGCCGGAACCCCGCTTATGACACGCCGCACGCGCTCGGCGGTGATAGTCTCGGCGTAGTCTTCGCACTCCACTAGGATGAACTTGCGATTGCCTCCGTCGTCGCTGTTGAGGGCGAGGACGGCGTGTGCAGTAGTGCCCGAGCCGGCAAATGAGTCTAGGACTATTGCATCTGGACTTCGTATTATCTCCATCAGAAATTTTATAAGTTTTGTCGGCTTAGGCTGAGGGAATATGCCTCCTTGTCCAAAAACCTCACGCAATTCGCGTGTGCCGTCGGCATTGAACCCAACTATGTCTGGAGAGAGGAAGGCGTCGGGCGGCTGTCCTTCTTGAACTTCGGAAAGATACCGCTTTGCTCTTGGCTCGTTCCCGGAGAAGTCAAGCCTATCCTCCGCCTCCATCTGGCGTAACCTGTCTTGCGAGTATGAAGGGTATCTGCCAGTTGGAGGAGACCACTCAATCCCATTCGAAAATGTAAACGTGTATGGCTCATAGTAGTTTCGTGCATGAATCGGGTCCAGCTTGTATCTGCCTCTTCCATCGTTATCGTCGTGAGGATAATTTGCTGACTTGTCGGAAATGTGTCGAATGTAACGACCCTTGTCTTCACCGTGCCAAGCTTTGTCTTTCGCATAGGCCAGAACATAATCGGTATTCAGATTAAAGTCCTTGCTGGAATTGCGAACTGTATGCATCGCCCTTCGCGCAAGTGATGCAAAGAAGTTCTCCTCGCCGAAAACAGCATCCATCAGCATCCGCAAGTGATGATGCTCGTTGTCATCGACAGACACGAATATCACACCACTGTCCGAAAGCAATTCCCTAAGTAAATGTATCCTCGGCCACATCATGCATAGCCACTTGTCGTGCCTTTGCAGATCCTCACGATCCACAGGCGAGTTTTCGTTAAGCCAAGCTTGCATCAGTGGGCTGTTGACGTTGTCGTTGTAGACCCAGCCTTCGTTACCGGTGTTATAGGGCGGGTCAATGTAGATGCACTTCACGCTTCCGGTGTAACGCGGCAGCAATGCCTTCAGCGCGTTTAGGTTGTCGCCGTGAATGATCAGGTTGTCGTCGGCGACGGACGCATCGCCGGATGCGACGCCCACGGACTTGTCGGGATGCGGAACCAGCGGACGGTACGGCACGCTCAGGTGGTGGGCGTAGACGTGCTGCTTGCCCTTGAAATCCAGCGTCGGCACGCTTCAGCCCCTGGCCGACCGGCCCTGCTATCGCCGCCCACTCACGGTGTTGCAGGAATCATGCCACGGCTAGGCAATTCCTACCACTGGCCGCCTCGCCGGTCTCTGCGCCCGCTATCGAGGCGCTGTCGCAAGAGCGGCCAGACAACCGAGGCGCCGGTCTATCTCGATATACTCAAATATCGCGCCGCGCCCGGCGCGGACGCTGCCGCACTTAATCGACAGACATGCCGCTGGGATTCCTGAAGAAGATCGTCGGAGACGATGCCGGCCGCACCGCGCGCCGCTATGCCTCGCTGGTCAAGCGCGTCAACGCGCTGGAGTCGGATATTCGCGGCTGCTCGGACCAGGAGTTGTTAGGCAAGACGCCGGAACTCCGGCAGCGGCTGGACGCCGGCGAAAAGCTGGACCGTCTGCTGCCGGAAGCCTTCGCCACCGTGCGCGAGGCCGTGCGCCGGCACACCGGCGAGCGCCAGTTCGACGTACAGCTCATCGGCGGCGCCGTGCTGCATGGCGGCGACATTGCCGAGATGCGCACTGGCGAGGGCAAGACTTCCGTCGCCACCCTGGCCGCCTACCTCAACGCCCTGCCTGGCCGGGGCGTCCACATCGTCACCGTCAACGACTACCTGGCCAACCGTGACGCCAACTGGTATGGCCGGGCCCTGGTCGAGCGACTGGGTCTCACCGTTGGAGTCATTCAGCACGGCCTGGCCCCCGACGACCGACGCGCCGCCTACGCCGCCGACCTGACCTACGGCACCAACAACGAGTTCGGCTTCGACTACCTGCGCGACAACATGGTGCAGGCCCTGGACGAGCGCGTGCAGCGCGGCTTGCACTACGCCATCGTCGACGAGGTCGACAACATCCTCATCGACGAGGCCCGCACGCCGCTCATCATCTCCGGCGCCGCCGAGCAGTCCACCCAGCACTACTACCAGATGGCCCAGGTCGTGCGGCAGCTCAAGGACGAGACCCACTACACCCTGGACCTCAAGCTGCGCACCGCCAGCCTCACCGAGGCCGGCATCGCCACGCTTGAGCGAATGCTCAACGTCGACAACCTGTACGACGAATCGTCGTTCCAGCTCGTCCACTACGTCGAGCAGGCCTTGCGCGCCCACGCCATCTACGCCCGCGGGCGCGACTACGTGCTGTTCCGCGACGGTCGCGTGGTTGAGGGACGCGACCGTCGGGCCGAAGTCGTCATCGTCGACGAGTTCACCGGCCGCCTCATGCACGGCCGCCGCTACAGCGAGGGTCTGCACCAGGCCATCGAGGCCAAGGAAGGCGTGGAAGTCCAGCGCGAGAGCCAGACCATGGCCACCGTCACCTTCCAGAACTACTTCCGCATGTACGACAAGCTGGCCGGCATGACGGGAACCGCAAAGACCGAGGAGCAGGAGTTCCAGTCCATTTACGACCTGAACGTCACGGTCGTGCCCACCAACCTGGACATGGTCCGCGACGACCGGCCTGACCTTGTCTACCGCACGGCCAAGGCCCGAGACGAAGCCCTCATCGACTCCCTCGCCGAGGTTCACGCCACCGGCCAGCCGGTTCTCGTCGGCACCACCTCAATCGAGAAGTCCGAGGCCCTCAGCCAGCGCATCCAGCGGCGCGGCATTCCGCACAACGTGCTCAACGCCAAGTACCACGCCCAGGAAGCCGTGATCGTGGCCGACGCCGGCCGCGAGGGCGCCGTCACCATCGCCACCAACATGGCTGGTCGCGGCACCGACATCATCCTCGGCGGCAAGCCCGAGGGCCTCGCCGCCGCTGACTGGCAGGCGGCGCACGACCGCGTGGTGGACCTCGGCGGGCTCTACGTTCTGGGTACCGAGCGCCACGAGGCGCGCCGCATCGACAACCAGCTCCGCGGACGTTCCGGCCGCCAGGGCGACCCCGGCTATTCCCAGTTCTTCCTGTCGCTGGAAGACGACCTGATGCGCCGGTTCAGTTCCGACAAGATCAAGGGCGTCATGCAGCACCTCGGGGTCGAGGAGCACGTCCCCATCGAGAGCGGCATGGTCTCCCGCGCGCTCGAATCCGCGCAGACCAAGGTCGAGGCCCACAACTACGAGACCCGCAAATACGTCCTCGAGTTCGACAACGTCATCAACCAGCAGCGCGGCGTGATCTACGACCAGCGCGAGCGCGTGCTCAACGCCGAAGACCTGGACACGCTCTTCCTGGAAATGCTGGGCGAGGAAGTTGAACGGATTGTCGAGGCCCACGGCATCGAACCACACAGCGACGTTGCGGAACTCGAGCAGCTCTTGCAGGCCTATGCCGCCGACATCGCGGTTGACGGGCAACTGCCGGTTTCCACCGACGAATTGGAAGGCCTGAAGGGCGAGGACGTGGCCGAGCTACTGACGACCGACGCCGAGTCGCGCTACCAGCGGCGCCTGGCCGACTTTCCTCCCGATCTGGCGACGCGACTGATGCGCTGGATGATGCTGCAGACCATTGACTACCTGTGGGTCGGCCATCTGACCGCCATCGAGGACGTTCGCCAGGGCATTGGCCTGCGCGCCTACGGGCAGCAGGACCCGCTGGTGGCCTTCAAGCGTGAAGCCTTCCACATGTTCGGCGAACTCATCGCCTCGATTCGTTCCGACATCGTGCGCCGCTTCTTCCGCGTGCAGCTTCAAGACCCGGTGCAGGAAGAAACGGTGCTGACGCGCCACCGTGAAAACGCGGCTGCCGTAACGGCGGACGGCGAGGGCCCTCCACCCGCCGCCGCGCAACCGGCGCGGGCCGCCAACGGCGCCGGCCGGGCGCCACGCCTTTCCCGTCGTCAACGCCGCGCCCAGGTGCGCGCCCGCAAGAAGCGCAACCGACGCCGCAGCCGCCAGCGCGTCCACTAAGGGGAGTCGCTCTGCCATGACTGAAGCCGTCGACACCGCCGATCTCGAGGGGCGCGCGCGCCGCGCCCGGCAGCGGGTCACCGAGATTCGGAGGCATCTTTGACCTTGCGGCCAAGCGCGCGGCGCTAACCGACCTCGACCGCCAGGTCGCCGCGCCCGATCTCTGGGACGACCCCGATCGCGCCCGCGACGTCATGCGCCGCCACCGGCGCGTCCAGGATGAAGTCGACCTCTGGGACGAACTCGACACCCAGGCCGACGACGCGGTCGGGCTGGTTGAACTCCTCGACCCGGATGATCCCGATCTGCAACTGGAAGTCGCGAGCGAGGTGGGGTCGCTTGAAGACCGGCTGGCATCCCTGGAATTCCAACTGCTGCTCGGCGACGAATACGACGAGCACGATGCCTTCTTGACCGTCCAGTCCGGCGCCGGCGGCACCGAGTCCCAGGACTGGGCCGAGATGCTGCTGCGCATGTACTCCCGCTGGGCCGATTCGCATTCGTTCGCGCCCGATGTCGTGGACATCTCACACGGCGAGGAAGCCGGCATCAAGAACGCCACCCTGCGCGCCTCCGGCCGCTACGCCTACGGCTACCTCAAGGCCGAGCGTGGCGTTCACCGACTCGTGCGTCTCTCCCCCTTCGACGCCAGCAACCGCCGCCACACCTCATTCGCGCGCGTTGACGTGGTGCCCGTGCTGGAGGACGTGGACGAAGTGGCGATCAGCCCCGAGGACCTCCGCGTCGAGACCTTCCGCGCCAGCGGCGCCGGCGGCCAGTACGTCAACAAAACCGACTCCGCCGTGCGCATCCGTCACGAGCCCACCGGCATCGTCGTCTCCTGCCAGAACCAGCGCTCGCAGCACCAGAACCGCGAGGTCGCCATGGAGATGCTCGGCGCGCGCCTGCTGGAGCGCCAGATCGCCGAACGCGAGGCCGAGCAGGCCCGCTTGCGCGGCGAACAGGCCGCCGTCGACTTCGGCAGCCAGATTCGCTCCTACGTCCTGCACCCCTACCGCCAGGTCAAGGATCTGCGAACCGGACTCGAGGTCGGCAATGCCGATGCCGTGCTCAACGGTGCGCTCGACCCCTTCATCCAGGCCTGGCTCCGGTCGTCCATTTCCTCCCGGAACGAGTCCGGCGCGTGACCCTGGGCTTCCCATACGGGCTGTCCAGCCGGCGGCCGTGCAGGCGCCGCGCGCAGTTCGTCGTCGGACTCTGCGTGGCCGCCCTTGTCTGGCTGACCGGCGGACCTTCCCCGGTCGCCGCGGCGCAGTCCCTCCCTGGCGATCTCAGCGCCGACGTGGAAATTCGGTCCGCCGTCACCTTCCATCTCGACGCGCCGTGGACCGGGCCGCCGCCATCCAGGGTGTCCGTCCTGTTCGGTCTGCCGCACGGGATCGTGACTCGACGAGGTCGCGCCCCGTTCGAGATCGCCGACGGCCGACTTACCGCCTCCCACCGCTGGCGTCCGCGTGGAACGCTGCTCCCTGGGGCCGACATCGAATACCGATTCGAGATCCGCAACGAGAACGGAACCGCGCGCACATCAACGAGCAGCGTGACCTACATCGATGGGGAACTCCCCTGGCAGGTCCAGTCCGAAGGCCTGGTGGACTTCTGGTGGTACGCCGGTGACGACGACCTGGCCACCGACGCCGCCGACGGTATCCGCAGCGGCCTCGACGCCCTCGCGGACGACTTTGGCCTCGAACTCCGGCGCCGCACGCGGCTGGTCTTCTATGCCGACGGCGACCGCATGCGCGCCGACATGGGCCGCGGCACGCGCCCCTGGGTGGGCGGTGTGGCGTCGGCCCGCTTCAACCTGATCGTGCTCCACGCCTCGGAATTCGACTGGGGCCGTTCCACCCTGCCGTCCACCATTGCCCACGAACTGACGCACATCGCCATCGAACACGCGGTCGGCGAACCGCCGCGCAACATTCCCAGCTGGCTCCACGAAGGCGTGGCCACCGTCGTCGAGAGCTCTGTCGCCGAGCGGTTTTCCTATGACGACATCGTGGACGCGGCGTTCGCAGCCGACCGGTTGGTCTCATTGCGCGGCCTCACCGGGTCGTTTCCGGTCCAGAGCACCGGCGCGTTACTCGCCTACGCCCAGAGCAACTCGTTCGTAAAATTCATAATCGACCGCTGGGGTGAATCCGCGATCACCAGGATCCTCGACGCCTACCGCGAGGGCGCGTCCCAGGATCGGGCCTTGCGGCAGGCCGTAGGTCTCAGTCTCAGTGCCCTCGAAGCCGAATGGCTCGCTACGCTTGACCGGTCCGACGCCGAACCCACGGACAGCGCCGGCCTCCTGTCCACCGCCGCGGCCTTTGCGCTGCCCCTGCCGCAACCATGATCGTTCTGCAGAACGTCACCAAGGTCTACCCCAACGGCACGCGGGCGCTTGACGACGTCAGCCTCCAGATCGACGAGCGTGAATTTGTCTTCCTGGTTGGCCCCAGCGGTGCCGGCAAGACCACCCTCATCCGGCTCATCAACCGCGACACCAGCCCCGACAGCGGCAACGTCTTCGTCGAAAACACCGACGTCACGCGCATTTCCCGCCGTGAGGTCCCCAAGCTCCGTCGTCGCGTTGGCGTGATCTACCAGGATTACAAGCTGCTGCCGGGTCTGAGCGTGCGTCAGAACGTGGAGTTCGTCCTCAAGTCCACCGGCGAATTCAACGGCCGCACCTCCAGGTGGGTGGACGAGGCTCTGGCCCTCGTGCAATTGAGCGACCGCGCCGACCATCACCCCCACGAACTTTCCGGCGGCGAGCAGCAGCGCACCGCCATCGCCCGCGCCATCGTGCGCCGCTGCCCCATCCTGGTCGCCGACGAACCCACCGGCAACCTGGATCACGCCACCAGCTGGGACACGATCCAACTATTGGTACGCATCAACGCCCTCGGCGCCACCGTGCTGATGGCGACGCACAACCGGGAGATCGTGGACACCATGCGGCGCCGCGTCATTGAAATCGCCAATGGAAAGGTCGTGCGCGACGAACTCGGCGGCGGCTATGACGGCTAAGCTCAACGTCCTGCGCTACGTGCTGGGCGCCGCCATGCTCGGGCTCTGGCGCAACCGCACCATGACCCTCGGCGCCGTCGTCACCACCGCCGTCATGCTGGTCACGTTGGCCGCCTTCCTGGCCATTAATGACACCCTGAACGAGATGGTCACGGCCCTGGGCCGCAAGAGCAACCTGATTGCCTACGTCCGCGACGACGCCCGCCCCTCCCGCGTCACCGAGATCATGCAGGATCTGGAACAGCGTCCCGGAGTTGGCGAGGTTGTCTTCGTCACCAAGGAAGACGCCCTTCGGATCTTCCAGGAGCGCTTCTTTGATCAGCGCGACGTCATCGACATCCTGCAGGCCAACCCGCTGCCGGCCAGCGTCGAGCTCCGCATGGACGACCCCGCCGTGCTGCCCGCGCTCGCCGACGAGCTTCGCGGGATGACCGCGGTGTTCGAGAGCGTCGCGGTTCCCCTGGACGTCGTCGAGCGTCTGGTATCCATCAGTAACGTCTCGCGCGCCGCCGGCACGGCCATGATCGTTGCTCTCACCGCCGTTGCGTTATTCGTCATTGCCAACACCATCCGCATCGCCGTCTACGCCCGTCGCCAGGAGATCGAGATCATGAAACTGGTCGGCGCCACCGACTGGTTTGTGCGCGGTCCATTCATCATTGAAGGTGCCTTCATCGGCCTCGTCGGCGCCACCCTCGCCGCCGT
The DNA here is from genome assembly GCA_022824495.1 of Chloroflexota bacterium. GTDB lineage: Bacteria > Chloroflexota > UBA11872 > UBA11872 > UBA11872 > UBA11872. The sequence continues at coordinate 13,432 of JAJDZU010000006.1, read as the reverse complement.
GGCCCTGGTTGTGATGTACCTGCAGGTCGCGCCCACGATCACCCGCATCATTTCGTTCCTGCCCATCGCCACGGACGTGTCCTTCGTCCGCAATCTCGCTGTCTTTATCGTCCTGGTCGGACTTGTAGTCGGCAGCGTCGGGAGCTACGTCTCCGTGCGCCGCTACCTCGCCGTATAGGAGCGCGCCGCTGATCGTCGTCCAGGGAGTCACCAAGAGCTACGACGGCGAACCCGCCCTCGCCGATGTCTCGATCGCCATTGCCCGCGGCGAGTTCGCCTTTCTCATCGGCACCAACGGCGCGGGCAAGACCACGCTGCTCCGCATTCTCCTGCGTGAGGAGCCATTTGACTCCGGCGTGGTCCTCGTCAACGGCGTCGATGTCTCCAGGATTCGCGGCGCCGCGCTCACCAAGTTCCGCCGCCGCATCGGCGTCGTCTTTCAGGACACCCGTCTGCTTCCCAACGCCACGGTCCGCGAGAACGTCGGCCTGCCGCTCCAGGTCCGTGGGCGTGCCAATCGCGAGATCGATGTGGCCGTCGACGACGTGCTCCAACGCGTGGCCCTGTCCAACAAGTCTGAGCGCTTCCCCCGGCAACTCTCGGGCGGCGAACAGCGCAAGGTGGCCCTCGCCCGCGCCGTCATATCAAAGCCTGACGTCCTGTTGTGCGATGAGCCCACCGACAGCATCAACCCCGCCCATGCGCGCGAGATCATCGGCTTGCTGCTCGACATCAACAGCGAAGGCGTCACGACCCTCGTCGCCACCCACGACAGCGAAATCGTCAACAACCTCCGCCGCCGCGTCATCCGCATGGATGCCGGAAACATCCTCGCCGACGAACCCGTCGGCGTTTTCAACACCAGCTAATCCGGCGTTAGCTCACTCGGCGAGGAGAACGATCAGACGGCAAGATCAAACGGGAGGTCGCTGATGTCCCGCAATCGGTCGCCCTCAATCATCGTCTCCAGCATCTCGGATTGGTCTCCAGCCTCGGGTAAAGATGCGCAGACGCCCCGCAACTCGTTCAGCGCGAAGTGGTACACGCAATCGAGATCACCCGTCCCAAGCGCCAGCGACGCAATCCGCATTGGAAGTGGTTCAGCCGTGACGGCGACGATATGCGGCAGGGTGCCCTTGCGATTCCTGATGAGATTCAGCGCTTCCGTGCGGGTGTTCTGAGAACGGTCGCTCCGAATCGTCCACTTGCACGAAACACTCGCATGCAAGAATGGAAGGCTCGCTGCCTTATTTGTCTCGATAAACGGCGTCAGTGAGGCTGCTTTCGAGTCATCCAAAATGATGCGGTATTCATTGACCTCCTCCTGGGTCGTCGGGAGGCGCGATATGACGATGTCCGGCGTTACGATATAGCCATGGCCAAGCGCCGCTGAGAGGTCTTGATTTGTGCTGACGACCTTGTCAAGGATCTCCAAATGCCGATACTGAACGAATCTGGAAATCCGTGTCTGTGTAGTAAGGTATTGCCAACGTCCAGGCCGTAAGTGACTGATAGACGAAAACGCTTCTTCTATGAACTCGCATGTGAGCCTTTCAAATAGTGAGCCTGCCGTCTGACCTGAAATACCCTCTGTGTCCTGCTCGTGGAATCCAAGCTCCCTTGCAATAGCATTTGATATCAAGACACTCGACCGGCTGCTTCCGTCCGCAAAATTAGGATGTGCCTGAGCTCCACTGTCAGCGAACCGCACGATTTGGCTGCCAATCTTGGAATGATAGAGTCGCCGAAGTTCTGCAAGTGTTGCCATGTTGAGTGAAAGAGACAGTTGTTACAACGCTGGAATGCCCAAAACGCGCTGTACGCCATCGTCAATCCGTGATCTCGACTGCACAGCGTAGTCTTCGTTCAACTCAATCAGAATCGCCCTGCGATTCAACTCAGCCGCGGCGACACCGGTCGTCCCAGACCCGGAGAAGGGGTCGAGAATCACATCCCCTGGCCGACTCCCTAGGAGAATACACCGTCGTACCAACTCTCTTGGATAAGCGGCTGGGTGGGATGTGCCGCCTGGGTCAGGTCCAAGCAGCCAGTAGTTCCTGAGATTCGCTCCGGTTTCCTCCCGGATCGCCTGATTGTCGTAAAAGTACTTGGGCCTCTTCGAGAAGAGAAATACCTGCTCGGTCGCGTTTGAAGGTCGGTTTCTTACACTCTCCGGCATGGGCGCTCTCTTTATCCACGTGATGTTCGAGCGCAGCAGCCATCCATCCGCTTGTAGCGCAAAGGCTACGCGCCATGGCAGTCCCATCAAATCGCGGTCTTTCAGTCCCCAGCAGTCGGGCACCTTGCAATTTCGCTTCTGGATCAGCTTCTTCGTGTTACCAACTTGAGCATTTGGGCCGCTTCGTCCCGTCCCGCCGTTGCGGGCATATCCGTCGCCAACGTTCAACCAGAGCGTTCCATCATCCGCGAGTACGCGCCGAACTTCTCGGAAGATCCCCACGAGTCGTTCCACATAGTCTTCGGGCGATTCCTCGGCACCAATCTGGGCCTCGTGATCGTAGTCTCTTAATCCCCAGTATGGAGGCGAAGTAATACAACTTTGAATGGATTGGCTTACAAGCTTTGGCAGCACGTCTTGGCTGTCGCCAATCAGTATTTCAACGTCGCCACTGGTGAAGCGAACGGGTACCGGATTGCTTGTCGCCATCGAGTGGCCACGCTCCGATTCTGACCGATTGCTCCACCAGACACTACTGGATGAAGCAGTTGATTACATGCTAAGCCATGCTGGACGGATTTGCCAGAAGCTGGCTAGTGGCCCGCTGGCTGGTCAAGCCGCCTTCAGTCAGGGCCCAGGTTCCGCGGGGACCGTCGAGCAGGCATGAGGCCCGGATTCGTCAGCGGCCATCGTCAGGCCGGACAAAAGTCTCTCACCGCCTCCTCACGCCGCTGCGCTACCGTGGAATCAGCCTCCCCTGGTCGAACGTCCTATGCAACGCCCAATCCGCACCGCCCTCATGTTGGCCAGCACCGTCATTGCGCTCTGTCTCGTGTTCTCCATCGGGTTCGTCGCCGGCGCCACGGCCCTCGGTCCTGGCATCCCCCCGCCGGTGGTGCTCGCCGGCGATCCGCCTCCGGATATCAAGGAGGAGACGGAAGAGGTCGACTTCGGCCTGTTCTGGGAAGCCTGGAACGTCATCCAGGACAACTACTACGACGGTCCGTTGGCCGCCCACACCTTGCGCGAAGGCGCCATCCGCGGCTTGGCCTTGGCAACGGAGGATCCATACACCCTCTATCACGATCCGGAGCAGGCCCGTCGCTTTAGCGCGCGTCTCTCCGGTTCATTCATCGGGGTTGGCATCCGGATCGAGGTGCGCGACAACTTCCCCTTCATCATTCAGCCCTTGCCGCAATCGCCCGCGGAGGCTGCGGGGATCGGGATTCATGAGTACGTCTTGGCGGTTGACGGCGTCTCAACCGAGGGTATGGCCCTGTCGGACTTCGGAGACCTCGTGCGCGGCGAGCGCGGCGCGCCGGTCACCCTCACCCTGCGGCGTCAGGGCGAATCTACCGAGCGCGACGTCACCATCATCCGCGATCGGATCGTCATGCAATCGGTGACCACCAGGGTCTTCGACGACGTCGGCTACCTGCGAATCGCCAACTTCTCGTCGCGAACGTCCGGCGAGATTCGCCACGCCCTCACCGGATTCGAGACCGCGGGCGTTGAACGGCTGATTGTGGACCTGCGCAACAACCCTGGCGGGCTGCTTGACGCCAGCATCTCCGCCACCAGCCGCTTCCTGCCCGAAGATGAGCTGATTCTGCGCCGGGAAAGCCGCAAGGAGCCGACACAGATATACAACGCCATCAGCGGATTCCGCGACCTGCGCACCCCAATGGTCGTCCTGGTCAATTCCGGGTCGGCCAGCGGCTCCGAGGTGTTCGCGGGCGCTCTCCAGGCGCACGGCCGTGCCACGCTCATCGGCGAACAGACGCATGGCAAGGGCTCGGTACAGGAACTGCACAAGCTCTCCGACGGCTCCATCATGCGCGTCACCAGCGGGATCTGGTTCACGCCGGCCGGCGTCGCCCTGGCTGGCGCCGGCAGCGGCCTCACGCCGGACCGCCAGGTCGAAATGTCCGACGCTCAGCTCGGCGGTGACGATGATCCCGTTCTGGCGGCGGGCCTTGAAGCCGTGCGCGCCCTGCCGCTGGACGTTAGCCGCTAGCCGCCGGCGCCGGCGGCGGGCTGGGTGCCGCGGCCGGAACCGCCACGATCAGTCGCACGCCGTAGCCCCGGGCCACCTTGGCGCCGGGTCCCGGCTCCTGGCCCACCACGATCTCGCTGGAAGCGCCGGGAGTTGGGACGAGTCGGATTGATCCGACCAGGAGGCCGTTGTCGAACAGCGTGCGTTGGGCCGCGTCCACCGTCCGGCCAATCAGCGCCGGAACATTCACCTCGCCAATCCGCACAACCGTCAGCAGCACGTCCGACCCGCTCGGTGCGCCTTCCCCGCTGGCCGGACTTTGCGCCACAACCACCCCGTTCGGCGCCGAGTCGTCTTCGACATACGTCGTCTCGCCCACGGCCATCCCAACCAGCTCGATGGCTCGGCGTGCGTCGTCTTCCGCACGGCCCACCACCAGCGGCACCGGCACGATCTCCACCCCTCGACTGATCCGCAGCACGACCACGGAGCGCCGGTCCACCACGGCTCCCGCCAGCGGTTCCTGGCCAAGCACCGTGCCCGCGGGCACGTCCTCGTTGAATGCCGTGACTTCAATCACCTGGAATCCGCGACGGTCCAGATCGACGCGCGCAGCTTCCGCGGCCAGCCCAACCACGTTTGGCAGCGGCGCCAGCGATGGTCCGCGGCTGACGATCATCAGGACCGGCTCCAGGCGCCCGAGTGACGTTCCGGCCGGTGGCTCCTGGCTGATCACCAGGCCTTCCGCCACGGCGTCGTCGAATGTCTCTTCGACCTGCGGCCGGAAGCCCGCGTCTTCCAGCAGCTGCCGCGCCTCGTCCCGATCCAGGCTGACCACGGAGGGAACGTCCGCAATGTCGGCGCTGGGGTCCTCGCGCCGGGGGACCAGCGGTTCGTCACTGGTCGCCACCGGGGCGCGCGGCTGAATCAGCGCACCGGCGTCCTCCACCAGTGGCCGCAGGCCGGCCAGCGGATCCGTCACGGCGGCCAGCACCAGCATGAAGACGACGACGGACGTTCCCAGCGCCAGGGCCAGACCCCACACCGGGACCGGCGTCCGCCGCACCCCTGGCCGGCCGGGGCGCCGCGCAGTCCGCCGTCGTCGCCGGGGCGGACCATAGCGCCGCGAGTGACGTCGGGGTCGACTACCGACCGTGTTCATCCAATGGGCTTAGTGACGAAGCGGATGCCTGCTGCACGCCTTCAGCCTACGGCGTGCTGCCGGGTCAATGGCCTCAGGCGGCGTTGGCGACTCTGCGGCGCGCGGCGGCGTCGGCCGTCGGCGTTTGCGCGTGGCCGTTGCTCGTCGCACCGTTGCTCGGGACGCCGTCCAGGCGCAGCGACAGCAACTCCGAAACGCCGTCTTCACGCATCGTCACGCCGTAAACCGTCGAGGCCGCCTCCACCGTGATGGCGTTGTGCGTGATCAGCAGAATCTGCGTCCGCTCGCTGAGACTCATCACCTGTCGGCAGAACCGCATCACGTTCTGATCGTCCAGCGCCGCATCCACTTCGTCCAGGATGCAGAACGGCGGCGGGCGAATCTTCAGCAGCGCCAGGATCAGCGCGGCCGCCACCAGGGCCCGCTCGCCGCCTGAAAGCGCCGCCAACTGCTGCGACCGCTTACCCGGCATCCGAATCGAAAACTCAACCCCCGTCTGCTCGATGTCGTTGGGCGACGTCAGCGTCATGTGCGCCTCGCCGCCCCCAAAGAGCTCGGTAAAGGTGGAGCTAAACGCCTCGTTCATGGTTTCGAACGTGGTCATGAACTCGGCATGCAGCTGGTGCTGCAGATCTCGTGCCAGCGTCTGCAGGTTGGCCTCGGCGCCCTCCAGGTCCGCGATCTGCCGTCTGGCGTCGTCCACCCGGCCGCGCTCGCGTTCATACTCCTCCGGCGCCAGCGGGTTCACGGGGCCAAGCCGGTCCAGCAACCGTCGCAGTTCGGCGGTGCGACGCTCAATCTGCCCAACCGCTGTGGCGGCCTTCGCCGCATCCAATCGATCAATCCCAAGCTCGTCGCGTGCCTGCGACCGAATCTCGGCGCGGCGATCCACCAGCCGCTCCGTCTCGCGCTGCGCCGCCGCCACGTCCGCCGTCGCTCTGGCCTCCTCTTGCGCTCGTACCTCGGTTTGCATCTGTAGCCGTTGAAGCTCCAGCCTGGCCTCCAGGGCCCCGGTCTCAAGTTGGCGAATCCGATCCTCGTCGGGTGCGTCTTCGCGGTCGCCGACAGCATCCATCTCCGCCAGTTCGGCCGTCGCCTCGGCCAGCGACTGCTCGGCGTTCCATCGCTCACGTTCCAGGGCTTCGGCCTCGGCGCCGGCCTGCTCGGCGGCTCGCTTCCGCTGGGTCGCCTGGGTCCGCAGGTCGGACGCGCGGCGCTCATTCACGCCCAGCGCGGCCTCCAGCGCCGCCAGTTGCGCTTCGGCCTCGGCGGTGCCGGCAGCGGCCGTACCGGCATGATCGAGCTTCTCGCTGACCAGCCTGACGTTCCGTTCGGACTCCTCAAGACTCGGCGCCAGCGCCGCAAGGCGTTGCTTCACACCGCGCAGGCGCTCTTCGGCGTTCCGCATTCCGCTGCCCAGGGCGCGGGCCTCGGCATCGGCCTGCTGGTGCCGCCGACTCGCCGCGCTCGCCGCCTCCTGCGCATGCTGACGCGCAGCGGCCGCCGAATCGCTGGCGCCCTCCGCCGCCCGCAGGTCGTCGTCCGCGGCCTGCAGCGAGCGGTCGGCCCTCGTCGCGGCGCGTTCCAGGTCTGGCTGTCGGCGTCGAGCCTCCACCAGCGTCCGCTCCGCCCGGGCCAGCCGCTCGGCAATACCCCGTCCCGCGGCGTCCTGGACGCTCAGCCGCACCGTCCCGTCCATGTCAATGGCGTCGCCGTCCAGCGTGACGATTTGACGGTCGGCAAGGTCCGTGCGCTCCTGCCGCGCCTGCACGGCGGCGTCCAGGCTTTCGGCTACCACCACCCGGCGTAACAGGCGCCGCACCAGGCCGGCATCCGAACCGCTAGCGTCCACCATGTCGCCCAGCGTCCCGCGCAGGCCCGTTGGCGCTGCCTCGCGCTCGTCGCCCTCGTAGGGCCAGCCACGGAAGCCCGCGGTCGGACGCCAGCTCAGCCTGGTCAATTGCAGGTCCCGCGCGGCCGCTCGCAGAGCCGGTCCATCGTCGGGTCGAGCGACGAGCACTGTGTCGAGGCTGCCTGCAAATGCCGCCTCCAGCAGGCGCGCGGCCTCCGGGGTCCGGGGATGCATCCGATCGCGTATCCGGCCAATGACCGCTTCGGGATGCGCCTCGCGCAGGGCGCGCAGCGTCTCGCCGGACTCGCCGGTGTGGACGTGGGCGTCCCGGAGCGCGTTCAACTCCCGTTCCAGCGAGGCGATGCGTTCCGAGCCCGCCCGCAGGTCCGCGTGCGCGCGGGCCTGCGCCTGCTGCGCGGCTCGTGCGGCCGCCACCGCGGCCCGCTGCACGTCCCCGGCCTGCACAGCGGCTGTCGCGGCAAGCTCAGCCTGATGCTCCGCCGTCTCCGCCTCGGCGCGGGCGGCTGCCGCAGTCTCGCCAGCAGCACTTGCCTGCGCCTGAAGCCGCATCAGGTCGGCTTCCAGCCGCTCGCCCTCGCCCGACAGGTGCCGCCGGCGTTCCCGCAACGAGGTGCGCCGGTCCCGCGCGCTGGCCAACTGCGTGGCCAGCGACTGCATTCGATGTCGCCGTTCGCGCTCCGGGGCCAGCGACTCCAGCAGCCGCTGTCGTTCCACGTGAACCTGCGCCATGTGCGCATCCAGCTCGGCCAGTGCGTCGTGGGCAACCTCTGCTTCCTCGGCCAGAGCCTCTCCACGGGCCGTCAGACTGGCGCTGCGGGCGTTCAAGTCGGTGAGTCGGCTCTCCAGGTGTCGCTGGCGCTCAATCAACTGCGCGCGTTGCGCCGCCCGCCGCGCCGCCGCTCGGCGAGCTTGCTCCACCCGGTGACGCGCCGCGGCCAGGTCTTGCTCGAGCTCCGAGCTGCGCAGCGACGCCTCCGCGGCCTGCCGCCGCAAATCCTCCACCGGTTCGGTCAGCAGCGCCGCCAGTTCCTCCGTGGCCTGTTGCTCTCGCGCCTCCGCGGCCTCCAGTTGCCGGTCTACGGCAAACAGTCGATGCCGGGCCAGCGTCAATTGACCCTCCCGCAATTCGCGTTGCAGGTCCGCGCCGCGCTCCGCGACCTGCGCCTGCTCCCGCAGGGTGTCCAACCGGGACTCGATTTCCGCCGACAGGTCGCGCAAGCGCTGCAGATTCCGCCGCGTCTCGGTCAAGCGGCGCCAGGCCTGGTCGCGGCGGGCGTAGTACCGCGCCACCCCGGCGGCTTCTTCCAGAAAGGCCCGCCGGTCTTCCGGCCGCTGCTGCAAGACCTGCTCCACCTGGCCCTGGTTGATCACCGAGTGGCCGCCGTGGCTGGCCGCCCCCGCGCTCATCAGGTCCAGCACGTCCCGCAGGCGCACCCGCGCCCCGTTAATCGTGTATTCCGAAGCCCCCGTCCGGAACAGCCGGCGCCCGATCACCACCTCGCCGAACTCGGTCGGCAGCCAGTCGCTGGCGTTGTCAAAGGTCAGCCGCACGTCCGCCATGCCGGTGCGCGCTCGCGACTCCGCGCCGCCGAAGATCACGTCTTCGGCCCGCCGAATCCGCAGCAGTCGCGGCGTCTGCTCGCCCATGGCCCAGCGAATGGCGTCCGAGAGATTGCTCTTACCCGCACCGTTGGGTCCCACGATGGCCGTCACCCCGGGCCGAAACTCCAGCGTCGTCCGCTTGGGAAAAGTCTTGAAGCCCTGCAGGTCAATCCGCCGCAGGTACATCCATCGTTCCTTCGGCCTTGAGAATCTCCGTCAACGCCGTCTGCGCCGCGGCCTGTTCCGCGCGCTGCTTGCTCAAGCCTACGCCCGACGCCAGCACGGTCTCGCCGGCGCGAACCGCCATGGTGAATACGCGGTGGTGGTCGGGCCCCTCCTCAAACACCACTTCATATCGAGGTGTGGGGCCCCCGCCGGCCTGCAGGTGTTCCTGCAACTGCGATTTGAAGTCCTTTGCCGGGCCCTCCCAGCCGTAGCGGTTGAGTTCGCTGATCAGGATGGGCTCCAGCAGTTCCCGCACCGCCTCCAGCCCCTGGTCCAGGTAAATCGCCCCCAGCACCGCCTCGAACGCCCGCCCCAGCACGCTCGACCGTTCGCGGCCCCCGCTCATGTCCTCGCCCCGGCCCAGCTGAACGAACTCGCCCAGGCCGAGCGCCTCGCTGACCTCGCCCAGCGACGTCAAATTCACCAGCGACGCCCGCGCGTGCGTCAGCAAGCCCTCCGCGCGCTCCGGGTGCCGCCGAAACAGCAGTTCCGCCGCCACCAGGCCCAGCGCCGCGTCGCCCAGGAACTCCAGCCGTTCGTTGCTGTCCGCATCGCCCAGATCGGCCTCGTTCACGATCGATCGATGCACCAGCGCCTGCGCCAGGAGCGACCGGTCCGTGAACTGGATCCCCAGCCGCGCTTCCAGGCGTTCCAGCGTGGGCTCGTCGAGTTCCAGGTTTGGCATAGCTCAGGCGCGCCGCTGCCGGTGAAGTCCAAAGAGTCGGTGAGCTACGGATCGTGGGGCGGGACCGCCCACGCGGGTGGGCTGGAGGAGGCGTTTCGCGGTCAGCGCGACCGTGCCTCCTTTCGCCGCCCGATCATGCGTGCTGCGCCGCAGCCTGTTCCTGCACGCTCAGACACCACCCACGATACTTCGCTGACCGGCCGCGCACGATGTCAAAGTAGAGATCTTGCAGCGCCCCCGTCACCGGGCCGATCTCCCCGTCGCCAATGATGCGTCCATCGATCTCCCGCACCGGTGAGATCTGCGCCCCCGTTCCCACCAGGAACAGTTCGTCCGCGATATACAGCTCCGTCCGGTCGATCGGGCGCTCGATGGTCTCGATCCCCAGGTCGTCCAGCGCGATCTGCATCACCGTCGCCCGCGTCACGCCCTCCAGGATGTCCTCGCTCAGCGACGGCGTCAGCAGCTTCCCGCCGCGCACGATAAACAGGTTCTCGCCCGAACCCTCGCTCACGTGCCCGTCGTGCGTCAGCATGATCGCCTCGTCGAACCCGGACTCCAGCGCTTCCGTCTTGGCCAGTGACGAGTTCACGTAAATCCCCGTCACCTTGCCGCGCGCCGGGATCATGTTGTCGTTCACCCGCCGCCAGGCTGAGATCGTGCAGCGGATCGGCTTCTCAATGTCCAGGTAGTTGCCAAACGGCAGCGCAAACAGCGTGAACCCGTTCTCGATGGGCCGTAAGCCGTCCGGCCCCATCGCCACCATGTTCAGTCCGACTTGCAGCGCGCTTTTGAACGCCAGCGGCCGCACGTACACGTCCTCGCGGAAGTTCCCCGCCCGCAGCACGTTCACGCAAATGTCGACGAGCTCGTCCACCGAGTAGTCGATGCCGATCCGCAGGATGCGGGCCGACTGGTGCATCCGCTCAAAGTGCTCGCGCACCCGGAACAGCAGCAACTGCTCCTCTTCGTCGTCCCAGTAGGCGCGGATGCCCTCGAACACCCCGGTCCCGTAATTCAGCGCATGCGTCATCACGTTGACCTTGGCATCCGCCAGGTCCATGTATTCGCCGTTAAGAAACGCTTGCATCAAGACCCCCGCCGCCGGGCCGGCGCCCGCCGAAAACGCGCCGTCGCGCGACGCTCACCGCACCAGCGCGGACGCGCCGCATGGTATCACCGCACCTCCGCCGCAACCCCCGCCTCAAACACCTCCCGCCGCATGAACACCAGGTCCCCCCGCAGGTCAAAGCTCTCGTAGTACCGCTCGAATCCCCACTTCGCGTATAGCCGTCGCGCCGCCTCATTCGGCCGGTCCACTCCGATCGCCACGTGCGTGCAACCGCGCGCCGCCGCCAGCGCCGAGGCACTCCGCACCAGCCCCTCCGCCACGCCCAGCCGCCGGAACTCCGGCATCACCACCAGCGTATGCACGTACGCCACCCGCAGCCCGGCCTCGATGGACGGATCGATGAACCGCAACCGCACCCACAGCTGCCCGATCGGATTCCCGTTGAAATCCGCCACCATCCCCCGCTGCACCCCGTCCGCCTGTTCGCGAAAGTAGCGCCGCAGCAGCCGTTGCCGCGAGGCCTTCCCCGCCGGACCCCACAACTCGCTCAGCCGCCGCATCTCGCTCACCCGCGCGGACCGCACGGTCACCGGCACATCAATCCTGATCAGATGCCCACCGTCCGCCGCCCGCTCCACGCTCATCGCGTCACCCGCCCCCGAAAGCCATGGGAGCCTACTCGGTTCTGCCCTTGCACATCCCGCCAGGAGCGACGCTCAACGGCGCGCACGATATCCACGACCGTGCGAGCCTTACCCGTGCCCCGAAACCCTCCAACTGAATCCCTCATGCGCATCGGCCTCGTCACCCTCTGCTCCCGGCGCGGGCAAGTCGACGCGAACCTCCAGAAGATCGAGACCTTCACCCAACAAGCCTCCACCGCCGGCTGCGACCTCGTCCTCTTTCCCGAGTTCTCCGTGCACGGCCCCTGGGTCACCTACGACGCCGACGCCGACCCCGCCGAACTCGAACGCCTGTCCGAGCCCATTCCCGGTCGCGCCACCCGGCGCCTCACCCGGATGGCCAAAAGCCATGGGCTCGCTATCGGCGCTGGCATCGCCGAACGCGGCCTCGCCCCCAAACCCTTCAATGCCTACGTAATGGTGGATGCCAACGGCGTCCGCCACGTCCAGCGCAAGCTCCAACCCACCACCAGCGAAATGGACTTCTACCGCGGCGGCGGCGACGACATGGCCCCGTTTCGGCTTGGCCAGACTTCCATCGGCGTCACCATCTGTGCCGACAACGAGTCCTCCGCCATCCACGACACCCTCGTCGGCCTCGGCGCCCGCGTCATCGTCCAGCCCCACTTCGACTGCATCAAGGACTTCCAGAACGCCGGCGCCTCATGGGACCAGATCCTCGACTTCAACCGCCGTGACACCCTCAAGCGCCGTGCCCGGGATCTGGCCCAACGCCTCGGCGTCTTCGCCCTCTACGTCGACGCCAAGGACCCTCGCGCCAACTTCCACGAACGCCCCCGCTGGCCCCACCGCGTCACCGGCCGCTCCGCCGCCTTCGCCCCCGGCGGCCGCCTCCTCGCCGCCAACCCCGGCAACCACGAATCCCTCCTCACCGTCGACATCGAGGGGCTCGCTTAGGCGACCGCTCCCCGTTCGTGGTGAGCCGCCCTGGAGTCTTTCGGAAGGGCGTGTCGAACCACCCCCCGGATGCAGCTACCAACCCCGGGTTCAGCAGAGATCCCTCGCCGGAGAGGCCAGTCTTTTCCCTCTCCCTGGCAGGGAGAGGGCTAGGGTGAGGGTCGAAAGCCTGCAGCCCCGACCAGGCCCCAGGCACGCCGCCCCCGTGGCCTCACCAGCCGTCACACTCTTCGTGGTCCTTCGTGCCCTTCGTGGACCATTCCCACCCCTCCTCGTCGTCTCTCAACTCACTCTTTCCCATCCCGTTCGTGGTGAGCCTGTCCTGAGCTTGTCGACGTGGCCGGGCCGCAGTCCGTCGGCGGCCCGTGTCGAACCACCCCCCGGATGCAGCTACCAACCCCGGGTTCAGCAGAAATCCCCCGCCGGAGAGGCCAGTCTTTTCCCTCTCCCTGGCAGAGACCTTTGCATAACTGGGCCGTCAGGCCACCATGGGGCGGACGGGATGGTGGTGGAGGTGACGCATGCATCGGCCCATGGGGAATCCCTCGTTGATGGACGGGCTGCTGCCGGCCAAGGTGGGCCGCAACGCGCAATTGGAGCAGTTGGACACGGTCTTGGACTGGGACCGGCTGGCGGCGGTGGTCGCGGACCTCTACGCCGCCCCCGAGGGCCGGCCCAGCTATCCGCCGCTGCTCATGGTCAAGGTACTGCTGTTGCAGCAGTGGTACACCGCCTCCGACCCCGAGATCGAGGCGGCGCTCTGGGATCGCATCTCGTTCCGGCGCTTCGTGGGGCTCGGGCTGCCGGACCCGGTGCCGGACCATTCGACGATCAGCCGCTTTCGGGCCGTGCTGGCGGCGCGGGGGCTGGGCGAGCAGTTGTTCGCGGAGGTGACGCGGCAGTTGGACGCGGCGGGCTGGCTGGTCAAAGCCGGCACGCTCATGGACGCGACGCTGGTGGCCGCGCAGGCCCGGCGGCCGTCGATGGACGAGGGGCCGGGCGCGGGCAGCGCCACGGACCCTGACGCCACCTGGACG